>NZ_CP102173.1:2461074-3691611 GCF_024584515.1 Aeromicrobium wangtongii | reverse complement strand
CGATGCGGCGTATGGGGTCAGTTTGACCCCGGTCAAGCGCCCCCGTACCGTTGTCTAGTCGTCCCAGAACGACTTCCGCCGCGTGCCCGCGATCACTGATCGTTCGTGGGCGAGCGGTGGCCGTCGAACGGCCGAATCCACGTGAATCCGTGAGACACCACACATCAGAAGGACTGCATCGTGAGCAAGCGTACTTTCCAGCCGAACAACCGTCGTCGTGCCAAGAAGCACGGCTTCCGCCTGCGCATGCGCACCCGTGCCGGCCGCGCGATCCTCGCGGACCGTCGGCGCAAGGGTCGCGCCAAGCTGTCTGCCTGATCCGTTGCTCGCGCGCGGTCAACGCATGCGCAACGGGGAGGACTTCCGGCACACGATCCGTCGTGGAGCCAGAGGAGCTCAGCCCACCCTCGTCACCCATGTCGTTCCAGGAACCGGCGGACACACGTCCGTCGGTTTCGTCGTGAGCAAGGCAGTGGGTTCGGCGGCGCAGCGCAATCGCGTCAAGCGCCAGCTGCGACACCTGATGCGTGCTCGGGTCGACGCCCTTCCGGGCGGGTCCCGGGTGGTCGTCCGAGCGCTTCCCTCCTCGCAGGGAGCCGACTCGTCGACGCTCGCCGAGCACCTGGATGCGGCACTGGCCCGTTCGGGCGTTCGATGAAGCACATCTTGATCTGGTTGCTGAAGGCGTATCGATTCGCCATCAGCCCGTTGTACGGCCAGGTGTGCCGCTACCATCCGACCTGCTCGGCCTACGCTTTGCAGGCCGTGGAGACTCATGGGGCGGTGCGCGGTACCTGGCTTGCTGGTCGTCGCGTCCTGCGATGCCATCCGTGGAGTGCCGGCGGCTACGACCCGGTTCCGCAGTCACACAGAGGAGAACAATGTTCGGCTTCCTAGGCGACATCGGCGGCGCGATCATGACGCCGCTGTACTACGCCGTGTCCGGGATCCTGCTGGTCTGGCACCGCTTGTTCGAGGCTATCGGGCTCTCCGGTGACTCCGGATGGACGTGGGTCCTGTCGATCATCGGTCTCACCGTGACGATCCGTACCCTGCTGATCCCGCTGTTCGTCAAGCAGATCAAGTCCAGCCGCAACATGCAGCTGCTCCAGCCGCAGATCAAGGCGCTTCAGCAGAAGTACAAGCACGACCGGGAGCGGCTGACCCAGGAACAGATGAAGCTGTGGAAGGAGACGGGCACCAACCCGTTCGCCTCGTGCCTGCCGCTGATCCTGCAGATGCCGATCTTCTTCGCGTTGTTCCGGGTCATCGACCAGGCGGCTCGCAACGGCGCCGAGGGAGCCCGGGGCTTCATGACAGCGGAGAACGCCGAGCAGCTGCAGGGCGCCAAGCTCCTGGGTGCGCAGATCGCGGACACCTTCTTGAAGAGCGATGCGGTCGAGACCAAGATCCTGACGATGTCGTTGGTCCTCATCATGTGTGCGACGCAGTTCACGACCCAGCGCCAGTTGATGAGCAAGAACATGCCGGCCGACGCGATGACCGGTCAGTACGCCCAGCAGCAGAAGCTCCTGCTGTACATCCTGCCGGTCGTCTTCGCGGTCGGTGGCGTGGCGTTCCCCCTGGGCGTGCTGTTCTACTGGACCACCTCGAACTTCTGGACCATGGGTCAGCAGTTCTACGTCATCCGCAACAACCCGGCGCCCGGGACCCCTGCCTTCAAGGCCAAGCAGGAGCGCGACAAGAAGCACGGCAAGACGCCTGCCGAGGACCCGCACACGGTGGTCATCGAGCAGCCCAAGCCGGCTCCGCGCGCGCAGCCGAAGAACCAGCCCCGCAGCCAGCGCAAGAAGCCGACTCCCCCGCAGAAGCCCGCCCCCAAGGCGGCCGCGAAGAAGCCGGCTCCCAAGCAGCCGAAGAAGAAGCCGGACATCACCGCGCGTCAGCCCGGACCGGTCAAGCCCACGAAGAACGATCCGAAGCGAGGCGACAAGTCATGAGTGACGCTGAGAAGCTCGAGAACGAGGGTGACATCGCCGCGGACTTCCTCGAGGGCCTGCTCGACATCGCCGATCTGGACGGCGACATCGACATGGACGTCGACGGCGATCGCGCTGCGGTGGAGATCGTGGGCGGCACTGGCGCCCTGGACCACCTCGTGGGTCGCGACGGCGATGTGCTGGACGCTCTGCAGGAGCTGACCCGGCTGGCCGTGTACCGCGAGACCGGCGAGCGCAGCCGCCTGATGCTCGACGTGGCCGGCTTCCGCGCCGCGCGTCGCACCGAGCTCGTGGCGGTCGCCGAGGCCGCCATCGAGAAGGTCAAGGCCGGCGAGCCGTCTGTCTCCCTGGACCCTATGACGCCCTTCGAGCGCAAGGTCGTCCACGACGCCGTGGCCGCTGCGGGTCTCGGGAGCTCCTCGGATGGCACCGAGCCGCACCGGTACGTCGTGGTCCACACGGCAGCGGAGTAGACGTCTCGATGTCCGACTCTCCCGCGTCACCCGACGCCGGCGATGTTTCACGTGAAACACCCCCGCCGCACGCGGCGGGGGTGTTCTCGTCTCGCCTCGACCTGGCGGAGCGCTACGCCGACATCCTGGCCACCGACGGTGTCGTCCGTGGACTGATCGGCCCACGGGAGGTCCCCCGTATCTGGGACCGACACATCATGAACTCGGCCGTCGTTGTGCCGCGCATTCCGGCCGGCGCCACGGTTGCCGACATCGGCACCGGTGCAGGACTGCCCGGACTCGTGTGGGCCATCGCCCGTCCCGACCTCACGGTGACCCTGGTCGAGCCGTTGCTGCGCCGCACCACGTTCCTGGAAGAGGCCGTGACGTCACTCGGCCTCGACAACGTCCGCGTGCTGCGCAGTCGCGCCGAGGACGTGCACGAGACCTTCGACGTGGTGACCGCCCGTGCGGTGGCGGCGCTCGACAAGCTCGGTCGGTGGTGCATGCCACTGGTGTCTCCCGGGGGAGTGCTGCTCGCCTTGAAGGGCCGGAGTGCCGCCGACGAGATCGAGGCGGCCACGCCAACCCTTCGACGTCTCGGCGCAACGTCTATCGTGGTGGCGACGTACGAGAACGGAGACGTCCCGACCACGGTGGTCGAGGTCACCAAGTGAGCCATGTTTCACGTGAAACCATGAAGGGGATTGCATGAGCGATCAGCAGCACCCACGGCGCACACCACCCACCGCCGCATCCACCTACGCCGTCCCGGTTCCGTCCAATGACGAGTCCACGCCACTGGCCGCAGCGGCTGCCGAGCACGTCTCGCTGCTGCAGCGGGCCAGTGAGGTCTCCCGGTTCGAGCGTCCCGTGAACACCCGAGTGTTCGTCGTGGCGAACCAGAAGGGTGGGGTCGGCAAGACGACGACCACGGTCAACATCGCCGCAGCACTGGCACTCAAGGGCCTGCGGGTGCTGGTGGTGGACCTGGATCCCCAGGGAAACACCTCGACCGCGCTCAACATCCCCCATGCCGAGGGCACGCCCGGTGTGTACGAGGCGATCGTCGACGGTACCGATCTGGCCGAGCTGGTCAAGCCGTGCCCGGACATCCCCGGCCTGACGGTGCTGCCCGCGACGATCGACCTGGCGGGCGCCGAGATCGAGCTGGTGTCACTGGTGGCGCGTGAGTCGCGCCTCGACCGCGCACTGCAGAGCTACCTGAAGGAGCGTGCGGAAGCAGGGGACCGCTTCGACTACGTGCTGATCGACTGCCCGCCGTCGCTGGGGCTGCTGACCGTGAATGCCATGGTGGCCGGCCGGGAGGTGCTGATCCCGATCCAGTGCGAGTACTACGCGCTCGAGGGCCTGGGGCAGCTGATCCGCAACATCGACCTGATCCGGGCGCACCTGAACCCCAAGCTGGAGATCACCACGATCCTGCTGACGATGTACGACGGTCGGACGCGCCTGTCCGCCGGTGTGGCGGAGGAGGTGCGCTCGCACTTCGGCGACAAGGTCATCTCGACGCCGATTCCGCGCTCGGTGCGCATCTCCGAGGCGCCGAGCTATCACCAGTCGGTCGTGACCTACGACCGGACATCGTCCGGAGCACTGTCGTACCTGGAGGCGGCCCGCGAGATCGCGATGGCCGGGAGCAGAGGGAGCAACCGATGAGTGCACGTCGTGGCCTGGGACGGGGACTGGAGTCCCTGATCCCGTCGAGCCCGGCCGAGGCCCAGGCCTCCGGCCTCCAGGAGATCCAGGGCGCCCGGTTCGCCGAGATCCCCCTCGACCAGATCGTGGCGAACCCGCGTCAGCCGCGTCAGGTCTTCGACGAGGACCACATGGCCGAGCTGGTCCACTCCATCAAGGAGGTGGGACTGCTCCAGCCGGTCGTCGTGCGCGAGGTCGCCAAGGACCGCTACGAGCTCATCATGGGGGAGCGACGCTGGCGCGCCAGCGGCAAGGCCGGGCTCGCCACGATCGGGGCGATCGTCCGCGACACGTCCGACGAGGACCTGCTGCGCGACGCCCTCCTGGAGAACCTGCACCGCTCGCAGCTGAACCCGCTGGAAGAGGCATCGGCCTACCAGCAGCTGCTGGAGGACTTCGGCTGCACCCACGAGGAGCTCGCCGATCGGATCGGTCGCTCGCGTCCCCAGATCAGCAACACGCTGCGGCTGCTCAAGCTGACCCCCACGGTCCAGCGCCGGGTCGCCGCCGGTGTGCTGTCGGCCGGACATGCCCGCGCCCTGGTCAGTGTCGCCGATCCCGAGATCCAGGACCGGTTGGCCATGCGGGTCGTCGCCGAAGGGCTGTCAGTGCGTGCCCTGGAGGAGATCGTCGCGGCCGGTGCGGACGGCACCAAGCGTCCCGCTGCGCGTTCCACGGCCCGGGCGTCGTCGCCGCGACTGGCGGATCTGGCCTCGCGACTGTCCGAGGCCTACGACACCCGGGTGAAGGTCGACCTCGGCCGCTCGAAGGGAAAGATCACCGTGGAGTTCGCCACGATCGACGATCTCGAGCGCATCGTGACGATGATGGATCCGAACAGACAAGGCGACTAACCGATAAGGCGACTTAACCGATAAGGCGACTTGACGATAAGTCGACAAACCGCCTTGGTTACAAGGCTCTTTGGATATGAAAAGGCCCGGCACCCCAAGGGATGCCGGGCCTTTTCGTTGCCGCTGGTGTCAGCCGGCGTACTCGTTCAGGTCGTTCAGGATCGCGCTCTTGGGCCGCACGCCGACGATCGACTTCACGACCTCACCCTTGTAGTACAGGTTCATGGTCGGCAGGCCCGTCACGCGATACTGCGCCGGGGTCACCGGGTTGGCGTCCGCGTCCATCTTCAAGATGGTCAGCTTCTCGCCCTTCTCGGCCGCGATCTCCTCGAGGATGGGAGCGAGCTGACGGCACGGGCCGCACCAGCTGGCCCAGAAGTCGACCAGCACGGGGCCGTCGGCCTTGAGCACGAGCTCGTCGAAGTTGGCGTCGGTCACGGCGCCGAGAGTGGATTCAGCCATGGTGTTCTCCTTGAGGTCTGTGAATGGTTGAACGTCTGGGTGGGACGGTTATTCCGCCCACTGCGCCATGGCGACATCCGTGGCAGGCTCACCGGCCGAGTCCTGGTCGGCGAGGTACCGCTCGGCGTCCAGGGCTGCGGAGCATCCGGTGCCCGCGGCGGTGATGGCCTGGCGGTAGGTGTGGTCGACCAGGTCGCCGGCCGCGAACACGCCGGGGACGTTGGTGGCGGTGCTGCCGGGCTTGACCAGGACATAGCCCTCGTCATCGAGGTCGACCTGACCGGTCAGCAGCTCCGAGCGCGGATCGTGGCCGATCGCGATGAACAGCCCGGTCGCGTCGAGGCGGCGGGTCTCGCCCGTGACGGTGTCACGCAGCGTCAGCGCCTCGAGCTTGTCCTCGCCGATGATCTCGGCGACCTCGGAGTTCCAGGCGATCTCGATCTTGTCATTGGCCAGCGTGCGGTCCTGCATGATCTTGGAGCCACGCAGCTCGTCGCGGCGGTGGACCAGGGTGACCTTCGAGGCGAAGCGGGTCAGGAAGTTCGCCTCCTCCAGCGCAGAGTCACCGCCACCGACGACCACGATGTTCTGCTCACGGAAGAAGAAGCCGTCACACGTGGCACACCACGACACACCGTGGCCGGACAGGCGGTCCTCGCCGTCGAGGCCGAGCTTGCGGTAGCCCGAGCCCATGGCCAGCACGACGGCCTTGGCGCGGTGCGTCGTCCCGTCGTCGAGACGGACGGTCTTGATGTCACCGGTCAGCTCGACCGACGTGACGTCGTCGGCGACCAGCTCGGCGCCGAAGCGCTCGGCCTGGGCGCGGAGCTTGTCCATCAGCTCGGGGCCCATGATGCCATCGGGGTAGCCGGGGAAGTTCTCCACGTCCGTGGTGTTCATCAGCGCGCCACCGGCGGTCACGGAACCCTCGAAGACCAGCGGGTTGAGGTTGGCACGGGCCGCGTAGATGGCCGCCGTGTAGCCCGACGGACCGGAGCCGATGATGATGAGGTTACGAACGTCGTCGCTCATGAAAACCCTTCTGGTCGATGTGCTGACATCAACCGATTCTAGGTGCCCGGCATTCCCGGACGGACCCCCGACGCCCTCAGGAGCGACCACGGATCACGACATCGCGGATCTCGCCGCGGAACGAGCCGGGTTCGACCTCCGGGAGGGAGGTCAGCCAGATCACCACGTACCGCGTGAGGATGCCCGACCGCAACGAGATGCTGGCATCGGACCCGGCACCCTCGACAGTTGCCACGGTGGACAGGTCGCCCCGGGACCGCGGCGTCTTGTCCATGCTTTCGGGCGCCGCGTAGATCACCAGGCTGGTGGGGGCGCCGGACAGCCGCAGGCGCACCGAGTCGACCTCGCGCACGCCGCCGAGATCCAGCACGATGCCCACCCCGTCCTTGAGCCCGCCCAGGGCGGCCGATCCCAGGTAGGTGGACGTCCGCCAACCCGTCTCCGGCAGGCCGTCGATGGCGAACGTGGTGTCCGCGCGGTTCTCCTGGCCGTCCTCACCCTGCGGGTCGAAGTCCGTCGCGCGCTGGATCGGGAGGACCCGCAGCGGCGAGGAGTCGTTCACGGCATCAGAGGAGTGCTGGCCGGCCCGGCTCGCCAGGACGCCGATGAGCGTCATGATCACGAGGGCGCCGACCACGCCCAGCAGGATCAGGCCGCGATCCCCACGGGCTGCACCCTTGGCCCGCTCCTTGCCACGCTCGAACGTCGTGGGCGGTGCCGGCTCGTAGGCCTTGGGCCGGCGCCGCGGGGGCTCGAGGCCCGGCGGCGGTCCGCCCGGCACGATCACCGGGTCCAGGCGCAGCAGGTCCGGTGACGATATCCCGGCCAGGCTCGGCTGGTCGTCCAGGACGTCCTCGTCCTCGCCGGTCAGCCGCAGCGTCCGTCCGATGTCGGCGGCCTTGCGCAGCGGAGTCGCGTGGTGCCGCGGCGGTGACCCGAGGATGCGGTCGGCCACCTGGTCCAGATCGCGCGAGACACCGGCCCGGACCTGACGCGGCCGCAGCAGCCTGTCGTGCTCGGTGGGTGCGGCCAGCAGCCCGTCGACGTCGCCGCCGGGCCAACGGCTCGTGACGCAGGCGTACAGCAGCTTGCCCAGTGCCTCGACATCGAGCTGCTCATAGGCCTGCAGGTCCGACAAGGTGTCCTGGCGACCCACCGGGGCGAGGGCGGTCGCGACCCCGAGCCCGACGACCCGCACGGCGCCGGACTGCTTGAGCAGCACCTGGCGAGGAGTCAGCCGCCGGTGGTAGGTGCCGTGCTCGTGCGCGTGGGCGATCGCCTCGGCGACCTCGGCCACCACGGTCGCGGCGCGCCGGTTGGGCAGTGACGACTGCGCGAGCAGCTGGTCCAGGCCGAAGGCCCGTGCCCACTCGCGGATCACCAGATGGTGTCCGCGCTCGTTCTCGACGAGGTCCAGGACGCGCAGGAACCGAGGATCGGTGACTGCGGTGGACTCCCGTGCGGCCCGCAGGAAGTGCTCCGCGCGCGGATCCCGGCTGGAGATGACCTCGATGCCGACGTTGCGGTTCAGGATCTGGTCGTGGGCCCGCCAGGTGGTGGAGCCGTGACGCTCGCTGATGAGCTCCTGGAGCCGGTAACGACGGGCCAGGACGTCACCGGAGGCCAGTGTCCGCCTCTCGCTCATCGTCCGCCCCTCGTCAACCGCCGTGCTGCGTGGTTGCCATGTTAGTTGGGGCGGCGCGGGGCGGCCGGATCAACCTCGGCGGAGCAGCGACCTCACGAGGTGGTCGAGCTCCTTGAGACCGACGACCCGTGAAGCAGCGACATAGGTCACGGCCCCGGCCAGACCCGCCACGAGCGTGGTGATCAGGCCGCCGAGCGCCCGCGCCGGCTCGACTCCGGCGGCGTCCAGACCGTTGGCGACGCCGAGCGTCACGAAGGCGGTCAGCAGCACGGCCACCGTCATGCGGCGGATGAAGAAGCGCATCTCCCGGTCCACGATCGGCCCGATCGCCCGCGACAGCAGCGTGACGGACAAGAAGGCGCCGATGAGATAGGCGATGCCGTACGCCAGCGCCAGCATCATCGCGACCCGGTTGGGATCGACCAGCTGGACCAGCACGACTGCCACGGCGATGTTCACGGCGGCGATGACGAGCTGGATGAACAGCGGGGTCCGGTTGTCCTCGTTGGCGTAGAAGCCGCGCAGCATCATGTAGTGGATCGTGAAGGTCACGCTGGCCAGGGCGAAGGCCTGGATCGTGTAGCCGATGGCCATGGTGCTGCCGCCGAGTGCGCCGAAGCCGCCGGCGATGGCCGCGGCCGGTTGGCCCAGGCACGCCAGGGCCACCGCGATCGGCACCACGATGACCAGCGCGATGCGCACCGTGCGACCCAGCTCGAGCCGGAACCGGTCGTAGCGGCGTTCGGCAGCCAGAGCAGCCAGTGTCGGGAGGATCGCGGTGGCCAGCGACACGGTGATGACGCCGTGCGGCAGCTGGCTGATGAGGTAGCCGAGCCCGTAGACGGTCGAGCCGGCGCCCTTCTCGCCGTCGGTCGCCCCGCCGAGCGTCGCGCCGGTGGCCAGTCGGTTGATGACGATGAAGGCGATCTGGTTGACCACGATGAACATCAGCGTCCACACGGCCAGCCGCATCGTGTGGCCGAGCCCGACGCCCCGGAAGTCGAACCGCGGGCGGTAGCGGAATCCGGCACGGCGCAGGAACGGCACCAGCACGAGTGCCTGCAGCACGATGGCGAGCGTCGACCCGGCACCCAGCAGGACCGCCTCGGTGGTCGTGAACCCGTCGACCCCGTTGCTCGTGCCGAAGATGAAGGCGTAGGCGATCACGACGCAGCAGGCCACGACGTTGTTGACGATCGGCGCCCACATCATGGGGCCGAACCGTTTGCGGGCGTTCAGGATCTGGCCGACCAGGACGAACACGCCGTAGAAGAACACCTGCGGCAGGCACAGCAGCATCAGGAGATGGGCGGAGTCGCGCTGCGCCGAGAGTTCCGATTCGAACAGCTGCGGGTCGAACACGATCCGCAGCAGCAGCGGCGTCAACACCATCAGCAGCAGGGTCCCGACCCCGAGCACGAGCACGCCTAGGGTGATGACCCGGTTCGCGTACGCGTCGCCGCCGTCGGGGTCGTTCTTCATCGCCCGGACGAGCTGGGGCACCAGGACAACGTTGAAGATGCCGCCGGCGAGCAGGATGTACAGCGTGTTGGGGATCGTGTTCGCGATGTCGAACAGGTCGCCGTTGAGCTGGGTGCCGATGACCAGGGCCAGCAGGCCGGCCCGCAGGAAGCCGGTGATGCGCGAGACGATCGTCCCCAGCGCCATCCAGGCGCTGGCCCGGGCGACGGTCTGCTGGGTGCTGTCGGTCGACTCAGTCATCGTCGTCCGCCGGCTGCTCGGTGGAGGTGCTGCTGCGGCGTCGGATGAACCGGCGGCCGAGGGCCACCAGGACGAACACCCCGGCAGCGCCCATCGCGATCCACAGCACCGTGCTGATGCTGCTCGACCGGACCTTGAACGTCGTGGTGTCCCCGACGGGCTGTCCGTCGCGGGCCGTCAGGCGCGCGGTCAGGAAGGTCGCGCGCTGGCTGCCCAGGTCGACCTGCACCGTCAGCGTCCGGCGCTCGCCTGCCGCGATGGCGACCGGCTCGACCGCGGGGATCGAGAGGGCAGGATTGCTGGACTCCAGGTCGACCCCGATGCGGATCGCCTCATCCGTCTCGTTGCGGATGGTCAGCGGGAAGCCGCCCTTGGAGCTGGACAGGGTGACCGAGGAGGGTGCCTCGATCGAGATCTTGTCGAGCAATGCTCCCGTGGTGCGCGCCCGGGCCCGTGCGACGTCCAGCCCTTCGGTGCGCCGCAGGCGCCAGCGCACCGCCAGCGCCTCGGCGGCGTCCCGCTCGACGGCGGTGTCGACGGCCGCGCTGTCGGAGAGGATCGCGCTCAGCAGTCGGCCCTTCGTCACGATCTCGTTCGCGGCGCGCAGCTGCCGGGACGAGAGCGGGCGGGCCTTGGCCCGGGTGGGCACACCTCCCTCGTACGCCGGCAGCGCACGGGTCAGCTGCGAGTCCAGGTTCGTGGGCTGCGCGAACGGCGCCGCGAAGGCCGTGGCGAGCTCGCCGGCGCTCCAATCGCTGCCCGGATCCCACTGCGGATCGACCAGCACGACGGCATCGGCCTGTGACTGCGGGTCGAGGGAGCGTTCCAGCACCGCCAGGGAGGCCTGGCTGAGCAGGCGCTGGCGCAGGGCGACGACGGAGTCCTCGCCGGGGGTGTCGCCGGAGTCGATGTCGTCGACCACCAGCGGCACCGGTCCGCTGGGGCTCTCGTACTTGACCAGGGTGCCGAGCCGCTGCTCCCAGCCCGGCAGCGAGCGGGGCGTCACGATGACCGGGCTGTCGCCGTTGCCGCGCAGCTTGCCCAGCAGGGTGCGGGTCACGCCGTCACGCGTCGGCCAGGACACCCGCCGGCCGCTGATCTGGTAGGTGGTCAGGGCCTGCTCGGTCGCCCGGTCGATCGTCTCCTGGAGGGGCTCGCGCAGGGCCGGGTTGTCGGCCAGCGCCAGGACGTCCGGGCGGTCGAAGTCCAGGATCCACGGGCTGCGCAAGCGGGTGAACACCAACAGATCGGTCAGGAACGTCTCCGCGGCCGCCTTCTGCTCCTCGGTGATCTCGATGTCCCGGTCCACGTGGCGGCCGTGGGCCACGTCGTCCACCCCGACCAGCAGGGCCGGGTCGATCACGACCGTGGCCCCGTCGGCCGGGGTGCTGGCAGCCAGGTCGAGCAGGTTGCGCAGGCGGCCTCCGGGTCCCACGGCGGCGAGCAGGCCCTCCGGATCGACGTAGTGGCCGCGGACGTCACGCCAGTCGGGCATCAGGAAGGGCCACACGATCGATGTCGGCACGGGCTCGCGGGCCGATGACACCAGCGGCAGGAAGGTCGTCGCGCGGGCGACCGCGTTCTGGCTGCGGCTGCCGTCCTCGTCGGTCGCCAGGATCTGCACGCCCACGGGGTAGACGCCTTCCGCGCCGCTGATCCCGAGCTGCTCGTACGGGACCTCGATGCTGAAGTCCACGGACTGGCCGGGTGCGAGGTCGCCGAGCTCGTCGAACGCGCCGACCTCGACGACTCGCTCACCGGTGTAGGAGCTGCCATTGCTCATGGCCCGGTTGATCTGGGCACGGGTCGTGAACGGGGACGCCGGGATCACCAGATAGGCCTGCGCGGCGGTCCAGCTGTGCTGGTCGGCATTCGTGACCGTTCCGGTCATCGTCACGTCGCGGCCCGGTGCCAGAAGAGTCGGATCGAGCGTGCGGATCGCGACCCGCAGGTCGGGATCATCGTCGGCCGCGGTGGCCGGCACACCGCCGACGAGCGCCGCGAGGGTCGTCACGAGCAGCGCGACGAGGATCGTGGACCGGCGGCTGCTCACCCGGACATGCTAGACGTAGGGGCCCGACGGCCCGCCCGATAGAGTGTCTCCCTGTGCCCCCGACCTCGCTGACCCCCGACCGTCGGGCCAGGATCGACGCCGAGCTCGACGCCAACCCGTTCCTGGCCGAGGTCGGTGCGCTGTTCGAGGCCGCCGGTCATGAGCTGGCCATCGTGGGTGGACCGGTCCGTGACGCCGTCCTCGGACGCCCGGGCAACGACTGGGACTTCACGACCTCCGCACGTCCCGAGCAGATCGAGAGCATCGCCGCCTCCTGGGCCGACGCGATCTGGGACATCGGCCGCGAGTTCGGCACGATCGGGCTGCGCAAGGGCGATCACCAGCTGGAGATCACCACCTACCGCACCGATGCCTACGACGAGGCGTCCCGCAAGCCGGAGGTCCGGTTCGGCGACACCCTCGACGGTGATCTCTCGCGGCGTGACTTCGCGGTCAACGCGATGGCGATCCGGTTGCCGTCGCGGGAGTTCGTCGACCTGTTCGGCGGCCTCGCCGACATCGACGCCCAGGTGCTGCGCACGCCCGTCACCCCCGAGCAGTCGTTCAGCGACGATCCGCTGCGGATGATGCGCGCCGCCCGGTTCGCCGCCCAGCTGGGCTTCACCGCCGCGCCGGAGGTCGTCGCCGCGATGACCCGGATGGCGGAGCGCCTCGAGATCGTCTCGGCCGAGCGCATCCGCGACGAGCTCGACAAGCTGCTGCTCAGCGACCGTCCCGTCGATGGTCTGCGGCTCCTGGTCGAGACCGGCCTGGCCGAGCAGATGCTGCCCGAGCTGCCGGCCCTGATCCTGGAGCGCGACGAGCACCACCGCCACAAGGACGTCTACGAGCACTCCCTGATCGTGCTGGAGCAGGCGATCGCCCTGGAGGACCGGCTGGAGACGGCGCCGGACCTGGTGATCCGGCTCGCCGCGCTGCTGCACGACATCGGCAAGCCGCGCACGCGACGCTTCGTCGAGGGCGGGACGGTGACGTTCCACCACCACGACGTCGTCGGTGCCAAGATGGCGCGCAAGCGGCTCAAGGCCCTGCGCTACAGCAATGACGTCATCGACCAGGTCGCCACGCTGATCGAGCTGCACCTGCGGTTCCACGGCTACGGCTCCGGCGAGTGGACCGACTCGGCCGTGCGGCGGTACGTCCGTGACGCCGGGGACCAGCTCGAGCGGCTGCACATCCTGACCCGCGCCGACTGCACGACCCGCAACCAGCGCAAGGCGCTGCGGCTGCAGCGGACCTATGACGAGCTGGAGCACCGCATCGCCGTCCTCGCCGAGCAGGAGGAGCTCGGCTCCATCCGGCCCGATCTCGACGGTGCCCAGATCATGTCGATCCTGGGCATCGAGCCCGGTCCCGAGGTCGGCGAGGCCTACCGGTTCCTGCTGGACCTGCGGATGGACCGCGGACCGCTCAGCGAGGCCGACGCCACCGAGGCGCTGCTCGCCTTCTGGGCCGCGCGCTAGTAGCCACGCCCTACTCTTGATCTCATGAATCTCGTGGGAGCCGCCTGATGGCCGGCGGACTGGTCGCCCTGCTCGACGACATCGCGGCGATGGCCAAGCTCGCGGCCGCCTCGGTCGACGACATCGGTGCCGCAGCGGCCCGGGCCAGCGCGAAGTCGGCGGGCGTCGTGATCGACGACACCGCGGTCACCCCGCAGTACGTCCAGGGCTTCAACCCCTCGCGGGAGCTGCCCGTCATCAAGCGCATCGCGATCGGGTCGCTGCGCAACAAGCTGCTGATCATCCTGCCGCTGGCGCTGCTGTTCAGCCAGTTCGTGCCCTGGCTGCTCACGCCGATCCTGATGGTCGGCGGGACGTACCTGGCCTTCGAGGGGGCCGAGAAGATCTGGGAGAAGTTCGGCCCGGGCCACCACGAGGAGCCGGTCGAGCCGGTCGCCGCGGGTGGGGCCGACCACGAGGACGCGATGGCCGCCGGCGCCATCCGCACCGACCTGATCCTGTCGGCCGAGATCATGGTGCTGGCCCTCAACGAGGTCGCTGACGAGCCCTTCCTGTCCCGCGCGGCGATCCTGATCGTGGTGGCGTTCTTGATCACGATCCTCGTGTACGGCGTGGTCGGCCTGATCGTGAAGATGGACGACATCGGGCTGCACCTGGCCGAGCGGTCGTCGAAGATCTCGCAGAAGGTGGGCCGCGGTCTGGTGCGGGGCATGCCGATCTTCCTGCGCGTGCTGTCCAGCGTCGGTATCGTCGCGATGCTGTGGGTCGGTGGCCACATCCTGCTGGTGGGCGTCGACGATCTCGGCTGGCACTGGCCGTACGAGCACGTCCACCACTGGGAGGAAGACGCCGGCGGCGGGGCGGTCGGCTGGCTGGTCAACACCGGTGCCTCGGCGGTCATCGGTGCCGTGGTCGGCGCGATCGTCGTCGCGATCATGCACCTCGTCCCGCGTCGCTCCAAGAAGCACTGACACCCCGCTGGGCCTGACGTTCTGACCGACACGCACGGCGTGTCGCCGTCAAAACGTCAGGCCCAGCGTCACTTGACCCTGGGGGACCTCGCGCTGAGCTCGCTGCGGCGGCCGTACCCGGCCTTGGTCGAGGTCACCCGGACCCGGATCCGGTCGCCCTTGGCGCTGCGGGGCACCCGGAACGAGCCGTCGCGGCCCCCGCGGGCGCGGTGGCCGTCGACGTACCAGGTGTAGGACAGTCTCGTCCCGGTGTCCCAGGTGCCGGGTCGCACCCGCAGCACCCGGTGGACCTTCGCGGTGCCGGACATCCGCGGCCGTGGATGCCTGCTCTGCGTGCCGCGGGTGATCGCGCCGGTGCTCGGGCTGGTGGTCGACGCCCGGGCGAAACCGACGCTCGTGCCGGTCACCCGCACGGAGATGCGCCGACCGAGGGCCGCCGGTGTCAGGACGTATGAGGCGCCGGTCGCCCCGGCGATCCGCGTGCCGTCCGCGAACCACTGGTAGGTCAGCCTCGTGCCCGGCTCCCACGAACCGGTGCTGGCGGTGAGGGTCTGCCCGACCTCGCGGGCGCCGGAGATGCTCGGCCTGGGCGTGGACGACCGCTCGGCGGGCCACGCCGGCTTGTCGGCGTCGTACGCCCAGTCCTGGTAGAACGCCGTGAGGTCCAGGCCGGTGACCCGCTGCGCGAGAGCGATCCAGTCGGCCGTCGAGCCGGTTGCTCCTCGGCGCGTGGCGATCCAGGTGGACATGATGGTGGCGAAGTCGTCATCGCCGATCGTCGTGCGCAGCGCCTGCAGCGACTGGGCGCCCCGGTTGTAGGTCTGTCCCCCGAACAGGCGCGCCGGATCGGTGAATCCGGCCATGGGCGTCGTGTACGTCGGGCTCGTCGGGGACGTCCGGCTCCACTGGTCCCGCAGGGTGGCGGCGGGCGTCTGGTCGGTGCGGCCGGTGTCGAAGGCGTACTGGGCCTCCACGAAGGTCGCGGGTCCCTCGGCGAGCCACAGATCGGACCAGTCGGTCACCGACACCGCATCGCCGAACCACTGGTGGGCCAGCTCGTGCACCAGGGTCGACTCGTCCAGCTCGCCCTCGAAGAAGGGCCGGTCCTGGGTCTCCAGGGCATAGCCCACATCGGTGTTGTCGACCACGACACCGGTGCTGTCGCCCGGATACCGGCCGAACCGGCTCTCCAGGTAGTTCAGGATCGGACCGAGCTTGGCCCGCTCGGCCTCGACCGCGTCCAGCGCCGGGCCGGTGATGCCGGCGTCGATGAAGCTGTGCTCGGTGATCGTGCGGCCTCCGCTGAGCGCGATCGTGCTCTCGCGCACCGCGAAGGCGCCGATCGACACCAGCGACAGGTAGGTCGCCATGGGTTGGTTCTGCTGCCATCGCCAGGTGGTCGTGTCGCCGTCGGCGACCGTCGAGACCAGCCGGCCGTTGCTGGCCGCCGCCGCGGGCGAGCCGTTGATCGTCGACGGGATCGTCAGTGCGATGTCGAAGGTCGCCTTGTCCCGGGGGGTGTTGTTGTTGGGGAACAACGTCATCGCCCCGACGGGCTCGTTGACGAAGCTCGCGCCGTCACTGGTCGGGATCCAGCCCTCCGACGACCCGTCCGGATCGACGTGGGTGGTCGGGACGCCCGAGTAGGTGACGGTCGTCGTGAAGTCGCCACTGACCGGCTGGGCCGGCGTGACGACCAGCTTGTACTTCGTGGCGTCCGCGTCGATGATGCGCTCGAAGGAGGCCGGGACTCCGTCGACCGTGACCGAGCCGATCGTCAGCCCTTCGAAGTCCAGCGAGAACGACGACAGTGGACGCGGTGCGGAGGCGTCGATGGTCGTGGTCGCCTCGACTGCCTTGGAGGTCGCGTCGTAGTCGAGGGCGATGTCGTAGTGCCTGACGTCGTAGCCGCCGTTGCCGACATTCGGGAACAGGGAGTCGCCGGACGTCTGCGCGCCGGCGACGGGATCGGCCGCCACCGCCGGAGACACCCCGCCGAGCGACAGCACCAAGGCTGCCGCCGCGCCGATGACCAAGGACCTGTGACGTGGACTGATCATGCGGACCCCCTGGGCCGGTGCGCCGAGATGGCGACCGTAACCCCGCTCCGGCCCGGGCGGCAACCGGCTGAGCCCGCTGGGCCTGACGTTCTGACCGACACGCACGGCGTGTCGCCGTCGAAACGTCAGGCCCAGCGTTTTCTTACTTGGTGGGGATGCCGTCCTTCGGCGGGGTGGTCGCACCCTCCGTGTACTCCTTGACCGGCGTCTCGCCGTCGTCGGTCGCGTAGACCGGTCCGAAGTAGTCCTGGGTGGTGCCGGTGATCTTGGCCATCTGGGCGCCGCCGTAGCCCGAGTGGTCGTCCTTGGAGAACCGCAGGCCCATCAGCCCGGGCCCGTCGAGACCGCCCTCCTCGATCGTGTCGATCAGGGACTGGCGGGTCAGCTCCTTGCCGTTCTGCTGCAGCGCCTGCACGAACAGGTAGCCGACGGTCATGCCGTAGACGGTGTTGCCGGTGAACGGGGCGCCCTTGTTGTAGTCCTCGTTGATCTTCTTGAACAGCGTGATCCACTCGTTGTCGTCATCGAACTGCGACGGCAGGTAGTTCGTGCTGAGGAATCCCTCGAGCAGCGGGGCGGCCTCACCGAGTGCACCGGCGACCGTCGAGTAGTCCGCGCCGACCGACGTGCTGATCCACTGCGGCTTGAACTGCAGCCGCGCCGCGGTGCCCACGGCCAGGGCGGTGAAGCCCGGAACCGTCGCGAGCGAGACGACCTCGCAGCCGGCCGCCTTCAGCTTGCCGATCTGCGGGCCGACGTTGGTGTTGCTGGTGACGTACGACTGGCGCTCCTTGACGCCGTCCTCGCCCAGGACCTGCGTCAGGCCCTTGAGGGTGTCCTCGCCGAAGTCGTCGTCCTGGCCCAGGAAGCACACGGTCTTGTCGGCCAGGTTCTCCTTGATGTAGGTCGCCTGGACCTTGGCCTCGGTCGTGTAGTCGGCCTGGAAGCCGAAGGTCGTGGGGTACTTCTCGGGCTGGTTCCAGCTGCGGCTCCCCGAGGCCACGAACAGGTCGGGGACCTTGTTGGTCTTCAGGAAGTCCAGCACGCCGGTGTGGGTCGGCGTCCCGAGGCCGTTGACGACGGCGAAGACCTTGTCCTTGAGCACGAGCTCGCGGACGACCGACTGGGTGTTCGCCGGGTTGTAGCCGTCGTCCTTGACCTTGTAGGTGATCTTGCGGCCGTGGACCCCGCCCTTGTCGTTGACGTAGTCGAAGTACGCCTTGGTCGCCGGGGAGATCGTGGAGTACCCCGCGGCGGCCGGACCGGTCAGCGGCATGTGCGTGCCGACGAGGATCGAGTCGTCGGTGACGCCCGGCGTCGAGGCTGTGGCGGAGTCACTGCCGCCACCGCAGGCTGCGAGGGTGCCGATCAGGCTGAGCGAGGCGACCGCGACGAGCGGCCGCCGGAGATGACGTGAGCTATGCATCGATGAACTCCGAACTGGTTGGGGTGGTGGTGGGTTTGCGGGACGGGGTGGATCGGTGCGTGAGCGACGTCAGCAGGCCCTGCAGGCCGCGCGGGAAGACGATCGTCACCAGGATCAGGACCAGGCCGAACACGAGCAGCGGCAGATTGCCGTCGAGGCGTTCCGCGAGCTTCGGGGACGAGCCGATCGCGTCGGCGAGCGAGGCGGTGAGCTCGGGCAGGGCGACCAGGATCAAGGCGCCCCAGACCGCTCCCGCGAGGTGGCCGACGCCGCCCACGACCACGGCCATCAGGAGGAACAGGCTGAACGAGAGCGAGAAGGCTCCCGGCGACACCGACTGCGTCAGGACCGCCAGCACGCCGCCGCCGAGGCCGGCCGCCGCGGCGCTGGCCACGAAGACGATGACCTTGGTCCGGCCGACGTCGATGCCGGCGAGTCGGGCGGCCACCTCGTCGTCACGGACGGCCCGCATCTCGCGTCCGAGGCGGCTGCTGGCCAGGTTCGCGAGCAGGAACATCGTCAGCAGCGCGGCACCGCAGGCGATCCACGCCTGCCAGCGCTCGAGCGGGAAGTTGATCCCCAGGCCCACCGGGGCCGGCTCGACCAGCACCGAGAGTCCCTGGTCCCCGCCGAGCTTGCCCGAGAAGGTCGTGGTGATCGCCGGGACCACGATCGTCAGCGTCAGGGTGAGACCGGCCAGGTAGGGGCCGTGCAGCCTGGCCCCCGCCAGTCCGATGATCCCGCCGATCACGCCACTGGCGAGGACCGCGGCGATCATCGGGACCACCAGCAGCAGCGGGCCGGTGGTGCCGCGGTCGCCGAGCTCGGTCGCGGCGAGGGCGTAGGCATAGGCTCCCGTCGCCATGAGGGCGCCATGCCCCAGTGACAGCTGCCCCGACAGCCCGACCAGGACCGTCAGACCTGCGGTCGCGCACAGGTAGGCGGCCACCGTGGCCAGCTGGTAGTTGCGGTACGGGGACAGTGCGAAGGTCACGGCGACGATGCCGGCGGCACCCGCGAGGGTGACCAGCAGGTGCCTGACGAGGGTGTGGTGCTGCAGGCGCTCGAGCATCCTCACACCGCCCTGGCTGCCGCGCGGCTGAACAGCCCGGCCGGTCGCAGGAGCAGCACCCCGGTCAGCAGGCCCAGGATCACCACGGCGGAGATGTCGCTCCCGGAGTAGCCGCTGACGTAGGACAGGACGAGGCCGATCCCCAGCCCGCCGACCACGGCGCCGACCGGGCTGTCCAGCCCGCCGACGACGGCCGCCGTGAACGCGTAGACGAACACCAGATCGGTCGAGTGCGGATGGGCGCCGAGCTCGGTCGGCACGATCAGCAGGGCAGCCAGCCCGCCGACGGCCCCGGCGAGTCCCCAGCTCAAGGTCAGCATGCGGCCGACGTCGACGCCCAGGAGACGGGCCATGTCAGGGTTGAACGCGGCGGCGCGCATCGTCAGGCCGATGTCGGTCCGGGTGAACATCCAGCCCAGCCCCGCCATGACCGCCACCACGGTGGTCAGCACGAAGATGTCGTACGGGGACAGCAGTGCCTGGTCGCCGATCGTCAAGGGCTTGCGACTGAACGGGATCGCCATCGGGCGGTAGGTGCTGCCGTAGATGATGCCGAGGACCGCCTGGATCACCAGGACGACGCCGAGCGCCACGATGACCGCGTTCAGCGGCCGGCTCGCGTCGACGTGCCGCATGACCAGGCGTTCGGTCCCGGCACCGATGACCAGGCCGCTGAGCGTCGCGGCGACCAGGCCGAGCCAGTACGAGCCGGTGGACGAGGTGACGCTGTACGCGACGAACGTCGAGGCCGCAGCCATCGCGCCCTGCGAGAAGTTGACGAGGCGGGCCCCCCGCCAGATCAGGACGAGCGCCAGCGCGAAGGCGGCGAACACCGCCCCCCGGGAGATCCCGTCGATGGTCAGGAAGACAAATCGGTCCATTGCTCAGAACCCCAGGTAGGCGTGGCGGAGGTCGTCGTCGGCGGCGACCCGGTCGGCGGCGTCGTCCACGACGACACGGCCCAGTGAGATGACGACGGCACGGTCGGCGACGGACAGGGCGCTGCGGACGTTCTGCTCCACGAGCAGCACCGTCAGCCCGGTGTCGTCGCGCAGGCGGCGCAGCAGCGCCATGATCTGCGCGGTGATCTTGGGTGCGAGCCCGAGTGACGGCTCGTCCAGCAGGAGCAGGCGGGGCCGTCCGACCAGCGCGCGGGCGATCGCCAGCATCTGGCGCTCGCCGCCGGACAGCTGGTGGCCGGGGCTGGTGCGCCGCCTGGCCAGCGGCTCGAACAGCTCATAGACCTCGGCGGTGGCCCGCCGGGCGTCCGTCTTGTCCTTGCGCCAGACGTGCCCGAGGCGCAGGTTCTCCTCGACCGTCAGCTCGGTGATGACGCCCCGTCCCTCGGGCACGTGCGCGATGCCTCGGCGGACCAGGTCCTCCACGCGGGTGCCCCGCAGCTCGGTGCCGTCCCACACGATCGATCCGGACTCCGGCCGGACCAGGCCGGACAGGGCCCGCAGCAGCGTCGTCTTGCCGGCGCCGTTGGCCCCGACGACCGCGGCGATGGTCGCGGCCTGCACGTCCAGGTCGATGTCGTGGAGCACGGCAGCGGCGCCATATCCGGCGGTCAGGCCACGAACCTGCAGCAGCGCGCTCACGAGGACGGGACCTCGGCACCCAGGTAGGCCTCGGCGACGGCCGGGTCGTCGCGCACCTGGGCCGGCGTTCCGGTGGCGATGACCTTGCCGAAGTCCAGCACGACCAACGAGTCGCAGACCGACATCACCAGGTCGACGTGGTGCTCGACGAGCATCACCGAGCACCCCCGTCCCGGCAGGCTGGTGATGAGCTCCGCGAGCTGCTGGACGTCGTCGTGGCTGAGTCCGCCGGCGGGCTCGTCGAGCAGGACGAGTCGTGGATCGCTGACCAGGGTGCGGGCCAGCGCGACCCGCTTGGCGACCGCGTACGGCAGGGTCGAGGGGAAGGCGTGGAGGTGATCGCCCAGGCCCAGCTCGTCGGCGAGCGCCTCGGCCCGGTCGCGCAGCGCTCGATCGTCCCGATCGGCGCGCGGGAGGGCGAGCAGGCCGGACCAGAATCCGGAGCGGGCGTGGACACCGGCGCCGGTCATGATGTTGTCCAGGACGTCCAGGCCCTCGAACAGGCCGAGGCCCTGCAGGCTGCGGGAGATGCCGTGGCGGGTCAACCGGTGCGGCCGCGGCCGGAACGGGGCCCCGTCCAGGCTCAGCCGCCCGTCCTGGGGCGTGGTGAACCCGCACACGACGTTGAACAGCGTCGTCTTGCCCGCACCGTTGGGTCCGATGACGCCGACGATCTGGCCCTCGGGTACCTCGAAGCCGACCTCGGACAGGGCGGTCAGCCCGCCGAACCGCACCGTGACGCCCTCGACGAGGAGGTGGGCCCCGGTCCCGGCGGCACCACCGAACCGCCCGGGTGTGATGTGGGTCTCCAGATTCATGCACACAGAGTGTATGTTTTCGCCAGCCACGTCAAGCACCTGGTCAGGGCGGTTCGCCACACGCGGCCATACTTGGCTCGGCTCGAAGGAAGGACGATCGATGAGCGATCAGCGCCGGCACAACACCGACGGGCGCATTGCCCGGGGCGAGCGCACCCGTGAGGCGATCGTCGCCGCCCACACGGCACTGCTGCGCGAGGGCGTGCTCAAACCGACCGCCAAGACCATCGCGGAGCGGGCAGGTGTGTCGCTGCGTACGGTGTGGCTGAACTTCAAGGACATGGAGGCGTTGTTCGCCGAGACGACGGCCTACTGGCAGATGGCCGATCTCGAGCTGCGCGAGGACATCGATCCCGGGCTCCCGCTGGAGGACCGGATCGATGCGTTCTGCGCGCAGCGGGCCCGGCGGCTCGAGCACCTGGCCCCGGCCGCGCGGTCGGCGGCGCTGGGAGAGCCCTTCTCGCCGGCGCTCGCACACAGCCGGCAGGTCCACGTCGAGCGGGTCGAGAGCGATCTGGCGGCGACATTTCGCCCCGAGCTGGCGGCCAGGACCGACCGAGATGTGCTGGCCAGGGCCCTGTTCGTCGCCGCGAGCTGGCCGACGTGGTCGAGCCTGCGCGATGACCTGGGGCTCGACGTCGACGAGGCGGCCGCCGTCGTGTGCCACACCCTGCGCGTCCTGCTGCGGACATGACGAAGGGCCGGCACCCTCGCGGGTACCGGCCCTTCGTCATGGGTCAGGCTGAGCTCAGCGCTCGAGCTCGCCGGAGATGTACTTCTCGAGCATCTCGCGGCCCAGCTCGTCGGGACGCTGCTCCGGGGGCGACTTCATCAGGTACGACGAGGCCGACAGCAGGGCGCCGCCGATGCCACGGTCCTTGGCGATCTTCGCCGCACGGATGGCGTCGATGATGATGCCGGCCGAGTTCGGGGAGTCCCAGACCTCGAGCTTGTACTCCAGGTTGAGGGGGACGTCACCGAAGGCGCGTCCCTCGAGGCGGACGTAGGCCCACTTGCGGTCGTCGAGCCACTGGACGTAGTCGCTCGGGCCGATGTGGACGTTCTTGGCGCCGAGGTCGTGGTTGATGTTCGAGGTCACGGCCTGCGTCTTGGAGATCTTCTTGGACTCCAGGCGCTCACGCTCGAGCATGTTCTTGAAGTCCATGTTGCCGCCGACGTTGAGCTGGTACGTGCGGTCCAGCACGACGCCGCGGTCCTGGAACAGCTTGGCCATGACGCGGTGCGTGATGGTGGCGCCGACCTGGCTCTTGATGTCGTCGCCGATGATCGGGACGCCGGCGTCCTCGAACTTCTTGGCCCAGTCGGGGTCCGAGGCGATGAACACGGGCAGGGCGTTGACGAACGCGACCTTGGCGTCGATGGCGCACTGGGCGTAGAACTTGTCCGCCTGCTCCGAGCCGACCGGCAGGTACGAGACCAGGACGTCGGCCTGGGTGTCCTTGAGGATCTGGACGATGTCGACGGCCGGGGCGTCCGACTCCTCGATCGTCTCGCGGTAGTACTTGCCCAGACCGTCGAGCGTGTGGCCCTTCTGGACGATGACACCGGTCGGGGCGACGTCGGCGATCTTGATCGTGTTGTTCTCGCTGGCCTGCGTGGCCTCGGCGAGGTCGAAGCCGACCTTCTTGGCGTCGACGTCGAACGCTGCCACGAACTCGATGTCGTTGACGTGGTACTCGCCGAACTTGACGTGCATGAGTCCGGGGACGTTGCCGTCGGGATCAGCGTCCTTGTAGTACTCGACGCCCTGAATCAGGGAGGTGGCGCAGTTGCCCACGCCCACAATTGCTACGCGTACCGAACCCATGGGTTCTCCTTCTTGAGATGAATTACTTCTCGGTGGTGGTGGTCTCGGGGATGTCAGCGTCGGGATAGCCACCCGAGCGCTCGCGGTCGATCAGCTCGGTCAGCCATTTCACTTCGCGCTCGACTGACTCCAAGCCGTGACGCTGCAGCTCCAAGGTGTAGGAGTCGACGCGATCACGCTTGCGCTGCCCGGCCTTTCGTACGTTCTCGAGCCGCTCCTCCAGGCGGCTCCGGCGACCCTCGAGGATTCGCACCCTCGAGGCGGCGTCGGTGCGCGCGAAGAATGCGAACCGGACGCCGAATGTCTCGTCGTCCCACGTCGAGGGACCGGAGTCCTCCAGCGTCTGGGCGAAGTGTTCCTTGCCCTCGGCGGTGAGTCGGTAGACGATGCGGGCACGCCGGCCACGGCCTTCGGGCTCCACGGTCTCGTCGGCCACGATGTAGCCGGCCTTGCCGAGAGCCTTGAGCGCCGGGTACAGCGTTCCGTAGGAAAGGATGCGACCCCAGCCCAGCAGGGCGTTGACCTGCTTGCGCAGCTCGTACCCGTGCATCGGGGCATCGTGCAGCAGTCCGAGGACTGCCACCTCAAGTGCCGCGCCGCGTCGTGTCATCCCAGTCCAGACATAGTGTTGCCGTTGTTATATCGAAACGATACATCGAAACGTCATGTGCGAGAAATGTGGCGCGGCGTGACACTGGACACCGATTCGGCACTCGGTTACCGGTTCGTCCGGTACGTTCGGCACACTTGAGCGACGGAGGACCCGCTCCACGGGTCCCGTACGGAGGTAGACGGACCCTTGGCAGCACAGCGAAAGCGCCCCTCGACGACCAAGCGACCCGCCGCCAAGCGACCAGCGACATCCCGGACGACTGCCGCGAGCCGCAGCAAGAGCGGTGCCGGCAAGAGCGCAGCCAAGAACGGCGGCAAGGGTGGCGCGCTGCGTGGATTCGGCCGCCGGGTCGGCGGCCAGGGACCGTGGTGGGCCCGGGCGCTGCGCTGGTTCTCCTTCGTGGGCGTGACCGGCATCCTCGCCGCCGCCGCGGCGTTCTTCGTGCTCTACCAGACGATCAACATCCCCGACGCCAACGCCGACTTCCAGACCCAGACGACCCAGGTCTACTACTCCGACGGCAAGCACAAGATCGGCGAGTTCGCCCTGCAGGACCGCGAGAACATCTCGATCGACGAGATCCCGGCCTCGATGCAGGCCGCCGCGATCGCAGCCGAGGACCGCAGCTTCTACACGAACCGCGGCATCGACCTCAAGGGCATCATCCGCGCCGTGCGCGACAACACCACCAGCGGTGAGATCCAGGGCGGTGGCTCGACCATCACCCAGCAGTACGTCAAGATCCTCTACCTGACCCAGGAGCGCTCGTACACGCGCAAGGTCAAGGAGGCCATCCTCTCGATCAAGATCCACAACCAGCTCAGCAAGAAGGAGATCCTCGAGGGCTACCTCAACACGATCTACTTCGGCAACGGCGCGTACGGCGTCCAGGTCGCCTCGCAGGACTACTTCGGCAAGCCGGCCTCGGAGCTGAACTACGCGCAGTCGGCGCTGCTGGCCACGATCATCAACAGCCCCGGCTACTACGATCCCTACGCCGAGAACGCCCAGTCGCGCATCCAGCCGCGCTTCAACTACGTCCTGAAGGGCATGGTCAAGTCCGGCGCGATCACCAGCGAGGAGGCCGCCAAGTTCTCCGACAAGCTGCCGTCGGTCAAGCCCAAGAAGGACCTCAACCGCTTCGGTGGCACCAAGGGATTCCTGCTCGCCGCGGTCAAGGACCAGATGACCAAGCTGGAGTTCACCCCCTCCCAGATCGAGGGTGGCGGTCTGCGGATCGTGACGACCTTCGACTACGAGGACCAGAAGGACGCCGTCGAGGCGATCAAGCTCAACCGTCCCGCCGACCGTCCCGAGCTGCACCCCGCCCTGGCCTCGATCCAGCCGGGCACGGGCGCCGTGCGCGCCATGTACGGCGGGCCGGACTTCCTCAAGAGCCAGCAGAACTGGGCGTTGCTCCCGACCCAGCCCGGATCCACGTTCAAGGTCTTCGCGGTCGTCGCTGCCCTCGAGAACGGCTACAGCCTGAGGACGACGCTCAACGGCAACTCGCCGCTGCGCGACAAGGACGGCAAGCAGATCACCGAGAACCAGGGCGAGACCGGCACCAGCTCATTTGGCCAGATCCCCTTGTCGACCGCGACGGCCAAGTCGGTCAACACTGCCTTCGTCGACCTCACCATCCAGATGGCCGGCGGCATGGACAGCGACTGGGCCAAGGGTGCGGACAAGGTGCTCAAGGCCGCGAACCAGGCGGGCATCCCGAGCTCGATCACCGACAAGTGGGCCAAGGTCGCCAACGTGTCGCTGGGCACGAACCCGGTTCCCCCGATCGACATGGCCAATGCCTACGCGACGCTGGCCGCCGACGGCAAGCGCGCCGACTGGTACATGGTCGAGACCGTCAAGGACTACCAGGGCACCGTGCTGCACGAGCACGAGGTCAAGACCAAGCAGACGATCCCCAAGGACGTCGCGGCCGACACGATCGCGGCGATGCAGGGTGTCGTCAGCGCCGGCAGCGGCACGAATGCCCGCACGATCTGCCCCACCGCGGGCAAGACCGGAACGGCGACGGCCGGCGAGGACGAGGACCAGCACGTGTCGTCGTCGTGGTTCGCGGGCATCACCCCGAAGCTGGCCACGGCGGTCATGTACAACCGAGGCGTCGGCAACGAGGACCTCGAGGGCTACATGGTGCCGTTCTTCGGCGGCCAGATCCCGGCCAAGACGTTCAAGGCGTACATGGACCGGGCCCTGGATCCCTCGGACTGCGGCACGTTCCCGCGGCCGGCGAACATCCAGGCCGAGAAGGGCACGACCTACGTCGCGCCCAAGCCCAAGCCGAAGAAGACCGAGAAGACCAGCAAGCCCAAGCCGGAGCGGACCACCCCGACCCCGACGACCCCCGCGCCGCCCGCGCCGGAGCCGACCACCCCGCCGGTCCCGGAGCCGGTGCCGACGACGCCGCCCACGCAGCCGACGACGCCCGCGCCGCCGACGCCGCCGACGCCGCGAACGGGGCCGTAGCCCCCGGCCTCAGCGCAGGTTGATGGCGTCGAACGTCGCGGTGGTGAAGCGCACCGCGACGTCGACGCTGTCGCCGACCGCGGGGGCCTCGACGTCGCCGGGCAGGAAGACCATGCTGGCCTGCATGTGCGGGGGCTCGGCGAACCAGCGCTGCTTGCCGCCGATCCGGAACGGCGACAGGGACAGGCCGGCCGCCTCCAGACCGCCCTTGGCGAGCTGCTTGCCGCGTGCCACGACCCCCGACACGGCCTTGGGCGACTCCAGGCCGATGCCGTGGCTCGTGCCGCCGGCGATGATCAGCAAGGTGCCGTCGCGCGGCATCGCCCGCTGGCGGTAGCCGATGTGCTCGCCGCGCGCGACGAGGTGCGAGTCGATCACCGTGGCGCGCACCGACAGGGCACCGAGGTCGCCCAGCCACAGCGAGGTGCCGATCCGCGGGCGGATGTCCAGGTGCGGGCGCCGTGCGGACAGGGCGCCGACCTCCCCGGGTGTCAGGTGCGAGACGTACAGCGTGGTGGTCTCGACCTGGGACGCCTCCAGCGCCGCGGCCCAGCGTTCGGCCTCACCGTAGTTGCCGCCGGGAGCCACCGAGCGCAGCGGCAGGTGGATCGCGAATCCCTCGACCCGCAGGTCGCCGAGCACGGCCACGGCTGCGGCCAGCTCGTGCCGGTCGAAGCCGTGGCGCGCCATCGAGGTCTCGCCCTCCAGCAGGACGCGTGCGCCAGGCGCCGCGGCGGCCAGCGCGGCCACGTCGTCGACGCGTCCGAGGGTGTGGATGACGCGGTCGTCGATCACGGCATCGACGAAGAACGGCCGCCACGGCGTCAGCACCATGACATCCCCGTCGAAGGCGGCCAGTGCGGCGGGCACCTCGTCGTACGTGCCTACCGCGATCGTGTCGACTCCCAGGGCCGTCGACTCGCGGCACAGCAGGTCACGACCGAAGCCGTAGCCATTGCCCTTGATGACCGGGACCAGGCGGGGGCGGGTCTCGGTGACGGTTCCCAGGCTGCGACGCCAGCGTGCCGCGTCGACGTCAAGGTCGAATCCACTCATCCTCGTCTCCTCATGTACGTCGTGAAGCCGAGGTGGAGGGCGCGGTTGAGCGGGAGGTCCCACTCGCCGAGGTACTCCACGGCCTCTCCGCCGGTGCCGACCTTGAACTGGATCAGCCCGACGTGGGAGTCGTCCGGGTCGAGCGTCTCGGTGATGCCGCGCATGTCGTACGTCGTGGCGCCGGCGGCCAGCGCGTCGCGCATCATCTGCCACTGGATGGCGTTCGAGCCGCGCACGTCCCGCTTCTGGGTGGTCGAGGCGCCGTACGAGTACCAGGCGTGCTCGCCGACGCGCACCATCGTGGTCGCGGCGACGAGATCGCCCTCGTGGCGGGCCAGGTACAGGACCAGTCGGTCGGGCTCCTCCGCGCTCAGCGCGTCCCACATCCGCTGGAAGTACGACAGCGGACGCGGGGTGAAGGAATCGCGCTCGGCGGTCTCGGCGTACACGCGGTGGAACTCGGCGAGGTCGTCACGCGAACCGGTCGTGACCTCGACGCCCGCCTTGGCGGCCTTCTTGATGTTGCGGCGCCACAGCTGGTTCATGCCGGCCAGCAGATCGGCCTCGTCGCGTCCGGCCAGCGGCAGCTGGAAGTTGAACTTCGGCTGGCCGGCCGAGAACCCGCCCTCGGTCGGGATCTCCTTCCAGCCCAGGGCCGACAGGGTCGCGCGCAGCTCGATGGCCGCCTCGTCCCGCTCGTCGGCGGGCACGTCGGACAGCGAGCCGAGCACGGGATCGGCGATCGCCTGCTTGATCGTCGCGGCGCGCCAGCGTCGGGTGATGACCGGCGGCCCCATGCGGATGCCGAAGGCGCCCTGCTTCTTCAGGTGGGCGGCCATCGGGGTCAGCCAGCGCGCGACGTCACCGTCGGACCAGTCGATGTCGGGGCCCTCGGGCAGGTAGGCCAGGTACCGCTTGAGCCGCGGCAGCTGCCGGTAGAGCACCAGGGCGGCACCGACGATCGTGCTGCCGTCGAACCAGCCGATCGACTCGCCACGCCACTCGTTCTTGACCTGCGCCCACGCGGGGGTCTGCAGAAAGCTGACGGAGGGGCGGCTCCGCACGAAGTCGAGGTGCTCGGCAGCGCTGATGGGGCGGACACTCAGGGGGACGAGGGGGGGTTCTGACGTCACCGCACCACGCTACCAACCGTCGACGGGTCCACCGGGGTGCCAGCATCAGTTAGCCTTGCCTAAGTCGGAATCTATGGAAGGTCTCCCGTGAAGACAAGCACCGCGACGGTCCTGGGACGTCGGCAGCGCTCCGCGCACCTGGTCACCGTGACCTTGGGCGTGACGGGCTACACCTCCACCGGCATCCCAGACGAGTACGTCCGCGTCATGATCCCGCCGGCCGGCGCGGCGCTGGCCCTGCCCGAGATCGACGAGAAGTGGAACATCTCCTACCCGGAGGGTGCCGTCGAGCCCGACTTCCGCGTGTACACGGTCACCGACCACCGGACCGTGGACGGCCGGACGAGCATCGACCTGGACATCGCCCTGCACGACCAGGGCGTCGGCTCGGACTGGGCGCGCACCTGCCGTCCCGGTGACCAGGTGGGCCTCGTCGAGCCGCACGGGCTGTACGCGGCGCCCGCCGGCGTCGGCTGGCAGCTGCTGGTCGCCGACATCACCGGCCTGCCGGCGATCGCGCGCATCCTGCGTGAGCTGTCGCCGCAGCAGAAGGTGGCCGTCCACATCGTCCTGACCGATCCGGGCGACCGGATCGCGCTGCCGAGTCCCGCCGATGTCGACGTGACCTGGCAGGTCGTGGCCAAGGACACCGACATCTGCGAGGCGCTCGCAGCAGCGGTCACCTCCCGCGAGCTGCCGGACTCCGACCGGTACGTCTGGCTCGCCGGCGAGGCCCGCTCCAGCCGCGCGGTCCGCAAGCACCTGCGTCGCGAGCTCGGGTGGTCCCACGCGGACTTCTACACCTGCGGCTACTGGCAGATCGAGGCCGAGAAGTGGAATGCCCGGTACGAGCAGGTCGCCGAGGTCGTCGTGCAGAAGTCGGCCGAGGCCCAGCGTGAGGTCGGCGCCGACCAGGGCGCCTACCTGGACGCCCTGGACGACATCTACGAGTCGGTCGGGCTCTGAGAGCCGGTCAGTCGCGGACGACGTACCGCGGCTGGGCCGGGACCACCAGCAGGGTCATGCCCGCCTCGGTCGGCGTGCGGTTGGCCTTGCGGTGGTTGCAGCGGATGCAGGCGGCGACCGCGTTCTCCCAGGTCAGGGTCCCGCCGCGGCTGCGCGGGACGATGTGGTCGACGGTCTCGGCCTTGCCGCCGCAGTAGGCGCACATCTGGTCGCGCGCCTTGATCGCCGATTTGGTGCACAGGTTGGAGCGCCGGTGCATCCAGCGGGTCACGACGTAGCGCACCAGCCGCAGCACCTTGGGGACCGGGAACGGGCCGAACGAGCCACCGGCCTCCTCCTCGATGACGGCGACCTCGCGCACGAGCATCTTGATGGCGTGACGCATGGAGACGCGCTGCAGGGGCTCGTAGCTGGCGTTCAGCACGAGAACGTATGCATCCGTCATCCCGCACCGCCTCCCGACGGTAGAACCTGAGCCGAGCGTAACCCCAGGTGACGTCCTTCGCCCTGCAAACGGAGCCTATTCGTCCCCGCGCCGCGGACGAATCGACCCGCCGAAACGTGCCGGCAGCAAATGTGTCCTACGGTGTCTCCCGTGAACACCTCAGAGCTCTTCGACGGCTATGGACCGGTCGCCGGGTTCGACGAGATGTTCGAGGGCACCGAGGTCCGTCCCGGATACCGCCAGGTGCACACGTCATTCGAGAAGATGGGTGCTGACGAAGTCCGTCTGCGCGCCGACTCGCTCGCGTCGTCGTACCTCGAGCAGGGCGTCACCTTCGGCGTCGAGGGCGAGGAGCGGCCCTTCCCCCTGGACATCGTCCCCCGGTTGATCGAGGCCCAGGACTGGGACCACGTCGAGCGCGGCGTGCGCCAGCGGGTCCTCGCGCTCGAGGCCTTCCTGGCCGATGCCTACGGACCCGGAGAGCTGTTCGCCGACCGCGTCGTGCCGCGAAACACCGTGGTCACCTCACCGCACTACCACCGGGTCGTGGCCGGGCTGGAGCCCGCGAACGGCGTGCGCGTCCACGTCGCCGGCGTCGACCTGATCCGTGACGGGCACGGCGACTTCCGCGTCCTCGAGGACAACGTCCGGGTGCCGTCCGGCGTCTCCTACGTCATGACCAACCGGCGGGCCCTGTCGGCGGCGCTGCCCGAGGTGTTCGCCGATCACCGCATCCGTCCGGTGTCCCAGTACTCGCAGCACCTGCTGTCGGCGCTGCGCAAGGCCGCACCGGCCGGTGTCAGCGACCCGACCGTCGTCGTGCTCACCCCGGGCGTCTACAACTCGGCCTACTTCGAGCACACGCTGCTGGCCCGCACCATGGGCGTCGAGCTGGTCGAGGGCCGCGACCTGGTGTGCCGCTCCGGACGCGTCATGATGCGCACGACCCAGGGCCTCGAGCCCGTGCACGTCATCTACCGCCGCATCGACGACGACTTCCTGGACCCCGTGCAGTTCCGCTCCGACTCCACCCTCGGCGTGCCCGGCATCATCAACGCGGCCCGCGCGGGTCACGTCACGATCGCCAACGCGGTCGGCAACGGCGTCGCCGACGACAAGCTGCTGTACTCCTACGTCCCCGATCTCATCCGCTACTACCTGTCCGAGGAACCGATCCTGCGCAATGTCGACACCTGGCGGCTCGGCGAGGCCGATCAGCGCGAGGAGGTGCTCGACCGGCTCGACGAGCTCGTGCTCAAGCCGGTCGACGGCTCGGGCGGCAAGGGCATCGTGATCGGCCCGGCCGCGTCGCCCGACGAGCTCGCGGAGCTGCGCGGCAAGATCCTGGCCGATCCGCGGGCCTGGATCGCGCAGCCGGTCATCTCGCTGTCGACCAACCCGACCCTCGTGGAGGACGGCATCCGTCCCCGCCACGTCGACCTGCGGCCGTTCGCGGTGCACGACGGCGACGACGTGTTCGTCCTGCCCGGCGGCCTGACCCGCGTCGCGCTCCCGGAGGGCGAGCTGATCGTCAACTCCAGCCGCGGCGGCGGTTCCAAGGACACCTGGGTGCTCGCCCGCGCGAGCGATCCCGACGACGAGGGCGACATGGCCCCCACCGCCTCACCGGTGGCCGGAGTCGCCCAGTCGGCCGGTCCCGCCTTCGACAGCCAGGGCCCCGACCTGCACGTCCAGGAGCAGGAGCAGCAGCAACAGCAGACCGTTTCGACAGGCTCCCTTTCGACAGGCTCCCTTTCGACAGGCTCCCTTTCGACAGGCTCAAGGGGCGGCCTTTCGACAGGCTCAAGGAGCGACGCATGCTGAGCCGGATTGCCGAGTCGCTGTTCTGGATCGGCCGCTACCTCGAGCGGGCCGATGACACCGCACGCATCCTGGACGTCCAGATGCAGGTGCTGGTCGAGGACCCCGGCATGGACGAGCGCACCTCGTGCGAGCAGCTGCTGTCGGTCATGGGCGTCGAGGACTACACGGGTCTGCCCAACCGCTGGATGCTGCTGGACCTGCTGGCGCACAACCCCGACTCCCCGGTGTCGATCGCCGCGGCGATCGGTGCGGCCCGCGAGAGCTCGCGGCGCGCGCGCGAGACCCTCTCGACCGACATCTGGGCCGCGATCAACACGACGTGGCGCGGTCTCAGCACCGCCCGCGCGATGCGTCCGCCGGACATGTTCAGCTGGGTCCGCAACCGGACGGCCATGATCTCGGGCATCGCCGACTCGACGATGTCGCGCGACGACGGCTGGCACTTCTACATGCTGGGCCGCAGCATCGAGCGGGTCGACATGACGGCCCGTCTGCTGTCGACCGCGGCGCTGGCCTCCGGGCCGCAGGTGGCCTGGCCGACGACGCTGCGCGCCTGCGGCGCCTACGAGAGCTTCATCCGCGCCTATCGCGGCATCGACTCCGATCGCCAGGCCGCTGAGTTCCTGCTGCTGGACCGCTGGTTCCCACGGTCGATCGTGTCGTCCCTGGCCGAGGCGGAGCGGGCGCTGAACAACCTGGAGTCTGCGGGCCAGCGATCCGGCTTCAGCGACGAGGCGCAGCGCCTGCTCGGGCGTGCGCGCACCGAGCTGGAGTACCGCCCGCTCGCCGAGATCGTGTTCGACCTGCCGGTCGAGATGGAGCGCCTGCAGCGCAGCTGTGCTGCCGCGAGCGATGCCGTCTCGGCGCGGTACTTCGCGGAGTCCGAGACCCACACCTGGCGCGGAGGGGTCGTCCTATGAACGAGGTCACCGCATGACGATGCAGCTGCGCATCAAGCACACCACGGGCTACCACTACGAGAAGGGCGCGATGGCGTCCTTCAACGAGGCCCGCATGACGCCGATGACGACCTCGGAGCAGTACGTCCTGCGCTCGCGGCTGGAGATCTCGCCGACCCCGTGGTCGTACGAGTACCGCGACTACTGGGGCACGACGGTCACCTCGTTCGAGGTCCACGACCCGCACACCGACCTGACGGTCGTGGCGACATCGATCGTCGACACCCAGGAGGTGCCGCCCAAGCAGCACGGCATCGGCTGGGACGAGCTCAGCGATGACGTCAAGGACGAGTGGTGCGAGTACCTGGAGCTGTCGGACTGGGTGGCGCCCTCCCCGGACCTGCACGAGCGGCTCGTGCCGATCCGCGCGGCGTCCGAGCGTCCCAACGACTACGCGGTCGCGGTCATGGAGCTGCTGCACTCACGGATCGCGTACGTCCCGGGCAGCACGGAGGTCACGACGTCCGCGGCCGATGCGTGGGACGCGCGCACCGGGGTCTGCCAGGACTTCGCGCACCTGAGCCTGGGCGCCCTGCGGGACGCTGGAATCCCCGCGCGGTACGTGTCGGGGTACCTGCACCCGTCCCTGGACCCCGTCGTGGGCGAGACGGTCGAGGGTGAGTCGCACGCCTGGATCGAGTGGTGGGACGGCGAGTGGGTGGGCTGGGACCCGACCAATGCGGTGGCTCCCGGGCCACGCCACGTCGTCGTCGCGAAGGGCCGTGACTATGGCGACAGCCCGCCGTTGCGGGGCATCTTCTCCACATCGGGTGGCTCGGACCTGTTCGTCGGTGTGGAGATCACTCGCCTGCGCTAGCGTCGGAACCATGGCCCTTCTTCACGCAGCGCAGATCAGCCCGAGCAAGATCGAGCTGATCCGGACCTGGGCCCCCACGCAGCCGTGGTTCGCCGGTGACGACCTGGGCCTGGAGATCATCGGGTCGTACCGGTTCGACGATCCCGACGGCGAGGTCGGCATCGAGACGTTGATCGTCCGGGCCGGCGAGGGCCCGTTCCTGCAGGTGCCGCTGACGTATCGCGGCGCGCCGCTGGCCGGTGCCGACGAGTGGCTCATCACGACGATGGAGCACTCGGCGCTGGGCCGCCGCTGGGTGTACGACGCCTCCGGAGACCCGGTCTACGCCGCCGCGCTGGCCACGACGATCCTCGGCGGTGGCACGCAGGCGCCGCTCGAGCGCGAGGAGAACGGGGTGCGGACGCCCGTGGAGCCCAGCGTCCACGTCATCGGCAGCGGCACCCAGGTCGACATGGACACGGTCGGACTGGTGGACGTCCGTGACGTGGACGCCTCGACGGTCATCGTCACCTCGGCCGCCGAGCTCGAGCTGCTGCGGATCGTCGGCGACGACTCGTGGGCACTGGGCGGCAAGACCCTGACCGGCACGTGGGCCGGACGCCCGGACCCCGTGCTGCTGGCCGTGGCGCGCTGACGACCGGGCGGGGCTAGCGTTGGTGGCATGACCGAGGAGCGCTACTACGCCGATCCCGTGCCGGACATCCACCGCCCTTACGTCGCGGCCGACGATCGCTACCAGCGCCTGGACTACCGCCGCGTCGGCACCTCCGGGCTGCTGCTCCCGCCGATCTCGCTGGGACTGTGGTGGAACTTCGGCGACAACCGCCCGTTCGACACCCAGCGCGAGGTCCTGCGGCACGCCTTCGACCACGGCATCACGCACTTCGACCTGGCCAACAACTACGGTCCCCCGCACGGCTCGGCGGAGGAGAACTTCGGTCGGATGATGCGCACCGACTTCAAGCCGTACCGCGACGAGTTGATCGTGTCGACGAAGGCCGGCTGGGACATGTGGCCCGGCCCGTACGGCAAGCTCGGCTCCCGCAAGTACCTGCTGTCGAGCCTGGACGCCTCGCTGGAGCGGATGAGCGTCGACCATGTCGACATCTTCTACTCGCACCGCGTCGACCCGGCGACGCCGCTGGAGGAGACCATCACCGCGCTGGACACCGCGGTCGGCCAGGGCAAGGCGCTGTACGCCGGCATCTCGTCGTACTCGCCGGAGCGCACCGTCGAGGCGGTCGCGATCGCACGCGACCTCGGGACGCCGCTGATCATCCACCAGCCGTCCTACTCGATGCTCAACCGCTGGGTCGAGGGCGGGCTGCTGACCACCCTCGACGAGCACGGCCTCGGGGCGATCGGCTTCTCCCCGCTGGCGCAGGGGCTGCTGACCGATCGTTACCTCGGCGACGAGCCGGTCGAGCGGGCGGTCGACCGCGGCAGCCTCGACGAGGGCGTCCTCACCGAGGACAACCTCGAGCGGCTGCGCGGCCTGGCCTCCATTGCCAAGCAGCGTGGGCAGTCGCTGGCGCAGATGGCGATCTCCTGGATCCTGCGTCCGGGGGGAGTCACCTCCGCGCTGATCGGTGCGTCCTCCACGCAGCAGCTGGACGAGAATCTCGCCGCAGCCGGCCAGACCGACTTCACCGACGAGGAGCTGGCGGCGATCGATCGTCTCGCCGGCGACACCGAGGGTGTCGACATCTGGAAGATCTCGGCCGACCTCTGATCGTGCCTCCCGACCTGATCCGGCGACTGCTGGAGAACCCTCCCGATCTACCGGTCCGGTCCGGGCTGCCCGCGCTGGAGATCGCTCTGCGCGAGCAGGGCGTCGCCGTGATGCAGGCTCCACCGGGCACCGGCAAGACGACGCTGGTGCCGCCGGCGGTGGCCGCGATGGTCGCCGGCGGCGGCCGGGTGGTGGTGACCCAGCCGCGCCGCATCGCGGCCCGTGCCGCGGCCCGGCGGCTCGCAAGCCTGCTGGGTGAGCGGGTCGGCCAGACCGTGGGCCACACCGTGCGCGGTGACCGGGCGGTCGGGCCGGACACCCGGATCGAGTTCGTGACCACCGGGGTGCTGCTGCGCCGGCTCCAGCGCGATCCGGAGCTGCCGGGCGTCGCGGCGGTCGTCCTGGACGAGGTGCACGAGCGGCAGCTCGACGCGGACCTGGCGCTGGCCTTCCTGGTCGACGTCCGCGCGACGGTGCGCGACGACCTGCTGCTGGTCGCGATGTCGGCGACCGTCGAGGCCGAGCGCACGGCCGCGACGCTGGCTGCCTCGACGACCGGTCCGGTCCCCGTCGTCGACGTGCCCGGAGCCCTGCACCCCGTCACGACGCACTGGGCCCCCCCGCCGCCGGGCGTCCTGCCGACCGACGAGCGCGGCGTGCCGCCACGCTTCCTGGACCACGTGGCCGCCACGGTCCGCCACGCCGTCTCCACCGACCCCGGTGACGTGCTGGTGTTCGTGCCGGGCGTCGGCGAGGTGGACGGGGTCATGCGCCGGCTCTCCGGGCTGGGCGACGTCGACGTGCTGGCGCTGCACGGCCGGCTCCCCGCCCAGGAGCAGGACCGGGCTCTCACCCAGGGAGCGCGTCGCCGGATCGTGGTGTCGACCGCGGTCGCCGAGTCGTCCCTGACGGTGCCGGGCGTGCGCATCGTGGTCGACGCCGGACTGTCCCGCGAGCCGCGCACCGACCAGGTTCGCGGGCTGCCCGCGCTCGTGACGGTGCGGGTGAGCCGATCCGCGGCCGAGCAGCGGGCCGGCCGCGCGGGGCGTGAGGCACCCGGCGTCGTGCACCGGTGCTGGTCGCGCGCCGATCACGCCCACCTGCCCGCGCACCCGGCGCCGGAGATCGCCGTCGCCGACCTGACCGGCTTCTGCCTCGAGCTCGCCGCGTGGGGCGATGTCGACGGTGCGAGCCTGGCCCTGCTCGACCCACCGCCGCCGCCCGCGCTCGAGACGGCCCGCCAGACCCTGGTCGGCCTCGGCGCGATCGACGCCACCGGCGCCATCACGGACCGCGGCCGCGCGATGGCCCAGGTCCCGGCCGATCCCCGGCTGGCCCGCGCCCTGCTCGACGGGGCCGAGGCCGTCGGTGCACATCGGGCGGCCGAGGTCGTCGCGCTGCTGGACGATGACGTCCGCGCGCCCGGCGGCGACCTGGTCGCGGCGCTGCGTGGCGTGCGGCGTGGCGGACCGGCGGCCCGGTCGTGGGCCGAGGCCGTCGCACGGCTGGAGTCGCTGCTGCCGACGCGCACGTCCCGGACCGGGCTGACCGACGATCTCGCGGTCGGCACCGTCGTGGCCCTGGCGCACCCCGGACGCATCGCGCGCCGACGCTCCGGTGGCGGGTCGTACCTCATGGTGTCCGGCACCGGGGCGGCCTTCCGCGCTGCCGACCCGTCGCTCGCAGGGCTGCCGTGGATCGCGATCGCCGATGCCGAGCGGCGTCCCGGCGCGCGGGACGCCACGATCCGGTCGGCGGCGCCCATCACCGAGGACATCGCGCTCGATGCGGCGTCCGGCGTGTGGCAGGAGGCCGACGAGGTCACCTGGGCCGGCGGCCGGATCGTGGCCCGCCGGGTCACCCGGCTCGGGGCGATCGAGCTGTCGGCCGTCCCGTTGGCCGATCCGCCGCCGGACGCGGTCGCGGCGGCGGTCGCCGACGGCTTGTCCCGCGAGGGCCTTGCGATGCTGCCGTGGAGCGAGGCTGCGGTCGCGCTGCGCCGCCGGATGGCCTTCCTGCACGACGCGCTCGGCGAGCCGTGGCCCGATGTCGGAGACGAGGCGCTGCTGACCCGCATCGATGCCTGGCTCGGTGCCGATCTCGCCCGCGTGCGGGGCAGCCGCGACCTGGGCCGCATCGACGTCCTGTCGGCGCTACGCCGGTTGCTGCCGTGGCCCGCGGCCGGACGCCTCGACGAGCTGGCCCCCGAGAGGGTCACGCTGCCGAACGGCAAGGGCGCCCGGGTCGAGTACGGGGCGACGGGCACCGAGCAGCCGGTGCTGTCGGTGCGGCTGCAGGACGCCTTCGGGTGGACCGCGACGCCCCGCATCGCGGACGGGCGGGTGCCGCTGCTGCTGCACCTGCTGACCCCGGCCCGCCGGCCCGCTGCGGTCACCGCCGACCTGGAGTCGTTCTGGGCCGGGCCGTACCGGCAGGTGCGCGCCGAGCTGCGCGGCCGCTATCCCAAGCACGCCTGGCCGGAGGACCCGACGCAGGCTCAGGCCACGGGCGCGCGGCGCACCTGACGGGTCAGCTCGTCCTGCGGGATCGGAGCGATGTCGGTGACGAGCGCCGGCCCGACCGACAGCTGCCCGTCGTCCAGCGGCTCGCAGCGGATGCCGGCGTGCCCGCGCAGTGCCTGGTGGGCCCCGTCGGCGTAGACGACGTTCAGCCACGCGCACGGATTGGCGGGGGTGATCGACCGGAAGCGGATCGGCCCGTGACCGGCGTCCAGGGTGAAGGTGTGCCGCACCAGCGCGTCGACGTCCAGGCCGCGGGTCACCAGGTTGCGGCGCGCGAGCACCGGGTCGAACGGGGTGTTGGTCGCCGGGAACAGGCCCTCGCCGGCGATCTGCCTCTCGAGCTGCTCGATCTTCTCCGCGGCGATCATCGTCACGGACGCGTAGGTGAACCGGGTGTTGAAGTACCGGTCGCCGACCAGTCCCTTGTGCGCCCGGACCCGGACGGTCGACGGCGTCTCGTCCCCGTCATACGGCGTCATCCCGTCGCGCGGCCGCCCGTCCATCCGCCGCACCGGCGACACGACCAGGGAAACCAGCTCAAGCTCCACCCCCCCACCCTAGTTCCGCCCCCATTTCCGCGAGTGGTGGATGTTGGGGATTCTGAGACGGCGTGTCGCCCGAGCTTGCACCACTCGGTGTCGGGAATGCACCACTCGCGGTCGTTGTGGACAGCGCCGGCGCGTCCACAGCCGGTACGACGGACGTGGCGGGTCCCGGGCGGGCGGCTCGACCGTGGTCCGATGGACCCCATTCGCCACCGCGACGCCGAGGATCGCGGATTCAGCCCGGACATCCTGCGCAGCCGATGGTTCACGCACCCGGTCGCCGGCGTCTCGCAGCTGGCCACCACCGCCGACCACCTGCCGTCGACCTGCCGAGCCATCGCAGTCATGCTCCCGGACGACGCCGTGTTCACCCACCTCACCAGCGCGGAGGTGCGTGGCTGGTGGTTGCCGATGCTCGACGAGCAGCGTCCCGTCATCGCGTGCACCTCCGGCGAGGGGGTTCATCTGGACCGGCGTGGGGTGTACGTCCGGCGCTGCGACATCCCGCCCGGTCACCGGGAGCGGTTCGACGACGTCCCGCTGGCGTCGGCGGAGTGGACGATCGTCGAGCTCGCCGAGCACCTGGCACTGCTCGATCTCGTCGCGGTGATCGACTCGGCGCTGTACCTGGGGCACACCTCGGTCAAGCGCATCCGGGCCACGATGCGACCGGGACGGCGTGGCGTCCGCGTGCTGCGCCGCGCGCTGCCGCTGGCGGACGGACGTAGCGAGTCGTGGTGGGAGACGATGCTGCGCCTGCTGCACGAGCTGTCGGGCATCCCGGTCGATCCGCAGCACGTGGTGCTCAATGCTGCCGGGGTCGAGGTGGCGCGGGTCGACCTGCGGATCCGCGGGACGAACCGGGCCGCCGAGTACGACGGCGCCGACCACCGCGACCGGATCCGGCACCAGGACGACCTGCGGCGCGAGAAGATGCTCGCCCGGTCGGGCCTGCAGCGCTATGGCTACATCGCCAGCGAGATCCTCCGGGCGCCGGAGCTGATCGTCCGGGACGCCGAGGACGCCGCAGGGCTCCCGCACCTGCCCGGACGCCTGGACGTGTGGCGGGCGGAGGCGCGGCGCGCGTCCGTGAGCCGGATCGGACAGGCGCAGCTCAGCACCCGGTTGCTGCGGTTCGTCCGGGACGAGCCACCGCGCCCCCCACGTCCGAGTGGTGCAAACCGGTGACCGAGTGGTGCAAGCTCGGACGACACGCCGTCCCAGAATCCCCAGAATCCACCACTCGCGGTCTGGGCGGCGGATTTCCCCCGGACGGCGGTGGTCCCGTAGACTTGGGCGGTTGCTGTTTGGCAACCACTCCTGCTACGGAATCCCCGTAGCCGTTTAGTCCGAAGGAGACTGAATGTCACTGCGCCCGTACGAAGTCATGATCATCCTTGATCCTGATCTCGAAGAACGTACCGTCGCCCCCAGCCTGGACACGTACCTCAACGTCGTGCGCCAGGACGGCGGCTCCGTCGACGAGGTCGACGTGTGGGGCAAGCGCCGTCTTGCCTACGAGATCAACAAGAAGAACGAGGGCATCTACGCCGTCGTCCAGCTCAAGGCCGAGCCCGCCACGGTCAAGGAGCTCGATCGCCAGCTGACGCTCAACGAGTCCGTTGTGCGTACGAAGGTCACACGTCCCGACGTGAAGTAGGCCTGAAGCACTGTTCCTCGCAATGTGGACGAGCGCCTGCGCTCCCGACATCTGTGCGGAACACTCGAGCCAGACACCCACACACCTGAAAGGCTGCGCCCCATGGCAGGCGAAACGATCATCACCGTCATCGGCAACCTCACCGACGACCCGGAGCTGAAGTTCACTCCTTCGGGCGCCGCAGTCGCCAACTTCACCGTCGCCTCGACGCCTCGAACCTTCGATCGTCAGACGAACGAGTGGAAGGACGGCGAGGCTCTGTTCATCCGCTGCGCCGCGTGGCGCCAGCTGGCCGAGAACGTCGCGGAGTCGTTGCAGAAGGGTCAGCAGGTCATCGTCCAGGGCCCGCTGAGCATCCGTAACTTCGAGCGACAGGACGGCTCGCGGGGCACCAGCGTCGAGATGACCGTCAACGAGATCGGTCCCTCGCTGCGCTTCGCCACGGCCAAGGTCACCCGCGCCAACCGCTCCGGCGGTGGCGGCGGCGGTGGCTTCGGTGGCGGCGGCAACAACTCAGGTGGCGGCTTCGGCGGAGGAAACTCCGGCGGAGGCGCCCAGGCACCGGCCAACGACCCCTGGTCGTCGCAGCCGGCCCAGGGTGGATCCGGCTCATGGGGCGGAAACTCCGGCGCGTCCGAAGAGCCCCCCTTCTAAATACTCACGTCACTGACCGTCAGGTCAGGATTTTCACCACAGGAGCAACATGGCAAAGCCAGTCGTCCGGAAGCCGAAGAAGAAGAGCAACCCGCTCACCGCGGCCAAGGTCACCGAAATCAACTACAAGGACACCGCGCTGCTGCGCAAGTTCATCTCCGACCGCGGCAAGATCCGCGCGCGTCGCGTCACGGGTGTCTCCGTCCAGGAGCAGCGTCTGATCGCCAAGGCCATCAAGAACGCCCGCGAGATGGCCCTGCTGCCGTACACGACCACCGGCCGTTAAGGGGAACTGATGAAGCTCATTCTCACGCACGAGGTCACGAACCTCGGAGCCCCCGGCGACATCGTCGAGGTCAAGGACGGCTACGGCCGTAACTTCCTGCTGCCGCGCAACTTCGCCATCCGGTGGAGCAAGGGCGCTGCCAAGCAGGTCGAGTCCATCCAGGCCGCGCGCGATGCGCACGCCGTCCACGACCTCGAGGAAGCCAAGAGCATCAAGGGCAACCTCGAGTCGGCTCCCATCAACGTCCCGGTTCGCGCCGGTGCGGGTGGACGCCTGTTCGGCGCCGTCACCGTCTCCGACATCGCCGAGGCCCTCGGCGAGGCCGGTGCCAAGGTCGACAAGCGTCGTATCGAGGTCGGTAACCCGATCAAGTCGCTCGGAGCCCACACGGTCTCCGTCCGCGTTCACCCCGAGGTGAGCGCGCAGGTCAAGATCAACGTGGTCGCCGCGAAGTAGTCCCCTCGACGGGCCGACACCTCCACCAGTGGTGGGTGTCGGCCCGTTGCCGGTGGCACCCCCCCATCATGCGTTCCCCCGTCGCTGCGGTCGCGTCCGTCCTGCTGGCCGGGAGCCTCGTGCTCTCCGGATGCTCCTCGTCGTCCAGCAAGGACGAGCCGAGTTCCAAGACCAGCCAGACCCCCACGAGCAGCACGTCGGCGAAGACCCCCGCCGAGACCGCGCTGCCCAGCACCGCCTGGCGCACCGCCGAGCCCGCCGATGTCGCCCAGGGCGGCACGCTGCGACTGGCCGCGGCGACGCTGCCCAAGAACTTCAATCCGCTGCAGTCCGATGCCGCCGACTCCGACGCAGCCAGGATCCTCGCACCGACGACGGGCAGCGCCGTGCGCATCACCGCCGACGGCGGCTGGGAGGTCGACCCCGACTACGCGAAGTCCGTCGAGGTCACCGACAAGAATCCGCTGACCGTCAAGGTCGAGCTCAACCCCAAGGCCGTCTGGCAGGGCGGCACCGCGATCACCGCCCAGGACATGATCGCGTTCTGGAAGGCTCAGAACGGCTCGAACGACGACTTCCAGGTCATCTCCACGGCCGGCTACGACAACATCTCGGCCATCACCGTGGGCAAGGACAAGTTCACGTACGCCGTGACGTTCAAGGAGCCCACGGCCGAGTGGCAGCAGTACGTGTACCCGCGCCTGGCCGCCAATGTCTCGGCCTCCCCCAAGCTGTTCAACAAGGCGTTCCGGTCGCGCGCGATCTCTTCCAACGGTCCCTTCGTCGTGACCTCGATCGACCGCGCGAAGGGTCTGATCACCCAGGAGCCGAATCCGCGCTGGTGGGGCGACCCGCCCAAGCTGGACAAGATCACCTGGAACATCGCGGACCCGTCGGTGCAGGCCGAGGCCTACGTCAATGACGAGCTCGACGCGGTCGACCTGCAGGCGTCCACGTACGACACGGCCAAGGGCACCGGGACGATCCAGCGGGCAGCGGGCGTCGACTGGTCGCAGGTGACGCTCAACGGGGGTCGCGGGCCGCTCGCGGACGTCAACGTGCGCCGCGCCGTGGCCCGGGCCATCGACCGTGGCCCCATCGCCACGATGGCGGCCACGCCGCTGGGCGCCCCGGCGGAGCCACTGGGCAGTCTGCTCCTGGTCCCGGGCCAGCAGGGCTATCGCAACGCCGCGCGGCAGATCAGCCACGATCCGGCCGCGGCGCGCGCGTTGCTGGCCGACGCCGGCTACACCGCCGGAGCGGACGGGAAGGTCACCAAGGACGGCAAGCCGCTGGAGCTGACGATGCCCGTCCCCGACGGCACCCCGGCCAATGCTGCCCGGGCGGACGCGATCGCCAAGGACCTCGCGGAGATCGGCATCACGGTGACCCAGCGTCCCGTGCCCGCGGCGACCTTCTTCGACGACGTCGTCATCCCGCTCGACTTCGACCTGGTGACGTTCATGCGCCGCGCCTCGCCGTTCCCCGTCGCGGCCGCCGAGCCGTTCTACTTCCCCCTGGACTCGCCGCAGAACTACACCGGCATCGGCCCGGCGCGGTTCGGCACCGGCTTCGCCACCGTCCTGGGCACGCTGGACGAGAACCTGCTCCTGCGGCGCATCTCCAAGCTGGACGAGTGGCTGATGGCCGAGGCGCCCGTGGTCCCGCTCGCGGTCACACCCACGGTCGTCGGCGTGCGCGGCGGCCTGGTCAACTACGGCGCAGCCCAGTTCGAGCAGCCCGACTGGGCCTCGGTGGGCTTCGTCACGAAGAAGAAGTAGCCGCCGCGGCGATGACCTGCGCGGTCGCGGTCGCGCCGGCGAGCGCGCGGGGCGTGGCGGCCGGGACGTAGGCATCGCGCCGCTCGTCGTACGTCGACCCGACGACATCGCCGTGGTCGCCGTCCAGCTCGTGCAGGGACGTCGCCCAGCCGGCGGCCCGCAGGCGGAGCTCCAGCCCGCAGACCATGTCCGGCGGCGTGACGGTGTCGCTGTCGCCGTAGACGATGTCGATGTGGCACCGACCCGCCCCGTCGGGCAGGGACGCTGGCAGCGGCCGCCCGGACAGCGCGTTGACGGCCCGGGGCCCGTCGGCGGGGGCGATCAGCACCAGGGCCCCCACGCCGAGCCCCAGTCCCTCGGTGTCCAGCGCCAGCCCGGTCGCGGCCACCGCGCCCAGCGACCACCCGGCGACCGTGATGGTGTCCGGGTCCTGGTCGCGCTCGACCGCCAGCTCGCGCGCCCGGCCCAGTGATCCCAGCAGGTCGCCGCGCCCGCCGTCGGGGCGGTCCGCGTCCCAGTCGGCCGTCACGACGGTCAGTCCGTGCCCGGCGATGCGCTCGCTCAGCGTCGCCAGGACGCCGCGGGCGTCGGCGCCGCGGCCGTGCCACAGCAGGACCACTGGTCCGGTCTCGCCACGGACGTCCAGCAGACGTCCGGGTGCGTACTCCTCGGTGCGGGTCATGGCCTCAGTCTGCTGGACCGCCGGCTCCCAGCACCAGCCACGCGTCGCTGCGCGCCCGCAGGACCAGGGTCACCAGCCGTGCGGCGATGAACCCGCCGTACGCGACCCACAGCCAGGTGAATCCCGCGTCGGCCCACCCGACCACCAGCACCAGCGGGGCGTAGACCGCGAGCGTGAACAGGCCCGCGATCGCGAGGTACACCCCGTCGCCCGCCCCGATCAGCACCCCGTCGAGCACGAAGACCACGCCTGACAGGGGCTGGATCGCGGCGACCACCAGCAGTGCCGGCACGAGGGCGTCCCGCACGGCCGGGTCACCGGTGAACAGGTGCGGGATCCACGGAGCCAGGCCGGCCAGCAGGGCTGCGGCGAGCAGTCCGGTGCCGAGCCCCCACGCCATCATCCGCCGCGTCAGGGCCCGGGTGCCCGGTGCGTCCCCGGCCCCCAGGGCGCGTCCGGTGAGGGTCTGCCCGGCGATCGCGACGGCGTCCAGCCCGAAGGCCAGGAGGGTCACCAGCGTCGCCGCGACCTGGTGCGCCGCGAGCTGGACGTCGCCCAGGCCGGCCGCGACCAGCGCCGCCAGGACCACGGTGGTCCGCAGCGTCAGGGTGCGGACGATGAGCGGGACGCCCTGGCGCGCGGCAGCCAGGATCTGCCCGATCCGGGGACGGATCGCCGCGTGGGCGGGTCGGGCGCGCCGGACGACCACCCAGGTCAACCAGCCCGCGGCGAGCCACTGGGCCAGGACCGTGCCGGCGGCCGCTCCCCGGACGCCGCCGCCCAGCCCGTAGACGAACAGGAGGTTGAGCACGACGTTGACGATGTTGGCCACGATCGTCGCGATCAACGGGGTCCTGAGGTCCAGCACGCCGCGCAGGGCGCCCGTCGCCGCCAGGATCAGCAGCATTGCTGGAACTGCCAGCGCCGACACGACCAGGTAGTCCTGCGCGAGATCGGCGACCCGCGGCGAGCTGGACAGCGCCCGGGACAACGGCCCGCTGGTCGCCGCGACGAGCAGGCCGAGGCCGACACCGAGGCCCGCTGCGAGCCACAGCGAGCTGATCGCCAGGCCATACGCTCCCCGTTCGTCGCCGGCGCCGTGCTGCCGTGCCACGCTGGCGGTGCTGCCGTAGGCCAGGAAGACGCACAGCCCGACGACCGTGCCCAGCACGACCGACGCGGCCGCCAGCGCACCCAGCTCGGGGGTGCCCAGGTGGCCGATGATCGCGGTGTCGGCCAGCAGCATCAGCGGCTCGGTGACGAGTGCGAAGAAGGCCGGCACGGCGACGGCCAGGATCTGCCGGTCGGCGTGGTTGCGCAGCCTCATGCCGGCCTTCCTGGACGTGACGGATGGGTGCTGTGGGGTTCGTGTGACGGGGTTTGTCGACAAGTCTATGAACAGGGGACGGTGGACGAAGGTCCCGCCCCAACTATTTTGGCTCCACATCCCCCGCAGGGTGTTTCTGCAGGTCAGAGCAGGTGCGTGAGATTAAAATCATTGCTTGTCCACAACTTCATCCACCGGCTGTGCACATGGCTTACGGCGTTTTCCACAGGTTGGGCCGGGTTGCGCACAGGGGGTGTGCGGTGCGGTCTTTGACAGCGGTCCGCAGGGGCCTACTGTGACGGGTCGGTGTTTGTGTCTGCACCGAATCCTAGGGTGCACAGTGACGACGAAAGGGGCTCATCGGTGAGCGTTGCGGACCTCTACGAGGCCGGTCCGGGACCGGCGGAGGATCCGACGTCGGGACGCGTTCCACCCCAGGACATGGCCGCCGAGCAGAGCGTCCTGGGCGCGATGCTGCTCAGCAAGAACGCGATCGACCCGGCCGCCGACATCTTGCAGGGTCGTGACTTCTACCGGCCCGCCCACGAGATCATCTTCGACATCATCGTCGACCTGGCCAACCGCGGTGAGCCCGCCGACGCGATCACGGTCGCCGCCGAGCTGCACCGCCGCGGCGAGATCGGCCGCGTCGGCGGCGCGCCCTATCTGCACGATCTCGTGCAGTCGGTGCCGATCGCCTCCAACGTCGACTTCTACGCCCACATCGTGCGCGAGAAGGCGGTCCTGCGCCGCCTCGTCGAGGTGGGTCATCGCATCTCCCAGATGGGCCAGTCCGGCCAGGGCGAGGTCGCCGAGATCGTCGACCGCGCGCAGGCCGAGGTGCTCGACGTCGACGGCACGAGCCAGGCCGAGGACTACCGGATGGTCTCGGACCTCATGCCGCTCACGATCGACGAGATCGAGGAGATCCAGGGCCGCGACGGCAGCATGTCCGGCGTGCCCTCGGGCTTTCCTGATCTCGACAAGTTCACCACCGGCTTCAAGTCCGGCCAGATGATCGTCGTCGCCGCGCGACCCGGTGTCGGCAAGTCCACGCTCGGCCTGGACTTCGTGCGGTCGGCGGCCATCCGCCACCAGATCCCCTGCGCGATCTTCTCCTTGGAGATGACCGGCGCCGAGATCGCCATGCGCATGCTCTCGGCCGAGGCACGGGTCAGCATCGGCCACATGCGCGGTGGTGGCATGAGCCAGCGCGACTGGGACGCCATCACCAAGGCCATGCCACGGGTCAACTCCGCGCCGATCATCATCGACGACAGCCCCAACATGACGATGCCCGAGATCCGCTCGAAGGCCCGTCGCATCAAGAAGCAGCACGGCCTGGGCTTCATCGTGATCGACTACCTGCAGCTCATGACATCGGGCAAGCGGGTCGAGAACCGCCAGGTGGAGGTCTCGGAGTTCTCGCGCAACATCAAGCTCCTCGCCAAGGAGCTGGAGTGCCCCGTCGTGGCGATCAGCCAGCTGAACCGTGGCTCGGAGCAGCGCACCGACAAGACCCCGCAGATCTCCGACCTGCGTGAGTCCGGCTCGATCGAGCAGGACGCCGACATCGTGCTGCTGCTCAACCGCCCGGACGCCCAGGGCGCCGGCGAGTCCGATCGTCCCGGCGAGGCCGACATCATCATCGCCAAGAACCGCTCCGGACCGACCAACAAGATCGCCGTCAGCTTCCAGGGCCACTACTCGCGCTTCACCCCGATGGCCCGCGACGCCGAGCCCCCGTCGGTCGCCGCCGGCGAGTTCTTCGGCTGAGGTGATGTAGGCCACTCACCGCCGCCCCTTCGCCATCGATGGTGTAGAAAGGTCGTCGCATATCGCATCCGCTGTTGGGGGACGGCACATCAGTCGCTGAAGGAACCGAGATGGCCAGCTCGACCACCTACCGTCCCACTCATCGCCGCAACCGCAGGCAGCGCCACCGGGTGCTCCTGGCGGCTTTGGTGACAGTCTCCGTAGTCCTGCCCGGACTTTCGCCGGCAGTCGCGGACTCCGCCGCTGACCCTGCGGCAAGCGCGCCCGAGTTGGTCGCGGCGAGTCCCGTATCCGAGCAGCAGCCAGGCGATGAGGAAGCGTCGGAGCCACCTGTTGCTGAGGAACCCGAGCAGGCCGAGGTGTCCGTCGACGAGGTGCCCCAGCCGACGTCAGCCCGCTCGGCTGCCAAGCCCACGGGGGTGAAGAAGGTTGCGAGGCGTGGTGCAGCAACGGAGGTCGTCAACGGCATCGAGTATTCCTTCGACGACCAGAACCCCTCGGCGGGCGCGACCGCTATCTCCTATCCCGGAGGCGGAACGTCGGTCGTGATCCCTGACTCGGTCGGTATCGACGGCGCAACGTACCCGGTCGTGTCGGTAGGGCCGGAGGCGTTCAAATTCATGGGCATCACCTCGGTGGTGATCGGTGACAATGTGCGCACGCTCGGTGACAACGCTTTTGACGAGAACGACATCGCCTCGCTGACGCTGGGATCATCGGTGGAAACGATTGGCGACTACGCGTTCCACGACTCATTGCTGACCTCGGTGGTCATTCCGGATTCGGTCACGACGATCGGTGCAGCCGCTTTCGGTGCCAATGAGTTGATGTCCTTGACGCTGGGTCAGTCGTTGGTGACGATCGGTGCCGATGCGTTCAACCTCGGGCCTGGGGAGCCCCAGCTAGCCATCCATCTTGTGATCCCCGATTCGGTCAGGACGATCGGTGCGGGCGCATTCAGGTATCAGCCGTTGACAGGGTTGACGCTGGGATCATCGGTGGAATCGATTGGCGACTTCGCGTTCTACGACTCATTGGCGACCTCGCTGGTTATCCCCGATTCGGTCACGACGATCGGTCGGGGCGCTTTTGGTGCCAATGAGTTGATGTCCTTGACGCTGGGTCAGTCGTTGGTGACGATCGGTGCCGATGCGTTCAACGCCGCGCCGAGGGAGCCCCAGCTAGCCATCCATCTTGTGATCCCCGATTCGGTCACGACGATCGGTGCGGGCGCATTCAGGTATCAGCCGTTGACAGGGTTGACGCTGGGATCATCGGTCGAGACGATCGACGACTGGGCGTTCGGGGCTGCTGGTTCGGGGGGGAGCCTCACGATCCCCGACTCGGTACGCACGATTGGAAACTACGCTTTCACTGCGGCGGGTCTCACCTCAGTCACCTTCGGCGCAGGTCCGATCGACATTGGGGAAAGTGCGTTCGCTGAGAATCCTTTCGTTGAACTCACCCTCTCTGCGGGGGTCAGGAGCGTAGGGGGATCGGCATTCAGTGGCAGCAGGTCACCGTGGACCCTGAAGACTCTCTACGTCTTCGGCCCCGGCCCGACTGTGGCCGAAGATCGGGTGAACCCGATGGATCCAGACGACGTTCGGTACGGCTCCTTTTCTCACAATGAGGTCCGCATCATTCCGGAATGTCAGTATGCGGCCAACTTCGGATTCGAGTGGCACGGTTATCCCGTCGTGACACCGCAAGTCACGTTTGATCTGGGCGGCCATGGTGACGCGATTGCACCGCAGAAGGTCATCTGTGGCACCACTGCGACCGCACCTACGGCGCCCACCGATCAAGAACTGACGTTCGACGGCTGGCGAGTTGGGTCGGCCTCGGGAGCACGCTACGACTTCGCAACAACGGTCGAGGCCGATGTCGTCCTCTACGCTGCCTGGAAGTCAAGCGGCTCGACGCCTGTTTCACAGCTGTCAGTCGGCACTGATCGACAGGTCTACCAACCGGGCCACACGATCGTTGTGACCGGCACGAGCACGCTTGCGGCGGGCACATCTGTCGAGATCGCGCTTCACTCGGATCCGGTGGTTTTGGGCACCGTTACGGTCGATGGAGCCGGAGCGTACTCGCTCACAACGACGATCCCGGCTGGTTCAGCTCTCGGAGACCACCGAATCGTCGCTACAGCGACCGACGGCGGCTCGCCGCTCACCGCTTCAACGGCGATCCAGATCGTGTCCAATCCGCCTGTCAACGTCATCGACGATGGAGATGAGGCAACCGACGAGCCTGTCGTCGACCGAGACGATCCGGACGTGTCTGATCCGGACGAGGCGACGTCGGCGCTCCCCGCCGCAGGTGCTCGGTCGGGACTGAACGGACTCGCGTTGGCTGGCCTGCTGTGCTTGGCAGGCGGTATCGCACTGGTCAGCCGTCCGCGGGCCCTGAACTATTGATATGTGATGAGATCGGGGTGGGGCTTGACCTGGCGCCAGGTCTGCTGAGCTGTGAGCATCGGCGAGTCTTCGTCGACGAAGTTCTTCCAGCCCCACCCGACTCCACGCGGGGCCTTGGCACGTAAGTGGTGCCACGTGCCCTGCTTCGCGCCTTGAGGTCCCGAGCCATCAACGTGAATCACGGTCGCCAGCTCGGGCCGTGAGGTGTCGAGGCGACCGCGATGCTTGATCATCGAGGACGAGAACTGGTGCAGCACGAAGATCTTCTGCGGCAGGCTCTTGCTCTTGGTCAGGTCGGCAAGCCAGTCGCCGGTGCGGTTGATCTCGTCGGCGGTGACCGAGCCGATCTGCACCAGGTGCTTCTGCTTCTTGGTGAGCCTCCACTCCGGGTCGATCGCCAGGCCGACGTGCGGACGCTCGAGCAGCGACCGGTACTTCTTGGCCTGGGTCAGGAAGTCGGTGCGGCCCGGCTGCAGGTCGAGGATCACGTAGATGCCGGCCTTCTCGGCAGCATCGACGAGGGGCAGCAGCTCTGCGACAGGGGTCTCGGTCGAGTAGTTCTTGTCCTTGCCCGCTGAGGCCGAGGCGACGGTCGCGATGATCTCGAACGTCGGCACGAACTCCGCGTCCGGCGCCGCGCGCTGATACTTGCGCACGAGGCGCTCGACCCGCTTGATGGACGCCTGCACGCCCTGCTCGCCGAGGACACCGAGCTGCGGGGCGCCGGGGTGGCCGTACATCGCGGTGTACGTCGTCTTCCCGCCCAGAGCGAGATATCCGCCGGCCGGCTGCTCGATGCCCTTGCGGACGACGTCGAGCGGGTAGGCCACGTGGGCGAAGGACGACCCCAGCGCGATCACCGGGTGGTCAGGATGCTCGGCGAGGTAGCGGGCCGCCTCGGAATCGGTGCGCGGATCCGCATCGGGGACCTCGAGCACGTGCGCACCGGCGGCCCGGGCGGTCGCCACCGCGGCGGCATTGGACGATGCGGACCGGGTCATGACGATGGCGTCGGCCGTCGCGGCCGAACGCTGGCCGGCGGCCTCTCGTCGGCGGTCGATCTCCGCGGCGGCCTGCGCCTCGTCGACCGGGACCGCCGTGGCTCCCGGGACGGCTGCGACTCGACCGAAGGTCAGCACCGTCGTGGCGCCGAGGCGATCGATCTCGGCCGGCGCCTCGGGGGTGTCCAGCAGCACCGGGACGCCGAGGGTCGAGGCCGAGGTGATCGCGATCTGTTGCGCCGCGGGATCGGTCGCGTCGGCCAGCACGACGGTGGGGGACGACTCGAGCAGTCGCCGGGAGACCTCGACGGGGGCCCCGAGCCTCGTGGTCGAGACCACGTCCAGTGCCGCCGACGGGGTGGCCGAGCGGATCGCGGTCAGGGTGTCCGAGGCCGGAGCGGTCGCCGAGTCGCTCGACCCGTCCGGCCTCACCACCAGGGCGGCCGCGACCAGGACGACTGCCACCAGACCGGTCAGGATGCCTGCTCGATTGAGCCCGGAAGATACGCTCATGCCCGTGACCTTACTGACCGCCCTCACAGCCGCGGCCGACAACGCCCCCGACTCAGGGCTCGCCGGCTGGACCGTCGAGCTGATGGACAAGCTGGGTCTGTTCGGAGCCGGCCTCGCGGTCGGGATGGACAATCTCTTCCCGCCCATCCCGAGCGAGATCATCCTGCCGCTGGCGGGATTCGCCGCCAGCCAGGGGACGTTCTCCCTGGCCGGGGCGCTCGTGGCGACGACCCTGGGCTCGGTCACCGGCGCCGTCATCTTGTACTGGCTCGGCGCGATCTTCGGCCGGGACCGTGCGGCGCTCGTCTTCGAGAAGGTGCCGCTGCTCAAGGTCAGCGACATGGAGAAGACCGAGGCCTGGTTCCTCAAGCACGGCTCGGCCGCCGTCTTCTTCGGTCGTATGGTGCCGATCTTCCGCAGTCTCATCTCGTTGCCGGCAGGCGTCGAGAAGATGAGCTTCCCGCTGTTCCTGGCGCTGACGACCCTCGGCAGCGCGATCTGGAACTCGATCTTCGTCGTCGCCGGATACCGGCTGGGCAGGAACTGGGACCGGGTCGAGCCGTACGCCGACGCCTTCCAGAAGGTGGTCATCCTCGCCGTGCTGGTGGTCATCATCGGCTTCGTGGTCGTGCGGGTGCGCGAGATGCGCCGGTCCTCTGCCGGCTGAGCCGGACCGCGAACGCTCGGCATCGGGCCCGTGGGCACGCCTCCTACAGTGGTGGGATGACTTCCTCGGTGACCCGACGCCTCGTCCCCCTGGCCGCGGCCGCGCTCGTCCTGCTGAGCGCGTGCGGCGGCTCGGACGACGACGCGGACGCCAAGAAGTCCGCGAAGGCGTCGGCCACCCCCAGCGCCACCGCGGCACCGATCGACCGCGACCAGATCGCCTGCAAGAGCCTCACCGCCGCCGACCGGGCCAAGCTGGCCGGATCGGCCGTCGACGAGATCGTCGCCGCAACGGGCGCCGACGGCAGCAGCCAGTGCCGGTGGCAGAGCGACAAGGCCCTGGTCCAGGTCACCACACTGCCGGCGAAGCAGTGGGCCAAGTCGTTGCCCGCCATCGTCAAGCAGCTCGAGTCCTCCGGTGAGCTCAAGGCCGGCCAGGACAAGAAGGATCTCGACGCGGCCAAGAAGCTGCTGGCCGGGGCCGACAAGTTCACCGACAAGCAGGCCTGTGATGCCTTCGTGACGCTGGCCGAGCTCGGCGGGGAGAAGAAGGGCACCACGACGACCGTCACCACCGTGCCGATCAGCCAGACCGAGTCCGGCATCTCCGCGCAGACCTGCTCGGACGGCACCTTGACGTCGATCATCTACTCCGTGCCGGGCCTCAAGGAGACCAAGAAGATCGACCGCACCGTCCAGCAGGTGCTGGCCTCGGCCCACCAGCGGGTGACCCGGAAGGGCTGAGCCCCTAGAACGACACGTCCGCGCGACGCTCGTCCGGCGCCGGGCGGTCGCAGTACACCTCGCCGTCGGTGAACCGGACGCCGTCGGTGAACCGCGCCTCGATCCGGCCGGACCCGAACTGCTCGACGTACAGCCGCGAGTACAGCCCGCCGAGGGCGAGCAGCTCGTCGTGCGTGCCCTGCTCGACCAGGCGACCGTCCTCGAGCCCGAAGATCACGTCGGCGTTGTGGATCGTGGACAACCGGTGCGCGATCGCGATCGTCGTGCGGTTGTGCGTGGCCCGCTCCAGGGCGTCCTGCACGAGCCGCTCGGTCTCGGTGTCCAGCGCGGACGTCGCCTCGTCCAGGATCAGGATGCGCGGGTCCATCAGGAGCACGCGGGCGATCGCCAGGCGCTGCTTCTCACCGCCGCTGAGCCGGTAGCCGCGCTCGCCGGTGATCGTCTCGTAGCCCTCAGGGAACGACACGATCCGGTCGTGGATGTTGGCGTCGCGGGCGGCCTCCTCGATCTCCTCGGCGCTCGCATCGGGCTTGGCATAGGCGATGTTGTCGCGGATCGAGCCGTGGAACAGGTACGGCTCCTGCGTCACCATGCCGACCGCCTCGGCGAGCGATCCCATCGTCAGGTCGCGCACATCGGTCCCGTCGATCAGCACCGCACCCTCGTTGACGTCGTAGAACCGCGGGACCAGGTACGTCATGGTGGTCTTGCCGGAGCCGGACGGCCCGACGATGGCGGCCAGCTGGCCCGGCTTCACGGTCAGCGAGATGCCGTCGAGCGCCCAGCCCTGCTCGGGCGCGGGACCGCTGTCGATGCGCACGCCGGACTCGCCGAAGCGGTCACGGACAACCGTCCCGCTGAGGCTGCGCGGCTCGGGATAGCGGAACCGGACGTCGCGGAACTCGATCTGCCCGCGCAGCGCGTGGGGGTCGAGCTCCACGGCACCGGGACGCTCGGTGATCGCCGGCTCCAGGTCGAGGTACTCGAACAGGCGGCGGAAGAGCGCGAGGGACGTCTGGACGTCCAGGGAGACCCGCATGAGCTGGAGCAACGGCATCTGCAGCCGGGCCTGCAGGGTCGTGAACGCCACGAGCGTCCCGGCGGTCAGCTCGCTGCTGCCCTGCAGCATGAGGCCGGCGGCGAGGTAGATCAGCGCCGGGGTGATGGCGAAGAAGGTCTGCACCGTGGCGAAGAAGGCCCGACCGGTCATGGCCTGGTCGACCTGCAGCCGGGTCTGCTCCCGGTTGGCCTGCCGGTAGCGCTCGACCTCGGAGTCGGCCCGGTTGAAGACCTTGGACAGCAGGATGCCGGAGACGCTGAGGGCCTCCTCGGTGATCGCGGTCATCTCCGACAGCGACTCCTGGGTCTTGCGGGCCAGCCGCTGGCGGCGCTTGCCGACCTGCAGCTGGATGACGATGAACACCGGCATCAGGATCAGCGTCAGGATGGTCAGCTGCCACGACAAGATGACCATCGAGATGAACGCCGCGGTCACGGTCACGCTGTTCTGCAGGATCGACGTGGCGGTGTCGGTCAGCACCGTCCGGACGCCGGCGACGTCATTGGCCAGCCGCGACTGGATCGCGCCGGTCTTGGTCGCGGTGAAGAAGGCCAGCTCCATCTTCTGCAGGTGCGCGAACAGGTCGCCGCGCAGATCGGCCATCGCGGAGTTGCCGATCGTCGACGTCAGCCAGTTCTGGCCGATGCCGATCAGGGCGGTCACCACGGGTATCGCGCACATCCCCGCCACCAGCCAGGCCAGCAGGTGAGTGCGGATGTCGCCGTCCGGCGGGAACAGCGCCTTGTCGAAGATGGCCTTGGTCAGGAACGGGACGAGCGAGGTGAGCGCGGCGGACACGACGACCGCGATCGCGACGAACACCATCTTGGTGCGGTACGGCCGCAGCATCGCGGCGATGCGCCGCAGGATGGGGGCGCCGCCGGCGCGCACCTCGGCCTCGGTCAGGTGGATGACGGTTGGGCCGCCGCCCCGCGCCACCCGGTCAGTCCTCGATCTTGGTCAGCAGCACGGCGTTGGCGTCGGCGGTGACGGGCACGAGCTCGGTGGTTCCCCACACGCCGGCCTCGCTGCGCAGCGCGGCCCAGATGAACAGCTGGTCCGGATCGGGCGCGAACGCCGGATCGGCCGAGAGGCTGAACTCGGTCGGTACGGCGACCGAGCTGATCGCGGTGCCGGCCAGCACCTCGCCCTCGCCGTCCACCAGCTTGATCGTGGCGATCGCGCCCGGAGGAAGGCTGATCTTCTCGCGGAAGTAGACGGTGCCGGTGACGGTCAAGAGCTCAGAAGACATGAGAACAGGCTATGCCCGTTGCGCCAGCGGATCGCGTGCGCGCGTTGCGCCGGGAGTGAACACCGCTGTCGGTGCTGCCGGTATCCGTGCTGTGATGGGTCGATGACGACGATGCTCGTGCTGGGTGGGACCTCCTGGGTCGGTGGCTGCATCGCGCGGGAGGCGTTGGGCAGGGGCCACGACGTCACCTGCCTGGCCCGCGGCGAGTCCGGACAGGCGCCCGCCGGCGCGACCTTCGTCCGAGCGGACCGGTCGGCTCCCGGCGCCTACGATGCGGTGGCCGATCGTGCGTGGGACCTGGTCGTCGACCTGTCCCGCCAGCCCGGCCAGGTCAGGTCGGCCGTGGCGGCCCTCGGTGGTCGGGCCGGGCACTGGACGTTCGTCTCGACGGGTTCGGTGTACGCCGATCAGAGCGGACCGCTGACCGAGTCGTCCCCGCTGCTGGAACCGCTGGAGGCCGACGAGGCCACGCCCGAGGAGTACGGCCACGCCAAGGTCGCCTGTGAGCAGGCGGTGACGACGCTGCCCCGGCACCTGGTGGTCCGGGCCGGCCTGATCGGCGGTCCCGGAGATCGTTCGGACCGCTTGGGCTACTACGTCTCGCGCTTCGCGCTGGCCGGCGACCAGGACGTGCTCGTCCCGGATGTCGCGCACCAGCCGATGCAGGTCATCGACGTCCGTGACCTGGCGGCGTGGATCGTGCGCTCGGCCGAGCGAGGTGCGACCGGCATCGTCCACGGCGCCGGCAGCCGCACCACGGTGGACGAGCTGATCGCGGTGTCCGCCGAGGTCAGCGGCTTCACGGGCCGACGCGTCGTGCCGGTCGTGGACTGGCTGCACGAGCACGGCGTCCAGGAGTGGATGGGACCGCGCTCGCTGCCGTTGTGGCTGCCGGCGAGCCATCACGGCATGGGCCGGATGGACGACGCCCGTGCGATCGGGTGGGGCCTGGTGCGCCGACCGCTCGACCGCACCCTTGCCGACACCCTCGCCGACGAGCGTGACCGTGGCCTCGACCGTCCTCGCGCGGCCGGTCTGTCCCGCGCGGAGGAGCTTCAGCTGCTGGCCGAGCTGGCCTGACGGGACCGCTGGCTCAGCAGGGGGGTGAGGCGGTTGCGCAGGTAGGGGTACAACCGTCGGGCGATGGTCGCGGTCAGGTGATGGGTGTCCCGGTAGACCAGCACGTGACCCAGCACGACCCGGCACGTGCGCGAGCTGCACAGCCGAGGGTTGAGGTCGATGAGGTGCACGTCGTCGAGGCCGGTGAGCACCCGGTCACGATCCTGTTGGGTCCACACCGCCGGACCGCTCAGCGCCTTCGCCGCGGGGACGTCGCACAGGTCGGTACGGGTGCGGTGCGCCGCCACGCACGACGAGGCGAGCCACGTCGGGTGCCGGCGGTACGGCATCCCGATGTACGGCGTCGAGTTGAGCACGACCAGCTCGGACCCCGCCTTCGTCACGGACCGCCACGAGGCGCGCATGCCCTGCGCCATCGCGGCCTGGCGTTGCTCCGTGGTCGTCGCGGTCCGGGACGCCAGCGCGTACTTGGCGTACAGGGCGACGACCACCACCCGCGGCCGGTCCCTTCGGAGCCGGGACAGGACCCGGTCGTTCCACCGGGCGCAGGAGGCGTACCGCCGACCCGTCCGCGCCTGGGGGACAGCGGCCTGGGTGAACGGACAGGCGGACTTCGTGTGGGCCACGATCCGCCACTTCGCGGCCTTGCCGTAGCGATCCAGGGTGGGCAGCCACTGGCGGGCCTTGGAGTCCCCGACCAGGGTGATCGTCCGCTTGGCCCGCTTGTCGCCGTAGACGCAGCCCCGCGGAGTGGTGCGGCTCTGGTCCAGGTGGCACCCGTTGGTGTAGCCGGGAGGCAGGTCCGCCGCAGCCCGCGAGGGGGCGGGCCGTGTCGCGACGGACGCTGACACGGTCTCGTGCCGTACCGGACCCGGGAGACCGAGAACCAGGAGTACGGCGCACCACCACGCGCACATTCTGTGACGATGCCACGGCAGGGACGTCAGGACCCGGGCCGAAAGTCCCTGAGTCGCAGACTGTTGGTCACCACGAGCACGCTGCTGAATGCCATCGCCAGGCCGGCGATGAGCGGGTTGAGGTAGCCCAGGGCGGCCAGCGGGATCGCGGCGATGTTGTAGGCGAAGGCCCAGAACAGATTGCCCTTGATGGTCCGCAGCGTCGCCCGGGACAGCCGGACCGCGTCGACCGCGGTCGCCAGATCGCCCTTGACCAGGGTGAGGTCGGAGGCCTGGATCGCCACATCGGTGCCCGTGCCCATCGCGATGCCCAGATCGGCGGCCGCCAGGGCGGCCGCGTCGTTGACGCCGTCGCCGACCATCGCGACGGCGCGGCCCTCGGCCTGGAGGTCGCGGACGACCCGCAGCTTGTCGGCCGGCGTCACGTCCGCGACGACCCGGTCGATGCCGACCTGCGCGGCGACGGCGTGGGCCACGGCCGCGCTGTCGCCGGTGAGCAGCACCGGCTCCAGGCCGAGGGCGCGCAGATCGCTGACGGCCTGCGCTGACGTCGGCTTGACCGGGTCGCTGACCGTGATCGTCCCGCGCCAGCGGCCGTCCCATGCGACGGCAACGGTCGTGCCGTCCGGTGCGGGCCCGGACGGCACCTCGACACCGTGCTCGCGCAGCCACAACGGGCGACCGATGAGCGCCGCTCGTCCGCCGACGGTTCCGGTGACGCCGAAACCGGTGTGGCTCGCGAACGACTCGACCGGCGCCGGGTCGGCCAGCGCCGCGATCGCGCGGGCGATGGGGTGCTCGGAGGCGTGCTCGAGGGAGGCGGCGACGAGGCGGAGCTCGCCGGCGTCGACGCCGGCGGCGGGCTCGACCGCCGACACCTGCATCTGACCCGTGGTCACGGTGCCGGTCTTGTCCAGGACGACGGTGTCGATCGTGCGGGTCGACTCGAGCACCTGCGGGCCCTTGATGAGGATGCCCAGCTGCGCCGCGCGGCCGGTGCCGACGAGCAGGGCGGTCGGCGTGGCCAGCCCGAGGGCGCAGGGGCAGGCGATGATCAGCACCGCGACGGCGGCGGTGAACGACTCGGTCCACGTGGACCCGGCCAGCTGCCAGCCCGCGAGCGTGCCGAGCGACAACAGGATGACCGCCGGCACGAACCACGCCGAGACGCGGTCGGCCAGTCGCTGCACGTCTGCCTTGCCCTCCTGGGCCTGCTCGACGAGCCGCGCCATCTGGGCCAGCTGGGTGTCGGCGCCGACGGCGGTGGCGCGAACCATCAGGCGTCCGCCCTGGTTGACCGTGGCACCGGTGACGGTGCTGCCCGGCGTCACGTCGACGGGGACGGACTCGCCGGTCAGCATCGACTCGTCGACCGACGACGCGCCGTCCTCGACGATGCCGTCGGTCGCGATCTTCTCGCCGGGACGCACCACGAACACATCGCCCGCGTGCAGGTCGGCCGGGGCGATCTGGGTCTCTCGGCCGTCGCGCAGGACCGTGACCTCACGCACCCCCAGGTCCATGAGGGCGCGCAGGGCCGCGCTCGACTTCGTCTTGGCGCTGGCCTCCAGGTAGTGACCGGCCAGGATGAACACCGTGACGGCGGCGGCGACCTCCAGGTAGATCTCGTCGTGGCCGGCGCCGGACGAGAACAGGTCGAAGCTCATCGTCATGCCGGGCATGCCGGCGTCCCCGATGAACAGGGCCCACAACGACCACAGCCAGGCCGCGCCGACCCCGACGCTGACCAGGGTGTCCATCGTGACGGCGCCGTGACGGGCATTCGTCCAAGCAGCGCGGTGGAAGGGATAGGCGCCCCACACCACGACGGGGGAGGCGAGGGTGAGCGCCAGCCACTGCCAGTTGTCGAACTGCCAGGCCGGCACCATCGAGAGCACGACGACGGGCAGCGCCAAGACGGCCGAGATGCGCAGGCGCTGCAGCAAGGACGCTTCGCCCCCTGAGCCTTTCGCTTCGCCCCCTGAGCCTGTCGAAGGGAGCGCCGGCTCGGGCAGCTTCGCCGCGTACCCGGTCTTGGCGACGGTGTCGATGAGGGTCTGCACGTCGACGCCGTCCTCGAGGTGGACGGTCGCCTTCTCGGTCGCGTAGTTGACCGTCGCCGAGACGCCGTCGAGCTTGTTGAGCTTCTTCTCGACCCGCATCGCGCACGACGTGCAGGTCATGCCGGCGATGTCCAGCTTGATGGTGCCTGTCGTCATGCCAGGGGCAGGTCGCGAGGACCTGCCAGCGCGTACCCCGCCTCGTCGACGGCCTCGGCGACCGCGGCGGTGTCCAGGGGGGCGCTGCTCTCGACGGTGACGTCGGAGGTTCCGCCGGCGACCAGGTCGATGCTGACCGCGGTGACGCCGTCGAGGGCGGTGAGCTCCTCGGTGACGGCGGCGACGCAGTGCTCGCAGGTCATGCCGGTGACGCGGTAGGTGCTGCTGCTCATGGGTGGGTGTCCTCTCAGGAACGAACGAGACGCGCGATCGCGTCGGATGCTTCCTTGACCTTGATGTCGGCCTGGTCGCCGCCGGCCCGGGCCGCGTCGACGACACAGTGGGCCAGGTGCTCATCGAGCAGCTTGAGCGCGACGGACTCCAGGGCCTTGGTCGTCGCGGAGACCTGGGTCAGGACGTCGATGCAGTAGGTGTCGTCCTCGACCATGCGGGTCAGCCCGCGCACCTGTCCCTCGATGCGTCGCAGTCGCTTGAGGACGGCGATCTTGTCGTCGGAGTATCCGGGTGCTGCGTGGTCCATAAGGGCGACGATACCCCCAGGGGGTATGCCGTTCAAGGGCCCCCTAGGGTTGGAGCCATGACTGAGATCCCCGGACTGGACGGCATGCTGGGCGTCGAGCACATCGAGGCCGGCCCCGACAAGGTCGTGGCGCGCTTCGAGATCGGGCCGCAGCACCTGCAGCCCTTCGGCATCCCGCACGGCGGCGTCTACTGCGCCGTCCACGAGTCGACCGCCAGCGTCGCGGGGCACATCTGGCTCCAGACCGTGGGCAAGGGGGTCGTGGTCGGCACCAACAACTCGACCGACTTCCTCCGTCAGGCCGCACCGGGTGATGTCATCACCGTCACGGCGACGCCGATCCACCGCGGGCGCAGCCAGCAGCTCTGGCACGTCGACTCGACCGACCAGGACGGCCGCCTCGTGGCCCAGGGTCAGGTGCGCCTGGCCAACCTGGACCGCGACGTCCCCGCCGAGGTGCTGGCCCAGTTCGCGGACGCCTACAAGAAGCTGTAGGAGTCGCCGCTAGACTGGCGGCCAAGCAGACGCGACTGGCGTTCAGGTGGGTACCACCGGGGAGCGACTGCGACACACGACATCGGGACCGTTCGCCTGGGCCCCACGTCAGCCGAGTTCCGCTGACCTGGAGGCACCAGAGATGATGATGACCATGACGACCACTGAACCGTTCCCCACCGCCCGGCTGGCGGACGAGGACGTCCGCGTCCTGCTGCTGGAGAACATCCACACCGACGGCGCCGACTTCCTGCGTGGCAAGGGCTTCCAGGTGGAGACCCGCGACGGTGCGCTCGGCGAGGACGAGCTCATCGAGGCGATCCAGGGCGTGCACCTGCTGGGCATCCGGTCCACGACCTATGTCACCGAGAAGGTCCTGGACGCGGCGCCCGACCTGCTCGCGATCGGTGCGTTCTGCATCGGCACCAACCAGATCGACCTCGCGGCCGCGACCGCACGGGGTGTCGCGGTGTTCAACGCCCCGTACTCCAACACCCGCAGCGTCGTCGAGCTCGCGATCGCCGAGATCATCTCGCTCGCGCGCCGGCTGCACGAGAAGTCCACCGACATGCACAACGGGGTGTGGAACAAGTCGGCCGCCGGCAGCCACGAGATCCGCGGGCGCACGCTGGGCATCATCGGCTACGGCAACATCGGCAGCCAGCTGTCGGTCATCGCCGAGGCGCTGGGCCTCTCGGTGGTCTTCTACGACATCGACGACAAGCTCGCGCTCGGCAACGCGAAGCGCTGCTCGACGCTGGAGGAGCTGCTCGCGGTCGCGGACGTCGTGACGCTGCACGTCGACGGACGTCCCGGCAACGCCGGCCTGTTCGGTGACGACGAGATGTCCCAGATGAAGCCGCGGTCGCTGTTCCTGAACCTGTCGCGCGGCATCGCGGTCGACACCGCGGCCCTGCGCAAGCACCTGGAGTCCGGCCACATCGCCGGCGCCGCGGTCGACGTCTTCCCGATCGAGCCCAAGCGCCAGGGCGACCAGTTCGACTCGGACCTGCGTGGCCTCAAGAACGTCATCCTGACCCCGCACGTGGGTGGGTCGACCGAGGAGGCGCAGCAGGACATCGGCCGCTTCGTCGCCTCCAAGCTGCGCTCGTACGCCGCCTTCGGCGGGACGTCGCTGAGCGTCAACATGCCGGGCATCAACCTGCCCGCCGACCTGGACAAGCACCGGCTGGCGCTCGTGCACCGCAACGCCCCGGGCGTCCTGGCCCGCATCAACGCGGTGCTCGGCGAGCACGGCGTCAACCTCGAGGCCCAGTCGCTGTCGACCCGTGGCGAGATCGGCTACGTGCTCACCGACGTGGCCGAGGAGGTCGGTCCCGAGGTGCTGGCCGAGCTCGCGGCACTGCCCGAGACCGTGCGCCTGCGCCAGCTGAGCTGACGCAGGCGCAGCCGGCTACTCGAAGCCGAACGGCGGGAACTCGTCGGTCACCAGGTAGGCGTAGGCGCTGAAGCGGGTCGACCAGCGGATGAAGCCGACCATGAACGACTCCAGGCCCGCGGGCCAGCGACCGAGGATGATGACGGCGAACCAGCCGATGATCGCCACGACGTACAGCGCGATGAACAAGAAGAACGCCACGATCGAGTGCGGGATCAGCAGGAACATCCGGAAGAAGATCGTGAGCCGGCTGCGGTTCTCGATCGCCGGGACGACGTCCACGCGGGTGCGGGGGTCGTTGCCCGGATCGGCGAAGTCGGTGTCGAAGGAGAACGGCGGGTACTCCTCGCGCATGAACATCAGGTACGTCTGCAGCCGTGCCGAGTAGCGCAGGTAGGCGATGATCAGCCCCTGCATGCCCGCGGGCACCTTGCCGGCGAACACGCCCGCGAACCAGGCGACGAACACCAGCACGCTGGCCACGATGCTCAGGATGTAGAGCATGAAGAAGTGCGGGATCGCCAGCAGCCAGTGCACCAGCGGGCGCCAGCGGGCGATCTTGCCCGGGCTCGCGAACTGGAACGAGACCGGGTAGCCGCTGGCCGCTGGGTAGGACGGCGGGGCGGTGTAGGCCGGCGGCTGGTGGGGCGGAGGCACCGAGCCGTACGCGGGCGGCGGCGGCACCGAGCCGTACGCGGGCGGCGGCGGGGGCGCGCCGTACGGGGGCGGGACGGGCGGCTGTCCGGGCGGCGGCGGAGGTGCGGAGTCGCTCATGGGGTGCCCTTTCTGGCGGGAGTGCGGTCAGAGGCACCGTAGCGGCAACTCGGGCCTGCCTCGCTCAGCCGGTGGACACGCCGACCGCGCGGAGCGTCTCGGCGCAGCCGGCATCGACCTTGAGCGTCGCGAGGTCGTCGCCGCGGGTGGTTCCGCGGTTGACGATCACGATCGGGATGCCCCGCTTGTGGGCCGCCTTGACGAACCGCAGCCCCGACATGACCTGCAGCGACGAGCCCAGGACGACCAGGGACTCGGCCTCGGCCACGAGCGCATAGCTGCGCTCGACCCGGTCCTTGGGGACGTTCTCGCCGAAGAAGACCACATCGGGCTTGAGGTCTCCGCCGCACCGCAGGCACTCGGCCACCACGAAGTCGGCGGTGTCGGCCAGCACGACGTCGCCGTCGGGGGCGAACTCGCCGATACGGTCCTCGTAGCCGGGATTGAGGGCGGACAGCCGGTCGTGGAGCTCGGCGCGCGAGGTCACCTGGTGGCACGCCAGGCAGACGACCCGGTCGATCCGGCCGTGCAGGTCGATCACGTCACGATGCCCGGCGCGCTCGTGCAGGCCGTCGACGTTCTGGGTGATGAGGCCGGTGAGTCGTCCGGCCGCCTGCATCGACACCAGGGTGCGATGGGTCAGGTTCGGCTCGGCCTGCCGCATCCGGCTCCACCCCACGTGCGCGCGGGCCCAGTAGCGCTGCCGGGCCTCGGGCGTCCGGATGAACTCCTGGTAGGTCATCGGGGTGCGCGGAGGCGAGTCCGGGCCCCGGTAGTCCGGGATACCGGAGTCCGTCGAGACCCCGGCGCCGGTGAGAACCAGCCAGCGCCGGTCACCGAGGACCTCGTGCCACCGTCGCTCGTCCACCCTTCAAGCCTACGGACCCAGGCCCGGACGCCCGGGCGAAGAGTGTCGTAGCATCTGCTGCCATGGGGGATCTGGAAGTGGCGACGACGGAGCTGCGCGGCCTGTCCAAGAAGCTGGCGGGGCTGTCGAAGGACATGACGGACAACGACGGCAAGGTCGAGTACACCCGTGCCCAGCTGGGGCACAGTGCGGTCGTCGGAGCGATGGACACCTTCCACTCCAACTGGGACCACAACCGCGACTACGTGTGCGGCAAGCTCGACACGTTGGGCGAGCTGGCCGAGCAGGCCGCCGACGGCTTCGAGGAGACCGACGAGGACCTGGCCCGCCAGATCGCCGAGGTGATGGAGAAGTGACCGCCCGCAGCGGGGAGTGGCACCTGGTCGGGCGCGACGGCGATCCCGTCCCGGCCAGCGAGCACGATGTCGACGTGGTCGCGCGGGAGATGGCCTCTCGGGCGACGGCTGCCGGCGATGTCAAGGACGTGCTGTCCGCGCTGGCCAAGCTCGACGGGTGGAAGGGCGATGCGGCCGAGGTCTTCGCCCAGAAGGCCGAGGAGGTGCTGGACAACCTGGGCAAGGTCGTCGACCGGTACGAGTCGGTCGCCGAGGCACTGACGTCCTGGGCCACGGAGGTGGGCACCGCCCGGACGGACACACGGAGGGCGCTGCAGGACGCGGAGGCCGCGCAGCAGACCATCGACACGAACCCCGAGACGACGCCGGTCCCCGGCGAGGAGCTGACCCCGGACCAGGAGTCCGCCAACACACGTCGTGAAAACGCCCAGGCCGATCTCACGGCGGCCTGCACCGCGCTGAACAATGCGATGCACGCTCTGGATGCGGCCGCGGATCGCGCGAAGAACAGCATCGAGGACGCCGCCGACAAGTGGGACGACGGCCGGTTCGCCGGGCTCAAGAACTGGATCCGCGAGCACGCCGACATCATCGACCTGCTCGTGACGATCCTGGAGGTCATCTCGATCATCGTCGGGGTGGTCCTGTTCATCGCGGTGGTCTTCTTCACGGCACCGGTCTGGCTCGTCGTGGCCGCGGTGGCCGTCGCGGCGGCGGTCCTGGTGGGCGTCACGATGCTGGCGGCGGCCGACACCGGCAAGCGGGACTGGAAGGACGTCGGCATGGCTGCCATCGGCCTGGCCCTGACCGTCGGCGGCATGGGGCTGACCACGCTCGCCGCCAAGGGCCTGACCAGGTTGGTGCCCCAGGTCGCCTCGCGCGTCGGCACCGCCGCTGCCAACGCCACCCGCGCGGCGTGGGCGCAGCGTCTCTCGACGTGGCAGGCCTTCCAGAACGCGTCTCGTATCGCCAACCCGGCCAACAACCTGGCTCGTTGGGCAGCAGGGGTCCGCGGCAACATGGGCGCTGCGATCCAGGCCGCCGACGATGCCGGACGGGCGACGGTCGAGGCGCTGGGCGCGTTGCCGACGACCCGTGTGACCCGGCTGCTCACCCAGGACGCGGGGCTCGCGCAGTCCCTCACGACGTTGCGGTCCCTGAAGAACCTGGGGCTGCACGGTGACGAGCTGGCTCAGGCGACCCGGCTGACGGCGCAGATCAATGCCGCCATCGCCGCGAACCTGAGCAACCTTGGCCTGATGATCGAGCAGGCCCCCGGCACGCTCCAGCATGCCGTGGACGTGGCGCACCACCCCACGTGGACCACTCGTCCGTGACGCGGACGAGGGCCGAGGTCCGCGTCGTCGTCGGGTTCGGGCTCGACATCGAGATGGCGAGGCAGACCCGTGTCCGCATCGATGCGGGAGGCGATCTGGTCGTGTCCCGTCCCGGCGCCTCACCACGCGTGGTCGCGCGGTCGACCGACGTGACGAAGACCGTGTGGCTCGACGGCAGCGAGACGGCCCGGATCTTCGCCGGTCCGTGGTCCCGCCTGCTCCTGCGGATCAACCGGGGCCTGCGACCGCTGGCCGTGGACGGCGTGCCCGTCTGGATGATGAGCGGCTCGTGCGTCGTGCTGACCGATCGAGGTCCTGTCGCGGCCTGGTTGATCGACGAGACGGCCCCGACCGCGGGCGACCCGTCGCACAAGCGGCACCAGAGCGGATCGGTGGCACTGGCCCGCGGTCTGGGTGGTGTCCTGGAGCCGGCATCGCCGGACGTGGTCATCGACCGGCGTGCCGTGCGGCGGGTGGCCGTGCGTGGCAGCACGATGGCGACGCGTGTCCCGGTCGTCGAGTCCCTCGCGGTGCTGGCGGCACTGATCCTGTCCGGGAGGGCGTGGGCCGGCTTCGACGGCGATGACGTCCGCGTGGGCGCCGTGCTGGCCCTCGTGCTCGCGGTGCCGGTGGCCATCGGGTCCGTCGTCCGGCGGCAGCGTGCCATCCGCCTCATGTCGACGCCGCCGGAGCCGCGCGACCGGGTCGTCTACCGTCCGCCGGGACGTGCCGACGGTGACCTCGTCCAGCTCCAGCTCGGTCCGGACGATGTCGTCGCCGTCAGCGGAGCCGGATCCGAGATCTGGCTCCCCGGGCCGGCGGTGACCGGCGGTGTCGCTCGGATCCAGGTCGTCCACGACCAGCTCATGGTGCTGGGCGCGGACGGTGGCCTGCTGCAGCTGCTGCCCACGGACCGGTTCGCTCCCGATGTCGCCAGTTGTGAGGCGCTCGACGCGGCTGCCGCCCCTGCCGATGTCCGGGTCGACATCCTGGAGCCGCCACCAGGTGTCGCGGCCCCGCCCGCTGTCAGCGAGCTGCTCCGCAGGGGGTCGTGGCAGAACGGCGACGCGTCCCCGCTCCAGGCATGGCTCCTGGGGATCGTGGGGCTGTTCCTGGTGGTGGCCGGACTCGCGACCGGCGATCAGCATCCACTGCTCGGGCGGGTGGTGTCCGCGGGTGGCGTGCTCGTCGTCGCTGCGTGGGTCTGGACCCGCTGGGCTCTGCGCCACTGGGTGAGGTCGGTCGAACGAAGGGTGAGGACATGAACGAGCACATCGAGCTCGGCGAGCATGCGTACTGGGCGCCGATCCCGCTGGACGAGGACCCGGAGGTGATCCGGCAGCGGTACGCGGCCGGCTTCACGTCCTCGACGCTGGACGCCGATGCCGGTGCGGCGGCGATGGCCGGCGTCGCGGCGCAGCTGCAGGCTCCGACCGCCGACGGCACCGTCAACCTGGCGGCGTGGGCCCGGGTGGGTGTCCCGAACGAGCTCGACGTCCAGGCGTTCGCTGCCCTGCGGGTCGTGCCGCTCGAGGAGGACGCGCGCGACGAGGACGTCATCGCCTTGCTGACCGAGGGCCACGAGCTCTACCAGGAGCCCGTCGTCGAGACGCTCTCCACGCGATCCGGTGACGCCTTGTCGGTGCGTGTCCGGCCGCTCGTGCACGCCGAGGACGGACAGATCGAGGTGCACCAGATCAACACCGTGCTGTGGTCCCGCCCGCAGCACGCGGCCCTGTTCGTGCTGTCGTCCTACGAGACCGACCTGGTGGAGGCGACCGCAGCGGCGATCCTGCTCGACGAGCTCGCCGCCGGCATCGGCGGGATGTCGTCGTGAGCAGCGCGACGGATCGCGGGCCGCGCAGCCGGACGGTCGATCCGGCAGACGACTGGCGGTTGCTGCTGCCACCGACCTGGCTGACGATCCCCACCGAGCCGGAAGCCGGACGGGTCGTGGTGTCCCGGCTGATCGACCGGATGATGGAGGGCAAGCCGCGCGACGCGTTGATCGACGTCCGGGTCGAGCTGGACCGCACGCTGCGCCGCCAGCTGGCCGATGCTGCCCGGGCTGGCGCGACCCATGTCCACGCCCTGTCCGAGCCACTGGCCGGCGTGCCGGTCTCGGCGAGCCTGACCGTCTCGCCCATCCGCACACCGGGCCATCCCGACGAGCTCGCCTCCGCGCTGAACCTGGTGCTCGGCGACGGTCACGGCGTGCTCGAGCACGGCTACGCGCAGGCGGGCAGCCACCCGGCCCTGCGCCGCGTCCGCCGCGTCCCGGTCCCGCAGGACCTCACGCACGGCAAGGAGCTGATGTCGACGTGTGTCGACTACGTCGTCCCGACGTCCGACCGCTCGGTCCTGCTGCTGGCGTTCAGCACCACGACCTGGCAGATCGAGGAGGAGCTGGTGGCGTTGTTCGACGCGATCGCGTCGACGCTGCACCAGGGCGCGCCGGCCTGACCGTCAGCCGGCGAGGTCGATCAGCTTGCGGACGGTGTTGAGATTGCGTGCGGTGCCGGGCACGCCCAGGGCGCGGCCGATCGAGTCGCCCTTCATCTCGGGCCGACCGGCACCGTTCGCGTAGCGGATGTGCATCTCGGTCCCGATGACCTGCCACCGGTCGTCGCCCGTCTCGTACGTCTCGGCCTTCGCGATCGCCTCGGCGGTGGGTTCGCCCGCCAGGAACGTGACGTAGGAGTACTTCGGCTCGAGCACCTCGAACGGGTGCGCCTCCAGTGCTGCGGCAACCTCGGCAGGGGTGCGGGAGATGACCTCGCGGAAGAAGCCGAACCGTTCCTGGATGGTCTTCTCGAGCGCACGGTTGAACGTCTCGGGAAGGCCCGGGACGTCGGCGATCAGATTGCCCGAGGCGATGTACGTCGAGACGTCGGTGGCACCGAGCTCGCCCGCGATCGCGCGCAGATCGGCCATCGGCAGCTGCGCGCCGCCGACGTTGACGGCCCGCAGCAGGACGATCTGGCTGCTCATCTGGTCAGTATCCCCCGCGAGTGGCGCAAAAGCGCCCCCGAGTGGCGCAAATTCGGACGACACGCCGTCTCAGAACGTCCACACTGCGCCACTCGCGGAGGGGGTGGTCAGAGGCGGGCGGCGAGCTCGGTGGCCTGCTTGATGGCCCGCTTGGCGTCGAGCTCGGCAGCGACATCGGCTCCGCCGATGACGTGGACGGGGGTGCCGGTGGCCTCCAGCGGCTCGACCAGGTCGCGCACGGACTCCTGACCGGTGCACAGCACAATCGTGTCGACGTCCAGCACCCGCGACTGCTCGTCGACCGTGATGTGCAGCCCGTCGTCGTTGATGAGGTCGTACGTGACGCCCTTGATCATCTCGACGCCGGAGTCCTTGAGCGTCTGCCGGTGCACCCAGCCGGACGTCTTGCCCAGCCCCTTGCCCAGCTCGGTCGCCTTGCGCTGCAGCAGCAAGACCTGACGCTTCGGGGGCGCCTTGAGCTTCGTCGTGAGGCCGCCGCGCTCGAGCGCCGGATCGGTCACGCCCCACCGGGCCATCCAGTGCTCGAGCGACTCCCCGGTCTCGTGCAGCAGGAACTCCGAGACGTCGAAGCCGATGCCACCGGCGCCGATGACCGCGACGGTGTGCCCCACGGGGACCTCTCCGCGGATGACCTGCTGGTAGTCCACGACGCAGGGGTGGTCGACGCCCGGGATGGACGGGATGCGCGGCTCGACGCCGGTCGCGATGACGACCTCGTCGAAACCGTCCAGGTCGGCTGGGGTGACCCGGGTGCCGAGGTGCACCTTGACGCCGGTGACGTCCAGGCGGCGGGAGTAGTAGCGGATCGTCTCGGTGAACTCCTCCTTGCCGGGGATCTGCATCGCGAGCCGGAACTGCCCGCCGAGCTCGTCGAGAGCCTCGAACAGCTCGACGCCGTGACCGCGCCCGGCCAGCTCCGTCGCCGCGGCGAGACCGGCCGGTCCGGCGCCGACGACGGCGATCTTCTTGACCGTGCGCGTCGGGGTCAGGACGAGGGTCGTCTCGTGCCCGGCGCGGGGGTTGACCAGGCAGGAGGCGCGCTTGTTGACGAAGGTGTGGTCGAGGCACGCCTGGTTGCACGCGATGCAGGTGTTGATCTCGTCGGCGCGGTCCTCGGCGGCCTTCTGGACGAAGAACGGGTCGGCGAGCAGCGGACGGGCCATCGAGACCAGGTCGGCCTGCCCCGAGGCGATGATCTGCTCGGCGACCTCCGGGGTGTTGATGCGGTTGGAGGCCACGACCGGCACCGAGACCTCGGGCCGCAGCTTGGCGGTGACGTTGGTGAAGGCCGCGCGCGGTACGGACGTGACGATCGTGGGGATGCGGGCCTCGTGCCAGCCGATGCCGGTGTTGATGATCGACACCCCGGCCGTCTCGATCCGGTGCGCCAGCTCGACGATCTCGTCCCAGCTCTGCGCGTCGTCGACCAGGTCGAGCAATGACATCCGGTACATCACGATGAAGTCGTCACCGACGGCCTCGCGCACCCGCTGGACGATCTCGACGGGGAAGCGCATCCGGCGCTCGGCCGATCCGCCCCAGCGATCGGTGCGGTCGTTGGTGCGGGCGGTCAGCATCTGGTTGATCAGGTAGCCCTCGGACCCCATGATCTCCACGCCGTCGTACCCGGCCCGGCGCGCCAGCACCGCGGACGCCGCGAAGTCGTCGACGGTCCGGTCGACCTCCTTGGTCGTCATCGCCTTGGGGCTGCGGAACGGGGTGATGGGCGACTTGATGGACGAGGCCCCCCGCTTGAACGGGTGGTAGCCGTAGCGGCCGGCGTGCAGCAGCTGCATCACGATCTTGCCGTCGTGCTCGTGCACCGCATCGGTGACGACGCGGTGCTTGTCGGCGAAGCGTCGCGAGGTCATCTGCGAGCCGAACGGCAGCAGCCAGCCGTGCCAGTTCGGTGCGTAGCCGCCGGTCACCGACAGCGCCACGCCTCCTCTGGCCCGCTCGGCGAAGTACGCCGCCAGCTCCGGCAGGTGCTTGGCCCGATCCTCCATGCCGGTGTGCATCGAGCCCATGATGACGCGGTTGCGCAGCGTCGTGTGGCCCAGGTCGAGGGGCTCCAGCAGGTGCGGGTAGGCGGACGTCTGGGTCATGGGTGCTCCTGTGATGGGATGGTCCGGTGATCTCGAAGACAAGTGCCCGGTTCCTGATTCTCGCCGGACTGTTCAACGTCGTGGTCTGGCCGCGCTTCGCCAAGGCGATCGTCGATGACGACCGCGCGTGGGCGGGCGAGCACTGGCACAGCGCCCCGCAGGCCTTCTTCTGGGTGCACGCGGTGCTGATCACCAGCGCGATCCTGATCGGCCTGGGGGTGCTGGTCGTGGGTGTGCGGGCTCATCGGTCCGCCGGTTCCGTCAACCGCTGAAGGATCTCGTCGCACCACGCGATGCCGGCCTGCTCGGACAGGATCCCGCCGCGCAGCACGAGCCAGCCGCCGAGCTCGGCGTCGGCCAGGTCGTCCGGGCGCGGATAGTGCCGGGCGGCGCTGTCCTCGTAGTACGCCAGGCGCTCGACGTGGGCACGGCGGCGGGCGCGCACATCGTCCACGATCGCGGACGCATCCCCGAAGGGCAGCGCCCGGAGCTTGACCGCGAACTCGCTGCGCAGGTGCTCGGCCGGGGTGGGGGCGGACGTCCACCGCGCCAGCTCGTCCCGGCCGGCACGGGTGATGGCGTAGACCTTCTTGTCGGGCCGCCCGTCCTGGGGGACGACCTGCGAGGCGACCCACCCGTCGGTCTCCATGCGCGCGAGCACCTTGTAGATCTGCTGGTGGCTGGCCCTCCAGAAGTGGCCGATGGAGGCGTCGAAGCGCCGGGCCAGGTCGTAGCCCGATGCCGATCGCTCCGCGAGCGACACCAGGATCGCGTGCTCGAGTGCCATGGCCGGCAGCCTAGTATGCAACTAGTTGCAGTGCAATCATCTGCACAGAGAATCCGTGCTGCGGTGCCGGGGACCACTCGCTACCGTGGTCGCCATCATGAACATGACACGGCTGGCAGCGAGCGCGCTGGCGGTGACCCTCCTGGCCGGGTGCGGCGGGACGCAGACCAGTGGGCTGGACCTGCCGGAGTACCACGGGTCCACCGACGCTCCCGGCGTCGCGACGCAGTCGCCCGGCGAGGTGCTGGCCGCCAGCAAGGCGGCCCTGGCGGCGGCCGACTCGGTCAGCATCATGGGTCAGACGTCGTCGCCGGACGGCACGCTGGCTGCGCTGCTGGCCTTCTCCGGCCAGGACGGATCGGGCACGTACTCCTTCGGGGCCGGCGCGTTCCAGCTCCTGATGGTGGGCGGCCGGACCTGGTGGAAGGGCGATGCCCAGGCCTATGCCGGCTTCGACTACGACCTCAAGACCGTGACCCGCAAGATCGCCGATCGCTGGATCATCGCCGGCACCTCCCATCCGCGACTCGCCCGGATCGATGTCCCGACCAGTCGTGAGGAGCTGCTGGACGACATCGTCGACCCCGGCACGGACGGGCTGACCGCCGACGAGACCACGATCGATGGCGCCAAGGTGATCGGTCTCACCACCTCGACCGGCACGTTGTACGTCGAGGCCGACACGAAGCTGCCGGTCCGGCTGGTTTTTGCCGGTGATGCCGGTGACGGCGTCCAGTTCTCGTACGAACCGGTCCCGACGCCGTCGCCGCCGCCCCCTGACCGCATGCTGGATCTGTCCGATCTCAGGTAGCGGCTGGATCTACGATTCGTCCCATGAAGATCACCACCTCCCGCGGCCTGACGACCATCGCCGCGCTGGCGCTCGCGCTCACCGCGGCGTGCGCCCCGACCGACTCCGAGGGAGAGGCCGACAAGACCAAGGCCACCCCGGCATCCACCTCCCTGGCCGACTGCCAGGCGGCCGACCTCCCGGTCCTGGCCGACGGCAAGCTGACCGTCGCGACCGACGACCCCGCCTTCGAGCCGTGGTTCATCGACGACGACCCGAGCAACGGCAAGGGCTTCGAGTCCGCCGTGGCCTATGCCGTCGCCGACAAGCTGGGCTTCGCCAAGGGTGACGTCACCTGGGTCAAGGCCGGGTTCAACCAAGCCGTCCAGGCCGGCAAGAAGAACTTCGACGTCGACATCAACCAGTTCTCGATCACCGCCGACCGCGCCAAGGCCGTCGACTTCTCCAGCCCGTACTACTCGGCCGCCCAGGGCATCATCACGCTCGAGGGCTCGAAGTACGCCAAGGCCGCGTCGCTGGCAGACCTGAAGGACGCCAAGATCGGCGCCCAGATCGCCACGACCTCGCTCGAGGCGGTCAAGCAGATCGACCCGTCGACCGATCCGCTGGTGTACGACGACACGACCAAGGCCGCCCAGGCGCTGCAGAACAAGCAGGTCGACGCGATCGTGGCCGATCTGCCGACCGCGTACTACCTGACCGCCGCCGAGCTGGACGGCGCGACGATCGCCGGGCAGTTCCAGCCCACGACCGGCGAGTCCGAGCAGTTCGGCCTGCTGCTGGCCAAGGGCAGCAAGCTGACCCCCTGCGTCAGCGCAGCGGTCGACGCCCTCGCCGATGACGGCACGCTCGCCGAGCTGGAGAAGGAGTGGTTGAGCCAGGCCACCGACGTGCCTGAGCTGAAGTGACGCCGAGCGAGCGTCAGCTCGAACGCGTCCGCTACCGCCGCCGCCGCGCCCGCAACCGCGGGGCGGTGGCGGTGGTCTCGACGCTGGTGGTGCTGGGTGGCCTGGCCGTCCTGATCACGCAGTCGCCGGGCTGGCCGCGGGTCCGCGAGACGTACTTCAACGTCGGTGACGCGCGGGCTGTCCTGCCCGACGTGGCCACGGCGTTCTGGCTCAACATCAGGCTGTTCCTGGTCGCCGAGGTCTTCATCCTGGTTGTCGCGATCGCCGTCGCGATCATCCGGGTCGTGCCGGCGCCGGCGCTCGCGCCGATCAAGCTGCTGGTCACGATCTACACCGACGTCTTCCGCGGCACCCCCACGATCCTGGTGGTGTTCCTGGTCGGTTTCGGCGTCCCCGCGCTCGGCCTGGCCGGGCTCCCGACCAGCCTGTTCTGGCTGGGCGTCATCGCGCTGACCCTCAGCTATGGCGCGTACGTGTCCGAGGTGCTGCGCGCCGGCATCGTCTCGATCCACCCGACCCAGTGGGCCAGTGGCCGCGCACTCGGCCTGTCGTACGGGCAGACGATGCGCCACATCGTCCTGCCGCAGGCGGTCCGCCGGGTGGCGCCCCCGCTGCTCAACGACTTCGTGTCGCTGCAGAAGGACACCGCGCTGCTGTCGACGATCGGACTGGTCGAGGCGCTGCGCGTCGCCCAGGTCGACGCCGGCCGGACGTTCGCGTTCACGGGCTACGTCGTGGCGGCGGCCTTCTTCATCGTCGCCACGATCCCGCTGGCCCGCTTCACCGACTACCTGACGGTGCGCTCGCTGCGCCGCGAGAACGGGATCTAACGTGCTGAGAGCCGATGCGGTCCGCAAGTCCTTCGGTGACCACGAGGTCCTCCGGGGGATCTCGCTGGACGTCCACGAGGGTGAGGTCGTGTGCCTGATCGGCGCCTCGGGCTCGGGCAAGTCCACGTTCCTGCGCTGCCTGAACCTGCTGGAGCAGGTCGATGACGGCGACATCTGGTTCGACGGCACCGAGATCACCGATCCGCGGATCGACGAGGACGAGATCCGCCGCCAGATCGGCATCGTCTTCCAGGCGTACAACCTGTTCCCGCACCTGTCGGTCGAGCAGAACATCGTGCTGGGCCCGATGAGGTCCCGCGGGGAGAGCCGCGAGACCGCCCGCGAGCGCGCCCGCACGTTGCTCGAGCGGGTAGGACTGGGTGATCGCGGCAGCGCCTATCCCGATGCGTTGTCGGGCGGGCAGCAGCAGCGGGTCGCCCTGGTGCGCGCGATCGCGATGCAGCCGCGGCTCCTGCTGCTGGACGAGATCACCTCGGCGCTCGACCCTCTGCTGGTCGGCGAGGTGCTGGACGTCATCCGCGACCTGCGCCGCGAGGGCATGACGATCGTCATGGCCACCCACGAGATGAGCTTCGCCCGCGAGGTGTCCGATCGGATCGTGTTCATGGCCGACGGCCAGGTGGTGGAGTCCGGACCGCCCGAGCAGCTGTTCACCGCGCCGCGCGATCCGCGGACCGCAGACTTTCTGGCCCGGCATCGCAGCTGAGGAACCCAGGCTGTGCGCGTGGACGACTTCGAGGCGCCGGCTTCCTCACGCGTCGGCGCTGACGACCTCCGCCGCACGCAGGTGCTCGGCGACGCCTCGCGCGGCGGTGCGTCCGGCCCGGTTGGCGCCGATCGTGCTGGCCGACGGTCCGTAGCCGACCATCTGCACACGCGGATCGGCCACGGCGGTCGTCCCGTCGAGCTGGATGCCGCCGAGCGGACTGCGCAGGTGCAGCGGCGCCAGGTGCTCGATCGCCGGCCGGAACCCGGTCGCCCACACGATCACGTCGGCCGGCTCGAACGCCCCGCCCCCTGAGTCTGTCGTCCCGCCCCCTGAGCCTGTCGAAGGGTCCCAGCGGACGCCGTCCGGCTCGATCGAGGTGAACATCGGGCGGCGCGCGGCGTAGGCACCGAGCCGCTCGGCCTCCCGCTCCTGCTCGCGCAGCCGCAGGCCGGTGACGCTGACGACGCTGCGCGGCGGCAGGCCTTGGCGCACCCGCTCCTCGACCTTCGCGACGACCTCACGACCCAGCTCGGGGGTGAAGTCGCGGTCGGTCCAGACCGGTTCGCGGCGGGTGACCCAGATCGTGTCGGTGATCGGGGCGAGTGCGCCGAGGAACTGGACGGCCGATGCGCCGCCGCCGACGACCACGACCCGTTTGCCACGGAAGTGCTCGGGTCCCGGGTAGTCGGCGGTGTGCAGCTGCTCGCCGCGGAACGTCTCGATGCCCGGGTAGTGCGGGATGAACGGGCGGGTCCAGGTGCCGGTCGCGTTGACCAGGGTGCGGGTCGCCCACGTGCCGGCGTCGGACTCGACCACGAGCAAGTTGTCCCCTGAGCCTGTCGAAGGGCCCCCTGAGCCTGCAGGTCCGTCCCCTGAGCCTGTCGAAGGGCGCACCCGCCGAACCCGGACCGGCCGGACGACCGGCAGCTCGAAGCGCCGCTCGTAGTCGGCGAAGTACGCCGGCACGAACGTGTTGGCCCGCTCGCGACCGGTGTCCGGCGGGATCTCGGCCCCCGGCAGGTCCGCGACGCGGTGCACGTCGTTCATGGTCAGCGCGTCCCACCGGTGCTGCCAGGCCCCGCCGGGGCGGTCATCGGCGTCGAGCACGACATGATCGATGCCGCGCCGCCTCAGGTGGTACGACGCCGACAGGCCGGCCTGCCCGGCACCGATCACCAGCGAGTCATGGATCTCCACGGACGGGTCAACGCGCGTCGGACGACCGTCATTCCGAGGGATGCTGCGATGAGTACAGCGCGTCGAGGTGATCGCCGTAGCCGTCCTCCCACAGGGTGCGGTGCACGACGTCGGCCAGCCCACCCTCCTGGTCGATGAAGGTGCGCACCGCACCCAGCTGCCGCTCGATGCCGTCCATCGCGGTGGCCGCGGTTGCCCAGCCGGTCGTCATCGACGCGTCGAACTCGCGCCGGAGCCGGCCGCCGAAGATGCGCAGGACCAGCCGTCCGATGCCCTTGCCCCGCAGCCGGATCTTCGCGCCGACGTCCCAGGAGCGCGCGGACGTCGTGACGCGAGCCGCACCGTCGGCGCGGAACCTGTTGAACTGTCCGGATCCCTCGACCAGCGTGTTGCGGCCTCGGCGCTCGATGGCGGCCAGGTCGACGGTCGCGGTGCCGGTGGCCACGCCGCCGAGGAGCCTGGCCAGGCAGCCGGGAACCTGTTCGGCGGCGATCATCGCGGTGGCGTCGAGACGGCCGGTGGCCTCGATGCGCGGCAGCCGGCCGTGGACCAGGTCGACGTCGACCGACCAGAGCTGGGACGCATCGGTCACGGAGGCGGCCAGGACCCGCGAGTCGTCGGCGCGCAGGACGACGCTGGCCGTGGTCTCGGTCTCCCCGGTCTGCACACTGATCGCCTGGCGCCGGTCGAAGCAGGTGTCCCAGTCGGTGTCCTCCCGGCCCAGGTGCTCCGCGTCGAGGGCGCGCAGCTGCGCGGGATCGGGCTCGAGGACGGGTGTGCGGATCGTGATGTCGTACCGGGCGCCGGGCGAGCGATGCCGGCCCTCGACGAGCCGGACGTCACCGATGGCGGCGCCGGAGATCGGGTTGAGCAGGGCACCCGCGGCGTCGAACCGCAGGGCGGCCCACTCGCCGCGCAGGGCCTCGATGGCACTGGCCAGCAGGGAGACATCGATGCGGCGCAGGCTGCCGGAGGTGGAGAAACGCATGCCTGACCCTAGGCGGCTGCGACCGGCTCCTGCGTCCGGGCGGTGGTGTTCTGGATGACCCGTGCCACGAGGTCCGGGTCGTCGACCATCGGCACGTGGCCGCAGTGCGGCAGGGCGACGTGATCGGCCTCGGGCAACCGCTCCTGCGCGATGGCCGACGAGCTGTACGGCAGGATCAGGTCTCGCGTGCCCCACGCGATCGTGGTGGGCACGTCCAGGTGCAGGCGGAAGGCGTAGTTGCCACCCTTGGCGATCGTCCGCTCGAAGCCCGTGCACCGCTTGAGGGCGAGGGCGTCGCCGTAGACCTCGTCGGCGGTGAACCGCTCGGGATGCGTGTAGAGGCTGAAGCCGGCGAGTCGGCGCCCCACCGCGCTGCGGGACAGGGTGCGGAGCGCGCGGTCGGGCAGCTGGCTGGTCAGCCGCAGCATGACCAGCAGGCCGAGGGTCTGGATCCGGTTGAGCGTGCCGAAGAATCCCGCCGGGCTCAGCGCCGTCACGGACCGGGCGAGCCCGCGGGCGCCCAGCTCGAGGGCGATGGCGCCGCCGAGGGAGTTGCCCGCCACGTGCGGGCGGTCGATGCCCCACGCGGCGAAGTTGTCGCTCAGGTTCTGGCACGCATGGTCCATGTCGTAGGAGGCGCTCGCGGGATAGGCGGGGGACTCGCCGAACCCGGCCAGGTCGACCGCGATGACGTCATGGGACTGCGCGAGCAGGTCGAGCACGGGGTTCCATGCCTGGCGGCGGTGGCCGATGCCGTGGATCAGGACGAGGGGTTCGCCGGAGCCCTTGCGGGTGTAGGCCAGTTCGGAGAGCATGCGCGTCAAGATACCGACGGTATGCGGATCTGTCCACGCTGGTGTGGTCCGGAGCACACCCCTGCTTGCGACGTTGACAGTTCTACTGTCACAATTGGGCTGTGACGATTTCTGAGAAGTCCGGACCCCTGCACGGCGTGCGTGTCATCGAGCTCGTGGGCATCGGCCCCGGCCCCTTTGCCGCGATGCTGCTGGCCGACCTGGGCGCCGATGTCATCCGTGTCGACCGCCCCGGCGGCAACGCCCTCCAGCTCGGTCCTGCCGACAAGGACATCCTGGGCCGCGGCCGTCCGTCGGTCGCCCTGAACCTGAAGGACCCGCGCGGCGCGGCGACCGTGCTCGACCTGGTCGAGTCCGCCGACATCCTGATCGAGGGACTGCGCCCCGGTGTGACCGAGCGCCTCGGCCTGGGCCCCGAGGACTGCCACGCGCGCAATCCGCGACTGGTCTACGGCCGCATGACCGGCTGGGGCCAGGACGGACCGCTGGCGCAGTCCGCGGGCCATGACATCAACTACATCTCGATCGCCGGCGCCCTCGGCGCCATCGGCCGCGCGGGCGGGCCGCCGCAGGTGCCACTGAACCTGGTGGGCGACTTCGCCGGCGGATCGATGTACCTGGTGACCGGCGTGCTGGCCGCCCTGACCCACGCCCGCGCGACCGGTGAGGGCCAGGTCGTCGACGCGGCCATCACCGACGGCACGGCGCACCTGATGTCGATGATCGTGGCCCTGCAGCAGTCCGGCAGCTGGAGCGAGCAGCGCGGCACCAACATGCTCGACACCGGGACGCCGTTCTATGACGTCTTCGAGACGTCCGACGGCCAGTGGATGTCCGTCGGCCCCCTCGAGCCGCAGTTCTTCGCCGCGCTGATCGAAGGGCTCGGGCTGACCGATGCGCCCGGCCAGTTCGAGTTCGCCCGCTGGGACGAGCTGCGCGCGCTGCTCACCACGACGTTCGCCGGGCGCACCCGCGCCGAGTGGGAACAGGTCTTCGAGGGCACGGACGCCTGTGTGGCGCCGGTGCTGAGCCTCACCGAGGCCTATGCGCACCCGCACAACGTCGCGCGCGGGACGTTCGTCGAGCGCGACGGGCTGACCCAGCCCGCGCCGGCTCCGCGGTTCTCCGCGACGCCCGCGACCCTGACCACGCCGCCGCAGCGCGCCGGCGCGAGCACGACCGAAGCACTGACCGCCTGGGGCATCGCCGATGTCGACCAGCTGATCGCCGACGGCATCGCCGTCCAGGCAGACCACTAAGCCACGAGAACAAGAAGAGGGCCATCATGCAGCGAGGCATCTACGAAGCCGATCACGACGCGTTCCGCGACACCGTCCGGGCATTCTGCGAGAAGGAGATCGCGCCGCACCACGACCAGTGGGAGAAGGACAGCATCGTCCCGCGGGAGATCTGGGAGAAGGCCGGCGCGCTCGGCCTGCTCGGGTTCATGATGCCCGAGGAGTTCGGCGGAGGCGGCATGAACGACTTCCGCTTCAACGCGATCATGTCCGAGGAGATGATCCGCATCGGCGCCAGCGGCGTGGGCTTCGTGCTGCACACCGACCTGGTCTCCGGCTACCTGCTGTCGTACGCGACCGAGGAGCAGAAGAAGCGCTGGCTGCCCAAGTTCTGCACCGGCGAGACGATCACCGCGATCGCGATGACCGAGCCGGGCACCGGCTCGGACCTGCAGGCCATCCAGACCACCGCGATCCGCGACGGTGACCACTACGTCGTCAACGGCGCCAAGACGTTCATCTCCAACGGCATCCTGGCCGACCTGGTGATCGTCGCGGCCAAGACCGATCCCTCCGCCGGAGCGATGGGCGTCTCGCTGATCGTCCTCGAGCGTGGCATGGAGGGCTTCGAGCGCGGCCGCAACCTGGACAAGATGGGCCTGAAGGCACAGGACACCGCCGAGCTGTTCTTCGACAACGTCCGCGTCCCCGCCGAGAACCTGCTGGGCGAGGAGGGCAAGGGCTTCATCTATCTGATGGAGAAGCTGCCGCAGGAGCGTCTCGCGATCTCGGTCGGCGCGATCGCCGCGACCCGCGCGATCATCGACATGACGCTGGACTACGTCAAGGAGCGCAAGGCGTTCGGCAAGCCGATCGGCTCGTTCCAGAACTCTCGCTTCGTGCTGGCCGAGCTCGAGACCGAGCTGCAGATCGGTCAGGCCTTCGTCGACAAGAGCATCGTCGCGCTGTCCAAGGGCGAGCTGACGATCGAGGAAGCCGCGATGGGCAAGTGGTGGACGACCGAGCTGCAGAACCGGGCCGCGGCCAAGTGCCTGCAGCTGCACGGCGGCTACGGGTACATGAGCGAGTACCCGATCTCCAAGGCGTACACCGACAGCCGCATCCAGACGATCTACGGCGGCACGACCGAGATCATGAAGGAGATCATCGGCCGCACGATGGGCCTGTGACCCCGGCGGTCCGCCGCCGTCAGCTCTCGGCCCGGCGGCGGACCGTCTCGCGCTTCGACTCGTCGACCGCGGTCTCGTAGGCCGTCACGAGCGCCTGGATCGTCAGCGGCTTGAACCGCTCGATCAGCGCCGTGATGTCCTCGACCGGACGGCCGGACGCGCGCAGCTCTGGCCACCACATCGTGCGGAAGACCTCGGTGATCTCCCGGGCGACGGCACGGCCGGCCTCGTCGAAGATGCGCCGCGATGCGTGGGCGACCTCGATGGGCATGTCGGTCTCGATGAACTGCATGCCGACCGCCAGGTGGGCCGGGGCGACCTGGAAGACGTCCTCGACGGGCGTCGGCTCGACCACGCCCAGGGCGACCAGCATCTCGATGTCGTCATCGCTCAACGCCCGGCCGGCCCGCACCTCGAGCGCGGCCCGGTCCAGCTCCTCCGGACGATCCGCCATCCACGGGGCCAGCAGCGTGCGGTGCACCGCGACCTGCTCGGGGGTCGCGTCGGCGGGGATGTTCTCGAGGTAGCCCTCGATCGCCGACAGCGTGAAGCCGTGGGCCTGCAGCTCGCGGACCAGCTCGAGCCGGGCGAGGTGATCGGGCCCGTAGAAGCCGTTGCGGCCCTCGCGGCGGGGCGGCGGGATGAGTCCGCGGCCGGCGTAGAAGCGCACGGTGCGGACCGTCATGCCCACCCGGGCCGCGAGCTGCTCGACGCTCATGGTCTCGGCGGGAGTGGTGGTCATGGTCACGACCATATGGCACCCCCAACCCTTTGACTTTGACAGTGTTGCTGTCACAATTCAGACGGGCCCCACCCTGTGGTGCCCGCACATCGGATTCTGCGAGACTCTTCTGTAAGGAAACTGCCATGACCGAGGCCTTCGTCTACGACGCCATCCGCACGCCGCGAGGTCGCGGCAAGAAGTCCGGCTCACTCCACGAGGTCAAGCCGATCTCGTTGGTCACCGGCCTGATCGACGAGATGCGCAAGCGCAACCCCAGCCTGGACACCGATGGCATCGAGGACCTGATCCTCGGCTGCGTGTCCCCTGTCGGCGACCAGGGCGCCGACATCGCCAAGACCGCTGCCCTCGCGGCCGGTCTGCCCGACACCGTCGCCGGCGTCCAGCTCAACCGCTTCTGCGCCTCCGGCCTGGAGGCCGTCAACCAGGCCTCCGCCCGCGTGCGCTCGGGCTGGGAGGACCTGATCCTCGCCGGTGGCGTCGAGTCCATGAGCCGTGTGCCCATGGCCTCGGACGGCGGCGCGTGGGCCATGGACCCGCAGACCGCCTTCGACACCGACTTCGTGCCCCAGGGCATCGGCGCCGACCTCATCGCGACGGTCGAGGGCTACAGCCGCCTCGACGTCGACACGTTCGCCGCCGAGTCGCAGGCGCGTGCCGCCAAGGCCATCGCCAACGGCTACTTCAAGAACTCGGTCATCCCGGTCAAGGACGCCTCGGGCCTGACGATCCTGGATCACGACGAGTTCGTGCGTGAGGGCACGACCGCCGAGGGCCTGGGCAAGCTGCCCCCGTCGTTCGCGCAGATCGGCGACCAGGGTGGCTTCGACGCCGTCGCGCTGGAGAAGTACCACTGGGTCGAGAAGATCAACCACGTCCACCACGCCGGCAACTCCTCGGGCATCGTCGACGGCGCCGCCCTGGTGCTGATCGGCAACGAGGCGGCCGGTGAGCGTCACGGCCTCAAGCCGCGCGCCCGCATCCTGTCGGCCGCGGTGTCGGGCTCCGAGCCCACCATCATGCTGACGGGCCCCGGACCGGCCAGCCTCAAGGCGCTGGAGCGCGCCGGCCTGAGCATCGGTGACATCGACCTGCTCGAGATCAACGAGGCCTTCGCGGCCGTCGCCCTGCGCCTCATGAAGGACCTCGGCGGCTACCCGCACGACCAGACCAACGTCAACGGTGGATCGATCGCCATGGGCCACCCGCTCGGCGCGACCGGCGCGATGATCCTCGGCACGCTGATCGACGAGCTCGAGCGTCGCGACCAGCGCTACGGCCTGGCCACGCTGTGCGTCGGCGGCGGCATGGGCATCGCCACCGTCGTCGAGCGCCTCAGCTGATCGTCCCCTCCCACCCTTTTTCAAGAAAGACACACATATGACTCAGGCAGTGCGTTACGAGGTCGAGGGCGGAATCGCCAACATCGTCCTGGACGACCCCAACCAGAGCGCCAACACGATGAACGCCGACTACGCGGAGTCGATGGCCACGGCCGTCGACCAGCTGGTCAACGACATCGCGGCCGACGCCGACTCCATCAAGGGCGTCATCATCTCCTCGGCGAAGAAGACCTTCTTCGCCGGCGGTGACCTCAAGCTCATGACCCAGGCGACCCCGGCCGACGCCGAGCGCCTGTTCGACGAGGTCGAGACCATCAAGGCCACGCTGCGCAAGCTCGAGACCTCGGGCAAGCCCGTCGTCGCGGCGATCAACGGAGCGGCCCTCGGTGGCGGCCTGGAGATCGCGCTCGCGGCCCACCACCGCATCGCGGTCGACGGCGGCTACTCGATCGGCCTGCCCGAGGCGACCCTCGGCCTGCTGCCCGGCGGCGGTGGCGTCACCCGCACCGTGCGCATGTTCGGCATCTCCGACGCGCTGATGAAGTTCCTGCTCCAGGGGCAGCAGATGAAGCCCGCCAAGGCGCTCTCGGAGGGCCTCGTCGACGAGCTCGTCGCGACGCAGGACGAGCTCATCCCGGCCGCGAAGGCGTGGATCGAGGCCAACGCAGGCAACGAGGAGGCTGCCTCGCAGCCGTGGGACCGCAAGGGCTACCGCATGCCGGGTGGACTGCCGTCCAACCCCAAGCTCGCGGCCTTCCTGCCGGCGTTCCCCGCGAACCTGCGCAAGCAGACCAAGGGTGCGCTGTACAAGGCGCCGCGCGCGATCATGAGCGCCGCGGTCGAGGGCGCGCAGGTCGACTTCGACACCGCATCGCGCATCGAGTCGCGCTACCTGGTCAGCCTGATCATCGGTCAGCAGTTCAAGAACATGACGCAGGCCTTCTTCTTCGACCTCGGCGCCATCAACGCCGGCAAGTCCCGCCCCGAGGGCATCGCGCCCACGAAGGCGGAGAAGATCGCGGTCATCGGCGCCGGCATGATGGGCGCGGGCATCGCGTACGTCTCGGCGAAGGCCGGATTCGACGTCGTCCTCAAGGACATCTCGATGGAGGCTGCCGAGAAGGGCAAGTCCTACAGCCAGAACCTGGTCGACAAGGCCGTCTCGCGCGGACGCCTCTCGCAGGAGAAGGCCGACGAGCTGCTGGCCCGCATCACGCCCACCGATGACTACGCCGCTCTGGAGGGCAGCGACTTCGTGATCGAGGCCGTCTTCGAGTCGGTCAAGCTCAAGCACGAGGTCTTCGGCGAGCTGCAGAAGGTCGTCAAGCCGGACGCGCTGCTCGGCTCCAACACGTCGACGCTGCCGATCACGATCCTGGCCGACGGTGTCGAGCGTCCCGAGGACTTCATCGGCATCCACTTCTTCAGCCCCGTCGACAAGATGCCGCTGGTCGAGATCATCGCGGGCGAGAAGACGTCCGACGAGGCCATCGCCCGCGTCATCGACTACACCAAGGCGATCAAGAAGACCCCGATCGTCGTCGGCGACAGCCGCGGCTTCTTCACCAGCCGCGTCATCGGCACCTTCGTCAACGAGGGCATCGGCATGCTCGCCGAGGGCGTCTCGCCGGTCTCGATCGAGCGCGCCACGACGCAGGCCGGCTTCCCGGCTCCCGTCCTGCAGCTCAGCGACGAGCTGAACCTGGAGCTCATGGTCAAGATCCGCAACGAGTCGAAGGCCGCCGTCGAGGAGGCCGGAGGCACCTGGGAGCCGAACGCTGCCGAGGCCATCATCGACCAGATGATCGAGATCGGTCGCCCCAGCCGCCTCAAGGGTGCCGGGTTCTACGAGTACGTCGACGGCAAGCGTCAGGGACTGTGGAGCGGCCTGGCCGAGAAGTTCCCGGTCGCCGACGAGCAGCCCCCGTTCGAGGACCTCAAGGAGCGTCTGACGTTCATCATGAGCCTCGAGACGATCAAGTGCCTGGACGAGGGCGTGCTCCGCACGACCCAGGACGCCAACATCGGCTCGATCTTCGGCATCGGCTTCCCGGCGATGCAGGGCGGCGCCATCCAGTACGTCAACGGCTACGAGGCCGCTGACGGCTCCATCGGCGTCGAGGCCTTCGCGGCTCGCGCCCAGGAGCTGGCCGCCAAGTACGGCGACCGGTTCACCCCGCCGGCCTCGCTGCTGGAGAAGGCCAAGAACGGCGAGAAGTTCGCCTGATCGCAAACCTTCACGACGCTGCCCCCGGACCCCTGGTCCGGGGGCAGCGTCGGTTTACCACGGTCCCTCCGCAAACCTCGTCCGCCCCACGGAAATCTCCCACGGGCGGACGACGTTTGCGGAGGGACCGTGGTAAACCGTCGGCGGGACGGGTTGGCAAGGCATACCTAAGTTGCTGGGGTACCCTGAAGATGCCATGAGCGTCACCGCCGGCCCCCGGGCCTCGATCGAGCAGCGCCCGCAGCAGCGCTCGCGGGCGGCTCTGGTGACGGGGCTGGTGATCCTGCTCGGCGCCCTGGTCGTGGTCTGCTTCTTCAGCATCACGATGGGCGCCCGCGGCGTGGGCCCCGGCACCATCTGGAAGGCGTTCAGCGACTACGACCCCTCGGCCGCCTCGGAGACCGTCATCCGCGAGATGCGCGTCCCGCGGACGCTGATCGGGCTGTTCGCGGGGGCCGCGCTCGGGCTCAGCGGCACCATCTTGCAGGGACTGACCCGCAATCCACTCGCCGATCCGGGCATCATGGGCATCAACGCGGGTGCCGCCGCGGCGATCGTCTTCAGCATCATGGTGCTCGGCGCGCAGTCGCCGGGTACGTACGTCTGGTTCGCCTTCGCCGGTGCCGGCATCGCGACCGTCGCGGTCTACGGCATCGCCTCGTTCGGCCGGGAGGGCGCGACCCCGGTCAAGCTGGCACTGGCGGGTGCAGCGGTCACCGCGATGCTGACCTCGGTGACCAATGCGATCGTGCTCAACAACGAGTCCGCCCTCAACGAGCTGCGGTTCTGGCAGGTCGGCTCACTGGCCGGCCGCTACTTCCCGGTGTTCTGGCAGACGCTGCCATTCCTGGTGATCGGCATCGTCGTGGCGCTGGGCGCCGGGCGCGCGCTGAACGGCCTCGCGCTCGGCGAGGACCTGGCCCACGCGCTGGGACAGCGGGTGCGGCTGACGCGGATCGTGATGTTCGTGACCGTCGCGGTCCTGTGCGGTGCCGCGACAGCGGCCTGCGGGCCGGTCGTGTTCGTGGGACTGGTCGTCCCCCACATGGCACGGATGATCTGCGGGCCCGACTACCGCTGGATCCTGGCCTATGCACTGGTGCTCACCCCGATCATCCTGCTGATCGCCGACATCGCCGGACGCGTCATCGTCTCGCCCGGTGAGCTGCAGGTCGGCGTCGTGCTGGGCGTCATCGGCGCACCCGTGTTCATCCTGCTGGTCCGCTACCGCAGCATCACGGAGCTCTGAGCGCGGTGGCCACCACGCTCGCGCCCCCCCACGTCCTGGCCGGACGCGCTCGCCGCCGTCGCCGGTCGGTGCTGGTCACCAGCGCGCTCGCGGTCGTCGTCCTGTGCCTGTTCGTCCTGACGATGATGGTCGGCAGCTACTACGTCTCACCCGTCGACGTCATCGCCTCGGTGCTGCACCTGCGCGACGACCCCACGACCGACTTCATCGTGCGTGACCTGCGGCTCCCGCCGGCCGCGACCGCGCTCGCCGTGGGCGTGGCCCTGGGCACCGCCGGCACCATCTTCCAGCGGCTGCTGGGCAATCCGCTGGCGTCGCCGGACTTCGTGGGTGTCTCGTCCGGCGCGAGCCTGTTCGCGGTCTCCGCGATCCTGGTGTTCCACGCCGGCAGCGCCGCGGTGGCCGGGTCGGCGTTGGTGGGCGCGCTGCTCACGGCACTGCTGATCTACCTGCTGGCCTGGCGCGACGGGATCACCGGCTACCGGTTCATCCTGATCGGCATCGGCGTCTCCCAGTTCATGATGTCGATCATCGGCTACGTCCTCTCCCGCGCACAGCGCTACGAGGCCGGCGAGGCCATGACCTGGCTGGTCGGCTCGGTCGGTCGCTCCGGCACCGGCGAGCTGCGCGCCCTGATCGTCGCCGTGCTCGTCATCGTCCCGCTGGTGATCATGCTGGACCGTCCGCTGCGCATGCTGGAGCTCGGCGACGACACCGCGACAGCCCTCGGCGCCCGGGTCGAGCCGGTCCGGCTGGCCCTGCTGGGGGTGGCGATCGTGCTGGTCGGCTTCGCCGCCGCTGCTGCCGGACCGCTCATGTTCGTCGCCCTGATCGCCGGACCCGTCGCCCTGCGGCTGACCGGTCCGGCCGGCAGCATCGTGGCCAGCGGGCTGGTCGGCGCCATCATCGTGCTGGGGGCCGACCTGGTGGCCCAGCACCTGCTCCCCGCGGTCCTGCCGACCGGGGTCGTCACCGGCATCATCGGGGCGCCCTACCTCATCTGGCTCCTCGCCACCGTCAACCGGGAAGGACGCGGCGGATGACCTCACACGAACTGCGGGCCGAGAACCTCACCCTCGGCTACGCCGACACCGACATCGTCACCGATCTGGACGTCCAGATCCCCGACGGCCGCATCACGGTCATCGTGGGCGCCAACGCCTGCGGCAAGTCGACGCTGCTGCGCGGACTCGCCCGGCTGCTGGCCCCCCGGGGCGGCCAGGTCATCCTGGACGGTCGGGCGATGCAGGACATGAAGAGCGTCGACGTGGCCCGGGTGCTCGGCCTGCTGCCGCAGTCGCCCGTCGCACCGGACGGCATCACGGTCGGCGACCTGGTCGGCCGCGGACGCTATCCGCACCAGGGCTGGTTCCGTCGGTGGAGCGCCGAGGACGAGCGCGCCGTCGCGGCAGCCCTCGAGGCCACCGGCACGACCGAGCTCGCCGACCGGAGCATCGCCGAGCTCTCCGGCGGGCAGCGGCAGCGGGTGTGGGTCGCCATGGCGCTGGCCCAGGACACCGATCTGCTGCTGCTGGACGAGCCCACGACCTTCCTGGACATCAACCACCAGGTCGAGCTGCTGGACCTGCTGACCGACCTGAACCGCGAGTCGGGCAAGACGATCGTGCTGGTCCTGCACGACCTCAACCTGGCCTGCCGCTACGCCGATCACATCATCGCGATGAAGAACGGCGCGATCCTCGCCGAGGGCGCGCCGCGGGACGTCATCGACGCGGCGGTCGTCACCGAGGTGTTCGGCCTGGCCTGCGAGATCGTCTCCGATCCGGTCAGCAACACCCCCATGGTCGTCCCGCGCGGACGCCATCACGCGTCCGGGGCGGTCATCCGCGCGCTCGCCTGAGACTGGGGTTGCCGCCTGCCCGCGGCGTGATGGGATGACCACATGGACGAGCTGGCCGACATCCCCATGTTCCCGCTGGGCTCGGTGCTGTTCCCGGCGATGCCGCTGGCGCTGCGGGTCTTCGAGCCCCGCTACCTGCAGCTGCTGCAGGACGTCATGCCCGACGGCACGTCGGAGTTCGGCGTCGTGCTGATCGAGCGCGGCCAGGAGGTCGGCGGCGGCGAGAAGCGGTTCGACATCGGCACCGTGTGCCAGATCGCCGATGTGAAGGTCGCCGACGGCTATCTCGCGGTCCTGGGGGAGGGGACCCGGCGGATCGAGGTCGTCGAGTGGCTCGCGGAGGACCCGTACCCCCGCGCCCGGGTGCGCGAGCTGCCGCCCCTGGTGTGGGACGAGTCCCTCCTGAGCCGGCGCGAGCAGACCGAGGCGCTGGTGCGCCGGACGCTCCTGCAGGCCAGCGAGTTCGAGGACCAGGCCTGGTCGGCATCGGTGCAGCTGAGCGAGGACCCGGTCGAGTCGCTGTGGCAGCTGGCCGCGGTCGCACCCCTCGGACCGTTGGACCAGCTGCGGCTGCTGCGGTGCGCGACGCCGCGCGAGCTGCTGGACGCCATCTTCATCGCGACACAGGACGCCGGGGAGATCTACGACGCACGGGGCACGCAGGGCCCGTAGGCTCGAGCCATGCTGACTCTTCGCGGCGGCGGGGGCACCGCCGAGATCTCCGAGCAGGGCGCGGAACCGCACTCCCTGCGCGGTGCCGACGGCCACGAGTACCTGTGGCAGGCCGGGGAGCAGTGGCGCCGGCACGCGCCGATCCTGTTCCCGATCGTGGGCCGGGTGCCGGACGACACCATCCACGTCGACGGCCGGACCTATCCGCTGACCCAGCACGGATTCGCCCGCGACCTGACCTGGGAGGTCGTCCAGTCCGACGAGTCGTCCGCGACGCTGCGCCTCCGCGACAGCGACCAGACCCGGGAGCGGTTCCCGTTCGCCTTCGAGCTGACGGCGCACTACGCGATGGACGATCACGGGCTGGCCACGACGTATGAGGTCAGCAATCCCCCGCAAGCGGGAGGTGCCCCCACCACCGGCGAGGTCGACCTGCCGGTCTCGATCGGCTCGCACCCGGCCTTCGCCTGGCCGCTGGAGCCGGGGGCCGCCAGGACCGAGCACGTCGTGGTGTTCGACCAGCCCGAGCCGGCGCCCATCCGGCGGCTGGACCACACGCTGGTGCTCCCCGACAACCAGCCGACCCCGATCGAGGGGGCGACGCTGCGGCTCGACCCGGCACTGTTCGAGCCCGATGCGATCGTCATGGACCAGGTCGCCAGCCGCGGCCTGCGCTACCTCGCGCCGTCGGGTCGCGGGCTGCGGATGACGTGGGACGACGTCTTCGACGTCTTCGTGGTGTGGTCACGCCCGACCGGGGCGGACCTGTTGTGCCTGGAGCCCTGCGTCGGCGGGGCGGCGCCGATCGACTTCACCGGCGACCTGCGCGACAAGCCCGGCACCCGGATCGTCGAGCCGGGTGCCGTGCTGCGCGCGTCCTACCGGGTCGACCCGATCACGCCCTGACCCCTCACGACGAGGCGCGGCGCTCGTACTCCTGGCGTGCCTCGACGTCGATGCTGCGCAGCGCGTCGTCGGCGCCGACCAGGTGGCTGGCGGTGTCGCGCAGGCGGCGCGGCAGGGCGTTCGTGGTGTAGAACAACCCCTTGCTCCAGGCCGGCACCCAGGTCTCGAAGCGCGGCTTGCCGGCGACGCTGACGATGGCGGCGGCGACCTCCTCGGGCTGCACCGCACGCATGCCCTTGGTGGCCGACACACCGGCCGCGAGCTCGGTGTTGACGACGGTCGGCAGGACGCACGAGACGTCCACCCCTGCCGGCGCCAGCTCGGACTGCATCGCCTCGGAGAACCCCATCACGGCGTACTTGCTGGCGCTGTACGTCGCGCCGTTCGCGACCGCGATCCGACCCACGGCCGACGCGATGTTGATGATGTGCCCCGACCGCCGGGCGATCATCGAGGGCGCGACGAGCTTGGTGCCGGTGATGACGCCACGCAGGTTGATGTCGATGATCCGGTCGGTCATGGCATCGTCCTCGTCGACCAGCGGCGACAGCGGCATGATGCCGGCGTTGTTCACGAGGATGTCGATGGGTCCCTGCTGCCGGGCGACGTCGATGAACCGCGCGTACGACTCGCGGTCGGCGACGTCGACGGCGTGGCCGACGGCCCGGCCGCCGACCTGCTGGGCAGCCTTGGCGGCGACGTCGTCGTCCAGGTCGCCGATCACGACGATCGCGCCAGCGGCGGCGAACTGGGATGCCGTCGCCAGACCGATGCCGCGGCCGGCTCCGGTGATGACGACGACCTGGTTGGTCAGGTTCTTGGGCATGGGTGCTCCTCGGAAGATCAGCGACGGACCAGACGGACCGGCTGGCCGTCCTTGGGGTAGGGCAGCGAGGCGTAGCTCATGGGCACCCGGTAGCCCGGGTCGACGGTCCACTCGAACTGGCGCAGCAGGTGGACCAGGATCGTCTTGACCTCCGCGCCGGCGAAGAACAGGCCGATGCACTTGTGGACCCCTCCGCCGAAGGGCTCCCACGCGTAGCGGTGCACCTTGTCGTCGCGACGGTCGTCGGCGAAGCGCTCGGGGTCGAAGCGCTCGGGGTCGTCCCACAGCTCGGGCATGTGGTGCGACATGTGCACCATGACCGCGACGAGCCGGTCGGCGGGGATGCGGTGGCCGAGCACCTCGGTCTCCTTGACCGTCTTGCGGGCCAGGACCGGCACGGGCGGGACGATCCGCAGGCTCTCCTTCATGACCATGTCGATCGCGACGAGCTGGTCCAGATCGGCCAGCGTCGGGTTCTCGGGCAGCGCGAGTGCCTCCTCGCGGCAGCGCTGCTGCCACTCCGGATGCTGTCCGAGCTGCTGCATCACGGTCGAGACGGTGATCGTGGACGTGTCGTGGGCGGCCATGAGCAGGAAGATCATGTGGTTGACGATGTCCTCGTCGCTGAACCGCTCGCCGTCCTCGGTCTCCAGCTGGCACAGCACCGAGAACAGGTCGTCCCCGGGCATCTCGCGCTTGACCGCCAGGTGCCGGCCGAAGAACTCCTCGAGCAGTCGGCGTCCGCGGATGGCACGACCCCAGCGGGTGCCGGGGATGTTGGCGCGCACCAGTGCGGTCGCGGACTGCACGCAGTCGATGAAGGCCTGGTTGACCCGGTCGAGCTCATCGGCCGTCGCCAGGTCGGCGCCGCCCATGAACACGGTCGCCGCCAGGTCGAGGGTCAGCTCCTTGAGGGCGGGATAGGCCAGGAACTCCGGATCGGGCTGCCACTGTGCGATCCCGGTGGCGACGGCAGGCTGCAGGGCCGCGGTGTAGCCCTCGAGCCGGTCACGGGTGAAGGCCGACTGCATGATGCGCCGGTGGCGGTGGTGCTCATCGAAGTCCAGCAGCATCAGGCCGCGGTCGAAGAACGGGCCGACCAGGTAGCCCCAGCCGTCGCCGCTGGCGAATGCCTTGTCGGCGTTGCGGAGGGCTGCCTCGCAGGCATCGGGGCCCAGCAGGACGGTCCAGCGCTTGCCGATGAAGTCGATGTCGGACACGGGACCCCAGCCTTCGTACTGGGTTCGCATCATGGTCAGCGGGTCGCGGACGTACTGCAGGGTGCTGCCGATGTACGGCACGCCGCGACGGCGGGGAGGGGCTTCGGTGGTCTGGCTCACAACAGGCATCTTGATTCAGACAGGACGTTCTGTCAATATGTCTGCATGGCAGTCAAGGCAGGGCAGTACCGCGGCATGACCGCCGAGCAGCGCCATGCCGACCGGCGCGCGCGGCTGCTCGAGGCGACCCTCGAGGTGTGGGGACGAGATGGCGGCCCCACGGTCACGATGACCCGCATCTGCGCCGAGGCCGGGCTGACCGAGCGGTACTTCTACCAGAGCTTCGAGGGCCTGGACGCTGCGCTGACCGCGGTCATGGACGACATCGCGACCCAGATCGCCGAGCGGTCGGTCGCGGCGCTCGCAGCCGCCCAGGGTGGTCCCGCCGACCGGGTGCGGGCCGGCATCGAGGCCTTCGTCCAGATCCTCACCGAGGATCCCCGCAAGGGCCGCGTCGCGATCGTCGAATCGGTGTCGATCGATGCCCTGCGTCCCCACCGGGCCCGGCTGCTGCGCCAGTTCGCCGAGCTGGCCGCGCACGAGGCCCGTGAGCTGTACGGCGCCGAGGCCTGGAGCGAGCGCGAGGGACGTCTGGCCGCCACGATGTTCATCGGCGGCGTCGCCGAGCTCGTCACGGCCTGGCTCGAGGGGACGGTCGAGGCCACCCCCGACGACATCATCGCCGCGGCCTCGCACCACTTCATCGCGACCGCCCATCGCTGAGCGGCACACTGGCCGGGTGACCTCACCGCTGGACGCCGCCCACTGGCCCGTTGCGACCCCCCGGCTGGTGCTGCGCCGGTTCGACGTCACCGACATCGCGGCGATCCACGCGTACCGCGTGCAGCCGCAGGTGACCGAGTGGATCACCGGCAGGGCGGTCAGCATCGAGTCGCTGGCCGAGCGCTTCGGCGACGGTTCCAGCTTTGTGATCGCCGAGCACGAGGGCCGGCTGATCGGCGACCTCATGGTCAGGGTCAACGACGCCTATGCGCAACGGGAGGTCGCCGAGGGGGCCTCGGCCACCCAGGCCGAGCTGGGGTGGACGTTCGACCCGGCGGTCCAGGGGCAGGGCCTGGCGACCGAGGCGGTCGGCGAGCTGCTGCGGATCTGCTTCGAGGAGCTGGGCCTGCGCCGCGTCACGGCCGGCTGCTTCGCCGGCAACGTGGCGTCGTGGCGGCTGATGGAGCGCGTCGGCATGCGGCGCGAGGCCCATCACGTGCAGGACTCCCTGCACCGCGACCACGGCTGGCAGGACGGCTACGTCTACGCCCTGCTGGCCGACGAGTGGCGGGCCTGAGCCACGCTCACTCGGCTCTCGGGACGTCCCCGTCGGCCTTGACCTGGCTCTCACCGCGACCCAGCCGCGAGCGCCGGTAGCCGTAGGTGAAGTAGAGGAGGAAGCCGATCGCGAGCCAGATCAGGAACCGGACCCAGGTCTCGACCGACAGGTTGACCATGAGCCAGAAGCACGCCGCGATCGACAGGATCGGCACGAGCGGCACGGCCGGGACGCGGAACGGGCGGTGCAGGTCCGAGCGGGTGCGGCGCAGGATGATGACGCCGGCCGAGACCACCACGAACGCGAACAGGGTGCCGATGCTGACCAGCTTGGACAGCTCCGACAGTGGCACGAATCCGGCCAGCACCGCGACGAATGCGCCGGTGATGATCGTGATCCGGTACGGCGTGCCGAAGCGCGGGTGGACCTTGGCCAGGCCGACCGGCAGCAGCCCGTCGCGCGACATCGCGAACAGCACCCGCGCCTGGCCCAGCATCAAGACCAGCACGACGGTCGTCAGGCCGGCGACGGCGCCCACCGAGATGATCTTGCTGGCCCAGTCCAGGCCGTTGGCGCTGAACGCCTCGGCCAGCGGTGCGGCGGTGTTCATGCGGTCGTCGCTGTACTTGAGCATCCCGGTCACGACGAATGCCACGGCCGCGTAGAGGACCGTGACGATCGCCAGCGAGCCGAGGATGCCGCGCGGGACGTCGCGCTGCGGGTTCTTGGTCTCCTCGGCCGACGTCGCGACGATGTCGAAGCCGATGAAGGCGAAGAACACGACCGAGGCGGCGGCGATGATGCCGTAGACGCCGAAGACCGTCGGGTCCACCCCGAAGACCGTCTGCAGCAGCGTCGAGTCGAGGCCCGAACCGCCCTCGGTGGGCTTGGAGTCGGGGATGAACGGCTGGTAGTTCTTGGTCTTGATGTAGAACAGTCCCGCCACGATCACGAAGGTCACGACGGCGACCTTGATGACCACCAGCACGCTGGTGATCCGTCCGGACAGCTTGGTGCCCAGGACGCCGACCAGCGTGAGGCCGAGGACGATCGCGATGGCGCCGAAGTCGGGGCTCGCCTCGTCCCCGGCCAACCACGTCGGCAGGTCGAACAGGGACTGCAGGTACGCCGACCAGCCGCGCGCCACGACCGCCGCGCCGAGCGCGAGCTCGAGCACGAGGTCCCAGCCGATGATCCAGGCCACCAGCTCGCCGAGCGTCGCGTACGAGAACGTGTACGCACTGCCGGCGACCGGGACGGTCGAGGCGAACTCGGCGTAGCAGAGGGCCGCGAGACCGCAGGTGATCCCGGCCAGGATGAACGAGATCACGATCGCCGGACCGGCATTGGCGTAGGCCTGCTCGCCGGTCAGGACGAAGATGCCGGTCCCCACCATGACGCCGACGCCGAAGACCGTCAGGTCCCAGGCCGAGAGCTCCTTCTTGAGACGGTGCTCCGGCTCGTCGGTTTCCTCGATCGAGCGCTCGACGGACTTGATGCGGAACAGATCCATTCGATCATCCTGTGCGGATGGTTGCCGGTACGCAACCGCTCGCCGGGCGCGAGCCTCAGCGCGTGCGCGGGTGGCGCGCCCAGGCGAAGCAGAACAGCCCGAATGCGGCGACGCCCAGGGCGACCAGCGTCAGCAGGTACGGCCCGAAGGGCTGGTCGCGCAGGGTCTTGAGAGCATCGTCCAGCCCGCCGGCCTTGTCGGGCTCGTACGACACCGCGGCCCAGCCGAACAGCACGCCGACGATGCCGACCGCGACCCCCTTGGCGACGTAGCCGACGCGCCCGACGACCAGCACGGCCGATCCGGTGCTGCCGGTCGTGGCCGCCGGTTGCAGGTCGTGGGTGAAGGCATCGGTGACGCCGCGGCGGATCTGCGCGATGCCGACCGCAAGGATCGCGATGCCGACCGCTGCGACCAGCACACGGCCTGCCGGTGCGGACATCAGATCTGCGGTGAGGCCCTCCTGCTTGGAGTCGCCGCCACCTCCGCCGCCGGACCCGGACGCGATCTTGAACGCCGAGACGGCCAGGGCCGCGTAGACCACCGTGCGGCCGGCGGCACTGAGGCGCTTGCGGACCCGCTTGGCGCCGTCCTCCTCCTGGAAGCCCCAGATCGCGGTCGCCGCCTGCCACACCACGAGGGCCAGCAGCCCGATCACCGTGATCCACAGCATCGTGCGCCCGAACGGCTGGTCGGCGAGCGTCTGGAGCGCACCGCCGCTGCTGGCGTCGCCGCCCCCCGACCAGGCGACCTGCAGCGCGATCCACGCGATCAGCAGGTGGACGAGCCCGTAGGCACCGAGCCCGACGCTGGCACCGTGCTTGAGCAGATCGCTGTGGCGGGCCTCCTGGCCCGCAGTGCTGGCTTCCATGATTGCTCTCCCCGGTTCCCTCAGTCCGTCGCCGCCTCGGCGGCGAGGGCGATGTTGCGCTGCATCGCCCCGAAGACCTTTCCATGGAATGGGTAGATCAGCCACCAGTAGACGTGCCCGAGCAGTCCTTTGGGGGCGAACAACGCCCGCTGGCGGAAGGTCGTCGCCCCGGCCTCGGTCGTGCCGACCTGCATCTCCAGCCACGCCAGCCCGGGCAGCTTCATCTCCGCCCGCAGGCGCAGGAGCGTCCGGCCGTCGGTCTCCTCGACCCGCCAGAAGTCGACGGCGTCCCCCACGGCGAGCCGGCGCGGATGGCGCCGTCCGCGCCGCAGGCCGGGGCCACCGACGAGGCGGTCCAGCGCGCCCCGCGCCCACCAGGCGAGCCGCCAGGAGTACCAGCCATTGCGTGCGCCGATGCCCTCGATGACGCTCCACAGCCGCTCCGGGGTGGCGTCCACCTCACGGACGCGCTCGTCGCGGTACAGCGATCCGCCGGCCCAGTCCGGATCGGTGGGCAGTCCCTCGGCGGGCGCTCCCGCCGTCGCTGCCGACGACCAGCTGGTCGGCACGTCGAGCTCCTGGATGCGGGTCAGTGCGAGCTGGACCGACCGGTCGAAGTCGACCAGTCCTTCGGGCGGCTCGGGGACGTACTGCAAGATGTCGGTGTCACCGGCCACGACGGTGTTGCGCAACGACTCCACCAAGGGGCGGGCCAGGCTGGCCGGCACCGGGGTGATGAGGCCGATCCAGTGGCTGGACAGGCCCGGGGACAGCACGGGGACCTTCAGCACGCGGCGCCTGGGCAGCCCGGAGATCGCCGCGAACCGCTGCATGAGGTCCAGGTACGTCAGCACCTCCGGGCCGCCGATGTCGAAGCGGCGGCTCACGTCGTCGGGCATGTCGGCCGAGCCGACGAGGTAGCGCACCACGTCGCGGATCGCGATCGGCTGGATGCGGGTCGAGACCCAGGTCGGCGTGATCATGACCGGCAGCCGCTCGGTCAGGTAGCGCAGCATCTCAAAGGATGCCGACCCGGAGCCGATGACGACGCCGGCCTGCAGGACCGTGGTCGGGACGCCGGAGCCCAGCAGCACGTCACCGACCTCACCGCGCGAGCTCAGGTGCTCGGAGAGCTCCTCGCCCTCCGGGATCATCCCGCCCAGGTAGACGATGCGACGGACGCCGGCGCGCTCGGCCTCGTCCGCGAATCGTTGGGCCATCTGCTTCTCGGTGGCGCCGAAGTCGCCGCCCGTGCCGATCGAGTGCAGCAGGTAGTACAGGACGTCGACATCGGCCATCGCGTCCCGGACGTCGGCGTCCTCGGAGGCGTCGCCGACCGCGATCTCGACCCGGTCGGCCCAGTCGTGCGCGCGGGCCTTGCGCTCGTCCCGCACCAGCACGCGCACCGTGTGACCGGCGTCCAGCAGCTGGGGGACCAGTCGCCCGCCGACGTATCCGGTGGCACCGGTGACCAGGCTGCGGGGGGAGGGCATCCACCCAGTGTTCGCGACCGGGCTCGATCGAGCATCCCGAAAGCGTGGCGCCCCGAGGGAGATACTGGAACCATGACGACCTTCTCCAGCGATGTCGTGGACGCGATCCTCGGCCACATGAACGGTGACCACACCGCAGACAATCTCGCGATCGTCCGGGCCTTCGCCGAGCCGGCGGCGACCTCGGCGACCATGACCGGCCTCGACGAGCTCGGCGGCACGTGGGACGCCATCGTCGACGGCGAGGCGCAGCCGGTCACCATCCCGTGGCTCGGCACGGTCGCCGAGCGCGCCGACGTCCGCCGCGAGGTGGTGGCCCTGTACGACGCGGCGGTCGAGCGGCTGGGCCTGCCGGCACGGGAGACCCACTGATGTCCGGCGACACCGAGCGCACCGTCCAGCTGACCCGCACCGGCCCGTCGCGCTACCGCGCGACGAACGCGCGCGGCACGACGCTCGACATCGGGGACGGGTCGAGCGACGACTTCACGCCGGTCGAGCTGCTGCTCGTGGCGCTCGCGGGCTGCACCGCGATCACGGTCGACCCGCTGGTGTCACGGCGAGCCGAGCCCGACGTGCTCGACGTCGACATCCGCGCCGACAAGATCCGCGACGAGCTCGGCAACCACCTGGTCGACCTGCTGATGCGCTTCGACGTGGCCTTTCCGGGCGGCGAGGCCGGCGACCGAGCCCGGGAGCTGCTGCCCGATGCCCTGGCCAAGGCCGAGGAACGGCTGTGCACCGTCAGCAGGACGCTGGCGATCGGTGCTCAGGCAGAGATCGAGATCAACGACGTCCAGCCACGCTAGGCGTGGTGCGGCAGGCGGACGTCGTCGTACGCGAAGCGGTTCGGGAAGTAGAGCGGCGGCAGAGGCTGTCCGGTCGGCTCCGCGCGGCCCGGGTCGGGCGGCCTCACCGAGCAGGGACGCTCGCACAGATCGTTGCGGCGCACGAGCCGGTCGCCGACGACCGTGCCCAGGTAGCGTCCCGCGAGGTCGACGGCGTCATTGTCCTCCCAGGGAAACCAGCCGATCCAGTGACCGTCCGCGTCGAACAGGTGCTGATCGGTCCACGAACGGCGCATCGCGATGGTGCGACCACCCATGTCGTACAGATACACGCTCACTGCGCCACAACCTCCCCTTGTGCCCCTGACGTTACGATCCGCCGCGCCGGTTCGTGGGAACTTGGCCGGCGACACGAGAATTTGGTCCGAACGGACTAGTTCATCGGGCACATGACCGTGCCAGCGGTACTGTCACGATGGGTCCCGTAGGGAACCCGGAGGAGGAGCTCATGTCCGAAGCGGTCACGGTGGACTCGACGGACGGCGTCCTGACGATCACCTGGAATGATCCGGGTCGGTTGAACGGACTGACCGGACAGATGCTGGTCGCCGCCACCGAGGCGATCGAGCAGGCGCCGGCCCAGACACGGGTCATCGTGCTGCGCGGTGCCGGACGAGCGTTCTCGACCGGGGCGCGGCTCGACCAGCCGCTCAGCGGCACGGAGCCGATGGAGGTCTCGGCCCGCCTGATCCGCACGATCGTGGGCTCCCCCCTGCCGGTCGTGGCAGCAGTCCAGGGCGCGGCGGCCGGCTACGGCTGCTCGGTCGCCCTCGCGGCCGACATCACGATTGCCGCCCGGTCGGCCTACTTCCTGCTGCCGTTCGTCAACGTCGGCCTGATGCCGGACGGTGGCACCACGGCGACCATCGCCGCCTCGATCGGCCGAGCCCGCGCATCGGCCATGGCGCTGCTCGGCGAGCGGCTGCCGGCCGCGGACGCCGCGGAGGCCGGTCTGATCCACGCCGCGGTGCCGGATGACGCGCTCGCCGACGAGGTCGACCGCATCGTGGCCCAGCTGTCACGCGGCCCGGGCGCCGCCTACCGCGCGACCAAGCAGGCGATCACGGCCGCGACGCTCGGCCACCTCGACGAGGCCCTCGACCGCGAGGGTGACTCGCAGGTCGCCCTGTTCCAGACCGATGACTTCGCCGAGGGCGTGGCCGCCTTCCTCGACAAGCGCGCCCCCGGGTTCACCGGCCGATGACCACCGACGACAGGACGACCATGAACGACTTCCAGACCATCGACCGGCTCCTGACCCAGCGGCGCAGCTGCCGGGGCTACCTCCCGGACGAGGTGCCGCGCGAGACGATCGAGCAGATCCTGTCCGCCGCGCAGCACACCGCGTCGTGGTGCAACACCCAGCCGTGGAACGTCCACATCGTGTCGGGCGAGGCGCGCGCGGCCCTGTCGAAGGCCGCGGTCGACAACGTGGTGGCGAACCTCGGCCAGCCCGCGCCCTCGGACTTCCCGTTCCCGGCCGCGTACACGGGCGTCCACAACGAGCGCCGCAAGGAGGTCGGCTGGCAGCTCTACGAGGCGGTCGGTGTCGAGCGCGGCGACCGGGACGGCTCGGCGATGCAGATGCTGCGCAACTTCGAGTTCTTCGGGGCGCCGCACGTCGCGATCATCACGACCGACGCCGATCTGGGCGTCTACGGCGCGATCGACTGCGGCCTGTACGTCAACTCCTTCATGCTGGCCGCCGAGGCGCTCGGTCTCGGGACGTGCGCCCAGGCCGCGATCGCCCAGGTCACTCCGGCGGTGCGCGAGTTCCTCGACCTGCCGGACGACCGGCGCGTGGTCTGCGGGATCGCCTTCGGCCACCCCGATCCCGATCACCCCACGGCCCAGTTCATGTCGCGCCGGGCGCCCATCACGGACGCCGCGACCTTCGTGGACTGAGCGCGCTCAGCCCCGCAGGGCCCCGATGCCGAGCACGGCGGCCAGGCCGAGCGCACTCCGCGGGTCGTAGGCCGCGGTCCACAGGCCGCCGTGCGCGGCGCTCGCCGCCTCGTCCTGCCAGGGCTCGGGCCGGGCCGGTGCGGCCACGCGCAGGTCGTGCACCAGCAGCGCGGCCATCAGCGTGTTGCTGGTGGCGGGGTCGAAGATCTCGACCCCGAACCGGTGCGCTCCCGCGTAGGCCGCCGCGAGCGCCTTGTTCTTGAGCACCGAGCGGGTGCGGGTGGCCGGCGCGACGTTCAGCGACACGGTCGTGCCCTCGGCGCGGGACGTCGTGGCCCGCCACCGCTGCAACCGCTTGGCGAAGGCGTAGTTGGGCCCTTGCTGCGGCACGAGGCTGTCGCAGACGCCGGGATCGGCGCCGGGCGCGTAGTGGCGCTGCAGCAGACGGCCCCCGCTGGCGACCCGCAACGGACCGCGCAGCAGCCGGCTCGCGCCGCGACGTCCGTACGCATCGTTGGACAGCTGCACGTCCTCGCCGGGCACGACGAAGGTGTCGGTCGGGGTGGCCAGGAAGGCCAGGGCGGTGTCGGGGCGCTCGCGCACCAGGTGCTCGGCGAGGGCATCGGCGGCCATCGAGAGCCGGACGTGCGTGCCACCGTCGGCATAGCAGTAGTTGCCCAGCACCAGGCGTCCCTCGATGCCGCCGAGCCAGTGGGCGATGCCGGGCAGCTCGGTCAGCAGGTCGGCGCCGGAGTCGTCGGCGCCGTTGGTCACGATGCGGGCCGGGACGTGCGCCGTGCCGGCGAGCTCGGTCGCCAGGTCGCGCACCCGGCCCTGCACGTCGTCGCGCGGCAGGTCCAGGGCGACGCAGGTCGCGCCCCACCGCAGCAGTGCGCGGTACGGGCCCATCTCCGCCCCGGCACCCAGCACCACGACGGTGTCGCCCTCGAGCCGGAGCCAGTCGGGGTTGTCCTGCACGGTCTGCACGGCATCGGCCGCCGAGCGGGTGATGATGCCGTCGGTGACCCAGCGCTCGAGCTGGGCGACCAGATCGGCGCCGGCCAGGCGCTCGCCGCGGTACGGGATCGACAGCTCGGTCTCGGGCGCTGCGGCGCCCCGGATCGTCCGGGTGTGGAAGGCCTGGGTCAGCGGGGTGCCGCTGATCGCCTCGTCGAGGCCCACCTCGCCGAACCGCATGAGCGCGTGGGCGCTGCGCAGCCCGTCGGCGGCGATCGCGTGCGCGGCAGCCGGGTCGCCGATGCCGGCCTCGACGGCACGGCGGAAGTGCTCGAGGTAGTGGCGCCGCCAGTTGGTCTCGTTCTCGATCGCGCGGGAGCCGACCGGATCGGCCTTGCGCAGGGCATCGGCCATGACGGTTCGGGCCGCTGAGGTCGAGCTCTCGGACGGGAAGGAGACGGTCGCCGCATCGTTCATCGGGCCACCATAGGAGCAGTGATCGGTTACTCACGAGTCAGGACCGACCTATCGCCGATAGGGTCGGCCCCATGGGCACCATCCACCTCATCCGGCACGGCCAGGCATCCTTCGGGGCCGCGGACTACGACCAGCTCTCCGAGCTCGGCACGGAGCAGGCGACTGCGCTGGGTGTCTCGTGGGAGGCCTCCGGGTGGGCGCCGACGGACGCCGTCGCAGGCGGGATGAAGCGCCACGCGCAGACCGCGATCGCCGCGATCGACGCCTGTGGCGGTGACGGCTACGACGTCGACGCCAGGTGGGACGAGTACGACCACCTCGCGCTGGCGCGCGCCACCGATCCCACGGCGCTGGGCGCCGACCCCAAGGCCTTCCAGGCCTCGCTCAATCGGGCGATCACCGCCTGGATGGGCGGTGACACCCCGGCCGGCGAGACCTACGTGCAGTTCCGGGGCCGTGTCCTGGCCGCCTTCGAGCAGGTCGTGTCGCAGGCCACGAGCGGCCGCTCGGTCGCGGTGTTCACCTCCGGCGGACCCATCGCGGCGGTCGTCTCGCACCTGCTGAGCGGTGACGACTCGCTGTTCCAGCGGCTCAACGACGTCGTGATCAATGCCAGCGTCACGACCGTCATCGTGGGTCAGAGCGGCACCCGGCTGCTGTCGTTCAACGAGCACGCCCACCTGCCGCGGGACATGATGACCTTCCGCTGACCCGCCCTCCATCCCGGATACCGGTAGTATCCGACCATGAAGATCACCGCCGGCTCCCGTGCCCTCGTCACCGGCGCCGCCTCCGGCCTGGGGCTCGCCCTCGTGCGCCGGCTGGCCGCACGCGGATGCCGCGTCCTGGCCACCGACGTGCACGACGAGCCGGGCGCTGAGCTCGCCGCGATCGACGGTGTCACGTACCTGACGCTCGACGTGACCCAGGACGTCCACTGGGCCCGCGCCCACGACTGGGTCGTGGAGCACTGGGGCGGCCTGGACCTGCTGTTCAACAACGCCGGTGTCGCAGCCGGCGGGCGCATCGAGCTGACCGAGATGGACCAGTGGCAGTGGATCGTCGACATCAACCTGCTCGGGGTCGCCCGCGGGTGCCGCACGTTCGCGCCGATGCTCACGGAGCAGCGCTCCGGCCACATCGTCAACACCGCCTCGGCCGCCGGCCTGGTCCACCCGCCCCGGATGAGCGAGTACAACGCGGTCAAGGCCGGTGTCGTCGCGCTCAGCGAGACCCTGTTCCACGAGCTGCGCCCCGACGACGTCATGGTGTCGGTCGTCTGCCCGACGTTCTTCCGCACCAACCTCACCAGCTCGCTGCGCGGCAAGGACGAGTCCGCCCGGAGCTCCGCCGCGAAGCTGATCGACGGGTCGAAGGTGTCGGCGGACGACATCGCGGCCGCAGTGGTGGCGGGCGTGGAGAAGGGCCGTCACATCATCCTGACCGACCGCAACGGCAAGATCGCCTACGCCGCCAAGAGATTCGCGCGGCCGCTGTACTACTCGATGATGAACAGGGCCGCCGTCCAGATGGCCCGGAAGGACTGACATGCGCAAGAACGTCCTGATCACGGGGGCCAGCTCCGGCCTGGGTGCCGGCATGGCACGCGTCCTGGCCGCCAAGGGGCACGACCTCGCGCTGACGGCGCGCCGCGTCGACCGACTCGAGCAGCTGCGCGACGAGCTCGTCGCAGCGCACCCGGACATCCGGGTCGTCGTCCACGCCCTCGACGTCACCGACCACGACCAGGTGTTCGCCGTCTTCAAGCAGGCGATCACGGATCTGGGTGGGCTCGACCGGGTCATCGTCAACGCCGGCCTCGGCAAGGGCGGACGCATCGGCACCGGCAAGTTCCACGCCAACAAGGAGACCGCCGAGACCAACTTCATCGCCGCGCTGGCTCAGTGCGAGGCCGCGATGGAGCACTTCTACGAGCGGCGCGCAGGACACCTGGTGGTCATCTCGTCCATGTCGGCGATGCGCGGGATGCCGTCGTCGATGACGACGTACGCGGCCACCAAGGCCGGGATCGCGATGATCGCCGAAGGCATCCGCTCGGACCTGATCGGCCGCAAGGGCCTGGACATCAAGATCACCACGCTCTATCCCGGGTACATCGCCTCGGAGATGAACGAGGGAGTCCAGCAGGAGACCCGCATGATGGTCGACACCGAGACGGGCTGCCGGGCCCTGGTCAAGAAGATCGAGGCCGAGGTCGTGGACGCCGCGGTGCCGTCGTGGCCGTGGGCGCCGATCGGCCAGGTCATGAAGCACGCGCCGCTGGGGGTCGTGCGCCGCATGGTGTGACAGATCGTTCCGATTGGGAGCGGCATGTCTCTTGGCGCTACATTGCTCCCATGACTGCCACATCGGGGGATTGGCTGAGGCGCGCGGCGCCCGCCTTGTTCATCGTCGTGTCGCTGGGTCTGGCCGCCTGCGGCGGCAGCGACTCCGAGCCGGCGGAGAAGAAGGTGGCGGCGACGACCGCTGAGCCGACGGTCGACCAGGCTGCCGCCGACGAGCAGGCACTGGAGAAGCTGGTGACCGATTTCTGGTCGGTCCGCGTCGCCGCGCAGAACAGCGGCGAGGCCACACCCGAGCAGTTCGCGGCCGTTCTCGAGCCCGGACTGGTCGAGGTCGAGCTCGGTACCGTCCGGGACTACAAGTCGCTCAAGGTGCGGCGGATCGGCGCGCCCGAGATCACCGGCGTCGAGGTCGTGGCGGCCGGTGACACGGCCGAGCTCCTGGCCTGTCTCGACGAGGACGGGTGGGCCGCCGAGGAGGACGGCAAGCCGGTCGAGCTGCCGAAGACCGGCAAGAAGGCGTGGGGCGCGAAGGCCGAGCGGAACGGGGACCGTTGGCTCATCAACGACTTCCTGTCCGTCGACGAGTCGAAGGCGAAGAAGACGTGCTGACCGACGTGGGCTCGCTGCGGCGGCTCATGATCTGGATCCTCTCGCCGGTCGTGGTGATGCTGGGCCTGGTCGCGACGGCATCGCCCGCCAGTGCCGCCCTGTGCCACGTGACGCAGGCGGATGGCTCGATCAAGGTTGTCGATTGCGACAAGATCCCCGGCAACGCCGGCGATCCCGGGAGCGAGGGTGGAGCTCCCTCGTGCGTCGTCAAGGATGGCGACACCGGATGCTGGAACGGGAAGTCGTGCTACATCAAGGATCCGGCCGAGTACGGGGACTCCGGCGCGGCCCAGGAACAGCTCGGTCCAAAGCCCAGCGAGGACGCGCATGCCGCCTTCCGGTTGTGCGATGCCGAGGAGGGACCCGTCTGGTACTGGACCGAGGCCGACGAGCCCAGCCAGGCGGAGCTCGCCGCACAGGCGTTCGGCCAGCTGGTGGCACCATCGATCGCCCCGACGTTCAACCCGCCGACCCGGACGTTGGTCAACCTGCCGACCTGGTGGTGGGCGGCGGGTGCCTCCGATCAACCGCTGTCGGCCAGCGCCGGCAGCGTCACTGTCACTGCGACGCCGAGCCACATGGAGGTCGACCCAGGCGATGGCTCGGCCATCTTCGGCTGCCGGCCCTTCGTGACCGTCCAATCCGACTCGTGCACGTACACGTACCGCAGGGCGAGCAAGGGTGATGGCTACCCGGCTCGGATGCGCCTGGTCTGGACGGTCGTGTTCACCGACACCGATGCGCCGATCGACGTGCCAGACCTGCCGACGACCTTCGAGTCCGGCTGGTCCGGGGTCACCGTCCCGGTGCACGAGGTGCAGACTCTCAACCGCTCCAGCCGCTGACGCTCGCGTCCCGACTCAGGAACTCTCATGACTGACACCCCGCCCGATCCGTCCCAGCCGTCCGGGAGCACGCCGCCGCCGTACCCGGGTCCCACCTCGCCGCCCCCTCCGCCGCCGTATCCCGGCGCGTACCCGACCGGCGGCTACCCGGCCGCGTACCCGACCGGGCCCGGTGGGGCGCCGATGCAGCGACCGCCTGCTCCGGAGCAGCCGCCCTCGATGGCCCTGGCCGTCAAGCTGATGCTGATCGGTGCAGCGCTCAGCGTCGTCAGCCTGGTCTACAGCTTCACCACGCTCGACGGCCTCAAGGACCAGGTCACCGACCAGCTGCGTGAGAACGATCCCTATGTCAGCCAGTCGGTGATCGACGCGGCCTACGGCGTGTCGGTCGGACTCGCGGTCGTGTTCGGTCTGCTCGGTGCGTTCTTGTGGGTGTGGATGGCGTGGAAGAACGGCCAGGGGCGATCTTGGGCGCGGGTCGTCGCGACGGTGTTCGCGGGGCTCAACCTGCTGGGCCTGCTGTTCACGGTTGCGTCCAGCAGCACCGCCGAGCCGCTGTCGCTCGTGCTGTCCGTCCTCAGCGGGATCCTGGGCGTCGTGGTCCTCGTGCTGCTGTGGCGCAGGGAGTCCAGCGAGTTCTTCACTGCCGCGGAGGCGTCCCGCAGGCTCTACTGAAGAAGCTCGCGGGCCAGGGCTCCGACCTGGTCGAACTCGATCAGGAATCCGTCGTGTCCGAAGGCTGACTTGACCACGGCCAGCGGCCCGGCACCCGGGATGAGATCGGCCAGCTCGCGCTGCTGGTGCAGCGGGTAGAGCCGGTCGGAATCCACACCCGCGACGACCGTGCGGGCGGTGATGCGGGAAAGAGCAGCCTGCGTGCCGCCGCGTCCCCGGCCGATGTCGTGGCTGTCCATCGCCGAGGTCAGCACGACGTAGGACCCCGCGTCGAAGCGCCGCACCAGCTTGGCACCGTGGTGCTGAAGATAGGAGTCGACGGCCCACCGGCCGTCGTCCTGCTGGGTGCGGCCGAACCGCTCCTCGAGCTCGCTCTCGCTGCGGTAGGCGATGTGTGCGATGCGCCGGGCCAGGTCGAGCCCGGTCAGGGGGCCGTGCGGGCCGTCGTAGTAGTCGCCGCCGAACCAGGCCGGGTCGTTCTGGATCACGGCGACCTGCGTCCGCGACAGCGCGATCTGCTCGGCGCTCGCTGCAGCGGACGTCGCGAGCAGGAACAGCCGGTCGACGCGCTCGGGGTGCTCGACGGCCCACTCCAGGGCTCGCATGCCGCCGGCCGAGCCGCCGATGACACCGTGCCAGCGCTCGATGCCGAGCCGGTCGGCCAGCGCGACCTCGGCACGGACCTGGTCGCGCACCGTCAGCGCGGGAAAGGTGCTGCCCCACGGCAGGCCGTCCGGGTCCAGCGATGCCGGGCCCGTCGATCCCTGGCAGCCGCCCAGGATGTTGGCCGCGACGACGAAGAATCGGTCGGTGTCGATGGCGGCGCCGGGGCCGACGATCGTGTTCCACCAGCCTGGTGTCGGGTGACCCGGGCCGGCGTCGCCGGTGACGTGGCTGTCGCCGGTCAGGGCGTGCAGGATCAGCACGGCGTTCGAACCGTCGAACGTCCCCCACGTCTCGTACGCGAGGCGGACGTCCGGGAGCGTGCGACCCGACTCCAGCAGGACGTCACCGATGTCGGTGAACGTCCGGCGACCCGGCGGATCCCCCTCCCGCCACGCGCCGGTGACGAGAGAGGGATCGATGCTGGCTGAGGTCACTTGGCGGCGCGGAATCCCGCGTCGAGATCGGCCAGGATGTCGTCGATGCCCTCGATGCCGATCGCAAGGCGCACCAGGCCGGGGGTGACGCCGGTGGCGGCGTGCTCCTCGGGGGTGCCCTGCGAGTGGGTCGTGCTGGCGGGGTGGATCGCCAGGCTGCGGACGTCACCGATGTTCGCGACGTGGCTGAACAGCTCGAGCGAGTCGATGAACGCCTTGCCCGCCTCGACGCCGCCGGGCAGCTCGAAGGTCAGGACGGCGCCGGACCCCTTCGGGACGTACTTGTCGGCGAGGGCCTTGTACGGGCTGCTGGGCAGGCTGCCCCAGGTGACCTTCGCGACGTCCTCGCGGGCCTCCAACCACTCCGCGACGCGGCGGGTGTTCTCCACGTGGCGCTCCATGCGCAGGCTCAGCGTCTCCAGGCCCTGGGCCAGCAGGAAGGCGTTGAACGGTGCGATCGCGGGACCGACGTTGCGCAGGTACTGCACCCGCAGCTTGGCGATGTACGCCGCCGGTCCGAGGGCGTCGGTGAAGACCAGGCCGTGATAGCTGGCGTCCGGGGTCGTGAAGCCGGGGAACTTGTCGCCGTGCGCGGCGTAGTCGAACGTCCCGCCGTCGATGACGACACCCGCGACGGCGGTGCCGTGGCCACCGATGTACTTGGTCGCCGAGTGCACGACGGTGTTGACGCCGTGCTCGAGCGGGTTGAGCAGGTACGGGGTCGCGACGGTGTTGTCGACGATGAACGGCACGCCGACCTCCTGGGCGACGGTCGCGATGGCCTCGAGGTCGAGGATGTCGCCCTTCGGGTTGCCGATCGTCTCGCCAAAGAAGGCCTTGGTGTTGTCCTGGGCCGCGGCGCGCCAGGCGTCGGGGTTGTTGGAGTCCTCGACGAAGCTCACCGTGATGCCGAGCTTCGGGAAGGTGTGGCGCAGCAGGCTGTCGGTGCCGCCGTAGAGGCTGGCCGACGCAACGATGTGGTCACCGACCTCCGCGACATTGGTCAGCGCGCCGGTCGTGGCGGCCTGCCCCGAGGCGAACAGGAGCGCGCCGACGCCGCCCTCGAGCGCGGCGAGGCGCTGCTCGACGGTGTCCTGCGTCGGGTTCATGATGCGGGTGTAGATGTTGCCCGGCTCGGCCAGGCTGAACAGGTCGGCGGCGTGCTGGGTGTCGCGGAACTGGTACGACGTGGTCTGGTAGATCGGCAGCGCACGGGCTCCGGTGGCGGGGTCAGGGACCTGACCGGCGTGGATCTGCTTGGTCTCGAAGGACCACTGGTCGCTCATGGTGTCTCCCAAGGAGTCGAAAGTTCGTCCCCCCGAGCCTGCCATCATCTCGCGAATCGCACAGCCCGTCTCACCATGTGGGCCCCATGGCCCCTTGTTCCGTGGTGACGGTTTACCACGGTCCCTCCGGAAATCTCGTCCGCCCGGGGGAGATTTCCGTGGGGCGGACGGCATCTGCCGTGGGCGGACGTCCGACGGTGACGGTTTGCCGAGGGACCGTGGTAAACCGACGGTCCCGGCGGGACGCCGGAAGGACGGGTCAGCGCATCGCGAAGGGCTGCGCGGTCGACTCGAGGACCGAGAGCCACAGATCGCCGTCGGGGGAGACGCTGTGCGATCCGGACGTCACGAACGGGATCGGGACGTTGACGAACCGGTGCCGGCGGCGTCCGACGACCATGTCGGTGCGCCCGGCCATCGCGGCGTGCACCGCGGTCTGGGCCAGGCGCGCGCAGTAGACCGAGTCCGAGGCGTCCGCCGGCACCGAGCGGATCGCGTAGCCCGGGTTGAAGTAACGCATCGTGAGCGGCTGCGACCGGTTGGCGAAGTCCTTGCCGATCTCGTCGCGCAGGAAGCGCGCGATGTCGCCGAGGACCGCGTTGCCGCTGGCGTCCGTGCGGTCGTCGGCCGGAATCAGGTCCTGGCCGGCTCCCTCGGCCAGGACGATGACGGCACTGCCCTTGTCCTTGACCCGTTGGGCCAGCAGGTTCAGCAGACCGTTGTCACCGTCGAGGCTGAAGCCCACCTCGGGGATCAGCACGAAGTCGGCGTCGTGGTTGGCCAGCGCGGCGTAGCAGGCGATGAAGCCTGCGTGCCGCCCCATGACCTTGACGATGCCGACCCCGCCGACCGCGGCCTCGACCTCGACGCGGGCGGCCTTGATCGACTCCGCCGCCTTGGCGAACGCGGTCGAGAAGCCGAAGCTCTGTCCGATGTGCGGGATGTCGTTGTCGATCGTCTTGGGCACGCCCACGATGCCGATCTGCAGCCCTCGGGCGGCGATCTCCAGGCCGATGTTGTGCGCCCCGCGCATGGACCCGTCCCCGCCGATGACCAGGAGGATGTCGATGCCCAGCTCGACCAGGCGGTCGACGATGACCGACGGGTCCTGCGCTCCGCGCGACGAGCCCAGCACCGTGCCGCCGCGCTCGTTGATGCGGGCGACCGATGCGGGTGTCAGGGGCACCACGGCGTGGCCGTTCTCGGGGACGAGCCCGGCATATCCGTGCTGGAACCCGACGACGTCGCGGACCCCGTAGTGGGTGTTCAGCTCGAGCACGATCGCCCGGATGACGTCGTTGAGACCCGGGCACAGGCCGCCGCAGGTCACGACGCCGACCTTGGTCGTGGCGGGGTCGAAGAAGATCTTGCGGCGCGGCCCGCCGGACTCGAACGTCGGCAGCTCGTCAAGGGGGACACCACGCGCAGCGATCAGCTCGAGCGTGTCGTCGTAGAGCACCCGGTCGGTCTCGCCCACGTAGTACTCATTGGTCTCGCGCCCGCCGACGTAGAGCGCCAGCGGGCTGTCGATGGTGCTCGCGCCGAGCGAGCGGACCTGGAGATCGTCGAGTGTGACCACGCGTCGATGCTATCTGAGGATTTCCTCAGGTTTCAGGGGCTTCGCCGGTCAGCCGACCGGGAACACCAGGCAGGTCGACGTCGCGGTGGCGAGCAGGCGTCCCGAGGCGTCCTTGATGTCGGCCTCCACGAAGGCGGCCCGCGATCCCGGCTTGGTGACCCGGCCGGTGGCCACGACGCGTCCGGTGTCGACGGTGAGGCCGCGCAGGAAGCTGACGTTGAGGTCCAGCGAGGTGTAGGCGGTGCCGGCCGGCAGCGTCGACTGGACGGCGCACCCGCAGACCGAGTCGAGCAGCGTCGCGACGAAGCCGCCGTGCACCGAGCCGATCGGGTTGTAGTGCGACTCGTCCGGCGTCGCGGCCATCACGACCGTGCCGGCGGCCGCCTCCAGCATCTCCAGGTTGATGTGGCTCGAGATCGGGGGCGCCGGGATCTGCCCGTCCATCATCGCGTTCAGGTAGTCCAGGCCGCTCATCGTCAGCGCCTGGCCGGCCTGCGGGCGGGGGTCCTGCCACGTGATGGTCTTGCTGCGGGTCGCGTCGCCCTCGGCGTCGGTCATGCGTGGAGCCTCTCGTCAACGTGCTGGCACTGTAGTGAAACAGGTGCTGACCCCGGCCCCATGGGGCAGGATGTCGCCATGACGACGCTCGAGATCACCGTGCGCGGCTGCGCCGACCAGTACCACCCGGCCGAGCGCGCCATCGTGTCGATGACCGCCTCGGTCGACCTCGCTGATGCCGTGCAGGCCTGGACCGGCGACCAGGTGCGCGCGGTCGGCCACCACGGGGCGCAGGTCGAGGTGCGCGCGGAGTTCGACGACTTCGAGCGGTTGAACAAGTTCCTCGACCACTGGTCGGGCGTCGACGGGGTCGAGGTCAGCGGCGTGGAGTGGGACGTGTCCGTCACGACCCGGCGCCGGTACGAGTCCGAGGTGCGCAAGTCGGCCGTCGACGACGCGGTCGCCAAGGCCCAGGCCTACGCCGATGCCGTGCGCCGCGGGAGGGTGGTCCCCGTCGAGATCGCCGATCCCGGCATGCTCGCGGGCTCGTCGGCCCCGGCCGCCCCCGTCCTGGCCGCGTCCGGCGGGGGGCGTGATCGTCGGCCGGCCCGGGTGCCGGCCGAGATCGTGATCCGGGCCGAGATCGACGCCCGGTTCCGCGTCGACTGAGCGCTTTGGCATACCGCGGGTACGCTCGAAGACATGTGGCGGACCCGGGTGAGCCAGCGGCTGACGACACGTCGTGGTGACGCGCCGGTCCACCGGCGGCGGGAGCGGATCCAGCGACCCGGTCGGGGGCCCATGCGGGTCGCGTACGAGCAGGCGGTCGTCCACGAGGCCTTCAGCTTCAAGGCGCGGGTGCTGCAGCGGACGACACGCATCGTGTTCAAGCCGATCCTGATGTGGACACCGATCAACGAGCGGGCATTCCTCACGATCCAACGGCTCGACGCCCTGTCCGGCCGCCGCCGGCGCTCCCCGCACATCCAGTTCGAGGCCCGCGAGCTCGGCGGCGTCCGGGTCGAGTCGATGCGGCACGGCTACGGGCCCGACAGCGAGATGACGCTGCTCTACCTGCACGGGGGAGGCTTCTTCTCGGGCAGCATCGTGACCCATCGGCGCATCTGCGAGCGACTGGCGCTCAAGACCGGCGCCACGGTCATCTCGGTCGACTACGTGCAGCTGCCGGTCGGATCGGTGGCGGACTCGGTGCGCGACGCCATCACGGCGTACGCGGCGCTCGTCCAGGAGTCGCCGCACCCGGACAAGATCGTGGTGGCCGGCGACTCCGCCGGTGGCTACCTGGCGATGAAGGTCGCCGAGCTGGCCACCCGGCGCGGTCTGCCCGCGCCGGCGGCGATCCTGGGATTCTCCCCGCTGCTCAGCCTCGACCCGGAGCGGGAGGACAAGGCCGTGACCCGCATCATCCGTCCGCACGATGCGTACCTGCCGGCCAAGCGCCTGGCCAAGATCCGGGAGCAGTGGCTGCCCGAGGGGCCGGCGATCGAGGGATTCGCCTCCCCGCTGCACGCCAGCGCCTACATCCGCTCACCGACCTTCTTCGTGGTGGTCGAGGACGAGATCTTGCGGCCGGAGGCCGAGGCCATGGCCCTGCTGCTGTCCGATCGGGGCGTCGAGGTCGAGATCCACCTCTGGCGCAAGCAGGTCCACGCCTTCCCCGTGCTGGCCGACGTCCTGCCCGAGAGCGACATGGCCATACAGCTCGCGGCCGAGTTCGCCCGCCGTGCGGTGGGCGAGCTCGACCGCCAGCCGACGGTGGACCCGGACTCCCACACCGAGACGATCTCGGCGCAGGTGCCCGGACCCGCCGCCTGACCCCCTACTTGTCGAAGGCGATCCGCAGGCTCGTGAGCGGGCGGTCGTCCTTCTTGCTGACCGAGACACCCACGGCCGAGATGGCCTTGGCCTCCTTGATCCCGTCCCGGACGTCCTTGGGGGGATCGGCCTCGAGGATCTTGTCCAGAAGGGCGCCGACATTGACGTAGAGGCCGCCGGAGGCGGCGTCCCCGTCGGGGATGACGCTGCGGAAGACCTTGTCGTCACCGAGCTTGCCGTCGCCCTTCGTGATGGCGTCGGCAGCGTCCTGGTTCGTGGCCAGCACGGCACCGTCGTCGGTCGGGCTGGCGACCATCGGGACGCCCCCGTCGGCGGACAGGGTCGCCAGGCGCTGGACGAGGTCGAGTGCCTTGGCCGGGTCGGAGGTCAGCGACAGGGCGACGTCGAGGGTGCTCAGGTCCTCAGGCCCGGACATCTGCGGGATCGTCTCGAGATTCTTCGCGCCGAGCGCCAGCGTGAGGTTGTCACCGAACAGCGTGCCGAGGTCCTCCGGAAGCTGCAGGCCACTGGACTGCTCGAGCTGCTCGATCCAGCGGCGGGGGTCGAAGCTCCCGAAGCCGCCGGGCGCCGTGGGGGGCTCGACCGGCGAGATCTGCGGCAACGGCGAGGACGGCGCGTCGGGCGCGTCGGGCGCGTCGGGCGTGACCCGGGCGACCGGTGGGACCGGAGTGGCCGCCACCGGCAGCTGCTTGTCCAGCTCCTGCATCAGGGTGTCGTATCCCTCGGTGACCTGGTCCCCGACGCCGCTGACCGACAGGGCGACGAGGGTGTCAGCCGGCAGATCGGCCAGGCCGCGGACCTTCGAGCTGGTCTTCTGCTCCGGACCACCCAGCACCGCGAGCTCGACGGCGGAGCCGTCCACCCGCAGCGTCATGGCGGCCGATCCGGCCTCGGCGAGCTCGGCGGCCTGCGATCCGCCGGACTCGACGAACTCGGGCAGCTTCGCGATGGCCTCGAGATCCATCCACGAGGACACGACGCCCTGGTCGCCGAGCTGCTCGAAGTCCTTGACGAAGTCCTTGTCGTCGCCCAAGGGGGCCTTCTCGGTGGCCTTGACCGCCGCGTCGACCTCGGCCTGCTTGGGAGCCAGGATCGCGTAGCCGTCCAGGTAGGCGATGCCATAGGTGTCGTCCGCGCACGCGAACAGCTTCTTGATCCCCTGGCGGGAGGCCTTCTCGTCGGTGGTCTGGACGGCGATCAGGAAGCTCCCGTCCTCCACGTCCAGGCCCACGCCGATGCGTTCGCCGAGCCACGGCTCGACGTCGTCGTCGTAGTCCAGGCCGTCGCACTCCTTGGACAGGACCTGCTTGAACACCAGCTCGCGGATGTCCTGGTCGTCGCTCTTGATGCCGAGCTCGTCGGCGACGTCGGGGAACTCGCGGACCAGCTTGAACAGGTCCATCTTCTGGCTCGCCGAGGGGTCCAGGTCCAGGCGCAGGTACGCGTCGGTCGATGCCGGCAGGACGTCATGGGGCTGCGGGCCGCCGCCGTCGAGCCGGTCGTAGACCGCATAGGCGCCGTAACCGCCGCCGAGCAGGACGGCCGCCGCCACGACGCCGACGAAGCCCTTCTTGGCGCCGCTGCCCGAGGAGGGGGGAGCCGGAGGTCCCGGGGGTGCAGGGGGGGCCGGGGGCGGCGGGGGTGGCGGGTGCGGCCGCCGGCACCGGTGGTGCCGGCGGCGGAGGCGGGGGAGGAACGGGAGTCTGGTCGGCCATGACGATCCTTCGAACGCGGTCTGAGCAGGCCAGATACTAACGGATGCGACCACCTGTCTTTTCGGAAATGTCAGCGATCGATCCGGACGACCTTGAAGTCCGCGTCCAGCTCGACGGTCACGTCCTCGCCGCTGGGCGTCCGCACCTCCACCTCGTACACGTGGTCGGCGTCGTCACTGCCCTCGGTGGAGAGGACCTCGCCGCCGCCGGTCGCCTTCAGGGCGGCGTCCTTCGCGCGGATCGCCGTCTTGCCCAGCAGTCCTCGGTCGTCATCGGGCGCGACGGTGGACGGCGAGGCTGACGGCTTGGCCGACGGCGTGGTGCTCGGGGCCGGTGTCGCCAGGTCGGAGGCCGTGGGAGGGCGGTTGGTGACCTTGAAGTTCTCGTCGAGCTGCACCTCGATGTCGATGCCGTCCGGCAGCTCCACCTCGACCTCGTATGCGTAGTCGTCGTCCCCGTCGCCGCGATCGGTCTCGGTCGCCTTTCCTGCGCCGACGTACTTGAGCGCCGCAGCCTCGGCCTTCTCGCGGTCGGCCGACGAGATCTTGTCGTCGTCGTCGCTGCCGCAGGCGCTGGCGGTCAGGATCAGGACGAGGGAGGCGGCGATGGCGGTCAGAGACGTGCGCATGATGGCTCCTGCTGGAGGTCGGATCGTGCCGTGCCCTCCAGTGAACCAGAGGTGTCCGAACGTCCGAAACAAACAATCAGGCTTGACTGTTTGTGGAATGGACCCCATGCTGGAGCCATGACGGAGACCGCGAGCCGCATCCCGCAGGGGGAGCGCAGCCGCGCCATGCGGCTGCGGCTGCTCGAGGCGACGGTCGACTGCCTCGTCGAGCTCGGCTGGTCCGGCACGACCACGACCGTGGTGAGCCAGCGGGCCGGCGTCAGCCGCGGCGCCCAGCTGCACCACTTCCCGAGCAAGCAGGCACTGGTGGTCGCTGCCGTCGAGCATCTCGCCGAGCGGCGCCGCGACGAGCTGCGTCGCCGGGCGGAGGGCCTGCCCGAGCAGGACCGGATCCGGGGCGTCCTCGAGCTCCTGGCCGGTCAGTTCGTCTCGCCGGTGTTCTTCGCCGCGCTCGAGCTGTGGGTCGCGGCGCGCACGGACGCCGAGCTGCGCGAGCTGGTCGGACCGCTCGAGCGGCGGATCGGTCGCGAGACCCACGCCTACGCCGTCGAGCTGCTCGGCATCGACGAGGCACGCGGCGACAACCGTCAGCTCGTGCAGGCCACGCTCGACCTCGTCCGCGGGCTGGGCCTCGCCGCCTCGCTGACCGATGACGCCAAGCGGCGCGAAGCGGTGCTGGACTCCTGGGCCGAGGTCCTCGGCCGCGAGCTGGTGATTTCATGAGCACGCTGGACCAGGTGCTGTCGGACCTGACCGCCGAGAGTCTCCAGCTCGACCAGTGGGTCGCGGGGCTGACCGAGGCTGGGTGGTCGACCGTCACGACGCCCGAGGGCTGGACCGTGACCGACCAGATCGCCCATCTGCACTGGACCGACACCGCGTCGCTGTCAGCGATCCGCGAGCCGGCGGCATTCGGCGCGATGCTGACGGCAGCGGCCAGTGATGCCGACGGGTTCATCGACGCCCAGACCGCCGACATCGCGCTGATCCCCCCGGCCGATCTGCTCCTGCTGTGGCGGGACGGTCGGGTCGAGCTGGACGCGGCCCTGCGCGAGGTGCCGGACGGGGAGAAGATCCCGTGGTTCGGCCCACCCATGAGCCCTGCCTCAATGGCCACGGCCCGGATCATGGAGACCTGGGCGCACGGGCACGACGTCGGCGAGGCGCTCGGCATCACGATCGCGCCGACGGCCCGCACCCGTCACGTGTGCCACATCGGCGTCCGCGCCCGGCGTTACTCCTATCTGGTCCGCGGCGAGCAGGATCCGGGTGTAGAGATCCGGGTCGAGCTGACCGGCCCCGACGGCGAGCTGTGGGCCTGGGGGCCCGAGGACGCCGCCGAGCGCGTCACCGGTTCCGGCCAGGACTTCGCACTGCTGGCGACCCGCCGCCGTCACCTCGACGACGTCGACGTCCGCGCGCAGGGCCCGCACGCCCAGCACTGGCTCACGATCGTCCAGGCGTTCGCGGGACAACCCGGCGCCGATCCCGTCCGGCTGACCGACCGATGAGCGCGATCCGGGTCGGCAACTGCTCCGGCTACTACGGCGACCGGTTCTCGGCGATGCGCGAGATGCTCGAAGGCGGGCCGCTGGACTACCTGACCGGCGACTACCTGGCCGAGCTGACGATGCTGATCCTCGGCCGCGACCGCATGAAGGACGAGTCGCTCGGCTATGCCAAGACCTTCGCCCGCCAGATGGGCGAGTCGATGGCCCTGGCCAAGGAGCGCGGCGTCAAGATCGTCGCCAACGCCGGCGGACTGAACCCGGCGGCGCTGGCCGAGAAGCTGCGCGAGATCGCCGGGTCGCAGGGGCTCGACCTGACGGTCGCCCACGTCGAGGGCGATGACCTGCGCGACCGGGCCGCCGATCTGGCCGCCCAGGTCGGTTCCACGGGAAACATCCTGACCGCCAATGCGTACCTGGGCGCCTTCGGCATCGCCGCCGCCCTGACCGCTGGCGCCGATGTCGTCGTGACCGGCCGGGTCACCGACGCCTCGGTCGTCGTGGGCCCGGCGATCGCCCACTTCGGCTGGGACCGCGACGACCTGGACCGGCTGGCCGGCGCCGTCGTGGCCGGGCACGTCATCGAGTGCGGCACGCAGGCCACCGGCGGCAACTTCGCCGGCTTCGGCGAGCTGGACCTGTCGGCGCCACTGGGCTTCCCGATCGCCGAGATCGCCGAGGACGGCTCGGTCGTCATCACCAAGCACGAGGGCACCGGCGGAGCCGTCACGGTCGACACCGTCACCGCGCAGCTGGTCTACGAGATCGGCTCGCCCCTGTATCTCGGCCCGGACGTCTCGACCCGGCTCGACACGATGTCGCTCGTCCAGGACGGCCCCGACCGGGTCGCGATCTCCGGCGTCGTGGGCGAGGCCCCGCCGGCGACCACCAAGGTGTGCCTCAACGAGATCGGCGGCTTCCGCAACAGCGTCGAGTTCCTGCTCACGGGCCTGGACATCGCCGAGAAGGCCGCGCTCGTGGAGCATCAGATGGAGGCCGCACTCAGCGCCGGCACCCGTCCGGACAGCGTCGAGTGGCACCTGGACCGCACCGATGTGGCCGATCCGGCCACCCAGGCGCAGGCGACGTCCCTGCTGCGCCTGCACGTCAAGAGCGCCCAGCCCGAGCCCGTCGGCCGGGCGTTCAGCGATGCGGCGATCCAGCTCGCGCTGGCGTCGTATCCCGGGTTCAGCGTCTCGCGCCCGCCGGCGGCTGCGACCCCCTTCGGCATCTACCGCCCTGCATACGTCCCCCAGACCGACGTCCCGCACATCGTCGTCCACCCCGACGGCCGCCGCGAACCCATCCCCCCACCCGCGAGTGGCGCAATCGCACCCGCGAGTGGCGCAAAAACGGACGACACGCCGTCTCAGAATGCCCAGACTGCGCCAGTCGCGGGTGCGATTGCGCCACTCGGGGAGTGGGCGGCCGAGACCGTCCGCGCGCCGCTGGGACGCCTCGCGCTCGCCCGGTCCGGCGACAAGGGCGGCGACGCCAACATCGGCGTCTGGATCCCGGCCGACCACCCGGCACGCGACGACGCCTACGCCTGGCTCGTGAGCCTCCTCGACGCGCCGACGATCCGCGAGCTGCTGCCCGAGGCGGCGGCGCTCGACCTCCAGATCAGCCCGCTGCCCAACCTGCGGGCCGTCAACATCGTGATCCACGGGCTGCTCGGGGACGGAGTCGCCTCGTCGACCCGTCTCGATCCCCAGGCCAAGGGTCTGGGCGAGTGGCTCCGGGCTCGCGACTGCGCCATCCCATCTGTCCTGTTACCCACCCCGATTGCCGAGGCATCTTTGTGAACGTCTGGAACACCCCCGAGCGCAAGGCGCTCCGCGACATGGTCACCTCGTTCACCGAGAAGGAGATCGCGCCGCACCTGCCCGACTGGGAGGACGCCGGGATGCTCCCGCGCGAGCTGCACCAGAAGACCGCCGAGGTTGGCGTGCTGGGCATCGGGTTCAGCGAGGAGGTCGGCGGCTCGGGCGGCGACATCATTGATGCCACGGTCATGACCGAGGCCGTCCTGTCCGCCGGCGGCTCCTCCGGCCTGCTGGCCAGCCTGTTCACCCACGGCATCGCCGTCCCGCACATCGTCGACAGCGGCAACACCGACCTGATCGAGCGCTACGTGCGGCCGACGCTGGCCGGCGAGAAGATCGGCTCGCTCGGCATCACCGAGCCCGGCGGCGGGTCGGACGTCTCGCGCATCACGACCCGCGCGGTCCGTGACGGCGACGACTTCATCGTCAACGGCGCAAAGACGTTCATCACCTCCGGCGTGCGGTCCGACTTCGTCACGACCGCGGTGCGCACCGGCGGCGACGGCTTCGGCGGCATCAGCCTGCTGGTCATCGACAAGGGCCTGCCGGGATTCACAGTGTCCAAGCCGCTGCGCAAGATGGGCTGGCACTGCTCGGACACCGCCGAGCTGACGTTCGACGACGTCCGGGTGCCGGCCACCAACATCGTCGGCGAGATCGACGGCGGGTTCCCGCTGATCGTCAACCAGTTCGTCAACGAGCGGGTCAGCCTCGCGACCCAGGGCTACGCCACCGCGCAGCGCGCGCTCGACCTCGCCGTCGAGTACGCCCGCCAGCGCGAGACGTTCGGCAAGCCGCTCATCACCCGCCAGGTCATCCGCCACAAGCTGGTCGAGATGCACAGCCGCACCGCGGCCGCGCGGGCCGTGACCCGCGAGGCCGTCGAGAAGGCCGCAGCCGGCGAGAGCCCGCTGCTCGAGGCCGTCGTGGCCAAGAACGTGTCGGTCGCCGCGTGCGAGTGGGTCGTCTCCGAGGCCGTCCAGATCTTCGGCGGCATGGGCTACATGCGCGAGTCCGAGGTCGAGCGCCACTACCGCGACGCCCGCATCCTCGGCATCGGCGGTGGCGCCACCGAGGTCATGACCGACCTGGCCTCGAAACTGCTGGGCTACTGATGACGGCCCGGTCCGGTGTCGACACGACATCCGAGAGCTATCTGGCGAACCGTGAGCACATGCTCGAACGGGTCGCCGATCTCGCGGTGCAGCACCGGGCCGCGGTCGACGCCGGTGGTGAGCGCGCGATCGAGCGCCACCACCGGCGCGGCAAGCTGACCGCCCGCGAGCGGGTCGAGCTGCTGATCGACGCCGACTCGCCCTTCCTCGAGCTGTCCCCGCTGGCCGGGTGGGGCACGAAGTTCGCCGTCGGTGCGTCCGTCGTGACCGGCATCGGTGTCGTCGAGGGCGTCGAGTGCATGATCATCGCGAACGACCCGACGGTGCGGGGCGGCTCGACCAATCCGAGCACGCTGCGCAAGGTCCGGCGGTCGGCGCAGATCGCCGCCGAGTGCGGGCTGCCGACGATCAACCTGGTCGAGTCCGGCGGGGCCGACCTGCCGACGCAGAAGGACATCTTCATCCCCGGCGGCGCGTCGTTCCGCGACATCACCCGCGCCAGTGCCGACCGGCGTCCGACCATCGCCCTGGTGTTCGGCAACTCCACGGCCGGCGGGGCGTACGTCCCCGGGATGAGCGACTACGTCGTGATGGTCAAGGAGGGCGCCAAGGTGTTCCTCGGCGGCCCGCCGCTGGTCAAGATGGCCACGGGCGAGGAGTCCGACGACGAGTCGCTCGGCGGCGCCGAGATGCACGCCCGCCGCTCCGGACTGGCCGACTACCTCGCCGTCGACGAGCGCGACGCGATCCGCATCGGACGATCGATCGTCAAGAATCTCAACTGGCGCAAGGCCGGCATGACGCCCGAGCCGACGTACGCCGAGCCCGTGCACGATCCCGACGAGCTGCTCGGGATCATCCCCTCGGATCTCAAGATCCCCTTCGACCCCCGCGAGGTCATCGCCCGGATCGTGGACGGCAGCGACTTCGACGAGTTCAAGCCGCTGTACGGCTCGTCGCTGGTGACCGGCTTCGCCCGGTTGCACGGGCACCCGATCGGCATCCTGGCCAATGCGCAGGGCGTGCTGTTCAGCGAGGAGGCGCAGAAGGCTGCGCAGTTCATCCAGCTGGCCAACCAGATCGACACGCCGCTGCTGTTCCTGCACAACACGACCGGCTACATGGTCGGCGCCGAGTACGAGCAGGGCGGCATCATCAAGCACGGCGCACAGATGATCAACGCCGTCTCGAACTCGACCGTCCCGCACCTGTCGGTCGTGATGGGCGCCTCCTACGGTGCTGGCCACTACGGGATGAGCGGACGCGCGTACGACCCACGGTTCATGTTCAGCTGGCCGAATGCCAAGTCGGCGGTGATGGGGCCGGCGCAGCTGGCCGGGGTCATGTCGATCGTCGCCCGCGGGGCTGCCGAGGCCAAGGGCGTGCCGTACGACGAAGAGGGGGATGCGGCGATGCGGGCCATGGTCGCGGAGCAGATCGAGAAGGAGTCGCTGGCGTACTTCACCTCCGGGATGCTCTACGACGACGGCGTCATCGACCCGCGCGACACCCGCACGGTCCTGGGCATCTGCCTCAGCGCCATCAACAACCGCCCGGTCAAGGGCGCAGAGGGTTTCGGGGTGTTCCGACTGTGATCACAAGTGTTCTCGTCGCCAACCGGGGTGAGATCGCCCGGCGGGTGTTCGGCACGTGCCGCGATCTGGGCATCTCGACCGTCGCGGTCTTCTCCGACGCCGATGCCGGTGCGCCCTTCGTCCGGGAGGCCGATGTCGCCGTCCGGCTGCCCGGGTCCGCACCGTCCGAGACCTACCTGCGCGGCGACCTGGTCATCGCCGCCGCGCTGTCGGCCGGAGCGGACGCCGTCCACCCGGGCTACGGATTCCTGTCCGAGAACGCGCAGTTCGCCCGGGACGTCGTCGCCGCCGGGCTGACGTGGATCGGCCCGTCGCCGGAGACGATCGATGCCATGGGCTCCAAGATCCGCGCCAAGGAGCTCATGGCCGCCGCCGGGGTGCCGATCCTGTCGGTGGACGCCGCGGCGGCGACCGCCGACGACTACCCCCTGCTGGTCAAGGCATCGGCCGGAGGCGGCGGACGCGGCATGCGCGTCGTCCACGACCCCGCCGATCTCGACGACGAGCTGGCCAGGGCCGGCGCCGAGGCGCTCTCGGCGTTCGGGGACGAGACGGTGTTCGTCGAGCCGTACCTGCCGACCGCCCGGCACATCGAGGTCCAGGTCATGGCCGACACCCACGGCACCTGCTGGATCGTCGGCGACCGGGACTGCTCGATCCAGCGCCGGCACCAGAAGGTCGTCGAGGAGGCCCCTGCGCCGGACGTCAGCGATGCCGTCCGCGGGGTGCTGCACGATGCGGCGCGGGCCGCGGTCAAGGCGGTCGGCTACGTCGGCGCCGGGACCGTGGAGTTCCTGGTCGCCGATGCCCACCTGGACGCCGGACGGGTCTTCTTCCTGGAGATGAACACCAGGCTGCAGGTCGAGCACCCGGTCACCGAGGCGGTCTTCGGGGTCGATCTCGTTGCGGCACAGATCGCGGTGGCTGAAGGGGCCGAGCTGGGCCAGGAGCCTGCCGGCCCGCACGGTCACGCGATCGAGGTGCGGCTGTACGCCGAGGACCCGGCCGACTGCTGGCAGCCGCAGACCGGCACGGTGCGCACGTTCGAGGTGCCCTCCGGGCCGGGGCTGCGGGTCGACTCCGCGGTCGAGTCCGGCTCGGTCGTCGGCATCCACTACGACGCCATGATCGCCAAGATCGTGGCGCACGGGGGCGACCGGCGGGCAGCGCTGCGGCGCCTCCAGGGAGCGCTGCGGCGCACACGCATCCACGGCGTCTCGACCAACCTGGACTTCCTGCGCTCGATCCTGGCCGACGAGGAGTTCGCGGCCGCCCGGGTCCACACGGCGCTGCTCGACCAGCGGCTGGAGGCGTGGACGGCACCGTCGCTCGACGACGGCATGGTCCGTCGGGCCGCACTGGCGGCGGCGCTCGCCGAGGCGTCCGCGGCATCGGCCGGGGCGCGGGTGCTGAGCCGGGTGCCGGCGGCCTATCGCAACGTCCCCAGCCAGCCGCGCACCAGGACGTACGAGCCGGATCTGGTCGTGTCGTACTCCGCCGGCTTCGTGCAGCACGACCTGGACGACGTCTCGGTCGTGAGCGCGAGCCCGACGCAGGTCGTGCTCGACGTCGGCGGGGTCACCGAGACCTACTGTGTCGCGATCGGCGGGGGGTGGGTCGACGTCGACGGTCCTCACGGATCGATCGATCTCGTGCCGGTCCCCGACTTCGTCGACCCGGCATCGGCCGTCGTCGAGGGATCCCTGCTGGCCCCCATGCCGGCGTCCGTCGTCAGCGTGGCGGTCGCCGATGGCCAGCAGGTCGCCGAAGGGGACGTCATCGTCGTCCTCGAGGCGATGAAGATGCAGCACACGATCACCGCAACCGCCGACGGAATCGTCCGGGAGCTGACGGTCACCGCCGGCTCGCAGGTCGAGTCCGGAACCGTCCTCGCCATCATCGAACCAGGAGAAACCACATGACCATCGCCTTCACCGAGTCCGATGAGCGGGTGGCGCTGCGCGCCTCCGTCGCCGCACTGGGCGCCAAGTACGGCCGCGACTACTTCGAGCAGGCCGCCAAGGCCGGCAAGAAGACCACCGAGCTGTGGCAGGAGGCCGGCCGCAACGGCTTCCTGGGCGTCGCGATCCCCGAGGAGTACGGCGGAGGCGGCGGCGACATCGGCGACCTGGCCGCGGTGTGCGAGGAGCTCGCGGCGGCCGGCAGCCCGCTGCTGCTGATGGTGGTGTCGCCGGCGATCGTCGGCACGATCATCGCCCAGTACGGCAGCGACGAGCAGAAGCAGGCGCTGCTGCCCGGCCTGGCCGACGGCACCTCGACCTTCGCCTTCTCGATCACCGAGCCGGATGCCGGGTCGAACTCGCACAACATCATCACCACCGCGTACCGCGAGGCCGACGGCTGGCGCCTGACCGGCACCAAGACGTACATCTCGGGCGTCGACGAGGCCAGCCACGTCCTGGTCGTCGCGCGCACCGAGGACGCGCGCACCGGCAAGCTCAAGCCGGCCCTGTTCCTGATCCCCACGGACTCCGAGGGCTTCACGTACCAGGAGATCGAGATGGGCATCATCTCCCCGGAGAAGCAGTTCACGCTGTTCTTCGACGACGTGCGGGTGCCCGCGGACGCCCTGATCGGCGGCGAGGGCGCCGGCATCGAGCAGCTGTTCGCCGGCCTCAACCCCGAACGCATCATGGCCTCGTCCTTCGCGCTGGGGACGGCCCGCCTGGCGCTGGCCAAGGCGTCGGAGTACGCCAAGGAGCGCAAGGTCTGGGACACGCCGATCGGCGCGCACCAGGCCATCTCGCACCCGCTGGCGCAGTCGTACATCGAGATCGAGATGGCTCGCCTGATGACGCAGAAGGCCGCCGCGCTGTACGCGGCCGGCGACGTCATGCGCGCCGCCGAGGCTGCCAACATGGCCAAGTACGCCGCCGGCGAGGCGGTCTGCAACGCCGTGGACCGCGCGATCCAGACCCACGGCGGCAACGGCCTGGCCAACGAGTACGGTCTCGTGCAGATGCTGGCCGGCTCGCGCCTGTCGCGCATCGCCCCGGTCAGCCGGGAGATGGCGCTGAACTTCGTGGCGCAGTTCTCCCTGGGCCTGCCCAAGTCCTACTAAAGCCCCGCTGGCCCTGACGTTTTGACCGAAACACCCCGGCGTGTCGTGTCAGAACGTCAGGGCCATCGACAAGGAGTGCCATGACCGAGCTCGTCCACCTCGAGGTCGCCGACGACGTCGCGACGATCACGCTCGACAGCGAGCGCAACCGCAATGCGCTGAGCAAGCAGCTGGTGTCCGAGCTGTCGGCCCACCTGGCGGCCGCGGACGCCGACCCGGGGGCGCGCGCCATCCTGGTCCGTTCGGCCGGACGGGTGTTCTGCTCGGGAGCCGACCTGTCGGAGGCGGCCGAGGGCAGCATGGTCGAGGGCGCCAAGGGCCTGATCGCGCTGCAGCGGCAGATCGCGACGGCCGCCAAGCCGGTCGTGGTCGAGCTCGCCGGTCCTGTGCGGGCCGGCGGGCTCGGCATCGTCGGCGCGGCCGACCTGGTCATCGCGGCCGAGTCGGTGACCTTCGCGCTGACCGAGGTGCGGCTCGCGCTGGCGCCGGCCGTCATCTCGGCGACGCTGCTGCCCCGGCTGACCGACCGCGCGGCGAGCGATCTGTTCCTCACCGCGCGCACGTTCGACGCGGCCGAGGCCACCGCCATCGGCCTGGTCACGCGGGTCGTGCCCGACGCCGAGCTGCAGGCCGAGGTCGCCCGTGCCCTGGGCGAGCTGGTCAAGGGTTACCCGCAAGGGCTGCGCGAGACCAAGAAGCTGCTCAACCAGGACGTCGTGGCCCGCCTCGACGCCCTCGGGCCCGCCCTCGCCGAGCTGTCGGGTGAGCTGTTCGGCAGCGACGAGGCCCGCGCCGCGATGACGGCCTTCCTGAACCGCAGGAACTAGCGGCCTCCGCTGCCGTGAACCTTTGTCCCATTCGACAGTGAAAGACCGTCTCACTGCGGTAACTTCAGGGGATTCTAGCCACACCCAGTTACCTAGGAGAAAACCAAGATGAAGTTGACCTCCATGCGCAGGGTCGGTGCGCTCGTCGCCACCATGGCCCTCGCGTCCGGCGCGCTCGCCGCGACCGCCACCTCCGCGCACGCCGTGCCGGGCCCGACCGGAGTCGTGACCGGAACCGTCCTGAACCCCGCCGGAGCGGCCGTGCCCGGGGCCTACGTGTCGTTCCGCAAGGGGGGCGACACCCCAGAGGCTGGCGATGACTTCAACCAGTACGCGTACGTCGAGGACAATGGCACCTTCACCCAGGCGCTTCCGCCGGGTACCTATTCGGTCAACGTCTACGACGACTGCGAAATATACGAGGGCGTCAGCACCACGATCGCTGTCGCGGCCAACGTGGAGCAGGGCCTGAACCCGCAGTTCACCACACAGGTATCCCCCCTCCCGACCTCGATCTGCGCGCGGGTCTACCCCGAGGTCACCGGCGTCGCACAGGTCGGCAAGCCGCTGGCAGTCAGCTCGGGTACGTACGCCCAGGCGGTCACCTCGGTCACCTACCAGTGGCGCACAGGGTACGGCGACCAGGGCATCATCCCGGGAGCCACCAGCCCCACGTACGTGCCCACGGCCAACGAGCTCGGAAACATCTTCGCCGAGGTGAAGGTCACCAGCGCGACTGACTCCCGCTCGTACGAGGCGTATCCCGAAGACTCGGTCAAGCGCGGCGACTATCTGTTCCGGAGCCAGCCCAAGGTCCTTGGTCTCCCGGTCCTCGGCAAGACCATCGCAGCCTCGCCCGGTTCGGTTGCTCCCGGTGCCAGCGTCTCGTACCAGTGGTTCAGCAACGGAAAGGCCCTGGCCGGCCAGACCGCTCGCACCCACCGCGTCTCGAAGGCGGACTACCAGAAGAAGCTGTCGGCGGTCATCACCTACAAGACGTACGGCTACGGGACGATCACTCGCACCGTCAAGGCGCCGTTCGCCGCCAAGAAGAAGGCCAAGCTGTCGGCGAAGGTCACTACCGGCAAGAAGCAGGCCACCTTCACGATCAAGATCTCGCCCAGCGCCAGCAAGAAGGCGAAGGGCAAGATCACGATCAGTGAGAACGGCAAGACCCTCAAGCGGGTCTCGGTCAAGTCCGGCACCGTCAAGGTGAAGGTCTCGAAGCTCAAGAAGGGCAAGCACAAGCTGACGGTGGTCTACGAAGGCAAGAAGAACGCTGCAGGCACCAGCAAGACGGTGCGCATCAAGAAGTAAGACGTGCACCGGTGACGGGCCCCGGGACGCTGGTCGTCCCGGGGCCCTGATGCGCGTCCGGATGGTGGACGCCTGGGGCGCGGGGTGCGGGACGACCCCCACCGCCGTAGCGTCGGACCACACACACGAGAGGGTCCCGATGCGGCGCGTGCTGAAGGTGCTGGCACTCCTGCTGGTGACCCTTGTCGTGGTGCCGGCGGGGTCGGCGGTCGCCGCGGAGGACAACCGCCCCCTCGTCCGCGTCGGGACGGAGGGCACGTACCCGCCGTTCTCGTTCCACGAGTCGGGCAGCAACAAGCTCACCGGGTACGACGTCGAGGTCATCAAGGCCGTCGCGAAGAAGGCGGGATGGCGGCTGAAGTTCGTCGAGACCACATTCGACGCGATCTTCGCCGCCCTGGACGCCGACCGCATCGACGTCATCGCCAACCAGGTCACCGACAACCCCGAGCGCGAGGCGCGGTACGGGCTGTCGGACACCTACACGTACTCGCGTGGCGTCATCGTGGTGAAGACCGGCACCAAGGGCATCACGAAGCTGTCGGACCTCAAGGGCAAGACGACCGCGCAGTCGCTGACCACCAACTACGCCGAGCTGGCCCGCAAGGCCGGGGCGAAGGTCGAGGGCGTCGAGGGATTCGCCCAGGCGGCGGCGCTCGTGGTGCAGGGACGGGTCGACGCCCTGATCAACGACAACCTGGCGGCGCTGGACTACCTCAACACCACGGGCTCGGACGACATCGAGATCGTCGGCACCGCCGGCGACGAGGTCAGCCAGCAGAAGCTGGTCTTCCGCAAGGACGAGCGCCAGCTGCTCAAGCAGGCCGATGACGCCATCGCGGCGCTCAAGGCGGACGGGACGCTGGCCAAGATCTCCCAGAAGTACTTCAAGATCGACGTGTCGGTGCAGAACTCCGGCCAGGCCGATCTGTCCGGTGGCCGGGCCACCCGCAGCGACGCCGACATCATCAAGGACGCCGCCTGGCCGATGTTCCGCGCGCTGCTGATCGCCACGATCCCGATCACGATCATCAGCTTCGCACTGGGCCTGGTGCTGGCGGTGGCGGCGGCCCTGGCCAACATCTCCGGCAGCCGGATCCTCAGCGCGATCGCCCGCGTCTACATCTCGGTCATCCGCGGCACCCCGCTGCTGGTGCAGCTGTTCATCGTCTTCTACGGCCTGCCCGAGCTGGGCCTCGACCTGCCGCCGTGGCCGTCCGCGGTGCTGGCGCTGAGCCTGAACGTCGGCGGGTACGCCGCCGAGATCGTCCGTTCGGCGATCCTCTCGGTGCCCAAGGGGCAGTTCGAGGCGGCGGCGACGATTGGGATGGGCTACTGGCAGGCGCTGCGCCGGATCGTGTTCCCGCAGGCCGCCCGCACCGCCGTCCCGCCGCTGTCGAACACGCTGATCTCCCTGCTCAAGGACACCTCGCTGCTGTCGGTCGTGCTGGTCACCGAGCTGTTCCGCGAGGCCCAGATCGCCGCATCGGCGGCGCAGACCTTCTTCCCGCTGTACCTGACGGCCGCGTTGTACTACTGGGTCGTCTGCGCCCTGCTGGCTGCCGGTCAGCGCAGGATCGAGACCCGACTGGACAGGTTCGTGGCCAGATGACCGACCCCACCGCACCCCTCGTCGACGTCCGCGGGCTCGAGAAGGCCTTCGGCGACAACCACGTCCTGCGCGGCATCGACTTCACCGTCGACGCGGGCACCACGACGGTCCTGCTCGGCCCGTCCGGCTCCGGCAAGACCACGATCCTTCGCTCGCTGAATGTGCTGGAGACGCCGGACTCCGGCACCGTGCGCATCGGTGACGTCGAGGTCGACTTCGCGACCCTCCCGGCGCGCGGCAAGGCGGCCCGCGAGCAGACGGCGCGGCTGCGGGCGCAGAGCGGGATGGTCTTCCAGTCGCACAACCTGTTCCCGCACAAGACGGTGCTGGAGAACGTCATCGAGGGGCCCGTCCAGGTGCAGAAGCGTCCCCGCGAGGAGGCGATCGCCGACGCCCTCGAGCTGCTGGACCAGGTCGGCCTCATCGAGAAGGCCGGTCAGCATCCCTTCCAGCTGTCCGGCGGGCAGCAGCAGCGGGTCGGCATCGCCCGCGCGCTGGCGCTCAAGCCCAAGGTCGTCCTGTTCGACGAGCCCACGTCGGCGCTGGACCCGGAGCTGGTCGGCGAGGTCCTCTCGGTCATCAAGGACCTGGCCAGCGAGGGCTGGACGACGATCATCGTCACGCACGAGATCCGCTTCGCCGAGCAGGTCGCCGATCAGGCCTTGTTCCTGGACGGCGGGGTCGTCGTCGAGCGGGGCACCTGCGCCCAGGTCATCGGGGACCCGCAGGAGGAGCGCACGCGTCAGTTCCTGCGGCGGATCCTCGACGCGGGCTGAGCTTCCCTCACCGGGGCGCGGGCGCCACCTTGTAGGGCCGCAGGCACGCCATCTTCGGCAGGCCCAGGATCAATCGGGACCCGGGGTCGCCGACGTTGGAGACCGTCAGCGGCAGGTTCGGGTCGATCCTCTCGGACGTGGCTCGCGACGGCTCGTCGAAGCCTCCCCCGCGGGTCTTGGTCCCCGCCATGAGCAGCCGGCCCGGCTGAGCCACCGTGTACGCGGCGGCGTCCACCCGGGAGGCCGTCGACACCCCCAGCTTGAGGTTGAACCGGACGCATCCGTACCCGGCAGGGTTGAAGACCGCGGTCGATGCGCCGGGCAGTGCGTACGAGACGCTCCACCGCTCATTGGTGCGCGATCCCACGGGTTCCTTGTCGGCCCGCGCGAGCCCCGGCGTGCTGGCGGCGGCGTCGTAGAACCTCGACAGGCTGACCCACTCGTAGACCCGGATGTAGAAGGTCTTGGTCTTGGCGCGACGTCCGCTGCCGGCCTTCTTCACGATCTGGATCTTGTACCTCCCCGCGTGGCCCTTGCTGGGCGCGAACCGCTTGGTGAAGTAGCCGCCCTTGCCGATCTTGGCCGAGCCCAGGAACGTGCGCTTGCGCGCCTGGGTGTTCATGTTGGTCACGTAGATGGCGACCTTCTTGCCCTTGACCTTGCCGCCCTTGACCTTGCCGCGGATCGTCGTGCGGGTGTTGACCGGGGCATGGCGCGAGGAGAGGTCCAGGCTGGTGTCGTTGTACTTCTTCTGCGTTCCGGTCGGCTTGGGGCTCAGCGACACCGAGAAGCTCTTCTTGCCCGACTTCTTGGCCGCCTCAGCAGGACTGACCAGCCCGAGGACCACGACAGACGCGATGAGAAGGACGAGGGTCTTTCGCACGAGAAACAACTCCTTAGGACTTAAGTCCCGACGGACTGAGGGACCAGTCCCGGCAGATAGGGCCCGGACGTCATCCTGACCCAGGACTTAGGTCTGTGTAAACAGGCGTCCGGCGCATGACGTCGGTGCGGGTAGAACGTCCTGGTCTTCCACGGTAGGCACGATGTCCGAAGGACGCGACCGCAGTCGGGGCCGGAGAGACGTGACGCGCGGCCTCATCCGCCTGCGGAATATTTTCGGCAGGCAATAGACTTGTGAGTTCTCCCAGAAGGTGAAGGAGTGGGGTGAGCTCACACAACGCGGAACAGCGCGAGATCGAGGCCGAGCAGTCGTACGTCGACACGGTCTACGAGCGACTCGACGCATCCGCCAAGGTTGCGCAGTCCCTGGTGGTCGAGGGAATGGCGCGCGGTCACGTCGGCAATGAAGGCGGTCTCGTCGAGCGTGACGCGATGGTCTACCAGGCGACCAAGCGGCTCTCTGCGCTCAACGCGGCGCACGACGGGCTGGTGTTCGGTCGCCTCAACATGCTGGACGGCGATTCCCGGTACATCGGACGCATCGGCGTCCGTGACGCCGATCGCGAGATCCTGCTGATCGACTGGCGGGCCCCGGCCGCCGCGGTGTTCTACCAGGCAACTGCCCAGGAGCCGGCCGGCGTCGTCCGGCGCCGCGTGCTGCGGTGCGCCAACGACCAGGTCATCGGCGTCGAGGACGATCTGCTGGACGCCGACAACGCGCCCGACGACATGGTGATCGTCGGCGAGGGCGCCCTGCTCGCCAGCCTGACCCGCGCCCGGGACACCTCCATGCACTCGGTCGTGGCCACGATCCAGAAGGAGCAGGACGAGGCCATCCGCGCGCCGGGCCGCGGCGCCACCACGATCGGCGGTGGCCCGGGAACCGGCAAGACGGTCGTCGCGCTGCACCGTGCGGCCTACCTGCTGTACACCGACCGCCGGCGCTTCGAGTCCGGTGGCGTGCTGGTCGTCGGCCCGTCGAACGTCTTCATGAACTACATCGAGCGCGTGCTGCCCAGCCTCGGTGAGACCAGCGTGACGCTCCGCTCGCTCGGTGAGGTCGTGGACGGCATCCGCGCCGGTCGCCACGACGAGCCGGTCGCAGCTGCCGCCAAGGGATCGTCGCGGATGACGGGCTTCCTCAAGCGCGCCGCAGCCGCGCCGCTGGCCGGCTCGCCGACGGAGTTCCGCTACTTCTACAAGGACGACGTCCTGCGCCTGCAGCCCCAGCAGCTGGACAAGATCCGTCGCCAGCTGCTGTCCAACGCCCGGCGCAACCGCGCGTACGCCCAGGTCCCGGCAGTCCTCGTCGACGCGCTGTGGCGTCAGGTGCGCGGCGAGCGGGCGCTGGAGAAGGGCCGCGAGGACTTCGTCGAGATCGTCACGACCGACGACCGCTTCATCGACTTCGTCGAGCAGTGGTGGCCGCCGGTCGAGCCCATCGAGATCTGGCGCACCCTGCCGGACCTGGTCGACGAGCTGTCGAACGGCACGTTCAGCCGCGCCGAGATCGCCGCCCTGAAGGCGTCGTGGGTCGCCGGCGAGCCGAGCATCCAGGACGTCCCGCTGATCGACGAGCTGCGCTACCTCGTGGGCGAGGTCCCCGAGGCCAACGACGACGATGACGACGCACCCAAGCAGCTCATGAGCTTCGAGCGCCGTGAGCGTGAGGACCGCGTAGACCGCAACCGGACGACCCAGAGCATCGAGGACGACGGCTTCGCGCACGTGCTGGTCGACGAGGCGCAGGATCTGTCGCCGATGCAGTGGCGCATGCTGGGCCGCCGCGGGCGGCACGCCAGCTGGACGATCGTCGGCGACGAGGCGCAGTCCTCGTGGCCGCACCCGCTGGAGTCGGCGGCCGCCCGCAAGGACGCCCTCGACGGAAAGCCCGAGCACGCGTTCCGGCTCTCGACCAACTACCGGAACTCCGCGGAGATCTACGATCTCGCCGCCAAGGTCGCCGCGATCGGCGTCCCCGATCCGGACCTGGCCGATGCCGTGCGGCGCACGGGCGAGCAGCCCAAGCAGCTCGTCGTGCCGCCGGCGGACCTCGTGGACACCGCGCGGGCGAGCGCGCTGGAGGTCCTCGACCGGGTCGAGGGAACCGTGGCGATCGTCGCGGCCCGCGCAGCGGTCGACCGCCTCCGGGACGACCTGGCCGATCTGCTGGCCGAGCACCCCGACCGGCTGCGGGTCCTCGACGGCCTGGACACCAAGGGCCTGGAGTTCGACGCCGTCGTCGTGGTCGAGCCGGACGCCATCACCGACGAGTCCAGCGCCGGCTGGCGCACGTTGTACGTCGTGCTGACCCGCGCGACCCAGCTGCTCACCACGGTGGGCACGACCGATCGCTGGAGCAACCGGATCGCATGACCCCTGGCTCACATGCCGTGGCGGCGCGCGCCCTGAAGATCGTCCTGCTGGTCGTCCTGGGCGTGGCCGTCGCGCTGCCGACGGCGTACTCGACGTTCGTGCACAGTGAGCGCTCGATCGTCATCGGCGCGCACGACGCGGTCGTCAAGCCGACCTTCGACGGCTATGCCCGCATCGACTTCGGGACGCTGATCCCGCAGATCCGCCTCCCCGCGGACGCGCCGCTGGGCATCGGCGTCGACATCCGCCTCGGCGACAGCGACATCTCCGAGCTCAACGAGCTCATCGCGCGCGATGCGGTCATCGCCTCCCAGCCGCAGGGCGAGATCGCCGCCGTCCGGTCCTCCTTGGTGTCGATGCTCGCGGACGCGGCGATGCGCGGCGTCGGTGCGGGCGCGCTCGCCGTCGTGGGTGCGATGGTGGGGTGGTGGGCGATCGGCCGGGCACGCCGGCGGGCGATCTGGGTCGCTGCCCGGCACCCGCAGCGGCGTCAGCTCGTCGGCGCCGCGAGCGTCGGTGTCGTGACCGCCGCGGCCCTCGTCCTGGTCGCTGTCCCCGAGCGACCCCAGTCCCGCGACGCGGCCTGGGTGCCGATCGGGTCGGTGTTCCCGCTCCTGCCGGCTGATCCCGTCCTCGACCGGGTCGAGATCGTCCAGGGCGCGTCGACGTCCGGCAGCAAGGCCCTCGTGGAGGGTGCGCTGGAGACCTACCGGACGTCGGTGTCCTTCTACGGGACGCTGGAGGAGACGGCGAGGACCGCTGTGGTCCGCACCCCCGAGGAGGGCGAGACGACCGCGCTGGTCGTGACCGACCGCCACGACAACATCGGCATGGACCCGGTGGCTCGCGCGATCGCCGACCGGGCCGGCGCCAAGCTGCTGATCGACCTGGGCGACGACACGTCCAACGGCGCCAGCTGGGAGTCGTTCAGCATCAACTCGCTGGCGCGCGAGTTCCGCGACTTCGACATCGTCTCGGTCGCCGGCAACCACGACACCGGTGGCACCGTGAGCCGGCAGATGAAGGACAAGGGATTCACCGTCCTGGACGGCAAGCCCGTCACGGTCGCCGGCATCCGGTTCATCGGCAGCAGCGATCCGCGCAGCTCAGGACTGACCGCCGGCTACAGCGGCGATCCGAAGGCGAACTCGGCCGCGATCCGCAAGCAGGACGAGGAGCTCACCGCTGCGACCTGCGAGGCCGGCGACGTCAGCGTCGTCGCGGTGCACAGCCCGTCGTCCGGCAAGCAGGCCGCGGCATCCGGCTGCGCCGACCTGGTGCTGTCGGGCCACCTGCACCGGACGGTCGGCCCCGAGGTGGTGGCCGGTGCGAACGGCCGCACCACCACGACGCTGACGACGGCCTCCACCGGCGGCGCCGTCTACGCCTTCGCCCTGGGCAGCAAGCTGCGCCGGACCGCCCAGGTCACGATCGTCACCTTCGCGGACGGCCGCCCAGTCGGGCTCCAGCCGGTCAGCTTCGAGCCCGGAGGCATCGTCACCGTCGCGGACTACGTCCCCGTCGAGACGTCCCCCCGCTGACCGCCGCCGGGCTAGCGGCAGCGGGCGAGGATCAGCTCGGCGTAGGCGCGGGCGGCTGCGATGACGTCGGCGATGGCGACGTTCTCCCCGAGGGCGTGGGCGTCGGCGATGTCGCCGGGGCCGTACTGGACGGTCGGGATGCCCGCCGCGGCGTACTGTCGCAGGTCCGAGCCGTACGGTGCGCCGATCAGCTGCGGCCGCGGCTGTCCGGCGGCGACCACGGCCGCGGTCGCCTCGTCGCCGAGCGGGTGCCCCTCGGGGAGGCGTCCGGCGGCGAAGTGACCGCCGGGCCAGGTGACGGTCGGCGGGTTCTCGGCCAGCCGGGCATCGGACGCGACGGCGTCCGCGACAGCCTCCTCGAAGGCGGCCTTGGCATCCGCGAACGACTCGCCCGGCATGACGCCGTACCGTCCCTCGGCGATCAGCAGATCGGGCACGGTACTGGCCCACTCGCCGGCCCGCACGATGCCGACGCTGATGGGCCACGGGAGCGGGCCGAACGGGGCAGGCGGCGCCTGGTTGCGGACGTCCTCGAGCCGGCCGAGCGCCCGGTGGACGACCTCGAAGGCGCTGATCGCGCTGTACCCCGTCGTGCGCATCGAGCCGTGGGCGGAGCGTCCGTGCACCTCGATGCGAAATGTCAACGATCCCGCGTTGGCGGCCACGACCTGGCCCGCAGTCGGCTCGGCGATGACGCAGGCGTCCCCGGTGTGCCCGCGCCGCAGCGTCGCGAACGAGCCGATGCCGCCGTCCTCCTCGCCGATCACGGTGTGCACCGCGAACGGCCGGGACAGCTGGACGTCGCTGACGGCCCGGGCCGCGGCGATGATGGCCACGACACCGCCCTTCATGTCGCAGACCCCGCGACCGAACCATCGGCCGTCGACCTCGTGGACGTGCCACGGGTCGGAGCCGGTCCATGCCGCCGGATCGCCCGGCGGCACGACGTCCACGTGTCCGTTGAGGATCAGCGCCGGGGTGCCGGCGGCCGATGTGCCGACCACGCCCCACGCCTCGTCGCGCTCGACCTCCTCACCCGGGTACTCCGGGTCAGCCCGCAGCGCGTCGAGGTCGATCTTCCACTGGTCGACCGTCATGCCGAGGCCGGTCAGGGTCGAGGCGCACCAGCGCTGGACGGCGATCTCGGCATCGGATCCGCCGATGCTCGGGAAGTTGACGAGCTGGGCCAGGTCGCGCCGGACCAGGTCGACATCGATGTCCATGCGCCGAGTCTTGCAGCCGACCTGTCGGTGGGCTCGCGGGCCCTGCGATAGGCTCCTGCCATGACAGCCCGGCCCCTCTCCTGGTGGCGCCACCCGTAACGGTGGCCTGTCGACTCCCTGCCCAGACCGCCTCATGGCCGGCTCTGGGCTTTCGTCGTCCGGGCAGCACCCCTCGCCGGCCGAGGCATTGACCGAAGGAAACAGATGACCTCCCTCGACGAGCTCCTCACCCAGCCGGCGTTCGCGCTGATCCGTGTGCGCGAGTCCGACACCGTGACGCTGGTGGGCGGTCCGCGAACCGACCTGGAGCAGCTCGCCGACATCCCGGTGCAGACCGGCCCCGGACCGGCGTGGGACCACCTGGTGCTGGTGCCGTACGCCCAGGTCCGCGAGCGTGGCTTCGAGGCGCACCAGGACGGGACGCCGCTGTCGGCGATCCAGATCGCGTTCAGCGCCGAGGTCCCGGTCGACGAGCTGCTCGGCCAGCTGCCCGACGTCCCGGTCGACTTCACCGACCGCGGTGGGTTCGAGAGCACCGACGAGGAGTACGCAGGCATCGTCCGGCAGATCATCGACGACGAGATCGGCCAGGGCGAGGGCGCGAACCTGGTGATCGGCCGGCACTACCGCGCGCAGGTCGCCGACTGGGGCCACGACGCCGCCCTGACGGTGTTCCGCCGCCTGCTGGAGCGCGAGCGCGGTGCGTTCTGGACGTTCATGATCTTCACCGGCGACCGCTACCTGATCGGCGCGAGCCCGGAGCGGCACGTCAGCCTCGAGGCCGGCCAGGTGCGGATGAACCCGATCAGCGGGACGTTCCGCATGCGGGGCCTGGAGACGCACGCGGACAAGAAGCGTGAGCTCTTGAAGTTCCTGCAGGACGAGAAGGAGATCTACGAGCTCTTCATGGTCGTCGACGAAGAGCTCAAGATGATGTGCGACATCTGCCACGAGGGTGGTCTGGTGCTCGGCCCGTACCTGAAGCCGATGACGCACCTGGTCCACACCGAGTACCTCCTGGCGGGGCGCACCCACCGGGACGTCCGCGAGGTGCTGCGCGACTCGATGTTCGCGGCGACCGTGACCGGCAGCCCGGTCGAGAACGCGTGCCGGCTGATCAAGCAGTACGAGCACCAGGGCCGCGGCTACTACGCATCCGTCGCCGCTCTCGTGGGCCGCGACGAGGACGGCGCCCAGCGCGCCGATGCACCGATCCTGATCCGCACCGCCGATGTCGACCTGGACGGCAATCTCAAGGTCAGCGCCGGTGCGACGCTCGTCCGTGACTCCGATGCGATGTACGAGACGAAGGAGACCTGGGCCAAGGCCGGCGGCATCCTGAGCGCATTCGGCCTGGTCGACGCGGCGCCCGCCGGGACGGCGAACGAGTCGCACACCTGGGACGCGTTCACGCGCGAGGACGAGGTCATCATCGCGCTCGGCTCGCGCAACCAGCGGCTCAGCCAGTTCTGGCTCACCGACCAGTCCGGTGCGGCACCGGTGCCCACCCTGGTCGGCAAGCGGGTCGTGATCGTCGACGGCGAGGACGACTTCGTCAACATGCTGTCGCACGTGTTCGGCGTCCTGGGCATGACGACCGACATCGTCCGCCACGACTCCACCGAGCTGGCCGACCGGGGCATCGACGCCCTCGCCGGCTACGACCTGGTGGTCATGGGCCCCGGACCCGGGGATCCGCGTGACCAGGACGATCCGAAGATGGCCACGCTGCACCGCGTCGTGGCGGGCCTGCTGGAGGCCCAGCGGCCGTTCCTCGCGGTGTGCCTGGGCCACCAGACGCTGAGCCACCAGATCGGCCTGGACCTGGTGTTCAAGGACATCGTCTTCCAGGGGACGCAGAGCCGACTGACGGTGCTGGACCGGCCGGAGACCGTCGGGTTCTACAACACCTTCGTGGCCCGGGTGCCGGAGTCGGGCCTCCCGGACGGCGTGACGGTCGAGACCGACCCGGCGACCGGCGACATCCATCTGGTCGCGGGGCCGCACTACCGCGGGGTGCAGTTCCACGCCGAGTCGATCCTGACCCAGAACGGCTTCGGCATCCTGCGTGACCTGGTCACGGATCTCGTCGGCTGATGTCCGAGGACTTGCTGCGCGAGTACGAGCGCACCCGGTACGTCGTGCTCGACGACCTGGGGATCGCGCGCGCGGATGTCGGCATCGGTGAGGTCTCCGACGCGATCGACGCGATCCTGGCCGACTACGGCGCGGCGAGCGGTGTGTTCATCACCGGCTGGAACCCGCGCAGCGTGCTCCTCGACCAGGACAGCAACGACGACGCCAACGCCCGGCTGGAGGTCGATCTCGACCAGGCCGGCAGCGTGATCCTGCCGCACATCGGCGTCGGGTACGAGTCGGAATGGGAGCCCGAGCACGGCTTCTTCGCCCTCGACCTGGCCGAGGCCGAGGCGGTCGAGCTGGCGACGGCCTACGGGCAGAACGCCATCGTGATCGTCGAGCGGGGACGGCCCGCCCGCCTCGTCCTCACCCCCGTCATGAACCCCTGAGGTCGGTGCCAGTCAGCTCAGGTCGAGCCGCATCAGCACGCGGGGGAAGCCGTTGAGGACGGAGTCGGTGTCGGCGGCGTGGGTGAAACCGGCCTCCTCGAACAGCTTGCGGGTGCCGACGTACGCCATCGTCAGGTCGACCTTCTCGCCTCGGTTGTCGACGGGATAGCCCTCGATGGCGGGAGCACCGTTCGCGCGGGCGAAGTCGACCGCGCCGCGCAGCAGGTGGTGCGAGATGCCCTGGCGGCGATGCCCTGGCCGGACCCGGATGCACCACACGGACCACACCGCCGAGTCGTCGACGTGCGGGATCTTGCGGTTGCGGGCGAAGCTCGTGTCGGATCGTGGGTGCACTGCGGCCCAGCCGACCACGTCGTCGCCGTCGTAGGCCAGCACGCCGGGCGGCGGGTCCTCGCGGCACAGACGCTCGAACAGGTCACCCCGGGCCGTCCCGACGAGCTCGCGGTTCTCCTTCGAACCGATGCGATAGCTCAGGCACCAGCAGACGTTCGCATCCGGCCGCTTCGGGCCGAGCATCGTGGCGACGTCGCCGAACGACGTCGCGGGCCGCACATCGATCTCGGTCACCGTGCTCCTCCGTCGCCTGCCTGGTTCTCGCCATGGTGGAGCTCTCCGGCGGGGACGGGGGAACGGGAGCGAAGGCGGGTGATGGCCACGCCGACCAGGCACATCGCGCCCCCGACGAAGGCCAGCGCCGCCGGCACCTCGTCCAGCACGGCCCACGAGATCAGGGTCGCCACGGCGGGCACCAGGTAGGTCGTCGAGGCGGCCTGACCGGTGGAGATCCTCTTGAGCGCGTACGACCAGGTGCTGAAGCCGATCGCGGTCGGGAACACACCCAGGTAGACCAGCCAGGCGATGTCGTGGAAGGACGCGCCGGACAGCTCCTCGATCAGGGCGGGGGCGAACGGCAGGCACACCACGACGCCGACCAGGCAGCCCAGCCACACCGACATGACCGGCTCCATGTGCCGCAGGGCGGGTTTCTGCGCCAGCGCGCCGAAGGCGTAGAAGATCGCCGCGGCGACGCACAGCAGGACGCCGGTGGTGCTGGCGGTGTCGACCGACGAGGAGTCCCGGTCGGTGCTCAGCGCGATCAGGGCCACCCCGGCGAAGGCGATGCCCATCCCGATCAGCAGCGGTCTCGGAAAGCCCTCGCGGTACAGGAACCCGGCGACGACGGCGGCGATGGCGGGCCCGATGTTGACGATCAACGCGGTGGTGCCGGCGTCGAGATCGCGCTCAGCGGCGTTCAGCGCCAGGTTGTAGGCGCCGAACCACACGACGCCGTACAGGACGACCAGCAGGAGCGGACGTCCGCTCGGCATCCGGCCGCGGCCCGGCCGGGCGAACGCCGTCAGCACGAGGGCTCCGACCACGAGCCGGCCCAGCGTCAGGGAGCCGGGGGAGTAGGTGTCCCCGACGGCACGGATGCCGACGAACGCCGAGGCCCAGAGCAGCACGGTGACGCCCAGGGCGAGCATCGACAGGTCGCGGGTCCTCACCGTCGTCACGCTAGCGGTGCCCCACGACACAACAGGCCCCGGCATCGCTGCCGGGGCCTGTTGCGGGGGACTTCCTACTCGGCGGTGCCGCCGTCGCTGCCGAGGGTGACCTCGACATCGTTCTTCTTGCCGTCGCGGGTGTAGGTCACGTCGATCTTCTCGCCGGGGCTGTAGCCGCGGACCGCTGCCACCAGCGCCTCGGAGCTGGGGATCAACGTGTCGTTGACCGCCGTGATGACGTCGCCCGGCTTGAGCCCGGCCTTGGCGCCCGCGCCGTCGGGGGTGACCTCCTTGATCTGGGCGCCCGTGCTCGTGATGCCGTCCTCGCCGAGCGCGTTGTCGACGGTGACGCCGATCTGCGCGTGCGCGACCTTCTTGCCGGCGATCAGCTGCTTCGCGACGCTCTTGGCCAGGTCGATCGGGATCGCGAAGCCGAGGCCGATGGAACCGGCCTCGCCGGACGACGTCGTGGCCGACTTGATCGCCGAGTTGATCGCGATGACGCGGCCCTTGAGATCGACCAGCGGACCGCCGGAGTTGCCCGGGTTGATCGCCGCGTCGGTCTGCACCGCGGGGAACGTCGTGCGGGTCTGCTCCTGGCCACTGGCATTGCTGGAGGAGACCGGTCGGTTGAGGGCCGAGATGATGCCCTGCGTCACGGTGCTCTCGAGGCCGAACGGTGAACCGATCGCGATGACCTCCTGGCCGACCCGCAGATCGGCCGACGAGCCCAGGGTCGCCGGGCTCAGGCCGGACTGGCCCTCGGCCTTGATGACCGCGAGATCGGTCTTCGGGTCGGTGCCGACGATCGCGGCCTTGGCATTGCTGCCGTCGCTGAAGGCGACCGTGATGGTCCCGCCGTCACCGGCCACCTCGACCACGTGGTTGTTGGTCAGGATCTCGCCGTCCTGGCTGAGGATGACGCCGGTGCCGGAGCCGGACTCCTGTCCGCCCCGGACGTTGATCTGCACGACCGATGGCAGGACCTTCGCCGCGACCTGCTCGACCGTGCCGGCCGGCAGGCTGGCCTGCGTCGCGTCGTCGTCGCTGCCGTCGAGCGAGCTGACGACGCCGCTGCTGGAGCTGTCGTCGTTCTGCTGGTCGAAGGCCCACGCGCCGCCGTAGCCGGCACCCGCGGCGAGCACCAGGAAGGCGAGGCCGGCGGCGGCCATGCGGCCGCGGCCGGGGCGCGCAGGCGTGGATCCGCCGGTGGCGGGGCCGTCGCCGGAGCCACCGCCGTAGCCGGGGGACGTCGCGAAGGCCACGGTCGGCTCTTCCTGGCGGTACGGGTCGTCCATGGGGGCCTGCTGCTCGGCCGTGCCCGGGTAGCGGTGGGTGTAGTCCTCGGCAGGCGGTGTGGTCTCCTGCTGGGCCGGGACCTCGACGGTCGGCTCGCCCGCCGCGGGATCCGCGGCACCAGATGCTGACGAGGCCGGGGCCGCGGGAGGGGCCGGGGGCGGCGGCGGTGCGTCCGCGACCGGGGCCTGGGACGCTGTCGGGGCGTCGCCTTCGTGCGGCTGGACGACGGTGTCGTCGGTGTCGTCGGTGTCCTTGCGCTCACGATCCGTCGGCGGAGTGTACGGATTGGCGGCGAACGGATCGTTCGAATCGGTCATGGACATAGATTGTCGCTCATCACTGAGACATGTCTGAGAGTGACGTGTGAGCGCTCAAAGAACAGGGTGTCAGACCGACTGGACGGGAGCCTCGGGCAGCACCAGCCGGAAGGTCGTTCCGGCGCCCGGCGGCGACTCCACCTCGACCGTGCCGCCGTGCCGCTCGGCGGCGCGCTTGACGATCGACAGCCCGAGTCCGGACCCGGGCAGCGTCCTGGCCTCGCTCGAGCGGTAGAACCGGTCGAAGATGTACGGCAGGTCCTCCGGCGTGATGCCGGCGCCGTCGTCGGAGACCGTGAGCACGCCGTCACGCAGCCGCACCCTGATCTCGCCCTGGGGTGGGCTCCACTTGGCGGCGTTGTCCAGCAGGTTGGTCACGGCACGCTCGAGCAGCTGGGGCTCGCCCATGACCATCCACGGGGACAGGTCGACGTCGATCCGGACGTCCTGCGCCCGCAGGCGGACACGGTCGACGGCCTGCCGCACGACATCGGCGAAGTCCAGCGGCTCGGGGTCGCGGTGCATCGGCTCGTCGCGCGCGAGCTCCACGAGATCGCCGACCAGGGTCGTGAGCTCCTCGAGCTGGGCCCGGACGTCGTCCATGATCTCGTGGCGCTGTTCCTCGCTGAGGTGTCGCTCGGCGTTGTCGGCGGCCTGGCCGATCAGCTCGATGTTGGTGCGCAGGCTGGTCAGCGGCGTGCGCAGCTCGTGTCCGGCGTCGGCGACCAGCTGGCGCTGCCGCTCCTGGGACGCGTCCAGCGCCAGCAGCATCGCGTTGAACGAGGTCGTCAGTCGCGCCAGCTCGTCGCGCCCGGTGACGTCGATGGGGGTCAGCTCGCTGGTGCGGGCGACGCGTTCGGTCGCCTCGGTCAGCCGCCGCACCGGTCGCAGGCCGTTGGTCGCGACGGCCCATCCGGCCAGGCCGGCCAGCGCGACACCGGCGGTGCTGGCCAGCAGGAGGATGATCTTGAGCCGCTCGAGGGCGTCGCGGTTGGACTCCATCGACTGCACGATCACGAGTGCGCGTCCGGCCCCTGCGGGAACCGCGACGACCCGGTGGGGGATGCCCTGGATCGTCACGGTGCGGGCGGAGTGGTCACGCTGGCCCGTGGACACCTCGAGCTCTCGGTAGCCCTTGAGCTTGGCGTACTCCGTGCTGGCGTTGTCGGCACTGGCGAAGAGCTGACCGGACTCCACGACGAACGGCTGGATGCCGATGTAGGCCAGCGCCGTGGCCGACTGGCTGCTCAGCAGCGACTCGCCCAGGCCCTTGCTGGCGGCCGCATTGGCGCGGCGGATCATCGAGTCGTCCATCGAGCTCTCGAACTCTGCCCGGACGGTCACGAAGACCACGCCGCTGACCACGCTGAGGGTGACCGCGACGGCCGCGGTGGTGAGCACCGCGACGCGCAGGGCCAAGGACATCCGGCCGGTGAGCTTCTGCAGGACGCGGTGACCGTGCTGGATCACGGAGGTGTCTCGCGCAGGACGTACCCGACGCCACGGACGGTGTGCAGCAGTCGCGGCTCGCCCTCGGCCTCGAGCTTGCGGCGCACGTAGCCGACGTAGACCTCCAGCGAGTTGGCGGTGGTCGGGAAGTCGAATCCCCACACCTCCTCCAGGATGAACGAACGCTCCAGGACGCGCTTGGGACGGCGCATGAACAGCTCGAGCAGGGCGAACTCGGTGCGCGTCAACGACAGCGACCGGTTGCCGCGGGTGACCTCACGGGTCACCGGGTCGAGCGACAGATCGGCGAAGACCAGCGGCGCCTCGTCGGGCTCCACCTCGGCCGCGCGGCTCGACCGGCGCAGCAGGGAGCGGACCCGGGCCAGCAGCTCCTCCAGTGCGAACGGCTTGGTCAGGTAGTCATCGGCGCCCGCGTCCAGCCCATCGACCCGGTCGGAGACCGCGTCACGGGCGGTCAGCACCAGGATCGGGACGTCGTTGCCGGCTCCCCGCAGCGCGCGGGTGGCCTCGAGGCCGTCGAGCCGCGGCATCATGACGTCCATGATGATCGCGTCGGGGTTGATCTGGGGTGCACGCGCCAACGCCTCGACGCCGTCGGAGGCGAGCTCGACGGTGTAACCGTTGAACTCCAGTGACCGGCGCAGGGAGTCGCGCACAGCACGGTCATCGTCGACGACAAGGATGCGCATGACTGCCAGTCTGCCCCGGATGTCTGAGGAAGCGCTGAAAGACCCGAAGATCTCAGGACGTGTGACCCGACAGCAGCTGCTTGGCCGCGGCCGTCGCACGGGCGCCGTAGGTGCCGCCGAACAGCACCGCGTGGACCAGCAACGGGTGCAGCTGGTGCAGCGGCAGGCGGTCGCGCCAGCCCTCCGCGAGGGGGGCGGCCTCCTCGTAGGACTCCAGGATGCGCTGCAGGTGCGGTGCACCGAACAGCGACAGCATCGCCAGGTCGGTCTCGCGGTGGCCGCCGTGCGCGGCGGGGTCGATGATCCACACGTCGCCGTCGGCGCCCCACACGATGTTGCCCGACCACAGGTCGCCGTGGATGCGTGCCGGTGGCTCGGCCGGGCCGGCCAGGTCGTGGATGCGCCGCATCACGGCCTCGATCGTGGAGGCCTCGTCCGGGGTCAGCGACCCACGGTCCACGGCGGCGCGCACGTACGGCATGACCCGGCGCGATGCGAAGAACTCCGGCCAGGTGGGCAGGGGCCGGTTGGGAAGTGGGGCGCGGCCGATGTAGCCGTCCAGCGGGGCGCCGAACGACGGGGCGCCTGCGCGGTGGGTCGCGGCCAGGTCGCGACCGAACCGCTCGGCCATCTCGGGCGTCGGCTTGGAGGGCTCGATCCAGTCCAGGACGAGGCAGTCGTCGGCGACCGCCAGCACGGTGGGCACCTTGGCGCCGCCGGCCTCGCCGAGCCAGTGCAGGCCCTCGGCCTCGCGCTGGAAGAACCCGTCCGGCGCCTGGGGCCGGGTCTTGATGATCGCGCCGCGGCCGTCGGTCAGGCGCAGGCGGGTCGCGGTGCAGATGTCGCCACCGGCCACGGGGGTCGTCGAGACCACGCCGATGCCCAGGAGGGTCTCCGCCCGAGCAGCGGTTCCTGCCATGCGTGCCATGTGGATGACGTTACCGTCTGGCCGAGTCCATCATTTCGGGCAGTAGGGACACGAGGCGGTCGGTGGTGCGCTCGATCATGGCCAGGACGTCGCGGAAACCATCGCTTCCCCCGTACCAGGGATCGGGCACCTCGTCGTCGTCGCCGGACGCCTCGGGGTCGAACTCGCGGAACATCCGCACCTGCGACATCTGCGGGACCGTGGGGGCCAGCGCGAGCATGTCGGCGCGGTTGGTGTGGTCCATCGCGAGCAGAAGGTCGTTCTCGGCGTACCAGTCGATCGTGAAGGTCCGGGCCCGGTGCCGGGACGGGTCGTAACCGGCATCTCGCAGCACCGCGGCGGCGCGACGGTCCATGCCGTCGCCGGCGTGCCAGCCGCCGGTGCCGGACGAGGCCACCTGGACCCGGTCGTCCAGGCCGGCGCGCACCAGCCGGTCCTCCAGGACGACATGGGCCATGGGTGAGCGGCAGATGTTGCCCAGGCAGACGAGCGCGACGCGGTACGACATCGTCAGCGGTTGGTGCCGACGACCGCGTTGACGACGGTCTGGCTGATGGAGATCACGATCGAGGCGACCACGGCCCACCAGAACCCGTCGACGTGGAAGAGCACGTCGAACGAGTCGGCGATCTTCTCGGTCAGCAGGAGCAGCAGGGCGTTGATCACCAGGAGCGCCAGACCCAGCGTCACGATGATGAACGGCAGCGACAAAAGCTTGATGATCGGACCGACGATGCTGCTGACGAGGGTGAAGATCAGCGCCACGACCAGGACCGTCACGATGCGCGCGAGGGTCGACTCGTCCGCTCCGCTGATGTTCATGTGGCTGCCGAGCAGCCAGGCCGCCACGCACAGGGCCACGGCACTGACGAACCAGGTCGATATGAAGCGCTCCATGAGCGCATTCTTGCACCCTGACGGTGTCCGGCGGCTAGGACAGATCCTGGTAGTGCGACAGCAGCCGTCCCATGACGCCCAAGGCCTCCTGCATCTCGGCGAGGTGCTGGGGGTCGAGGGCACGCAGCATCTGCTTGATGTTGGTGCTGGAGACGCCCTCGGTGCGGGGAAGGTAGAGGACCTGGCACAGCTCGCGGAGGTCGTCGAACCGTCCCGTCCAGTCGTCACCCATGACGAACAGGTCGACGTCGTGCTCCCGGATGTCGTGCACCTTCTGGTCCCAGGAGCTCTCCGGGATCACCAGGTCGACGCCCTTGATCGATCCGACGATCTCGGCGCGGTCCTCGTAGGAGACCACGGAGGTCTTGCCCTTGCTCGCGTTGAACTCGTCGGTCGAGACCCCGACGACGAGCCGGTCACCCAGATCGGCGAGCCGCTGGATCAGCCGCAGGTGCCCGATGTGGAACAGGTCGAATGTGCCGTAGGTCAGCACGGTCGTGCCGGCCGCATCATGCATGGCGCCCACGGTACCGCCCGCGGGCTTCGGCGTGGTCCGTGGCGCACGGGCCGCAGCCCGTTATCGTTCGGCGCAATGAGCACCCGGCCTCCGGTCCGCGACCGGCCCGCCTGGCCCGGCTTCCTGGACGGAGCGGGCGACGGGCTGGTGCTGGCCTTCGCCGCGTGGACGGTCTTCTACGAGCTCGCACTGGCGTTCCAGTTCTCGATGGGATGGGCCGGATGGCCGTGGATCGTGCTCGCGGCCTGCCTCGCGACCGCTGCCGGGGCGCACGCGATGCGGGCAACGGCGGTCGTCGCCGACAGCCCACAGCAGACCGCACCGCCCCGTGCGCGGCCCGGGCTGCCCGGGCAGGCGGTGCAGGCGGTGCTGGTGGCTGCCGTGATCGTCCTGGTGCTGCGCCGCGGCCAGGGCAGCGTCTGGCCGATCGCCGCGACGGCGATCGTCCTGCTGCTGGTCCAGCTGCTGCCGCTGGTGTGGCGCGCAGGCGCGTCACCGGCGCCAGATGCCACCCCCGCGCAGCAGGTGAGTCAGGTGACTCACCTGCTGGCCCTCGCCGCCAGTGCTGGATTCGGACTGCTCGGGCTGTTCCTGCTGCGACCCGACGCGGACGACGTCTTCTACGTCAACCGGGCGGCCTGGGTGGCCGAGCACGGCACGGCGGCCACCAACGACACGATGTTCAGCGCCAACACGCTGCCACCCGCTCTCGACGGCGGTGTGATGACGCCGTCGGTGGAGGCCCTGCAGGGCGTCCTCGCCCACGCGCTCGGCATCCAGGCCGCAACGCTGTGCTACCTGCTCGCCGTGCCGGTGCTGGGAGCGATGGCCGGGTGGACGACGTGGCGGCTCGTGCGGGCCTGGGCCCCGCGCCGCCCGGCGCTGGTCATGACGGCATCGATGCTCTTCCTGCTCGCCAGTGCCGCCAGCATCGTCGGCAACTACTCGCTGGGCCGGATCTGGCAGGGCAAGGTGACCGCCTACGCCATCGTGATCCCGCTCGTGTGGATGTTCCTCAGCCGTACGATCGAGCGGGCCCGTCGCGCGGACCTGGTCATGCTGGGTGCCGCAGGCGTGGCATTCGTGGGCCTGACGACCACCTCGGCACTGGTGTCCCCGCTGATCGCCGGCTCCGCCCTGGTGGCGGCCGCGCTGCTCCGGTCGCGCTCGCTCGCGCTCGGCGCCGCCGTGTTCCTGGCTGCTCCGCTGGCCAACGGGCTGGTCCAGACGTTCGGGCCGGCGCAGATCGGCGGCGGGGAGGGCAGCGTGATCCCCCCGGAGGGGATCTTCGCGCTGGCCTTCGGCTCTGCTGCGGCCATGGCCGCGCTGGGCCTGGTCGCCCTGTTGCTGGCCGGCTGGCTGGCGCCCGGATCCACCGGTGTCCTGCTGTCCTGCGGCGCGCTGGCCACCATGGTGGCCCTCCTGCCCGGGGTGGCCGACCTGGCGGACGCTGCGACGGGAGCGGGTGCGGTCGCGTGGCGGCTGGCGATCACGATGCCGACGTGGGTGCTGGTCGGTCTCCTGGTGTCGCTGCCAGTGCCGCGGCTGCGTTCCGAGCACTCCCGCCTGCGGACCCCGGCTTGGCTGGTCGGTGCAGGCGCAGCCGCGAGCGTGGCGGTCATCGCGGTGGTGCTGGTCGTTCCCCTGGCCGCCGGGACGTGGCTGTGGAAGGGCGCCGGGGCAGCGCTGACGGACCGGCCCACCTGGAAGGTCGATCAAGGGGCGCTGGCCGATGTCCGGGCCGCGCAGAAGCTGCAGGTGCCGCCGGGGCGCTGGCTCCTGCCCCCGGCCCAGATGGAGATCCTGGCGATCTCCACCAGCGCGCCGTACCCCGTCGTCCCGCGGAGCGCCTACCTGCCGAACCTCGACGTCCCGGAGCAGGACCGCGCCGACCGCGAGCTCCTGCTCCGGTTCACGAAGGGGGCGCGGGTCCCCGCTCGCGCGGTCAGGGACGCTCTCGACCGCCTCGACGTCACCCTGGCCTGCGTCCCCGCCTCCGATGCCGGGGCCCGCAAGATCTTGGTCCGTGCCGTCCGCGCGCAGCCGCAGCGGGTCGCGGACATGTACTGCCACATCGGACGACCGGGTACCTGAGTTCGGCGCCGCCCCGATCGCGGGCCTCGCTGTACGATGGGGCCGGCCGGATGACCCGAGCGCGGACCCGGAGAGTCAACCTAGAGGGGCATGTCCTGAGATGTCGACCGACGGGGAGTCGCAGATCATCAAGCTCCAGGAGCAGCTTGCCCTGTGCCAGCGCGAGCTCGCGCAGGTCCGGCGCCAGCAGGAGGACGCGGCCGAGGCCGGCTCGGCGGACGCGCGAGCAGCCGAGAGCCTGCGCCAGATCTCGACGCGACTCGCCAAGCACCTCGACCGCGCCGAGTCCGTCGCCGGGCCTCGCGGCTGGGTGAAGCGGCGTCTGCTCTCCACGCTGCCCAGGCCCCAGGAGGACGCCGACCTCGCGGTCCTGCGGTCGTCGAAGCTCATGAACGGCCCCTGGTACCTGCGGCGCTACCCCGAGGTCGTCTCGTCCGGGCTCAGTCCCGCGCTGCACTACCTGCGCAAGGGGGCGAGCGAGGACAAGGACCCCGGGCCGGCGTTCAGCACCGCCAGGTACCGCGCGCAGCACCCCGATCTGCCGGCAGGGATGAACCCCGTGGTGCACTTCCACGCGAACCATCCCGGTACGGCGTCGTGACGGCGCGTCCGGCCGATCGACACATCTCCCTCGACGAGCTGCTGCGGCTGCCGGCCGAGCAACGGCTCCGCCGGGAGATGGAGCTGGTGGCCGATCTCGTCGACCTGCCGTACTACGCCACCACGGTCCCCGGCGTGCTCGACCAGGGGCTCGATCCCGTCGAGCACTTCTGCCGCGAGGGCTGGCTGGACCTGCGCAAGCCCAACGAGGACTTCGACGTGTGGTGGTACTGGGTCACGCACCTCGACCCGGCCGAGGCGAGCGTCAACCCGCTCGTGCACTACGCCCTGGTCGGTCGCGATCAGGGGCTGTCCACGCGACCGGCGACCACCGAGGCCCGTCCCGGCCACCGCCTGCCATCTGACCGCCCCGTGCGGCGGGCCTGTCTGGTCGCGGGCTTCGACGCCGACGGCGTGATCGATCCGACCGTCATCGACCTGATCACCGAGCTCGGCCGCCACGGCGACGTGTTCTACCTGTTCGACGGCTACCTGCCCGCATCCGAGCTGGCCAAGCTGGACGGCGTCGCCGCAGGGGCGTGGGCGATTCGTCACGGCGCCTACGACTTCGGCTCGTACTCGATGCTGGCCGGGCAGCTCGTGGGCTGGGACCGGCTGGCGGAGTACGACGAGGTCGTGCTCGCCAACGACAGCTGCTTCCTCCTGCGCCCGCTGGACGAGGTGTTCGCCACGATGGACGCCCGCGCGTGCGACTGGTGGGGCCTGCAGGCGACCAAGGGCATGGTCGACGTGGCGGAGCGTCCCGGGAGCCGGATCGACCAGCCGGTCCCGATGGAGCACGTGCGGTCCGAGCTGCTGGAGGAGTTCGAGCGGGATCCGGTCTACACGTTCCACGTGGGGTCGTACTTCCTGGCGTTCCGCCGGCCCGTGCTCGACAGCCCCGACTTCCGCCGACTCATCGACTCGGTCGTCCCGCAGCAGGGCAAACGGCTGGTCGTCCTGAAGTACGAGGTCGGGCTGACCCACCTGCTGATCGGCCGGGGCTTCGCCCTCGACACCTACATGGACATGCTCTACCCGTTCCATCCCCTGTTCTCGCAGTGGTACTTCACGATGCTCGAGCACGGATTTCCCCTGCTCAAGCGGTTCCTGATCTACCGGAACCACTACGACGTCCCGGGCCTGGCGCACTGGAAGGAACGGGTGCTGGCGGTCGTGCCGACCGCGCCGGTCGACCGGTTCGAGCAGACGCTGGTGCGGACCGCCCCCGACGACGAGCTGCGACGCAGCCTGGCCATCACGGCCGACGCCGACGGGACGGTCACGGTCCCCGAGGTCGTCCAGGGGTCGGAGTACCGGCGCCGGGACCGCCGCACGAGCAAGCGCCCGGACTGGTGGGTCTTCGCCGTCGATCGCAGGACGCACCGCCTGCCCGCCAACAGCCGAGCGATCTTCGAGGCGGTCAAGGACGATCCCGAGGTCACCAAGATCATCCTGACCCGCTCCCGCCGGGTCGAGCTCGACGGCGCGAACGTCGTCGTGGAGCCGCTGCTCTCCCCGGCCGGACGCGAGAGGCTGCTCCAGGCCGGGACGGTGCTCGTCGCGGCGAGCCCGCGGCAGAGCCTGTCGGCCCAGGTCAGCGCGGAGCACCAGAGGATCGTGATCGTGCGCGACGGCCTGCAGCTGGAGAGGACCGGCCGTGCGGCGCGGCCGCCCGTCGTGCCGAAGGGGCCGTCCTCGGTGGACGAGGTCGCACCGGTGATCCACGCCCTGCCGCCGTCGACGGTCTCGGGGCTCCTCGCGGCCTCGGACGTCGACCAGCTGGCCGCGCTGGCCACCCACTGGCCGGCGGCCTACGAGAACGTGTGGCGCACGGGTATCCCCGCGCACGACTTCCTCATGGGCGAGGAGGACGCGCTGCCGGCCGATCTCCGGGCGCAGCTGGCGTCCGTGCGCCAGGAGACGGGCGGCAGGCGCCTGCTGCTGTTCTCGCCGGTGCGGCGCATGAGCGGGACCGACCTGGCTCCGTACGAGTTCTCCGCCGCCGAGATCGGCGCGCTGACGGGCTGGTGCGAGCGCAACGACTTCGTGCTCGGCCTGCGCGAGAGCGAGGTCGACCTCGAGCGCTCCTACTCGGCGCAGCTCGCCGGTCACGCCCTCGACCTGTCCCACCGGCGCTATCCGTCGCTGCACGCCGTCCTCAGGGCGTCCGACGCGATGCTGACCGACCACTCCGGGACGGCGCTCGACGTGGCCTGCGCGGGTCGGCCGGTCGTGGGCTTCGTCCACGACATGGAGCTCGCGCGCGACCGCGTGCTGTACGACCTGGACCACTTCTTCCCGGGGCCGGTGTGCCGCGACTTCGACGCGCTCGAGGCGTCGTTCGACGTGTTCGCGGGTGCTCCCTCCGTCCCGCACGCCGATCGCGTGCGTCAGATGCTGGTCGACCACACCGACGGCCGCAACACCCAGCGTGTGCTGGCCAGGCTGCGGACGCGCTCGGAGGTGGAGGGGGCATGAGCATGACGCTGGAGGAGTTCCGCGCCGCGTGGCGCGACTTCGCGCACCGCTGGGACGAGGCGCGTGCGACGGACGACGAGTCGGCTCGTGCCCTGGTCGAGGAGGTCCTCGACGCCGGGCTCGCGGTCGTCCATGACGCGCCCCCCGAGGTGCCGGACGAGGTCCTGGCCGCGTGCGAGCGGGCCGTCATCGAGGCCAGCGGCGTGTTCGACGCGGAGGCCTACCGCGCGGCGCACCCCGATCTCGGCAAGGTGACGTCGGGGGAGCTCACCCCGCTCGAGCAGTTCTGCGAGAACGGCTGGCAGTGGCTGCGCAACCCCCGCCCGGACTTCGACGTGGACTGGTACTGGCACGAGTACCTCGACCCGCTGGCGCAGGACGTCAACCCGCTGGTGCACCACCTGCTGGTCGGCCGCCAGGCCGGCCTCCCGACGCGCGGGGTCCGCCGGCCGCCGCGCCCCGGTGCCCCCACGGCGGATGCGTCGACCCGGCGCATCTGCCTGTTCGCCGGCTACGACCCCGACGGGGTCGTCGACCAGTACGTGCTGGACTACCTGCGAGAGCTCAGCCGGCACGCGGACGTGTACTACCTGTGCGACGGGCGGCTGTCCGACACCGAGCTGGCGAAGCTGTCCGGCGTCACGGCGGGCGCCTGGGCCGTGGCCCACGGCCAGTACGACTTCGGCTCGTACTCGATGCTCGCGCACGAGCTGGTCGGCTGGGAGCTCATCGACTCGTACGACGAGCTGCTCTTCGCGAACGACAGCTCCTTCCTGCTGCGACCGCTGGACGAGGTGTTCGACCAGATGGCGTCCGTTCCCGCGGACTGGTGGGGACTGCAGGCGACGAAGCGTCCGTTCCGCCGCGAGAACGGCAATCTGGAGCCGATCGGTCTGGACGAGGCGCTGCAGCACCACGCGCCCGCCGAGGACTGGTTCATGTTCGACCGCCTCCACATCAGCTCGTACTTCCTGCTGTTCCGCAAACGGGTCATGGACGACGCCGGCTTCCGTGAGCGGCTGGACGCCGTGCGCCGTCAGCCCCACAAGAGTCTGGTCATCGCCAAGTACGAGATCGGGATCAGCAACTACCTGATCACCCAGGGCTACGGGTTCGCGACCTACGTGGACGGCCTCTATCCGTTCCACCCGCTGTACTCGGCCGACTACTTCCACCTGCTCGAGCAGGGGTTCCCGCTGCTCAAGCGCAACTTCGTCGGCGCCAACACGCAGCGGGTTCCCGACATGCATCGCTGGAAGGAACGCATCCTCGAGCACGTTCCTGATGCCCCGGTGGACGTCTTCGAGGCCAATGTCCTGCGGGTCGTTCCCGACGACAGCCTGGCCAGCAGCTTCCGGGTCAGGACCCGCGAGGACGGCACGATCGACGATCCGCGGTTGCTGGGCCCGAAGGCCTTCCGGAAGGCCGACCGCCGGACGCCGACGTTCGACCACTGGTGGTCGTTCCCGGTCTGCACCTACAGCCACACCTTCGCCGACAACCAGCGAGCGGTCTTCGAGGAGGTGCGCGCCGACCCGTCGATCAAGAAGATCGTTCTCACCCGGTCCAGACGGGTCGACGTGGATGGTGAGAACGTCGTCGTCGTCCCCCTCAAGAGCCCCGAGGGTCAGTACCACCTCCTGCGGTCCGGCCAGGTCTTCGTCAAGCACGGGCCCATCGTGGGCCTCGACCGCCGGGTCGACCCGGCGACGCACAATGTCATCAACCTGTGGCACGGCATCCCGCTCAAGCGCTTCGGATGGGCCTCGGCGACTATCAACGACCGCAACCGCAAGAGCATGCTCGGCAACCACGGCGCCGCCCGTGCCGTCATCTCCTCCAGCCGGATGGACACGCTGGCGATGTCGGCGGCCTTCTTCCCGATGTCCTACCCGGACGTGTGGCCGACCGGCCTGCCGCGCAACGACTTCATCGTGCGTGACGAAGACCGGCTCCCGGCCGATCTGCGCGCGACCCTGGACCGGTTGCGCGAGGAGGTCGCCGGTCGACGGCTCGTGATGTTCCTGCCGACGTTCCGCGACGGCCAGGGGGACTCGCAGTACGCCTTCAGCCGGTCCGAGCTGAGGTGGATCTCGGAGTGGGCGGAGCGCCACGACGCCGTGCTGGGCGTGCGCGAGCACATGGCCGACACGGCGCGGACCTATTCCAGCGCCCTGCTGCCGCTCGGTGCGATCGACCTGTCCTCGCGCCGGTTCCCCGACCTGGAGATCCTGTACCGGGCGGCCGATGCGCTGATCAGCGACTACTCGAGCTGTCTGGTCGACTTCATGCTGACCGGCAAGCCGGTCATGAGCTTCGCGTACGACTACGAGCGGTACAGCAACGACGAGCGGGGCCTGTTCCACGAGCTCGAACGGGTTCTCCCGGGCCCGGTGTGCCGCACGTTCGACCAGCTCGCGTCCGCGCTCGAGACCGTCTTCGACAGCCCGACGCCCGAGCAGGTCCAGGACTACGAGTGGAAGCGCCGGTTCTTCTTCGACCACATCGACGACCAGGCGTCGTGGCGGGTCGTGCAGCGGGTCAAGGAGCTCTACGTCGACGGAGCCTGAGCGCTAACCGCCGAGGTGGTGCTCGACGCCCAGCGCGTCGAGCACATCGGCCAGCAGCGTCGTGGCCCGTGCGTCGAACGCCTCCGTCATGTCGTCGGAGTACACCAGGTCGAACCTGTCGACGAGCCCGGCGTCGACGGTCGGGTCCGCATCGCCGACCCACAGCACGTTCGTGGCCCCGGGCTGAGGAGCGACGGGCACGTCACCGGCGATCGCCAGCACGACGTCGTCGAGGTGGTCCGACCGCAGCCTGACGTGGCTCTCACGGCGGTCGACGACGACCTCCTGGCCGAGCCGGCGCAGAGCACCGGCGAGGTGGCCGGCGAGCACCGTGTCCGGCGCGAGGTCCCCCGCCGGGCCGGGCTCGGCCGCGGTCTTGACCGCCCATCGCAGGCTCGGAAGCCCGGCGGCGGGACCCTCGAGCACCTGTCGCGGCGGTCGCGTGACGACCGGCTCGCCGGTGCGGAGCCCGCTGCGCGGATGCTGCCGGGAGGCGCGGTAGTGAGCCAGGTGGAGGCCCGCACTCTCGTACTTGCCGGCATCGCTGCCCGGCAGACGGTGCAGCCAGCGGTCCATGAACACGATCCGGTTCTGCCCGACGGCCTCGAAGCGCCCGGCGGACTGGCTCTCGGCGTGCAGCACGACCGAGTCGAGGGCGACGCGGAAGTCGCCCCCGAAGTTCCCGCTGAGTCGAAGGCACAGATCGACGTCCTCGAGCCCGTTGACGTACACCGGGTCGAAGCCCCGCAGCTGATGGATCTCGGCGGCCCTGCCCGCCATCGTGGCCGCGGTGATCGCGGAGAACCGGGTCTGGCCCGCCGCGAGGACGTCCTCGACCGGATGCCCCTGCAGGAAGTGCCAGGGGAAGGCCCCGCGGTGGAAGACCGTGCCGCCGGTCTGCGCCGTGCCGTCGTTGAACAGCAGCAGCGGCTGGGCGGCCCGGACCGAGGGGTCGTCGAGGGCGTCGAGCAGCGGCCGCAGCCAGCCCGGGGCCGGGACGGTGTCGTTGTTCATGAAGACCACCCGCCGGCCGGTCGACGCCAGGAAGGCGAGATTCGAGCCGGTGGCGAAATTGGTGTTCCTGGGGACGCGGACGTGGGTGACCCGCGGCTCGTCCCCGTGTATCGCCTCGATCAGCGCACCCACGCTGCGTCGTGAACCGTTGTCGAGCAGCACGATCTCGACGTCCTCGTCGACGGTCGTCGCCAGGATCGACGCCACGACCCGCGTCGTCATGGCCCAGTCCTCGTACACGGGGATCAGCACCGAGACCCGGCTCTCCTCACGCGGACCGTCGGCCGACCAGTCGCAGATCTGGGCGGCCCGCACGACGTGCTCGTACGCGCGGGTGCTGTGCCGGACCCCCACCGGCTTCGGATCGGCCTCCAGGCCGATCTGCGGCACGAAGACGGGGTCGACGGTTGCCGATGCGCGAAGCAGGAAGTCCCAGTCGGCGAATGCGGGGAGGGCGGGGTCGTACCCGCCGACACGGTCGAACAGTGATCGCGAGACCAGGGCGGTGCGGATGGCTGCCTGGGGCTCGCCCCAGATGAGACCGTCCCGCGAGTACGGCTCGCCCATCACCAGTGCGTCGTGGCTGGGGGCCGAGGTCGTCGCCGAGTACACCAGCTCCGTCCCGGCTTCGAGCATCGTCATGATCGAGCGCCGGTAGAAGCCCGCCCGAGGCGTGTCGCGCGGGTGCCACACGTGCACGTACTCGCCGGACGACTGGCGGACGGCGGCGTTGATGCGCTCGGAGTGATTCGTCGAGGAGGTCGTCACGACCGTCACCCGTGGATCGAGATCACCGATCCGCGGGTCGTCGCTGCTCGCGGCGGCCACGATCTGCAGGGCCGGGTCGTCGTCCAGGATCTGCGCGATCCGGCGCTTGGTGCGGCCCGTGGCCCGGGAGAGGTCGAGGACGATGCTGACCGACGGCGGCCGCTCCGTCGTGGCGATCTCGTGCGACGCCTGGGCGTCCCATGGTCTGGCGGCTCCCCAGGTGCGGAGCTGCTGCTGGGCCGCGAAGGTGACGGCGGCGTCGAACAGGGAGCTGCGGAGCTCGCCCCAGGACCTCGGCGCGAGAGCCGCATCGACGGGCCAGGTCGTCGAGTCCGCGGTGGCGGCGGTGAGGAAGTGGCCGAGCGGACCGCCGGGGTGGTCGGCTGCGTCCGGGACCTGCGCGAGATAGGCCACCGGGTCGAAGTGGGGATGCGGGCTCACCGTGGCCAGGTCCGCGCCCAGGTAGTCCTCGATCAGGGACGGCGCCGTGGCCCCGCTGCGCTCGGCGAGCCACTCGGGCTCGAAGAGGGGATTGGCGGCCAGCCCGGCTGCCTCTCCCACGCTCAGGTAGTGCCAGAGGGCTGCGCGCCGCGACCCGAAGACCGCGCCGGTCTGGGCCTGGTAGAAGTCGACGTCGAACAGCTGGGACGCCAGCACCGTGGGCATCGTCCGGGCCCGCACCGCCACCGCCTCCTGCACGGCGGTCCAGTCGACCGGGTCGCCCGATGCGAGGTGCAGGACGACCGCGTCGTCGGGACGTCGCTCGGTGGCGGCGTAGTGCCCCGCGACACCGCCCGGATGGCTGCTCGCGGAGGGGACGGCCGCGACATAGCCGGTCCAGTCGTACGCCGTGCTGAACCGGTGCGACTCGACCGGCGTCGTCGACGTCAGGGCCGCGGCGAGCGCGGCGGCGCGCTCCGTTTCGTGCGCCACCGACGGGTCGATCAGCGGATGCGGGAGGAGCCCGTCGCCGGCGCCCTGGGACAGGTAGTGCTCGACCGCCTGACGCGCCGACGTGAACTGGGTGCCGGCCTGTGCCTCGTAGAACGAGGGCAGGAACAGTCCGCTCTCGAGCACGCGCTGGGCGGGGCCGCGGTGGCGGAGGCGCGACGAGAGGTGCATGGAGAAGGTGTCCTTTGCTGCGGAGCTCCGGCGGGGACGGCCTGATGTCCGGCGCCGCGATCGGCTCCAGCGTAGAGGGTCGTCAGCCCGCCGAGGGCATGATGTCAGGGCGGCGGGACGGCCAGGGCGACCTTGCGGGACGTCTGCGCGAGCACGATGCCCGCCAGCACCGCGACGGCCCCGACGACCTGCACGGGGGTGAGGGACTCACGGAACCAGCCCCAGCCCAGCACCACGGCGATGACGGGCTCGAGCATCGCCACGACGGTCACGATCGTGGCCGGCAGGTGCCGCAGCGCGACCATCTCCAGGAAGAACGGCACGACGGTGCCCAGCACCACGACCATCGCCAGGACGAGCCAGGGATTGACCGACACGTCGCCGAGCCGGCCGAGACCGCTGGTCGTCCGCGGCAGGTCGGGGGTCGTCCAGATGGGCCGGATGAGGTTCATGCAGACCGTCGCGACGACGAAGGCCCACAAGATGACGCGCAGCGGGTCGTCGAAGCCCACGTTGTGCTCCCCGAGCAGGAAGTAGGCCGCGAAGCACACCGAGGCGAGCAGGGCCATGACGACGCCGAGGCCGTCGAAGGCCAGGCCGGTCCACACGCGGCTGACGACCGCGAGGCCGACGACGGCCAGCGCGACGGCGCCCCACATGCGCGGCCGCACCTCCTCCTTGCGCACGAACCGGACCCACAGCACCACGAGCACGGGTGCGAGGTACTCGATCAGCAGCGCGATGCCGAGCGGCAGCCGGTCGATCGCCACGTTGTAGGTCAGCTGCAGCCCGGTGACGCCCACCAGCCCGAGGGCGATGACCAGCAGCAGCGCCGTGCCTCGCGGCCGTCGCAGCGCGGAGCGGCGGAACACCGCGGCGTACGCGACGAAGACGGCCGTCGCGCCGGTGATGCGCAGGGTCGTGAACGACTCCGGGCTGAGCCCGGACCCCATCGCGACGCGCGAGACGCCTCCGTTGACGCCGAACAGCACGGCCGCCAGCACGACGAGCGCGTAACCCAGGCGGGCGTTGGGATGTGACACGCGGCGATTGTGTCAGGTGCGGGCGGTGTGACGGGCCGGACGCTGGGTAACTGGTCGGCATGACGAGCTTCGGTTACACCCTGATGTGCGAGCAGTCCGATCCGTTGTCGCTGGTGCGCGATGCCGTCGCGGCCGAGGAGGCCGGATTCGGCCTGGCCGTGATGAGTGACCACTTCAACCCTTGGCTGGACGAGCAGGGCCACAGCCCCAATGCGTGGCCGACCCTGGGTGCCGTCGCCCAGGCGACGTCGCGGCTCGAGCTCATGACGTTCGTGACCGCGCCGATCGCTCGCTACCACCCGGCGGTCATCGCGCAGCAGGCCGCGACGGTGGGCCTGCTCAGCGAGGGCCGGTTCACGCTCGGGCTCGGGGCGGGGGAGAACCTCAACGAGCACGTGATCGGTGAGGGCTGGCCGCCCGCGAACGTCCGGCACGAGCGGTTCAGCGAGGCGCTGGACATCATCAACGCGCTGTTCGACGGCGGCTACGTCAACTACGTCGGCGACCACTACCGCGTCGACTCCGCCAAGCTGTGGGACGTGCCCGAGACCCGCGTCCCGATCGGGGTGGCGGTCAGCGGCCAGCAGTCGATCGAGGTCTCGGCGCCGCGGGCCGACGTCATGATCGCGGTCGAGCCCGATCCCGAGCTCGGGCCGGCCTTCGACGCCGCGACCCGCGCGACGGGCCCGGCGCGCAAGGTCGGCCAGCTGCCGATCTGCTGGGACGACGACCGGGACGCGGCCGTGACCCGCGCCCACGAGCAGTTCCGGTGGTTCGCGGGCGGCTGGAAGGTCAACGCCGAGCTGCCCGGGCCGGCCGGATTCGCCGGCGCGACCCAGTTCGTGCGCCCGGACGACGTGGCCGAGCAGATCCCGTGCGGATCGGACGTCGCGGCGATCGTCGAGGCGGTGCGGCCGTTCGTCGACGCAGGCTTCACCGATGTGGCGCTGATCCAGATCGGCGGCGATCACCAGACGCCGTTCCTGGACGCTGCGTCCTCGAAGATCCTGCCGGCACTGCGATCGGAGTTCGGGGACCAGTGAGGCTCGATCCGCAGGTCTAGGGTTTGCCCATGAGCATTCCCCGCGCCCGCAAGGCCCTCGACGGCATCCCGGCCTACCGAGCCGGGAAGCCTGCGCTGACCGAGGCCCACAAGCTCTCCAGCAACGAGAACCCCTACGCACCGCTGCCCGGTGTCATGGAGCGCGCGGGCAGCGAGCTGGCCCGGATCAACCGGTACCCGGACGCCGGGATGACCGTGCTGCACGAGGCGTTGTCCGAGCGGTTCGGGCTGCCGACGGATCACTTCGCGGCCGGCACCGGATCGGTCGCGGTGCTGTTCGCGCTGCTCAGCGCCCATCTGGAGGCCGGCGACGAGATCGTCCACGCCTGGCGCTCGTTCGAGGCCTATCCGATCGCCGCCGACCTGACCGGTGCGACGAGCGTCCGGGTGCCGCTGCGCCCCGACGCGACCCACGATCTCGAGGCGATGGCCGCGGCCGTGACCGACCGCACCAAGGTCGTCCTGGTCTGCACGCCCAACAACCCCACGGGCCCGGTCGTGACCGCCGCCGAGCTGTCGGCCTTCCTCGACGCGGTGCCCCGCCACGTGCTGGTCGTGGTGGACGAGGCGTACGTCGAGTTCGTCCGCGACCCGGAGGCCGCGAGCGGCCTGGTGGCGCTGGCCGAGCACGACAACGTCGTGGTGCTGCGGACGTTCTCCAAGGCGTACGGCCTGGCCGGGCTGCGCATCGGCTACGCGATCGCCCATCCCGAGATCGCGGCCTCGATCCGCAAGGCCACCCCGCCGTTCGCCGTGACGGACCTGTCCCAGGCCGCCGCCGTGGCGTCCCTGGAGGCGCAGGAGGCGCTCGACGAGCGTGTCGAGCTGATCGTGCAGGAGCGCATCGCGGTGGTGGAGATGCTGCGCAAGCAGGGCTGGGACGTCCCCGACACCGAGGCCAACTTCGTGTGGCTGCCGCTCGGTGAGGACGCGATGGACTTCGCGCTGGCCTGCGACCCCGTCTCGGTGCGCCCGTTCCCGGGCGAGGGGGTGCGCGTCAGCATCGGGATGCCCGAGGTCAACGCCCAGCTCGTGGCCCTGGCCGGGCAGTGGCTCGAGGCGCGCGCCTGAGCGGACGCCCCGAGGTGGAACTGCGGGCCGCGGGCCGCTACGGTGGACATCGATGTGACGCCAGTCACCTCGAAGCGAGTTCCGTCGTCCGCCACCCCTGTGACGTGCAGGACCCGCGGTTTGGCACCGGCGCGGTGATCCCGCCTCCCGGTTGATGGAGGAGTCCCATGAATCCGTTGACGTCCCACCCAGGCACCCCCGAGGTGCCACTCGTGCAGCTGCTCACGCCGACCGGTCAGCGGGTGGAGAACCCCGACCACGACTTCGCAGGCGACCGCGCCGAGATCGAGTCCCTGTACCGCGACCTCGTGATGACCCGCCGCGTCGACACCGAGGCATTCGCCCTCCAGCGCCACGGCGAGCTCGGTCTGTGGCCGCCGGCGCTCGGCCAGGAGGCCGCCCAGGTCGGCTCCGCTCGCGCGCTGCGCCCGCACGACTTCGCCTTCCCCAGCTACCGCGAGCACGGCGTCGCCTGGTGCCGCGGTGTCGACCCCGCCCAGCTGCTGGGCGTCTACCGCGGCTCGGAGATGGGCGGCTGGGACCCCGCTGACCACCAGCTGGCGCTGCCGAACATCATCATCGGATCGCAGGCGCTGCACGCGACCGGCTATGCGATGGGGCTGACCCTCGAAGGGCTGGTCGGCACCGGTGACCCGGACCGCGACAGCGCGGTCATCGCGTACTTCGGTGACGGCGCCACGAGCGAGGGCGATGTCAGCGAGGCCCTCGACTGGGCGGCGGTCCAGCAGGCGCCGGTCGTGTTCTTCTGCCAGAACAACCAGTACGCGATCTCGGTGCCCGTCGCCTCGCAGTCCCGGGTGCCGATCGTCCAGCGCGCCGCCGGGTTCGGCATGCCGGGCGTCCGCGTCGACGGCAACGACGTCCTGGCCTGCCGCGCCGTCACCGAGCGCGCGCTGCAGCGGGCCCGCGACGGCCAGGGGCCGACGCTCATCGAGGCCGTGACCTACCGCATGGGACCGCACACGACGTCCGACGACCCGACGCGCTACCGCGGGGCGGCCGAGGTGGACGAGTGGAGGGCCAAGGACCCGATCGAGCGCGTCCGTCTGCTCCTGGAGGCCGAGGGCACGCCGCCGGAGTTCTTCACCGACCTCCAGGCCGAGGCCGACGCCCTGGGCGTCCACCTGCGTGAGGCGTGCCAGCGCATCGCGGAGCCCGACCTCGCGGTGCTGTTCGACCACGTCTTCGCCGAGCGCACCGTCGAGAACGACCAGCAGAAGGCGGAGTTCGTCGCCTGGCGCGACGCGATCGAGGGGAGCGTCGCATGACTGTCCGCATGAGCATGGTCAAGGCGCTCAACACCGGTCTGCGCGCTGCGATGGAACGCGATCCCAAGGTGCTCGTCATGGGCGAGGACGTCGGCCGGCTCGGTGGCGTCTTCCGCGTCACCGAGGGGCTGCAGAAGGACTTCGGTGACGGCCGGGTCATGGACACGCCGCTGGCAGAGTCGGCGATCGTCGGCACCGCGATCGGTCTGACGTTCCGGGGCTTCCGCCCGGTCGTGGAGATCCAGTTCGACGGCTTCGTCTACCCCGCCTACGACCAGATCGTCAGCCAGGTCGCCAAGCTGCACTTCCGGTCCCAGGGGCGGGTGCGGATGCCGATCGTGATCCGCATCCCGTTCGGCGGGGGCATCGGTGCGATCGAGCACCACTCGGAGAGCCCCGAGGCGCAGTTCGCGATGACGGCCGGCCTCAAGGTCGTCTCGTGCTCCGACCCGAACGACGCGCACTGGATGATCCAGCAGGCCATCGCCTCGGACGACCCGGTCGTCTTCATGGAGCCGAAGCGCCGCTACTGGGAGACCGGCGAGGTCGACACCGAGTCGGCGCCGCAGGGCCTGTGGTCGTCGCGGGTCGTGCGCCCCGGCAAGGACGCGACGCTCATCGCGTACGGACCGATGGTCAAGACCTGCCTGGACTCGGCCCGCGCGGCCGAGGCGGACGGTCTCGACCTGGAGGTCATCGACCTGCGGACCCTGTCGCCGCTGGACCTGGAGCCGGTGTTCGAGTCGGTGCGCCGCACCGGCCACGCCGTGGTGGTGCACGAGGCGTCCCGGACGCTGGGCCTGGGTTCGGAGATCTCCGCGCGGATCACGGAGGAGTGCTTCTACTCGCTGGAGTCGCCGGTGCAGCGGGTCACGGGCTTCGACATGCCGTACCCGCCGAGCCGCGCCGAGCACGACTTCCTTCCGGGGCTGGACCGCATCCTCGACGCCGTCGACCGCGCCCGCGCGTTCTAGATCCCCGCGGACTGAGGAGCTTTTTCATGAACCAGTTCAATCTTCCCGATGTCGGCGAGGGCCTGACCGAGGCCGAGATCGTGGCGTGGCACGTCAAGGTCGGCGACGTCGTCGCGATCAACGACGTCATCGTCGAGATCGAGACCGCCAAGTCGATCGTCGAGCTGCCCAGCCCGTTCGCCGGGGTGGTGCAGGCGCTGCACTCCGCCGAGGGCGACACCGTCGAGGTCGGTGCGCCGATCATCTCGATCGGCGACGTGGCCGACGGCGCCCCCGAACCCGAGCCGGCGCCGGACGCGGCTCCTGCGGTCGAGCCGGAGCCGGCCCGTCAGCCGATGCTGGTCGGATACGGGCCCGGCGCCGACCAGGTCGTGCGCCGGCGGCGCGTGCCCGCGGCGCCCACGTCGGTCGCGTCGGTCGACACCGAGAAGGTGGCGCAGCGTCCCCGTCCGCTGGCCAAGCCGCCGGTGCGCAAGCTCGCCAAGGATCTGGGCGTCGACCTGGCCGAGGTCGTCGCGACCGGCGACGTCATCTCGCGCGCCGATGTCCAGGCCCACGCGGGAGGTCATCCCGCACGGCCCGCAGAGGCCACGCCCGGGATGACGTCCCGGGTCGGGGACGCCGAAGGTGACATCCGGATCCCGATCAAGGGGGTGCGCAAGTGGACCGCCGAGGCGATGGTGCGATCGGCGTTCACCGCACCGCACGTCACCGAGTGGGTGACCCTCGACGTCTCGGCCACGATGGACCTGGTGGCCAGGCTGAAGTCCGACCGCGCCTTCGCCGGCGTCAAGGTCTCCCCGACGCTGATCGCGGCCAAGGCGATCTGCCTCGCGCTGCGCCGCACGCCCGAGCTGAACGCGACGTGGGACGAGGACGCGCAGGAGATCGTCGTCAAGAAGTCGGTCAACCTGGGTGTCGCCGCGGCGACCGAGCGCGGTCTGGTCGTGCCGAACATCGTCGGTGCCGAGCAGATGTCGCTGGTCGAGCTCGCTGCGGCGCTCGGCGAGCTGACCAGCACGGCCCGCGCCGGCCGCACCCAGCCGGCGCAGATGTCCGGCGGCACGTTCACGCTGACCAACATCGGCGTGTTCGGTGTCGATGCCGGCACCCCGATCCTCAACCCGGGCGAGTCCGGGATCCTGGCGCTCGGCGCGATCGAACGGCGGCCGTGGGTCGACGAGAACGACGCCGTCGTGCCGCGGTGGGTCACGACCCTGGCCCTGAGCTTCGACCACCGCGTCGTCGACGGTGAGCAGGGCTCACGGTTCCTGGCCGACGTGGCAGCGATCCTGCGGGACCCGGCGCTGGCGCTGACGTACTGAGCCTCAGAGCCGTTCGCCGGCCTCGACCCGGACGTCGATGGTGTTGCCCGGTGGGGCCAGGGGGCATTGCCAGCGCGGGTCATAGCGGCACGACGGGTGGTACGCGAAGTTCAGGTCGAGGGTGAGCGTGCGATCCGTGCCGCCCAGCCAGGCGCCCTTGGCGGTGTCCAGGAGATAGCGGCCACCGCCGTACGAGCCGTCACCCGCTGTGCCGTCGCGCAGGGGGATGAAGATGCCGCCGCCGTACTGGCGCAGCCACCAGACGTCGAGCGTCCCGCCGATGGGCAGGACGGCACGACCGATCGGATGCATCTGGATCGTGCCGTCGTCACCGGCATCGACGAGGCGCGGCTCCGACTCCGGGACGGGCTCCAGCTCGACGTCGAACCGCAGCGCGGGGTCGTAGGGCCAGTACGGCAGGCCGGAGCCGCGCAACGGGTCGTCGGCCGCCAGCGGTGTCTGCGGGTGCGAGGCGAACAGCTCGTCGCGGCCCGTGCGCCACAGGTCCCAGCCTGCGTGTGGATCGGGCTGGGCGCGTACCGCGTCGTAGAGCCCGGCGACGCGTTGGCGCCAGTCGACGAGGGTCAGCGAGGAGATCATGCATTCCACGGTGGCACATGCCCGGCACGACGCACCCCTGCAGCGCATCTAGGATCGATCCAGTGAGCCAGCCTGTCCAGACCCGGTACCCGGGCGCCTATGCGATCTGGGTCGTCGGCCTGTTGGTCTACCTGCTGGCGGTGTTCCACCGTTCGTCGCTCGCGGTCGCCGGTCTGGCCGCCTCCGACCGCTTCGACATCAAGGCGTCGCAGCTCGCGACGTTCACGATGCTGCAGCTGCTGGTCTACGCGGGAATGCAGATCCCGGTGGGTCTGATGGTCGACCGGTTCGGCCCGCGGAGGGTGCTGCTGACCGGTGCGATCGTGCTGACCCTCGCCCAGGCCGGTTTCGCCTTCGCCGACACCTACGCGCTCGCGCTGGTCGCCCGGCTGTTCGTCGGCGTCGGGGACGCCATGACGTTCGTGTGCGTGCTGCGACTGGTCAACACCTGGTTCGCCCCGCGCCGCATCCCGCTGATGACCCAGCTGACCGGCGTCATCGGACAGCTCGGCGCGATTCTCGCCGCGGTGCCGATGACGGCCGCGCTGAGCCATCTGGGCTGGACCAAGTCGTACCTGCTGGCCGCGTCGCTGGGCATCTTCTTGTCGATCGCGCTGTTCGTGGTGGTGCGCGATCATCCCGAGGCGCGGACGACGAACGGCCCCGCGCTGTCGCTGGAGCAGATCCGGCACAGCCTGGGCGCCTCCTGGGCCCAGCCGGGGACCCGGCTCGGTTTCTGGATCCATTTCTCGACCCAGTTCAGCGCGACGACGTTGGGCCTGCTGTGGGGCTACCCGTTCTTCGTCCGCGGTGAGCACGTGTCGAAGGGGTTCGCAGGGCTGCTTCTGACGCTGATGGTCGTGGCGGTCATGGCGGCCGGACCAGTCCTGGGCTGGGCGATCGGCCGGCACCCGTGGCACCGCTCGACGATCGTCCTGTCCATCGTCGGATCGATCGTCGTGATGTGGACGATCGTGCTGGCGTGGCCCGGCACGGCCCCGGGATGGCTGCTGATCCTGCTGGTGCTGGTCACCGGCGTCGGTGGCCCCGCCTCGATGATCGGCTTCGACGTCGGGCGCACGTCCAATCCGATCGAGCGCATGTCCAGCGCCACGGGGATCATCAACCAGGGCGGATTCGTGGCCAGCCTCATCCTGGTCATCGCGATCGGGCTGATCCTGGACTGGCGGACTCCCGGCGGCGGCACCGCCTACACGCCCGAGGCGTTCCGCTGGGCCATGTCCTTCCAGTACGTCCTGTGGGCGCTCGGCATCATTCAGATCTGGCGCTACCGGGTCCGCACCAGGGCCAAGGTCATGGCTGAGAATCCCGAGGCGTACGGGCGGACTCGGCTGTAGGCGGCTGCGGCCGAGCCGGTCTAGAGTCTGAGAGGTGTCCTGCCCGAAGCTGATGACGTTCGGCCCGTGCGGGGGTGTTCGGGACGACGCGTCGTGCGAGCTCGACGCACGTCCCTGCCCGTTCGCAGGGCCCGGCGCGCAGGTCGTCTCGTGGGACCGCGAGCCGCCCGCTCCGACGTCCCCGGGCAGCACGCTGCTGGCAGCCGCGCAGCAGCGGCCGGTCGTGCTGACCGATCTCGCGATCCCGTCGTTCGACCCCGACGGGCTCGCCGCCGTCACCCGCGCGCTGGCCGGATCGTGCGATGCCGTGCTGGTCGGCGAGCACCAGAACCACCCCGACTTCCCGCCGACGCTGATGGCGGCCCTGATCGCGCAGGCCAGCGGCGTCGCGTGGGTGACCCTCGCCTGCCGTGACCGCAACCGCCTGGTGCTGGAGCAGGAGCTGGCCGGTCTCGCGGTCGCCGGCGTCGACGGGGTGCTGTGCGTGACCGGAGACGTCCGGGCGCAGGGGGTGCGGCCCGATGTCACCCAGGTCTTCGACCTCGACGGGACGCAGCTGGCAGAGCTCGCGCACCGGGCCGGTCATGCGGTCGCCGTCCCCGAGGCGCCGTCGGCGGCCCCGCGGCAGCTGCGGCCCGCACGGCTGGTGCAGAAGCAGCGTGCCGGCGCCCACCTGGCCGTCCTGAACCACGTGGGCAGCGCGGCCGAGGTCGCGTCGTTCGTCGCCGCCTCGCGCGAGCTGGGCCTGACGATCCCGGTGATCGCCGCGGTCGCGGTCTACACCGACGAGCGGTCGGCGCAGGTCCTGCAGAACTTCCCCGGGCTGCACCTCGACCCCGCGCAGGTCACGCAGGTGCTTGGCGCCGGGGACGTGCGGTCCGCGGGCATCGAGATGGCGCTGCGGGAGGCGCGGGAGCTGCTGGCCATCGACGGGGTGGCAGGCGTCAATCTGTCCGGCCTGGCCTCCGGCGACGGCGCCATGGCAGGCGCACAGGTCAAGGCCGAGATCGGTCACCGGATCCGGGAGGAAGCATGAGCGAGTCAGAACCCGTGGCAGAGGCGATGGTCGACGAGTTCGACACGGTCGCCTGGTGGACGGCGTCCGCTGTGGCGGAGCTGGGTGAGGACCATGCCCTGCCGGCTGCGTGCCGGGGCAGCGGCAGCCCGGCAGGGCTGGACTGGCTGGCCACCGCGATGGGGCTGGAGCCGGGCACGAGTCTGTTGGACTCCGGCGCCGGTGTCGGCGGGCCGGCGGAGTACGCAGCCCGCACGTATGACGTGCGTCCGGTGTTGGCCGAGCCGATGGAGGGCGCCTGCCGGGCCGCACGGCGCCTGTTCGACCACCCCGTCGTGGTGGCCGACGGACTGGCCCTGCCCTTCGGCGACGAGGCATTCGACGCCGTCTGGTCACTGGGCGTGCTGTGCACGATCGAGGACAAGCAGACCTACCTGGAAGAAATGCGCCGGACGGTCGTCCCCGGCGGCGCGGTCGGCCTGCTGGTCTACACCCGCGCCGTGGAGACGCTGCCCGACCAGCCCGAGGGGAACTCCTTCCCCAGCCGAATCGAGCTGCTGGCCGCTCTGGAGGCGGCAGGCCTCACGGTGCTCGACGAGAAGCCGCTGGCCGACCTCGCGAGCACCCCCGATGACTGGGACCGCGCCGCGACCGAGGTCGAGGAGGTCGTCGAGCGCGACCATCACGGCGACGAGCGGTGGCAGAACGCCCAGGCACAGCAGGAGACGATCGTGCGGCTGATCGCCGAGGAGCTCGTCGTCGGCCTGCTGGTCAGCTGCCGCAGAGCGGAACCGTCGACCGGTTGAGCCACCGATCAGCGGAGCAGGAGGTCGCGTACCAGGCCCGCGACGAGCTCTGGCTTCTCGAGGCCGGGGAGATGGGCCACTCCCGGCAGCACCCGCGCGGGTCCCTGCCCCAGTCGGCGGGCCGTCTCCTCGTAGAACGGCAGGTCCGGCGGGAGGTCGAGGTCGCCGTAGGCGCACAGGGCCGGGACGGACACCTCGCCGAGCCGCGTCCAGGCGTCAACGCCGGAATCGCCAGCGTCGTCCGGTGCCCCAATCTCGAGGATCTGTCGGTTCATCGTCGCGAACAGGTCTCGTGCCGGTCCACCCACGCGGCCCGCGGGGGCGGCCGGTCCGTCGAGCCAGAGGTGCGCGAGGGCGGCGATCCGTTCCTCGGTGTCGACGTCGGGGTCCTCGGCCGGCTCCAGGAGGGCCGCAGTGGTGGGGTCGAGCTGCCAGTCGAACGGGGTGTCGTCGTCGGTCATGCCGGAGACCGCCGCACCGATGAGGACGAGTCCGGCGATCCGCGAGGGGTGAAGCAGGGCGGCGTCCAGCGCGAGCGCGCCGCCCATCGAGTTGCCGACGAGTAGTGCGCGACTGATGCCGAGTCCGTCGAGGACGGCCATGAGATCGTCGACGTGCGTGAACGCCGACGGATCGATCGCAGCTGGTGTGTCGCCGTAGCCGCGGCGGTCATACGCGACGCTGTTGAGCCCGTCGGCGGCCAGCAGGTCGCTCACCGACTCCCAGGATCGACGATCGGCGACGCCCGCATGGAGCAGGACGACGGTCTGTCCGGCGCCTCTGCGCCTCGTCGCGGCGATCTGGGTGCCGTCGGCTGCCGGGACGCTGAGCTGCTCAGTGGTCATGGGTGTGAACGTAGTCCGATGACCGGCCGAATGTAAGGAGCTCCGAACGTGCCTATTGGCGTAGGTGGCCGGGCAGCAGGGGCGGCGGGTCGGACCGGTATTGGTGGCCGGTGGGGGTTCGCCAGACGGTGGCTTTGCCGTCGGCGGTGACGGCCCAGCCCGGCAAATGTTTGATCGTGTGGGATCTGGGGCAGAGGCCTTGGCCGTTGTCCTTGACCGACAGTCCGCCGTGCTCGTAGGCGTGGACGTGGTCGTCGTGGCGGACCTTGGCATCCTCCATCGCCGCTACGCGCCTTGTGCGATGGCTCCATTGCCGGTTGGCGGCAGTACTGGTCGCGGGTGCGGATGTGCGCCGAGGTGGTGCGGTCGAACCTGCGGCGGCGTGGTTCGCGGACGGCCAGGGTGCCGTCGACGGGGTCGATGAACAACCGGCGGACCGAGGCGCGGGGTGCGCGGGCGATGATCTCCTCGGCCACATCGGGGCAGATGGGCCCGTAACCGGTCAGCTCGACCGGAGTGTCGCCGCCGGCGACCAATGTCTTGGCGTCCAGGACCAGGTTGAGCTCGACGTCGCAGTCCTCTGCGTAGGTCAGGCCGGTGACGCGTTCGACGAGGGTCTGGCACATGATCTGCCCGCGGGTGCGGGGATCGCCGGTGGCGCGCAGGCCGGTGGCGTACTCGTCCAGGGCTTTGTAGGCGGCCAGGATCTGCTCGGCGGGGCCGCGGACGTGCAGGTGCGCGACGCCGTCCTTGTCGGGGAACATCGACACGCGTTGATCGGCGCGGTTGCGGGTGGCGCGCTGGTGGGCGGCTTCGGCGTCGATGCTGATGACGACGCGGGCGGCAGCACGTCTGGCTTCGGCGGTGGTCAGGCCGGGCAGCTTGGGGGCCAGTTCGCCGTCGGCGACGATGAGGTCGTCGACGTGCAGGGAGTCGACTTCGTGGGCGATGCCCCGGACGGTCGCTTCGCTGATGACACCGGATGTGAACAGGGCGAACACGGCGGGCATCTGCGCCATCACCAGCGCGACACTGACCTGGGTGCCGGCTGCGGTGGGGCCGATGTTGCGGGCCATCGCCACTTCGCCGATGACCGACAGGGTCGGGTCTCCAGTGCCCAAGGGCATCAGTTTGGTGCGCTCAGAATGCAGTCCGGCGATCTGCGCCAGCTGTTCGGCCTGCAGGGCCCGGATCCCACGATCGAGGGCCACGATCGCATCGATCCGGTGGGCGCCGCGGTCCAGAACGGGGTCTGTGCCGAAGTCGTGGGCGCGCACCTGAGTCAGTACTGACTCGGTCGGCGCGTCCTTGAACATACCTCCACACTAGGGGCGACCACCGACACATAATTCCTGCGAGATCAGCGTTTTCCACCGGTCCGGTTGCACTCGATCGGTGTGCCGACCCGAAGTTCGGACACGACCGGTGTCAGACCTCGAACTTGATGTCGGTGGCGGCCTCGGAAGCCGCCCACAGCTCGTCCGCCAGCTGTTCGTCGCGGGCGATCTTGGTCATGCCGACCAGCTTGGGCCGGCCGCGGGCGCCGCCGAGGTTGGCCGGGCCGACGTACTCGCCGCCGGTCAGCGACGGATCGGTCGCGGCCATCAGCAGCGGCCAAGCGCCGTGGGCGGCGGGCTGGGCGATGATGCGGGTGATCTGGTGGACGGCGATGCCCGGCAGTGACAGGCCGTTGACCGAAGGACCGGTCTTGGTCAGGTTCGTCGAGGCGTACCCGGGGTGGGCGGCGACGCTGACCACGGCGCTGCCGGAGGCCTTGGCGCGGCGGTCGAGCTCGAGGGCGAACATCAGGTTCGCGAGCTTGGACTCGCTGTACGACTGCCAGCGGCGGTAGCGTCGCGAGCTGCCCGCCGGCGTGAGCGAGTCCAGATCGATGCCGCGCGCCGAGGCGTGGGCGCTCGACGAGACGGTCACCACTCGGGCGCCGCTGGCGTCCAGCAGGGGCCACAGTCCCGCGGTCCACGCGAAGTGCCCCAGGTGGTTGGTGCCCATCTGCAGCTCGAAGCCGTCCTTGGTCCGTGCCGTGGGCGTCAGCATGATGCCGGCGTTGTTGATCAAGACGTCGATGCGGTCGTACGCGGCGGCGACCTCGGCCGCGGCGCGCTTGGCGTCTGAGATGTCGGCCAGGTCGAGTGACACCACGTCGACCGTCGTCCCGGGGGAGTCCTTCTGGATGTGGGCCACGGTGTCGTCGGCCTTGGCGCCGTCCCTGGCGGTCACCACGAGCTTGGCTCCGTGGCGGGCGAGCCCCAGGGCGGTGTGAAGGCCCAAGCCTCCGGTGACACCGGTGATCACGGCACGCTTGCCGGTCAGGTCGGGAATGTCGTCGGTGCTCCAGGTCATGCGGTCACGCTACTGGCGCCGGGGCGTCCCCGCTGTCTCAGTCGACGACGGCCGAGGCCAGGTGTGCGTCCCGGCGGGCCTGGCGGCGGCACCAGAATATCCAGCCCGCCAGCACCGCCCCGGCTGCGATCCCGATGTACGCAATGCCGCGACCGTTGTTGACCCGCGAGCTGTACCCGGTGACCGTCGCGTAGCCGTACGAGGCGTTGTCGGTCCGCTTGTCGGTGGGCGTGCAGACGATGCGCAGGCCGTCGCGTCCCTGCTCCAACAGGCCGATCAGGTGCCAGCGGGTGCCGTCGGAGTCGGCGGTCACGTCGACGCCCTTGTCGGGGATCTCGATGCGGCCCTTGTCCTTGTCGCCGTAGCGGCCCCGACACAAGATGTCGCGGTCGTCCTGGACGATGTCGGTGTAGATCGCCAGGGTCGCCCCCTTGGCGTCGACCCGCTCGGTCGCGGGCGTCACCCTCGCATCACGCACGGGCTCGAAGGCGCTCGCGGCGACCGCGGTGGCGGCCATCGCGCTGCCGATGGCCAGCAGGAACGCCGCGAGGTACCACAGGGGGTTGGTGAGTCGCACCCGCCAACTTTCGCACACGCGCCGCCGCGCTCGTCGCCACCTACAGGCTGGTCAGCGGCTCGTCGGAGCCGGTGCCCTCCGGATTCGGATCGTTGACGCCGGGCTGGGCCTCGGTCGCGGGATCGGGCTGCGGCTCGTGCACGGGTTCGCTCATGGTTCGGTCCTCTCGTGAGCCCGTCCCGTACCCGGATGCCGCGCCGCTACACGGGCGTGGGGCACTCCGTGTGGGGTACGTCACGGCCATGACTGACACCGCACCCGCTGCCGACACCGCCAAGCTCGTCGAGCTCACGAAGGACTCACGCTTCGTCATGATGACCACGATCGACGACCGGGGGCACCTGGTGAGCCGGCCGATGGCACGCCAGGAGATCGATCTGGACGCCGACATGTGGTTCATCGCCACGCGCGACTCCCGCAAGGTCGCCCACATCCGGGCCAATCCGGTCGTGGGGCTGGCGATCACCAGCCAGAGCTCGTGGGTCTCCATCTCCGGACGCGCCGAGGTCGTCGACGACACCGCCAAGCTCAAGGAGCTGTGGAACACCTTCGCCGAGGCATGGTTGCCGGAGGGCCCCGAGGACCCCAACGCGATCCTGATCCACGTCGATGCCGAGACCGCGGAGTACTGGGACTCCCCGGGTGGACGGGTGGCAAGCCTGCTGAGCCTGGTGAAGGCCAAGGCCACCGGCAAGCCCTACGAGGGCGGCGACCACGCGAAGGTCACCGATCTGTAGGCCCCAACAGCAAGATGTCGGCGCACATGTATCGATCGGCACGAGCCGTTCGTACATGTGCGCCGACATCTTGGGGGCGTCGGTGCGGTCGAGCTAGAACGCCGCTTCGTCCAGCTCCATCACGGAGGCGTCGATGTTCTCGGCGATCGCGCGCTCGCCGGCCAGCAGCGGCAGGACGTTGCGGGCGAAGAACGAGGCCGCAGCGACCTTGCCCTCATAGAACGCCTTGTCGGCGCCCGAGACACCGGCGTCGAGCTTGGCCTGCGCCACCTCGGCGCCGCGCAGCAGCAGCCAGCTGACGACCAGGTCGCCCAGGACATACACGAGGCGGGTCGTGTTGAGGCCCACCTTGTAGATGTTCTTGATGTCGCCGTTCTCATCGGCCGGGTTGGCCGACATCAGATCGGTGAAGACGGCGCCGATGATGGCCTGCGCGTCCTCCAGGGCCTTGGCGAGCAGGTCGCGCTCGACCTTGAGGCGGCCGTTGCCGGCCTCGCTCTTGACGAAGGCCTCGATCTCGGCCGCGAGGTGACCCAGCGCCTGGCCCTTGTTCTTCACGATCTTGCGGAAGAACAGGTCCTGGCCCTGGATGGCGGTCGTGCCCTCGTAGAGGGTGTCGATCTTGGCGTCGCGGACGTACTGCTCGAGCGGGTAGTCCTGCAGGAAGCCCGATCCGCCGAACGTCTGCAGCGACTCGGTGCCCAGCAGGGTCCACGAGCGCTCCGAGCCGTAGCCCTTGACCAGCGGCAGCAGCAGGTCGTTGATGGCCTCCTCGAGGGATGCGTCCTGACCGGCGGCCTCCTTCATCATGACGTCGTCCTGGAAGGTCGACGCGTAGATCATCAGCGAACGCAGGCCCTCGGCGTACGCCTTCTGCGTCATCAGCGAACGACGCACGTCGGGGTGGTGCGTGATCGTGACGCGCGGGGCGGTCTTGTCCGACGACTGGGTCAGGTCGGCGCCCTGGACGCGCTCCTTGGCGTAGTCGAGGGCGTTGAGGTAGCCGGCCGACAGGGTCGCGATGGCCTTCGAGCCGACGAGCATGCGGGCGTTCTCGATGACGCGGAACATCTGGTTGATGCCGTCGTGCACCTCGCCGAGCAGCCAGCCCTTGGCCGGGGTGCCGTCGCCGAAGGTGACCTCGCAGGTCGTGGAGACCTTGATGCCCATCTTCTTCTCGACGTTGGTGACGTAGGCGCCGTTGCGCTCGCCGGTCAGCTCACCGGTCTCGAGGTCGAAGTGGAACTTCGGCACGAGGAACAGGCTCAGGCCCTTGGTGCCGGGGCCGCCGACGCCTTCGATGCCCTGCGGGCGGGCCAGGACGAGGTGCATGATGTTCTCGGTCATGTCGTGCTCGGCCGAGGTGATGAAGCGCTTGACGCCCTCGATGTTCCACGAGCCGTCCTCGTTCTGGAACGCCTTGGTGCGGCCGGCGCCGACATCGGATCCGGCATCGGGCTCCGTCAGCACCATGGTGGCGCCCCAGCGGCGGTCGACCATGTGCTGGGCGATCTTCTGGTCACGCTCGGTGCCGTTCTCGAACACGATGCGCGCGAAGGCGGGGCCGCAGGCGTACATCCAGACGGCGGGGTTGGCACCCAGCACGAACTCGGCGCCCGACCAGATCAGCGAGGCGGGGCCGCGCTGGCCGCCGAGCTCCTCGGGGATCTGGATGCGCCACCACTCGGCGTCCATCCAGGCCTTGTACGACTTGGCGAACGCGGGGTTCATCGTGACGGTCTTGGCCTCGGGGTCGTAGACCGGAGGGTTGCGGTCGGCGTCGGCGAACGACGCGGCGAGCTCGGTGACGGCAAGGCGCTCGATCTCGCCGAGGATGCTCTTGGCGGTGTCGGCGTCGATCTCCTCGAAGGGACCCTGACCGTAGACACTGCCGCGGTCGAACAGCTCGAAGAGGTTGAACTCGACGTCGCGCAGGTTGCTCTTGTAATGGCTCATGCCAGCATTCCTTCGTGGGGCGGCGCTGCAGGGGGCAGCTTGCTACTGGTTAGTAACTTAAGTATCCGCCTTCAGGTGGGCCAAAAACAAGCGGGGTGGGTCAGCGGGCGACTGTCGGCCCCGTCACACCTGGCCGGCCAGGCGCTCGCCGAACCAGTCGGCGAACGGCTCCAAGCCGTCCAGGACGATGCCCGCGCCGGCCACTGAGAGCTCGTCGGCGCTGCACGGTCCGGTGCTCACCGCGACCCCGAAGGCACCCGAGGACTGCGCGGCCTCCATGTCATGGACGTGGTCGCCGACATACACGTTCGCCCCCTCGGCGCGCAGCACGTCGGCCTTTCCCTCGCGCCAGGCGCGGCCGAAGACCTCGTCGATCGCCAGACCGAGCCGGTCGACGTGCAGCTGGGCGCTCGGTCCGTGCTTGGCGGTGATCAAGATGGTGCGGCCGATGCGCCGGGCGGCCTCGACGGCCTCGTGGGCGCCGGGCATCGCTGCGACGAGGTCAGGGGCGATCAGCGGATAGAGCTCGCGGTAGCGGTCGGCCAGCCGCGGCACCTCGGCGTCGGGGAACCAGTGCGCGAGCTCCCACTCCAGCGGCGGCCCGAGGCGGGACGTGACCAGGCCGGTGTCGATCGCGACGCCGGTCTCGGTGGCGAGCTGCTCGTACACCGCGCCGATCCCGGGGCGGGAGTCGATCAGCGTCATGTCCAGGTCGAAGCCGGTCGTCGTCATGGCACCGACGTTACGTCCAGACATGACAAGAGCCCCCGCGACGTGTCGTGGGGGCTCCGTTCAACGGGTGATCAGCGAATGCTGAACGGGGGTGTGTAGGTGCGCTCCGGGATGCGTCCGTAGCCGTCGGTCGAGACGGCGCGGACGGTCTTGGAGATACCGATCACGGAGACGGCCCCGATGATGATTCCGAGGACGAGCATGGTGCCTCCTGAGGCGTTCGAGTACGAACCGCCGTGGTCCGTGAGTTAATTGTTGCGCTCTCAACCATCAAGGACAAGCGAACAAAACTGCATGTAACGTATAGTTTGACTACATGGACATTCATCGGCTCGCGTTGCTGCGGGAATTGGCCGAACGGGGCACCGTGGGGGCGGTCGCGGATGCGATGAAGGTCACACCGTCCGCGGTGTCCCAGCAGTTGAAAGTCCTCGAACGCGAGGCCGGATACGTCCTCGTCGAGCCGGCCGGACGCGGCGTCGCGCTCACCGCTGCCGGGCGCGCACTGGTCCAGACCGCGACGGAGATCGCCGTCGCGATCGAGCGCGCGGAAGGGCGGTGGCGTGAGTACATGGAGCGTCCCGCCGGGCAGGTGCGCATCGCGACGTTCCCGACCGGAGGCGAGATGCTGCTGCCGGGGACGCTGACCCGGATGGCCGACGTCCCGGAGGTCGAGCTGATCTGCTCGGACGAGGACGGCGTCAGGATCGACTTCGCCGATCTGACCCCCGACTACGACGTAGTCATCGCCGACTCCCCGACCACGTCAGCGACCTGGCACGAGCGCGGGCTGCAGATCGTCCCGCTGATGAGCGAGCCGCTGGACGTGGCGCTGCCCGAGGGGCACCCGCTGGCGCGCAAGGCGAGCCTCTCGCCCAAGGACGTCGTCGGCGAGACGTGGATCGGCGTCCCGCACGACTATCCGTTCGACCGGGTGCTGAGCCAGGTCGTCGCCGCGACCGGTGAGCCCGTGCACGTCGCGCAGCGCATCGCCGACAACGGCATCGTCGAGGCCCTCGTCGCCGGCGGGCACGGCATCGCGATCCTGCCGCGCTTCACGACCCGTGATCACGGCAACGGTCTGGTGACCCGGCCGCTGGTGGGCATCCGCGCCAAGCGCGAGATCGCCGCGCTGCTGCGTCCGGACCGGTTCGAGCGTCCGTCGGTGCGGCTCGTCGTGCAGGCGCTGCGCGAGGAGGCCCGCGCGGTCGCCGACCTGCACAACGCCGGCTGACCGCACGACGACGCAGTGGGCGCCTCCGGGGGAGAGGCGCCCACTGCGGTCCGTGCCTTCACCTCGTCCCTTCGACAAGCTCAGGGAGCGGGGGGAGCGGCTGGGTCAGGCGGCGGGGGTGGTGTTGACGGTGATCTTCGCGACGCCGACCTCGAGCTGGTCGGTGACCGCGTCGGTCTTGAACGTGTCGTTGAGCAGGCTGGCCGCGACGGGGCTGATGAACACCTTGGTGCCCTCGAGGATCGCGGTCTCGCCCTCCACCTGCAGCGGCTTGAGGGTCGCGCCGCGCAGCTGGAAGATGAACGCCGAGCTGGCGGCGGTCTTGCCGTTGACCGAGACGTCGCCGTAGACGCGCGAGATGCCCGGGTCCACGTTGAGGTTGGTGATCTCGACCTTGGTGTCACCCGCGGTCAGTGAGAAGCCCGAGCCCTCGTGCTGGATCTGGCCGATGACGTACGGCTTGGCCTCGCCCTTCTTGAACACGGTGACGTTGCCGCCGGTGACCGGGAAGATCAGCGACCCGTCCTCGAGCTTCGCGTCGCCGACCACGCCGGGCGTCAGGCCGAGCGACGTGAGGGCGTCGGTGAAGCCGGGGTCGAGCTTGACGGCGGTGTCCTTGCCCGACAGGGCGTTGATGCGGGCGACGGGCTTGGCGACCGAGACCTTGGACTCCGACGACGACGAGCTGGCCGAGTCCGAGGAGTCCGACGACGAGCAGGCCGCGAGCGGGAACGCAGCGACGGCGGCGAGGGCGATTCCGGCGAACATCTTCTTGTGCGAGCGGGTGGTGATCATGTGAGCCACATCCTTGGTTGATCGTGCTGGTGAGGTCGGGGGCCTTGCACCAGTGGTTCGCCGTGGGTGTGGACGTGGATGGGTGGTCGGACGGGCTGCCGGGCGCCATCCCCGGGTTTCGCGCTGCGATTGCAGGATGAAATCCGGACAAAAATTCTGTCCGAGCCGGCCGGTCATCGGTCTCGGCGGGGCTCAGCTCGGGGACGTGATGGGCGCCTGCAGCAGGCCCGTGATCGCGTCGCAGAGGAAGTTTCCCGCCTGCGACCACTGCGGCACGTCGGTGTCACGGGCCTCGATGTCGGCGCAGGCCGTGGTGAGGATGTGGGTCATCAGGCGCATGCGCGCATTGACGATCGTGGGGTCCAGGTGCTCGAGCCTGCGAGCGACCGACGCGATGACCGACGCGGCAATCGGGGCCCGGTCGCGTTTCTCCATCACCAGGGCGACCGCCGCCGGATAGGCATAGGCCTGCTGGAGGAATCGGGCGCGGTAGCTCGGTGTCGGCAGTGCTGCGAACGCCGACGTCACCGGCAGGACGAGCGCGCGGACGTCCCCCAGCAGCGAGTCGGACTGCTCGAACAGGGCCTTGCGTGCGGGCTCGAGGCCCGTGAGGTGGCGGTCGAGCAGCGCGTCGAGCAGTCCGTCGCGCCCACCGAAGTAGTAGCGGACCGCCGAGTGGTTGCTGTTGCCGGCGGCCTCCGCGATCTTGCGGTCCGAGACCGCGGCGATGCCGTTCTCGGCGAAGAGTCGCTCCGCGGCGTCGAGCAGGTCGCCACTGGCGTCGGCGCGGGGCATGGATCTCCTTGGCGTGGGTCGTGAGGGTCACACCATCATCCCGGATGGTTTTACGCCACATGACTTAATATAGCTGAGCGGTCTGTACGGATCGTCGCCGATTCGCTAGGAGCGCCTGTGGAACCGTCCGCCGAGACCATCGACCAGAAGTACCCGCCGCCACCGCCGGAGACACCCGCGGAGCGCAAAGGTCGCATGGTGGCGCTGTTCGTCATGCCGTTCCTGATCGTGACGATGATGTACGCGGTCTACATGAGCACGATGCACAGCCCGCAGCCGAGCAACATGCCCGTCGCGGTCGTCGGCACCGGCGCGCAGGTGGAGAAGTTCGCCGACCAGCTGCGCAGCACCTCGAAGGACGCCCTCGACGTGCGGGTCGTCGACGATGCTGCCCAGGTCGAGGAGCTCATCGCGCAGGAGCAGATCGCCGGCGCGATCGAGCCCCCCACGAGCGGCGACGTCGCGAAGATCTACCAGGCCTCGGCCGGTGGTGCGTCGCAGGCGTCCGTCGTGTCGGGCCTGCTCGGTCCTGCCGCGATCGCTGAGGGCTGGGAGCCCGAGAAGGTCGAGCTGGCGCCCCTGCCCGAGGGCGACGGCACGGGCACGATGGTGCTGTTCGCCGCGATGGGCATGATGCTGGCCGGTTACGTCCCGCTCAGCAGCATGCTGTCGGGCACGCCCAACTTGCTGCGGGCCCGGAAGTTCCTGCCGATCGCGCTGGGCTGGTCGGTGCTCACCAGCTCGATCATCTGGTTCATCCTCGGCCCGGTCGTCGGCGCCGTCGACGGGCACTACCCGCTGTTCCTCGGGGTCGGCACGCTCGCGGTCATGGCGATCGCCGTCTCGCAGCTGCTGTTCACCAAGATCATGGGGCCGTTCGCCGTGCTGCTGGGCATGCTGCTGTGGGTGGTGTTCGGCGTCCCGTCGTCGGGCCTGGCCATGGCGATCGACACGATGCCCGGATTCTTCGGCTGGCTGCACGGCGTCCTGCCGCTTCCCGCCGCAGGCGAGGCCCTGCGCTCGGTCATCTACTTCGGTGGTGAGGGTGTCTGGGGCCACGTGCGCACCCTGGCGCTGTGGCTCGTCATCCCGCTGGTCCTGGTGGTCCTGAAGGACCGTCGCTCGGACGAGCCGATCGTCGCCGGCCCGGCCTACACGGCTCCGGATGCCCCCCTGGCGGCGCTGCCCGGCGGGCCGGTCGCCTCCTACCGGCGCCGCCTGTTCGGTGTCGCAGCGTTCCCGCTCGGCATCATGGTCACGGTCGTGACGCTGATGTCTCTGTCGATGCACAAGCCCGACCTCAAGGACCTGCCGGTCGCGGTCGTCGGCCCTCAGGCGTCCGCCTTCGTGGACGGGATCGAGCCGAAGCTGGGCGACTACGTCGACCTGCGGATCGTCGACTCGGCCGACGAGGCCGAGGAGCTCATCAAGGAGCAGGAGATCGCGGCGGCGTACGTGCTGCCCGTCGCGCAGGGACAGGCGCCCGAGCTGCTGACGGCCGGTGGCGCCGGCGCGAGCCAGAAGATGACGGCCGTCCAGATGTTCAGCCCGATCGCGCAGGAGAGCGGCACACCGCTGGAGGTCAAGGACGTCGCGGCGCTGACGGACAACGACACCGGCGGCAGCAACAGCCTGTACGTCGGCATGTCGTGGATCATGGCCGGCTTCCTGTTCTTCGCCGTGATGCGCGGCGGCGCCCCTGACCTGACCCGGACCCGCCAGCTGCTGCCGCTGGTCGCGGGCTGGTCGGTGGGGATCTCGGTCTGGCTGTGGTTCCTGTTCGACGTGCTCATCGGGGCGGTCAACGGGCACGCCCTGGCACTGATCGGCGTCGGCGCGTTCACGGTCTTCGCCGTGGCGTGGACCAGCGCCGTCCTGATCCGTCTGTGGGGCCTCGGTGCGCTCGTGCCGGTCATGATCGTGGTGATGCTCGCGGGCGTCCCGGCGTCCGGCGGTGGCCTCTCGATCTACATGGTGCCGGAGCTCTTCCGCTGGCTCAGCGATGTGCTGCCGCTGCCTGCGGCGGTCGACATCGCCCGCTCGCTGGTCTACTTCGACGGCACCGGAATCGGCGGCAACCTGCTGGTGATCGGCGCCTGGGGCCTGGTGGGGCTCGCGCTGAACGTCCTCGTGGTCGACCGGTGGCTGAACCGCGACGGCGCCAAGCCGCACGCGCCGCTCGGCCCGAAGTACATGCCCGAGAAGCGCGACAAGAAGTCCTCGCAGGAGGACGAGCTGGTCGAGCAGCCTGCCTAGGCCGTTCGGAAGAGGTCCGGGCTCAGAGACGGGTGGCGGTCCGGACCAGATCGGCCACCGCCCGTGACCGGCTGGCGGGCGGCCACGCGATGACGGTGGTCACCGCGGGGGCGTCCGCCAGCGGCCTGGCGACCAGGCCTTCGCCGAGCTGGGCGCGGCAGGAGTCCGGCGCCACCATCAGCGTCCGCCCCAGCGCGATGAGCTGCAGCAGCTGGCTGTGGCTCTGCACCTCGGGCCCGGGCCCGTCGGCGTAGCTGCCGTCCGGTGCGGGCCACCGGGGCATCGGCAGATCCGTGAGCCCGTCCAGGTCGGCCAGCCGTAGCTCGTCCTTTGCGGTGAGCGGGTGACCTGCGGGCAGCACCACGACCTGGCCCTCGGTCAGCAGCTCCTCGGTGTCCAGACCGGTGGTGTCGTCGAAAGGCTTGTGCAGGATCGCGACATCGGCGCGGCCCGTGCGGATCGGGCGGCCCTGCTCGCCCGGCGGGCACAGCGTCACGTCGACGTGGACGGAACCGGGCTCGGCGGCGTAGGCGTTCAGCAGCTTGGCCAGCAGCTCGCTGGACGCGCCGGCCTTGGTCGAGATCACCAGCCGGGGTGCTGCGATCTCCACGGCGGCCCGCCGGGCCCGGTGCTCGGCGGCCTCCATCGCGTCGAGCGCGGCCCGGCCCTCGTGCAGCAGTGCCTCGCCGGCGGGGGTCATCGTGACCGAGCGGCTGTCGCGCTCGAGCAGCGTGACGCCCATGCGGCGCTCGAGCTGGCTGATCGCGCGGGACAGTGGCGGCTGGGCGATGCCGAGCCGGTCGGCGGCGCGTCCGAAGTGCAGCTCCTCGGCGACCGCCACGAAGTAGCGCAGCTCCCTGGTCTCCATGAGCCCAGCGTAGCCCCGCGGAGCAGCGTCGATACCCGTTCGGTATCGGGCGTGACCGAGACGGTGTTGGGGCTGCCCGCGCCCGGCCCGCACGCTCAAGTCATGACTGACACGAAGACCGCTCTCGTCACGGGAGCCAACAAGGGAATCGGCTACGAGATCGCGGCAGGACTCGGTGCGCTCGGCTGGAGCGTGGGCGTCGGAGCGCGTGACCGCACCCGCCGGGACGACGCGGTGGCCCGGCTGATCGATCGCGGGGTGGACGCGTTCGCCGTCCCGCTGGACGTCACTGATGACGGCAGCGTGGCCGCCGCGGCCGACCTCCTCGCCGAGCGCTCCGGGCGCCTGGACGCGCTGGTCAACAATGCCGGCATCACCGGTGGTGTGCCGCAGGAGCCGACGAGCATCGACCTCGACATCATCCGCACGGTGGTCGAGACCAATGTCCTGGGCGTCATCCGGGTCACCAACGCGATGTTGCCGCTGCTGCGCCGCGCCGCGTCCCCGCGCATCGTGAACATGTCCAGCGGGGTCGGCTCGCTGACCCGCCAGTCCGGTTCGGTCGGCGAGCTGAGCACGGGTCCGGTCGCCGCGGCCTACTCGCCGTCGAAGACGTTCCTGAATGCCGTGATGATCCAGTACGTCCGGGAGCTGGGCGACAGCAACATCCTCATCAACGCCGCCTGCCCTGGCTTCGTGGCGACCGACCTCAACGGCTTCCGCGGCGTCCGGACCCCCGAGCAGGGTGCCGCCACCGCGATCCGGCTGGCGACCCTGCCCGACGGCGGGCCCACGGGCGGATTCTTCGAGGACGCCGGGGTCATTCCGTGGTGAGCATCGCGGTGCTCGGCACGGGCAAGGTCGGTTCCGCGCTCGGGACGAAGCTGGCATCGGCCGGTCACCAGGTGACCTACGGGTCACGCGCTCCCGCCCGCGAGGGGGGCGTGGTCTCGCACCGGGACGCCGTCGCGGGCGCCGAGGTGGTCATCACGGCGATACCGGGCACGGGCGTGGTGGGCGCGCTGGAGGCCGTCGGTGCCGCCGCGCTGGGCGACAAGATCGTGCTGGACCCGTCGGCGGCCTTCGCGCCCGACATGACCATGGCGTATCCCGGTGACAGCGTCGCCGGACGCGTGCAGGCGCAGTTCCCGCGGGCGCGCGTCGTGAAGACGCTCAACACCATGAACTTCACGATCATGGTCGACCCCCTCGACTCGCTGCCCGACGCGACCGTGTTCGTCAGCGGGGACGATGCCGACGCCAAGGACATGACCCGGACGCTGCTCGGCGACCTGGGCTGGCCCGACCGGAACATCCTCGACCTCGGGGGCATCGACACGGCGCTGGCCACCGAGCACGTCGCACCGCTGTTCTTCGCGACCGTGCGCGCCCTGCGGTCGCCGACGTTCAACGTGACGATCTCCCGGTAGGTGGAAGCGCAGAGGCGTCCTACTTGAACGCGCACCCTGCCGGGACGCCGGCGCGGCGCAGGATCGATGCGGCCGGGCAGAACCCGGTCAGGCTGGCCTGTAGCAGGTTGAGCCCGACGAAGGCCGGCAGCAGCAGCCACCACGGGGAGGTGAGGGCGGCCAGGACGACGCCGATCAGCGTCATGGTTCCGGCCAGGGCCATCACAGCGCGGTCGATGTTCATGAGATCTCCGTTCTGAAAGGGGTTGGGGCGTCTCAGCCGTGCGAGAAGGTGATCTTCGGCAGGACACGCTTGAGCCAGGCCGGGACGTACCAGGCGGCACGGCCGGTCAGGCGCAGCAGCACGGGCAGCAGGACGAGGCGCACCAGGAATGCGTCGAGCAGCACCGCGACGCCCAGGACGACGCCCATCTCCTTGGGCGGCAGTGGACCGGACAGGGCGAAGGTGAAGAACACCGCGACCATGACCGCGCCGGCGGCGAAGATGACCCGCCCGGAGCTCGCGAGGGCCCCGACCATGGCCTCCTTCGGGTCGCCCGTGCGCTCGTAGTGCTCCTTGCCAGATGCGAGCAGGAACACCGTGTAGTCCATGGCGATCGCGAAGATCATCGCGAAGAAGAACACCGGCGCCCAGGCGTCCAGGAAGCCCTGGCTCTCGAAGCCGAGCAGGCCCGATCCCCAGCCGTCCTGGAAGATCAGCCGCGCGACGCCGAACGCCGCGGCGGTGGACAGCAGGCTCACGAGCGTCCCGAGCAGGGAGATCAGCGGAGCCTGCAGGGCGATCAGCAGCAGGAGGAAGCCGAGCGCCAGGATGACGCCGATGACCAGAGGTGTGGAGCTATCGAGCTGGGACTTGAGGTCCAGGTTCTCCACCGGGGCCCCGCCGACGTATGCGGTGTCGGGCAGGTCGGCGCGCAGTCGCTCCACGGTGTCGGCCAGCGCGGGGTCCGACGGGTCGACCGTCGGGACGGCCTGGACCATCGCGAGCCCCGAGTCGTCCGCGGCCGGCTGGGCCGGCATGGCTGCCGCGATGCCGTCGTCGGCGCTCAGGACCGAAGTGGCCTCGGGTGCCTGCTCCTTGTTCACCACGATCTGCAGCGTGCCGGGGGCGCCGTCGCCGAATGCCTCCTGGACGCGGTCGTAGCCGACCCGCGCCGAGGCGTCCTCGGGCAGGACCTTGATCGACGGCATGGCGGTCTTCAGGCCCAGCACCGGCGCGGCGAGCGTGATCAGGACGACCAGCGAGGCGGTGCCCCACACGATGGGCCGGCGCCAGAGCCGCTCACCCCACGCCGCGAACCGGCGCGAGCGGTGCTCGCCGTCCTTGACCCACGGCAGCGCGAGCTTGTTGATGCGGTGGTCGAGCTTGAACAGGACCAGGGGGAGCAGGGTCAGGGTCGCTGCGAGGACGAAGACGACCGAGATCATGATGCCGCCGGCCATCGACCGGAACGACGGCGACGGGACGAGCATGACCGCCGAGAGTGACACCAGGACGGTGAGCCCGGACAGCAGGACGGCCTTGCCTGCGGTGTCCATCGTCTCGGCGACCGCCTCACGGGCCGACTTGCCCGCGCCCATCCGGGCCGCGCGGTAGCGGACGACGAGGAACAGGGCGTAGTCGATGCCGAGGGCGAGGGCGAACATCATCGCGAAGTTCATCGCCCAGATCGAGACGGGGACGAGCTCGTTGATCAGCACCAGGGAGCCCGCGGAGGCCAGCAGGCCGGCCAGCGTGAGCAGCAGCGGCAGACCCGCGGCGACCAGTGCGCCGAAGGCCAGCACGAGGATGCCCAGGGTGACGGGCCAGGAGACCATCTCGGACTTCAGCATCGCCTCGAGATTGGCCTCGTTGAAGTCCGACCACAGCAGGGACGAACCGGTCGGGTTGACCTGGACGCCATCGGTGCTGAGCTCCTGGAGCGGGCCCTTGAGATCGGTCGCGACCCGGACCATCTCGTTCGTGTCGACGCCGGCGCCGGCCAGGACGATGGCGGTCGAGCCGTCCTGGCTCAGGGTGGCGCCCGGCTGCGGAGCGACCACGTCGGCGATACGGGGCTCGGCCTCGAGCGCGGCGGTCACGTCGGCAAGCACCTCGGCGCCCCGTCCCTCGGTGACCGGTCCGTCCGTGCTGTGCACGACGACCTGGATGGCCGAGGAGGCGTTGCCGCCGAAGTGGTCCTTGGCCAGCTCGCGAGCCGCGACGGACTCCGAGCCGTTGGCCTGCCAGCCGGCGCCGGACAGATTCTGCTCGACCTTGGGGGCGAAGAGGCCCAGGGCGATGATGACAAGCAGCCACACGACGGTGACCAGGCGCGCGTGGGTGGTGACCCAGGTGCCGAGTCGACCGAGCGGGCCGGGAATGGGCGTGGACATGTGTTCTCCGGGATGCAGGCGAGGGGGCGTTCGAGTATCCCCCCGGGGGGTTATCGAATCGACCATAACACAACCCCCCGGGGGGTTATGAATCCACCGGACGAAAGGCGCCTTCGGAGCGGAGAGGCGCTACTGGGTCGGTCCTGCCACCTCAGGTATTTCGGGAAGACCCAGCGCCTCACGGACAACGGCGGACCTGGCCGAAGAGTTGGCCCTCACCAGGTCATCGACTGCAGCCGTGATCTCGGCAGTGTCCTTGGCCGTGGCGCACTTCCGGTAGGCGAGGGAGTCGCTCCTGCGGGAGATGACGAGGTCGTCGATCGCGGGCCGGACACCGTCAGGCCACTTCCCCTTGGTCAGCTTCTCGCTTCGCTCGTCGTTGATCGTTGCGAGGTCCGAACAGACGGCGTTGATCGCGGCGAGCTGTTCGGCGGTGAAGACGGTCTGGCCGGCTGCCTCCGCCGCCACTGCCTTCAGCTGACTCAGCTTCGCATTGCCCGGCTCGACGAAGGCGAGGTACCGATCCCTGCTTTCCTCGTCGTCCCAGGTCTTGGATGAGTTCTCGGCCCCGGCAGCACCCTGCGGAGGGGCGGAACTGGACGTTCCTGGGCTCGTGGTGCCGTCGCTGCCGCACGCTGTCAGGACGAGGGCGAACGCAGTCGCTGCCAGAAGTGCTGCTGCTCGTCGCATGACTCCTCCTTGAAGGAGTAGTACATGCAAACGGCAGCGCACACAACGGTCGTCGCCTCGCTGGGCCCGCGCCCGTGCGTAAGGCGGCGTTCAGCGCCTGTTGCGGGGATGCTGACGCGCCACCCGCTCGTTGCCGTGCCGGTAGTTCCCGGTCCACCGGGCCATGGTCAGCTGGGGATTGTCCTCGACCTCGGCGAGGAACTGCGCGGCGCGGCCGCCTCGCAGCTTCGCCGCCACCCGGCCGTGGTGCGTGATGATCACGCTGCCGTCGGCGCGGCGGACGTACTCGAACCCTTCCGGAGAACCGCCCACGTGCTGGATGCTAGTCCTTCGCGGGGTCGGACTCACAGGACCGTAAGGCAGCGTCTTGACGAGAGTGAAGCGAGCCGATGACGGGATCCCTTGCAGGGCGGCCCTCGGGTGGCGGCTTCGCCGCGGGGGAGGGCCGCGTCGATGGGGCCCACTCGATTCCCGTCAGCGTCTCCTCGCTGCACTCGGAGCCGATGACGGGAATCGAACCCGCATATCTTGCTTGGGAAGCAAGCGCTCTACCACTGAGCTACATCGGCGTGACGTCCTGCGACGACGAGCCCACTGTAGCCAACCGAGGAGGCGCCTGGGGAGGCGACAGGCTCTCGGCCTGCCGGCGCCGCGTGGTCCTGCCATGCTCGGAGCATGAGCGCATCGCCCCGCCCCGACGTCGCCGTGATCGGTGGATCCGGTTTCTACACGTTCCTCGAGGACCCGCAGGAGATCGAGGTCGACACCCCGTACGGCAAGCCGTCCGCGCCGATCTCGGTCGGCACCGTCGAGGGCCGGTCGGTCGCCTTCCTGCCGCGGCACGGCGCCCACCACGACTTCCCGGCGCACAAGGTGCCCTACCGGGCCAACCTGTGGGCACTGCGCAGCCTCGGCGTCCGTCAGGTGTTGGCACCGTGCGCCGTGGGCGGCCTGCAGGTCGAGTACGGGCCGGGGACGTTCCTCGTGCCGGACCAGCTGGTCGACCGCACGTCCGGCCGCCAGCAGACCTACTACGACACCGGCGCCATCCACGTCTCCTTCTCCGACCCGTACTGCGCGCGGCTGCGCGGGCACCTGCTGAACGGTCTGGCGGGCCAGGGTCCGGTCGACGGCGGGACGATGGTCGTCGTCGAGGGGCCGCGGTTCTCCACCCGCGCCGAGTCCAAGTGGTACGCCGACCAGGGGTGGTCGGTCATCAACATGACCGGGCATCCCGAGGCGGTCCTCGCCCGCGAGCTGGCCCTCTGCTACGCCACGGTCGCTCTGGTGACGGACTACGACGCCGGCGTGGACGAGGCGTCGTCGGTCAGCATGGACGCCGTCTTCCAGGTGTTCGCTGAGCACACCGACACCCTCAAGAAGCTGCTGAGCGGGGTCGTCGCCGGACTGGGCGACGACCGTGACTGCTCGTGCTCGCACGCGCTCGACGGCATGAACCTGCCGCTGACGCTGCCATGAGGATCCTGCTGACCGGCGCCGCCGGGTTCATCGGCACCCACATCGGAGAGGTCGCGCGCGAGCGCGGGCATGAGGTGGTCGCGCTCGACATGTTCCTGGACAAGGCGCACTGGCCGTCAGCGGGCGACCTTTCGACAGGCTCAAGGGGCGAAGACGGCTCAAGGGGCGTTGAGCGGCTCGACCTGCGCAGCGACCGGCTGGATGCTGTCCTCGAGGGCATCGACGTGGTGTGCCACCAGGCGGCGATGGTCGGCAACGGCGTCGATGCGCAGGACCTGCCCGACTACGCCGAGCACAACGACGCCGGTACGGCGCGGCTGCTCGCCGCGATGGCCCGCGCGGGGGTCCGCGATCTCGTGCTGGCCTCGTCGATGGTGGTCTACGGCGACGGCCGGTACACCTGCCCGACGCACGGGGACGTGCCGCCCGCGGTGCGCCGCGAGGATGACCTGTCGGCCGGACGCTACGACCCGCGGTGCCCCGTGTGCGGCGGGGACATCACATGGCGGCTGATCGGCGAGGACACCCCGTTCCTGCCGCGCACCAGCTACGCCGCATCGAAGGTCGCGCAGGAGCACTACGCGTCCGCATGGTGCACGCTCGAGGGCTCGCGGGCCGTCGCGCTGAGGTATCACAACGTCTACGGTCCCGGGATGCCCGCGGACACCCCGTACGCCGGCGTCGCAGCGATCTTCCGCTCCGCCATCGCCCGGGGTGAGGCCCCTCGGGTGTTCGAGGACGGCCAGCAGGTCCGCGACTTCGTGCACGTGCGCGACGTCGCCCGCGCGAACGTCCTGGCGATCGAGCAGGTCGCGCAGCACCCGTCCGGGCTGACGCCCTACAACATCGCGTCCGGGACGACGTTCACCATCGGCCAGATGGCCACGGCCCTGGCTGCTGCCGCCGGCGCCCGGGAGCCGGTGCTGACCGGCGACTACCGCGCCTTCGACGTCCGCCACGTCGTCGCCTCCCCAGAGAGGGCAAAGGCGGGACTGGGGTTCGAGGCGAAGATCGCCCCGGAGCACGGCCTGTCCGCCCTGGCGACCGACCCGTTGAGGACGCGCTGACGAACTCCTGAGGGAGGCGAGTCGTGCCGGTGAACGACACGCTCGAACCGGCCTGGCAATCGGCCGGGTCTCCGAGGAGCTGTGGGGACGGCTGCGCCAACTGGTCTCCGAGTCCCCGGCGGCCGTGACCCGTTGGCAGATTCGGTCCGCGCGGTTCGTGGCCGGCTGAGAATTGACGTGACGCGGCTCACGCAATGTATTGATATTACCTACTTAGGTAGGTAGGTTGTCCGCATGAGACGGATTGATCTGCACTGCTACCCCGGAACCCAGGAATGGGTGGACTCCCAGGGCCCCTTCGCCGAAGCTCTCGGCAAGTACTGGAACAAGCCGTGGGTCGGACGATCTGAGGAAGACGTGGTCGCCGACATCCGGGCCCACGGCCTTCAGGCTGTCCTCGTGGCCTTCGACATCGAATCGCTCACGGGGGCCAAGCCGTGCAGCAATCAGTCGGTCGCGGCACTTCGGGACCGCTATCCGGATGTCTTTTTGGGCGCATGGGGTGCGGTGGATCCACTCAAGGGTCCGGACGCGATCGATGAAGTGGCGCGGGCCGCGAAGGAGGATGGCGTCCTGGGATTCCACTTCCATCCGATCATGGGGCACTTCCGTGTTGACGATCACGCGCATTACCCGTTGTTCGAGGCCATTGAGGCGCTTGGTCTGCCTGTCATGGTGGACGTCGGCACGACAGGCATGGGCGCCGGGCTCCCGGGAGGCTTGGGGGCTCGCGTCGACGATGCCCACCCGATGGCGGTCGACCACCTGGCTGCGTCGTTTCCCAACCTGACAATCATCGCGGCGCATCCGGGCTGGCCCTGGGTCGACGAGATGACTGCCGTGGCGCTGCACAAGGGAAATGTGTTCTGGGAGATGTCCGGCTGGGCCCCCAAATACTTCCCGGCGCAGCTCAAGACCGATATCCGCAGTCGGCTGCAGGACAAGATCATGTTCGGCACGGATCACCCCAGCATCCCGTTCGAGCGGGTGCTGCGGGAGTGGGACGAGCTGGGCTACTCCGACGAGGTGATGGAGAAGGTCTTCCATGCCAACGCCGAGCGGGTGCTGGGCCTATGAGCGACAGCCTGGGATCGATGCCCGCCAATGTCCGCCCCAAGGCCCTCGTGACGGGCTCCGCCAGCGGCATCGGGCGTGCCGCCGCCCTGAAGCTCGCCGAGGAGGGCTTCGACGTGACGATCAACTACAGCCGCTCACATGATCGCGCGGAACAGACGCTGCGAGAGCTGGAAAAGCATGGCGGCTCGCACCAGGCGGTGAAGGCGGACGTCAGCGATGACGCCGCCGTGCAGGAGATGGTGGCCGCGGCGGCAGGAGATGACGGGCGACTGGACGTGCTCGTGAACAACGCCGGCACCACCAGCCAGACGCCGCCCGACGATCTCGCCGGCATCGATCTGGATGACTGGGACCAGGTCTTTCGCGTCAACGTGCGCGGTCTGGTGCAGGTGACCCGCGCGGCCGCCCCGGCCCTGCGCGGAAGCCAGGGCTCCATCGTCAACGTCGCCAGCATCGTCGGGCTGCGTCCGGGCCCGCAACCGCTGGCCTATGCAGCCAGCAAGGCTGCCGTCGTGAGCCTCACCAAGACCCTGTCGCGCGTCATGGCACCAGAGGTCCGCGTCAACGCCGTGGCTCCGGGCTGGATCGCCGGTGAGTGGATGGAGCGGACCCTCGGTGACAACTACGAGTCGCTGATGGAGCGGCGGGCTCGTCAGACGCCCCTCAAGCGAAACGTCACCCTCGAGGATGTCGCCGAATCCATCTACGCACTGGCCGTCACGCATCGGTTCGTGACGGGGGAGATCGTGGTGGTCGACGGCGGCTTCACGGCCACGACATGACTCAGCGGGCCGTCGCCACCGACCGTGTCGCGAAGTCTGCGGATGCCACTTCGGCGGCCAGCGGCGCGGCTTATGGTGAGCACGTGCGACGTGACACAGATCTCAGTGATCCGATCTCGCCGAGCCGCGTCCGCGTCCGTGCCGTGGTGATGTCGGTGGGACGGCTGGTCATCACGGTGCTGGTGATCGGCGTTCTGTGGAACGGTCTGCGGATCCTGGGCGTCCTGCCGACAGACCAGGTCCCGGCGGCCGGCACAGTGGTGCGAACCACCGTTTCTCTTCTTGGCGACGGCACTCTCGTGGATCCCCTGGGGGAGACCGTGCGCGCCTTCCTGGCCGGCCTGGCCGCGTCTGTCGTCATCGGTGTTCCGCTGGGCTTTCTGGTTGGTCGACTGCAGCTGGCCGACGACGCGCTCGGCCTGACCCTCGACCTGCTGAGGCCGATTCCGGCAGTCGCGCTCGTGCCGGTGGCAGTTGTCGTGCTCGGCCTCGGCCTCACGATGCAGGTGGCCCTCATCGCCTTCGCCTCGATCTGGCCGATCGTCTACAACACCCGTTACGGCGCCCGTAACATCGATCCTCTGCTGGTCGACGCGTCGCGGCTGGTGGGGTTGTCCCGTACGGCGATGGCGTGGCGCGTTCTCCTGCCGGCGGCGCTCCCCTCGATCATGACCGGTGTGCGGCTGGCGGCGGCGGTGGCCGTGGTGCTGACGATCGTCACCGAGCTGGTCGCGTCAGGCACAGGACTCGGCTACTTCGTCAGCACGACACAGCAGGCCGGCGACAACGACTCGGCATTCGCCGGGGTGCTGCTCGCGGCATTGCTCGGCACGGTCGTCAATGCGCTCGTTCGCCTGATGGAGCAGCGCCTCACCTCGTGGCACACCCACCGACAGGCGCTCACATGACCACCGCACCCTTGGCGCCGGGACGCCGCGGCCTTCGACTCCAGCTCCGGTTCCCCCGACGGCTGGCCCTGGGGGCGACGACGTTGGCCGTGCTGCTGGCACTGTGGGAGCTCGTGGGCGTACGGCAGCTCGTTCCCTTCGTGGTGCCGTTCACAGATGCACTCTCCGGGGCCTGGTCGCTCGTCACGAGTGAGCGGCTGAAGACCGATGTCCTTCCATCGGCAGGACGCGCGCTCGCCGGTTTCCTGCTGGGCGGCAGCGTCGGCTACGTGATCGGCACTCTGCTCGGTGTGCTGCCAACTCTTGAGCGCTGGACCCGTCCGGCGCTGGAGTTCGCCCGTGCGACACCGGTGCCGATCCTGATTCCGGTGCTGTTCGCGGCGTTCGGTGCCAGCAGCACCACTCGGATCGGTCTCATCGCACTGGCCGCCGCATGGCCCGTGCTGCTGAACGCCACGGACGGCGCTCGTGCCGTCGACGTCCGGCTGCTCGATGCGGCGAGGGTGGCCGGTTATGGCCCGGTGATGCGCCTGCGGCGGGTGACGGTTCCTGCCGCCCTGCCCCAGGTCTTCGCCGGACTGCGGATCGCGCTGGGGCTGTCGCTCGTGATGATGGTCGTCAGCGAGATGGTGTCGGCTGACTCCGGCCTGGGGCAGTTCGTGCTCCAGTCGCAACGATCCTTCGCGCTGCTCGACATGTACTCGGGCGTCTTGGTCCTCGCCACGCTCGGCGGTCTCTTTACCGCCGCCTTCAACCTCGTGGAGCGCCGCGCACTCCGCTGGTACCACGGACAGAAAGGCATGGCCCATGACTGAAAGCTCACTGGCGTCCACCGCCACACCCGATCGGGACGTGCCACCCCTTCTCTCGGTGTCCGGGGTGCGCAAGACCTACGCGGGGACAGGCGGGGGCGCGTCGACGGTCGCCATCGACGATCTCACGTTCACCGTCGACAAGGGAGAATTCGTCGTGATCGTGGGACCGTCGGGCTGTGGCAAGACGACGCTGCTGCGGTGCCTGTCCGGCCTGCTGGCTCCGACCTCGGGAACTGTGGAGTTCGACGGTCGCACCGTCGCTGGTGTGCAAGCCGGACTCGGCGTCGTGTTCCAGGAGTACACCCGCAGCCTGATGCCATGGCTGTCGGTGCGTGCCAACGTGGAGCTCGGGCTTCACCGTCTTCCCAAGGCGGAGCGCCGTGAGCAGGCGGAGCGCTCCTTGCGCCATGTGGGGCTGGTGGAGTTCGGCGACCGGTACCCCTGGCAGCTGTCCGGTGGCATGCAGCAGCGGGTGGCAATCGCTCGCGCCATCAGCGCCGACCCACGTCTGCTGATGATGGACGAACCCTTCGCCTCGGTCGATGCCCAGACGCGCACCTCCCTCGAGTCGATGGTGCTCGACCTGTGGGTCGAGGCCGGATGGACGGGCCTTCTCGTCACGCACGACATCGACGAGGCGATCTTCATGGCCGATCGCGTTCTGGTGCTCTCGCAGCGGCCCAGCCGTGTCATCGAGGCCATCGACATCGTGCTGGACCGCCCTCGCGACCAGCTCGAGACCCGGGCAAGCCCCGAGTTCCAGGAGTACCGCCGCCGTATCACCGCTCTGATCGGTCAGCACTGACCGACGCCCCTACCAAGACCTCAACCCCGGAAAGAGCAACCATGACGCACCAACCGTTCGGCCGACTCTTTGTCACTCCCGTTCTTCCCTTCACCCATGACGGCGCCATCGACGAGCCCGCCTTCCGTAACTTCCTGCGCGGATTCCTCACCGAGGAGTATCTGGAGGCGGGCATCGCCCTGATCGCGAACCCCGAGGCGGGAGAGCTGTTCTACCTCGACCGAGACGAGCGCCGTCTGGTCCTGTCGATCGTGATGGAGGAGGTCGCCGGTCGCGCCCCTGTCGTCGCCGGCGTCGTGGATGTGACCACTGCTGGGTTCGTGCAGTGCGCCAAGGATGCCGCGGAGGCGGGCGCGGACGGGCTTTTCGTCTTCCCCCCGGTGGGAGCGCAGGACGTCACGTCGTGCTGGAACGCGGACATGTATCCCGAGGTGTTCGTCGACATCCTCCAAGCCATCGCAGCCGAGGTCGACCTTCCGATGATCATCCATCCGGTCGCCCAGATGTCCCCGGGCTACGGGGTGGGACTGACTTCGGCAGTCACCCGGACGATCTTGCGTGAGGTGCCGAACGTCGTTGGCTGGAAGATGACGTACAACTACGACGGATACCGCACGATCACTGATGTGATTCGTGCCGAGGACCGGCCCATCGAGGTGTTGGGTGCGGTGGCGAAGTACTTCCACGAGAACCTGCTGAACGGCGCCATGGACGGGACGTCCTCGGGCGCATGGAACTACGCGCTCGAGCCGATGATGGCGCACATCCAGGCCTGGCGGGCCGGCGACGTCGAGCAGGCCACGAAGATTTGGGAGGGCGGCCTGCGGCAGCTGCAGTCCTATGTGTTCAGCGACTTCGGCCGGCTTCACGTCCGGTACAAGGCTGCCGTCTGGCTGAGGGGACTTATCCCCAGCCCCGAGATGCGTGCGCCAATGCCCAAGCCGCGTCGTTCCGAGGTCGCGGACCTGGTGGTCAAGCTGCGCGATGCAGGCCTCGACGTCATCGACGACGCTGCCATCGAGGCCGAGCTGGATCGTCTGCAGGCTCGCTGATCCGGATCGTCCCACGCGGCTCTTGACCCACGTGATCTGCGTCACTACTCTACTACCTACACCGGTAGGTACCAAGGAGAGAACATGAAGAAGTCGCTCGCCATCGTCATAGCGGCCAGCTTGGCCGCACTCGCTGCCTGCGGGTCCGGGTCGGAATCATCCGAAGGGCCGAGCTCCTCGAAGCCGGTCAAGATCACGGTTGCCAACCTGGCCGTGACGAACTCCGCAGGCCTCGTGCTGGGTGTGGAGAAGGGCTTCTTCACTGACGAGGGCCTCTCGGTGACGATCAAGGACACTCCGGCGGCGTCCACGGTGCCCTCGGTCGTGAGCGGTGACGCTCAGTTCGCCTTCACGGGCATCCCGCCGCTGATCAATGCCCGGTCGAACGCACTGCCGATCAAGGCTGTCGCGCCGGCTGCGGGCTACCCAGAGGATCTGTCGACGTCGCAGATCCGGCTGATCGCGCAAAAGGGCGGCGACATCACCGACGTCACGCAGCTGGAGGGCAAGAAGATCGCCGTCGACACGCTCTACCAGCTGCCGCACCTGAGCATCATCCAGGCGCTGAAGTCCAAGGGCGTCGACCCCACCAAGATCACGTTCACGGAGGTGCCGTACCCGTCGATGACCGAGGCGCTGGCGTCGGGCAAGGTGGACGCGGCCGACATGGGTGACCCGTTCCTGAGCCAGGCGCTGGCCGCAGGCCACACCGACCTGCTCTCGAACGGAGAGGGCTTCGACCCCGCCGCCACCCAGGTCATCTGGATCGCGTCGGAGAGCTATATCGCCAAGAATCCCAAGATCGTCAAGGCCTTCCGCCGGGCGGTGGTCAAGAGCAACGAGTATGCCCAGGCCAACCCGGACGAAGTGCGCAAGATCGTCCCCAGCTACATGGAGGGAACGGACAAGGTCGCGGACAAGATCTTGCTCCCTCAGTACACGACCACGATCGACCAGAAGGTGTTCAGCGTGTACAACGACCTGCTGACAGAGTTCAAGGTCACCAAGAAGTCGGTCGACGGCAAAGAAGCGGTCGCGCAGGAATGACATCGTCGGCCACGGCAGGTGGAGAGCAGATGGAGCTTCAAGGACTGGTCCGATTCCCGGCCGAGGACGCCGCGCGATTTCGCGCCGCGGGCTACTGGGAGGACCGGCTGCTGATCGAGCACTACGAGGATGCTTTCGCCGCCTTTGCTGATCGAGTGGCAATTGTCGACGAGACGGAGAGGCTGACATACGCCGAGCTCGCGGAGCGCGCGATGATCACGGCGCGAAACCTGTACGACTTGGGGTTGCGTCCGCTGGATCGCGTGGTCGTGCAGCTGAGGAACACTGCGGCCTTCGCGTCGTTCTACCTCGGACTGCAGCACCTCGGGGCCATTCCGATCATGGCCCTGCCCAGCCACAGGTTCGGTGAGGTCGAGCAGTTCGTGCGGTTGTCAGGCGCGGTCGCCATGGCCTCGCCGCCTGCGGCAAGGGATGTGGACTTCTCGAGCATCTTCCGGCGGGTACAGGCCGCCGAGCCGGGGCTGCGGTGGCACCTGGTCGAGGGCGACGGGGCAGAGGTGCCGGGCGCGGTCGGCATCGAGACCTTGCTGACCCGCGAGCCCGTCACGACCGTGGCTGAAGTGCTCGCGCTCCGCGATGGCCTCGATGCCGAGAATCCTGCGGTGTTCCAGCTCTCCGGAGGCACGACCGGCATCCCCAAGCTCATCCCGCGCAGTCACAACGACTACGCCTTCAACTCGCATCTCGCGGTGTCGGTATGTGATGTGCGCGAGGGCGACGTGCTGCTGGACGTGCTGCCGATCTCGCACAACTTGCCGCTTGCGTGTCCCGGCATGCAAGGTTTTCTGTTCGCTGGCGCGAGCGTCTCGTTGGTCACCTCCACCCGTGCCGAGGTCGTGCTGGCACGAATCGTGCGTGATCGTGCCACCCACATGCACGTCGTGCCCGCCCTGTTGATCAAGTTGCTGAACCATGAGGGGATCCGCGACGTGGACCTCTCCTCGATGCGGGTCATCCAGAGCGGGGGGCAGCGGCTGCAGCCAGAGACCCGTCTGCGCGCACAGGAGATCTTCACCTCCGCAACGGTGCAGGAGAACTTCGGCATGGCCGAGGGTCTGCTGATGTTCGTGCGGCTCGACGACCCCGACGAGGTTCGTCTCGAGACCGTCGGCCGCCCGATCTGTCCCGACGACGAGGTGCGCCTGGTGGATGACGACGGTCGCGACGTCGCGAACGGCGAGGTCGGTGAGCTGTGGACCCGCGGCCCATACACGCTGCGCGGTTACTTCAACGCGCCCGAGCACAACCGCCATGCCTTCTCTCCTGAAGGCTTCTACATGAGCGGAGACCTCATGTGGCGTCACCCGTCCGGCAACTACGTGGTGGCAGGTCGGAAGAAGGACCTCATCAACCGGGGCGGGGAGAAGATCTCGGCCGAGGAGATCGAGAATCTGCTGCTTCGGCACGAATCGGTGCTCAATGTGGCCGTGGTTCCGTACCCGGACGATGTGCTCGGGGAGCGGATGTGCGCGTGCGTGGTGCTCAGGGACGGCATGTCGCTGACGCTTGAGCAGGCTGTCCAGCACCTCTCGACCTTCGAGCTGGCGCGACACAAGCTTCCGGAGAAGCTGCGAATCTACCCGGAGTTCCCGCTCTCGCCGGTGGGAAAGGTTTCGAAGAAGGATCTCGTCGCGGACCTGCAGGCCTGACCGTGCCGGCCTCAGCCCATGAGTGACGTGTCCTGGACGGCGGAGCCGGAATCGCCCGCGGTCCTCTCGCTGGTGTCATCCTGACGGTACTTCTCCAAGGCCTGCAGGCCCGGCCCATAGGCTGCGACCAACGCGGGGCCGAAATCGGCGTATATCTGTTGCAGATCGATATCGTGCTTGATCATGCCCTTGACGGCGGCGATGACGGCCGCGTTGCGGGTCCGCACGCCGTCCCAGTTGTCTCCGCCGGGAGCAACTGCGTAGACCGTCTCGACGGAGTCGACGACGACCGCGATGTGCCGGGCCTGGTGGTGCCGGTAGATCGAGTTCTCGGTGCTGGCGTGGCGAAACACCCGCATCCCGTCGGCGGGGAGTGGTTTGCGGGCAAAGTCGATCAGGACGACGTCGACCCCGGCATCCCTGCGTTCCTCCAGGGCCGGCAACAGCTGAGCCATCTCGTCGGGGCTGGCGGACGTGTACACGCGCCGGGAGGCGCGCGCAATTGCCGCTGTTCCGGCGGCGATCGAGCTGCTGGCGCTGTCGAGGGCATAAACGGCCGCGACCGGAGCAACCGTCGTATCGATGGCGAGGCGTTCGGCTGCCTCGCGGGCACCCCGGTGCCGTTCCTGGAAGTGAGAGGACAGGCCATCCAGCAGTTGCTTGGGAGGAACGGCTGCGAACAGCACTGGATCGACATCCACCTCGAAGGCCGCACCTCGCGCCACGAGCTTGCGCAGCGCCTCGTAGACCTTCGGCTGCGGGACGCCGGTGCGCTTGGAGACCGCGTAACCAGTCTGGGATGGCTGCCCCAGGAGGCCCACGTAGCACCGCGCCTCGTAGGAGGAGAATCCCAGGTCCTGCAGGGACGAGGCCAGGACGTCCGCCGGGGCGGCGTTCGGACTGGGGTGGGACATGGCAACTCCTTCGTATGCAGTACTAGCAGCCTACCGCAGTAGGTAGGAGGCGCCCATGTGTTGCGCGACCACCTTTCGGCGCCGGGCGTGAGCGGTTTGTGAGCAGATTCGGGTCGGCTGCGTCTGTCACGGTCAGACCCGCTCCAGAAGCAACGCCATGCCTTGGCCGCCACCCACGCACAGCGTCACCATGCCGAGCGTTCCGTCGATCTCCTCCAGGGTCGTGAGCAGGGTGGTCACGAGCCGGATGCCACTCATCCCGAACGGGTGGCCGAGCGCTATGGAGCCACCGCGGAGGTTGACCTGGTTGTCGATGTCCATCCCGGTGGCCCGGGCGCTTGCCAGCACCTGGGACGCGAAGGCTTCGTTGAACTCGATGGCATCGATGTCGCCCATCGCTGTCCCGGTGGCGGCGAGGATCTTGCGCACTGCTTCGATCGGGCCGACCCCCATGATCTCGGGCGGGAGGCCCGAGACGGAGGTCGCGACAATCCTGGCGCGTGCAGCAAGACCTTGGTTCTGTGCCATGACATCGCTCACCAGCACGGCTGCCGCGGCTCCGTCGTTGAGTGGGCACGCATTGCCGGCAGTCACCACCCCGTCGTCGGCGAACACTGGACGGAGGCCGTGCAGTGCTTCGAGCGAGCTGTCTCGCCGAGGACCGTCGTCCTGGGTGAACAAGGTGCCGTCGGGCAAGGGTACGGGGGTGATCTCCCTGGCCGTGCTGCCGTCGTCCTGCGCGGCGATGGCCCGGCGGTGGGAGCGTAGCGCGAATGCGTCCATGTCGGCCCGACTGATGCCGTGCTCGCGGGCGACTCTCTCGGCAGTGAGCCCCATCGGAATGTACATGTCCGCGATGCCGCCTGCAGTGAGCGCGGGGTGCTTGTCGTGTTCGGTGGTGGTGCGGCCGACCTGGCTGATGGACTCGACGCCGGATGCGAGGTACGCATGGGCTTCCCCCGACCAGATCGCGTGGGCGCCCATGCGCAGCGCTTGCAGGCTGGAGGCGCAGAAGCGGTTCACGGTGGTCGCTGGAACCGTGATCGGCAAACCGGCCAAGGGCACCACTCGACGAGCCAAGTTGCTGCCCTGTCGACCCTCGGGATAAGCCGTCCCCAAGGCATGGTCGTCCAGCGATCCCGGGTCGATCCGTGCATCAGCGACAGCGGCGCGGATCACGGTGGCGACGAGGTCATCCGGACGGGTGTCGACCAAGGATCCCTTCTTCGCGCGACCGATGGCGGACCTTGTGGCTGACGCGATAAGTACGTCCGGCATGACTTTCTCCTACCTACTAAGGTAGGTCATACCCTACGGGATGACCCCCACCTGTAGACGGCCCAGCCGCCAACTTTGGGCACCCATGTACGGATCTGGCCCCCGGATCGGTACATAAGTGCCCAAAAAGTGGGGCTACCAGCGGGGCTACCACCTGGTCAGGAGGAGGGTTTGGGTCAGGAGGGCCAGCGCCACCTGGGAGATCAGCAGGGGGCGGTGCCAGCGTTCCGGGAGCAGGGCAGGCAGGGCGACGACCCAGATCGTGAAGGGCAGGAAGATGCGCTCGACCTCGGCCTTGCTCATGCCGGACAGGTCGGCCACGAGGATCGTCAGCAGGGCAGCCCCCGCCAGCTGGGCCAGGACGTTGCCGCGGCGCGCCGCCCGGGCAGCCGCGGGGAACGCCGCCCACACCGCCAGGCCGACCGTGAAGGTCCAGGCCGCGATGTTGCCCCACACCCAGTACGAGAACGCCCGCTCCGAGGCGATGCCGTCGTAGTAGCGCTCCCGCAGCACCGGATACGCCTCCCACCACGCGAAGCCCCCGGCGGTGACCAGCGCGACGACGACCAGCGCGCCGCCGACCGCCCATGGCAGCGGACGCCACGACCGGGCGATCAGCAGCACCGCGACGGCCAGGATGCCGAGCAGCACCAGGCCGTAGGAGAGGTAGACGCAGCTGCCCAGCAGCAGCCCCGCCCCGATCGCCGGGACCGCGCCCCCGCGCTTCGCCGCGATCGCCAGCAGGGCGAGTCCCCACGCGGCGACAGCCGTGAACACCGCGTCGCCGGTGACGCCGGTCCACACCGCGGTGGGCGCCAGGACGAGCCACGGCATCGCCGACCGGGCCAGCCGCTCGGTGCCGAGCGTCCGCAGGGTGCTGAGCACCGCCACGACCGCCGTGCAGGCGATCGTCACGCACACCACACCGATCCAGAACGGATCGGTGATGCCGAGCCGGTCGATGCCCACGAAGTACAGCAGGGCGCCCGGCGGGTGTCCGGCGACGTGGACGTGCCAGTTCTCCGGCGATGAGTACGGGATCCGGTCGACGAAGGTCTGCAGCATCGTGTGGATCGAGCCCACGCCCTGGGCGTCGTAGACGTACTCCTGGCGCCGCTCGAAGACCCGAGCCAGACCGTCGGTGCCCTCGGTCATCGCCAGCGCCATGACCCAGACCCAGGTCGCCGCGAAGGCCGCCAGCAGCAGCACCCGCCACGGGACGTTGCGCGCCAGAACCGGCAGCACCAGCGCGAGCGCCAGCCCGATCGCCACCGCTGGCAGCGTCAGGATGCCGATCCGTGGGTCCCAGTCGGCGTGCAGCGGTGGCCAGTGCACCCGGACGTCCTCGTCCAGCCACCGTGGCAGGACCATCGACGCGACCACCAGCAGCAGGCCGGCTGCCGCCGACGCCGCCGCGGCGCGCGAACGAGCGGGAAGTCCAGGCACGCGCACAGCCTAGGCGCGGCGGCCGGGTCCGGCCCGTCGTGATCGCGAACCAGAGAATTACTGCCCTCCCCACCAACCAGGGACCGACCTAGCGTCGAACCATGGGTATGAGCCTGTGCGATGTCGTGATTCCCTGCCGGGACGAGGCACGCGCGCTGCCGCTCGTGCTCGCCGCCGTCCCGGACGGCTGGAACGTCATCGTCGTCGACAACGGATCCAGCGACGGCACCGCCGATGTGGCCCGCTCGCTCGGCGCCCAGGTCGTGACGGAGCCGCGTCCCGGGTACGGCGCGGCCGTCCACGCCGGGATGCTCGCCGCGACCGCGGAGCACGTCGCCGTGATCGACGGGGACGCCTCGATGCGCCTGGACGAGCTCGTCCCGATGCTCGACCTGGTGCGCTCCGGTGCGGTCACGATGGCCGTCGGCCGCCGACGCCCCGTGGCCGCCGGGGTGTGGCCGTGGCACGCCCGCCTGGGAACGCAGCTGCTGGCGACCCTGATACGCCGGCGCAGCCGGTTCCCGATCCACGACCTCGCCCCCATGCGGGTGTGTCGCCGCGACGACCTGCTGGCGCTCGGCGTCCAGGACCGCCGGTTCGGCTACCCGCTCGAGCTGATGCTGCGCGCCGCCGGCGCGGGCTGGACCGTCCAGGAGGTCGACGTGTCGTACGGACGGCGCGCAGCCGGCACGAAGTCGAAGGTGTCCGGCTCGGTCCGGGGCACCGTGCTGGTCGCCCACGACTTCGCCAAGGTGCTGCGATGACCGCCCCCACCCTCCTGCTGGTGGTCGCGAAGGCGCCGGTCCCGGGGCAGGCGAAGACCCGCATCGCGCGGACGATCGGCGACGACGGCGCAGCCGAGCTCGCCGCCGCCGCACTGCTGGACACGCTGACGACGGCCACCGCGGTCGGCTGGCCCGTCGTGGTCGCGATGACCGGCGATCTGTCGGCCGCGGCGCGCGGCGAGGAGATCGCGGCGGCGCTCGAGCCGCTGCAGGTCGTGTCGCAGCGTGGGGACGGCCTGGCCGCGCGCCTCGCCAACGCGCACGCCGACGCTGCGGCAGCGGTCGGCGACAGCGCTGCCGGCATCGTCCAGGTCGGCATGGACACCCCGCAGCTGCTCGTGGCCGACTACCTCGACGCCGGCCGGACCGTCGAGCTGGGCAGCATCGTGGTGGGCCCGGCGCAGGACGGCGGCTGGTGGCTGCTCGGCCTGCCCGATCCGGCGCTGGCCAAGCATCTGGTCGATGTGCCGATGTCGCAGGACGACACGTGCGACCGCACCGTGGAGGCCCTCGGCGGGGACGTCGTCCGGCTGCGGACGCTGCGCGACATGGACACCTGGGACGACGCCGTCGCGATCGCCGGCGACATCCCCATCTCCCTGATGGCCGACGCCGTCGAGCGGCAACGCCCCCGGACCGGCGCATGAGGCTCGCTTTCGATGCCGTCAGCGCCTACGACGCGGCGTACTCCGGGCTGTCCACCCAGGTCGTCGACCACATCGGCCGCACGGAGCCCTTCGACGTCCCCACCTGGGCGGCCGAGGCGGACTGGGTCGACCACGCGCTGTTCATCGCCCCGTGCGATGCCGGGACGATCGATGTCGGTTGCGGGCCCGGACGCCTGGTGGGTGCGCTGACGTCGCGGCAGGTGCCCGCGATGGGCATCGACGTGTCGAGCGAGGCCGTGCGCCAGACCCGCGACCGCGGTGCGCACGCGGAGCGCCGCAGCGTGTTCTCCGCGCTCCCGGGCGAGGGGAGCTGGGCCTACGCCCTGCTGGCCGACGGCAACCTGGGCATCGGCGGCGACCCGGCGCGCCTGCTGGAGCGCCTCGGCGAGGTGCTCGCGCCGGGTGGGCAGGTGATCGCGGAGGTCGATGACCATGGGGCGGGCCTGGTGCGCGAGCGTCGCCAGCTGCGGGTCGACGGCCGGCTCTCGGCCCCCTTCGACTGGGCCGTCGTGGGCCTCGACGCGATCGAGCAGGTCGCGGCCTCGGCGGGCATGGAGGTGCTGGCGACGAGCACCATCGGGGGGCGTCACACCGCGACGCTGCACCGGATGCCGTGAGGCTGCCGACCGTCGCCGACATCGAGCGGCGGATCCCTCGACCGGAGGACTTCGACAGCCGGGCCCGGGGGACCGCCTTGACCGCGCGGGTCGGATCGCTGCTGGGGGTCTGCTTCGTCGTGTGCTTCGCGACCGGAATGTGGAGCCATCTGCAGTACGCGACGCCGGGCTGGCTGACGCTGAGCCCTCGCCCGACCCAGCTGTACCGCGTGACCCAGGGGCTGCACGTCATCAGCGGTACTGCGGCGATCCCGTTGCTGCTGGTCAAGCTGTGGTCGGTCTACCCGCGACTGTTCATCCGGCCGGCCCGCGGAGCACGAGCGCTGCTGGTCGAGGCGCTGGAGCGCGGCTCGATCGCGGTGCTGATGGCCGCATCGCTGTTCATGCTGGCCAGCGGGACGCTCAACATCATCGGCTGGTACCCGTGGGAGTTCAGCTTCCGCCGCACCCACGAGGCCGTCGCGTGGGTCGCGATCGGATCGCTGCTGGTGCACATCGCCGTCAAGCTGCCGGTCATCCGGCAGGGCCTGGGCGAGCCGGTCGCGGAGAAGCAGGCCGATCCCGCCGCCCCGACCAGGCGATCGGTGCTCCACGGGGCGCTCGTCGCGTCCGGCCTGGCCGTCCTGCTGACCGCGGGCCAGACCGTCCCGTGGCTGCGCCGGATCTCGGCATTCTCGGTGCGTCCCGGCGACGGACCCCAGGGCCTGCCGATCAACCGCACCGCAGCGGGCGCGGGGACCGATCAGACGGCAATGGACCCGGCCTGGCGGCTGGTGATCGTCGCCGGCGAGCGGTCGGTGTCGCTGAGCCGCGAGCAGCTGGCCGCGATGCCGCAGAGCACGCACCGGCTGCCGATCGCGTGCGTAGAGGGATGGAGCCGCAGCGCCACGTGGACGGGGGTGCCGCTGCGCGATCTCGCTGCACTGGTCGGCGCCGCACCGGGCACGGACATCGTGGTCGGGTCGCTGCAGACCAAAGGGGCGTTCGGCTCGTCCCGGGTCGTCGGCAACGTCGTTCGCGACGGACGCACGATGCTGGCGCTCGAGCTCAACGGACAGACCCTGGACGTCGAGCACGGCTATCCGGCGCGGCTCATCGCCCCCAATCGTCCCGGGGTATTCCAGACCAAGTGGGTCAACCGGCTCCAGGTGGATGCATGAGGGTGCTGCGCGGGCTGCTGATCGCCATCGGACTGGGCTGTATCGGGTGGGGCGGGTGGCTCATGCGGGACTTCACCCGCGAGCAGCTGACGTCCGAGGCGTTCTGGCTCGCCGGCGGAGTGGTGCTGCACGACGCCGTGCTCGCGCCGCTCGCCGTGCTGATCGGCGCCCTGGGTGCCCGGCTGCTGCCCAGAGGTTTCCGCCGCTCGGCGGCCACCGCGTTCTGCGTCTGGGGAACGCTGACGATCGCCTTCCTGCCCGTGCTGAGCGGAGAGGGCGGCAAGGCCGGCAACGACACGATCCTGGGCCGTCCCTACCTGCTGAGCTGGATCGTCATGACCCTGCTGCTGGCGGCCTACGCGGTGGGCGCCGGGCTGCGGCGGCGCAAGGTCACAGCTCGAGCGTCATGAAGACGCTCCACGGGTCCTCGACGTAGCCGTCGAACGGCCCGCAGTAGGTGAACCCGTTGCGCTCGTACAGCCGGCGGGCGGCCTCGAACGGCGGGTTGCTGCCCGTCTCGAGGCTGACCCGGCGGTAGCCGGCCGCGCGGGCGGCGTCGATCAGGTGCCGCAGCACGACCTGCCCGACCCCCTGACGGCGGAAGTCGTCGGCGACCCGCATCGACTTGATCTCCGCATGGGTGTCATCGATGCGCTTGAGCGCCCCGCAGCCGGCGAGGCGACCGTCGGGCGACCACACGCTCCAGAACGTCACGCCGGGCGCCCGCAACCGGTCGACGTCGAGGGCGTGCACGCTCTCGGGCGGGGTGTGGCTGTTCATCTCGGCCAGGTGCTGCTCGAGCAGGGCGATGACCTCGCCGCCGCGCAGATCGTCCTGCCGGATCTCGAATTCGCTCACCGCAGGACGCGGTGGTGCAGGTGGACCACGCCGTTGTCGAAGCGATCCTCGCCGACGAGCTCCAGATCGAGCCGCACGCCGTCCGGCAGGGCCCGGACCCCGCCGCCGACGACGACCGGGAACACGAAGGTGTGCAGGTCGTCGACGATGCCCGCGGCCAGCGCCTGCCCCGCGAGCTCGGCACCGCCGATCAGCACGTCACGGTCGGCCGTGTCCACGAAGGTGCGCAGCGCTGTGGTGTCGAGGTCGCGCTCGATCCGCGTCCGGGCGGTGCTCGGCTGCTCGAGCGTCCGGGAGTAGACGATCTTGTCCGCGCCCCGCCACACCTCGGCGAAGTCACGGGTCACGGGGTCGTCGTCACCCATCGTCTCCCAGACCGCCATGGTCTCGTAGAGACGGCGTCCGTAGACGTGCGTGCCCGCCGGCCGGAACAGGTCGTTGAAGAACTGGTGGAGCTCCGCGCTCGGGAAGCCCCAGTCGAAGCTGCCCTCCCGATCGGTGATGCAGCCGTCGAGGGTCACGTTCGCGGAGTACATGAGACGTGCCATGCGACGACCGTAGTCCCGAGGTGCGTGTAGTTTCTACACGTGCTTCTCTCCGACCGCGACATCCTGGCCGAGATCGAGGCCGGACGCGTCGGGCTCGACCCGTTCGAGCCCGGCATGATCCAGCCCTCGAGCATCGATGTTCGACTCGACAAGTTCTTTCGGGTCTTCGACAACCACAAGTACCCGCACATCGACCCCGCCGCGGACCAGTCCGACCTGACCCGCGAGGTCGAGGTCGAGGGCGATGACGCGTTCATCCTGCACCCCGGCGAGTTCGTGCTCGGCTCCACGTTCGAGCTGGTGTCGCTGCCCGATGACATCGCCGCGCGCCTGGAGGGCAAGTCCTCGCTGGGCCGACTCGGCCTGATGACCCACTCGACGGCGGGCTTCATCGATCCGGGCTTCTCGGGCCACGTGACGCTCGAGCTCGCGAACGTCGCGACGCTGCCGATCAAGCTCTACCCGGGCATGAAGATCGGCCAGGTCTGCTACTTCCGGCTGACCTCGCCGGCCGAGAACCCCTACGGCTCGGCGAAGTACGGCTCGCGCTACCAGGGCCAGCGCGGCCCGACGGCGTCCCGCTCGCACGCGAACTTCCACCGCACCGAGATCTGAGGCGTGGGCGCTCTCGTCGTCCTGGCCATCGTGGCCTTCCTGGCGGGTGCGGTGCTGCTGGACTGGGACGACCGGGTGCAGGACGCCGTGGCCGGTGCCGCCGAACGCTCGGCCGGACGCGGTCTCCTGGCGCTCCTGGCCTGGTTCCTCGCGACCTGCGCGGGTCTGGCGGTCTGCACCGTGGTGATGCGCACCGCCGCGGACCAGGGCACCGCGGCCGGGGCAGCCGCCATGGCGGCGACGCTGTTCGCGTTCGGCGGCATCGGGATGTCGTTCACGCTGACCCGGGGCGGCGTGGTGTCTCCGTCGGCGTCGGAGTTCCGCCGTGGCCGCCGCATTGCAATGGGCACGTCGCGGCTCGTGACGATCGTCGGCGGGATCCTCGGGCTGGTCCTCGTGGGGTTGGCTGTGGGCGCCGTCACATTCGGGCTGGCTCGTCTGTAGGCTCCCGGCGTGACGATCCCGCTGAGCATCTCTCCCGCCGTCCAGTCCGCCCTCGACGAGGGGTGGCCCGTCGTGGCCCTGGAGTCGACGATCATCTCCCACGGCCTGCCGCGCCCCGACAACCTGGCCGCGGCCCGTCGCTTCGAGGCGATCCTCACCGACATGGGCGTGGTACCGGCCACGATCGCGGTGCTCGACGGCGAGCTCAAGGCCGGCCTGACCGACGAGGAGCTCGTCCGGGTCGCGAACGAGGACATCCCCAAGCTCACGGTGCGTGACCTGCCGATCTCGCTGGCCCGCCGTGGCAGCGGCGCGACGACCGTCGCCGCGACCTCCTACATCGCCGACCTGGCCGGCATCCGGGTGTTCGCGACCGGCGGCCTGGGCGGCGTGCACCGCGGGGCGGCCGAGACGTTCGACGAGTCCGCCGACCTCAAGGTGCTCTCCGAGGTGCCGATCACGGTGGTCTCGGCGGGCGTGAAGTCGATCCTGGACATCCCGGCGACGCTGGAGCGGCTCGAGTCGCTGGGCGTCATCGTGCTGGGCTACGGCACCGACAGGTTCCCCAGCTTCTGGCTCACCGACTCGGGCTTCGAGCTGGACTGGTCGGTGCCGGACGCCGCGGCGGTCGCGGACGTCATGGGGACGCGCGATGCGCTCGGCCAGCCGGCCGCGATCCTGGTCGCGAACCCGCTGCCGGTCACCGAGCAGCTCGCCCCGGCCGTCCACGACCAGGCGCTGGCCGATGCGCTGCGCATGGCCGACGAGAAGGGCCTGTCGGGCAAGGAGGTCACGCCGTTCCTGCTGCAGACGATCGTGGGCCTGACCGGCGGCGACAGCCTCGCGGTCAACCTCAAGATCGCCGAGAACAACATCCGCGTCGCGGGCGAGATCGCACTGTCCTGGTCCGGCCGGTGACATCGGACCGGCCGGTGATCCTGGTCGTCGGCGATCTGGTCGACGACATCGGGGTCCGGCCCCTCGGTACGGTCAACCCGGCCAGCGACACGGTCTCGGAGATCCGGATGACTCCCGGCGGATCGGCTGCGAACGTCGCATCGTGGCTGGGTCACCTCGGTGCGCCGGTCCGGTTCGTCGGACGCTGCGGTGCAGACGCCACCTCGCGGCACGCGGCGGCCCTTCGGTCGCACGGGGTGGACGCGCGCATCAGCGGCGATCCCGACCTGCCGACCGCGACGATCGTCCTGACCCTCGACGAGGCCGCCGACCGCACGATGTACGTCGACCGGGCCGCGAATGCGACGCTCACCGCCGAGCACGTGCCCGCCGACGTCTGGGAGGACGTGGGCTGGCTGCACCTGACCGGCTACTCGTTCTTCGACGACGAGGTACGCCCGCTGGCCATCGCCCTGGTCGACGAGGCGCGCCGGCGGGGAGCCGGGGTCAGCATCGATCCCAGCTCGCTGGGCTTCCTGCAGGCCGCCGGTCGCGATGCCGCGGCAGGCTGGCTGGCCGGCGCCGATCTGGTCTTCCCCAACGAGGACGAGCAGGGCTTCCTGCAGCTCGGCGGCGACGGTGTCGTCCTGACCCGCGGGCAGCACGGCGCGACGTTCGCGGGTCACGCCGTGCCCGCCGGCGCGACGGAGGTCGTCGACACCGTCGGTGCCGGCGACGCCTTCTGCGCGGGCTTCCTCAGCCGGTGGGTCGAGCAGCGCGATGCAACCTCTGCGCTGCTGGCGGGCGCGGAGGCCGCTGCTGCGTGCGTGTCGGTCCGGGGTGCGCGGCCAGTTCTCTGAACCCCGGCTGCCTCTACGTCACCGGCGCGGTGCTCGACGCCCACGGCGGCTACAACGCCTGAATTCAGCCCGGTCGCCGGTCCAGGAACCCGGCGATCGCATCGCCCAGCTCCGGTGTTCCGGACGCGCCGATGTGGTCGCCGGGCACCTCGACGAACACGGCGTCCTGCAATGCAGCGGCCAGCTGACGCCCGCTGTCCGGGTCGTCCTGGCTGCCCTCGATCACCAGGGTCGGGACGGGGATGGCCGCGAGCTGCTCGGGGGCGGTGTCGACGAGGGTGTCCAGCACGAGCAGGAGCGCCTCGGGATCCCCGCCCGTCTTGCGCAGGAAACCCTCCAGCAACCATTCGCGTGAGCCCCACGCGTGCCGGCCACGATTCTCCAGGACGTGCCGGAACATCGCTCCGCTCCCGGCGGAGTGGATGATCTGCCCGTAGCCGGCACCGCCGACCGCAGCGCGCCGTGGAGTCGCGCCGCGGGCGAGCATCCGGATGACGGTGCGGGCGCCGAGCGAGTACCCGACCAGGTCGTAGTCGCCGAGCCCCAGGTGCTCGACCAGGGCGAGGGCATCATCGGCCAGGACGTCGGGTGGATAGGCAGCCGGGTCGTGCGGGCGCGAGCTGTCACCGTGCCCACGGAGGTCCGCCATGACGACGCGGTGGCCGCGGGCTGCGAGGCGCTCGGCGTGGCCGCTGCTCAGCCACGCCAACGATCCGGTGGTGATGAAGCCGTGCAGCAGGAGCACCGGTGGTCCGTCCCCCACCTCCCGGTAGGCGAGCCGGACGCCGTCGCCTCCTGCGAAGTGCCGCACCGGCGGCGGTGTCACGGGGTGAGCTCGGCCGTCCACGGCGGATCGGCGCCCGGGCGGGAGCAGGTGATCGCCGCGGCGCTGGACGCGTACAGCGCCAGGTCGGTGAGCTCGGTGTCGTCCAGCTCGTCCGCGGACGGCCAGTCGTACATCGCGCACCACGACAGCATCGCGGCCATGAACGAGTCGCCGGCGCCGATCGTGTCGACCACGCGGACGTCCGCGGGTGGGACGGAGGCGAATGCGGTGCCCGCCGCGATGAGCGATCCCTGCGACCCGCAGGTGATCGCGACGATGCCGTGCTCGGCGGCGAGACGCCGGGCCAGGTCGGCGGGCGCCTCGCCCGGGAACAGCGTGTCGGCGTCCTCGTCGCTCATCTTCAGGATCGTGGCGTGCGGCGCGATCGCGTCGAACACGGCGCGCCACACCTGCGGATCGGGCTCGACGGTGAGCCGGATGTTGGGATCGTACGAGACCGGCACCCCCAGCGCGTCCGCGCCGGTCACCAGCCCGGCCACCAGCTTGGCGCCGGGTTGCAGCGCGGTGCCCAGCGAGCCGACGTGCACGGCGTCGAAGGCCGACGGATCGGGCAGCCCGTCGGGGTCCCAGGTCAGGTCGAACTCATAGCTGGCGCTGCCGTCCTCGCCCAGCGTCGCATTCGCGGTGGACGTGCGGTCGGGGACGGGCGACAGGGCGGCCAGGGTCACGTGGGAGTCGTCCAGGGCCCAGCGCAGGCCGTCGCCGTGGCGGTCCCCGCCGATCTGGGCGGCCAGGACGGTCGGGACGTCCAGCCGGGACAGACCGATCGCGACGTTGAACGGCGATCCGCCGGCATGGGGCTCGGGGTCCTGTCCGGGCCGCGTGACGACGTCGACCAGCGCCTCGCCGATGACCAGGACCGTCACCGCGCGGCGCCGATCGTCAGCGCGGCGCTGGGCGCCAGGGGCAGATCGGGCAGGGTCAGGGCGTTGAAGGCGTGGTACGCATCGGGCTTGCCGCGCCACGTCCGCGACGACTGCGTCATCGCGGGGGTGAGCTCGTGGTGCCAGGCGCCGGTGGCGGCATCGACGAAGTACTCGTCGATCTCGGCCCACCAGCGGCTGGCCAGACCCGCGTGCAACGGGCTGCCGGTGAAGGCGTGCAAGGCCTCTGCGGCCATCACGGCCTCGGACATGACCCAGTGGAACCGCTCGTGGACGACCGGCACCCCGTGCCAGTCGGTCGTGTACGCCAGGCCGGGGGTGTCGTCCTCGACCGTGTCCTGGACCGCCTGCGCGAACAACGCCTCCGCGGACTCCAGGAGCCACGGCTTCGGGTCCTCCAGGCTGGCCGCGAGCTGCACGAGCAGCCGGGACCACTCGAAGGCGTGACCGGGGGTGGCGCCGTACGGGCGGAAGGGGTCGGCCGGTGAGTCCTGGTTGTACTCGGGCACCGGCGTCCAGTCGTGGTCGTAGTGCTCGGGGATGCGCCATCCGTGGGAGCGGGCGTGGATGCCGATGATGCGCTCGCAGATCGACAGCGCCCGCTCGTGCCACACCGGGTCACCCGTGACGTCCCCGGCGGCCAGGTAGGCCTCGACGGTGTGCATGTTGCTGTTCGCGCCGCGGTACGGATCGAGCATGGACCAGTCGCGGCTGAACGCCTCGACGCACCGGCCGGACTCCTGGTCCCAGAAGTGCTCGGACTGCAGGCGGAGGGCCTCGTCGAGCAGGGCCGCCGCGCCCTCGACCCCGGCCGCGCTCGCGGCGGCTGCCGCGAGCAGGACGTGGGCGTGCCCGTAGCAGCGCTTGTCGCGGTCGACCGGCTGTCCTTGCAGGCTGAGCTCGTCGTACCAGCCGTCATGCTCGTCGTCGTGGAACAGGGTCGCCAGCGCCTTGACGCCGTGCTCGGACAGGCGCTGCGCATCGTCATCACCGGCCAGGTGTGCCAGGGCGAAGACGTATGTCATCCGCGCGTTGATCCACAGCTCGAGCCCTTTGTCCCGGTCACGCTGGCCGCTGTCGTCCAGCCAGATGAAACCGCCGTCGGGGCGCTCGGACCGTCGCGCGAAGGCCAACAGGCCGGTGCGCGCGGCGTGCCGCCACTGCGGGCTGCCGGGGGTCTCATCGGTGCGGGACATGGAACCACCGTACCCATGGATTCAGGGTTTGCTCAGGGTGACGGCGGGGTGCTTCACGGATGCCCGGCGGGCTCGTCGGCCCCGACAGTGGACGCATGATGACAAATCCTTGGTGCACAGCACGCGACGGGGCGCCGGCATGATCCGCGCCCAGGGCCTCACGAAGGCCTACGGCGACAAGATCGCCGTCGACGGCCTCGACTTCACGGTCGAGCCCGGCCGGGTGACCGGCTTCCTCGGCCCCAACGGTGCCGGCAAGTCCACCACGATGCGCATGGCGATGGGGCTGGACGGCCCGACGAAGGGATCGGTGAGCGTCAACGGCCACCGGTACGGCGACTCGCCGGCCCCGTTGCGGGAGGTGGGTGCGCTGCTCGAGGCGCACGCGATCCACCCGGGACGCTCCGCCCGCGACCACCTGCGCTGGCTGGCGGCAAGCAACGGCATCCCCACCACCCGTGTCGGGGAGGTGCTGGAGCAGGTGGGCCTGGACGCGGTCGCCGGCCAACGGGCGGGGCGCTTCTCGCTCGGCATGGGCCAGCGGCTGGGCATCGCGGCGGCGCTGATCGGCGACCCGGCCGTCGTGATCCTCGACGAGCCGGTCAACGGACTGGATCCCGAGGGGATCCGCTGGGTCCGGCAGCTGGCCCGCCGACTCGCCGACGAGGGGCGGACGGTCTTCGTCTCCAGCCACCTCATGTCGGAGATGGCGCTGATGGCCGACCACCTCATCGTGATCGGTCGGGGGACGATCCTGGCGGACTGCTCGATGCGGCAGTTCATGGCCGACCACGCGGCGTCCTACGTGCGGGTGAGTGCGCCGCAGTCCACCGACATCGAGGCGCTGCTCGTCGGTCGCGGGCTCGAGGTCACCCGGGTCGGCGACGAGCTGCGGGTGCAGGGACTCGCTGCGCCCGCCATCGGCGAGCTGATCGGCTCGCACGGGCTGCTGCTGCACGAGCTGACGTTGGTGCGCTCCTCGCTCGAGGACGCGTTCATGGCACTGACGGCCGACAGCGTGGAGTACCACGCGAAGGCCGCCGAAGAGATCAAGGCGGTACGACGATGAGCACACTGACCCTTCACGAGACCCGCGCCGGGATGGACGCTGCCTCCGCCGGCTTCGGGCACACCCTGCACGCCGAGTGGATCAAGCTGTGGAGCGTCCGCTCCACGTGGTGGACGATGATCGCCCTGGTGGTGCTCGGGGCGGGGCTGACGACGCTGATCTGCTGGGGCAACGCCGAGTGGCTTGCCAGCTCGGACGCCGACGAGGCCCCGGGAGCGTTCATCACCTGGGGCATGATGATCGCCCAGGTCTGCGCGGTCATCATCGGGACGCTCGCGGTGACGTCCGAGTACGGCAGCGGCATGATCCGCACGTCGTTCGCGGCCGTGCCCCGTCGGGGGTCGGTGTTCCTGGCCAAGGCCGTCGTGGTCTGCGGCGTCCTGTTCGTGGTCGGCACGCTGACCGCCCTGCTGGGTTACCTGGGTGGCAACCACTTCCTGGCCCGCGAGGGCATCGGCCTGCCGTTGGAGGGCGACGTGGCCCGGGCGATGTACGGGTGCGGCTTGTTCCTCGCCGCGCTCGGGTTGCTGTCCATGGCGGTCGGCTTCCTGGTCCGGCACACCGCCGCGGCGATCTCGATCGTCCTGGCGACGGTGTTCGTGATCGGCAACATGGTCATGCTGATCCCCGGCCAGCTCGGCGAGTGGATCACCAAGCTGATGCCCGGCAACGCAGCCAGCGCGCTGGTCGCACCGGTGTCGTTCAACCCCGATGCGCTCGGCGCCTGGACCGGCTTCGGCGTGATGCTGGCCGAGGTGGCCGCCCTGTGCGCCGCGGCGTGGTGGCTGCTGGGACGCCGCGACGCCTGAGGGTCCCCGCGATCAGGCGCGCAGGCGCTGCAGCAGGCGCATCGCGTGGAAGACCACGATCGCCGCGATCGTGCCCAGCGCGATCCCGGTGAAGGTCATGTCGCCGGCCGAGAGGGTCAGGTCGCCGATGCCGATGACCAAGGCGATCGCGGCGGTGTACTGGTTGATGGGCTGGGTGAAGTCGACGTGGTTGTCCATCCAGATCTTGACACCGATCAGCCCGATGAGGCCGTACAGCGCCACGGTCACGCCGCCCAGGACGCCGCTGGGGATGGTGTTGAGCAGGGCGCCGAACTTCGGCGACATGCCCAGCGCGATCGCCACGACGGCGGCGACCCAGTAGGCGGCGGTGGAGAAGACCCGGGTGGCGGTCATGACGCCGATGTTCTCGCCGTACGTCGTCGTGGCGGAGCCGCCGCCCATGCCGGCGATCGACGTCGCGAGGCCGTCGGCCAGCAGGGCCGGGCCGGTCTTCTGGTTCAGGGACGGGTCCTCGGTCAGGTGGGCGACGCTGCGCACGTGGCCGACGTTCTCGGCGACGAGCACCAGCACGACCGGCAGGAACATCGGCACCACGGACCACGTGATGCTGGGCGAGGTGAACTCCGGCCAGCCGATCCACGAGGCGTCGCCGACCGCGCTGAAGTCGAGCTCGCCGCCGATCGCGGCGGCGATGTAGCCGACCACGACGCCGATCAGGATCGACAGCCGGGCGATGAGGCCGCGGAAGGCCACCGCGACCACGACGATCGTGGCCAGCGTGATGGTCGCGATCCAGGGGGCGCTCTTGTAGTTGTCGGTCGCGGCCCCGGACAGGTTCAGGCCGATCAGCGCGATGATGGCGCCGGTCACGACCGGCGGCATGAGCACCTCGATCCACCGGGTGCCGGTCACGATGACCAGCGCGCCCACGGCGGCGAGCAGCAGGCCGGTGACGACCAGGCCGAACAGGGCGGCGGCCATGTCGTCGGACTGCATCGAGGCCTGGATGGGAGCGATGAACGCGAAGGACGAGCCCAGGTAGCTGGGCAGGCGGTTGCCGGTCAGCAGCAGGAACAGGATCGTTCCCACGCCGGAGAAGAACAGGGTCGTCGACGGCGGGAAGCCCGTCAGCAGCGGCACCAGGAAGGTCGCGCCGAACATGGCGACCACGTGCTGGCCGCCGAAGCCGATGGTGCGGGGCCACGAGAGCCTCTCGCCGGGTCGGACGACATCCCCGTCGGCGATCGTCCGGCCGTCTCCGTGCAGTGTCCAGCTCACGTGGATGTCCTCTCTCGTCCGGCCCCCGAGCGCCGGTGACATGGTAGATCCCCGGCAGGCACGGGGCGAAACCCGTGCCTGTCACCGGCTCAGGTGATGGCGTCGAGGTAGAGCCAGCGGCCGTCCTCGCGGCGGAAGCGGCTGATCTCGTGCTGGCTGCCTGCTCCGGCCGGCGAGCGGTAGAACGCCTCGAACTCCACGACGCCGGTGGTGTCGAACGGGCCACCCTCGCGGGTCGCCAGGATGTCGAGCCGGTACCAGCGCAGCTCGTCGTCGAGCTCCAGGGTCGCCGGACGGGTCGTGGGGTGCCAGGTCTGCAGGAGGTAGTCGGGCCGGGCGACCGCGAAGGCGCTGAAGCGCGACCGCATCAGCTGTTCGGCGGTCTGCGCGGTGGCGGTGCCGTCGTGAAGGCGTCCGCAGCAGGCGTCGTAGGTGAGCCCGCTCAGGCAGGGGCAGCGAGTGGCTGGCATCTGGTCATTGTCTCCCGTGACCTTCTCGCGGGCGGGTCGTTGATCAGTTCGAACCGGTCACACTCCCACGCGGTCCGGTTTCGGCGGAACAGCACGAAGTCCGGCGGTGGCTCCCTCCCGGCCGGGCTTGTGGTTTTCCTCGGGGGCGTTCGGCTCTGCCGAACGTAGAAGGGGCGCACCATCCGGTGCGCCCCTTCTCAATGTTCTGCCGTGCTACGACTTCGGCTCGTCGTCCTCGAGGTCGTCGAGGCTGAGCTGCGTCGCGGTCTGGCTCAGGTCCTTGCCGCTGGGATTGGCGTCGCTGAGCTCCACGACGTCCTCGGAGACCGGATCGGCGGTGTTGTCACCGTCCTCGACGGGGGTGATCTCGTCGGGTGCGGCGGCCTTGGCCTTGTTGATGGCCTCGGCCTCCTCCTCGCGCGCGTCCTCCTCGACCGGCTCGACCTCGTCGGGCACGTGCGTGATCTTCTCGGCCGGCCCGTCCTCGCTCCCTGAGCTGTCCTTGCTCCCTGAGCCGTCCTCGCTCCCTGAGCCTGTCGAAGGGGTCTCCTCCGGGCTCGCAGCGGGCTCCGACGGCGTGAGATCGGTGTTGACCGGGCCGACGTTGGCCCAGGCAGCGTCTTCCTTCTCGCCGGCGGGCTCGTCGTTGACGTCCGCCACGGCCTCCTCGGTGGCAACCGTGTCGGCCTCCTCCTCGCGGGCGTCCTGCTCGACGGGCTCCGTCTCGTCCGGCACGTCGGTGACCTCCTCGGCGGGGGTCGCCTGCGGCTCCGGCGTCGAGTCGGTGTTGACCGCGCCGACGTTGGCCCAGGCAGCGTCTTCCTTCTCGCTGGCCGGCTCGGTGCTGACCTCGGCGGCGGGCTCGTCGTTGACGTCATTGGCCGGCTCGGTGCTGGCGCCGGCGCCGGACTCGACGTCCGAGGTGTCCGTGTCACCCGCGCGAGCGTCCGCATTGCGGGGCTCGGTGGGTGCTGCGGACTCGTCGGCGTGACCGCCGCCCCTCTCGTCGAGCTTGACGTTGCTCTCCGCCGCGATCTCCTGATCGGCCGCATCGCTCTTGTCCGTCGGCTGCTGCAGCTCCTCGGCCACGTCCTGCGCGTCCTCGGTGCCGGCCTCCGGCTCCTTGTCGTGCGGATCGCCCTCGGTGTGGGCCTTGGCGCCCGCGCCGACCTCCTCGGTCGCCGAGATCGAGTCCGGATCGGCCTGGTCGCCGGCATCCGGCTCGGCCTCGGTCGCGGCGGACGCCGTGGCGGCCTCCGCCTCGGCGACGACAGCCGCGTCGTCGTCCTTGGTCGGCTCCGGGGCGCGCTTGACGCCGGCCAGCAGCATCTGTGCGACGTCCAGGACCTCGACCTCCTCGCGAGCGGCACCCTCGGACTGCTTGAGGGTCAGACCGTCCGACAGCATGACCCGGCAGAACGGGCAGCCGACGGCGATCTGGTCGGCGCCGGTCGCGATGGCCTCCTCGGTGCGGTTGACGTTGATGCGCGAGCCGATCGTCTCCTCCATCCACATGCGCGCGCCACCGGCGCCGCAGCAGAAGGACTTCTCCTTGTTGCGGGGCATCTCGGTGAACTCGGCGCCGGGGATGACACTGAGCAGCTCGCGAGGCGGCTCGTAGACCTGGTTGTGACGACCCACGAAGCACGGGTCGTGGTACGTGATCTTCTTCTTCTCCTCGTCCGCGACCGGCGGGCGGGGCGTCAGCTTGCCCTCGCGCACGAGGCGGTTGAGCAGCTGCGTGTGGTGCACGACCTCGAGCTCGACGCCGAACTCGGCGTACTCGTTCTTCAGCGTGTTGAAGCAGTGCGCGCAGGTGGAGACGACCTTCTTGACCTTGGTCTCCTTGAAGACCTCGGCGTTCTGCATCGCGAGCTGCTGGAAGACGATCTCGTTGCCGGCGCGACGGGCGGGATCGCCCGTGCAGGTCTCGCCGTCACCCAGGACGGCGAAGGTGACGCCGGCCATGTCGAGCAGCTCGGCGACGGCCTGCGTCGTCTTCTTGGCGCGGTCCTCGTAGGCGCCGGCGCAGCCGACCCAGAACAGCCAGTCGACCTCGTCGAGGTCCTCGACGTCCACACCGACCTGCTTGACCTCGAAGTCGAGGTCCTTGGCCCAGTCCATGCGGTTCTTGGGGCTCATGCCCCACGGGTTCCCCTTGCGCTCCAGGCCCTTGAAGATGTTGTTCAGCTCGGCGGGGAAGTTCGACTCGACGAGCACCTGGAAGCGGCGCATGTCGTCGATGTGGTCGACGTGCTCGATGTCGACGGGGCACTGCTGCACGCAGGCGCCACAGTTGGTGCACGACCACAGGACGTCCGGATCGATGACGCCGTACATCGACTCGTCGCCGATGAGCGGCCGCTCGAGCTCCTGCTTCTGCTCGTCGGTGAGCTTGGCCTGCTCCTCCTCCGACAGGTTCAGCAGCGGGGCCTTGGCGTAGGCGTGCTCACGCAGGCCCATCACCAGCAGCTTCGGCGACAGGGGCTTGTCGGTGGCCCACGCGGGGCACTGCTCCTGGCAACGACCGCACTCGGTGCAGGTCGTGAAGTCCAGGATGCCCTTCCAGGAGAAGTCCTCGAGCTTGCCGACGCCGAGCTTCTCGAAGTCCTCCTCCTCCAGGTCCTCCATGGCCTCGAGGTCGAGGGGCTTCTCGTTGATGTAGATGGGCTGCAGGCCGCCGAGGGCCGTGCTGCCGTCGGCCTTGCGCTTGAACCAGATGTTGGGCCACGCGGTGAACCGGTGCCAGGCCACGCCCATCGTCAGGTTGCGGGCGATCACCATGAGCCAGACCATCGCGAGCGTGATCTTGAACATCGCGACGAAGAAGATGACGTTCTTCAGACCCTGCTCGGAGTCGGGGTAGAGCGCGTCGCCGACGTACGAGCTGATCGGGAAGTGGGCGCGTCCGCCGTGCTCGCCGCCGTGGTGCAGCTCGATCAGCTTGTACTCCGCGCCGCGGATGAACAGGATCGCAGCGCCCTCGAGCATCGCCATGACCTCGACGAAGTAGGCCTGCCAGAACGTCGATCCGAAGAAGCGGCTCTTGCGACCGAGCGAGCGCGGGTGCTTCCGCTGACGCACGAGGATCAGGTACAGGATGCCGATGGTGCTCAGCAGTCCGAGGGCCTCGGCGGCCCACTCGTACGGGTACCAGTGGCCGATGATGGGCCAGGCGAAGTCAGGGTTGAACAGCTGGAAGTAGCCCTGCAGCACCGCGGTGCTGAGGAAGATGAACGCCGCGTACACGAACCAGTGCGCGACCGCGACGGCCCGCTTCTGGAACATCCGCGTGTGACCGAAGGTCTCGACCAGCATGTTGACGGTGCGCTGCGCCGGGCGGTCGCGGCGACCGACCAATGGGCGACCGGTGCGGATCACCTTCAGCATGTCGCGCACCGCCTTGATGATCAGTGGCAGTGCAACAACGGTGACGACAAGTGACACGACAATCGCGACGACCTGCATGAAGGCCTCATTTCCAGACATTTACGACCCTGACAGTAGGGGTGACACTATCCGGTCACTCCTCGCACGGCCCAAGTGAGGCTTGCCATAGGACGCCGGGCGTCCAGGGGCGTGCCGTACCGGTCACGCCTGGGAATGCGTGGTCGGGGTGAGGCGCTCCCCGCGGACCGGCACGAGAGGGATGGCCAGCAGCGGAAAGATCGCCACGGCGGCGAAGGCGAAGCCGTACCCACGCCCGTCCACCACCGCGCCCATCACCGGGGGCACCAGGGCCGAGACGATGTACTGCCCGGTGTTCTGCAGGCCCATGGCCCGCCCCGACCAGTAGGGCCCCCCGATCTCGGCGACCGAGGTGAACGCCAGCCCGTTGTCGGCGACGGTGATGGCCGTGGCCAGCACGATCAGGGCGATGCCCAGCGGGGTGCCGGACAGCAGGCCCAGCGCGAGCATCGTCGCGGTCGCGGCGATCGCCACGATGCGCATCGGGCCCAGGCGGCTGCCGACCAGATCGGACCACCAGCCGGCGCCGATGCGGCCGGCCGCGCCGAGCACCTGGGTCGAAGCCACCAGCGCGCTGGCCGCGAACGTCGACCAGCCCTTGTCATCGGTCAGCCAGACCAGCATGTACGTCCACACCGTGAACTGGGGGACGACCAGCAGCGCGGAGGCCAGGTGGATGCGGGTCAGCCGGTTGTCGCGGCGGTACGGGTTGGCCAGCTGGCCCCGGTCGGCGGCCTGGGCGCGGGTCGGTCGCGGGGGATCGGCCAGCAGGACGGCCGACAGGATCGTGGCGACGGCCGCGATGCCGGCGACGATCAGCAGTGTCGTGCGCAGCCCCTCGGCCTGCACCACATTGGGCACCAGCAGGGCGCCGACCCCGACGCCCAGCGGCAGTGCCGTCTGGCGGATCCCCATCGCCGTGCCGCGACGATGGGCCGGGAACCAGCCGACCACGATCCGGCCACTGGCCGAGTTCGTGCTGCCGGCACCGATGCCGCCCAGCAGGAACCAGAGGGCGAGGGTCGTCAGGGACGAGGACAGGGCGGCGCCGAGGGCGCCGACCGTCACGATGGCCAGGCCGATGCTCATCGAGGCACGCTCGCCGATCCGGTCGACGATCAGGCCCCAGAGCACCAGGGAGACCATGGTGCCGGCGAACGGGGCGGCGACCACCAGCCCGGCTTGCTGCAGGGTCAGGCCGCGATCGTCGCGCAGGAAGGCGATCAGGAACGGGGCGCCGTTGACGAACACGGTGCCGGCGATCTGCCCGAACATCGCGACGCCGAGCATGCGCCAGCGTCGGGGGGCCTGCGTGGCACCGTTCATGGGTCAGCGGGTCAGGGCGCCCATGTGGGCCAGGGCCTGCTTGAGCAGCACGCCGCGGCCGCCCTCCATGTCGGCCAGCACCTCGGGGTGTGCCGCCTCCTCGGGTGTCAGCCACGTCAGCTCGAGGGCGTCCTGGCGCGGATCGCACTCGCCGGTCACGGCCACGACGTACGCCAGCGCAACGGCGTGCTGGCGCGGGTCGTGCAGCGGCGAGACGCCGGGGAAGGGCAGGTACTCCGCGACCGTGAACGGCACGATCGAGGTGGGCAGCTGCGGGAAGGCGGTGGGGCCGAGATCCTTCTCCAGGTTGCGCACGAGCGCCTCGCGGACGGACTCACCGTGCAGGACGCGGCCCGACACCAGGGTGCGGGTCATCGTCCCGGTCGTGGACGAGCCCCGCAGCAGGACGCCGATGTGCTCGACCCGGCCGAGGGTGTCGAGACGCACGGGCACCGCCTCGACGTACAGGATCGGGACGCGGGCGCGGGTCTCGTCCAGGGCGAAGTCGGGGAGCCAGCCGGGATTCGGGTCAGGTGTGCGCACGGACATGGCCACATTCTGTCCTACCGGCCCCACCCCCACCCCCTGACGGACCTCACGGCGTCGCCATCACGGAATCGCAGGGAGCGGCCGAACGGTTAGCACAGCAACGGGCTCGCCTCAGCCCGATTAGTTAACACGCCAGCCCGATCCGAAACCTGGGCGTGATGTGCCACGAAACGAGCGGGTAACCGAGATCGCCCACGCTGGGCGCTTCCCCACCGGTGGCGGCCGATCGCCCTGATCGGTCTCGCGGTGGGTGCATCCCAGTAAGGAGCTGCGTGTGTTGTTCTCTCCACGACGTCTGGGACGGCGAGTCGGTCTTGCGACCGCTGCCGTCTTGACGCTTCCCCTCGTCGCACTGCCCTCCAGTGCCGTTGCTGCGGACGCCGAGCTGGCGTCAGGCCGCAACTGGTCGGTCTCGCAGGCACCCGGCGGCTATCTGGTCACGGTCGACCTCGACAAGAAGCTGCCGATGGTCTCGGACGCCCCGACCATCGAGGTCGACGGCGCCCCGATCGGCCTGGCCACCGAGTCCGCCGACGGCAAGAGCCTGTCGGTGTTCACGACCGACGCCTCTGTCGCGAAGGCCGATGACATCGAGGCCGGCTGGTTCAGCAAGCCGTCCGGGGAGACCGCACCGCTGCGCACGTCCGCCGCTGCAGTCGCCCCGATGGTCGTCGACGCCGAGACGCTCGACGCCGACCCCTCCTCGCTCGGCAAGTACGAGATCACCGAGTCGGTCTACAACTTCGGCGCGCAAGCGATCGACCTCGCCGCCATCGGTGGCGTCCGTGGTGAGATGCAGGGCAAGATCTACCTCCCCAAGACCGGCGGAGCCCGCCCCACGGTCATCCTGCTGCACGGCCGTCACACCTCCTGCAGCACCGGCTCGTCCAACCCGCTGCGGTGGCCCTGCAACCCCGGACAGATCAACGTCCCGAGCTTCGCCGGCTACGACGGCACCGCCCGCGCGCTCGCGAGCCACGGCTACTCGGTCGTCTCGATCGCGGCCAACGCGATCAACTCCAACGACAACGAGCTCGCGCTCGATCGCGGCGCCCAGGCCCGCGGTCAGCTGCTGCTCGACACGCTGTCGATGCTGGACAAGGCCAACAAGGGCGAGGCCGTCAGCTACTACGACGCGCAGACCAAGAAGGACGTCACCTTGGCCCAGGCGCTCGCGGACCAGAGCCCGCTGCCCGGCCTGACGCTCACGACGCAGGCGATGAGCCCGGCCGATCTCGTCGGTCGCTTCGACCTGGCCAACGTCGGCATGATGGGTCACTCGCGCGGTGGTGAGGGTGTGACCTCGGCAGCGACCCTGAACCAGGCTCTGGCCAAGCCGTGGGGCATCAAGACGATCCTGCCGCTCGCGCCGGTCGACTTCGGCCGCATGACGGTGCCCAATGTCGCGATGAACGTCGTCCTGCCCTACTGCGACGGCGATGTCTCCAACCAGCAGGGCCAGCACATGCTGGACGACTCGCGCTACGCCTTCGACGACGACTCGCTGCGCAGCGGCGTGTGGGCCATGGGTGCCAACCACAACTTCTTCAACACGGTCTGGACGCCCGGCGTGTACGCCTACTCCACGAGCGACGACTGGAGCGGCACCAACATCAACTCGGCGAAGGCGATGGACAGCGTCTGCGGCACCAACCCGAGCGTCGCCGAGACGTCGATCCGCATGTCCGCCCAGGAGCAGTACGACATGGGCACGGCGTACATGGCCGGCTGGTTCCGCCTGACCCTCGGTGGCGAGAAGCAGTTCCTGCCGATGTTCGACGGCTCCGGCGCGGTTCCCGCGGTGTTGAAGGGCGAGGACGTCCGCAGCGTCTCGACGGCTCCCTCGTCGGCTCGCACGACGATCACCTCGTTCGAGGCGGTGAGCTCGCTCGTGCGTCCGTCGGGCGCGGCCACCGCGACGGTGTGCGCCAGCGCAGCCGGTCGGACCGTCCCGCAGGTGCTGCCCGCCTGCACGACGTCGATCAACACTGCGGCGGCGCCGCACTGGACGCCGGCCAACTTCGGCGGCAACGTCCCCGCGACGCCGGTGACCAAGCTGGCATGGACGGCTCTCAGCTCGGGCCAGACGCCCAGCGAGCTGCGGGTCAGCGTGCCGGCCAAAGCCCGGGACGCCGGCGACGCGGAGCGTCTCTCGGTCAAGATCGCGGCCGACGAGTCGGTCTCGACCGGCACTGACCTGACCCTCAGCGTCGTCGACGCGCAGGGTGCGACGTACAGCTCCAACGTGTCGGCGCTGAACCCGCTGGCGGTCAACCGTCTGCCGGCCTCGGCGACGTCGGACCTGCTCAAGAAGCTCGTGCTGCAGCAGGTCAACGTCCCGACGTCCGCACTCAAGGACGCCGGCCTGGACGTCTCGGACATCCGTGAGGTGCGCTTCACCGCCGCCACGGGCGCCGACGGCACGCCGGCCGGTGCGGTCTACCTGTCGGACCTGGCCTTCGAGTCCTCCTCGGTGGGCACCCCGTCGGTGAAGACTGAGCCGACCATCAACGTCCGTGGGACGTCCGTCGCCGAGGGCAGTGGACCCAGCACCGCCGACGTCGCGGTCTACCTGGACAAGGCGGCCTCGAAGCCGGTCACGGGCTACGTTTCGACCGTCGGCGCGACCACCGGTCGCGGCGGCCTGGCGATGGAGAAGGTGACCTTCGCCCCGGGCGAGACCTGCAAGATCGTGTCGTCGCCGATCATCGGCGACAAGCTGGCCAGCAGCACCGCCAGCACCGCGATCACGACGTCGGTCACGAACACGGCCGGCGGCGTCATGGGCGCCAAGGCGTTCGACAGCCTCATCGTCCGCGAGGACGACGGCGTCACCGGCTCGGCCGTCGCGCTGCCGGCAGCCGGTGTCCAGGGCAGTGCGTGTGCTGAGCTGGCAGCGTCGCGGACGCCCGGATCGGTCACGGCCGACGACCCGACGCCGGCCCCGGGTGGCTCCTTCACCCTCACGGCGAAGGGATACCGCGTCGGCGAGGCCGTCACGGTCAGCCTCGGCACCGCCGTCCTCGGCGTCGTCACGGCTGACGGCTCGGGCACGGCCACCCTCACCGCGACCGTCCCCGCGGGTACGCCGACCGGCGTCGCCGCGGTGACGGCCGTCGGCTCGGGCTCGGGCTACACGTCGACGGGCTCGGTCGAGGTGCTCACCGCGACCGCGACGACCCTCGCACTGTCGCCGGCGACCCCTGGCATCGGTGAGAAGGTCACGCTGACCGCATCGGTCACCGGTGCTGACACGGCCGGCCCTGTCGAGTTCTTCGACGGAGCCACGTCCCTGGGCAAGGCCGACACCGTGAACGGTGTCGCGACGCTGGTGCTCGACGGCCTCAAGGCCGGCGCGCACGAGCTGACCGCGGTCTTCGGCCAGACGGCCTCGGCCCAGTCCTCGACGTCCAACATCGCAGCCGTGACGTTGGAGAAGGGCAAGTCCAGCATCGCGCTGGTCCTCGCCGCGGACTCCACGGTCTACGGCTCGGGCGTCAAGGGATCGGTCGCAGTCGCCAACGGTGACGGCGGAACGGTCACCGTCACCTACGGCGGCACGACGTTCGACGTGCGGCTCGGCGGGTCCGACTCGGCGGCGTTCACGCTGCCGGCCGGTCTCGCGGTGGGCACCTACACCGTCAGCGCGGTCTTCAACGGCACCGAGCGGGTCGAGGCCAGTGGCGTCGCGACCGCCGGGTACCGGGTGACCAAGGCCGCGACGACGGCGTCGATCTCGGCGAAGTCCTCGGTCAAGGGTGGCAAGAAGCTGACCGTCAAGACGACGGTGCGCGGGGCGACGGGCGGGACCCACCCCACCGGTCGCGTCAAGGTCTACGTCAAGACCGGCAAGGGCAAGTACGTCCTGAAGAAGACCGTCACCCTGTCCGCCGCACAGCGCGGCGCGGTCAAGGCGACGGTCAAGGTCACCAAGAAGAAGGGCACGGTCCGCGTCAAGACCGTGTACTCCGGCGACGCCACCTACGGCGGTGCCGCCAGCGCCACCAGGGCGGTGAGGATCAAGTAGTCCAGCAGTGAGCACGGACGGGGAGGGGCCTTCGGGTCTCTCCCCGTCCGCGTCTGGGCCCCCTCGTCCGGCCCAGCGATGGCAGCATGGGCAGATGATCAACGGCGGCGTCTCGTTCTGGTGGCAGCAGATCGGTGTCCCGGTGCCGCGGGAGTCGCTCGACGGCGATCTGGACTGCGATGTCTGCATCGTCGGCGGCGGCCTGACCGGCCTGTGGACCGCGTACACGCTGGCCGAGCTCGACCCGACCCTGGACATCGTGGTGCTGGAGGCCGAGTTCGCCGGCTTCGGGGCGTCCGGGCGCAACGGCGGCTGGTTGTCGGCCGAGCTGTCCGGCAGCAAGCGGCGGTACGCCGCGACGCACGGCCGCGAGGGCGTGACGGCGCTGGTGCACGCGATGGAGCAGGCCGTCGACGACGTCATCGAGGTGTGCCGATCGGAAGGCATCGACGCCGATGTCGTCAAGAACGGCGTCCTCTACGTGGCCCGCACGCCGGCGCAGCTCGTCCGGCTGCGCGAGCACCTGAGCGACGACGACGCGTGGGGGATCGGTGTCGAGCACCAGCAGGAGCTCACCGCCGACGAGGTCGACCAGCGCGTCCGGGTCGAGGGCACGGTGGGCGGCACCTTCAGCCCTCATTGCGCCCGCGTCCACCCGGCGAAGCTCGTCGCGGGGATCGCCGCCGCGATCGAGCGCCGGGGCGTGCGCATCCTCGAGCGGACACGGGTCACCCGCATCGACCCCGGTGTGGTCACGACGCAGCGCGGCACCGTCCGCGCACCGCGGATCCTGCGCTGCCTGGAGGGCTACACGGCATCCGTGGCCGGTCAGCGCCGCACCTGGCTGCCGATGAACTCGGCCATGATCGTGACCGAGCCACTGCCCGACCGGGTCTGGGACGACATCGGCTGGACCGGCTCCGAGCTGCTCGGCGACTCCGCGAACGCCTACTGCTACGCCCAGCGCACCGCGGACGGACGGATCGCGCTCGGTGGCCGCGGCATCCCGTACCGGTTCGGCTCGCGCACCGACACCGACGGTCGCACGCAGGACTGGACCGTCGCATCGCTCACCGCGATCCTGCACGACATGTTCCCGGCCACGCGCCCGTCCCGCATCGACCACGCCTGGTGCGGGGTGCTCGGCGTGCCGCGCGACTGGTGCGCGAGCGTCGGCTTCGACACCTCGACGGGGCTGGGCTGGGCCGGCGGGTACGTCGGCAGCGGGCTGACCACGACCCAGCTGGCCGGGCGGACGCTGGCCGACCTGGCCACCGGCCGCGACACCGACCTGACCCACCTGCCCTGGGTCGACCGGCCGGTTCGTCCCTGGGAGCCCGAACCGCTGCGCTGGCTGGGGGTCCGGGCGATGTACGGGCTGTACCGGGAGGCGGACCGCCGCGAGGGACGCGGCCTGACCCGGCCCAGCCGACTGGCCAGGATCGGCAACCTCCTGACCGGCCGCTGACGGGGTAGAGTCGAGATCACACGACAGGGGAGCGCCACGCAGAGGGCGCTGAGAGTGCGGATCCGCCGCAGACCCTTGAACCTGCACCGGTTAGTACCGGCGAAGGGAGTCACGATGAGTTCTGCATCCACGTCCAGATCCGGGTTCGACATCCGATATCGGACGATCGACCTGGTCACCGTCGCCACCTTGGGGGTCGCCTTCGGCGTCATCTTCTGGGGCTGGAACAAGGCCTATGAGCCGCTCAGCGACCTGGCCGTCTTCGGCTACCCGCCCAGCTCCGCGCTGCTCGCGGGTGTCTGGCTGACGGCCGGCGTCGTCGGCGGCCTGGTGGTCCGCAAGCCCGGGGCCGCGTTCGCGACCGAGCTGATCGCTGCGGCGGTCTCGACCGTCGTGATCGGCGGCAGCCAATGGGGATTCAGCACCCTGGCCTCCGGCTTCTGGCAGGGCATCGGCGCCGAGCTGGTGTTCCTGCTGTTCTTCTACCGCCGGTTCGGCTTGGTCGTGGCGGCGCTGGCCGGCGCCGTCGCGGCCGGCTTCGAGGCCGTCTACGAGTGGTCGTCCTACTACCCCGACTGGGACTGGCCGTACAAGCTGGCCCACCTCGGCTTCTTCGCCGCGTCGGGCATCGTCATCGCCGGAGCCGGCGGCTACGCGCTGGTCCGGGCCCTCGCGCGGACCGGTGTGCTGGACGCCTTCGGGGCCGGGCGCGAGCAGGCCGTCGAGGTCTAGGTGCGCGGTGACGTCCGGTTCGACGGCTTCACGTGGCGGCCGCTGGGCCGGCGTGAGGCCGTCGTGGCCGGTCTCGACCTGACGATCGGTGCCGGCGAGCGCGTGCTGCTCGTCGGCCCGAGCGGCTCGGGCAAGTCCACGATGCTCCTGGCGCTGGCCGGCGCGCTGGGCACCACGATCGCCGGTGAGCTGACCGGCTCCGCGACGGTCGACGGCCGCATCGGCCTGCTCCTGCAGAATCCTGCCGATGCGGTCGTCGCCGAGCACATCGGTCGCGATGTCGCCTTCGGCCTGGAGAACCTGCGGGTCGGGCGCGACGAGATCTGGCGCCGGGTCGACGACGCGCTGGAGGCCGTCGGTCTCGGCCAGGGCCGCGGGCACCCCACGGGCGCCTTGTCCGGCGGTGAGCAGCAGCGGCTCGCGCTGGCCGGGGTGCTGGCCCTCCAGCCGGATGTCATGCTGCTGGACGAGCCCACCGCGATGCTCGACGCCGCGACGGCGGCCACCGTCCGCGACGCCATCGTGTCGGCGTCCCGCGGCCGCACCATGGTCGTGGTCGAGCACCGCATCGGGCCGTGGCTCGAGCACGTCGACCGGGTGATCGTGCTGTCCGCGGACGGCAGGGTCGTGGCCGACGGCGACGTGGCGTCGTTCGTGGCCGGCTCCCCGCCGCCCGGGGTGTGGGCGCCCGGCATGACCGTGCCTGTTCCTCTCGCCGTCCCGGCCACGCTGGTGGCGCCGGTGGGGCCCACCCCCGAGATCGTGCTCGAGGACGTCGCGGTCGATCTCGTGCTGCGGACGCTGCGCGGCGTCCGGCGCACCCGTGCGCTGCAGGGTCTGGACGCGACCGTCCTGCCCGGACACGTCTCGGCATTCACCGGCCCCAGCGGCGCCGGCAAGTCCACCGCCGTCGGGGTGGTCGCCGGGCTGATCAAGATCAGTGAGGGATCGGTGACTCCGGACCTGCGGTCCATGAGGTCGCGCGCGCTGGCGGCGATCGCCGGATGGGTGCCGCAGAACCCCGAGCACGGCTTCTTGACCCGCACCGTCGCCGACGAGGTCGCGCACACGTCCCGCCGTCTCGGCCGGGAGGCGGACGTCGCCGCCATCCTGGACGTCTTCGGCCTGGGCCGCTTCGCCCCGAGCAATCCTTATCGGTTGTCGGGCGGGGAGCAGCGCAGGCTCGCGATCGCGGCGGGCCTGGCGCACCGTCCCGGGCTCGTCCTGCTCGACGAGCCGACCGTCGGGCAGGATCCGTCGACGTGGGCGGCCGTCGCCGGCTGGATCGAGGCCTCGCGGGACGCCGGCGCCACCGTCGTGGTGTCGACCCACGACGCCGACCTGCGTCGCGACGCCGACATCGTCCTGGCCGAGGGGGCGCTGCGATGAGATCGCTCGTGCTCCGGCTCAACCCCTTGGTGCTGTTCGCATTCGGGCTGTTCTCGTTGATCGGCTCGTTGTTCGTCCGCGACCTCACGACCGCCGCGTGGGCGGTCGGGGCCTATGCGGCCGCGGCGCTCCTGTTCCTCCCGTCGTGGCGCTATCCGGTGGTGTGCCTGCTGCTGTCGGCGGTCGCGGCGGCCACGATCGTGTACTCGACGTGGCGCCTGGGCGGCCGCGACGAGCAGGAGGCGCTCACCGCCGGCCTGCGGATCCTGGTGCTGGCGTGGCCGGGATCGGTCATGCTCGGCTACCTCGACCCGGCCCGGCTGGGTGACTACCTGGCCCAGTCGCTGCGGCTGCCGGCGCGGATGGTCGCGGCGTTCTCGGCGGCCCTGCAGCGCTTCCTCGGCTTCCACCTGGCCTGGCAGCAGCTCGACCGGGTGCGACGGGCGCGCGGCTTCGGAGCCGGCCGCAATCCGTTCGCGAACGGGCCGTACGTCGCCGACATGTCCTTCGCGCTGCTGGTGCAGGCGCTGCGCGGCGCCTCGGCGTCCTCGATCGCGATGGACGCCCGCGGTTTCGCCACCGCCCACGACCGCACCTGGGCGGAGCCGGCGACATGGAGCGGGCTGGACCGCGCGGCGATCGCACTGGCCGCGCTGCTCGGCGCGGTCCCGGTGGTCGTCCACCTGGTGTGACCTCTGGCGCACTGCGCCGCTGACGGCTATCGTGCGGGACTAAGCAAGCGCTTACCTGCAAGCGCATCCGTTCAGTGGAGGTTCCGCATGACCCGCGTGTTCGACAGTCTCGATGCCTTCAAGGCCGCCGTCGGAGAGGAGCTCGGCACCAGTGACTGGATCACGGTGACCCAGGAGCAGATCAACACCTTCGCTGACGCGACCGGCGACCACCAGTGGATCCACGTCGATCCCGAGCGCGCCGCGTCCGGCCCGTTCGGCGGCACCATCGCCCACGGCTACCTGACCCTGTCGCTGCTGCCGGTGTTCGCAGAGAAGATCTACTCCATCGAGGGCCTGGCCTTCGGCATGAACTACGGCGCCAACAAGGTGCGCTTCCCGTCCCCGGTCCCCGTCGACTCGCGGCTGCGCGCCACCGCGACGCTGCTGGAGACCAAGGACATCGCGATCGGCACCCAGCTGGTCATCAACTTCGTCGTCGAGCGCGAGGGTGCGGACAAGCCGGTCTGCATCGCCGAGGTCGTCTACGTCATGGCAGGAGCCTGAGATGCATTTCGGATTCGACGACAAGACCACTGAGCTGATCGAGCGCGTCAGCGCCTTCATGGACGCCGAGGTCTACCCGGCCGAGTCGATCCTCAAGGAGCAGATCGAGGACAACGTCGCCAACGATCGCTGGACGTTCCCGCCGATCGTCATGGAGCTGCGGGCCAAGGCCAAGGCGCAGGGGCTGTGGAACTTCTTCGACCCCAGCGAGCACGGTGCCGGCCTCACGAACCTGCAGTACGCACCGATCGCCGAGCTCACCGGCCGCAGCATCCAGATGGCACCGGCCGTCTTCAACTGCGCCGCGCCCGACACCGGCAACATGGAGGTGCTGAGCATGTTCGGCACCGACGAGCAGAAGAAGCAGTGGCTCGAGCCGCTGCTCGCCGGCGACATCCGCTCGGCCTTCGCGATGACCGAGCCGCAGGTCGCGTCCTCGGACGCCACCAACATCGAGCTGAGCATCGTCCGTGACGGCGACGACTACGTCATCAACGGCCGCAAGTGGTGGATCACCGGCGCGATGAATCCCGACTGCAAGATCTTCATCGTGATGGGCAAGACGAACCCGGACGCGGACCGGCACCGCCAGCAGTCGATGATCCTGGTCGAGCGGGACACCCCCGGCATGGAGATCGTCCGCGGCATGCACGTGTTCGGCTATCACGACCGCGATCACGGCGGTCACGCCGAGATGCGGTTCACCGACGTCCGGGTGCCGGCCACCAACCTGATCGCCGGGGAGGGCGAGGGATTCGCGATCGCGCAGGCGCGCCTCGGACCGGGACGCATCCACCACTGCATGCGCTCGCTGGGCATCGCGGAGCGCGCGATCGAGATGATGAGCAAGCGCGCGTCCGAGCGGGTCGCCTTCGGCAAGCCGATCGCCGACCAGGGCGTCGTGCGTGACTGGATCGCCGAGTCCCGCGTCAAGGTCGAGCAGCTGCGCCTGCTGACGCTCAAGGCGGCCTGGCTGATGGACACGGCGGGCAACAAGGCCGCGCACACCGAGATCCAGGCCATCAAGATCGCGACACCCCAGACCGTCGAGTGGATCCTCGACAAGGCCATCCAGGTGCACGGCGCCGGCGGGCTCTCGCAGGACTTCCCGCTCGCGGAGTGGTTCGCCGGGATGCGCACGCTGCGCTTCGCAGACGGCCCCGACGAGGTGCACAAGAACGCCCTCGCGCGCGCCGAGCTGCGCAAGTGGAACAGGAGATGATCGATCTGGCGAGCGCATCGGCGGTCGTGACCGGGGCTGCCAGCGGGATCGGCGAGGGCATCGCGCAGCGCCTGCTCGAGCGTGGGGCATCGGTCGTCCTGGGTGACCTGGACGCCGAGCGCCTCGCGGCGACGGCTGCGCGGCTCGAGCAGGACCACGCGGGCCGCGTCGCCCATGTCGCCGGCGATGCCGCCGATGCCGAGCACATCGCGGCGCTGATCGCCGCCGCCGGGGACGTGGATCTCTACGTCGCGAACGCAGGGGTGTTCCGGGGCTTCGGCCTGGAGGCGGCGGAGTCGGAGTGGGCACTGGGCTGGGACGTCAACGTCATGGGCCAGGTGCGCGCCGCGCAGGCGCTCGTCCCCGGCTGGGTCGAGCGCGGGTCCGGCTGCTTCGTCAGCACGGCTTCCGCCGCCGGCCTGCTGACCCAGTTGGGCTCGCCGACGTACTCGGTCACCAAGCACGCTGCTGTCGGCTTCGCCGAGTGGCTGGCCGCGACGTACGGTGACCAGGGCGTGCAGGTCTGCTGCCTGTGCCCCATGGGCGTGCGGACCGACATGATGCGCGAGGGGGAGACCAGCGAGGACGCGACCGGGCGTCTGGCGATGAAGTCGGTCGTCACCGCCGGCGCGACGCTGACCCCGCTGGACGTCGCCGACGTCCTGCTGGAAGCCGTCGAGGCGGGGGCGTTCTTCGCCCTGCCTCATCCGGAGGTGGGCACGATGTACGCCCGCAAGGCCGCCGACACCGATCACTGGATCTCCGGCATGCAGCGATTCCGGTCGAGTCTGGAGCAGTGAGCGTTGCCTCCACGATGCTCGCCCTGACCGGCCTGTCCGCCTGCGCCCGAGATCGTCAAGCAGGACGAGTCGAAGAGCTCATGCGCGTGAGACCGCCCACCTGCTGACCACGGCCACCTCGGGGCCCGGCGGGGTCTCCCGCGTACGCTGGCGGAAGAATCCGACGAGAGGTCATCGCACGTGCTGGGCATCAAGATCATGAGCGTCGCGGGAGCCGTCGTGCTGCTCGCCTATGTGATCGGCGGCATCGCCGACGCCGATCTCGGATCGAACGCCGCCCTGGTGCGCGTGCTGGTGGTCGTCGCCGCCGTGGTCGTGGCGATCGTGACCTTCCAGGCCTTCTCGCACCACGCCACGCCCCACACCATCAGCGCGATGGTCGTCGGCCTGCTCGGCGGCGCCTCGCTGGCGTCCACCGTCACCACGGCCAAGGGACATGATCTCTACGGCAGCGAGCCGATGGCGCTGGTCGGGACGGTCGCAGTCATCGCCGCCGTGACGATCGCCCAGATCGGCCAGACCCGAACGAAGGAGAACGCTCGATGATCGAGCTCCTGACCCCCACGCAGCTCGACGAGATGCGTCCCGCCGGACGCTTCGTGGCCTCGGTGCTGACGGCCCTGTCCGAGGCCGCCGACGTGGGTGTCGACCTGCTCGAGCTGGACGCGCTGGCGCACGACATGATCCGCAAGGAGGGTGCCGAGTCCTGCTACATCGACTACCACCCGTCCTTCGGCGCGATGCCGTTCGGCAAGGTGCTGTGCACCTCGGTCAACGATGCCGTCCTGCACGGGCTGCCGCACAAGTACAAGCTGCGTGACGGCGACCTGCTGAGCCTGGACTTCGCGGTGTCGGTCAACAACTGGGTCTGCGACTCGGCGGTCAGCGTCATCGTCGGCACCCCCCGCGAGGAGGACGTCCGCCTGATCGAGCACGCGCAGGAGGCCCTCGACGCGGCCATCGCGGTGGCTCGTCCGGGCAACCGCATCGGTGACATCTCCGCGGCCATCGGTGCCGTCGGCCGGGCGCACGGGCTCAAGATCAACACCCAGTTCGGCGGCCACGGTGTCGGCCGGACGATGCACGGCGATCCCCACGTGCCCAATGACGGACGGGCCGGCCGCGGCCTGCCCCTCAAGCCGGGCCTCGTCATCGCCATCGAGCCGTGGTTCCTGCAGACCACCGACGAGATCCGCATGGACGAGGACGGCTGGACGATCCGCAGCGCCGACGGCTCGCGTGGCGCGCACGTCGAGCACACGATCGCGATCACCGAGGGTGATCCGATCGTGATGACCGCCCGGGACTGACGCCCGCGGCGGGTCAGTTCCGCCGTAGCACCAAGAGGTCCTTGATCAAATAGGACCAAAGTCCCCTCGCGAGCACTGCCGGCGCCCTACGCTGTGCATTCCTCCGAACCGACGCACGCTGTGTCGGGCCGGTCCTGCCGCGAGAGAGATGGACGTATGAGCATCTACCGCTGGGCGTCCGTGCTCACCGCAAGCCTGCTGGTGACGGCGGTTGCCGCCACCGATCCGGCGCGGGCGGCCACCGGGCCGACCACGCTGGCCGTCGACGGCACCGTGCGGGTCGTCGTGATCGACCGCTTCGGCGATCACGCGCACGCCGACCACCTCTACTCGGTGGAGACCGATGACGGGGCGATGATCCCGGTCGATCTGCACGGCCAGGCCGCGGCGAACTCCCGGTTCCGCGGGGAGCTCGTGGTGGAGGGCGATGTCGCGGCCGACCTCCGGGCCCGCGGGGTGATGCCACGCGCCGGCAGCACGATCCGCGAGGACACCCGTGCGGGCCGTGTCGCCATCGCCTCCGCCGAGGACGAGAGCACACCGCTGCGGGTCGCCGCGTCCAGCGTCACCGCCCGGGCGGCTGCTGCCGCTGTGCCGACGGAGCACCGGGTGTACCTCGCGGTGATGAACGGCCGCGGGACGTTGGAGGAGTCGCAGGAACAGATCCAGGCGGTCGTCGGTTCGATCACGGACTACTGGACCGCTGAGTCGGGTGGGCTCATCGCGTCCTTCCCGATCGTGTCGACCAAGACGTTCACGACGTCCGTCGCCGGATCCACCGAGGTGAGCTGCGGCATGGCCACGGACCCCCGGTTCGTCTGGGACGAGGCCGCGCGACTGTTTCCCGGAGTGCCCTTCGCGCAGAGCTCCCGGAACCACCTGGTCGTGGCCATGGCCGACGAGTGCTCCGGCAGCGGAGTCGTCGGCGTCGCGGAGATCGGGACCGATCTGTCCAGCGGCGGACGGATGAGCCTGAGCCTGGGCTCGATCGCCCAGCAGGTCGGCATCCACGAGATGGGCCACACCTTCGGGCTCGGCCATGCGAACGTGCAGCGCTGCGCGGCCTGCGCGGTGGACGAGTACGAGGACCTGTTCAGCCCGATGGGCCTGGCGGTGACGGCGGACTTCCCGCTCGAGCCGCCGGCGCTGGACACCGCCTTCCGCCGGAAGCTGGGCGTGGCGGGCGCCGCCGAGGTTGCCCAGGTCAGCGCCACGAACGGCCCGGCGACTCGCGCGGTGCACGTCGATCCCCGGGGTGGCTTGACCGGAGTCCGCGGCGTGGAGATCGTCGATCCCTTGTCCGGCACGCGCTACCACGTCGAGCACCGCTCGGGCACCGCGCGGGACGCCGGAACCCTCTACAGCTACGGGGCGAACATCGGCACCGGGCTGGTCTACCGGCCCGGCGTCACGGTCACCACGGCCGGGACGCTCGACTCGATCACGTTGTTGACGCCGACGCCGGCTGCCGCCTCGTTCGGGGTCGGCCAGAGCTTCGTGAGCCCCAGCGGCTCGGTGCGGTTCCTGGTCGCGGCTGCGGGCGGCGGCGGTGCCGACCTCACCGTCACGTTCGGGCCCTCCGCCCCCGCGCCGCCCGCGCCCGCGCCGCCCGCGCCCGCGCCACCGGCGCCGGTGCCGGGTCGTCTCGCGGCGAAGACCCCCAAGATCACCGGCACCGCCAAGGTCGGAAAGACGCTGAAGGTCAAGGTCGGCTCCTGGTCGCCGAAGCCGTCGTTCAGCTATCAGTGGTACGCCGGCGGCAAGAAGATCACCTCCAAGGGCACCAAGGCGTCGCTCAAGCTCACTGCGCGTCAGAAGGGCAAGAAGATCACGGTTCGCGTGACCGCCCGCAAGACCGGCTACACGACGGTCAGCAAGACGTCCAAGGCGACCAAGAAGGTCGCCCGGAAGTAGCGCGTCAGAAGCCCGGCGGACGCCGTGCGTGCCAGGGGGCGGCCGCCTCGACCTGGGCGCACAGGCTGAACAGCAGTCCGTCCTGCGCGGGGTGGGTCGCCAGCATGACGCCGATCGGCAGGCCGTCGGCCGACCAGTGCAGCGGAAGGCTCGCCGCCGGCTGGCCGCTCATGTTGTTCAGGCCCGTGTACGGCGTGTAGAGCAGCTCGCGATGGTGGTCCTGGGCCGGATCGCCGGACTCGTTGAACCACTCGACCGGTTGCGGCGGCAGGGCGAGGGTCGGGGTGAGGAAGGCGTCGAACTCCCGCAGCCCGGTGATGACGTCACGCGTGGTCGCCTCCAGGAACTGCATCGCGCGCGCGAGGTCGACGGCCGAGGCGCGCCCGCCGCGCTCCCGCCAGTAGCGGGTGTTGGCGCGCAGCAGCGGCTCGGCCGCGGGCGGGATGGGCGCTCCCGCGATGCCGCTGGACCAGATGACGTTGAACTGCGGCTCCAGGGCCTGCGGAAAGGGGTTGGCGATGTCGACGACCTCGTGGCCGAGGGACTCCAGCAGACGGCTCGCCTCCTCCCACGCCGCCACGGCGTCCGCTCCCGGGTCGATCCCCTCCAGGTGGGTGCCCGACCAGCGGGCGATGCGCAGACGTCCCGGATCGCGGCGCACTCGTTCGGCGAACGGGACGTCCGGATCGGGCAGGGGACGCAGGTCCCCGGGCATCGCGTGCGCCATGACGTCCAGCAGTGCGGCGGCATCGCGGACCGTGCGGGCCAGGGGTCCGTCCACCGCGAGCCCGCTCCAGTCCGAACCGGTCGGGCCTACGCTGACCCGGCCGCGACTGGGCTTGAAGCCGAAGATGCCGCACGAGCTGGCCGGGATGCGGATCGACCCGCCGCCGTCGCTGCCCTGGGCCAGTGGCACCAGGCCGGCCGAGACGGCTGCGGCAGCACCCCCGCTCGACCCGCCGGCGTTGCGGGCCAGGTCCCACGGCGTGCGGGCCGGGCCGACCAGGTCGTTGTCCGTGTAGGAGGACAGGCCGAACTCCGGGGTGTTGGTCTTGCCCAGGCTGATGAAGCCGGCCCGTCGCAGGAGGTCCACGACGTGCGCATCCACGTCGGGGACGAAGCCGCGCATCGCCGCGGAGCCCATCGACGTCGGCACCCCCGCGGTCGGCGTGAGGTCCTTGATGGCGGTCGGCACACCTGCGAACGCGGGGGCCCGGCCTGCCAGGATCGAGGCGTCCGCCGCTCGCGCCGCCACCAGCGCCTGCTCTGCCGTCACGGTGACGAAGGCCCCGAGGGCCTTGCCGTACCGGTCGATCCGGTCGAGGTGGTGCTGCACCAGCTCGACGGCGCTGACCTGTCGGCGGTGCAGGAGATCGGCCTGGTCGGTCGCGTCCATCTCGTGCAGCTCGGTCATGTGGACGACGATAGACCGATGGTGCAGTCAGTCGAGCTCGTCCTGGACGCCGGGCTCGACCAGCTCGTCCGGGAGGAGTGGGCCCTGCTGCTCGCCGCGCGCCTGCCGAGCCAGGCCCGGCACACGGGGGAGTCGAACGCCCCGCACGTGACCCTCGGCCTCGCGAGCGTGGTGACACCCGCCGCGGAGGAGGCGCTGCGATCGGTGCCTGGTCCGGCGGGCATGACCGTGCGCCTCGGCGGGTGGCTGGTCTTCAGCGGTCGCCGCCACGTGCTCGCCCGTGCGGTCGTGCCGTCCGCCGACCTGCTCTCCCTCCACGCGCAGGTCACCACCGCGATGGACGGCCTGCCGGACCAGCCGTCCACGACGACCCCCGGCCGGTGGACGCCGCATGTGACGCTCGCGCGCCGGCTCACCACCGATCAGCTGGCCCGGGCGCTGGACCGCCTGGTCGGCCGGCCGCGGCAGCCCGAGGGAACGGTCGCGGGCCTGCGTCGCTGGGACGGTGAGGCGCGCGTGGCATGGGGCATCGGGGCCACCTCCTAGAATCAGCGGGTGGCCACCCCCAAAGTTCTCCTGTTCTACGGCTTCGCGCCGCTCGCCGATCCGGACGCGATCAGGCTGTGGCAGCGCACGCTGTGCGAGTCCCTCGGCATCCGCGGGCGCATCATCGTGTCCAAGGACGGCATCAACGCGACCCTGGGCGGCGACGTCGTGCAGCTCAAGAAGTACATCAAGGGCACCCGGGCGTACGCGCCGTTCAAGGACATCGACTTCAAGTGGAGCGAGGGTCGCGCCCAGCCGGACGGCACCAGCGCCGACTTCCCCCGGCTCAGCGTCCGGGTGCGGGAGGAGCTCGTGACGTTCGGGGCTCCGGACGAGCTCGAGGTCGACGAGAACGGGGTCGTCGACGGCGGCACCCACCTGTCGCCCGCCGATCTGCACGCCCTGGTGGAGAGCAAGGACGTGGTGTTCTTCGACGGCCGCAACAAGATCGAGTCCGACATCGGTCACTTCGCCGGCGCGGTCCGGCCCGAGGTCGAGACGACGCGCGAGTTCATCGAGGTGCTCGACAGCGGTGTCTACGACCACCTCAAGGACAAGCCGGTCGTCACCTACTGCACCGGCGGCATCCGCTGCGAGGTGCTGACCCCGCTGATGAAGAAGCGCGGGTTCCGCGAGGTCTACCAGCTCGACGGCGGGATCGCGACGTACGGAGAGGCCTACGGCGACGACGGCCTGTGGCAGGGATCGCTGTACGTCTTCGACGACCGGATCTCGATGGACTTCTCCGACCACGCGGCACTCGTCGGTGCGTGCGATCTGTGCGGACAGGCGACCAATGACGTCGCGGACTGCGGCGACGTGTCGTGCGTCCGGCAGATGGTGCGATGCGCGTCATGCCTGGGCGGGCACACGATGTGCGACCAGCACGCGCTCACCGCCTGAGCGAAGGGCTCAGCCGCCGCGATTGACCCTGCAATGACGGGGTACCCGGCGATCGTGAGCACGAGGGAAGAATCATCGTCGGACACCCCCGCGGACGCCCATCGCCGCGCCGCCGCAGCGTTCGGGGACCGGGTGGACGGGACGCGAGACTGGGACGCCCCGGCGCCTGTCGAGGGGTGGACCGCGCGGGACGTCGTCGGACACCTGGTCGAGTGGTTGCCCGGCTTCCTGGCGGGAGGAGGGGTCGATCTGCCGCCCGGACCCTCGGTCGCGGGCGATCCCGTCGCGGCCTGGCATCACCACGTGGGCGCGGTGCAGGACCTGCTCGAGTCGCCGCGCGCCGGCGAGGAGTTCGTCCACCCGCACGCCGGGACCCGCGTCCTCGGAGAGGTCATCGACAGCTTCTACGTCTCGGACGTCTTCATGCACACCTGGGACCTCGCCAGGGCGACCGGTCAGGACGACACCCTGGACCCGGCCCGCTGTGAGGAGCTCCTGGCCGGGATGACCCCGATCGAGGACCTGCTGCGGAGCTCGGGTCAGTACGGCCCGGCGGTGCCGGTCGCGTCCGACGCCCCGGTCCAGGACCGGCTCATCGCATTCATCGGCCGCGACCCGCACTGGACCCCCTGAGGCCGTCGAAGCGCTGCATGGGCCGAGGCTGGCGATCCGCCCGGACACTCGCGGCCGCCGTGTGACGGACGTCATCGGCTCGTTTCTTGGGTGACGGGGCCTCGGTCCGTAGCATCGAAACGAAACTGTTTCGTATCGCTGGGGGTCGGATGAGCCGCTTGACCGAGGATCGTCTGCTCGAGCTCTACACCGGCACCCTGGAGCTGGTCGCCGAACGGGGCTACGAGAAGCTCACGATGGATCAGATCGCCGAGGCCACCAAGTCCAGCAAGGCGACCCTCTACCGCCAGTGGGGCAGCAAGTCAGCCCTCGTGGTCGAGGCTTTGCAGTGCGTCGGCGAGACCGAGCAGCAGACACCCGACACCGGCTCCCTGCGGGGTGACCTGATGGCGATGGTCGACCGCGCCGAGGAGCAGGACCACGACTCCGACCTGCTCGCGGCCATCATGCACGCGGTGCGTCAGGACGCCGAGCTCGCCGCCGCGGTGCGCGAGCAGATCCTGGAGCCGGGTCGCGAGACCATCCGCGCGGTGGTCCAGCGGGCGGTGGCACGGGGCGAGATCGCGGCGGACTGCGCCGGACTGGCCTTCGTCGACTACGTGTTCATCGCCCCGATCGTGCTGCACCACCTGTTCGAGGGCGATGAGCCGTCACCGGACTTCCTGCGCCGCTACGTCGACGGCGCACTCCTGCCGGCCCTCGGCATCCACTGATTTCTGCACCATCCCTACTCGAGGAAAGTACACCTAATGGCTTGGCACCTCTACCGGCTCGGGCGCTGGTCGTTCCGGCACCGCCGCATCGTCATCTCCTTCTGGATCGGCCTGCTGCTCCTGATGGGCGTCGGCGCCAGCACCCTGTCGGGCAAGACGTCCGACCAGTTCACGCTGCCGGGCATCGAGTCGATCGAGGCATTCGACCTGATGAAGGAGCGCACGCCCGACGCAGCCCCTGACGGGGCGACCGCCCGCATCGTGTTCCAGGCCCCCGAGGGCGAGAAGCTCACGGACCCCGAGAACGCCGCCGCCGTCAAGGAGGCGCTGGCCGCCGTCGACTCCAAGAACGTCATGACGCCGCCCGAGGCGCGCGTCCTGGCCGCGACGTCCGAGGATGGCCGCACCGGCTACGCCTCGATCCAGTACGCGAAGCAGTCGATCGAGCTCACCGACGCCGACCGGGAGGCCCTCGAGACGGCGCCCGAGGTGGCGCAGGACGCCGGGCTCACCGTCGCGATCGGCGGCGACGCGCTGCAGGAGATCCCCGCGCAGGGCCTCACCGAGCTCATCGGTGTCGGTCTGGCCGTGATCGTCCTGCTGATCACGTTCGGCTCGCTGCTGATGGCCGGCATGCCCCTGCTCACGGCCATCATCGGCGTCGGCATCGGCGTCGCTGGCATCACGACGCTGACCGGGTTCATCGACCTCGGCTCGTCCACCCCGACCCTGGCTCTCATGCTCGGCCTCGCGGTCGGCATCGACTACGCCCTGTTCATCGCCTCCCGCTACCGCCACGAGATCCACGTCGGTCGCAGCCAGGAGGAGGCCGCCGGTCGTGCGGTCGGCACCGCCGGTTCCGCGGTCGTCTTTGCCGGTCTGACCGTCGTCATCGCGCTGGCCGGACTGTCGATCGTCAACATCAACTTCCTGACCCAGATGGGCCTGGCCGCCTCCGCCACCGTCGCGGTCGCCGTGCTCATCGCGCTGACGCTCCTGCCGGCCCTGTTCGGCGCGGCCGGCGGCAAGATCGGCTGGGGCAAGATCCCGTTCATCAAGGCTCCGGACCCCGAGGACGAGACCGTCAAGAACACGATGGGTCGCCGCTGGGCCGACCTCATCACCAAGCACCGCATCAAGACCCTCGTCGGTGGCCTGGTCGTCGCCGGTGTCGTCGCGATCCCGGTCGCGTCGATGCAGCTGGCCCTGCCCGACGACGGGACGGCGCCGGACGGCACCGGACCCCGTGTGGCGTACGACCTGATCGCCGACAACTTCGGCGCCGGCACGAACGGGCCGCTGCTGGTTGTCGTGGACACCAAGGGCGCGGACGATCCGGAGGCTGCGGTCTCGGCCACGGTCAAGAAGGTCGAGTCAGTCAAGAAGGACGTCGCCGCGGTCCTCTCGCCGGTGCCGGCGAAGGACGCTGCTCCCGCGGAGGCCGAGGCGTTCGAGGGCCAGCTCGAGGCGACGGACTACGCGATCATCACCCTCGTGCCCAAGAGCGGCCCGTCGGACGCCGACACCCAGACACTGGTCGAGGACCTGCGCGACGAGGTCTCCGGCGTCGAGGCCGACACCGGCGCGACCGTGTACGTGACCGGCCAGACGGCCGTGGGCGTCGACATCAGCGAGAAGCTCGCCGATGCCTTCCCGAAGTACCTGGTGGTCGTGGTCGGCCTCGCGTTCATCCTGCTGCTGATCGTGTTCCGCTCGATTCTGGTGCCCCTCAAGGCCGTTGCCGGATTCCTGCTGTCGGTCGGTGTCTCGCTGGGTGCGACAGTCGCGGTCTTCCAGTGGGGCTGGTTCGCCGACCTGATCGGTGTCGACAAGTCCGGCCCCGTGCTGTTCATGCTGCCGCTGCTGCTGACCGGCATCCTGTTCGGCCTGGCGATGGACTACGAGGTGTTCCTGGTGTCCCGCATGCGCGAGGAGTTCGTCCACGGCCGTCCCGCCAAGGAGTCGGTGGTCTTCGGCTTCCAGTACGGTGCGCGGGTCGTGACGGCGGCCGCGGCGATCATGGTCGGCGTCTTCGGCAGCTTCGCGCTGGGTGACGAGGTCATCATCAAGTCGATCGGCTTCGGCCTCGCGGTGGGTGTCCTCGCCGACGCCTTCCTGGTCCGCATGACGATCGTCCCGGCGTTCATGGCGTTGATGGGCGACCGCATGTGGTGGCTGCCCAAGTGGCTCGACAAGGCCATGCCGAACCTGGACATCGAGGGCGAGTCGCTCGTCCGCCGGGTCGAGGAGCGGGACGCCGCGGAGCGGGAGACCGTCCCGGTCGCCTGACGACGCAACCACCACGGGGACGTCATCCCACACGTGGCGCACAGCGCCCGAGCGGGATGACGTCCCCGTTGCCGTCGGCCCTCCGGGGAGCTCAGTCCTCGGTGTACTCGGCGAGATCGCCCTGCGACTCGCGGATGTAGGTCCGCTGCATCTTGACGTCGAGCTCGGCCACCATGTGCGCGATGATCGCGGCGACGAAGTCGTTCGCCCGCGCCCGCAGCCGGGGTGTGACGTCTGGCTGGACGTCCGCGAGAGCGACCGGCAGGGTCAGGTCGGAGTCGGAGCGGGTGACGACGAACGCCGGGTCCTGCCCGCCGTCCGCGACCGGCCACACGGCGACCCGCATGTCCTCGCTGACGCCTGGGTGGTCACGTGCGGTCGCGGTGACGTGCGTCGTGATGCAGCCGGACTCCGGCATCAGCAGCCCTTCGGGTGCCACGTGGGAGCCGTCGTCAGCGGTGTCCACGGCGATGTCCGCCAGGTGGGCGATCTCCCGCGACACCTGCCGGTCGGTCGTCTCCCACAGCACGCCCAGGATCGTGCGCGCGAGATCGTCCGTGCTGACAGGGCGGTTCACGACCATGTCCACGTCGTCAGGACCGAGCCCGCGATCTTGTCGCGCTCGTCCTGCGGCACGGTGTCGCTGAACGAGAAGGTCACGACGTACGAGACGCCGTCGTGGATCGCGTTGTACTGCTCGGTGAGGTAGGTGCCAGCCTGCTGGATGTGCTTGGCCGAGATGTGGATCGCCTCGTCGCCGGCGATCTCCGTGCGGTCCTGGATCGTGACGTCCTGGGAGCCGGCCACGGTCAGCTCGTTGAACAGTGCCTGCTCGAGCGGGTCGAGATCGGTGATCGGTGCGGGGTCGAGGCGGATGACGTTGATGTTGTCGGCGAATCCGTCGGCGTCGGTCAGGTTGGCCGCGAACGAGTCGGTCTGCTCGGTGCCCGGCACCTTCTGCTCGGGAGTGGCCCAGCCCTCCGGCACGGAGTAGGAGTAGCCCTTGCCGCCGATCTTCGAGCCGCTCGCCGCGTCTGCGTCGTCGCTCTTGCTGGCGCCGGACGAGTTCTTCGGACCGCTCTCGAGGGTGTCGTCGTCGCTGCCGCCGCAGCCTGCGAGGGCGAGGGTGGAGATGAGGGCCAGTGCCGCTGCGCGGTGGGTCAGGGTTCGCATCGAAGAAAACTATCCCGAGGGCCTGGATGGGGAATGACAGGGGCCCCGGCAGGGTTGATAACATCAGACTCAAGTCAGTTGACACACATTCTTGAGGTCTCTTCAATCTCAGCAGAGTTCAACCCACGCAGGAGGAAACATGGCAAGAGCGGTCGGAATTGACCTTGGAACGACGAACTCGGTCGTCGCGGTGCTCGAGGGTGGCGAGCCCACCGTCATCGCGAACGCCGAGGGTGCCCGCACGACCCCGTCGGTCGTCGCATTCGCCAAGGACGGCGAGGTGCTCGCCGGCGAGGTTGCCAAGCGTCAGGGCGTGACCAACGTCGATCGCACGATCCGTTCGGTCAAGCGTCACATCGGCACCGACTGGTCGGTCGACATCGACGGCAAGAAGTTCACCCCGCAGCAGATCTCGGCGTTCATCCTGCAGAAGCTGAAGCGGGATGCCGAGGCCTACCTGGGCGAGCCGGTCACCGACGCGGTCATCACCGTGCCGGCGTACTTCAACGACCACCAGCGTCAGGCGACCAAGGAGGCCGGCGAGATCGCAGGCCTCAACGTCAGCCGCATCATCAACGAGCCGACCGCGGCCGCGCTGGCCTACGGCCTGGACAAGGCCGACGACCAGACGATCCTCGTGTTCGACCTCGGCGGCGGCACGTTCGACGTGTCCCTGCTGGAGATCGGTGACGGTGTCATCGAGGTCAAGGCCACCAGCGGCGACAACCACCTCGGTGGTGACGACTGGGACCAGAAGATCGTCGACTGGCTGGTCAACCGCTTCAAGAGCAGCACCGGCGTCGACCTGACCAAGGACAAGATGGCCATGCCCCGCATCCGCGAGGCCGCCGAGCGCGCCAAGATCGAGCTGTCCAGCTCGTCGAGCACCTCGATCAACCTGCCCTACATCACGGTCCAGGACGGCAACCCGGTCTTCCTCGACGAGACGCTGACCCGCGCCGAGTTCGAGAAGATCACCTCCGACCTGCTCGAGCGCACCAAGGCTCCGTTCCACAACGTCATCAAGGACGCCGGCATCAAGGTCAGCGACATCGACCACGTCGTCCTGGTGGGCGGTTCGACCCGTATGCCGGCCGTCAGCGAGGTCGTCAAGGGCCTGACCGGCGGCAAGGAGCCCAACAAGGGCGTCAACCCGGACGAGGTCGTCGCCCTCGGCGCCAGCCTGCAGGCCGGCGTCCTGAAGGGTGAGGTCAAGGACGTGCTCCTGCTCGACGTCACCCCCCTGAGCCTCGGCATCGAGACCAAGGGCGGCGTCATGACCAAGCTCATCGAGCGCAACACCACGATCCCGACCAAGCGGTCCGAGGTCTTCACGACGGCCGACGACAACCAGCCGTCCGTGGCGATCCAGGTCTACCAGGGCGAGCGCGAGATGGCGGCGGGCAACCAGCTGCTGGCCACGTTCGAGCTGACCGGCCTCCCGCCGGCCCCGCGTGGCGTGCCGCAGATCGAGGTCACCTTCGACATCGACGCCAACGGCATCGTCAACGTGTCCGCCAAGGACCGTGGCACGGGCAAGGAGCAGTCGATGACGATCACCGGCGGCTCCGCGCTGAGCAAGGACGACATCGACAAGATGGTCCGCGACGCCGAGCAGTACGCCGAGGAGGACCGCAAGCGCCGCGAGCAGATCGAGACCCGCAACCAGGCCGAGTCCCTCGCGCACTCCACCGAGAAGTTCCTGGCGGAGAACGGCGACAAGGTCGGCGACGAGGTCAAGGCCGAGGTGCAGGGCGATCTGGACGCGCTGAACGAGGCGCTCAAGGGTGAGGACGCGGACGCCGTCCAGGCTGCCGTGACCAAGCTCGGTGAGTCCAGCTCCAAGATGGGCGAGGCGATGTACGCCGCCGCCGCTGCCGAGGCCCAGGCCGCCGGCGCGGACGCCCCGGGCGCGGCCCCGGCCGATGACGACGATGACGTCGTCGAGGCCGAGATCGTCGACGACGAGACGGAGAACGGCAAGTGACCCAGCCCGACGAGGGCTTGGCCACCGAGCAGGAGTCGACGCCGGCTGAGGAAACTCAGCCGGCGGAGGCTCCCGCCGAGCCCCAGGAGCCGGCTGCAGAGGAGTCGGAGGTCGACAGGCTCACCCGTGAGCTGTCCGAGCGCACGCTCGACCTGCAGCGCCTGCAGGCGGAGTACGTCAACTACAAGCGCCGCGTCGATCGCGACCGCGAGCTGGTTCGCAGCCAGGCAGAGGCCGCAGTCCTGCAGTCGCTGCTGACCGTGCTGGACGACATCGCCCGGGCCGACGAGCACGGCGAGCTCACGGGCGGTTTCAAGGCCGTGGCGGACTCGCTGCACCAAGCCGTCGCCAAGCACAAGCTGGAGGCGTTCGGCGTCAAGGGCGAGCCCTTCGACCCGGCGATGCACGAAGCGGTGTTCCATGCGGGCGAGTCGGCCGAGGTCACCACGACCACGATCGACACCGTGATGCGGACGGGTTACCGTCACGGCGACCGCGTCCTGCGGGCCGCCACGGTGGGAGTCGTCGATCCGGCGGCCGCTGCCGAGCCGCAGACCAACGGCACCGAGGGGTCCAGCGACTCGGAACCGACAAGTGAGTCGTCGCCCACGTCGGGCGACGAATAGACACACGGAGAGGGGGGTGGTGACGCATGGCAGCAACTGATTGGGCGACCAAGGACTTCTACAAGGTCCTCGGCGTCAAGAAGGACGCAAGTCAGGACCAGATCAAGAAGGCGTACCGGAAACTGGCACGGGAGAACCACCCCGACTCCAATCCTGGCAACCAGGCCGCCGAGGAGCGCTTCAAGGAGATCTCCGAGGCGTACGCCGTGCTCTCCTCGCCGGAGAAGCGCAAGGAGTACGACGAGCAGCGCAGCATGTTCGGGCAGTTCCGTGGCGCTCCCGGCGGATTCGGGGGCGGCGGCGGGTTCCGCACGCCCGGCGGCGGCTCGCAGGCCGACTTCGACGTGTCCGACCTGCTCGGCGGCCTCTTCGGAGGCCGCGGGCGGGGACGGCAGCGTCCGCAGGCCCGCAAGGGTGACGATCTCGAGACCGAGGCCACCATCACCTTCGAGCAGGCCGTGGAGGGAGCCACCCTCCCGCTGCGGATGACCAGCGACGAGCCGTGCACGACCTGCCACGGCACGGGCGCCCGCCCGGGCACGACGCCCAAGGTGTGCCCCAAGTGCGAGGGCAGCGGCATGATCACCGGTGCCGCCGGTGGCCTGTTCGCGATGACCGAGCCGTGCGACCTGTGCCGTGGCCGGGGGCTCATCGTGGAGAATCCCTGCGAGACGTGCCACGGCACCGGACGCGCCCCGTCGAGCCGCACGCTCACCGTCAAGGTGCCGGCCGGCGTCAAGGACGGCCAGCGCATCCGGCTCAAGGGCAAGGGCGGCAAGGGCGAGAACGGCGGCCCGAACGGCGACCTGTTCCTGCTCGTCCACGTCGAGCCGCACCGCCTGTTCGGTCGCAAGGGCGATCACCTGACCATCACGGTCCCGGTGACCTTCGACGAGGCCGCCCTCGGTGCGCAGATCCAGGTGCCGACCCTCGACGGTCCGCCGGTGCGCATCAAGATGCCGGCCGGCACGCCGAACGGCCGCACGTTCCGGGCCAGCGGCAAGGGTGCCGCGACCAAGGCCGGTGGGCGGGGCGACCTGCTCGTGACCGTCGAGGTGCAGGTGCCCGCCGAGCTGTCCGAGGCCGAGCGCGCCGCGATCGAGGCCTTCCGTGAGGCGCGGGGCACCTCCTCACCGCGTGACGGGATGTTCGAGGCGGTGTCGTGATGGCCGATCGGTCGTCGAAGCCGGAGCAGGACGGCGCGAGGTTCCAACCGCCCGGCCCCGATGCGAAGGTGTTCGTCATCAGCGTCGCCGCGGAGCTGTCGGGGCTGCACCCGCAGACACTGCGCACGTACGACCGGCTGGGCCTGGTGGCGCCGGGACGTACGGGCGGCGGCGGGCGCCGGTACTCGCTGCGCGACATCGAGCTGCTGCGCACCGTCGCCCGGCTGACCGCCGAGGGCCTCGGCCTGGAAGGCGTCAAGCGCGTCATCGAGCTGGAGAACCAGGTCATGGCCCTGCAGGCCAAGGTCGCCGAGCTCCAGGCCGAGCTGGCCCAGTCGCGGCAGGTGCAGAACCTGCCCGCCCGGGTCACCGACAACCAGGTCGTCATCTGGCGCAAGGTGCGCCGCTGACCCGTCGCTGCGGACGCCCCCACGGATCCACCACAATGTGGTGACGCATCCACCGGGGAGGGACTGCATGGCCGACATCTCGAGGCGCCCGTTCGTGAACCACCTGAGGTCGGACCCGACCTCCTTCGTCCTCCAGCTCAGGGCCGGCAAGGTCAAGCGTTCCGGGGCCGGGGTGTCGTTCTGGTTCCGGCCGAGCACGGCGGCGCTGGCCGAGGTGCCCCTGGACGACCGGGAGCAGGCGCTGATGTTCCAGGCCCGTACCGCGGACTTCCAGCTCGTCACGGTCCAGGCGACCGTGACCTACCGGGTGTCCGATCCGGCCGTGGCCGCGACCCGCATCGATTTCGGCATCGATCCGCGCACCGGCGACTGGAACGCCCGTCCCCTCGAGCGGCTGGGCGGACTGCTGACCGAGCTGGCGCAGCAGCCGGCCCTGGAGTACCTGGCCGGTGTCTCGCTGGGCGACGCCCTGGCCCACGGCATCGGTCCGGTGCGTCAGCGGGTGGCCGAGCAGCTCGCCGGCGACCAGCGCCTCGTCGAGCGGGGCCTGTCGGTCACCGACGTCCGCGTCGTGGCGATCCGCGCGGAGGCCGATCTCGAGCGCGCCCTCCAGACCCCCACGCGCGAGCGCGTCCAGCAGGAGGCCGACCGGGCGACGTTCGAACGACGCGCCGTTGCGGTCGAGAACGAGCGAGCCATCGCCGAGAACGAGCTGCAGAACCAGATCGAGCTCGCCCGCCGCGAGGAGGAGCTGGTGGTCCAGCGCGGTCAGAACGAGCGCAAGCGGGCCAGCGAGCAGGCCGAGGCCGACAAGATCGCCACCACGGCCAAGGCCGAGCGGCAGGGCCTGATGGCGAAGGCCGATGCCGACCGGACCCGCGAGCTGGGCGACGCCGACGCGACGGCTGAGGCAGCGAAGTTCGCCGCGTACACCGAGGTGGACCAGAGCAAGCTGCTGGCGCTCGCGCTGCGTGAGCTGGCCGCGAACGTTCCGCCCATCACGCACCTGAGCCTGACCCCCGAGCTGCTGGGGCCGCTGCTGGACCGGCTCGGCGACGGACGGGAGACGGTGTCGGAGTGAGCCTGCGGCCCCGCGCGGTCGTGGTGCACCGGCGCTCGGAGTACGACGACCTCATCGGCCGGCACGGCACGCACGGGCAGGCCGAGTTCTACCTGGCGCAGCGCGGGCGCGACATCGCCGAGGTGCAGCAGCGTCATTACGCGCTGGCGGCCGCGATGAGCCAGGTGTCGGCCGGGCTGCCGCTGCAGTGGCGCCGCGTGGAGGTCGAGCGGGACGAGCTCGACCGATTCGTGTTCGGGCCGGAGGACGTCGTGATCGCGGTCGGCCAGGACGGCCTGGTGGCCAATGTGGCCAAGTACCTGACCGGCCAGCCCGTCGTCGGGGTCAACCCGGAGCCGCAGTGGAACCCCGGGATCCTGGCGCCCCACGCGCCGGACGCGGTGACCGGGGTCCTGTCGTCGCTCGCCCGCGGCGCCGCGTCGACCGAGGACCGCACGATGGTCGAGGCCGTGACCGACGACGGGCAGGAGCTGCGGGCGCTCAACGAGCTGTTCATCGGGCATCCGACCCATCAGTCCGCGCGGTACGTCATCCAGGCCGAGGGTCGCGAGGAGCGGCACTCGTCCTCCGGCATCCTTGCCGGCACCGGGACCGGCGCCACGGGATGGTTGCGTTCGAGCTGGCAGGAGCGGCGCAGCGAGCTCGCCCTCCCGCAGCCGACCTCGCCCGAGCTGTGCTGGTTCGTGCGCGAGGCCTGGCCATCACCGGCGACGGGCGCGACGTTCACCGAGGGGATCGTGCCCGACGCGGGCTCGCTGGTCGTCGCCGTCGAGTCCGACCGCCTGGTGTGCTTCGGCGACGGCATCGAGGCGGACTCGATGTCACTGTCCTGGGGGCAGCGCCTGACGGTTCGCCGGTCCTCGTACCGGCTCCGCCTCGTGCGCTAGGCCCCGCTCAGTCCGTCGGGGGCGTGCCGCTGCCGGGCTGCGGCCCGTAGCGCTTCTCCAGCGCGATGCGGGTGGTGGGCTTGCCGCCGAAGGCATCGAGTCGCACCACGGACCCGTTCTGCTGCGCCTCCACGAGGATGCCTGCGCCGGGACGTCCTTGCCACAGCTTGGCGTAGATGGTGTCCAGCACGAGTTGGGCGTCGGCGTCGGAGCTGAGCGTGATGGTGGCGATGTAGGAATGTTCCGGCCAGGCGTCGTTGTAGCTGAGGTCTGCACGCTCCACCCCGGGCAGTGCCGCGACCTGCGAGATCAACTTGTGGTCGGGAACGGGGGTGTAGTCGGGGCGCTCGGGACCATCCGATGCGCCGGCACCGCAGCCGGAGATCAGCCAGGTGACGGCGACGACAACGAGCAGCAGGCGGCTCATCCGTCCCCCGGAGGGGTGCCGTCGCCGGGCTGCGGCCCGTAGCGCTTCTTCAGCGCCGCTCGGCTCGACGGCTGTCCGCCGAAGGCATCGAGTCGCACCACCTGACCGCCTTGCTGCGCCTCGAGGGTGATGTCGGCCCCCAGACGTCCCTGCCACAGCTTCGCGTAGACCGTGTCGAGGACGAGCTGGGCGTCCGCGTTGGGACTGAGGGTGATGGTGGCGAGGTAGGAGTGCGCCGGCCAGGTGTCGTTGTACGAGAGGTCGGCGCGTTCGACGCCGGGTAGCGCCCTGATCGCGGAGAAGAGCGTCTCATCGGGCACGGGGGTGTAGTCGGCCCTCTTCTGTCCGTCTGATCCGTCGGTCTGGCAACCACCGAGGGTCAGCACTGCGCCGAGCAGCAGGACGACGGCGCGCCACCTCATGGGCTGCCTGGTGGTGTGCCGCTGCCGGGCTGCGGGCCGTACCGCTTCTCGAGCTCGGCGGGGCCGCCGGACCGCGGCAGAGCCTCCAGTCGTACCTCTCGATTCGCCTGGTAGCCGACGACGTTGATGCCCGCGTCGAACCTGCCCTGTCGCAGCACGGCGTAGACGGTGTCGAGGACCTGCTGGGCGTCGGCGTCCGGGCTGATGTCGACCTCGCCCAGGTAGGTGTGCTCGGGCCAGGTGTCGTTGAACGAGACGTCGGCCCGCTTCACCCCGGGCAGTGCCGCGACCTGTGAGAACAGGGTGTCGTCGGGCACCGGTGTGTACTCGGCCTTCTTGGGTCCGTCCGACTCGCCCGCCCGGCAGCCGGCGAGCGCCAGGACGATACCCAAGAACAGGACGGTCCAACCCCGACTCATCCGTCCCCCGGTGGGGTGCCGTCACCGGGCTGCGGCCCGTACCGTTTCTCCAGATTCGCTGGGATGCCAGAGCGCCCGTCGAGCAGGTCGAAGCTGATCGACGTCCGGTCCTGCACACCGCGGACGCTGATCGCGACATCGGGCCGCCCTTGGCGCAGCACTGCGTAGGTCGCGTCGAGCACCGCCTGGGGGTCCGCTCCCGACTCGATCGTGATCTCGCCGCGGTACTTGGACTCCGGCCACGTGTCGTCGTACCGGATGTCGACCGCCTCCACGCCTGGCAGCTGGGCGATGCGGGCGTACAGCTCGTCGTCAGGGACCGGCCGGTAGCTCGGCGCGGAGCCGTCGGAGTCCGAGCCGCCCGACGAGCAGGCCGCGAGCAGCAACACCCCGAGAAGGAGCAGGGGCAGGCGCAGTGTCATCGCTTCTCCGGGGAGATCTGGTAGCGGGTGCCGCTCGCATCGCCGTTGAAGAACTGCTCCTGATCGCGACGCCAGTCCTCGATGCCGGGGTCGTCGGACGCATCGACGTCGGCCCCGCTGTCGGCGTAGTTGGGCAGCGAGTGTGCGGGTCCGGGGCCACGCTGACCCTTTGCCGTGCCCTCGGCGTCGCTGAGCTCGCGGGTGACGGTCGTCCAGTTCGGCCGGTCGGGGTTGTCGGTTCCGTCGAGCTTGGGCACGACGTCCTGGAGGTGCTCCAGCGAGAGCACCGAGATGTCGTCGGGGATGTCGAAGCGCCCGATGGGCGAACCGCCGGTCACGACGCTCTTGATGTCGAACTCGTCGAGCAGATCAGGATCGGTGGCCATCGACGCGGCGGTGATACCGCCTTGGCTGTGGCCGGTCAGCATGACGTCCTGGCCGGGGCCGATGCCGGCCGCGCGCATGGCGTCGGCGACCTGCTGCTCGATGACGGTCTGGTCGGGCATGGCCATCATGTTGACGTTCGAGGTCAGGTCGACCGGGTTGTCGCCCCGCTTCGGGTCCCAGACCTGGGTGCCGGGGATCTGCACGATCCACGACGGGTCCCCGTCGCCGTGGTCGACGCGGATGACCTGCACCTGACCGGGCGTGTCGCCGATCCGGTCCTGCTGCTCGAAGATCGTGCGCAGGGCGTTGTCGCCATCGATGTCGATGTCGATCTCGGAGTCCTTCACCGGGTCGACGCGGAAGTCGCCGGTGTCCTCCAGCAGTCCGCCCTTGCCCGCCAGGGCGAGCAGGCCGGCGATCGCGCTGGAGTAGTCGCCGCTCGGCCAGTTGCCATCCGTCATGGCCATGAGAGCCAGCGGGCCCCCCGGTATGAGGCTCGCGAGCGAGAAGGCGCCGCCCTGGATCATGCCCGGCGCCATGCGCGTCAGTGCCTCGAGCATCCACGGATTGTCGTACAGGGTGGTCTGCAGGTCGGACAGCAGTGCGTCCTTGTTGCGCAGCAGAAGGGCGGCCAGCAGCGGGTTGGAGGCGAGCACCCCGAGACCGGCGACTGCTGCCGCGGGCGCCAGGAGTCCCGCGGTCCATCCGCTGACGTTCCAGACGAGCTCCTGGGCTCCGGCCAGCAGCTCGTCGGTCTCTCGCATCGTGGTGACGCTCAGGCGCAGGAAACGGGCGGTGACCTCCAGCTCACCGCTGGTCCACAGCGCCCCGTCGGGGCCGGTGGCCACTGCGTCGATGGCGGCCTCGACGCCGGCGACCTCACCGGGGCACAGCACCGCTGCCTGCAGGATGTCACCGTCGACCATCAGCTTGAGCAGGTCGCCGCTCTTGGCGCGCAGGTCGTCCCCGGCGTCGTCGAGCACCGACGCGTAGCTCAGCATGTCCTCGTACGAGGCCGTCACGCCGCCGGCGCCGCCGCGGATCTGCAGATCGTCACCCACGGCGGCTCACCGCCTCGGAGTCGCCGAGCGCGGTGGTCATGAGTCGCACGAACGTGTCGGCCACCTCGTTGCGGCTCTGCGCGGTGTGGGTGACCTGGGTGCCGCGGATCGTGAGCAGCACCCAGCCGACATCGCACAGCAGCCACTGCTGGACGACGGTCGTGGCCGAGCCCCGTACCCGGATCGTCGCGGTGGCGCTGGCGGTCGTTCCGCGCGCCAACGAGACCAGCACGTCCGGTGGGGACTCGAATCCGGCCTGCTCGGCGACCAGTTGCGCCACCTGCTGGTCGCCGGTGCGGATGGCCTCGTGCAGCGTGAGGGACAGCTCGTGAGGCATCGTCGCCGGCGAGGGGTCGGCGTGCCGGCTCAGGCCTGCGGCCGGGAACAGCCGCATGATCTCCGCGACGACGTTGGCCGCCTGGTTGGTGCTGACCTCCACGCCCGGCACCACGACCGGGCCGGCACCGTCTGCGCCAGCCACGAGTGCGCGCACCGCGAGGCCGGTCGCCACCGCATCGCAGCCGATCTGGGCGATGACCCCGCGATCGCCCTCGCCCGTGACGAGCTCGACGTGGACGGGTGCACCACCCAGGGCCAGCGCGGCAGCGGCGGCGAGCGGCTCGTCGGGTCGCTCGTCGGGCGATGCCGGTTCGAGCGGGGCCAGGGCACCGCTGACCTCTGCCGACGAGGCGGCGACGACCGAGGCCCACGCCGGTTCGGTGAGCTGGGCGCGCAGACCGTCGGGCGCCACCTCGAGCTGAATGGTCACAACAGGCCTCCGGTGAGCTTGCCGGCGAGCTTCTTGCCGCCGTCGAGCAGATCCTTGCCGGCCTCGACGGCATCGTCCGCCAGGCCTTGCGCGCCGGCGAGCAGGTCATCGGCGCCCTCGGCGACGGCGCGCTGGGCGTCCTCGAGCGTCTTGCCGGCCTTCTCGAGCAGATCGGCGAGCGCCTTCTGCCTGTCCTCCAGCGTGTCGGCGAGATCGTCGACCTTGCGCGCCGCATCGCGGATCGCGTCGGCGACGGCCTCCGCATCGCGTCGTCGGTCGTCCAGCTTGTCGCGGTAGGCGTCGGCCGCGACGCTCTTCCACTCCACGCCCAGCGCCTTGGCGGCGGCTGCGGCGTCGGCGTCGACGTCGTCGGCCCACCCCCGCATGCGCCGCGCCGTGTCGCGCAGGTCTTGTGGATCGCCCCCGATTGCCATGCCCAGCACCGTAGAGGGATTTTCGCGGTGGCGCGAGTGCACCACGCCCTGCGGCCGCGGCGGCTGCACCTGGCGCGATCACCGCGGGGATCGGCCCCGCGACGGGGAGTCCGTCCACCGGAACGACGTGGTCGTGGGGCGCGTCGGCAACCCACTACGCTGGCGCGGACAGCCCCTCTGAGCAAGGACGATTGCGTTGTTCCAGAAGATCCTCGTGGCCAACCGTGGTGAGATCGCCATCCGCGCCATCCGTGCAGCGCACGAGCTAGGCGTCCGGACGGTGGCGGTGTTCCCGTACGAGGACCGCGGCTCAGAGCACCGGGTGCGCGCCGACGAGGCCTACGAGATCGGCGAGCGCGGCCACCCGGTCCGCGCCTACCTGGATCCGGAGGCGATCGTCGCCGCGGCCGTCAAGGCCGGCGCCGACGCGATCTACCCCGGCTACGGCTTCTTGTCGGAGAACCCTGACCTGGCCGAGGCATGCCGGAACGCCGGGATCACCTTCATCGGACCGGCCAAGGAGGTCCTCGAGCTGACCGGCAACAAGGCATCGGCGATTGCCGCGGCCAAGGCCGCCGGGGTGCCGACGCTGAAGTCCGTCGAGCCGTCCGCCGATGTGGACGAGCTCGTCGCTGCCTCGGACGTCCTGACATATCCGCTGTTCGTGAAGGCCGTGGCCGGCGGCGGCGGGCGCGGCATGCGCAAGGTCGATGACCCCGCCAAGCTGCGTGAGTCGATCGAGGCCGCGATGCGCGAGGCCGACGGCGCCTTCGGTGACCCGACGTGCTTCATCGAGGAAGCGGTCATCGACGCCCGCCACATCGAGGTCCAGATCCTGGCCGACCAGCAGGGCCACGTCGTCCACCTGTACGAGCGGGACTGCTCGGTGCAGCGCCGCCACCAAAAGGTCGTCGAGATCGCTCCCGCACCGCACCTGCCGCGCGAGACCCGCGAGGCGATGTGCGCCGATGCGGTGCGGTTCGCCGAATCGATCGGCTACTCGTGCGCCGGAACGGTCGAGTTCCTGCTCGGTGCCGACGGCCGCTACGTGTTCATCGAGATGAACCCGCGCATCCAGGTCGAGCACACTGTGACCGAGGAGGTCACTGGCGTCGACCTGGTGCAGTCGCAGATCCGCATCGCGGCCGGCGAGACGCTGGCCGATCTGGACCTCGACGTCCAGGACGACATCCGGACGCGGGGCTTCGCGCTGCAGTGCCGCATCACCACCGAGGACCCCGCCAACGGGTTCCGCCCCGACACCGGAACGATCACCTCGTACCGCTCCCCGGGCGGTCCGGGCGTCCGCCTGGACGGCGGCACGGCGTTCACCGGCGCCACGGTCAGCGCCCACTTCGACTCCATGTTGTCCAAGCTGACCTGCCGTGGCCGTGACTTCGAGGCGGCCGTGACCCGGGCCGAGCGCGCCTTGAGCGAGTTCCACATCGGCGGCATCTCGACCAACATCGGCTTCCTCAAGGGCCTGCTGGCCAATCCGGACTTCCGGGCCGGTCACGTCACGACCTCGTTCATCGAGCAGCACCCCGAGCTGCTTGACGCGCTGGGGGCGTCCGACCCGGCCGGCAAGATCTTGTCGTGGCTCGCCGACGTCACGGTCAACAAGCCGCACGGCTCCTCGCCCACCAGCACCGATCCGGTCACGAAGCTGCCGCTCCTGGACCTGGACGCGCCGGCGCCGGACGGATCCCGTCAGCTGCTGGCCCAGCTGGGGCCCGAGGGCTTCGCGGCGGCGCTGCGCCAGCGCGACACCGTCGGTGTCACGGACACGACCTTCCGCGACGCCCACCAGTCGCTGCTCGCGACCCGCGTCCGCACCCGCGACCTGGTGCAGGTCGCGCCGTACGTCGCCCGGATGACGCCGCAGCTGCTGAGCATCGAGGCCTGGGGCGGCGCGACGTACGACGTCGCGCTGCGGTTCCTCAAGGAGGACCCGTGGGACCGGCTGGCCGCGATGCGCGAGGCCGCCCCCAACATCTGCCTGCAGATGCTGCTGCGCGGACGCAACACGGTCGGCTACACGCCGTACCCGACCGAGGTGACCGACGCATTCGTCGCCGAGGCGGCCGCGACCGGCATCGACATCTTCCGCATCTTCGACGCGCTCAACGACGTCGACCAGATGCGTCCGGCGATCGATGCGGTCCGGGCGACCGGAACGGCCGTCGCCGAGGTCGCGCTGTGCTACACCGGTGACCTGTCCGATCCGGACGAGAAGCTGTACACGCTGGACTACTACCTGCGGCTGGCCGAGCGCATCGTCGACGCCGGTGCCCACGTCCTGGCGATCAAGGACATGGCCGGGCTGCTGCGCGCACCCGCCGCGCGGACGCTGGTGGGCGCGCTGCGCGAGCGGTTCGACCTGCCGGTGCACCTGCACACCCACGACACCCCCGGCGGTCAGCTCGCGACGCTGACCGCGGCGATCGAGGCGGGCGTCGACGCGGTCGACGCGGCGTCAGCCGCCCTGGCCGGCACGACGTCCCAGCCGCCGATGTCGGCGCTGGTCGCCGCGACGAACCACTCGGAGCGGACGACCGGCCTGGACATCGACGCGGTCAACGCGCTGGAGCCGTACTGGGAGGCCACCCGCCGCCTGTACGCGCCGTTCGAGTCCGGGCTCCCGGCACCGACCGGCCGGGTGTACCGCCACGAGATCCCCGGCGGCCAGCTGTCGAACCTGCGCCAGCAGGCCGTCGCGCTCGGCTTGGGAGAGAAGTTCGAGCAGATCGAGGACATGTACGCCGCGGCCAACGACATCCTCGGCAACGTCGTGAAGGTGACGCCGTCGTCCAAGGTCGTCGGCGACCTGGCGCTGCACCTGGTGGCCGTCGGCGCCGATCCGGTCGCCTTCGCCGACGACCCGGCCTCGTTCGACATCCCCGACTCGGTCATCGGCTTCCTGTCCGGCGAGCTGGGCGATCCGCCCGGTGGCTGGCCCGAGCCGTTCCGCACCAAGGCGCTGCAGGGCCGCACCAGTGCGCCGAAGGTCACCGAGCTGACCGACGACGACCGGGCCGGCCTGGCCGAGAATCGCCGGCACACGTTGAACCGGCTGCTCTTCCCCGGACCGACCGATGACTTCGACAAGGCCCGCGCGGAGTTCGGCGACCTGACCGCGGTGCCCACCGAGGCCTTCCTCTACGGCATGAAGGCCGGCGAGGAGACCGAGGTCGAGGTCGCCGAGGGACAGCTGCTGCTGTTCGGCATCGAGGCGGTCGGCGACGCCGACGAGCGTGGCATCCGCAACGTCGTCGGCACGATCAACGGTCAGATCAGGCCCACCGAGGTCCGCGACCGGTCGGTCGACTCCAAGGTCACCTCTGCGGAGAAGGCCGACTCCGGCAACCCGCAGCATGTCGCGGTGCCGTTCGCCGGCGTCGTCCACGCGCTGGTGTCCAAGGGCGACACGGTGGAGCCCGGGCAGGCCGTCGCCACGATCGAGGCCATGAAGATGGAGGCGTCGATCACCGCGGCCACCGGCGGCACCGTCGCGCGGGTGGTCATCGGCGACACCCGCCAGGCCGAGGGCGGCGATCTGCTGCTCGTCCTGGAGTAGCCGGCGAGCCATCGCTCCCGCCGGTTCTCCGGCGGTTGGGGCGCGGTGGAGCCGTGTCGGTGCCACACTCTGAGGACAACGTCCCGCCGCGGCCAGCCAGGCGCGTCGGACCGCCAGCCCCCAGGAGGGCCGCCGATGAGGACAGATGCGAGCGCCACCCGTTCGGCCCGCACGAGGCCGGGCGAGTACACGAGCCAGTTCACCGACCTGATGCGGACGGTCAAGGACGAGGGACTCCTCGAGCGCAGGCACGTCTACTACTGGGTGCAGATCGGCGCGCACGTCGCGGCGTTCTTCGCGATCTGGGCGGCCTTCTTCTGGCTCGGCAACTCCTGGTGGCAGCTCGCGCTGGCCGCCGCCCTCGGCGTCATCGTGACGCAGTTCGGCTTCCTCGGCCACGACGCCGCCCACCGGCAGATGTTCGCCTCGCCGGCCTGGAACTCGTGGACGGCCCGCATCCTCGCGGGTGCCTTCGCCGGCCTGAGCTTCGCGTGGTGGCGGGCCAAGCACAACATGCACCACCGGGGACCGAACCTCGAGGGCTACGACCCCGACATCGGTCCGGGCGCGATCGCGTTCACCCCCGGCATCGTCGCCCAGCGCACGACCGGCTTCGCGGGCTGGTTCGTGAAGCGTCAGGGCTGGCTGTTCTTCCCGCTGCTGACCCTCGAGGGCCTGAACCTGCACGCCGAGAGCATCCGCGCCGCCCGCGACAAGACATCCGTCCAGCCGTGGCGCCGGGTCGAGCTGTTCCTCGTGGTCACACGGCTGGCGGTCTATGTCGCGATCCTGCTGGCGTTCCTGCCGCTGGGCAAGGCCGTCGCCTTCTTCGCCGTCCAGATGGCCGTGTTCGGGTTCTGCCTCGGCGCGTCGTTCGCGCCGGCCCACAAGGGCATGCCGATCATCCCGCCGGACATGAAGCTGGACTTCCTGCGCCGCCAGGTCATGGTCTCGCGCAACGTGCGCGGCAACCCGTTGGTCGACTGGGCGATGGGTGGGCTCAACTATCAGATCGAGCACCACCTGTTCCCGAGCATGCCGCGCTGCAACCTGCGCAAGGCCCAGCCCTTCGTCAGGGCGCACTGCGAGGCCAACGGGATCGACTACCTGGAGGTCGGGCTCTTCCGCTCCTACGCGATCGTGATCGACTACCTCAACAATGTCGGCATCCGCGCCCGCGACCCCTTCGACTGCCCGTTGGCCGCGCAGCTGCGCGGCTGACACCGACCAGCCGGGTCAGGGTGCGACCTTGGCTCCCTCGGCGCTGTCGATGTACTCGTCGAGCCGGGAGATCCGACCGTCGGTGACCGTGATGACGACGCAGGCGTGCAGGGCGATCTGTTCGCCCGTCGAGCTGCGGGTGCCGCGCAGGACGTGCTGCTGGACCGCCCCGGTGTCGTACGCGGTCACTCGGCGATCGGTGTAGCGCAGGTCGTCGACCCAGGCGCCGATCCTGGTCAGCATGCGCGCGTTCTGCTCGACGGTCTGCTCGCGGTCGTCGTGGTTGTGCCAGATGACCGCGTCGGGGGTGTAGATGTCGGGCAGGTCCGAGGCGTCGCTGGCCTCGGCCGCGGCCATGATGCGATCGAGCAGGACGATGTGCGGGTGGGTCATGGTTCCTCCGTGGTGATGGGGTGGTGCGAGGTCAGGACCGGCGCTGGATCCAGGCTTCCTGGACGCAGTGGCCGATCGAGCTGCCGGCCCGGTCGAACACGCCGGCCTCGACCACCGCCCGGCCGGCCCGGCCCATGGGGGTGCTGTGCTCGAAGAGCATCCAGTCGTCGGCGCGTGGCGTGCCGCGGAACCACAATGCGTGGTCGAGCGAGACGGCCGTCCAGTCGCGGGCCAGTGAGCGCTCGTGGCCGGGGACGTGACCGTGCGGGGTGACGGCGGTCGACATCAGCATGAGGTCGCTCGCGTACGCGAGGGCGGCCCGCTGCAGCACGGGGTCGTCGCCGATGGGATCGACCGATCGCATCCAGACGCCGTTGACGGGGGACGCGGAGTGGGCGACCTCGCCGGGGACATCGGGCACGAGCCGTATCTCGACCGCCGCGAAGTCCTCCCAGAACTCCCCGAGACCGCCGTCGGCCGCGGCGACGTCGCGGATGTCGGGGCAGTCCTGCGGCCCCGGGACGGTGGGCGCGGGGCGCTGGTGGGAGATGCCGTCGGGCTCCACGGCGCACGAGACCGTCGAGCGGCACAGCAGCCGCTCGCCCTGCCAGGCGTCGACCTGGCGGGTCGAGATCGATCGCCCGTCGCGCAGCCGCTCCACCCGGAACGTCACGGGCACGCCGGACGCCCCGGCCCGCAGGAATGTCGTGTGGATCGAGTGCAGCGCCTTGGCGTCCTCGACGCTCGCCCCGGCGGCGACCAGTGTCTGCCCGACGAGCTGCCCGCCGAACAGCTGGGGCAGGCGCACGCCGTCGGTGCGCCCGACCCAGCAGTCGGTGCCGGTCCGCTCGAGCGTGAACAGCTCCGCGAGGCCGACGGTGCCCTGCGTCAAGACGTGCTCTTCGCCCGGCGCCCGGCGCTGCGGCGCGGGGGGAGGGGGAAGAAGCCGCTCGTGCTGGCAACGTACGCCTCGTACGCCTCGCCCTTGCTGCGACGCATGCCGCGCTCGAGCAGCGCCTTGCCGCTGAAGCTGACCAGCAGCTTGATCATCACGATCGGGGCCACCACGGTGACGACACCCCACGGCGCACCGAGCGCGAGCAGGAACAGCCCGACCCAGACGCAGGAGTCGCCGAAGTAGTTGGGGTGACGGGTCCAGGCCCACAGGCCCCGGTCCATGACCCGGCCACGGTTGGCGGGATCGGCCTTGAAGCGGGCGAGCTGCCAGTCGCCGACGGCCTCGAAGAACAGGCCCACGGCCCAGACGGCGATACCGATCGATCCGATGACGCCGAGCGAGCTGTCCTGGTACATCGCGAACTGGACGGGCAGCGAGATCAGGATCATGAGCAGGCCCTGCAGCCCGTAGATCTTGCGCACGAGGAAGGCCACGAGCGAGCCGGTCTGCTTGCGCATGAGGGCGGTGTAGCGCTTGTCCTCGCCGTGCCCCCGGTTGCGGTTGCCGATGTAGAGGCCCAGGCGCAGCCCCCACACGGCGGTCAGGACGAGGACCACCAGCCGGCGGGTGTCGTCACCGTCGCCCCCGGCGGACACGAGGTACGACACGACGGCCGCGACGACGAAGCCCGGCCCCCAGAAGATGTCGATGATCGACTGGTTCTTGATGCGGATCGCGACCGCCATGATGACACCGATGAAGACGATGATCGCGATCGTCACGGCGAGCAGGTTGAGGGCGAGGTCGCCCCAGGGCACATCGTTCATGAGCAAACTTTCCGGTGGTGGTCCAGGTCAGACGCGGTCGGCGGCGAAGGCCTGGAAGGCCTCCTGCGCATGCGCATAGGTGTGCTGATCGCCGGCGCGGCTCTGGGCGATCAGGGTGGCCAGCTCGGTTCCCGAGAGCTGCTCGGCGTCCCCGAAGGAGACCGTGCCGCCCTCGATCGCGTCGGCGACCCGCAGCCCGGTCCCGGCGGCGACGATGACCTGCCCGTTGATCGTGGAGGCGGGATCGGCGAGGGCGCCGACCACGGGGGCGACCAGCTCGGCGCGCATCGAGTCGGCGAGCCGCGGATCCATCCCGGCCTCGGTCATCTGGGTCGTCGCGTAGGGGAGCAGGATGTTGGTCAGGACGCCGCGGCGCGCCCCCTCGGCGGCGACGGTGCGACCCAGCGCGATCACGGCGCCCTTGCTCGCGGCGTACGCGGAGACGGTCGGCTCGCCGTGCAGGCCGGCGGTCGACGCGACCATGATGATCCGGCCGTGTCCGGCCTCGCGCATGACCCGCATCGCGGCCGAGGCGACGAGCGCCGTCCCGGTCACGTTGATGTTCATGACCTGGGCGAAGTTGTCCGCGGACGTGTTGTGGAACATCTGGGGAGAGCTCACGGCGGCGCTCGTGACGAGCACGTCGAGACGGCCCCAGGTGCTCATCGCGATGTCGACCAGGGCGTCGGCGGTCGCGGGATCGGCGACGTCGCCGTAGTCGGCCACGGCCTGACCGTCTGCCGCGATGATCTCGTCCACGACGTGATCGGCGGCGCCGCGGCCGTCCGCGTCCACGACCCGGTTGCGGTTGTTGACCACGACCGATGCCCCGAGCGCGGCCAGGTGGAGCGCGAAGGCCCGGCCGAGTCCCTTGCCGCCGCCGGTGACGACGGCGACCTGTCCTGCCAGCGTCCCGGTCACGCGGTCACGCGCTCGACGAGGACGGCCACACCGAGACCGGCGGCACCGCTCACGGCCGCGACGCCGTACCGGCCGCCGCGACGCTCGAGCTCCTCGACGCAGCTGCCGACGAGGATCGCCCCGGTCGCACCGAAGGCGTGGCCCATGGCCATCGTTCCGCCATGGGGGTTCATCCGGTCCGGTCCGGCGCCGAGATCGCGCCGGAAGCGCAGGCACAGCGCCGCGAATGCCTCGGCGAACTCGAACACGTCGATGTCGTCGGGGGTCAGCCCGGCGCGGGCGATGACCTGCTCGACGGCGCTCTGACCTGCCGTCAGCATCACGACCGGGTTCACCGCCGTCGAGGCCGATCCGATGATGCGGGCCCGGGGGGCGATCCCGGCACGCTCGGCGGATGCCGCGGTGCCGATGAGTAGGAGCGCGGATGCGTCCGCCATCGCGGGGGAGGTGCCGACGGTGTGCAGGTGCTCGATCGTGCTGACGCCGGAGTAGGCGCCCAGCGCGATCGCGTCCTGGCCGGACTCGCCCAGCTCGGCGAAGGCCGGCGGCAGCTGACCGAGGCTCTCCAGGGTGGTGCCCGGACGCACCAGCTCGTCGTGGTCGAGCCCCGGGCTGTCGCCCTTCGGCGGCACCGGCACCAGCGAACGGGCGAACACGCCCTCGGCCTGGGCCCTGGCGGCCTTGAGCTGGGTCTCGACACCGTACGTGTCGAGCTGCTCGCGGGTGAAGCCCTCGAGCGTCGCGTTGAGGTCGGCGGCGATGCCCATGTGCACCGAGCCGATCGCGCGGATGATCTTCGGATCGGTCCACAGCGGGCCCTGGTCGGCGAACATCGGGACGCGCGAGACGCTCTCCACGCCGCCGGCGACGGCCAGGTTCAGATCGCCACCGCGGACACGAGCGGCGGTCTGGCCCACGGCATCGACCCCCGAGGCGCAGAACCGGTTGATCGTGCCGCCGGGGACGCTGTCCCCCCAACCGGCCAGGAGTGCCGCGGTGCGGGCGATGTTGCCGCCCTGCTCGGCGACCTGGGAGGCAGATCCGACGGTCACGTCGTCGATCGTCTCGACGTCGAGCCCGTTGCGCTCGACCAGTGCCTTCTTCAGGTGCACGAGCAGGTCAAGGGCCGACCAGTCGTGGAGGCCTCCCTTGGGACTTGCCTTGCCACGAGGGGTCCGGACGTAGTCCAGGACGAACGCTTCAGTCATCGAATCCTCATTCAACTGGTGGAGATACTCTGTTAGTTGTAGTACGGTTGCCGCACATTGGCAACCCCCGATCCCGTCGCGGCCCACGCCCGGCGGCGCCTCACGAGTACGAGGCGCGGGAGGACAAGGAGAGCGTGATGAGCGAGAACATCTGGGTCCTCGGTGGCTACCAGAGCGACTTCGCCCGCAATCTGACCCGCGAGGGCAAGGACTTCGCCGATCTGACCTCCGAGGTCGTCGACAGCACGCTGGAGGCCGCCAAGATCGACGGGGCCGACATCGGCGTCGTCCACGTCGGCAACGCATTCGGCCAGCTGTTCACCGGCCAGGGCCAGCTCGGCGCGATGCCCGCCACCGTGCGTCCCGACCTGTGGGGCACGCCCTCCTCGCGGCACGAGGCGGCCTGCGCGTCCGGTGGTCTTGCGGTGCTCGCCGCGATGGCCGACCTCAAGGCGGGCAACTACGACAGCGCCCTCGTCGTGGGGGTCGAGCTGGAGAAGACCGTGAGCGGTGACGCCGCCGCGGGTCACCTCGGTGCAGCCGCCTGGGTGGGGCACGAGGGCCAGGACGCGACGTACATGTGGCCGCACATGTTCAGCGAGGTGGCAGAGGAGTACGACGCCCGCTACGGCCTCAACGACATCCACCTGCGCGCGATCGCCCAGATCAACTTCGCCAACGCCCGGCGCAATCCCCACGCGCAGACCCGTGGCTGGGACGTGCCGGACCTCGTCGCCGGCATGGGCCGTGACGACGCGACCAATCCGGTGATCGAGGGCCGGCTCCGGCGCTTCGACTGCAGCCAGGTGACCGACGGCGGCGCAGGTGTCGTCCTGGTGACCGACTCCTACCTGCGCCGCAATCCCGGCGCGAACGCGACCCCGATCGCCCAGGTCCTGGGCTGGGGGCACCGCACCGTGGGGCTCGGCCTGGCCCAGAAGCTCCAGCGGGACGCCGACAACCCGTACGTCCTGCCGCACCTGCGGGATGCCGTCAACGACGCCTTCGACCGGGCCGGCATCACGATCGACGCGCTCGACGGCCTCGAGACCCACGACTGCTTCACGCCGAGTGAGTACCTCGCGATCGACCACATCGGGCTCACCGGTCCGGGCGAGTCCTGGAAGGCGATCGAGAACGGCGAGATCGAGATGGGCGGCCGGCTGCCGATCAACCCCAGTGGCGGCCTCATCGGCGGCGGCCACCCGGTCGGCGCGAGCGGCGTCCGGATGCTGCTCGACGCCGCCAAGCAGGTCAGCGGCACCGCCGGCGACTACCAGGTCGACGGCGCCACGACCTTCGGCACCCTCAACTTCGGCGGCAGCACCGCCACGACGGTGAGTCTTGTCGTCGGCGCTGCTCCCGCCGCCTAGATCCCCCGAACCCCCTGCGAAGGAGTCCCACGATGGACGTTGAAGTCGTCGGTCGCATTCTGTCCACCCTCCCGGCGGATGACGACCACCCGTACCGCACCGGCCCGTGGCAGCCGCAGACCACCGAGTGGAACGCCGACGACCTCGAGGTCGTCGAGGGCGAGATCCCCACGGACCTCGACGGGGTCTACCTGCGCAACACCGAGAACCCGGTGCACCCGTCGCTGAAGAACTATCACCCGTTCGACGGCGACGGCATGATCCACGTCGTCGGCTTCCGCGACGGCAAGGCGTTCTACCGCAACCGCTTCATCCGCACCGACGGCTTCCTGGCCGAGCAGGAGGCCGGGCAGGCCCTGTGGGCCGGGCTCGCCGAGCGACCGTCCAGCGCGCTGCGCGAGGACGGCTGGGGTGCCCGCCGCCGCATGAAGGACGCCTCGAGCACCGATGTCGTGGTGCACCGCGGTGTGGCGCTCACCAGCTTCTACCAGTGCGGCGATCTGTACCGGCTCGACCCGATGTCGGCCGAGACGCTCGGCAAGGAGTCCTGGAACGGCAAGTTCCCGTTCGAGTGGGGCGTGTCGGCGCACCCGAAGGTCGACGACCGCACCGGCGAGATGCTGTTCTTCAACTACAGCAAGGAGGCGCCGTACATGCACTACGGCGTCGTCGACCAGAACAACGACCTGAGCCACTACGTCGACATCCCGCTGCCCGGCCCGCGCCTGCCGCACGACATGGCCTTCACGGAGAACTACGCGATCCTCAACGACTGCCCGCTGTACTGGGATCCCGAGGCGCTGAAGGCTGATGCGCACATCGCGCGCTTCCACCCCGAGACGCCGACCCGTTTCGCGGTCATCCCGCGCAAGGGCCAGACCTCGGACATCAAGTGGTTCGAGGCCGAGTCGACGTACGTGCTGCACTTCGTCAACGCGTACGAGGAGGGCGACGAGATCGTCCTGGACGGCTTCTTCCAGGGTGACCCCGAGCCCGCCGACAACGGCATGGGCAACCACTGGCAGCGCGCGTTCCGCTTCCTCGCGCTCGACCGCATGCAGTCGCGGCTGCACCGCTGGCGCCTCAACCTCGTGACCGGCCAGGTCAAGGAGGAGCAGCTCAGCGACTCGATCACCGAGTTCGGCATGATGAACGGCGCCTACGCCGGCGGAAAGTACCGCTACGCCTACGCCGCGACCGGTAAGCCCTCGTGGTTCCTGTTCGACGGACTGGTCAAGCACGATCTCCACGACGGCACCGAGGAGCGGATCTCCTTCGGCGACGGTGTGTACGGCAGCGAGACCGCGATGGCGCCGCGTGTCGGCAGCACGTCCGAGGACGACGGCTACCTGGTGACCCTCACGACCGACATGAACGCGGACGCGTCGTACGCCCTGGTGTTCGACGCGGCACGGATCACCGACGGGCCGGTCTGCAAGCTCAAGCTGCCGCAGCGCATCTCCAGCGGCACCCACTCGACGTGGGCGCCGGGCTCGGACCTGCGTCGCTGGCAGACGGCCGACACGGCAGCGGACGCGGTGGGGCTGTAGCCATCGACGTCGACGACGGCGCGACGCAGCTGGCGACGCAGCCGACCGAGCTCCTGCCGGACGCGACCAACGCGATCGGCAGGATGCTCGGCCTGCTCGGCGACGAGTGGACCCTGCTGATCATCCAGCAGGCCCTCCAGGGTGTGGGACGGTTCGGTCAGCTCACGAGGGCACTGCCGATCTCGAACTCGACGTTGACCAGTCGGCTCAACCTGCTGGTGCGGGAAGGGCTGCTGCGCCGGCACATCTACCAGACGAATCCGCTGCGAGCCGAGTACGTCGTCACCGACCGCAGCCGGGCGCTGTGGCCCTTCATGCTGGCGATCTGGGAGTGGGAACGCCGCTGGGTCGACCAGCGCGAGTCGCTGCCGACGATGCGGCACGAGGTGTGCGGGCGGGAGTTCTCGCCGCAGCTGACCTGCGGTGCGTGTGAGCAACCGGTCGAGGCCAAGGACGTCGTCGGCGACTGGGGCCCGAGCGGCTCATGGGAGCGATCCGTCCCCGAGTCCGTCACCCGCCGGCGCTCGGAGTCCGACACCTCGCACAGCCTGGCCGGGATGTTCCCCGAGACCATGATGGTGCTGGGCAACCGGTGGGCCTCGGCGCTGCTCGGTGCCGCGTTCCGTGGGGTGACCCGGTTCTCGGACTTCGAGACGAACCTGGGTGCCCCGCCCACGCTGGTCGCCGAGCGCCTGCGGGCCTTCGTCGGGATCGACGTGCTCGTCGCGACCCAGAATCCGCAACGGCCCGACTGGGCCGAGTACCACCTCACCGAGAAGGGGCGGGCGTTCTACCCCGTCATCGCGGCCGCCCTGCAGTGGGCCCAGGAGTGGTTCCGGGCGCCGGAGGGGCCTGCCATCGTGCAGCAGCACCGCGGCTGTGGCGAGGGATTTGTGGCGACCTTCCGCTGCGACCAGTGCGACGGGGTCCTCACGGGTCAAGACATCACGATCGTCGAACGCGGCGATCGGACGACAGAACAGGACAACCAATGACCACCACCGCTGTCGAACGGACGACGCTCGCGGACGTGATCCGCGCCAATAACCAGACCTGCCCCGACTCCCCGGCGATCGTCGGGGAGGGCCGCACCATCACGTACGGCGAGCTGTCCTCCCGCTCGGACGCGGTCGCCTCCGGTCTGGTCGCCCACGGTCTCGCAGCCGGTGATCGGGTGGCGTACCTCGCCCGCAACGCGACGGAGTACTGGGAGCTGTTCTTCGCCGCCTCGAAGGCCGGCGTGGTGATCGTCCCGCTGAACTTCCGGCTGTCCGGGCCGGAGATCGCCTGGATCCTCGACGACGCCGACCCCGCGGCGCTCCTCGTGGAGGATCACCTGACCGAGCTGGTCCCCGACGACTGGACGGGACTGCGCCTGACCTTCTCCCAGACCGGGGCACCGGCCGTCGCCGACGGCTGGCAGGCGTACGAGGAGTGGCTCGCGGCGCACCCGGCGGTCGACCCGCGCCGTGACACCGGCGGCGACACGCTGTGCTGCCTCATGTACTCCTCGGGCACGACCGGCCGCCCCAAGGGCGTCACCACGACCGTGAGCGGATTCCTCTGGGCGGTCGACGCCTTCAGTGCGATGTTCGACGTCTCGCCCGCGTCGGTCAGCCTCGTGCCCACGCCGTACTACCACATCGCCGCGGGCGGCTGGTCGCTCATCGCGCTCGCCGCTGGCGGCTCGATCGTCCAGTTCACCGAGGTCACCCCGCACAACATGCTGTCGTTGCTGGTCGGTCACCGGGCGACGCACGTCATCATGGTGCCGACCGTGATGCAGCTGTTCATCACGAGCCCCGAGGCGTCCGCGGCCGACTACTCGAGCGTCGAGCACGTCGTCTACGGCGGTTCCCCGATCTCCGAGACCGTGATGCTCGGAGCGCAGAAGGTCTTCGGCGCCCAGCTGTCCCAGAGCTACGGACTGACCGAGACCATCGGTGTGACGACGTTCCTGCGACCGGAGGACCACGTCGTCGGAGCCGACAGCAAGCTGCGCTCGGCGGGCCGGGCGGTGCCGGGCCTGGAGGTCGCGATCATGGACCCCGACACCGGTGCGCTCTGCGAGACGGGCGTCGTCGGCGAGGTCGTGACCCGTGGACCCGGCGTCACGACGGCCTACTGGCGCAATCCGCAGGCGACCGCCGAGGCGTTCTGGCCCGGCGGCTGGTTCCGGACCGGTGACGCGGGCCACCTCGACGCCGACGGCTACCTGTTCCTCAAGGACCGGATCAAGGATCTGCTGATGTCCGGCGGAGAGAACATCTACCCGGCCGAGGTCGAGAACGCGATCATGGCCCACCCCGCGGTCCAGGAGGTCGCGGTGATCGGTGTGCCGTCGCAGAAGTGGGGCGAGACGCCGCTGGCCGTGGTGGTGCCCCGCGCCGGCGAGACGATCGACCCGGCCGAGCTCATCTCCTTCACCCGCGAGCGGCTCGCGCACTACAAGTGCCCGACCGCCGTCGAGGTGGTCGACCAGCTTCCCCGGAACCCGTCCGGGAAAGTGCTCAAGCGCGAGCTCCGTGCCCCCTGGTGGGCCGGACACGAGAGGAACATCGGATGAGCTTCACCACGATCCGTCAGGTCATCATCGGCACCGGCGACATGGAGTCGGCCAGTGCCGAGCTCCGGTCGGCATTCGGCCTGGCCGCCGGCTTCGCCGATCCGCTCCTGGAGGACATCGGCATGGACGACCAGACGTTCCGGGTCGGGCCGCAGGCTCACCTCGAGCTGGTGGGGCCGTTGACCCCCGAGGCGCCGATCAACGGCTGGATCGCCAAGGCCGGCGGCGTCGGCGGCGGATACGGCCTCGCGATCCAGGTCGACGACCTGGGGCCGCTGCTGGCTGCCGCGGACGCCCTCGGCATCCGTCGGGCCCACGACCTGGAGGCCTACGGCCACCGCATCGTGCAGCTGCACCCCGGCGATCTGGGTCTGCTCGTCGAGCTGGACGAGATCGCCGACCCGGACGCGTGGTTCTGGGACGATGTCGACGCAGAGGTACCCGATGCCCCGGTCGTCGACGACGTGCTGGCCGTCGAGATCAGCTCACCGGACCCGCAGGCGCAGTCGGCGAAGTGGGCCACGTTGTTCGGCCTGGAGGTCAGCGTCGTCGACGACGTGCCGCAGCTGCAGCTCGGCTCGCGCACGGTGCGCTTCGTGCAGGGCGACGCCAAGATGATGACCGGCGTCGACCTGGCCGTGGTCGCGGGTCGTGAGCCTGCCGAGCGCACCGTGACGATCAGCGGGGTGACGTTCACCCTCGTCTGACCCGGACCCCCTCCCCGCGGCACCGGCGGCGGGGAGGGGTCAGCTCCCGTACGTCGAGCGCAGCTCGGTCTTGAGCAGCTTGCCGCTGGCGTTCAGGGGCAGCTCGTCGACGAATGCCACCGAGATCGGGCACTTGAAGTGGGCCATGTGCTCCCGCGACCACGCGATCAGCTCGGCCTCGGTCAGCGTCGCGCCGGGCACCCGCACGACCACCGCGATCGGCGACTCGCCCCAGGTCTGCGAGGGCACTCCCACGACGGCGGCCTGGGCCACGTCGGGGTGGCCGGTGAGGATGCTCTCGACCTCGGCGGGGTACACGTTCTCCCCGCCCGAGACGATCATGTCCTTGAGCCGGTCGTGCAGGTAGAGGTAGCCGTCCTCGTCGAACGAGCCGCCGTCACCCGAGCGGAGCCAGCCGTCCGGGGTGAGGGTCGCTGCGGTGGCCGCCGGATCGCGCCAGTAGCGCCGCATCACGTGTCCGCCGCCGATGAGCACCTCGCCGCGCTCGCCCGCCGGGAGGTCCTCGAGCGTCACCGGATCGACGATGCGCACGGGAACATTCGCCATGGGGCGGCCGACCGACCGCAGCCGGTGGCTCGTCGCGCCGGTGACGTCGTGGTCCTCGGGCATCAGGATCGTGACCCCGCCGGTCGACTCGGTCAGTCCGTAGCTCTGCAGGAACTTGCAGCCCAGTACCGAGGTGGCGTCCCGCAGCACGGACTCGGGCATCGGGGCCGCTCCGTAGATCATGTACCGCAGCCGGGACCAGTCGCCCTCGCGCACCTGCGGCAGCGCCATCAGGAACTGGATGACCGTCGGCACCGCGACCGCGTGGGTGACCTTTTCCTCCTGCAGGATGCGGCACAGGTCCGCGGGGGACGTCGGGTTGCGCAGCAGCAGCGCCGAGCCGTTCAGGGTGGCCACCAGCGCCAGCCCGAGGCCCGAGACGTGGAAGAACGGGATGGGTGCGAGCGCGACCGCCGTGGTGTCGAACTCCAGGAGGTAGTGCATCGCGGCGAGTGCCTGACCCAGGTTGGGGCCGGTCAGCTCGATGCCCTTGGGCCGGCCGGTCGTCCCCGAGCTGTAGAACATCAGCGCGGTCTCGTCGGCGCCACGGGCGTACCCCGGATCGTCCTCACGGACGCGGTCCAGCCAGGAGACCCAGCCGGTGGTGCCCGGGCCGTCCTCGACCGTGACGACCGACCGGACGCTGCCGACAGCTGCCGCGGCGGCGGCCAGCCGTTCCTGCCCCCGGCCGAGCACCACGACGGCCGGCTCGGTGTCGCCGAGGATGTGCTCGACCTCCGGCACCGCCAGGCGGAAGTTCAGTGCCGTCGGGATCGCGCCCATCTTGGAGGCCCCGTAGAGCACCGCGAGGAACGAGGCGGCGTTCTCGCCGACGTACGAGACCCGATCCCCGGGGACCACCCCGTCGCGGAGCAGCGCCTGCGCGACCCGGTTGGCCTGCCGGTCGAGCTCGGCGAACGTCGTCGTCCCCTCGGGCGCGATGACGGCGGGCAGCTCCGGCGTGGCCGCCGCGCGCTTGCGGACGATGTCCTCGAGCCGCTCGACGCGACTCCCATCGGGGTGCAGCGAGTAGTGCGGGTCCAGATAGCCCGGCGCAGCGCTCATCTGTCCATCCGGAAGGGTGCGAACACCGGCGGTTCGAAGATTCCGGCGGGGGCGTCGACGACCGCCTCGATCGCCCGCAGCGCCGGACCGGCGGTGACGAACTGGCCGGCGGTGGTCCGGCTGCCGGGCTCGTCCGGCTCCACCAGGTTGAGGGTCACGACCATCTCGGGCTTGCCCTTGAAGTGGATCGTCCAGTGGTCGCGGCCCGCGTACTCCTCGCGGTCGGGCTCCATCGTCCAGATGATCGCGAGGGTCAGGAACGGCTTGCCGTCCACGATCGCGTGCCAGCGCCACTCGGTGGAGCCCACCGTGCCGGCGGCGATGTGCCCCGCCGCGACCTCGAGATCCCTGCTGGCCGGGACGACGACGTGGTCGGGACGGATCTCGTCGTACGTGACGCCCATCTGCTCGCACATGAACGCGATGGTCTCGAGGTACAGGGCGGCGTACAGGGTCGGCAGGGGACCGCTGCCGTCGAGCTGGGCGGGGTCCGAGCCCATGCCCATGACGGTGAAGGCGAAGTCGGGGTCCGGCATCGAGCGGGCGTCGAGGACCTCGTCGATCGTGATGCTGTCGAGCGTCACGCTGGCACCGGTCAGGCCCAGTGCCAGCCGCTCGCCGATGATGCCAGGGCTCACGCCGACGCCGAACAGCGTGCTGTTGCCCTCCTCGCACGCGTCCAGGAACAGTCGCTCGCGCTGCGATCCGTGGGCCCGCGGGAAGTGCTGGCCGGCGGTGGTGATGACGTTGATGCCGGCGCGCAGCAGCGTGAGCAGGTCCTCGTCGTGCTTCTCGTACGGCACCTGCAGACGCGGTGCGTGCATGACGACCTGTGGCCGGGTCGCGATCAGCTCGTCGAGATCGCGGGTCGCAATGACCCCGGTGGTCTCGCGGCGGGCGATCTCGCCGGCGTCCTTGCCGACCTTGCGGTCGCCGTAGACGTACAGCCCGACCAGCTCGAGGTCGGAACGATCGATGATGCCGCGCAGGATCGTCTTGCCCACCGCGCCGGTGGCCCACTGGGCCACCCGGATCGGCGTGCTCATGCCGTGGTGCTCAGGTCGGAGACGAACAGCAGCTTGCCCAGCGCGCGTTCGTAGCGGACGGGGTCGAGGGCGAGCCGGGCCCGTGACTCGTACGCCATGCGGTCGGTGTCGCAGGTCCACTCGCCGCGGGACATGGCCTTCAGACCGGCCTTCGCGATGTCGCGAGGGTCCTCCTTGTTCCCGTCGACGTGGGCGGCCATGCGGGTGTCGACCGAGCCGACGATGAGCGAGGTGACCGTGATGCCGTCCGGCTCGAGCTCGGCGCGGGCGATGCCCCCGAGGTAGAGCGCGGCGGCCTTGGCGGGGGAGTAGCCGCCCATGAAGGCCGTCGGCGCGATGGCCGCGACGGACAGGACGTTGACGATCGACCCGCCACCGTTGGCGGCGATCACGGGTGCGAAGGCGCGCGTCGTCTCCAGCGGGCCGAAGAAGTTGACCTCCATCTCGCGGCGGGCCGCGTCGGGGTCGGAGGCCTTGACCAGCCGGTCGTTGGCGTGCAGGCCGGCGTTGTTGATCAGGACCGTCGCGTCGGCGCAGTGAGCAGCAGCAGCCCGGATGTCGTCCGTGCTGGTGACCTCGAGCCGGACGGGCTCGGCCTCTGTGGCGGCGAGCTCGGGGGTGATGTCTCCCAGGTCGCGCACGCCGGCGTAGACCTTGGCGGCACCCTTTGCGAGAGCCTCCTGGACGAAGGCCAGCCCGATGCCGCGATTGGCTCCCGTGATGACGATCGTGGCACCCTCGACGGGCGCTCCGCGCAGGCTGCTCATGCGCGCTCACCGGTCCGGCAGGAGATCCAGGGTGCGGGCTCCGAGGAGCCCGGAGCCCGGTTCCAGATCTGCGGTTGCAACGAAATCACGGCGTGGATCCAATCCGTCGAGGTGCGCGAGGAGTCGTTGACGACTCGCTCTGCTTACTGTAGTAATGTGTATCACATTGTTAATTGGAGTGTCACTCACAAAGGGCTGTTCGTCGCCTCGCCGTGGGGGTCATCCCATATGTGTCAGGAGCTGTCATGACGATGCCTCGGGGACTTCATCCCGCCGAGAAGGTCCAGGACTACGTGGGACGGGGCTGGTGGACCGGCGAGACCGTCGACCAGCTGTTCGATCACCAGGTGCGGACCCGTGCCGATGAGCTCGCGATCGTCGATCCGACGAACCGCGTCGCGCTGACCGGAGCCGGGCCGCGCCGACTGACCTGGGCCGAGCTCGACGCCGAGGTGACGTACCTGGCCGACCGGTTCCTCGCGCTCGGCCTCGGCCGGGGCGACATCGTGGGTCTGCAGATGCCCAACACGATCGAGCTCGCCGAGGTCTACCTGGCAGCGTGGAAGATCGGCGTGGTCATCTCGCCGCTGCCGATGCAGTACCGCGAGCACGAGGTCGTCGGCATGACGAACCAGGGCGAGTTCGCGGCCTTCGTGACCGTTGCCCAGTTCGGCGGGCGCTCGCCCCTGGAGGACATCCACTCTGCGCTCGACCGCATGCCCTCGCTGCGGACCGTCATCGCGTACGGTCCCGATGCCGAGATCGCCGGCGGTGTCCCCGACGGCGTCCTGCACATCGCACCGACGGCTGCGACGGCCGAGCAGCGGGACCGCGTCGCGGCCCAGGTCGCAGCGGACCCCAATGACGCGAACGACTGCCTCACGCTGTGCTGGACGTCCGGCACCGAGAGCGAGCCCAAGGGCGTCCCGCGCTGCCACCACGACTGGCTCGCGATCTGCTGGTCGACGGTCGAGGCGCCCCGCCTCACCCAGGACGATGTCCTGCTCAACCCGTTCCCGATGGTCAACATGGCCGGTATCAACGGCATGTTCCTGCCGTGGCTGCGCGTCGGCTGCGTACTGGTGCAGCACCACCCGTTCGATCTGATGACCTTCCTCGGCCAGATCTCGGCCGAGAAGGTGACCTACACCGTCGCGCCTCCCGCGCTGCTGTGGCAGCTGCTGCAGAACGAGGAGCTGCTCGCCAAGGTCGATCTGAGCAGCCTGACCCGCCTGGGCTCGGGCTCGGTCCCGCTGCAGCCCACGATGGTTCGCGGCTGGCAGGAGAAGTTCGGAATCGGGGTCATCAACTTCTTCGGCTCCAACGAGGGCATCAGCCTGCTCTCGAGCCTCGAGGACTTCCCCGACCCGATGGATCGCGCACAGTACTTCCCGCGCTACGGCACCGAGGGCGTCACCTACTCGGGGCGCATCGCGGAACAGACCAGCGTCCGGCTGGTCGATCTCGCCACCGGCGAGGACATCACCGAGCCGGGCCGCAGCGGCGAGCTGCGGATCAGCGGGCCCACGGTCTTCGCGGGCTACCTGCACGGCGACCGGCGACCGTCCCCGTTCGACGAGCAGGGCTACCTCAAGACCGGTGACCTGTTCGAGATCGCAGGGGACAAGGGACAGTTCCTGCACTATCTTGACCGGGCCAAGGACCTCATCATCCGTGGCGGCATGAACATCGCCCCCGTCGAGCTGGAGGCTCTCATCGCCGAGCACCCCGACGTCATCGACGTCGCCGTGATCGGTGACCCGGACGAAGTGCTCGGCGAGCGGATCGCGGCGATCGTCACCCTCAAGCCGGGCGCGACCATGGCGCTGGACGAGCTGGTCGCATTCCTGCGCTCGCGCAAGATCGCCTCGTTCAAGCTGCCCGAGCGCCTCCAGGTCGTCGGTGAGATGCCGCGCAACCCGGTCGGCAAGATCCTCAAGCGCGATCTGCGCATCACGTCCACGAAAGGTGTCAACGCGTGACCACCATGACCGATGACCAGAAGCTCGAGCTGGCCCGCACCATGTTCGCGGCCTGGGACACGATGGACTGGGACGCCGTCACTGATCTGTTCGCCGACGACGGCGTGCTGCACAGCGTCATGCACGAGCCGCTGGTCGGCAAGGAGGCCGTCGGCGAGCGCATCGCACTGTTGGGCAGCAAGGCCACCAGCATGAAGCTGATCATCAAGTCCCTCGGCGTCATCGACGGCCGGGTATTCGTCGAGCGGGTCGACGACTTCGTCTTTGACGGCAACCACGGGCAGGTGCCCGTCGTGGGCATCATGTCGATGGCGGACGGCAAGATCACCAAGTGGGTCGAGTACTACGACCGCCCGACGCTGCTGGCCGGCATGGGCATCACGCAGGACTTCGGTCACTGACCGTCCGACCTGCCACGCACAACGGCTCGATCCCCGCGGGGATCGAGCCGTTGTGCGTGGTGCCGCGCTACTGCCGGAAGGACGGCTCGGTCCACCACGGGTAGGACGACGGAGCGTCCCCGGGCAGTCGGCCGGGGAACTGCGGCGGCCGCTTCTCCAGGAACGACGTGATGCCCTCGACGACGTCGGGCGTCCGGCCGAGCTCGAAGTTGATTCGCGAGTCGATGCGGTGGGCGTCCATCGGGTGCTCGGAGCCGGCGAACCGCCACAGCATCTGGCGGATCATGCCGACGGCGACCGGGGCGGTGTTCTCGACGATCTCGCGGGCGAGGGCGTACGCCGCGGGCAGCAGATCGTCCGGGGCGTGGACGCTGCGGACCAGACCGGCCTCCAGCGCTTCGGCGGCCGGCACCATGCGACCGGTGTAGAACCACTCCGCAGCCGTGCTGACCCCCACCTTCTTGGGCAGGAACCAGGTCGAGCAGGCCTCCGGCACGATGCCGCGCTTGGCGAACACGAAGCCGAACCGCGCCGTCTCCGAGGCCAGGATGATGTCCATCGGGAGCAGCATCGTGGCGCCGAGGCCCGCGGCGACGCCGTTGACGGCACCGATCACGGGCTTGGTGGACTCGAAGATCTGCAGCGTGATGAGCCCGCCGCCGTCACGGAACTCGTCGATCTCCTCGGCCCAGCCGCGCTCCTCGGCGTCCAGCGATGCCGACCCCCCGGAGAGATCGGCACCGGCGCAGTACGCCCTGCCGCGGCCGGTCACCACGACCACCCGCACGTCGGGGTCGGCATTCGTCTGGGCGAACACCGCGGTGAGCTCGTCCAGCATCGTCTGGTCGATCGAGTTCATCGCCTCGGGGCGGTTCAGCTCGATCGTGGCGATGTGGTCGGTGACGGTGCAGACGATCGTCTCGTACGTCATGCGTGCACCGTGGTCGAGGAGGGAAGTCCCAGGGCGGTGAAGCGCTCATGGGCGGCGCGGTACTCGACCTCGAGGCGGTCCACGACCTGCGCGACCGGCTCGATCGCGCGGATGGTCTGCAGGCCCTGTCCGGCGGCCCAGATGTCCTTCCACTTCTTGGTGGGGGACTCGGTCGAGTCGTAGTTGCGGGCCGTCGGGGCAACCAGGTTGTCCGGGTCGAGACCATTGGCGACCAGGCTGGGGCGCAGCCACGAGGCGTCCGTGCCGGTGATGCCCGAGCTGACGATGAGATCGTCCGTGCCGTGGTCCACGACCATCTGCTTGTACTCGGGCTGGGCCAGGCTCTCGGTCGTCGGCAGGAAGCGCGTGCCCATGTAGACCAGGTCCGCGCCGGCCGCGACGGCGCCGGCGATGCCCTGGCCGTCGGTGATGCCGCCGCCCACGGTGATGATGCCGTCGAAGAAGTCGCGGACCGCGGAGATGAACGCGAACGGCGACAGGTGGCCGGTGTGTCCACCGGCGCCGGTGGACACGCACGCCAGGCCGTCGACGCCCATCGCGGCCGCCTTCTGGGCCAGCTTGAGGTTGACGACGTCGGCGATCACGATGCCGCCGTACGCCTTCACGGTGTCGATCACCGGTGCCGGCGAGCCGAGCGCGGTGATGACGATCGGGGGCTGGTGCTGCGCGACCAGCTGCAGGTCGTCGGCCAGGCGCGCGTTCGTGCGGTGCGTCACCAGGTTGATCGCCCACGGGGCGACGATCGCGTCGGGGTCGGCGGCCGCGGCGCTCGTGAGCCCGTCGGTGATCGTGCCCATCCAGCTGTCGAGCTCGTCGGCGGTGCGGCAGTTGGGGGCGGGAAAGGATCCGACGATGCCGGACGTGCAGGCGGCGATCACCAGGTCTGGCCCGGAGATCAGGAACATCGGTGCCGCGACCACGGGCAGACGCAGGGGCTGGGAGAGGGGGGTTTTCATGGTGTCCTTCACTGGGCGGGTCCGGTCGGGTGTGACAACCCGCGGAACTGGGGGGAGCGACGCTCCTGGAAACTGGTGACGCCCTCGCGGAAGTCCTCCGAGGCGAGGAAGCCGTCGAGCACGGCATCGACCTCGACGACGGTCTGCTCGAGGGAGCGTTCGCGGCTGGTCCACAGCCGCTGCTTGATGTGCGCCATCGACGCGGGCGAGCAGTCGGTGGCCATGTCGCGGGCGATCTGGGTCGCCCGGGCCAGGGGATCGGCGGCGGTCTCGTGGACCACCCCGAGGCGCTGAGCCTCTGTGCCGTCGAAGGTGCGGCCGGTCAGCAACAGCTCGTGCGCGACCGCGGCGCCGGCGATGCGTTCGAGAAGCCACTCACCGCCGTGCATGGCCGGCAGCCCGCGACGGGCGAAGGCCGTCGACAGGCGAGCGTCCGCAGCGGCCACGCGGATGTCGCACATCAGGGCCTGCACGAGGCCGATCCCCGCGCAGGGGCCCTGGATCGCGGCGATCATCGGCTTGGCGATCGTGCTGGGGAACCACTCGGGCTGCTCGATCTGCTCGGCGAGAGGATTGGTCGTGCCGGTCTCGGTGTACGTCGTGAGCGCCCGGGTGTCGGCGCCGGGACAGAACGCGCCGCCGGCCCCGGTCACCACGATCGCACGGACGTCCGGGTCGCCGGCGGCCGCGGCGAGGGCGCCGTAGTAGTCGCCCTGCATGCCGACCGTCCAGGCGTTCTTGCGCTCGGGGCGGTTCAGGGTGAGGACGGCCACTCCCGCGTCGTGGGTGACCAGGACCGGGTCGGCATCGCTCATGCGACGGTTCCGCGCTGCGATCGGCGACTATCGCTGGTGAAGTTAATAAGGTCGGATGCTGTGGGCCGTCGTCGCATGGCGGTCAACTCCTCGATTCCGCTCGTCTGTGAGCGGCGTGAACGTGGGGGTGTGCCCCATTCTGCCGTGAGTGCTGCTCGAATGATAGTCACTTGCTATCTAGTAGTTTCGGAATGGCTCGTCTAGCATGAGGGCGGTCACCGACATGGAGCAGAGAGGTGGGACGCCGTGCGTCTGTTTTCCGAGGAGAGCGCCGCGGAGCATCTGCGCGCCGGCTGGTGGTCCGGCCGCACGTGGACCGATCTGCTGGACCGGCACCGCATCGAGGTGCCGGACCAGATCTCCCTGGTAGACCCGCCCAACCGCGCGTCCTTCCTGCACGGCGAACCACGGCGCCTGACCTGGGCCGAGGTCGGCGACCAGGTCGATCGGCTGTCCCGTGTGCTGTTCGCGCACGGCGTGACCCGCGACGTGGTCGTCGGTGTCCAGCTGCCCAACGCCGTCGAGCTGCCCATCGTGCTGCTGGCCGTCGCCCGGCTCGGCGGGATCGTGACCCCGTTCCCCGTGCAGTACCAGCGCCACGAGCTGCGAGGAATGGGCGAGGCCGCGGGTGTCGAGGTGTTCGTCTCGGCGGCCCACGCCACCGGCAGGCGCCTCGCGGCCGAGCACGTCGAGCTGGCCGCCGACCTGCCGACGCTGCACACGGTCCTGGCCTTCGGCGACGAGCCCGTGGAGGGTGCCGGCGGGCTCGAGGGCCTCATGGCCGCGGCCTCGAACGACTCCCCGCAGCTGCGCCGCCATCTCGAACGGCTCGACCGGCACCCCAATGACTGCGTGACGCTGGTCTGGACCTCGGGTACCGAGGGCAGCCCGAAGGGCGTGCCCCGTGCGTACGGTGACTGGGAGGTGCTGGGCCTGTCGTGCATCCAGTCGCCCCGGCTGACGTCGTCGGACATCCTGCTCAACCCGTTCCCGATGGTCAACGGTGGGGGACTGGCGGGCATGTTCATGCCGTGGCTCCTGTTGGGCACCACGCTGGTTCAGCACCACCCCTTCGACCTGGACGTGTTCGTGGGGCAGATCGAGGCCGAGCAGGTCACCTACACGTGCGCCCCACCGCTGGTCCTCGACACGCTGGTGCTCGACGACGTGGCCTTCGAGGAGCACGATCTGTCCACCCTGCGTGCGGTGGGCTCGGGTTCTGCGCCGCTGTCGGGCTGGATGATCGCGCGGTGGGAGAACGACCACGGCGTCGAGGTGCTCAACCTGTTCGGCTCCAACGAGGGCGGCGTGCTCTACGGGGACCCCGACACGGTGCCGGACCCGGCGGAGCGCGGGCGGTTCTTCCCGCGGTACGGCCAGCCCGGCATGCCGTACCGGATCGACGTGGCCTCGGCGATGCAGGCACGCCTGGTCAGCCTGGACGACGGCCAGGAGATCACCGAGCCGGGACGCGCCGGCGAGCTGCGCCTCAAGGGGCCCACGATCTTCGCCGGCTACTGGAACCAGGATCGCCACGGCTTCGACGAGGACGGCTGGTTCTGCACCGGCGACGTGTTCGAGATCAGCGCGCACAACGAGGCGTACCTGACGCACGTCGACCGGGCCAAGGACCTCATCATCCGGGGCGGGTTCAAGATCTCGGCCGCCGAGATCGAGGCGCTCGTGATCGCCGACGAGCGCGTCGCCGCGGTCGCCGCCGTCGCGATGCCGGACGACCGGCTGGGCGAACGGGTCTGCCTGTTCGTGGTGCCGCGCGTGCCCGGGCAGGAGCCGACGCTGCAGGAGATCATCGCCCCCCTCGCCGAGCAGGGCGTCGCCAAGTTCAAGTGGCCCGAACGCCTCGAGATCGTCCAGGAGCTGCCGCGCAACGCGATCGGCAAGATCCTCAAGCGCGAGCTCCGCTCCCGCATTGCCCAGCCCGCCCACCAGTAGGAGTCCTCATGTCCACCCTTCCTCGTATCCGCCAGGTCGTCCTGCTCGTCCCAGACCTGGAGGACGCCCTTGCGCAGTGCCGCGAGACATTCGGCTTCATCACCGGCACCCGCGACCCGGAGTCGATGGCCGAGCTCGGCTTCGAGCACGAGGTCTGCTCGTTCGCGGACACGTTCATCGAGCTGTGCGCCCCGCTGTCACCCGACTCCGGTCCGGGCCGGCTCGTGGAGCGCAAGGGGCCCGTCGGCTACATGCTGGTCGTCCAGGTCGACGATCAGCAGGCCGCGATCGACCGGGCGGCTGCGCTCGGGATCGAGCCGTTGTTCGCGCAGGACTTCGAGGGCAACCAGATCTCGCAGTGGCACCCCAAGTCCCTGGGTACCCTGGCCGAGATCGACCAGGTCGAGCCGGCCGACAGCTGGCACTTCGCGCCGCGCATCTTCGCCGCCTCGTGCACCGACGTCGCGCGCGACATCGTCGGCGCCGACCTGGCCACGCCCGATCCCGCGGCGATGGCGCAGACCTGGTCCCAGGTGCTGGACCTGCCGCTGGACGGCCCGACGACCCTGCCGATGGGCGACACCGTGCTGCGGTTCGTGCCTGCGCAGGACGTCACCGGGCTCGTGGCGGTCGATGTCGAGGCGACCGATCCGGACCGGATCGGCGACAGCGTCCGGATCGGGGGCGTGGACTTCCGGTTCGTCGCGGCCACGGTGACGGCATGACCGCGCACGTCCGGTACGCGGTCGAGGACGGTCTGGGCATCATCACGATCGACCGGCCCGAGAAGCGCAATGCGCTCAGCTATGCGATGTACGACGCGCTGCGGGACTTCACCCACGCCGCGGAGGCGGATCCGTCGGTGCGCGCGATCGTGCTGACCGCCGTCCCCGGCCAGTTCTGCGCCGGCACCGACCTGACCGAGCTGCGCGACGTCGAGCCGGGCACCGAGCCGCAGGAGCGGCGCGGGCACACCGACGGACGGCACTGGTTCCTCCACGACTCGACCAAGCCGGTCATCGCGGCGATCGACGGGCCGGCCGCAGGCCTGGGCGTCGAGCTGGCGACGCAGTGCGACTTCCGGATCGCCTCGACGAGGGCCCGGTTCTCGTGGATCTTCGTGCAGCGCGGTCTCGTCCCCGACACGGGTGCGGGCACGTGGCTGCTGCCGCGTCTGGTCGGCCCGCAGGTGGCCAAGCGCCTCGTGTTCTCCGGTGACTTCATCGATGCGGACGAGGCGCGACGCATCGGCTTCGTGCTCGACGTCGTCGCGCCGGAGGATCTGACGGCCGCGGCGCGGGCGCTCGCGCTCAGCGTGTCCAGCGGCTCGCCGTTCGCGACGCAGCGGGTCAAGCAGCTGATCAACGAGTCGTCCGCCCGCTCGCGCGACGAGCACCTGGTCGGCCACGTCGCCGCGATGACCGAGTGCCAGCTGTCCGACGACCACCGCGAGGGCGTCGCCGCGTTCCTGGAGAAGCGCCCCCCGGTCTTCACCGGCAAGTAGTAGTCGCCCCTTGAGCAGTAGTCGCCCCTTGAGTAGTAGTCGCCCCTTGAGCTTGTCGAAAGGAGTCCTTTCGACAAGCTCAAGGGGCGGAGTGGCTCAAGGGGCGGGGTGGCTCAAGGGGCGGGGTTCAGAGCCCGACCGCCGTGGCGGGGTCGTCGGCCGTCGCCCAGTCGTTGAGATCGGACCCGGCGGCCCACGTCGAGTGGGTCCCGCTGGAGATGCGCTCGGGCAGGCGCAGCGTGCAGACCGGGCCGGCGGCGATGTCCGATGCGTCGAACACGAGGCAGAACGACGCGTCCTGGTTCATGTCGGTGGTCAGGGTGATGAGGTAGCCGTCGTCCTCGGCCGTGCTGCCGACCCGCGGTGCCATCGAGGACTCGCTGCCGTACACGCCGTCCTCGAGCCGGTAGTGCTCCTCGGTGCCGGTCAGGCTGTCGTGCCTGACGATGCCGTTGAACAGGAACCATCCGGGCTTGCTGGTGGCGGCGTACGTGTAGCGGTGCTTGCGCCCGCCGTACGAGCCGTTCATCATGCCGAACTCACTGATCGTGTCGGACAGCTGCTCCTCGCGCACCTCGCCCGTCACCATGTTGAGGTGCCAGCGGTGCAGGCGTGGCTTCATGCGGTCGTTGGCCAGGAACCGGAAGGCGCGCTGCCACTTGTCACCCATGCCGTTGTCGGCCGGCGACGGATCCTCCTGGAAGAAGCCGTCGGCGACGATCCAGTCGCCGTCCTCGTAGGCGTTGACCCAGTGCAGGACGAAGGTGGCCTCGCAGTCGAACCACCGGATGTCGTCCGGGCCGCCGCGGCGGGGGATGACGCCCAGGCGCATGGGCATGTCGCGGTGGAACCGCGCAGCGTACGCACCCTGGGCGAGGCCCTCGGGATCCCAGAACAGCGGGCAGTCGTTGAGGATCGCGTAGTTCTCCGTGAACACCATGTCGTGCGGCAGGCGCGGGCCGGGCAGCTCGATCGGCGTGTAGTGGACCAGCTCGTTGTTCGCGTCGACCACGCCGTAGTTCATGTACGGGGCCTCGGTGCTGTAGTTGAAGAACAGCATCTCACCGGTCGCGTCGTCGATCTTGGGGTGTGCCGAGACGCCCCACTCGCCCGGGAACGCGCCGTTCCAGGTCTCCTTGCCGAGCGGGTCCAGGGACTGCGGGTCCAGGCGGTAGAGATCGCCGCACTGGTAGAAGCTGGTCAACGCGACGCCGTTGTGCACCACGACATCGGTGCTGGAGGCGTCCTTGAGTCGTCCGCGGGCTCCCCAGCCGTGGTCCATCAGCGACAGGCTGGGTCGCTCGGCGAGCCCGGCCCACAGACTCTTCCCGGCCTCCGTCTCGGCGGCGAGACCGTCGGTCTGGACGAATCGGTTGCGGTAGAACGCGGTCCCGTCGCGGAAGCCGACGACGTGGACCATGCCGTCGCCGTCGAACGGGTGGTAGTTCTTGATCGCCGGGTGCAGCGGGTTCTCGGTGTTGCGCAGGTACACGCCGTCCAGATCGGTCGGGATCTGGCCCTGGACCACGTCGAGGTTGTCAGCCTTCCACTCGGTGGTCTGCGGCCGCCACGGCCCGGTGCGGTACGGGTGGTCGTCGTCGGCGGGAAGTGTCGACAGCATGCGTCCTACGACGTCGAGGTCCATGGCGTTCCTTCTGTGTCTGGTGGTGGGGGGGGTGGAGATCAGGCCGTGGTCTCGACGACGAACGAGACGGCCGTGGTGAACGATCCGCCCACGTTGACCGTCAGCACACGCTTGGCACCGTCGACCTGCAGGACGCCGGCGGTGCCGGTGACCTGGCGGGCGGCGTCGAGCACCATGCGGACGCCGGTGGCGCCGACGGGGTGGCCGGCCGAGAGCAGGCCGCCACCGGGGTTGACCGGCAGGCTCCCGGTCCGCTCGATGGTGCCGTCGTGGACGACCGAGCCGCCCTTGCCGCCTCCGACGAGGCCGAGGTGCTCGAGGGTCACGAGCCCGGTGATGCTGAAGCAGTCGTGCATCTCGACGACATCGATGTCCTCGATGCCGGTGAGTCCGGCCCGGCCGTACGCGTCCTGGATGGCGCCGTGCAGCTGCGGGAAGAGATGCTCGCTGTCGCGGGACGCCGAGAGCTTGTCGGCCAGCAGCAGCGTGTCGGTGCGGTGCCCGAAGCCGGTGATGCGGGGCAGCTGGTCCAGCTCGAGGCCGCGGGTCGCGGCCCACTCGGCGGCGTACTCGGCACTGGCGATGACGATGGCTGCAGCGCCATCGGTGATGCGGCCGCAGTCGGTCTTGCGCAGGCGGCCCTCGACGAGCGGGTTGACGGTGTCGTCCTCGGCGAACGACCCGTCGGGGAAGGACCACGCGCGGGTCTGCGCGAGCGGGTTGCGGGCGCCGTTGTCGAAGGCGATCTGGGCGAAGCGGCCGAGCACGGCGTGATCGAGGCCGTAGCGCCGGTCGTACTCCTCGGCGACGTCCGCGAACAGGGCGGGCCAGGCGTACTCGGCGTCGAGGGCCTCGCGTCCCGCCCACGCCGCGGTGCCCAGGTTGTCGGCGGCCTGCTTGGCCGAGACGTTGCGCATCAGCTCCAGACCGACGACGAGCGCGACGTCGTAGCGGCCCGACGAGATGTCGGCGCCGGCGGCGACGATCGCCGTGCTGCCGGAGGCGCAAGCGGCCTCGTGGCGGGTGGACGGACGTCCCACGAGCGCGGGCTCGGCGGCGACGACCAGGCCGCCCAGCTGCGCCTGCCCGGAGAACAGCTCACCGGCCAGGTTGCCGACGTGCACGACCTCGACCTCGGTGGGGTCGACCTGGGCATCGGCGAACGTGGCGGGAAGCACCTCGCGCAGCATGTCGATCAGACCGAGTCCCTCGGCGGCCCAGTTGCGGGCGAAGTCGGTCTGGGCCCCGCCCAGTACGTACAGGTCCTGCGTCATGACGTGCCTCCGGAGGTGATCGGGAACGACGTCGCGGCACGGTCGCGGCCACATCGTCTGATCCAATTACTACAAGATCAAAAGTCACTTGTCAATGAATACTGCCTGCCAGGCCGTCGGTTGCTCCGGCTGCACTACGCTGGTCGTCGTGACCAACGACGTGGGTGCCGGCGAGGTGGAGGGCACCGCGTCCCCGCTGGGGCGTGCGCTCGTGCTCCTGGGCGACATGTGGACCGTGCGCATCGTGCGGGCGATCTTCGCCGAGCAGCGCCGATTCCAGGACCTGCGGGACTCGTTGCGCATCTCCGATCCCGTGCTGTCCCGGCGCCTGCGCGCACTGGTGGACGACGGTCTGCTGCACACCCGGGCGTACCAGTCGAATCCTCCGCGCCACGAGTACCTGCTGACCGAGGCGGGCATCGACCTGTGGCGGGTCATGATCGCGCTGTGGACCTGGGACCGCACCTGGGCCGGAGGGCACCACCGCGACGCGGCCCTGCGGCTGCGGCACCACGCGTGCGGGCACTCGACCCGCCCCGTCTTCGGCTGCGGCAGCTGCGGTGCCATCGGTCTCACGGCCCGCGACGTGAAGGGGGTGGTCGACGACCGGCTGCTGCTGGACGTCGTGAGCCGGCGCTCGAGACGGTCCACCGCGATGAGCGGTCCGATCGACGCCTCCGGCGTACTGGGGGACCGGTGGTCGACCCTGATCCTGTCCGACGCACTCATGGGCAGCCGCCGGTTCAGCGAGTTCCAGTCCCACCTGAAGATCTCGCCGGTCACCCTCACCCAGCGCCTCGAGCTCTTCGTCGAGACGGGGATGCTGACCCGGGAGTCCGTCACGGCCGGCGGGCGTCGGCAGGAGTACCGGCTGACACCCAAGGGCATCGACTTCTTCTCGGTCACCGCGACGATCAACAGCTGGGCGGCCCGGTGGCTCTCCGAGGACGGGGAGTCCGGGCTGTCGCTGACGCACCTGGCGTGTGGCGCCGAGCTCGATCCGCAGTTCACCTGCAACAGCTGCAACAAGCCGCTCGTGCGGCGTGAGATCGGCTTCGAGGGTCCGGAGGAGGACCGCGCCGGGCTGGGTCTGGTGCTCGGCGGTCAGTGACTCCGGTCGGCTCAGCCGGGCGGGGCGGGCGTTCCGGGGTCGTCCGCGTGGACGGCCTCGATGGTGTGGCCGCGCAGCGGCTCGTGGCACGCGCTGCAGGTCAAGATGACGTGCAGCGGTGACTCGCAGACGGTGTGCTGCATGATCAGCGCGGGACCGTCGGGGGCCACGAACCAGCGGTGACCCCACTGGATCACCAGCAGCACCACGGGCAGGAATGCGAGGCCCTTGCTCGTGAGGCGGTACTCCATCCAGTCGGCGCGCTCGGCCGTCGGCACCTGATCCAGGACCCCGAGCTCGCAGAAGGCCTGGAGCCGGTCGGCGATGATCGTGGGGGAGGCCGACAGCCGCCTCTGGAAGTCGTTGAAGCGCTTGACCCCGAGGAAGGATGCGCCGAGGATCGCGATCGACCAGCGGTTCCCGATCAGCTCCATGGTCTCGTCGACCACCTCGCTCGGTCGCTTGTCCGAGCGTGATCGTTGGCGGCGTGCCGTGATCGGCAGGTTGCGTGACCAGTCGCCGCTCGGCCCGATGCGGCCGTCGATCTCGCGCCACCGGATGGCTCGCCGGCACGAGTCGCAGGTCAGGACCGGCTCGGTGAAGCTGCCGCACGTCGTGTGCCGCATGCGGGGCAGGACGACGGTCTCGTCCCTGACCCAGCTGCGCTCCCAGGCCCACATCGCGATGAGGATCGGCCAGACCTGACGGCCTCGGGTGGTCAGCAGGTACTCGTACCGGGCGGGACGCTCGTGATAGCGGTGCTTGACCAGGACTCCGGCCTGGACGAGGGTCGCGAGCCGGGTCGTCAGGGCGGTGCCGGGGATCGGTCCGAGCTTCAGCCAGTCGGTGTAGTGCGTCGCTCCGCGCAGTGCCATCCGGATGATCCACAGGGACCACTCGTCGCCCAGGAGGCCATTCGCGACGGCGATCGAGTTGGGACCGTCCGGCTCGAGAGGGGTCGCGGCATCGCCCACGTCCGGGGTGCGTTGATTGCCGCTCGTCATGTCTCATCCCTATCAGCAGCGGGGACCATCGGCACTCCCGTGCAACGGCGAGCAGCGGCGTCCGGACCGCGTGGCAGCGGCCCGGACGGACTCGTTGACCGCCCTCGGCGGATGCTGTATACCTTAGTCACGTTGCTAACTATAGTGACCGGTGTCACGCTCAGCAATGGCAGGCGCCGTGGCAATTTCGAGCAGGAAGAGGAGGGCCAGAGTGCTGGAGATATCCGATCTGGTCATGCGCTTCGGTGGCGTGACAGCACTGGATCGAGTGGGCTTCACCGTGGCCGACAACGAGATCTGCGGTCTGATCGGCCCCAACGGGGCAGGCAAGACCTCGCTCTTCAACTGCGTCACGCGGATCTACCGTCCCGCGGAGGGAACGATCCGGTTCAACGGCGACGACCTGCTGTCGCTGCGTCGCGACCAGGTCGTGCGCCACGGAATCGTGCGGACGTTCCAGAACCTCGCGCTCTTCCCGTCGCTGTCGGTGCTGGACAACACGGTCATCGGTGCGCACAGCGTCAACACGCCCCACCTGCTGCCGTCCCTGCTGAGCTGGCCCACGACCCGTTCCAGCAAGCGCCGCATCGAGGGCGAGGCCTGGGAGCTGCTGGAGCGTCTGGATCTTCTCGACGTCGCCTTCCACCCGGCCGCGGGGCTGCCCTTCGGAACCCTCAAGCGGGTCGAGCTCGCGCGGGCCCTCATCAGTCGCCCCTCGCTGCTGCTGCTCGACGAGCCGGCCGGCGGACTGACCCACTCCGAGGTCAACGAGCTCGGCGAGCTGATCGTGGGCCTCAAGAAGGACTTCGGCTTCAGCGCCCTGCTGGTCGAGCACCACATGGGCCTGGTCATGGGCATCTCCGACCACGTCGTCGCCATGGATTTCGGTCGCACCATCGCCGACGGCTCACCGGCGGAGGTCCAGCGCGACCCCGCGGTGGCCGAGGCCTACCTGGGGAAGAGCGCATGACAGTCGCACCACTGCTGGAGGTCCGCGGCCTTCGGGCCGGCTACGGACAGATCAACGTCCTGCACGACATCGACCTCGAGGTCGGGAACGGCGAGGTCGTCGTCGTCCTCGGCGCCAACGGTGCCGGCAAGTCGACGCTGATGAGCGCGATCTCCGGGCTCATCCCGCACACCGGGACGATCCTGATCGACGGTGCCCCCGCGGGCAACCCGCGTCCGGACCAGATGCTCAAGCACGGCCTCAGCCTGGTCCCGCAGGGACGCGGGACGCTCACGGCGCTGGACGTCATCGACAACCTGCGCGTCGGCGGCACGAACCTGTCGGGCAAGAAGCAGGTCGATGAGGAGATCGACCGCTGGTTCGAGATCTTCCCGCGGCTCAAGGAGCGCTCGAAGCAGGTGGCCGGCACGTTGTCCGGCGGCGAGCAGCAGATGCTCGCGATCGCCCGGGCCCTCATGAGCCGTCCTCGCATGCTGATGTGTGACGAGATCAGCCTCGGCCTCGCGCCCCTGATCATCCAGGAGCTGTTCGAGACCCTCGGCCGGATCAGCACCGAGATGGGCACCGCCCTGCTGCTGGTCGAGCAGAACGCCGAGCTCGCGCTCGACATCGCCTCGCGCGTCTACCTGCTGGAGGTCGGCGCCGTCGCGTCGTCCGGCTCGGCGGCGTCGTTCCGCGACAACAACAACATCCGCCAAGCGTACCTAGGCTATTAGGACTCATTCGATGGACATATTCCTGTCTCGACTCTTCTCCGGCATGACCGCCGGGTCGATCTACGTGCTGATCGCACTGGCCCTGGTCGTCGTGTTCCGCAGCTCGTCGACGATCAACTTCGCCCAGGGCGAGTTCGCCCTCTTCACGACATATGTCGCCTGGTGGCTCACCGAGCGCGGCCTGAACATCTGGCTCGTCCTGCTGCCCGTCATCATCTTGGGCTTCATCATGGGCGCGGTCGCCGAGCGGCTGCTCATCCGTCCTGTCCGCAAGCGCGACGAGACGGCCATCCTCATCGTTGCGCTGGGCCTGTTCACAGGCCTCAACGGCCTGGACGGCTGGATCTGGGGCTCGGACGAGAAGGTCTTCCCGACCATGTTCCCGTCCGGTGAGGGCAGCTACTTCTCGATCCTCGGTGCCCGGCTGCACTACGACTCGGCGCTGGTGTGGGTCTTCACGATCGGCGTCGTCGTCGGTCTGACGCTGTTGTTCAAGCGCACGAGCCTCGGCCTGGAGATGCGAGCGGTCGCCACCAACCCGGAGTCGGCGGCGCTGTGCGGCATCAAGGTCGGGCGCATCCTGACGATCAGCTGGGGGCTCTCGGCCGCGATCGGATCGCTCGCCGGCGTGATGCTGGTGCCGACGATCCCGCCGGGCCAGCTCAATCTCTCCTCGATGTTCCAGGTGCTGATCTTCGCGTCCGCCGCGGCGCTGCTCGGCGGCCTGGACAGCATCAAGGGCGCCGTCGTCGGCGGCCTGGTCATGGGCATCGGCCTGGCGATGATCAACGGCTACGCCACCTTCATCGGCGGCTCCTTCTCCCTGACCCTCGCGCTGATCCTCATCGTCGCGGTGCTGACGGTGAAGCCCACTGGACTGTTTGGAACCCGCCGATTGGAGCGCGTGTGAGCACCGAGATGTTGGACCCGGCCCAGAGCGTGAGCCCGCAGGACACGCCGAGCCGTATGAAGGGCCCGCGGGTCATCAGGCGCGGCAGCCGCGCGCACACCGCGATGGTCGTCGCCGGTGCGGTCGCGGCCGTGCTGATCATCTTGTGGGGCTCCCAGCTCGATCCCTTCAACCAGGGCCAGCTCACCCGCGTGGCGATCTTCGCGATCGCGATCGCCGGGCTGAACATCGCCAGCGGCTACATCGGCCTGCTGTCGGTGGGCCACTCGGCCTTCTTCGGCCTCGGCGCCTACACGACCGGCGTGCTCGTCGTGAAGTACGAGTGGGACCCGCTCGCCACGATCCCCGCCGCTCTGGTGGTGTGCTTCGTCGTGGGTCTGCTGGTCGGACTGCCGGCGCTGCGCATCCGTGGGCTCTACCTGGCGATGGTCACCTTGGCGTTCGGCGTCGCATTCCCCGAGATCGTCGCGCACTTCGACGATCTCACCGGAGGCGCCGAGGGCATGACGATCCGCCGCCAGCAGCTGCGTCCGCCCGAGTGGTCCGGCTTCACCCTGGGTGAGCGCAGCGTGTGGCTGTACTGGCTGTGCGTCGTCATGCTCCTGCTGGTGATGCTGGTGCTGCACAACCTCGTGCGTGGCCGGTACGGCATGGCCATGATCGCGATCCGCGAGAACGAGATCGCCGCATCGTCGTCCGGCATCAACATCGCCGTGATGAAGACGACCGCATTCGGTGTCTCGGGCGCCGTCACCGGCGTCGCCGGAAGCCTGTTCGCGATGTACATCGGCAGCCTCTTCGCGGAGGGCTCGTTCACGCTCCTGGCCGGCATCACCCTGCTCATCGGCCTGGTCATCGGCGGCGAGGCGACCCGCAGCGGGCCGCTCCTGGGTGCGCTGGCGGTCGTCTTCGTCCCGTACTACACAGCCGACCTCGGCCAGGGGCAGTCGTCGGCCGTGCTGTTCGCCGTCGTCCTGATCTTCGTGATCTTCGTGGCGCCGTCCGGAATCGTCGGGGGACTCACCAAGGCGGTGCGCAAGGTCGTGGTCGTCACGCCTGCCATTCCGCGCAAGCCGGAAGGGGCCCGGAAGCAGTAGATGGCGACCCGCACGACCCGCACGACCCGCACGACCCCAGTCCTGGCAGGTGCTCTCGCAACTGCCCACACGTACACGAAAGGCATCACATGTTGATCTCGAAGGTTGCCGGCGCTCGCCGCCTGGCCATCCCGCTTGCCGTCACGGCCGCTCTCGCCCTTGGCGCGTGCGGCGGCGGCAGCGACTCCAAGAGCTCGTCGGACACCGCCTCGGACCCGTCGAAGTTCAGCATCAACCTGGACGACTGCAACGATCCCGAGGCCGTCACGGCCCCGATCAAGGGCACGTTCGACATCGGCTACAGCGCGCCCCTCTCGGGCCCGGTCGCCGGTGCGGTCGAGCTGGCCGCCGCAGGCTACGACGCCCGCATCGCGGCCGAGAACGCCAAGGGCGGTGTCGACGGCGTCAAGATCAAGGTCACGTACAAGGACGACGCGTACCAGCCCGACAAGGCCAAGGCCAACGGTGTGGAGTTCATCGAGAGCGTCAAGGTGGACGCGCTCGCCACCTTCGGCACCGGCCCGCTGAGCGCGATGGTCGACGACCAGAACGCGGCCTGCGTGCCGATGCTCTACCCCAGCACCTCGACGGCTGACTACGAGGACATCGAGCAGTTCCCGTGGACCACCACGATCCTGCCGATGGCCAAGAACGAGGCCAAGTTCCTCGTCGGCCTGATCAAGGACCGCTACCCCGAGGGCGTCAAGGTCGGCATCGCCGAGAACGCGACGGCCTCCGGCAAGGTGCAGAGCGAGGCCTTCCAGGCAGCTGCCAAGGCCGCCGACCTGAAGATCGACAAGATCGTCCAGGACTCGGACCCGGTCGCCGCGGCGACGACGCTCAAGGGCGCCGACATCGAGGTCGTCTACCACGGCGGCGTCACCGGAACCTGTGGCGCGTTCGACACCGCCCGCGGCCGCGTGGGCTACCAGCCCAAGCTCGTCCTGAAGCCGACCAACTGCGTCAACGCGGTCGAGTACATCGCGGCCGGCAAGGCTGCCGACGGCATCGAGCTCGGCACCTTCGGCAAGGACCCGATGGCACCGGAGAACAAGGACGACGCCGCCGTCAAGGAGTACCTGTCGCAGCTGAAGGCCGCCAAGGTCTCGGAGGAGGTCGCCGGCAACGCGGTCACGGTCTCGGGCTGGACGCAGGCCGACCTGGTCATCAACACGCTCAAGCAGGCTGCCGCCTCGAAGGACGGGCTCACCCGTCTGAGCGTCATGGAAGCCGCCCGCGACCAGGACTACGACGCGCCGATGATGATCGACGGCGTCAAGTGGTACAGCACGCCCGAGCTGCTGACCGGCATCGACGGCTTCGGCACGATCAAGTGGGTCGCCGACGAGAAGCGCTTCGTCCCCTCGGGCGACGTCATCAGCATCCGCCCCTGATCCCCTGAGCCCGCTGGGCCTGACGTTTTGACCAACACGCCGGTGGTGTGTCCGTCAAAACGTCAGGCCCAGTGGCGTCTGCGCTGCTACGTTCAGGGCGATGAGCGACTTGGAGATCACGCCCGCGGCGCTGCAGGGCGTGCGCGACAAGGCGATGTCCATCGAGTCCATCGCGGATCGATCCGTGCGGCAGCTCGGCCGGTTGTCGCCGGCTGACGTCGGACCGCCCGATCTGGTGGCCCGGGTCGGGTCGTTCGGTGAGGAGTGGATCCGGGGCATGCGTCAGCTGGGTGTGTTCGGCGCCGAGATGGCCGAGTCGCTCGACGTCGTGGACGAGACGCTGACCGCCGTCGACGAGCGCCTGTCCGCCACCACGCCCAGGCCGGAGTGACGATGGCCTCGACCAGCGCGGCGGACTACCCGGCCCTCGGCTTCGATCCCGCCCCCGGCGACGCCGAGGCGGTGGAGGATGCGGTCTCGACCCTCCGGTCCGTCAAGCGGGCGCTCGAGGACGTCGCGGCACTGCTCGACGGTGCCCCGATCGACGAATGGCACGGTGCCGTGGCCACGGCCTTCGACGATCTGTTCAGGCTCGAGCTGCGACCGGTCGTCGAGACCGCCGGCACCGCGCTGGAGGATTCCCGCCGAGCTCTCGACGGCTGGGCCACGGACCTGCGCCACTACCAACGCCGGGCCCGGGACCTCGAGGTGGAGGCGGCCCGTGCGCAGCAGCAGGCGGCAGCAGCTGCATCAGAACTCGACGACGTACCCGTGCCGGACGATGCGAGCGACCCACCGTCGGCCGAGCGTCGTGGCATCTCGCAACGCATCACCCGAGCGGACGAAGGGCTCGCGCAGCATCGCCGCGACGCCCAGGCGCTGCTGACGGAGTACACCGACGCAGGTGCCGCCATCGGCCGGCTGCTCGAGGGAGCCCAGGAAGCCGCCCCCGTGGACCTGCGACGCCTCACCGGCCTGTCCGGTGTCGCCGCCATCGTGGTCGGGTCGATGACAGGGCCGGAGGGTGACCAGTACCTGCGCGACCACCCGGAGGCCGGTGCCCTGCTGCTGGAGCTTCGGCTGCGCAGCGAAGGGCTGCTGGACGGCGCAATCGAGTCGGACGCCTACCGCACGTGGCTGGAGAACGCGGCCCGTCGCGGCGTCTCGGCCGAGACGATCCTCGACATCGCCCGCACGCACGACATCGGCCCGGACGACTTCGCGGTGCTGGACGGGCTGGAGGAGGTCAAGGACCGGGACGGCAAGTCCTTCTTCGTGCTTCCCGACGACATCAGCGACGACGACGCGCGCAAGGCCGTGCTGATGACGTACATCCTCAACGCCGGCACCGACTACGGATCGGCGAGCACCGACAACGACTTCGACGAGACGCCGTACTCGGCCGACGAGGTCCAGCGCATCATCGACCGGCAGGAGCGCAACGACTGGAGCTACAAGGACGACGTGGAATTCGTCCACGACAACGGTGGGCGCCTGGTCACGACGCCCAACGGCATGCTGATGGGGCTCGGAGGCAACTGGCTGCAGAGCGTCTACAGCCAGAAGGGCGGGACCACGTGGGGCGACATCTTCATGCTCAACATTGATGACGTCGACGATCCCGCGGCGGTGCTGCGCGAGACGGTGGAGGGCGGCCGGACGCGCTACCAGGACGACGACGGCTCGATCAGCGAGGGCAGCCTCGATCTCGATCGCTTGTTGCACCACGAGGAGATGCACTCCCAGCAGTGGGCCGAGAAGGGTCACAGTGGGTTCCTCCGCTCCTACATCTGGGAACAGATCAGGGGAAAGAACGACACCGAGGAGGACGCCGGCCTGAAGGACGGCGGCTACCGTTGAGGACGTCGTTGCGGCACGTCGCGGCAGGCGTCACCCGCGCGGTGTCGACCGGGCTGCGAGTCGTCGTCGCCCTCGTGGTGCTCGGGGTGGTGCTCTTCCTGGCCAGGTGCGACCGGACGAACCAGCTCGCGCCCTCGCTGCCGCAGGTCGTCGGTCTGCGGGTCGACGGCGAGCAGCTGCAGATCGTCACCGGCACTCCGTGCGAGGGTGTCGACCGGATCTTCGTGCTCTTCAGCGGCGGCGTCGACAAGGACGGCAAGAAGCTCCCCCGGGGTCAGCTGGTGGCGTCGTCCGGCCGCACGGTCGAGCAGGTGACCGTCGGGAGCGAGGTCGTCGTGCCTGGCTTCACCGTGACCGAGGCCCTGCCGACCGGCTTCGACTGGCGCGACTACTCCGAGATGGACGTGGGCTTCGTGGGGCTGGACGGCGACATCGGAGGAGCCACGTCCGATCTCGTGCCATTGAAGAAGCAGGGCGCGCAGCACGCGGACGACGGCACCGCCTACGTCCGGGACGAGGGATGGCTGACCCCACGGGAGATCCTTGCCGGCAACACGAAGTCGTTCCTCACCGCGTGCACCCCCGACCCTGCCGGAGGCTCTGGCTGAGTCATCGTCTGCCTGGTGATCCCCCGCGCTGGGCCTGACGTTCTGACCGAGACACGCCGGGCGGGTCGGTGAAAACGTCAGGCCCAGCGTGGTTGTGCGCTGCTACGTTCGAGAGATGAGGCCTGACGCGCGCCGCGCTCTGTCGGGTCTGGTGCTGCTGACGGCGGCGGGACTGCTGGCGGGGTGCGACACGACAAACCAGCTGGCGCCCTCGTTGCCGCGGGTGGTGGGTCTGCAGGTCGACGGCGCGCAGCTGCAGATCCTCACCGGAACGCCGTGCGACGGAGTCGACGAGATCGCCCTGATCTTCAGCGGGGACGGCGACACGGACTCGCTGCGGACCCAGCTGGCTGCTGATGCGGCGCACACGGTCGATCGGCTCAGAGTCGGCACCGGCGTCGTCGTCGACGGCTTCACGACGACCGAGGCCCTCCCGGCCGGCTTCGACTGGCGCGACTACTCCGAGATGGACGTGATCTTGGACGGTCCGGCCGGTGCTGTGGGGGAGTCCACGTCCGACCTCGAGCCGGTGAAGGCCGACGGCGTCAAGCACTCGGGCGACGGCACTGCCTACGTCCGCCGCGAAGGCTGGCTGACGCTGCCGGAGATCATCGACGGCAACACGAAGTCGTTCCTCACCGCCTGCACGCCCGACCCCGCCGACAAGCAGTGAACCGTCTCGCGCCCAGCGCAGTCACCGGTACGGCCGCCCTCGCGGCCGAGTCGCCCCCGCGCTGGGCCTGACGTCCTGACCGAGACACGCCGGGCGTGTCGGTAAGAACGTCAGGCCCAGCGGGGTTGTGGGCTACGTTCGGCCGGTGAGAGTTGTCGTTTCTCACCGCCTGCACCCCTGACCCGGCGAACTGAGCCGCCGGCGCAGCTGCACGATCGCGGGTTCGTCCTCGACGTCCTTGCCGGCCAGCACGACCGGCACGTCGGTCGTGACGATGCCGAGGGCGGTGCCGGCGAAAGCGGCCGTGCCGGACACCGGCTCGATCGCGAGGATGTCGGTGACCGGGATGGTCCGGGAGTGCGCCGCGCCGGCGATGTCGTCGATCTCGAGACCGTCGTCGGTCAGTCGCAGGGTCACGGCGCGCGCCGGCGACTGGAGCACGGAGTCGCCGTCACCCTCGAGCGGGAAGATGCGGGTGTGGGAGCGCCGTCGCAGCACGCGGATCGTGACGGCCGCCGTGATCACCAGGACGATCGCTGCCGCGATCACGAGCGCGAGCGGGCTGGCCGTGCGGATCCGGATGACCAGCAGCGCCACCCAGGACGCCGCGAGGACCGCGCCGACCGGGGTGGCGATCACCGAGAAGCGGCGTGGCGCGATGTGCGCAGCGCCTGCGGCGTGCTGACGTCGCAGGCCGTAGAGCTGCGCCTCGACACCCACCCGGTTGGCCTCGCCTTGCCGGGAGAGCAGGACCGCGCTCATGTCAGCGAACGACGCCCAGAGCCATGGTGCCAGCAACAACAGTCCGCTGATGCTGACGAGGGCGGCCCACTCGCCGAGGTCGGCTCCCACGAGGGGGGCCAGGAAGAAGGTCAGCCCCAGCAGGCCCGGAACCATCAGGATGAAGGTCGGCTTGAGGACGCGCAGATCGTACAGGCGTCCGGTGTACCGGCCGGTGAGCCCATTGACCAGTTCGTCGAAGTCGGCCCGGTCGCGCAGATCGTGGACGGTGGCGATCTCAGGCACGACATCACTGTCGTCGAGGAGGCGGCCAGCCGGTTCCCGGCGAGCCGAGATCGCCGCCTCGACGACCCGCACGAGGCGCCTCGAGGTCGCGACGTAGCGCCAGGCCGACACCACCTGACCGAGCGCCAGCACGCCCCATGTGGCCAAGAACAATCTCCTGGAGGCGTTGTCCCCCAGCTCCTCCACGACCGGCGTGAGGATCGAGCCGGCAACGACGAACACGACGGCGGCGACGAGTTGACCGATGAACGCCCGCCCGGGCACCAGCCGGGCGACGAGCCACCACACGATGACCAGATCGGTCAGGAAGGCGATGCCGGTGCTGCTGGACTCGATGTCGGAGCCGGACAGGGCGAAGCTGATGATCAGCAGCCCGATCGACCAGGCCAGGACGGGCAGGGCCCGACGCGCGGCGAACAGGGCGGCCTCCGATGCGGCGATCGTCTCGTCGGCGCGGCGCAACAGCTGACCGCGGGTCGCGAGTCCGTGCAGGTCGAGCGCCGTCACGGCACGTCACTCACGTCGACCCCCTGGCCCCAGCTCCCTGTGGTGTCGGCAGTTTATCCACGGCCGGCCGGCGCGGGCGACCGGAACCGTCAGTTGACCTGGCGGTCGTGCCCCTTCCAGAACTCCTCGCGCAGCTTGAACTTCTGCAGCTTGCCCGTGGCGGTGCGGGCGAGCTCGTCGCGGAACTCGATCCGCTTGGGGCACTTGTAGCCGGCCAGGTGGGTGCGGCAGTGCGCGATGAGGCCGGCGTCGTCGACGGGGTCCTCGTCCGGGTCGAGGACGACCAGCGCGGTGATCAGCTCGCCCCACTTCTCGTCGGGGATGCCGATGACGGCGACCTCCTTGACCGACGGGTGCGACATCAGCGCGTCCTCGACCTCGATCGAGGAGACGTTCTCGCCGCCGGTGATGATGACGTCCTTCTTGCGGTCGGCGATCGTGATGTAGCCGTCCTCGAACGTCCCTCCGTCGCCGGTGTGGAACCAGTTGCCGGCCTGCGCCTGCTCCGTCGCCTCGGGGTTCTCCCAGTACGACGCCAGGTTGTGGTTGGACTGCGCCAGCACCTCGCCCTGGTCGTCGACCATCATCCGCACGCCGATCGCGGGCGCCCCGGCCCGGCCGAGGTTGACCGCCTGCTGGTGGGCGTCGAGGTCGTCCCACTCCGCGCGCATCCGCGACATCGTGAGCAGGGGAGCGGTCTCGGTGAGCCCGTAGATCTGGATGAACTCCCAGCCGAGGTCCTCGCGCACCCGCTCGATCGTGCGCGTCGGCGGCGGCGCTCCGGCGACGATGATGCGGACGCGATCGCGCCCGGGGATCTCGCCCTCCCAGGTCTTGGCGGCGTCGAGGACGGCCGTGACGACCGCCGGAGCGGCGCACATCACGGTCACGCCGTGCTGCTGCACGCGGCGCAGGATCTCGGTCCCGTCGATCTGGCGGATCACGACGTGCTTGCCGCCCACCCCGGTGATGATGAACGGCCAGCCCCAGCCGTTGGCGTGGAACATCGGCAGGGTGTGCAGGTGCACGTCGCGATCGTTGGCCGAGGCCTGCCAGCCGAAGACCGTCGCGTTGAGCCAGTTGTTGCGGTGCGTCAGCTGGACGCCCTTGGGCCGCGCCGTCGTCCCGGACGTGTAGTTGATCGTGGCGGTGGCGTTCTCCTTCGAGGTTGCGTCGGCCTCCCATGCCTTCGGCTCGGCCGTCGAGCCCCAGATCTTGTCGTCGTCCTCGCCCAGGACGAAGATGTGCTTGCAGTCGATCTCGTCGACGAGGTGGCGCAGATCGGGGTCGACCATCATGACCTCGGCGCCGGAGTGCTCGATGATGTAGCGGATCTCGGCGACAGCGAGCCGGAAGTTGACCGGCACCAGCACGCGTCCCCAGCCCGAGACGCCGAAGAACGACGTCAGCATGCGCGCGGAGTTCTGCGACACGATTGCGACCCGGCCACCGACGGGGACGCCCAGCTCGTCCAGCGTGGCCGCCTGGGCCTTGGCGCGACGACCCATCTCGGCGTAGGTGATCTCGCCCCACGAAGGCGCCGGCTGGTTCGGCTCGTCCACGACGGCGATGCGGTCGGGATAGACCGTCACGGCGCGGTCGAGGAAGTCCATCACGGTCAACGGAAAGAACACATCAGCCTCCATGTAGTGACGCGGGTCACCCCATTGTGCCCCGCGCCGCGCCGACCGTGTGGTGCGGTCTAGCCTGACTCCGGCTCTGGACCCGAGGAGAGAAGTCACCACGTGAGCGACACCCCGTTCGACAACCCGGCGGCCACCCCGGAGCAGGTGGCGGCCTTCTCGTCGGTGCTCGACGCGGTGCACGCGTTCCACGACGCGCTGGCGACCGCAGCACCCGATGCGGAGCTCCTGGACCGGTTGGCCGGCGACCTGCGCGGCTGGACCGACACCCTGGCTCCCATGGTGCGGCCGGAGCGCGAACGACTCTCGGGGTACCTCGCGACGAGGCTGCCGTCCCGCGGGCACCTGGCCCTCCCACCGGTCGTGGTGGACCTGTCCGAGGAGGACCGCATCGAGGGGACCCTGACGTTCGGGCCGTTCTTCCTCGGTGGGGGAGGAGCCGCGCACGGCGGTGCGATCCTGACCGTCTTCGACGAGGTGCTGGGTGTCCTGGCGACCGCGGACGGCAAGCCGGCCCGGACCGCCTACCTGAAGTCCGACTTCCGCTCGCCGGTCCTGCTGGACACGCCGGTGCGGGTGCGGGCCTGGGTGGACCGGGTGGAGGGCCGCAAGCGGTTCATCCGCGGCGACATGTGGGCCGGCGAGACGCTGTGCGCCGAGGTCGACTCGCTGTTCGTCGAGCTGCGCTAGCTGCTGGTCTCGCCCTTGGCGAGGCGTTCGGCCATCATCTGGGCCTCCTGCTCGCTGAGGCCGTGGAACCGCTTGTAGCTGTAGACGATGAGGGCCAGCGCCATCAGCGAGGACGCGATGAGCGTTGCCCCGGTGCCCCACCCGCCGGGCAGCCACCAGCGCTCCGCGAGCGGCCACCAGCCGGGGACGTCCGGCCGGATGCCCCACACGATGCCGACCGCGCCGATGGCCAACGCGCCGATGCAGCTGGCGACGATGCGGGGCCACGTCTCGACGCCCTGGGCGGCGGACTTCAGCGCCATCACCTCGACCGGACGCAGCCTGCGCTCGGCCCACTCGTACTGCTGGGACAAGACGGCGAGGCCGGCGAACAGGCACAGCAGCCCCGGACCCGGCAGGACGAGGGCCGCCAGGCCCACCACCACGAGGGTCCAGCCGAGGACCTCGATCCCGACACGTCGAAGGAACCGCTTGGATTTCATGGCCCGACGCTACAGGCGGGCGCGAGCCTGCGCCGTGTCGAGGTCGGGCCGTGATGGGATGGTCCCATGCGCACCGCGGCCCTGCTCCTGCTCCTGCTGCTCGCTGCGTGCGGCGCGGACTCGGACGGATCCGGGGCGACCCCCACGAGGACGGTCCCGGCGGCGGGCCAGGAGGCAGCCATCCCGATGACCCCGGCGCCGACCGGCGAGCCGGTCCCGGCGGCCCTGTCCCGCTTCCGGTGCGAGCGGGACGGCTCGGGGACGTTCACGGCGTCCGGCGTCCTGTCCAATGCGACCAAGAAGACGGTGACCTTCCAGGTCACCGTCTTCGTCGGGGCGCCGGCGCCGAACCCGCAGCAGGCCAGGACCCAGCAGGTCCCCAAGGTCGCAGCGGGTGGGTCGATCGAGTTCCAGGTCGCGAAGATCCCCGCAGCCCCCGAGGGTGGTACGTGCCACGTGCAGGTGCTCACGACGAAGTAGGCCCCATCGAAGGAGCGTGCCCATGAAGCTCAGCGACGGATCACTGGAGCAGCTTCCGCCCGAGGTCGGCAGCCCCGAGTACGACAGGTCGGCCGTGACGGCGGGCATCGTCCACGTCGGGGTCGGCGGGTTCCATCGCTCCCATCAGGCCGTGTACGTCGACCGGCTGCTCGCGGCGGGGGCCACCGACTGGGGCATCTGCGGGGTCGGCCTGCTGCCTCAGGACCGCGCCATGCAGGAGGCGCTGGACGGGCAGGACCACCTGTACACGGTGGTGGAGCGCCATCCCGACGGCAGCGCGCAGGCGCGGGTCATCGGCTCGATCGTCGAGTACCTGTTCGCCCCGGACGACGTCGATGCGGTCATCGAGAAGATGGCGTCCGAGACGACCCGCATCGTGTCGCTGACCATCACCGAGGGCGGGTACAACCTGATCGGCGGCGACGGCGACTTCGACGCCGACGCCCCTGCGATCCGGGCCGATCTCGAGCCGGGCGCGACCCCGGCCACCGTGTTCGGCATCGTCGTCGAGGCCCTGGACCGCCGTCGGCGACGCGGCCTGGACCCCTTCACGGTGGTCTCGTGCGACAACATCGAGGCCAACGGCGCCGTCGCCCGGCGGGCGTTCCAGGGCTTCGCGGCGCTCCGTGACGAGGAGCTGGCCGGATGGATCGAGCAGCACGTCGCGTTCCCGCACAGCATGGTCGACCGCATCACCCCGGTGACCACGGACGCGGACCGCGCCTTCGTGGCTGAGCAGTTCGGCATCGAGGACGCCTGCCCGGTCACCTGTGAGTCGTTCCTGCAGTGGGTCATCAGCGATGAGTTCAGCGCCGGACGACCGCCGCTGGAGGACGCCGGTGTCAGCGTCGTCGACGACGTGCGCCCCTATGAGCTGATGAAGCTGCGGCTGCTGAACGCCAGCCACCAGGTCATGGGCTACCTCGGCTCGCTGGCCGGGCTGACGCACGTCCACGACGCCGCGCACGACGACGACTTCGCGCGGCTGATCCGCGGCTACATGGAGCACGAGGCGCAGCCGACCCTGGAGCCGGTGCCCGATGTCGACTTCGCCGACTACCGGGCCACCCTCATGGAGCGCTTCGGCAACGGCTCCATCGCCGACACCCTGGCCCGGCAGTGCGTCGACGGGTCCGAGCGGCTGCCCAAGTTCCTGCTCCCGGTCGTCCGGGCCCAGCTCGCGGCCGGCGGGGACATCGACCGGGCGGTCCTCGCGCTGGCCGGATGGGCGCGCTACGCAGAAGGCACCGACGACGAGGGGCGGCCGCTCGAGCTCAACGACGTGCGCCACGACGAGATCGCCGCGGCCGCATCACGACAGGGCGACGATCCCACGGCGATGCTCGAGCTGTCGATGTTCGAGGAGCTCCGCGACGACTCGCGCTTCGTGGCCGCCTACGTGGAGGCGCTGCAGGGCCTGCGCGACCACGGCGCGCGCGCTGCGGTCGCCGCGCTCACGTCAGGCCCGGGTGAGCGGTGACGTGAGCGCGACGAGCGATCAGCTCGCGACGACGTCGCGGCTCAGGTCGAGCGCGATGTCGACGATCATGTCCTCCTGGCCGCCGACGAGCTTGCGACGTCCCACCTCGGTGAGGATGTCGCGGACGTCGACGCCGTAGCGGGACGACGCGTTCTCGGCGTGACGCAGGAAGCTGGAGTACACGCCCGCGTAGCCGAGGGTCAGCGTCTCGCGGTCGACCTGGACGGCGCGGTCCATCAGCGGACGCACGATGTCGTCGGCGGCATCCTCGAGTGCGGCGAGGTCGCAACCGTGCTCCCAGCCCTCGAGGTTCGCCACGGCGATGAACGGCTCGATGGGGCAGTTGCCGGCGCCGGCGCCCAGCCCGGCCAACGAGGCGTCGACCCGGGTCACGCCCTCCTCGACCGCGACGACGCTGTTGGCGACGGACAGGCTGAGGTTCTGGTGGGCATGGACGCCGATCTCGGTCGCCGGGTCGAGCACGGCCCGGTAGGCCCGGACCCGCTCGGCGACGGCCTTCATCGTGAGGTGTCCGCCCGAGTCGGTGACGTACACGCAGTGCGCGCCGTACGACTCCATCAGCTTGGCCTGCTCGGCCAGCTTCTCGGCCGGCGCCATGTGGCTCATCATCAAGAAGCCGGAGACGTCCATGCCGAGCTCGCGGGCGTGCTGGATGTGCTGGGCCGAGACATCGGCCTCCGTGCAGTGGGTCGCCACGCGGACCGAGCGCACGCCGAGGTCGTAGGCGCGGTTGAGCTCGTGGATCGTGCCGATCCCGGGCAGCAGCAGCGTCGTGAGGCGGGCGTTCTTCAGGACGTCGGCCGCGGCCTCGATCCACTCCCAGTCGGTGTGGCTCCCGGGACCGTAGTTCAGCGAGCCGCCGGCGAGGCCGTCGCCGTGGGCGACCTCGATCGCGTCGACACCGGCCTCGTCGAGTGCGGTGACGACACGGCGGATGTCATCGGGGCTGATGCGGTGGCGGATGGCGTGCATGCCGTCACGCAGGGTGACGTCCTGGACGAAGATCTTGGTCATCAGACGGTCTCCGGGGTCTTGGTGGTCGAGCGGGCGGCGAGCGACTCGGCGACCCGCAGGGCGGCCGAGGTCATGATGTCGAGGTTTCCGGCGTAGGCGGGCAGGTAGTGCGCGGCGCCCTCGACCTCGAGGAAGACCGTGACCTGGTGGGTCACGGCCGGTGAGCCCTCGGGGGTCAGGGTGTGGACGGGCTCGTCCTCCTCGAGCTTGCGGAACTGGACGTCCTGCTTGAGGCGGTAGCCGGGCACGTAGGCCGCGACCTGCTCGATCATGGTGTGGATCGACTCGCGAATGGCGTCATGGTCGGCATCGCCGATCAGGGCCAGCACGGTGTCACGCATGATCAGCGGCGGCTCGGCGGGGTTCAAGATGATGATCGCCTTGCCGCGGCCGGCGCCACCGACGGCCTCGATGGCCGCCGAGGTGGTCTCGGTGAACTCGTCGATGTTGGCGCGCGTGCCGGGGCCGGCCGACTTCGACGCGATCGACGCGACGATCTCGGCGTAGGGCACCGGGGTGATGCGCGAGATCGCGGCGACGACCGGGATCGTGGCCTGCCCGCCGCACGTCACCATGTTGACGTTGTCCGCGTCGAGGTGCTCCTCGAGATTGACCGGCGGGACGACGTAGGGGCCGATCGCGGCCGGGGTCAGGTCGACGAGCTTCTTGCCCAGGGGCGCCAGCTTGGCGTGGTTCGCCTCGTGGGCCTTGGCCGACGTGGCGTCGAAGACGATCTCGATCTCGTCGAAGCCGTCCATCGCGATGAGGCCGTCGACCCCGTCGGAGATCACGGGCACGCCGTGCTTGGCCGCTCGGGCGAGACCGTCCGAGGCGGGATCGATGCCGACCATGGCCGCCATCTCGAGCGTGTCGGACAGGCGCAGCACCTTGAACATCAAGTCGGTGCCGATGTTGCCGGAGCCGATCACGGCCACCTTCGTGCGGGTCATGCGTTCTCCTCGGTGCTGAAGTTGACGGAGACCGAGCCGAGTCGGCTGATCTGCGCCTGGACTGAGTTGCCGGCGACGACGGGGGCCATGGGTCCCAGGGCGCCGGACAGGACGACCTGACCGGCGCGCAGCGGGTCGCCGATCTCCTGGGCGGTGCGGGCCAGCCACAGCAGGGCCTCCAGCGGGTCGCCGAGGCAGGCCGCGCCGTTGCCGGTCGAGACGACCTCGCCGTCGATGCTCATCGACATCTCGACGTCCCGCGGCTCGACCTCGTCGAGCCTCACGTGCTGGGTGCCGAGCACGTAGAGCGCGCTGGAGCCGTTGTCGGCGACGGTGTCGGTGATCGTGATGTCCCAGTCGGCCACGCGGCTGTCGACGATCTCCAGGGCGGCGACGGCATAATCGACCGCACCGCGGACCGTCGCCAGGTCGAGCTCGCCGTCCAGGTCCTGGGCCAGGACGAAGGCGACCTCGGCCTCGATCTTGGGCTGCAGGAGGCGGCCGGTGGGCACGGTGCTGCCGTCGGCGTGGACCATGTCGTCGAACAGGACACCGAAGTCGGGCTGGTCGACCCCGAGCTGCTGCTGGACCGCCGGAGAGGTCAGGCCGATCTTGCGACCGACGACCTGAGCCCCGCGCGCGCGGCGACGCAGGTTCACCTCGTCCTGGACGGCATAGGCCGCGGTGATGTCGGTGGACCCGAGGATGTCGCGGACGGGGGGTGTGGGGCGGAGGGTGCTCTGGGCCTGTTCGAGCCGGTCGGCTGCTGCCAAGGTCGCTGCTGCGGTGGAGCTCATCGATCTCTTCCGTCGTGGGTGCTGTCGACCCAGTCTCACGGCGTGGGGCCTGCCGCAGCCAGCCCGGTGTTCCGCTCACCGGTATGCGGGTGGCGGTCAGTCCTCCCGCAGAGCGGCCTGCCGGGCCAGGGTCGTCTGGACGCCCGCGGCGGCGGCCCGGACGGCGTTCGCGTGGCGTCGAGGGTCGAAGCGGGTGACGGGCCCGGTGACGCTGAGCGCCGCGGCCACGCCGTGCTCGACGTCCAGCACGGGCGCGGCGACGCACACGATGCCGACCGCCGACTCCTCGTACTCGAAGGCCAGCCCGGTCTCACGCACCTGGGTCAGCTGCTGGCGCAGCAGGCCCGGTGCGATCACGGTGCGCGGCGTGCGGCGCTCCAGCGGGCGCGACAGGTACTCGTCGACGAGCCCGGCCGGTGCGTGCGCGAGCAGGATCTTGCCGATCGCGGTGCAGTGCAGGGGTAGCCGGCCGCCGACCCGCGACGGCGACGGTGCCTGTCGGTGCCCACCGATCTTGGCGACGTACATGACCTCGGCGGCCTCCCGGACCCCGAGGTGGACGGTCTCGTGGGTCAGCTCGTACAGGTCCTCCATGAAGGGGGTGGCCACGTCGACCAGGCCACGCTCGACCGAGGCCCGCATCCCCAGCTCGAACAGGTGCCCGCCGAGCCGGTAGCCGTCGCTGGCCCGGTCCAGCAGGCGTGCCGTGACCAGGTCGCTGCAGACCCGGTGCAGCGTGCCCTTGGGCAGCTGGGTGCGCCGGGCCAGCTCGGCCAGCGACACCGACCGATCGTCGACCGCGAAGGCGTGCAGCACCGCCATGACCTTGGCCAGCACGGAGCGCGGGTCGAGTTCCTGCGCTGCCGGCGTGGTGCTCATGGACCCAGTCTGCCCGGCGGCGTCGTCCGACACGGTGTCGGACTCCGGGCCGCCAGGTTCCGCGTCCCGGCCGATGAATCGGGTGGCCCGGCGAACCTACGCTGCGGGTCGAGGACGTCGAGACGAGGAGATCTGAAACATGGCGATTCGCACTGGTGAGCAGTACCGGCAGAGCCTGCAGGACGGGCGCCGGCTGTTCGTGGACGGCGAGCGCGTCGACGACGTGACGGCGCACCCGGCGTTCCAGGGGGTGCTGTCGACGCTCGGTGCGCTGTACGACGCCCAGGCTGATCCCGAGCTGGCCGGCGTCCTCACGACCACCGACGCGGACAGCGGCGAGGTCCACAGCACCACCTTGCTGGAGGCGCAGGACCACGACGACGTCCTCGCCCGGCTGCGGTGCGATCGGCTGAGGACCGACCTGACGTACGGGATGATGGGCCGCCTGCCGGACTTCATGAACGCCTACCTGCTCGACATCCGCAGCAGCCTGCTGTTCGTGGGCAAGCAGGCGGAGGCCGACCGGCTGGGCGAGTACATCCAGCGCCTGCGGCGCGAGGACCTGGCCGTCACCCACACCTTGGTCGACCCGCAGAGCGACCGGTCGACGCAGGACGCCCCGCCCGAGGCGCTGCACGTCGTCGAGCGGCGCGACGGGGGCATCGTGGTCAGCGGCGCGCGCCTGCTGTCGACGCTGGCGCCGGTCGCCAACGAGGTGTTCGTCGGTCCGTACGTCCCCCGCCGGCCGGGCCAGGAGGAGTATGCGCTGGTCTTCACCCTGCCGCTGGCCACCGAAGGGCTGTCGATCGTGTGCCGCCAGGCCTACGACCGCGGCGACGGACGCTTCGACACCCCGCTGTCGAGCCGTTTCGACGAGAGCGATGCCATCTTGGTGTTCGACGAGGTGTTCGTGCCCGAGGAGCGGGTCGTCGTCGCGGGCGATCTGGACGCGTACAACGGCATCGTGCGCAATGCGGTCGGTTACGGCCCGTTGCAGGGGGCGGCTCGCAGCACCGCGAAGCTGCGGTTCCTGGCCGGGCTCGCGACCGTCGCGGCCCGCACGACCGGCCGCGCCGGCACGCCGCGCTACCAGGAGGAGATCGGCGAGGTCGTCGGACGCCTGAACGTCGCCGAGGGCCTGCTGGACGGGATCGCGCTCGACCTGTCCCGCCGGATCGCGAACCGGCGGGCCGGCGCGGACGCCGTGGCGCCGGGGCCCGGTGAGCCCGAGGTGGAGTCACGGGTCGGCATCTCGGCCCTGACCTTCTTCTTCCCCGAGGCGATCGCCAAGGCTGTCGAGGTGCTGCGGCTCGTCGCGGGCAGCGGCGCCATCGCCATGACCGAGGGCGAGCTCCGGAACGACGAGATCGGCCACCTGATCGAGAAGTACGTGCACGGACCGGACGTGCCGGCCGAGCGTCGCCTGCAGGTCATGCGCATGGTGTGGGACATGACCTGCAGCCCGTTCGCTGCGCGGCAGGCCCTGTACGAGCGCTACTACACCGGTGACCCGATCATCGGACGCGTCCTGTTCTTCAGCTCGCCGAAGACCGGCGAGGCCGAGCGGATGGCCGAGCGGCTGCTGGCCGACGGACTGCGCGGATGACCGGTCAGCCGGCCACCGGGCGCAGTCCGCACAGGGTCGCGACCCGCAGGCCGGTGTGCAGCTCGTGGCGGACCGAGCCGTCACGCACGTCGACGCCGATCAGCGCGGCGATGCGGTCCAGCCGGTAGTACAGCGTGCTGCGATGGATCGAGATGGCGCGCGCCGTGGCCTGGGCATCGCCGCCGTGGTCGAGATAGCTCTCGGCCGTCCTGGCCAGCTCGAGGCCGCCACGTGCCGCGAGCAGCAGCCGCACCGGCTCGGGCAGGTCGGCCGGCCCCATCCGGTCCAGCGGCAGGCGTAGCAACAGCTGATCGGCCCCGAGGTCACGCCACCGTGCGATGCGTCCGTGACGCGCCGGATCGTGCCAGGCCCCGGACAGCGCCAGGGCGGCCTCGCGGGCCGAGCCCGCGACATGGACCAGGTCGGTGCGCGGCGCTCCGATGCCCAGGCGCACCTCGTCCGGCAGCTGGTCGGCCAGCCGCTGGACCGTGCGTCGGTGGTCCGGCGCGACGGGCAGGACGAGCACCGCGGCGCCACCGATCACGGCGCCGATGACCGACGAGGCGACGGTGCCGGTCGCCCGGTCCAGCAGCACCTCCAGCTCCAGCAGCGACGAGTGCCCGGGGTCCGCGCCGGGCGGCAGACCCGAGAAGGTCAGCACGAGATGTCCGGCGCTGGATGCGGGCATGCCTTGGCGCAGCAGCCGACCGGCGGCGTCCCCGCGGATCGCCGGGTCGTCGCCCAGCAGGTCACGCACCGTCGCCGCGGTCGCGGCGCGGTGCGTGCGTCGTTGCAGGTCTCCCGCGTGCAGCAGCAGGCCGAGGTCGGCGGCGGCATCCACCACGATCGAGCGGTAGCGGTCCGTGACGGGCAGATCGCCCGGCTCGGCGACGCACACCAGGTAGCCGAGGAGGGCGCCGCCGTGACGCACGGGCATGCCGATCCGGTCGGCCAGCCCAGCATCGGACGGGACGACGACCGGGACGTGCGCGCGGTGGACGCCCGCCTCGTGCACCAGCTCCAGGGCGCGGGGCTGCGTCCGGCGGGACAGGATCGCAGCGCTGCGGTTGGCATCGACGTCGTGCGAGGAGTGCGCGCTGAAGGCCAGCACGTTCATCGCCGGGTCGTAGAGCACGACCGGTCGGTCCAGGTCGGTGCCGAGCCGGTCGACCAGTCGTCCCAGTGAGCCTGCGGAGACGTCCGGGGCAGCGGTCCCGTCCGGACGCGACGATGCCCTCCCGTGGTCACGAGAGGGCATCACCGGGGTCACCTGACCGGTCAGAACAGCACGGTCTTCGGCAACGGGTTGCCGAACGAGTTCAGGCCGTACGCCTGGTAGATCGGGTCGGCGTTGTTGCTCGCGTGGTTCAGGGCCGCGTGGATGTCGCGCCAGTACCGCTGGAGCGTGGAGTCCGAACGCAGCGCCGATCCGCCGGCGTTCAGGAACAGCTCGTCGACCACGTCGACGGCCCTGCGGGAGATGCGCACCTGGTTGCGACGGACACGCAGACGGTCCTCGGCGGAGAAGCGCTCGTCGCGCTGCGCCTTGTCCCACATCCACTCGATGTCGCCGAACAGCTGCACCTCGCCGGCCTGCAGATCGGCGCTCGCGCGGCCGAGGACGGCCAGCTGGTGCGGGTTGTCGGCCGTCTTGACGCCACGGGCCGTGACCCGGTGCTGCATGGCCTCGGTGAAGGCGGTCAGCGCGCCGCGCGCCATCGCGATCGTCGCGGTCGTGATGCCGGCGGTGAACATCGGGTGGAACGGCATCCGGTACAACGGCGAGTCGCCGCGACCCACGCTGTCGGCGAGGCCGCCGTCCTCCATGGGCGTCGGGTCGAACACGCGGTGCTCGGGGATGAAGGCATCGCGGATCACGATGTCCTTGCTGCCGGTGCCGCGCAGTCCCACGACGTCCCACGAGTCGGCGATGATCTCGTAGTCGGCGCGGGGCAGGACGAAGTGCCGGCTGCCGCCCGGGACGGGCGCACCGTCCGCGTCGACGATCAGTCCGCCGAGGATGATCCAGGTGCAGTGATCGGTGCCCGACGAGAACGGCCACCGGCCGGTGAACCGGTAGCCGCCCTCGACGGGTGTGGCCCGTCCGAGCGGCGCGTAGGGCGACGCGATCCAGGTGTCGGCGTCATCGGCCCAGATCTCCTTCTGCAGCGTGTGGTCCATCAGCGCCATCTCGAAGGCGTGGACGCCGACGACACCGGCGACCCAGCCCGCCGACGACGACTGCACGCCGATGTCGAACAGGGTGCGGAAGAAGTCGACCGGGCTGGCCTCCATCCCGCCGAACTCCTTGGGCTGCAGCATCCGCATGACTCCGCAGCTGCGCAGGATGTCGGCGGTCGTGTCGGTCAGGCTGCCCTGCTCGTCGCTGAGCGGGGCTTCGGCGGCGAGCTCGTCGGCCCGGGCCAGGATGCGTTCGTGGACCTCGTTCATGGCAGATGCCCCGTTCAGTTGTGGAGGAGGAAGTCGGTGACGGTGCGGTTGAACTCGTCGGCGTGCTCGAGCTGGGCCCAGTGGCCGCAGCGGGCGAGCAGGACGGCCCGCGAGTTCTGCACCAGCGAGACCAGCTTGAGCGTGCTCTCGTAGTGCACGACGCGGTCGTCGCGGCCGTGGAAGAACAGCGACGGCGCGGTGATGCCGGCGATCTGGGCGTGCGAGGCCATGTGCGGCCGGGGGCGGCCGATGCCGGCGGCGAAGCTCGCGATGTGCTCGGGGTGGTCGACCGCGGCCTGGTGGCGCTGGCGGACCAGCTCGTCGCTGGCGTGCTCGGGATCGTAGGTCATGATGTCGACCAGGTCGCGGAAGTTCTCCAGCGACGGGTCGCGGTAGGTGCGCTGCAGGACCTTGACGCCCTCGCTCGGCCCGCCGCCGGGCACGAACAGGTGTGCCCCGCCGACGCCGGCGCCCATCGTGACCAGGTGGCTGACCCGGTCGTGCTGGGTCGCGGCGAACATGATCGACGTCGCGCCGCCCATCGAGTTGCCGATGAAGGCCGCCTTCTCGATGCCCAGCGCGTCCAGGAAGTGCTGTGCCGTCGCGGCGTGGTCACGCTCGTCGTACGAGACGGTGTCGGACTTGCCCCATCCGGGCATGTCGACCGCCAGGCAGCGGAAGTTCTGGCCGAGCACCTCCATGTTGCGCGCGTAGTTGCTCCATCCGGTCGCGCCGGGGCCCGAGCCGTGCAGGAGGACGACCGGGTGACCGCTGCCGTACTCGTTGTAGTGCAGGCGGCCACTGGCCGTCTCGACGAAGCGGCTGGTGGCTTCCTCGGTGAAGGTGTCGGTCACGGTCGGGTTCTCCTTGGGGTCGGACGAGAGCGGGATGCGCTCAACGGGTGGGGGCCGTGCCGCCGGGACCGGCGAGCAGCGGCTGGACGTCGCAGGGGGCGTCGGAGTCGGGCAGTGCGTGCAGCGCGTCGAACCAGCGGGTCGCCTCAGCGGCGTCGCCACCGACGCACTGGCGGAACTTCGAGAACAGCTCGCCGGACGACAGCGGGTTGTGGGAGTCTCCGCGCGAGTGGTGGACGGTCCGGGTCAGCAACCGGCCGTCGACGGTGTGCAGGCGCACGACCGTGTGGCCCGGCTCGGACGATGCGGGGCGCTCGGTCAGCGTGATGCGCGGCATCAGCTCGGCCACACCGGGGTGCGCGAGCGCATCGTCGGCGAAGTCCGCGAGCAACACGTCGCCGCTGACGAGGGCCCGGGCCAGGGTGTACTCCAGCGAGAACTTCGCCTCGAGCCCGGTCGTGGGCAGCTCGTCACGCAACGGGCGGGTCCCCCCGGCCTCGAGGGTCACCTCGATCCGCTCGATGCCCGCGCTCCCGATCTCCTCGCGCAGGCTGATGCCGGCGTCGATCGCACGCTGGGTGGCGAAGCACGACGGATAGGCCTTGATGGCGTAGTCGCCGGTCCACGCGGTCGACCAGTGGTCGAGCCGGTCGCGCAGGGTCGAAGCGCGTTCGGGGTCGTGGTCGCCGAACAGGTCGAGGAATCCGCCGCGCGACTCCAGCTGGTCGGGGTTGGCCGTGAAGCCGCGGGCGGCCAGCCCCACGGCCATGACGGCGTCGCGGGCGGCAGTGCCGGCGTGCAGGGGCTTGGTCATGGTGCCGAAGTTGGCCAGGCTGCCCGCGGCATGGGACGCGGCGATGCCCAGGGCGTGCTGGGTCTGCAGCGGCGTCAGGCCCAGCAGGTCGGCACCGGCCGCCGTGGCCGCCAGACGACCGGTCGTCGAGGTGTTGTGCCAGCCACGCCCGTAGTGCGTCGCGTGGGGAAGGATCTCCGAGACCGCCCGGAAGACCGCCGAGCCGGTGCAGTAGGCGTCATCGAGCTGGGCGCCGGTGATCCGGCGCCGCGCGGCGAGGGCGAACAGGGTGGGCAGCAGGACGGCCGCCGGGTGCATCGCCATCGAGGGCGCCGCGTCGTCCCAGTCCAGGACGTGGGCCGCGGTGCCGTTCAGGAGGGCCGCGTCGGCGGGGCCGATCATGCGGGGCGTGCCCCAGACCGCGGCGCCGGAGGGATCACCGGTTCCCCGGTCCTCGTCGGTCAGCCACCCGTGCAGCAGCGTGACCGGCTCGGTCGCAAGACCTGCGACGGTCACTCCGACCGTGTCCACGACCAGACGTCGCAGCGCGTCGCGGGTCGCCGGATCGCGGCGCCGGTCGGCGGCGCTGGCGAAGGCAGCGACCTGGGCCGTGGCTCCGGCGCTCTGCGGAAGGGTGGCGACGCTCACTGGCATCCTCTCGGTGGGCAGGCGCCGAGATGGCGCACCCCCAGTCTTCGAGGGCGGCGGCGACCGTGGTCGCCATCTCGCATCCAGCGGAAAGGTCCTTGGCCCGGGGGAGGTCGGGTGGCAGCGGCTCAGCCGGTGCGCCCGGTGACCTGCGCGCTGATGGCCTGCGCGCTGCTGACCACGGCGGTCCGCAGGTCCTCGAGGCGGTCCGGGGGGAAGCGGTCGACGTCCCCGCCGATCGCGAGGGCGCCGAGTGCCCGGCCGCCGGGGCCGATGATGACGCTTGCGCCCGCGGACAGTCCGAGGCGCTGCTCGTCGATCGAGGTGGCCCAGCGGTTGGTGCGGATCACCCGTAGCTGCTCGCGCGTGGGCGCCGGCCCGCCCGCGGCCGACAGCGATGCGATCACCTGGTCCTGCAGCGACTCGGAGCAGAAGGCGAGCAGAACCTTGCCGGATGCGCCGATGCCCAGCGGCAGCGCCTCGCCGACCGAGACGGGCGGGAACAGGTTCTCCGCCCCGCGGATGGCCGCGATGCACACCCGGTGATCGGCCTGGATGACGTGCAGGTTGACGCTCTCACCGCTGGCGTGGCTGAGCTGTCGCATGTGCGGCTCGGCGATGCCACGCAGGTCGTAGCTGAGCTCGGCGGCGACGCCCCACGACAGCAGCCGGGGGCCGAGCAGGAAGCGACCGGTGTCGTCGCGGCGCAGCATGTCGTGCGCGGCCAGCTCGGTCAGCAGCCGGTGCGCCGATGACTTCGGCATGCCCAGGGCCTCGGCCACGTCGCCCAGCCTGACGGGCAGATGCGCCCGGGCGATCAGGTCGATCGCGTGGACCGCCTTGGTCATCACAGCCATGTCAGGCCTCGGCACCCTGCGAAGGGCTGGTGACGCCGCGGCGCAGACCGGCGGAGATCTCGGTCGCCGTCGTGCGGGCCAGTCGCCCGAGGGCGGCCGGTGGGTGCTCTCCGTGCACGCCACCGATGATGACGCACGTCGTGACCGACTTGTCGATGGAGAACACGGGAGCCGCGGCCCAGATCGCGGGGTTGGCGGCGACGTCGGCCGGCCGGCTGTGGCAGAAGCCCTGTCGGCGGATCTCGGCCAGCTCCTGACGCCACGCGAACTCGTCGCGCCCGGCGGGCGGGGCCTGGGTGCCGGGGTGCTGGGGGGTGGCCCCCCACGCGAGCAGCACGAGTCCGCCGGGGTGCTGGGTCAGCAGGGGGGTGCCGAGCGCGGTCCACGCCCACCCGGCGACCTTGCGGCCGGCGATCTTGTCCATGACCTGCAGGCGGTCGCCCTCGCGGGTGGCCAGGGCGACCGGCAGCCGGGTCGTGGCGTGAAGGTCGATCAACGCGGGGCGCGCGCAGTCGCGCAGGCGGCGGATCTCGTGCACGTCGTGGCCGAGGCGCCACAGGCTCGGGCCGAGGCGGTAGCGGCCCCAGCTGGTGCGCTCGATCGCGCCGTGCTCGGCCAGGGTCGCCAGCATCCGGTGAACCGTCGCCGGCGGCAGATCGGTGGCATGGCAGACGTCGGCGACGGATCGCTCGGCGCCGCCCGCAAAGCATCCCAGGATGTCGAATGCGCGGGCGAGAACGCCCCGTCTCCCGGTCATGTCCGTCATCCGTGCTCCTCTGTTACGTTCCGGTATGTGGAACCGGCTCCAGCATGGCTGAACATACGTGACGTGGGTCATGGTCGGACAACCGACCTCCTCGCCCCCTGAATCCAAATTCCACTCGGTGAGTGATCGGTCCAACCGCGGACCGTGGTTTGTAAGGCTCGTCACACGCCGTCGTCGACGGCCGATCGACGCCGGATCCCGGCATGACTAAGGACTCGAAACACATGGCTTCTCTGCGTCTCAGTGCCCTCGCGGCGGCCGCTGCCGTCGTTCTGGCCACCACCTCCGCCTGCTCCTCCGGGGACTCCGACTCGTCCGGCGGATCGGATGCGTCCGGTGGCAAGGTCAACCTCGCGGTCTTCGCATCGCTCAACGGGGCGCCTGCCTATGCGGCCGAGAGCGAGGGCATCTTCGGTGACCACGACCTCGACGTGAAGATCACGACGGCCAAGACCTCCTCCGAGATGGTCCCCCAGCTGATCGGCGGCAAGGTCGACATCGCATTGCTCGACACCGCGACGTCGATGGTCGCCGCCAGCCAGGGTCTCGACCTGGTCTACATCGCGGGCGCCACCGACGGCGGCATCCCCGAGGGCCAGGAGGACTACAGCTTCGCGAACGTGTGGGTCCGCAAGGACTCCCCGATCAAGACGCTGGCCGACCTGACCGGCAAGACCATCGCCGTCCCGCAGATCAAGAGCCAGCCGTGGGTCGATCTCAAGGGCTCCGTCGATGACGCCGGCGGAGACAGCTCGAAGATCAAGTTCACCGAGAGCCCCGATCCGCTGACCGCGCTGAAGTCCAAGCAGGCCGACGCCACCACGACGTCCGAGCCCGTGGGCACGATCGAGCGGGCCAAGGACGAGCTGCGGGTCGTCGGGCCGACCAACTCCGGCGGCGGCGGACCGGCCTACGTCTACGTGGCGACCGGCAAGTTCGCCAAGGCGAACCCCGAGCTGATCGCCTCGTTCGGCGACGCCGTGCGAGAGGCGAACGTCAAGGTCAACGGCGACAGCGACCTGCTGGTCAAGACCGCCGCGAAGGTGCTCAATGCTCCCGCCGACGTCCTGGCCAAGGCTGCCCTGCCGGTGTATGCCGAGAAGCCGCTGACCGTCGAGGACATCGCGACCTCGATCGCCTACCTCAAGCGCTACGACATGTTCGAGCAGGCTGCGCCCTCGCCGCAGAAGATCCTGTTCAAGCCCTGATGAGCCCCCGGTGCGCCGGCTCGCTGGGCGAGCCGGCGCACCGTCCTTCCCCTGCCCACACACATCACCCGGAGAGGTTGTGCCGTGACCCGCACCCAGCCCCCGCAGGCGCCCTCGCGCTCCAGACGGCTGCTGCTTCGCCTCGTCGCGATCATCGTGGCGCTCGTGGTCTGGCACCTGTTCGCCATCGGCCCCGGCTCCAGCAGCGGATTCCCGACCCCGGCGGACCTGCTGTCCGAGGCCCGGGACGTCGTCCCCACCGGCGAGTACTGGGGCAACATCGCCACCTCCGTGCAGACCGCCCTCCTGGGGTTGGCCCTCGCCACGCTCGTCGGGCTCCCGCTCGGCCTGCTGATCGGTTCCAACGAGGCCACCCGGCGCAGCACCCAGCTGGTCATCGACTTCGGCCGCACGGTGCCGGCCATCGCGCTGCTGCCCCTGTTCCTGCTCCTGTTCGGGGCCACCCGCACGCTGGGTGTCGTCCTGATCCTGGTGTCGGCGGTCTGGCCGGTCATCATCCAGACCAGCTACGCGGTCGGCCAGATCTCCCCGCAGCTCAAGCGGGTGGGCCGCGCCTACCACCTCAGCCGCTGGCACCGTCTGCGCTACATCGTCGCGCCCTCGATGTTCCCGTTCGTGTTCGCCGGGCTGCGCATCGCGGCGACGATCTCGCTCCTGATGGCGATCAGCTCGGAGTTCCTGGGCGGCACCGACGGCCTGGGCTACCTGCTGCTGCAGGCGATGCAGCTCAACGACGTCGACCGGGCCTTCCTGTTCGCCTTCAGCGCCGCACTGCTCGGCCTGGTGCTCAACCTGCTCTTCGTGCTGCTGCAGCGCCGCGTCCTGTGGTGGCACTCCTCGGTCCGTACGGGAGATGCCCTGTGAACGTCATGGTCAAGGTCGCCAAGACCGTCGCCTGGGAGCTGTGGCTCCCGGTGCTCCTGATCGCGGCCTGGTGGTTCGCCTCGGCCGGCAGCACCTCCTTCTACTGGCCGGCGCTGTCCGACATCGCCAGCCGCCTGGGTGAGCTGTGGTTCTTCGACCACCTGGTCGACGACGCCGTGCCCAGCATCATCCGGCTGCTATCAGGGTTCGCGATCGGCTTCGTCGTCGCGGTCGCCCTGGGACTGCTGCTCGGCTCCGTGGCTGCTCTCGAGGACGCGACCCGTCCACTGGTCGAGTTCATGCGCGCCCTGCCCAGCGTCGCGCTGCTGCCGATCATGATGCTGCTGCTGGGCACCGGCAACGACATGAAGGTCGTCACGATCGCCTTCGTCTCGATGTGGCCGATCCTGCTCAACACCGTCGAGGGCGTCCGCGCCGTCGATCCCGTCCTGCACCAGGTGGCGGCGAGCTACCGGCTGACGCGCTGGCACCGCCTGCGCCACCTGGTGATCCCCGCCGCGATGCCGCAGGTGTTCGCCGGAGCCCGCGTCGCCCTGTCGATGTCGGTCGTGGCGATGGTGCTGACCGAGATGGTCGGCTCGCCCGGCGGGCTCGGCTACTTCGTCCTCAACTCCCAGCGCACGTTCGACATCGTCGCGATGTGGACCGGCCTGATCGTCCTCGGCTTCATCGGCTACGCGACGAACAAGGCATTCGGTCTGCTCGAGTCCCGGGTCCTGGCCTGGCACCGCGGCTACACCAACCAGAAAGAAGACCAGCGATGACGAAGACCATCCCAGGCGCCGGCAGCCAGACCGGTCCGGTCCTGCAGGTGCGTGGCGTCGGCCACGCGTACGGAGACCACCAGGTGCTCAAGGGCCTGGACTTCGAGGTCGAGCGCGGCGAGCTGATGTGCATCGTGGGTCCCTCCGGCGTCGGCAAGACGACGCTCCTGGAGTGCCTCACCGGACTGCGCCGTCCCAGCGAGGGCGAGGTGCTGTTCGACGGGCGCCGCATCGACGCGCCGCCGCGCGGCCTGGCCATCGTGTTCCAGGACTACAGCCGCTCGCTGATGCCCTGGCTCAGCGTGCTGGAGAACGTCGTCCTCCCGCTGCGCTCGGCAGGGCTGGACAAGGCCGAGCGGGAGAAGATCGCCATCGACGCGCTGACCGAGGTCGGCCTGGCGGATGCGACGGGCTCCTATCCGTGGCAGCTGTCCGGCGGCATGCAGCAGCGCGTCGCGATCGCCCGTGCGCTGGCCTACCGGCCGGCCGCCGTCATCATGGACGAGCCATTCGCCTCCGTCGACGCGCAGACCCGCGCCGATCTGGAGGACCTGCTGCTGCGTGTGCGCGACCACCTGGGCATCACGATCCTGCTGGTCACGCACGACATCGACGAGGCGGTGTACCTGTCCGACCGGGTGCTGGCCCTCGGTGGCAAGCCCGCCGGCATCCGCGAGATGCTGACGGTCGACCTGCCCCGTGAGCGTGAGCAGGTCGCCACCAAGGCGCTGCCCCGGTTCGCCGACCTGCGCAGCCAGGTCCACCGGTTGATCCGCCATGTCTGAGCCGACGGCGCCGGACCCGGCCGCCATCGACCCGCTGACGTTCCGCAACGCCCTGGGGCACTACCCGACCGGTGTCGCGCTGATCACCGCGACGCTGTCCGACGGCGAGCTCGTCGGCATGGTCGTGGGCACGTTCACCTCGGTGTCGATCGACCCGCCCCTGGTGGCGTTCCTGCCTGACCGCGGGTCGCGCACGTTCGCCAAGCTGCGCGAGGCCGAGACGTTCTGCGTCAACGTGCTGGCCGCCGACCAGGCCGACCTCGTCGGCAGCTGGCGCGGAGCGGAGTCGTTCGAGGACGTCTCGTGGCGACCCTCCCCGTCGGGTGCGCCGATCCTGCAGGAGTCGGTGACCTGGATCGAGTGCGACTACCACGAGATCGTCGACGCCGGCGACCACTTCATCGTCCTGGGCCGGGTGCGCTCGCTGGAGGTGCAGCGGCCCACCTGCCCGCTGCTGTTCTTCCAAGGCGGGTTCGGCGGCTTCGCGCCGTCGTCGTTCCTGGCGCCGGCCGATCACGACCTGATCCGGGCTTCGCGCCTCAGCGAGGCCGCGATGGAGCCGCTGGCCGACCTGGCGGCCGAGGTCGGTGCGGACGTCTCGCTGCTCGCGCTGATCGGCGACCACGACGTCGTGATCGGCACGGAGCGCGGATCAGCGACCAGGACGTTCTTCGAGATCGGCCTGCGTCTGCCCAACGTCCCGCCCGCCGGCTCGGTGCACCTGGACCCTGCCGACGACACGGCCGTGGACCGGTGGATCGGGCGGCTGCCGCGCAGCGCCGAGGAGGTCCGCGGCCGGTGCGCCGAGCTGGCGCACCGGGTGGCCGAGCAGGGCTACTCGCTCTCGCTGGTCGGCGAGGGACCGGACCAGGAGACCTGGCAGGACGTCACCCGCTACATCCACGGCGAGCCCACCCCGCACCGGCAGCGTCAGGTGCAGGCGATGCACCTGGAGCACCTGGACTACTACGAGCCGGAGCTCTCGGACGACCAGACGTACGACGTCCGGTCGATCACCGCCTCGGTGCCCAGCATCGGCGCATTGCAGCTCTCGGTCCGGCTGTCCGGGCCGCCGGCAGGCGCCAGCGGCGCGACGGTCGCCCAGTGGGGCCAGCTCGTCCGGCGCCGCGCGGCCGAGGTCGCCGATCTCATCTGGGCCCGGTTCGGCGAGGGCGGCGTCCTTGACTGACCACCACCTGACCACCCCCGTTTCGAACCAGTAGGAGTCGACATGACCGCGAGCGTCACAGCTCTTGGCTACATCCAGTTCACCGCCACCGACCTCGACGTGTGGGAGGACTTCGGCCAGCGCGTGCTGGGCCTGATGGCCGACCGCATGGGCGAGGACCGGCTGCGGTTCCGCGCGGACGAGAAGGTCTACCGGCTCGAGGTGCGTGCCGGTGAGACCGGTGGGGTCTCGGCCGTCGGCTGGGAGACCAAGGGTCCCGCCGAGCTGGCCGAGCTCGAGTCGCGCCTGACGGCAGCGGGGTACGTCGTCACGCGTCCCGGGCCCGAGGTCGCCAAGGAGCGCCGGGTCAGCGACCTGATCAGCTTCCGCGACCCCGACGACTGCTACGACCACGAGATCTACTGGGGCCTGGGCACGTCCTCGGCACGGTTCGCCTCGCCGATCGGCGCCGAGTTCGTCGCCGGCACCGAGGGCCTGGGCCACGTCCTGCAGGTCGTGTCGGACCGCGAGAAGTACGAGCGGCTGTTCATGGACGTCCTGGGCTTCCGCCTGTCGGACCACATCGATCTGACGCCCGACCTGTACGCGACGTTCCTGCACTGCAACCCGCGCCACCACAGCTTCGCGTTCACGCCGCAGATCCCGGGGCGTCCGCTGGGCGTCGGCCACTTCATGCTGGAGGTCACCGACCTGGACGTCATCGGCCGCGCCCTCGAGCACATCGAGACCGAGCCGGAGCGTCTGCTGAAGACGTTCGGCCGCCACAGCAACGACCGCATGACCAGCTTCTACCTCATCACCCCGTCGAACGTGGGGCTGGAGTTCGGGACCGGCGGCATCAAGATCGACGACGAGACCTGGACGCCCACGCGCTACGACACCGCGCACCTGTGGGGCCACCACAGCGTCGACCACCACTGACCCACCGGTCGCCCCGCCCAGACTGCACCATCCACAGAAGGAACTTTTTGACATGAACGCCGTGCTAGATCGCGTAATGGAGCTTGCCGACCTGCTCGAGGCGGACGCCCCGGTGTCCGAGGAGCTGGGCCGGGTCAGCGACGAGGTCGCCGCCGAGCTGCGCGCCTCCGGAGTCGTGCGGATGCTGCAGCCCAAGGACTTCGGCGGCTTCGAGGACCACCCCACCGACTTCCTGCGCGTCGTCCACGCGATCGGCCAGCGCAACGGCGCGGCCGGATGGGTCGCCGGGGTCGTGGGCGTCCACCCGCACGAGCTCGCGCAGGGCTCGGTCGAGATGCAGCGCGAGATCTGGGGCGACGACCCCGACACGTGGGTCGCGTCCCCGTACGCGCCGATGGGCCGCGCGCGGCCGGTCGACGGCGGCTACATGTTCAGCGGCCGCTGGCCGTTCTCGTCGGGCACCGACCACTGCCAGTGGGTCATGATCGGCGGCCTGATCACCGACCAGGAGGGCAATGTCACCGACCGGGAGACGATCCACTTCGTCATCCCGCGCGCCGACTACGAGATCATGCACGACTCGTGGAACGTCATGGGGCTGCGCGGCACCGGTTCCAAGGACATCGTCGTCAAGGACGCCTTCGTCCCGTCTCACCGGCTGATCCGCACCAACCCGGTCACCGACGGCAGCGCCGGCCAGGTCGCCGGCCGGGACGTGCCGCTGTACGCGATGCCGCGCAACGTCGTGTTCTCCGGTGCGATCACGACCGCGACCATCGCCCTGGCCCAGGGCACGCTCGCCTCGTACGTCGCGTGGACGCGCCAGCGCAGCAGCCGGTTCGGCTCGGCCAGCGCCGATCCGTTCCAGCTCTCGGCTCTCGGACCGGCCGCGGCCGACATCGACGCCAGCTTCCGCCACGTCCTGCACGACATGGACCGCGCCTTCGACATCGTCAGCTCCGGACGCCTGCTGACGCTGGGCGAGCGCGCCGAGATCCGCCGCAACCAGGTCGCGGCGTCGCACCGCGCCGCCGAGGCCGCCGATCAGCTGTTCAAGGTCAGCGGCGGCTCGCAGATCCACGCGGCGCACCCGATGCAGCGGATGTGGCGCGACTGCCAGAGCGCGCTGCACCACGTGCAGAACTACTCCGGTCCGCTGTTCCAGGCCTACGGCCTGAACCACTTCGGCGGTCAGATCCCGGCCGCGGTGAAGGTCTGATGTCGGCGATCACCCCCGAGTCCACCTCGCGCACCGTCACGGTCGACGGTGTCGCGCTTCGTTACCACGAGGCCGGCACCGGCCCGGACGTCCTGCTGTGCATCCACGGCGGGGCGCCGGGCGCCTCCGGCTGGGGCAACTTCGGCTCCAACCTGGCCGAGCTGTCCGAGCACGCGCGGGTCCTGGTCGTCGACCTGCCCGGGTACGGGCAGTCCGATGCGATCGAGCTGAAGGGCGGCAAGTACGGCCCGTACGCCGATCTGTTCGCGGCGATGCTGGCCCAGCTCGGCATCGAGCGCGCCACGGTGGTCGGCCTGGCCACCGGTGGCGCGGTGGCGATCGCGATGGCCCTGCGCCACCCCGCGTGCGTCGAGCGCCTGGCCCTGGTCTCCAGCGCCGGAGGGGTGCCGCTGTTCAGCGCCTCGCCGTCCGAGGGGCAGAAGGCCATCCGCTCGTACTACGGCGGCGAGGGGCCGTCACGCGAGAAGATGCGCGCGTACCTCGAGCTGATGATGTTCGACAAGACGCTCGTGACCGACGAGCTGGTCGAGGAGCGCTACGCCGAGTCCGTCGCGGGCGGCGAGGAGCGTCGGGCCGGCGCGGAGTCGGCCGGCGTCCCGGCGGAGCCGCTGTGGAAGGACCTGGGCAGCATCGGCGTCCCGACCCTCATCGTGTGGGGCACCGAGAACCGGGTGCAGGGATTCGACAACGCCCTGTTCCTGCTCAAGCAGATCCCCGACGCCCAGCTGCACCTGTTCAAGAAGACCGGGCTGTGGGTCCCGTACGAGCGGGGCTCGCAGTTCAACCGGCTGCTGCTCGGCTTCGTGGCCGACCACGCCGCAGACGCGAAGGACATCGCATGACCACGATCCCCGACTACGCGACCGACGAGTTCTTCGGCCTGGACGACACCTGGCTGGAGACGGCGCCCGGCGAGATCACCCACCTGCACGATCTCGGCACGGGCGATCCGATCCTGTTCCTGCACGGCTCGGGCACGGGCGTCACCGCCGCTGCCAACTGGTGGCTGAACCTGCCGTCGCTGGCCGAGCACGGTCGTTGCATCGCGATCGACTCGATCGGATACGGCCAGACGGTCGTCGCTCCCGGGACCGAGTACGGCATCCGTGCCTGGGTCGAGCACGCCGTACGGGTGCTGGATGCGCTCGGCATCGAGAAGACCTGGATCGTCGGCAACTCGCTCGGCGGGTGGGTGGCCTTCCAGTTCGCGATCGAGCACCCCGAGCGGCTCCTGGGCATCGTCTCGATGGGCACCGGGGGCGCGAAGCTGACCAAGGCGCTGGCCAGCCACTCGAACCCGCAGCTCACCGAGGAGGGCATCCGCAGGACGCTGGAGACCTTCGTCGTGGACACCTCCCTGGTGACCGACGAGCTGGTGTCGCTGCGCTACCGGTCGGCCCTCAACGACACCGCGAGTGATCGCCTCGCCGAGGTCGTCGCGGCTCGCGATCGCGACCGTGAGGCACTGCCGCTGGACATGGAGGCGCTGTCGCGCCTCGACGTCCCGGTGCTGCTGATCCACGGCACGCAGGACGTCGTGATCCCGGTGTCCCGCACGTGGGAGCTGCTGCAGGTCCTGCCGCACGCCGATGCCCACATCTTCAGCCAGTGCGGCCACTGGTCGCAGGTCGAGCGGGCCGAGGAGTTCAACCGGCTGATCGGCGCCTGGCTGGCCGAGCGCCGGGCGTAGACCGGGGCCGGCACGCCTCACCCGGGGACGAACGGCAGGTCGTCGGACGAGCTGCCGGCCAGGCACGCCGCCAGCTTGCGCCGGGCCTCGGCCGGACTCATGGGCGGCGTGCCGGTCGCGGTGACGATCTCCTGGTGGCCGTCGCCGGTGAAGGCGATGTGCGCACCGGGCTCTCCCGGTGAGTCGGTGCCGGTCTCCACCACCTCGACGAGCGAGGCGACGTGCAGGACGGCCGCGTCGGTCAGCGAGGCATCGGTCAGGCCGGCCAGGGTCGGTTCGCCGTGGACGAGCGTGAAGGCCACCATGAACGGCACCGAGTACTTCGCGTCGGCGAGCGTGACCGGCCGGGTCCTGGACTCCAGGGGACGGCACAGGCGGGCGGCCGCCCGGTTGGCCTCGACCACGATGCGGCTGACCCGGTCGGCCGGCACCAGCGGCCGGGCGCGGAGCGTGGCGGCGATGTACGGGTGCGACAGCCGGCACGACGGCCAGCGCTTGAGCTGGGTGTCCAGGAAGTCCCACCGGCGCTCGGAGTCGACCAGCCGACGCGCCTGCGACGCGTCGAGCCGGCCCCCCAGGTAGAGCGGGAACATCCCGGCCTCGCCGTCCAGGCCGCGCGCGGGTCCGACGAAGCCGCCCTCGGCCAGCAGTGCAGAGCGGACCCCGCCCTCGGCCGCGAATGCGGGGTAGATCGCGCGCGCTGTCGACCCGGTGCCGAAGCCCGCCTGCTTGGCGCCGGCCGCCTGCATCGTGGCCAGACCGATCGACGAGACCACGGCCGCCTCGTCCAGCCCCAGGAGGAGCCCGGCGGTGACGGCGGCGCCGACGTAGCCGAGCAGCTGGGTCAGGAACCATCCCGACGCCGGGCCCGTCCCGTCGGGCGCGACCGCTGTCCCCAGGCGGCACATCAGCTCATTGCCGACGGCAGCCGCGCGGGCGACCCCCGCCTGGTCGGCACCGACCAGATCGGCGGCGGCCAGCGCGGCCGGGAGCGTCACGGCGGTGGGGTGCAGACGGGCGGCGTCATGGATGTCGTCGAGGTCGAGGGCGTGGACGAGCGCCGCGTTCGCGAAGGCCGCACCGGTCGGGCCGAGGCGCACCGAGGTGCTCCCGAGCACCCGCGCGGGACCGTTGCCGCCGCTGCGAGCGGCCACGGCCGTGATGTCCCGGCCCACCCGCCGGACCGATGCGGCGTGGGCGATCGCGACCGAGTCGGCCAGGTGCGTCTGCATCTTGGCCTGCACATCGGGCGGGATCCGGCTGGCGGCCGGCAGCGCCCAGCGCGCGATCAGCCCGGCCAGGCCGTCGGTCACGCCCGGCTCACCGGGCACCTGCCAGGGCGTTGCCGATGATCCAGCCGAAGCCGAGGGCCGAGAGCAGTCCGTTGCCGGAGGAGTACCCGTCCGAGGACGGCCCGGCCAGGCCGCACACCGTGCCGCCCCCGGCGTACAGGCCGGGGACCGGATCGCCGTGGGCGTCGAGCACGCGGCCGTCCGTGTCGACGACCACGCCGCCCTGGGTCGTCAGCACCCCGTGCGTGACCCAGGCGAGGTGGAAGGGAGCCACCAGCGGACGCCGGTCCGGGAGGGGGGCCAGCGCGCGGGCCGTCTCCTGCTCGGTGAGCCCGAGGACTCCGCCGACAGCGGCGACGTCCGGCAGGTCGCTGATCGCACCGGCCGCCAAGCAGTCCCGCATCATCTCGGTCTCGCGGACCGTCGCCATCGCGGTGGCGTCCCAGATCATCGCGGCCCGCTCGCCGGGCTGCTCGCGCAGGATGCCGGCCATGGAGGAGTAGCCATGAGCCTCCTCGTCGGTGAACCGGCGCCCGTCGGTGCTCACGAGCACCGCGCCGTTGAACTGCAGTGCCGGCGAGACCCGGGTCCCGCGGTCCACCACGACCAGTCCGCTGCGCAGACACGCCGCCATGTTGCGGAACGTCGCACCCAGCGGCTCGAGCCACCTCGTGGCGTCACCTGTGCTCGTGGAGACGCCGCCGTAGAACGGGTCCCCGATGTCGGGGCAGTGTCGGTGCAACAGCTCGGCGGACGCGGCGAAGCCGTCCGATGCGAGCACGACGGCATCGGCCCGCACCCGCTGGCGCTGCCCGTTCTGCACGGTCTCGACGCCCACCACCGTCCCGCCGTCGACGACCACGCCCACGACGGGCGACTCGTCGACGAAGGCCACGTGGGGCATCCGATCGAGCGCTGCGCGCAGGTGTGCCATGAGCCGTCCGCCGCCCAGCCGTCCGATGTCGGCGTGCAGGCGCGGCACCGACATGCCGGCGCGGGGCATGTCGAGCCCGATCTCGATCGGGTAGCCGAGCTCATCGGCCAGCCACTCGACGACATCAGGGGCGACGGCGCACAGGGCGTGCACGATGTGCGCCCACTCCTCGTCGTGGCTGAGCGCCAGGATGTCGCGAGCGTGCTGCTCGGGCGAGTCGTCGACCCCGGCCGCCCGCTGGAAACGGGTGCCTCCGGCGGCGAGGCTGCCGCTGGAGATCGCCGCATTGCATCCCTCGCGGGTCGACTTCTCCAGCACGGCCACCACGAGATCGGGGTCCTGGGCGGCGCGGAGCGCGGTCATCACGCCGCACGCCCCGCCGCCGACCACGACGACGTCGACCTCGATGTCCCAGTCGGCCGGTTCGCTCATCGCGACGCCGGCGTCAGGCCGTAGAAGGCGCGGGCGGCGTCGACGAGGCCGCGCTCGGGCTGCGATCCGTAGAACCCCACCCGGCTCGGGAACAGCCCCGAGTCCCGGTGCTGGTGGGCCCGCAGCTCCGCGATCCGCACGCAGGTGCCGAGCGAGTCGAGCACCGGCACGTCGTCGACGCGGTTCACGCCCTGGTCGGCCAGGAACACGTTGAGCGGCCCTTCGCCCGGGACGATGACGGTGGCCCCGGCGGCGATCGCGGTCCGGGCGGCCGCGGTGAAGGCCTCGATGAGCGGCTCGGGGTCGGCATAGGCCCCCATGACGTCGGTGAATCCCGCCTCGACCTGCACGATCGGGCCGACCAGCTGGTCGAGCCGGTAGCTGCGCAGGTTGCGGCGCAGCTGGGGCTCGAGCGCGGCGATGAAGTTGACGATCGCCACGCAGTCTCCCAGCATCCCGGCCATCAGCACCGAGGTCTGGCCGAACGTCACGACGGGGATGTCGACCAGGGTCCGCACCTCCTCGTACGCCGTGTCAGGGATCGTCGCGATGAAGAAGGCGTCATATCCCTCGTCCTGCGCCCGCAGGGCGGCCTCGACGAACTGCTCCTTGTGCAGGCCGGACAGGTAGGCGTGCCCGATGTGGGTCCCCGGGTAGTCCGATGGATAGGTGCCCGCCCGCATGCCGTGCAGCTCGACCGTGGTGCCGGCCGACGTGTGGGCATCCAGGTGCCGGTGCAGGGCGTCGCGGTAGTGCGGCACGTCGTCCAGCACGGTGAAGCTCTGGTGCCAGATCCTCATGTGGGCACTCCCACCCGGGCCGCGGCCGCCCCCGCGATTCGACCGAAGACCGCACCGCGCAGGACAGACGTCGAACCGGTGTAGTTGGAGTAGTACAGCCCGGTCATCTCGCCGGCCGCCCACAGGCCCGGGATCGCTGAGCCGTCCCGGTCGACGACCTCGGCCGCCGCGGTGGTCTTGAGGCCACCGAAGGTGAACACGTTGGCCGCCATGATCGGGTACGCCACGAACGGTCCCTCGACGAGGGGCTGCGCCCAGTTCGACTTCGCCGGGACGAGTCCGCGGGTCGCGAGCCCGTCGGGCACCAGGGGATCGAAGTGGCCCTCGGGGCAGGCTGCGTTGTACGCCTCCACGGTGGCCTCGAGCGCCGCGGCGGGGACGCCCATCCGCACGGCGAGCTCGGCGATCGTCGCGCCGCGCACCGGAGGTTGGTCGGTGCGGATGCCCGATCCGATGTTCGGCACCCGCAGCGACCCCTGGTCCAGCACGACCCAGCCCATGCCGCGGGTCTGGGCCTGGATGTCACGCGTCGTCCGCTCGTACCAGGCGTCGATCGGCCCCCGGGCCTCGTCGACGAAGCGGTTGCCGTCGGTGTTGACCAAGATGCCGTACGGGAAGCAGAAGATGGCCGCCTCGGGCTCGCCGGAGCGCGGGTCGACCGGCTCGGCGTGGAACAGGGAGAAGTTGCCGGCCGTTGCGGCGCCCACCGCCAGCGCCATCTCCAGGCCCTCGCCCTTGTTGAAGTTGCCCCCGCGGGCCACCGGGCGCGTCGTCATCGCGCGATCACCGTGGTAGCGGGCCATGAGCTCGTTGTTGCCCTGGTAGCCGCCCGAGGCCAGGACGACCCGGCCGTACAGGCGGACCGCGCCGCCGGGACCCTTCGCCAGCACGCCGACCACGCCGTCGGCACTGGTCAGCAGCGACCGGGCGGTGGTCTCGAAGTGGAACTCGACGCCCAGTCCGCGCGCCGCCTTGCCCATCGTCTCGAGGATCGCCAGGCCGCCGCCGACCGGGGCCATGCGGGTCGTGGACGTCGTGAGGAACGGGGTCGGCAGGGCGTCGAAGCGCATGCCGTGCCCGACCATCCAGGCCAGGGTCTCGGGTGCCCGGGCAGCCAGCTCGGCGACGTAGTCCGGATCCACCACGTGGTGGGCCCGGTACAGCGCCGACCGGCGGTCGTGGGCCAGCGCCGCCTCGTTCACCACGCTCGGATCGGGATGGCCCATGAAGTCGTCGACCACGGTGTCCTCGAGGCCGTCGGCCACCTCGTCGAGCGAGCCCATGCGCAAGAACGCCTCGGTGTACCGGGTGTTGCCGCCGCTCTCGGCCTCCGGTGCCCGGTCGACGACCGCGACACGAGCGCCCGACTCCGCGGCGGCGCACGCGGCGGACAATCCCGCCACGCCGGCACCCACCACGACCACGTCGTACTCGTGGACGGTCATGCCAGGTCCTTCAGCAGGGCGTCCGACGAGGTGATCGTGGCGAACATCGGCAGCATGTTCTGCACCGAGAACTCGTGGAAGTCCGGCCGGAACGAGGCGCACATGTCCTCGACGACGGTGACCTGCAGACCGGCGTCGCTGGCGTGGCGTGCTGCCGACTCGACGACCAGGTTGGTCGCGACGCCGCCCAGCACGACCTCGCCGACGCCCTCGGCGGCCAGGACGTTGAGCAGTGGGGTGCCGACGAAGGGGTCGACGCATCCCTTGTCCACGACCGGCTCGCCGGGTGCCGGCGCGACTGCGGCGACGATCTGCGCCTCGGGCGAGTCCGCGAGCATCGCCTGCTGGTCGGGGTAGGCGTCAAAGCGCGCCAGCCGGTTGGTGCGCAGCACGTAGCTGGGATCGAAGGCCAGCCGCACGTGGACCACCAGCCAGCCCGCGGCACGGGCGGCCTCGAGCACCGTGCGGGCGGTCTCGAGCACACCGCGCTCGGCGACCTGCGCGGCCAGCGGAGGCATGCGCAGGTGCGGGCCCTCCTCGCACAGCGCGACCTGGTAGTCGAGCATCAGCAGCGCCTTGCGACGTTCAGTCATGGGGATTTCCTTTTCGTTGGTGGGGAGATGAGGGGAGGTCACCAGGCGGACCATCCGCCGTCGACGTACAGGACCTGGCCGGTCATGTACGAGGAGGCGGGGGAGGCGAGCAGCAGCAGCGGGCCGGCGAAGTCGTGCTCGGGGTCGCCGAGGCGGCCGAGCATCGTGCGACCGGCGAACCAGGCGAGCCGGTCGGGATCGGCGCCCAGGGCCGCGGTCATCTGGGTGGGGTAGAAGACGCCGGGCGCCAGGCAGTTGACGGTGATGCCGAGGGGTCCGAGCTCGGCGGCCAGCGCGCGGGTCACGTTGGCGACGCCCGCCTTGGAGGCGTAGTACGCCGACTCCGGGACGGGACCGACGCGCTCGGCGTACACCGTGGTCAGGTTGACGATGCGTCCCGGCCCGCCGCGCGCCGTCATGGCCCGCCCGGCCTCGCGGCCGACGAGCCAGGTGCCGGTCAGGTTGACGCGCACGACGTGCTCGAACTCCTCCAGCGTGGTCTGGTCGTACGGCTTGCGCAGCATGACGCCGGCGGCGTTGACCACGATGTCGACACCGCCGTGCTGCTCGGCGACCGCCGAGAACAGTGCGGCGACTGACGCCTCGTCGGTGACGTCGACCGCGTGCGCCGAGGCCGAGGTGGCCGCCGCGGTGCCGGCCAGGTCGTCGGCGCGGGCCGCGATGTCCGCGACGGCCAGCGTGGCGCCGTGCCCGGCGAGCGCCTGCGCGGCGCGCTCGCCGAGGCCGCCGGAGGCGGCGCCGATCACGAGGGCGACCTGTCCGGTGAGGTCGAAGGGGGTGGTCACCATGGCAGGTCACTGTCCTCTGCTGCTGCGTGGTTGCCGGCGATCCGGCCGAAGATGCCGGACTTGCCGATGGAGGTGCCGGTCATGTAGCCGGCGCCGTGGAATCCGCCGATGACCTCGCCGGCCGCGTACAGCCGGGGGATCGGCTCGCCGAACACGTCCAGGACCCGCATCTGCGGATCGACCGTCAGTCCGCAGTAGGTCGCCAGCACGACGGTCCCGGTCGGATGGGCGAAGTACGGAGGGTGGTCCAGCGCGAACGGAGTGCCCACCCGGCCCGACAGGTGCCGCCGGCCCAGGGGATCGGGCTCGCCGTGGATGATGGCCGCGTTGTACTCCGCGACGGTCGCGACGAGCGATCCGTCGGGCAGGCCGATCGCCCGCTCCAGCTCGTCGATCGTGTCGGCGCGCAGCAGCATCCCGGCGCGCTCGCGTCCGGCGAACTCGTAGATGGGCACCTCGTCGTTGGACTGCGCCATGACCTGCGCATCGAGCACCTGCCAGGTCGTGACGCCCGGCTGGACGAGCGCGGCATCGCCGATCTGCTTGTAGGGCAGTGACTCGTCGACGAAGCGGCGGCCGTCCCGGTTGACTGCGATCGCGCCCTTGTAGACCGCCAGGATGCCGGTGCCGTCCTCGTCGGGATGGGGCTCGGGGTAGATGCCGTAGGTGCCCTTGACGTACGGGGTGTCGACGATGCCTGCGCCGAGCTGCCAGGCCATCAGCATCCCGTCGCCGGTGCACCCGGGACCGCCCGCGTGCAGGGCGTGCTGCATCTGGGGGGCGAAGCGCGTCAGCAGCTCGGGACTCCGCGAGAAGCCGCCGGTCGCGATGACGACGGCATCGGCGCGGACCAGCTGCTTGTCGCCGGTCGTCGTCACGACCTCGACTCCCACGACCCGGCCGTCCTCGCGGACGATGCGGTGGGCGGCGGTGCTGGTCAGCAGGCGGGCGCCCAGCCGTCCCGCGGCCGTGAGCAGGCGGATCAGCATGCCGGTCGTGTCCGTGGGGTGCGAGCGCGGCGCCGACTGGCCCGAGGCCGCGTGCACCTGCCCGTACCGCACGCCGTGCCCCTTCAGCCAGCGGTAGGTGTCCATCTGGTGCTCGCAGTACAGATCGACCAGGGCCTCGTCCTGGGCGTGCCGCCCGGTCTCGAGCAGGTCCTGGCGCAGCAGCTCGACCGAGTCGTCGAGGCCCTGTGCCGCCTGCTCGTCCGTGCCGGCGAACGCGGACAGGCCCGCCGACCGGACGGTCGAGCCGCCGATGTCGGCGGTCTTCTCCAGCATCACCGCGTACTGGCCGGCCTCGGCGGCGGCGAGCAGGGCAGCGCAGCCGGCCAGGCCCGAGCCGAGCACCAGCACGCCGACGTGCTCGGGGAGGTGGTGCTGGTAGGGCAGGCCCGCGATCATCGGCCCGTCCACGGCTGGTCGTAGTGGGCCTCCGCCGCCGTGAACGCGGGCAGGTTGAACAGCTGCTGGCGCTCCGTCCAGGTCGCCATCCGGCCGGCCCGTGAGGCGGTCTCGCCGTGCGCCGCCAGGTGCGTCAGGGCCTCGCGGCCCGCGGCCATCATCGAGCGCATCAGGTAGTTCGCGAACAGGACGACCGAGAAGCCCAGGTCGACGTACTCCTGCAGCTCGAGCTGGGGCGTCTTGCCGCCCTCGACCACGTTGACGACCAGGGGGGTGCCCTTCAGCTCGCGGCCGACCCGCTCGAGCTCGTCGACCGAACGGGGAGCCTCCACGAACAACACATCGGCGCCGGCCTCGGCGTAGGCGTGGCCCCGCTCGATCGCGGCGTCGATCCCGTCCACGCTGCGGGCGTCGGTGCGGGCGATCAGCACCAGGGCGTCGTCGGTCCGCGCCTCCAGGGCTGCGGCGATCTTGGTCTGCATGTGCCCCATCGGGATGAGCGCGTGGTCGTCGAAGTGGCCGCACCGCTTGGGCATCTCCTGGTCCTCCAGCTGGATCGCGGCGGCCCCGGCGCGCTCGAGGATGCGCATCGTGCGCATCGTGGCCAGCGGTCCGCCGTACCCGGTGTCCGCGTCGACGACCAGCGGCAGATGCGTCGACTCGGTCAGCCGGGACACCTGGTCGGCCACCTCGCCGAGCGAGATCAGGCCCAGGTCCGGCACGCCGTACTGGGCATTGGCCAGGCCTGCGCCGGTGGCGTAGGCGGCACCGAATCCGGAGGTCTCCACCAGCCGGGCCCCGAGCGCGTCCGTGATGCCCGGCAGGACCAGCGGGGAGCCGGCCGCGAGCCGGGCGCGCAGCGCGAGCCGTCGCTCGTGGGCGCTGGGCGCGGGGCCGACCCCGGTCAGCGAGGTGACGTCGAAAGGCATGAGGATCTCCGGTTCGTGGTGTACCGGAAGGTTGGCACCGCGGTGCCCCGCACACCTCAGGTCACGTCCCGCTCCGCGGCACGAGGCACGAGGAACCTCGCGCCGAAGCGGCTTGAATTCACCGGACGACGCCACACCTCGGCGTCGCACACACCCTTTGGACCCAGGAGCACCCATGAGCGTCGAGCTGACCGAAGAAGGCACCAGCCGTTACGTCCAGACCAAGAGCTGGAAGCTGCACTACAACGAGGCCGGTGAGGGGCACCCCGTGATCCTCCTGCACGGCAGCGGCGCCGGCGCCACGGGATGGAGCAACTTCCGCCCCAACATCGGCCCGCTCTCGGAGCACTTCCGCGTCATCGCGTGGGACGCCCCGGGCTGGGGCCGCTCGGACTCGGCGCCGTCGGACCGGTACGACCACCCCGACGCCGTCATCGAGATGATGGACGAGCTCGGCATCGAGAAGGCAGCCCTGGTGGGCAACTCGATGGGCGGCATGATCAGTCTCGCGGTGGCCGCCCGGTACCCCGACCGCGTCTCCCACCTGATTACGATGGGACCGGGCAGCTTCCTGGAGCTGCCGACGATGTTCGGTCCCGGTGACGGCCCCAGCGAAGGGCTGAAGATCCTCTTCGAGGGCTACCGCAACCCGACGCCGGAGACCATGAAGAAGCTCGTCGACATCATGACGTTCTCGGCCGAGTTCGCCACCGACGAGCTGTCGCAGCTGCGGTCCGACTCCGCGCTGTCACGTCCTGACCACCTCGAGAACTTTCTCAAGGGCATGGCCGCAGGTCGCGGTCCCGTCTCGAGCCCGGCGACGCCCGCCGAGGTCTGCGGCATCACCGCGCCCAGCCTGCTGATCCACGGTCGCGATGACCGGGTGGTCCACTTCGAGCACTCGATGCGGTTGGTCTCGATGATCGCCGACTCGCGGCTCGTGCTGCTGAACCGCTGCGGTCACTGGGCGCAGATCGAGCACGCGGCGGAGTTCAACCGCCTCGTGGCCGACTTCGTCCAGAACAACTGAGGGCGCGGCGATGAGTGAGGCGCTGCGGCGCGTCGACGAGGCGGCCGAGGTCTTCGCGAACAGCGCGGCCCAGAGCGAGGCGCTGGGGCGGCTCACCGACGAGTCCGCCAAGCAGCTGCGCGACACCGGTGTCATCCGTATGCTCCAGCCGCGCGAGTACGGCGGGGACGAGGCGCACCCGGTCGAGTTCTTCGAGGCGGTCCTGAAGGTCGGGTCGCTGTGCGGCTCGGCCGGCTGGGTCTCCGGTGTCGTCGGCATCCACCCGTGGCAGCTCGGCCAGTGGGACAAGCGGCTGCAGGAGGAGCTGTGGGGCCAGGACCCGGACACCTGGATCGCATCGCCCTACGCCCCGATCGGGCGGGCCCGCAAGGTCGAGGGCGGCTACCGCTTCAGCGGCCGCTGGCCGTTCTCCTCAGGCACCGACCACTGTGACTGGATCATCCTCGGCGGCCTGATGGTCGACGATGACGGTGCGGTGCTCGACCCGGAGCCGCACAACTTCGTGCTGCCGCGTTCGGACTACACGATCCACCACGACTCGTGGGACGTCATCGGGCTGCGTGGCTCGGGCAGCAAGGACGTGTCGGTCGTCGACGCGTTCATCCCCGACTACCGGGTCAACAAGCCGTCGAACTTCCAGAACGGGATCCAGGCCGAGGAGGTCGGGCGGGACGATCCGCTCTACCAGCTGCCGTTCGGCACGATCTTCCCGGCGGCGATCAACGCGGCCACGCTCGCGATGGCCGAGGGCGCGCTGGGCGCCTTCGTCGACTTCACCCGGGCCCGGGTGACGGGCCGGGGCCCCAAGGCCGTGTCCGACCCGGTGCAGATGATCGCCCTGGGCGAGGCGGCCGCCGATGTGTCGGCCGGCCGCGTGCAGGTGCTGGACGACTGGAACCGGCTGTACGACATCGCCGCAGCGGGCGGGACGATCACCCGCGAGCAGCGCGTGGTCGTGCGTCGCAACAGCGTCCGCGCGGTGCGCCGGTCGGTCGACGCGATTGACCGGTTGTTCATGAACGCCGGCGGCGCCGCCCTGCAGCACAGCCAGCCGTTGCAGCGCTTCTGGCGTGACCTGCACGCCGGGATGAATCACATGTGCAATGTCGCGCACCCGCTGTACAAGGCCTACGGCGACGACCTGTTCGGTCTCGAGGTCGAGCCCTTCGGCTGGTGAGACCGGCCTGACGGGCCCGGCCCCCGGTCGGGCCCGTCAGGCCGCGAACGCGCGGGAGATCGCATCGGCCGTCCGGTGCACCTCTGCGGCGATCGATTCCGGGTTGAACCCGAGCGCCTGGCCGCTGACCGAGACCGCCGCGACGGCGCGACCGTCACGCAGCACCGGGGCGGCCGCGCAGACCAGCCCGAGCTGGATCTCCTCGCGGTCGAAGGCGACGCCCTTGGCCCGGACGCGCCCCAGCTCCTGCAGCAGTCGTGCCGGGTCCGCGATCGAGTAGGCCGTCCGGCGGGGCAGCCCGCTGCGCAGGACACGGCCGATCGTCTCGCGGTCGCTGAAGGCCAGGATCGCCTTGCCCAGCGATGAGCAGGACGCCGGCATCCGCCCGCCGACCGTCGTGGCGACGTTGACGGCGCCCGGGCCGTGCAGCTTCTCGACGTACACCACCTCGGTGCCGTCGAGCACCGCCAGGTGCACGACCTTCTGGGTGCGCGTGAACAGCTGGCCGAGCAGGGGAGCGGCCACGTCGCGCAGCCCGTGCGGCAGGCAGATCGGCACGCTGTTGCCGAGCTCGAACAGGTGGCGGCCCAGGCAGTAGTCGGTGCCGTGACGCTCGACGTAGCCGCCGCGCTCCAGGTGGGCGAGCAGGCGGAAGGCGGTGGACTTGGACACCCCGGCGCGCCGGGCGATCTCGCTGACGCCCACGGTCGGCCCGGCGCCGCGGAAGGCATCGAGCAGCAGGAGGGCCTTCATGACCGAGGGTGTCGTGCTGCTGTCGGCCTCGACCGGCGTCGGGGCGGTGTCGAGCATGGTCATGCGTCCTCCTGGCGTACGAGCGTGACGGGGATCACGGTTTCCTAAATGTAACGCTCGATACAGGGAACGGGAAGAGGAGATGACGAAAAGATTTCCACTGGACGGAAAATCGGGTGCGCCGTGGTCAGGAGGCGGCAGCGGCAGCGGTCGCGGCGCACGCGACGTCGTCATCGGGATGCGCCCCGCTGACCCCGACCGCCCCGACGCACCGGCCGTCGGCCATCAGCGGCAGACCGCCGGGCAGTGTCGTCAGGGGGTGGGCCACCTGCCCGGCGAGAAGGTCGAGCAGCTCGGGATGCGCCTCGCGCAGATCGGCGAGATCGCTCGTCGGCCTGCCCATGGCCGCGGCCGTCGCGGCCTTGGCCCGGGCCACGCCGGGCGTGAACCACGCGGCGCCATCGCCCCGGACGACCACGAGGTCGTGCCCCCGCTCGTCCACGACGGCGACCGAGACTCGGAGGCCACGGGAGGCCGCCTCCGCGAGGGCGGTGTCCGCGACCGCTGTGGCAGCGTCCCGGTCCAGGCGTGCGGTCACGCCGGCTCCTGCGCGGCGGCCAGCATCGTGACGACCAGGTCGATGAACAGCTCGACGTCCCAGGTGGGCACGTCGATCTGGTTGGAGAAGAACAGGCCGTCGGACGACAGCAGCATCAGGCGGGACATGACGGCGGGCACCCCGGCGCCGACGGTGGGTCCCAGCGCGGCGGTGAACCACTCGGTGCTGGTCTGCTCGGCGCTGTCGCGGACGGCGATGAACGTCGCCCTGGCCCGGGGCGGGTCGTCGCGCCGAAGCAGCAGCAGGAGGTGGCCGATGCGTAGGAACGGTGGCCGGGCGGTCAGGCTGCGCAGGCTGACCGACAGGTAGCGGTGCACCTCGGTCTCCCAGCTCGCTCCGGCCCGGACGGGCAGCCAGGCGGGCTGGGCGGCGAACCAGGCGCGATACGAGTCCTCGATCACCGCGCCGATGAGATCGTCCTTGTCCGCGAAGTGCCAGTACAGCGAGCTGGCCGACACCCCGGCGTGCCGGCAGATCCGCGAGATCGTCGCGCCCTCGTAGCCACTCTCGGCGGCGACCTCGGCCGCCGCCTGCAGCAGGCGCAGCCGGCCCCCCTCCCGGCCTCCGGGATCGACCGGCTCGGTCTCCTGCCCGTCAGGGGCGGACGGGGTGCGCCAGGCCGGAGCGGCGGTGGCGCTGGAGGCGGCGCCCGCGGTCAGGGCCTGCGCGGCCGCGTCCAGACCTGTGGCGAGGGCGCGCAGCACCGGCTCCACGTCCGTCTCCCGGTCCGACTCGTGCGCCAGGAAGTAGCCGTCCATCGTGACCATCGTCAGCAGGGCCATGGCCTTGGCGTGCCCGGGGTCGAGGTGCGCGGGGCCGTCGGTGGCCAGCGACTTGGCCCACCAGACCTCGAGCTGGTCGAGGGCGGCCCGGCGCACCTGCAGGAACCGGTCGCGGGCCAGCGCACCCACCGCCGGACCGGTCTCCAGCGCGATCAGGAGGCCCATGCGCCAGAAGCCGGGCTCCTGGTCGAGGCCGGCCGACACGGCGCGCAGCTGCTGCAGCAGCGCCTCGCGACGCGGCCGGGCGATGTCCAGTGCGGCCCACCGTGGCGCGACGGCGACCCACCGGCGGTACCCGTGCTCGAGGGCGTCGGCGAGCAGCTCGTCCTTGCTGTGGAAGTGCCAGTAGATCGAGCTCGCCGACAGCCCGCTGGCTCGGGTGACATCGCCCAGCGTGGTTCCGACGTATCCTCGCTCGCCGGCGATGCGCAGGGTGACGTCGAGGATGGCGTGGCGCGACGCCTGGCCCTGCTCGTGCACGCGCTGGGTTTTTCGGGGCATCGCTCCACTCCACTGGCAGGGGCCTCGGTGACGAGGTCCGATCCTATTCGGCGCCGCTGGTCGCGGCACCGCCGCTACGACCTGCGCAGGGCCACCCGCAGGGCCAGCAGGCTGCCGAGGCCTGCCGCGGCCATCGTGATGCCCATGACCTCGCCGGACGTGCCACCCACGGACACCAGCGGCGGTATCGCCGCACCGAACAGGAACTGGCTGGTGCCCAGGAGCGCTGCTGCCGATCCCGCCCGGCCGGCATGTGGCCCGAGGGCGAGCGAGGTGCAGCTTCCCATCGACATGCCGAGACCGGCGAGCACGAGCCACAGGGCCACGAGGGGGACGGCCAGCGGTGCGTCGAGCGCGAAGGCGATGGCGAGCGATGTCGTGGCCGCGGCGATGAGCAGCAGGCCGGCCCGCAGCATGCGGGCCGGGCCCGTCCGGGCCACCAGCCGGGCACCGACCTGGCTGCCGATGATCATGCCGACCGCATTGGCGCCGAAGGTCAGCGCATAGGCCACCGGCCCCAGCCCGAAGTCGTTGCGCAGCACGAACGAGCTCATCGAGATGTAGGTGAACAGCACGATGCCCAGGAGCGCCGTGATCGCCATGAACGAGCGGAAGTGCGGATCAGCGAGCAATGTCCGCAGGGCGCGTTGGTGCGACGGCGCCGCGGCGCGGACCTCCGGCGGATGGGTCTCGTCCAGGCACCACCAGCACGCAGCGAGCAGGAGGCTCGCGATGGCGCCGAGCAGGACGAAGATCCCGCGCCAGTCGGTCACGGTGAGCAGCTGTCCGCCGAGCACAGGCCCGATGACGGGGGCCAGGCCCATCACCAGGATCAGGTCGGAGTAGACCTTCGCGGCGCGGGCCCCGTCGTACACGTCGCGCACGATCGCGCGGGCGATGACCAGCGCCGCGGCGCCGGCCAGCCCTTGCACGAGCCGCAGGACCAGCAGCAGGACGATGTTGGTGGCGACCGCGCACAGGAACGACGTCACGACCAGGATCAGGACACCCCACCGCAGGGGCCCGGTCCGGCCGATCCGGTCGCTCAGGGGTCCGGCGACGAGCTGTCCCAGCGCGAGACCCACCAGACAGACCGACATCGTCAGCTGCCCCGCTGCCTCCGAGGTGCCCATCGATCGCGCGAGATCGGGCAGGGCCGGCAGGTACAGGTCCGTCACCAGGGGCCCGGTCGCCGTGAGGGCGCCCAGCGTCAGCAGGCCACGTCGGGACAGCTTCTCCTGGGTCGGGCGGGGATCGCGCAACGCTTCGCTCATGGCCGCACCCTCCCGGAGACGGCCGCTGCTGCGCGACTGCTGCGTTCTTCCCAGTGGAACGGCGGCCCGATCCGGCGATCTGCCCGCGGGTGTCCCGCTGTGCGGCACGAAACGCTGTGTGACCCACCGCACTGTTGGTCATGGTCAGCGAACCGGACGCACACCGGTCTCCCGGCTCTCGTGCACCGGCACCGCAATCTCGGACCCATCCCGCCGTGGCCATCGGGCTCACGGCACGGCAGAAGGAACGTCCATGGCACTTGTTCGTCACACCACCAGGCCCCGTGTGGCCGTCGCCGCCGCGGTCGCCGCGTTCGCGATGCTCGGCGCGTGCGCGCAGGGCTCCGAGCAGGAGGCCGGGAACGACGGCTCCGATGCGGACAGCGCGGCCGGCATCGCCGCTGCGAAGGACACGATCGCCGCGCTGAGCAAGCCGGTCACCGAGTACCCCGCCGAGCCGGCACTGTCCAAGCCCGTCGACCTGAAGGGCAAGAAGGTCACCGTCATCCCCCTGGGCGACAACATCCCGGTGATCCACGGTGTCGCCATCGGCGTCGAGGACGCGCTGGAGCCGCTGGGCGCCTCGGTCTCGATCTGTGACGGCAAGTTCAACCCGAGCTCGGTCGCGGACTGCCTCAAGCAGGCCGGCGACCAGGGCGCCGACGCCGTCATCTCGCTGTTCATCGACTACGAGATGGCCGGCACGGCCTTCGACGCCCTCGCCAAGAGGGGCGTCCCGGTCGTCGTGGGCGGTGTCGCCCCCAGCGGCGGACGCACGTCCGACGACACCCTGGCGTTCTACGACAACACCGGCCGGGTCAGCAAGCTGTACGAGACCATGAGCGAGGCGGCCGTGGCCCACGGCGGGGCGGCCACCAATGTGCTGTGGCTGCGCCTGATGGACTCCACGACGACGCGCAGCGCCAGCGATGCCGGCATCAAGAAGTTCAAGCAGCTGTGCCCGAGCTGCGGTGTGGCGACCGCCGACTTCACGACCGCGAACATCGACAAGCTGCCCTCCGCGGTCAGCTCGGCGCTCGTCGCCAACAAGGACACCACCACGATGATCGTGCCGGTCGACAGCTTCGTCCCGCCGGCCATGCAAGGCCTGCAGGCCGCGGGCCTGGCCGACAAGGTCAAGGTCGTCTCGTCCAGCTCGGACCTGGCCGGCCTGCAGCGCGTCCGCGACGGGCAGCAGATCTCCGATCTCGGCACCCCGGTGATCTACGAGGGCTGGAAGTACGCCAACGCCCTGATGCAGCTGCTCGCCGGCGACGAGGTCCAGAAGGCCGACGCGATGGTCACGCGCGACTTCAACCCCGACAACATCGGTGAGCTGGAGCTGACCGACAAGGCGTACTTCACGCCCGACTGGTTCGGCGGCGGCGAGTTCAAGCAGGCGTTCCGCACCGCGTGGGGCGTGAAGTAATGACGGCCCCCCGGCTGGAGGCACGCAACGCGAGCAAGACCTTCGGTCCTGCCACGGTGCTCAGCGATGCTCACCTCGTGGTCCAGCCGGGGGAGATCCACTCACTCGTGGGTCAGAACGGGTCGGGCAAGTCGACGCTGGTCAAGATCCTGACCGGCTACCACTCGCCCGACTCCGGCATGACGCTGTCGGTCGGCGGCCGGCCGCTCGCCCTGCCGGTGCAGTGGCGGGCGGCGCAGGCCGCGGGCATCTCGGTGGTCCACCAGGACATGGGCCTGCTGGACCACCTGTCGGTCAGCGAGAACATCGGCGTCGGCGGGTTCGCCCGCTCCGGTCTGACCCGGCGCATCGACTGGAAGCGGCAGGACGCCGTCGCGGCCGAGCTGCTCGAACGGCTCCAGATCCCGGTCTCGCCACGAGCGACCGTGGGTGAGCTGCCGCCGTCGTACCGCGCCGGCGTCGCGATCGCCCGCGCGCTGCGCGGCACGGTGTCCGGGGAGGGCGTCATGATCCTCGACGAGGCGACCCGTGCCCTGCCGCGTGACGAGCTGCTGCGGATCCATGAGCTGCTGCACCGTGTCGTCGCCACCGGTACCTCCGTCCTGATGGTGAGCCACAACCTCGAGGAGGTGCTGACGCTCAGCCACCGGGTGACAGTGCTGCGCGACGGCCGCGTGGCCGGCGCGGGAGTGCCGACGTCGGAGCTGACCGAGGCGTCGCTGGCCGGGCTCATGCTCGGCAAGGCGGTCGGGGCGGTCGACCGACACCTCCAGGCCCCGGTGTCGGAGGTCGCGGCACGTATCGAGAACCTGCCGGTCGACGGCGGGTCGTTGTCGATCACGGTCCAGCGCGGTGAGGTCGTGGGGTTGACCGGCCTGCCGGGAACCGGGTTCGAGCAGGTGCCCTATCTGCTCGCCGGGGCGGCCGCCCCGACGGGCGGGACCGTCACCACCGCATCGGGCACGATCGATCTGGCCACCTGCGACGTGGCGGGGGCCCTGGCCGCGGGTATCGCGCTGGTGCCCGAGCGCCGCGTGCGCGACGGGCTGGCCGTCGAGCTCAGCGTGCGGGACAACCTCACGCTGCCGAACATCCGCCGCCGCGGACGCCCGTGGCTGGTGCGTCGGGGCTGGCAGGACGAGCTCACCGAGCGGTCCATCGCCGGCCTGGACATCAAGACCAGCTCGGGCGCCGCGCTGGTCAAGGAGCTCAGCGGCGGCAACCAGCAGAAGGTCCTGTTCGCCAAGTGGCTCGCCACCGACCCGGACCTGCTGGTGCTGCACGAGCCGACGCAGGCGGTCGACGTCGGGGCGCGGTCGGATCTCCTGCGGGCGATCTGCGATGCCGCGGCCGCCGGCCGCGGCGTCCTGCTGGTCAGCACCGAGCCGACCGACCTGACCCAGATCTGCGACCGGATCCTCGTCCTGCACCCGGGCCGACCGCCGCACGAGCTGCACACCCGAGACCCCGAGGACGTCCTCGAGGCGACCTACTCAGTCCCCACGACCGCAGGAGCCCTCCATGGCTGAAGCCACCCGTCCGCAGGCCGCAGTGGCCGGCGTCGTCAGCGACCAGGACACCGCCGACAGGATCATCAGCGACGGAGCCCCCGCGGCGCCGTCAACCGACCAGCCGTCCCTGACACCTCATCCGGGCCGCAGCCGCGGTCGCGCGATCGTGCACACGCTGCTGTCGAAGTACGCCCTGATCGGGGTGTGGGCGCTCATGGCGTTGTACTTCTACTCGCAGGTTCCCGACACCTTCGGCACGAGCGGGACGTTCTCGTCGATCTTCGGCTCACAGCAGGTGCTGGTCTTCCTGGCCATGTCGGCACTGGTGACCCTCGTCGTCGGCGAGTTCGACCTGTCGGTGGCCTCGATGATGGGCATCAGCGCGACAATCATCCCCGTCCTGGCGGGCGTGCACGGCATGAACATCGTGCTGGCCTGTGTGCTCGGCGTCGGCGCCGCGGTACTGGCCGGCGTCGTCAACGCCTTCTTCGTGGTGGTGCTCGACGTGTCGTCGTTCGTCGTCACGCTGGGCATGGCGACCCTGCTGACGGGCATCGCCCAGGCGGTCTCCGGATCGACGATCGTGTCGGTGCGCAGCGAGGGCCTGGCCCGGCTGTCGATCGGCGAGGTGCTGGGCATGCCGGTCTCCTTCTACTACGGCATCCTGCTCGCGGTCGTGCTGGCGTACGTCCTGGCCTGGACACCGCTGGGTCGCTCCATGATCTTCGTGGGCGCCAACCGTGAGGTGGCGCGGCTCGCGGGCATCCGGGTCCAGCGGGTGCGTTTCGGCGCCTACGTCGTCGCCGGGGTGCTCGCCGGGCTGGCCGGCCTGATCCTGGTCGCGACCGTCGGTGGCTTCGACTCCTCGACGTCCGGCACCTACCTGCTGCCGGCGCTGGCCGCGGTGTTCCTCGGCACGGCCGTGGTGCAGCCGGGCGCGTTCAACCCGATCGGCACGATGATCGCGATCTACTTCCTGACCACCGGCATCTTCGGCCTGCAGCTGCTGGGCTACTCCGGCTGGATCCAGAACGTCTTCTACGGAGCCGGCCTGGTCGTGGCCGTCGCCCTGGCCAAGATCGTGCGGGACCGCTCCCGCACCGCATGACCGGCGCCGGCGTCGTGCCACTGCCCGGAACAGGCTCGTTGTGGCGCACGCCACACGGATCTACCTTCTCTGTAGTGATCGCTTCAGGCGCTTCGGCGGCTCGGATCATTCCCACCCCTGGCGCGGCGCAGCTGCCGGACGCCGCACACGAGGAGCACACATGCACGAGGTGACAGACAACGTCAGCAAGGTCGCCGACGTCCTGCGCGGGGAGGCCCGGCCCAGCGACGAGCTCGGACGCCTGACCGATCGCACGGTCGACGCGATCCGGGGCACCGGGCTGGTGCGGCTGCTGCAGCCCAAGGAGTACTCGGGCTACGAGGCCCACCCGAACGACTTCCTCGAGGCGGTCATGGCCGTGGGCATCGCATCGCCCTCGGCCGGATGGGTCTCGGGCGTCGTGGGCGTCCACCCGTGGGAGATCGCGATGATGGACCCGCGCCTGCAGGAGGAGATCTGGGGCGAGGACCCCGACACGTGGACGGCCTCGCCGTACGCTCCCTTCGGCCGGGCGACCCCGGTCGACGGAGGATTCCTGTTCACCGGCCAGTGGCCGTACTCGACCGGCACCGACCACGCCGAGTGGGTCATCCTGGGCGGCATCGTCGTGGATGCGGCCGGGCAGGTCGGCACACCGCCCGACATCCGGCACTTCGTGATCCCGCGCAAGGACTACGAGATCGTCGAGGACTCCTGGAACGTCATGGGCCTGGAGGGCACCGGCTCCAAGGACGTCCGGATGACCGATGTGTTCATCCCGGACTATCGCGTCGTCGAGGCCGGCACGATGATCGCCGGCGGGTACGAGCACCGGCAGGAGGGCAACCCCCTGTACCGGATGAAGTTCCCGCTGATCTTCTCGGCCGCCATCGCGGCCGGCACCCAGGGCATCGCGCAGGGCGCCATCGCGGTCTACCGCGACTACATGGCCCAGCGGGTCTCCGCCGACGGCATCACCGCACGCACCGACGTCAACCAGCTCATCGTGTTCGGCGAGGCCTCGGCCGATGTCGCGGCCAGCCGTTCGCACCTGCTGACATCGGTCGCGGAGGTCTTCGACCATGTGTCGGCCGGCGGCGAGCTCAGCCGCAGCCAGCGTCTGACCTTCCGGCGCGACCAGGTGCGGGCCTCGCGTCGGTGCGCCGACGCCGTCGACCGGCTCTACAAGATCAGCGGCGCCAGCGGCATCCGCAAGGACTTCCCCAATGAGCGCTACTGGCGTGACCTGCAGGTCGCGCTCAGCCACATCTGCAATGTCGCGGAGAACATCTACGCCGGCTGGTCGACCGATGATCTCGGCGGCGAAGCATCTCCGGCCCTGTACGTCTGACCCCACCCCAAGGAGCACCACCATGATCAAGTCCCTTGCCTACCTCGGGGTCAACTCGCCCCGGACGCAGGACTGGCGCCGCTTCGGCACCCAGTTCCTGGGCGCCGAGCTCGCCGAGGACGGCGCTGACGGATCGGTCCGCCTGCGCGTCGACGACGCCGCGTGGCGCCTGCAGATCCACCCCGCCGAGACCGACTCGGTCGCGTACTTCGGCTGGGCGGTCGACCACGAGGAGGACCTGGACGTCGTCGTGCGAAAGCTCGAGGCAGCCGGTGTCCGCGCCGTGCGCGGCAGCGACGAGCTGGCCGAGCAGCGCAACGTCAACCGGCTGGTGACCTTCACCGATCCGTGGGGCTTCCCGCACGAGATCACGTGGGGTCAGCACTTCTACCCCGCGACGTTCCGGCCGGGCCGGGCGAGCTCCGGTTTCGTCACCGGCTCGCAGGGTCTGGGCCACGTCCTGCTGATGATGCCCGACATCGAAGCCGGTCACGCCTTCTTCTCCGGCGTCCTGGACTTCCAGCTGTCGGACAAGATCATCGTCCCGGGTCAGCTCAACGCCCGGTTCTACCACGTCAACGCACGCCACCACACGCTCGCGCTGGGGCAGTGCCCCCCGGGTGTCGGCGTGTTCAACCACCTGATGCTGCAGGTCAAGTCGATCGACGACGTGGGCACCGCCTACGACATGCTCGACGAGATGGACGTCCCGCTGACCCTGAGCCTGGGCCGGCACACCAATGACAAGACGTTCAGCTTCTACTGCGCCACGCCCTCGCAGTTCAACATCGAGATCGGCTACGACGGTGTCGAGGTCGGCGGCGACTGGGTGCCGTACACGTACGGCACCCCCGCCATCTGGGGCCACAAGCTTGATCCCGAGGCGAAGAACCGCCCGCCGGGAATCGTGCACCAGCTGGCCCAGTGACATCAGGAGCGCCGCCCGACGAGATCGTCGGGCGGCGCTCCTGTCATGTCCGGAACCGGTCGGAGGCCCCTTGGGTGAGGCCCGCCCGCCGGTCTCAGAGCGGGAAGTCGCTGTCGTACCAGTCGCGGTAGTCCTGGGCGCGGACGGCGCCGGCCCCGACGGACAGGTCGCGGGCCACGGCCTGCGCGGCGTGCCGCAGCTCCTGCACCCAGCCGGCCGCGACCCGCCCGGTGACCCCGGCCGGCAGCTGGGTCGCGCGCAGCACCATGACGACGTGGCCGTCGGGTCCGTGCACCGGGACGACGATCGCGCCGACGTCGTAGATCTCATCGGGTGACAGGTCGACGTCCTCGAAGAAGTGGCGCGTCTCGGCCAGCACCGACCGCACGGCACGCTCACGGGCGGGCGTCAGCTCGCCGGAGGCGTACTCGGCCAGCGCGGCTCCCAGCCGCTCGTAGTCGGCGCGGGCGCCCGGGCCGACCATGCTCATGGCGTAGCCGTGCTCGTTCACCGACGCCAGGCGGGCGCGGTAGCAGTCGACCAGGTCGGCATCGTTCGGTGCGACCTTGGACAACCAGTGATCGATCGTCTCGGGCGTCCCGCCTGCGACATAGGCCTCGCCGATCGGGGGGATGAGCGGCACGCGGTGCCCCATCGGCTCGACCATCGTGGCGGTGCCGCCGTACGCGCTCACGACGGTCGTCAGCTCGTCGGGGCTGACCGCGACGAGGGCGGCGGCCTCGCAGGCCAGCGTCCGGGCCAGCGCCTCGACGTGCCCGCGGGCGCGGTCGCCGAGGCGGACGGCCGCGATCAGGTCCGCATCGGCCTTCGCGGCCATCCCGGCGGGGGAGAAACCGCCGTACCCGCCCTGGAAGAACAGCAGGGGTGTGACGGGGCGGGCCACGTCCATCGCCTCGACCGCGCACAGTGCGATGGTGTGGTCGCCGGCCTCGACGTTGGCGTGCGGCCGGCAGTGCACGTGGGCGACCGCATCGGTCAGCACGGGGGCCCCGAGGACGGACGGCTGCCAGTCGACCGAGGCGAACTTGTCGTCGCTCGGAATCGCCATCGCGCGGCACAGGGCCAGCTGGTCGTGTGCCAGCACGTTGATGCACCAGGCGTCCGCCGTGGCCAGGCGGGCCCATGTGCGCGACGTCGTCTGGGGCATGAACGCCACCAGCGGCGGATCCATCGACACGCTGCTGAACGTCCCCACCACCATGCCGACGGGTTCGCCGTCGATCATCGCGGTCACGACCGCGACGCCCGTCGGGTAGTGGCCCATCACCTCGCGGTAATGGGCGGGATCGACGGTGGTCTTCACATCATCTGCATGGATATCCAACACACTGGCCACGGTGCCAAGAGCCCGCCGCCGGACCAAGGTCCACATGCCGTCCCCCGGCACGCAGGACATCGTGAGCCCGGCGTGCCCCGGGACGGCGGTCACTTCGGGACAGGTCGACTTGAATTGCTGCTAGCCTCCGTCCATGAATCTGCCCGTTGATGCCGATGGGGTACTCGCTGACACCCGTCTGGGCGTCGCAACGGGGCATCGACCCTCGCGCGACCTCGTGCGGGAGGAGGCGTGAGCATCCGGTCTCGCGCCGGTGCCGCATGCATCGTCGGCCTGGTGCTGCTGTCCGGCTGCGGCTCGTCCTTGCCGGTGGGTACGACGAGCTCGCCGGACAGTGGGCGGATCTCACCGGAACGTGGGACGGGCTCGCCCGAGGGTGGGACGAGCCCGCCCCCATCGATTCGATTCGCTCTGCCGGGCAGCTGGGTCAAGGCACAGCTCGACGACCCGGCCGCGGTTGCCGCCGCGCGGGATCAGGTGTCCGACTGGCACCCGGATGCCGGTGCGTGGGTGAAGTCGCTGCGGGCCGCTGGTGGTGAGACCCTGCTTCTGCGTCCCGACTCGACGCCCCGGACGGCGATCGCGTTCATCTGGCCCGCGGACCAGTCGCGCGGCGACGCCTCGGTCGACGGCCTGCGTGCTCGGCTCGACATGGAGGGTGACCCGCTCGAGCACGAGAGCGGGTACGCGATCATCCGCCATCGTGAGACGGTTGAAGGCTCGCAGGACGTCGTGACGTATGCCCTCGCCCACCCCGAGACCGGACGGATCCTCCTCGTCCGGTGCATCGGCTTCGACGGACTCTTCGAGGACTACATGGCCGAGGACTTCGATCTGGTCGCGAGCGATTTCACGTGGGACGAGTCGTGAGCATCCGCTCTCGCGCCGGCGCGGCATGCATTGCGGCCCTGCTCTTGCTGTCCGCCTGCGACTCGTCCTCGGCGGACGAGGACGAGCCCGTCTGTGACCCGGCCGACAAGGCCGTCGTCGCCGAGATCATGTCTAAGGCCCGTACCGGCTTCAAGGACGGCGACACGATTCACGACCACTTCGACTTCGTGAAGGGTGCCACCGCCCCGATCCCCGAGGCCAAGCGCCAGTTCGGCGCCGAACGAGTCATGGTGCTCCTCATCAAGCTCTTCATCCGGGACGACGACGTCACCGATGGGTTCCAGGGGGCCCTGGGCCCGGTGTGGGTGGTGCTCGACGGTGACGGCAAGCCGCTCGCCCCGCTCGGAGCCAACGCGCAACCGTTCTTCGACATCCAGCCGCCGGCCGATCCGGGGTGGACCGCGTGGGCGGACGGCCTGGCCGACTCGGACTTCGCCTACGACCTGTTCGGCTGCGTCAACCCCAACTGACCCGACGCAGGACGCTCGACACGGCCAACGACCCCGGAGATAATCCAGGCACCGCTCCCGCGTCGCTGTCCGGGCGGCTCCTGAACAGGGCCGTTCGTCTCGGCTTTCGGGGGCCAGCGTCGCTGCAGCTCCGGAGTCGTCACGAGCAGTCTGGGGGCTCGCAGCGGCCACCCACCGCGCCGTCCGGACCGCCCAGCCAGCATCGAGGACCACATGCACTCCACAGGGACCACCCCAGGGGCCGTCGCGGCTCGCACCGTCGGCGCCTCGAAGGTCTACGGTCGCGGCGACGCAGCGATCCATGCGCTCGACGACGTGACCGTCGACGTCGCCGCGTCCGAGTTCACCGCCGTCATGGGTCCGTCGGGATCGGGCAAGTCCACCCTCGTGCACTGCATGGCGGCGCTGGACACCCCGACCAGCGGCTCGGTGTACATCGGGGACACCGAGATCTCGACGCTCGACGACGAGGGCCTGACGCGGCTGCGCAGGGATCAGGTGGGATTCGTCTTCCAGGAGTACAACCTGATCCCGACGCTGACGGGCAAGGAGAACATCCTGCTGCCGATGGACATCGCCGGACGCAAGCCGGACCGCGAGTGGTACGACACGGTCGTCGACGCGGTCGGCATCCGCGACCGCTTGGCTCACCGCCCGGCAGAGATGTCCGGAGGACAGCAGCAGCGCATCGCGTGTGCCCGCGCGCTGATGGGGCGGCCGTCCATCGTGTTCGCGGATGAGCCCACGGGCAATCTCGACTCCGTGGCCGGCGCGGCGATCCTCGCATTCCTGCGCCGCAGCGTCACCGACTTCGGCCAGACGGTCGTCATGGTGACCCATGACCCGATCGCGGCCTCGTACACCGACCGGGTCATCTTCCTGCGCGACGGCAAGATCGTGGGAGAGCTGCGGTCGCCGACCACCCAGCTCGTGATGGAACGGATGGCGGCCCTGCAGCCTCGCAACCCCGTGGACGTCTGACATGCTCCGCTTCACCCTGCGGGGAGTCTTCGCGCGCAAGATCCGGCTGGTGCTGAGCGCGTCCGCGATCGTGCTCGGCGTGGCGTTCCTGGCCGGCTCCCTGACGTTCACCGCGATGATCGGGAACAGCTTCGACAACATCGTGGGCGGTTCGGCGTCCGACGGCCTCGTCCGCCCGATCACGTTCGGTGCCTCCGCCCAGATGGGGGACGATGCGGACTCGCGCACGCTGCCGGCCTCGCTGGCCGATCGGCTCGCTCGCACCAAGGGCGTGGCGCGAGCCGATGGCAACGTGGAGAGCCAGGGGCTGTTCATCGTCAAGAAGAACGGCAAGCTCCTCGGCGGCTCGGGGGCGCCGACGTTGTCCCTGAACTACACCGATGCGCCGAACGTGGCCGGCGACCAGGCCATCACGATCTCCTCGGGCCGAGCGCCGACGGCGTCCGGTGAGATCGCCCTGGACGAGCGGTCGGCGCGCAAGGCGGGCTACGCCATCGGCGACACGGTGCCCATGATCACGACCGGGTCGACCCCGCGGGTGACCGCCGAGCTGGTCGGCTACGCGGAGTTCGCCGGCGGCGGGCTGGCCGGTGCGACCCTGGTGCTGTTCGACACGCGGGCCGCCCAGGACCTGTTCCTGGGCGGCCAGGACGCCTTCACGTCGATCTCGCTGACCGCGACCCCCGGCACAAGCCAGGAGCAGCTCGTCCGGTCGGTGCGACCGCTGCTTCCCGACGGCGTCCAGGCGGTCACGGGGGACAAGGTCATCGACCAGACCAAGGCGATCATCGACACCATCCTTGGCTATCTGAACACCTTCTTGCTGGTGTTCGCCGGCATCGCGCTGGTCGTCGGCAGCTTCCTGATCGTCAACACCTTCGCCATCCTCGTCGCGCAACGCAGTCGAGAGCTGGCCCTGCTCCGCGCCCTGGGCGCATCCCGCCGCCAGGTGAGCCGCTCGGTGCTGATCGAGGCGGCGATGGTCGGTGTCGTCGGGTCGACAGCCGGGCTCGGGCTGGGCCTGGGGCTCGCCGCGCTGCTGCGGGCGGTCTTCGCCAACTTCGGCCTCGACCTGTCCGGTACCAGCATCACGCTCTCGGTCAGCACCGTCGTGGTCTCCTACGTCGTCGGGATCGGGGTCACGATGGTCGCGGCCTGGCTGCCTGCGCGGCGCGCATCCCGCGTGTCGCCGGTCGCGGCGATGCGTGACGAGGCGGTGGTGCCCGAGGGATCGGGCCGGCGTCGTCTCGTGGCGGGGATCATCCTGCTCGGCTGCGGAGCGGTGCTGCTCGCCCTCGGGCTGACCGGGAGCGGGACGTGGAACCTGGTGGCCGTCGGGGCGGGTGCCTTGGCGCTGATCATCGCCGCCACCCTGACCAGTCCGGTGCTCGCCGTCCCGTTCATGCGGCCGGTCGGGGCCCTTTACCGGCGGGCGTTCAAGGCGGTGGGTCAGCTCGCGACCACGAACACGATCCGCAACCCCCGCAGGACGGCGGCCACCTCCTCGGCCCTCATGATCGGGCTGGCCCTCGTCACCACCATGTCGATCCTCGGTGCGTCGATGAGCAAGTCCATCGACGTCACGGTCAAGGACCAGTTCTCCAGCGACTTCCTGGTGTCCAACGCGCTGTTGCAGCCGTTCTCACCGACGGTGGGCCAGCAGATCGCCGAGGTCCCGGGCGTGGGAAAGATCGCCGAGACCCAGATGGTCACGGCCAAGATCGGCGACAGCACGCTGTCCGTGTCGGCGACCGATCTGGCCGCCCTCAAGGACATCATCCCCCTCGACTTCGTCCGGGGGAGAGCCTCCGTGGGCGCCGGCGAGATCGCGCTCGAGCAGGACCTGGCCCGCAGTCTCGGCGCGCGACCGGGGGACGTCGTGCCGTTGAGGTTCGCGTCCGGGACCGTCCGCTCCCGGGTCACGGGGATCTACGAGTCGAACTATCTGCTGGGCGAGGCGCTGATCCCGTTCTCCACCCTCGCCGCGGCGAACATCCCACGCACCGACACCGCGATCGTCGTCGACGCCGCTCCGGGAGCGCGCAAGGCCGCCGTCGGCAAGGCCCTCGAGACCGCGACGCTCGACTACCCGACCGTCACGGTCCAGACCCAGGAGGAGTACTCGGAGTCGCAACGCAGCCAGGTGGACCAGGTGCTGTACCTCGTCTACGCGCTCCTGGGGCTCGCCATCGTCATCGCGGCGCTGGGGATCGTCAACACCTTGGCGCTGAGCGTGGTGGAGCGGACCCGTGAGGTGGGCCTGCTGAGGGCGGTGGGTCTGAGCCGGTCCCAGCTGCGACGCATGATCCGGCTCGAGGCGGTGGCCATCGCGGCACTGGGTGCATTCCTCGGGATCGCACTGGGCCTGCTGTTCGGGTTCGTCCTGCAACGCGTGGTCGCCGACGAGGGCATCGCGAATCTCGCGATCCCGTGGACGCGTCTTGCGGTCTTCGTCGTGGTCGCCGTCCTGGTCGGCGTCGTCGCCGCGGTGGTGCCGGCCCGCCGGGCCGCGCGACTGGACGTCGTCAAGGCCATCGTCGACCACTAGTGCCAGGTCACGGAGCGGTCGGCGGATCCAGTGGGACGACGGCCACCGGGCAGGCCGCGTGACGCACGAGGCTGGCCGCGGTGGGACGGTGCATCCCGTGCTTGCCCGAGCGACCCACCAGGACGAGCTGGGCGCGGCGGGTTGCGGCGATGCCGCCCGCACTGGGCTGCGAGACGATGACCTCCTGATCGACCCGCACGTCCGGGTAGTCCTCGGCCCAGCCGGCGAGGACCTCGCTGAGATTGGCACGGGCGATCTCGTGGTAGTCGGGCGTGGCGCCCACGGGCACCATCCGCACGGCGTGCAGGGGCGCGCCCCACTCCTGGGCGACCTCGAAGGCGAACGACAGCAGCGGTCGCGCTCCTGAGGTGCCGTCCAGCGCCACGACGACGCCCTCGTGCTGCTGGCTCTCGTCGAGCTGCTTGGGCACGGTGACCAGCGGGCACAGCGCGTGGGCCGAGAGATAGGTGGCGACGGCTCCGCCGAACAGCCGGTCGTACCACGGGATGTCGTCGATGCCGGTGACCAGGAGCTGGGCCGTCTCCGACTCCTCGAGCAGGAACTCGATCGGCGCCCGGTCGGACAGGACGTACTCGACATCGAGCTCGGCGGCGCGCTGCTCGATGAGCTGGCGGGTGCCGTCCAGCACCTCCTGGCCGGCGGCCAACAGCTCGCGCGACAGGGCCTCGCTGGGCATGACGTCGGTGGGATCCAGCGGGGTCGGGGCGCAGTGCACCACCTTGAGCGGCGCATGTCGACGCCGCGCCTCGGCGAGTGCGAACTCCAGAGTCGCGCCGCGGGTGCCGTCGTCGCCGAGAACCACTGGTCGAGTGCTCATGGTCCGCTCCTCATGATGGGCTCACCTGCCACTGTGGGGCATCGGGCGAGATGACGCCACTGCTGGCGGGCCGACGCAGATGGCAAAACGGCGCCGGGCCCAGGGGCCCGACGCCGTTCTCCTTGCCTGACGGGGTCAGAGCTTGGACTGGATCCCGGCGAGCAGCTGACGTGCCATGACGACGCGCTGCACCTGGTTGGTGCCCTCGTAGATCTGGGTGATCTTGGCGTCGCGCATCATGCGCTCGAGCGGGTAGTCGGCGGTGAAGCCGTACCCGCCGAGCAGCTGCACGGCATCGGTCGTGACCTGCATCGCGGTGTCAGAGGCGAAGGCCTTGGCGGCGGCGCCGAAGAACGTCAGGTCCTTGTCGCCGCGTTCGGAGCGACCTGCGGCCGCGTACGTGAGCTGGCGGGCGGCCTCGATCTTCATGCCCATGTCGGCGACCATGAACTGCAGTCCCTGGAAGTCGCTGATCGGGTGACCGAACTGCTTGCGCTCCTGGATGTAGCCCAGCGCGTAGTCCAGTGCGCCCTGCGCGACGCCGACGGCCTGGGCCGCGATCGTGACGCGGGTGTGGTCGAGCGTCTTCATCGCGATCGAGAAGCCCTCGCCGACCTCGCCGATGATGCGGTCGCCGGGGATGCGCACGTTGTCGAGGTAGACCTCGCGCGTCGGGGAGCCCTTGATGCCGAGCTTCTTCTCCGGGGCGCCGAACGAGACGCCCTCGTCGGACTTCTCGACGACGAACGCCGTGATGCCCTTGGTGCGCTTGGTGGGATCGGTCTGCGCCAGGACGGTGTAGTACTCCGAGACGCCGGCGTTGGTGATCCAGCGCTTGACGCCGTTCAGTACCCAGTCGTCGCCATCGCGCACAGCCATCGTCTTCTGGTTGGCCGCGTCAGAACCAGCGTCGGGCTCGGACAGGCAGTACGAGAACCCGCCCTCGCCACGGGCGAGCTTGCCCAGGTACTTGGCCTTGAGCTCCTCGCTGCCGCCGATCTGCACGGGCAGCGAACCGAGCTTGTTGACCGCGGGGATCAGCGAGGCCGAGACGTCGACGCGGGCGACCTCCTCGATGACCAGGACGGTCGCGAGGGCGTCCGCGCCGGCTCCGCCGTACTGCTCGGGGACGTGCGGCGCGTGGAAGTCCGACGCCAGCAGGGCATCGGCAGCCTCCTGCGGGAAGCGGGGCTGGGCGTCGACATCGGCCGCGAACGGCGCGATCTTGTTCTCCGCCACGGCACGCACGGCCGCGCGGATCGCCTGGTGCTCCTCGGAGAGCACGAACATGTCTTCAGCAGTCATCGTCATCGTCCTTCGTAGCCGTAGAAGCCCTGGCCGGACTTCTTGCCGAGCAGTCCTGCGTCGACCATGCGGTCCAGCAGCGGCGGCGGGGAGTAGAGGGGTTCCTTGAACTCGTCGTACATCGACTTGCCGATCGCCTTGATCGTGTCGAGGCCGATGAGGTCGGACAGGGCCAGCGGGCCCATGGGGTGGCCGCAGCCCAGCACCATGCCGCGGTCGATGTCCTCGGCCGAGGCGTAGCCCGCCTCGTACATGCGGATCGCGGACAGCAGGTAGGGCACCAGCAGGCTGTTGACCACGAAACCGGCGCGGTCGGTCGCGTCGATCGGCTTCTTGCCCAGGTCGGTGGTGACCCAGCTGCGCATCCGGTCCAGCGTCTCGGACGACGTCGTGAGCGACGGGATGAGCTCGACCAGCTGCATGACCGGGGCGGGGTTGAAGAAGTGGACGCCCATGACGTGGTGGGCGCGGCCCGAGACGGCACCGAGCTTCACGATCGGGATGCTGGAGGTGTTCGACGCCAGGATCGCGTCGTCCTTGGTCAGGATGCGACCCAGGTTGCGGAACAGCTCGAGCTTGGTCTCCTCGTGCTCGGAGGCGGCCTCGACCACGAGATCGCGGTCGGCCAGCGTCTCCAGGTCGGTCTCGAAGCGGATGCGCTCCAGGACGGCGGTGACCTCGGCGGACTCGATCTTGCCGCGGGACTCCGCCTTGCGCAGCGATCCCTCGACCCGCTCGGCCGCAGCCTTCGCCGCGTCGTCGCTGATCTCGATCACGATGACGTCCAGGCCCGCCCGGGCCGCGACCTCCGTGATGCCCGAGCCCATCAGCCCGCCGCCGATGACGCCGACCTTCTCAATACCGCTCATGCCGTCTCCCAGATACTAGGACGTCCAAATAAAATCGTAGGACGTCATAGTATCTCGGAGCCCCACCACCACGAAAATCCGTCAGGCGTCCTGATAGGTCAGGACCACGGCGGGGTCGGTGGCGCGTCGCCGCGCCCGCCGCTTGAGGACCTGCCGGACGCCGATGACCAGCGCCGCGACCACCGCGAGGCCGGCGATGATCCAGGGATGATCGAGGACACCGGACGCGCCGATGCCGGCACCCGCGCCGACCCACACGGCCGACCAGCCCGCTGCGCCGATCACCGACGCCAACAGGAACAACCGGTACCGCAGACCAGCCGCGCCGGCGACGACCGGCATGACCGTGCGGACCACCGGCAGCAGCCGGCTGGCCAGGACGGCCCAGAAGCCGTGACGCTGCATCAGGCCGGCCGCCTTGTCCCAGCGGTCGATGCCCAGGCGGTGGATGAGGCGTGACTCGCGCAGGCGGCCACCACCGAGCCGGCCCACCACGAGCCCGATGTGATCGCCGGCGACCGCGCCCGCGGCGACCGCGGCCCCGAGGGCGACGAGCGCCATCGTGCTGTCGAGGCCCGCTGCGAGGCCCGAGATGGCCACCTCGCCGGGCACCACGGCTCCCAGTCCGAGCCCGGACTCGGCGAGGGCGAACAGGAAGCCGAGGATGACCCGGGTCATGGGGTGGTCTGCGCTGACTGCCGGCGTCGGGACGCCGCGATGCGGCCCGACGCGACGATGCCGAGGACCACGACCGCCGCACCGGCGACGGCATCCAGGACCCAGTGGTTGCCGGTTGCCACGACGACGAAGGTCGTGCCGGCGACGTACAGGCTGGCCAGGATCTTGCCGGCCCGGTTCGTGTGCCGCCACACCGCCCAGGCCACCCAGACCGTCCAGCCGACGTGCAGCGAGGGCATCGCCGCGAGCTCGTTGGTGATGTGGCCCAGCCCGGCGGGCGCCGAGGCGTCCCCGCCCCACCAGCCGAATGACGCGGTGTGCGCCAGCGCGTCGAGGTACTCGGTGCCCGGCATGAGCCGTGGGGGAGCGGTCGGGAAGGCCAGGTAGCAGGCCAGGCCGATCGCCGAGCCGATCACGATGGCGTTGCGGACCCGGGTGTACTCGCTGCGGTGCCGGAAGTAGATGAACGCCAGGACGGCCGGCGTCACGACGTAGTGCAGCGTCGCGTACCAGAACGACATCGGCACGGCGATCTGCGTGACGGGCGTCAGGGCGTTGTTGAGCCAGGCCTCGATGTCCAGGTGCACGTACCGTTCGATGTGCACGACGTCCGCGGCCCGACCCCGGGCGGCCACCAGGTCGTCGGCGGCCACCAGCCGGGACAGCGAGTAGAAGATCCACAGGCTCGCGAGCAGCGCGATCTCCTGCAGCCCACGCGCCCCCAGCAACCGGCGCGCGATCGCGGCGCCGGTGCGTCGCAGGCCCCCGGACGTCCGCGACCCGCGCGACGAGGAGATCGTCGCGCGGGTCGGGCTCTGCCGATCGCCGGTCAGCGTGGACATGCCGTGTGCTCCGAGCTCAGTGGCCGACGACGGGGGCGTCCGGGTTGACCGCGACGGGCCCGGGGCGGAACAGCGCCCCGCACAGGAGCGCACCGACGACGAAGACGCCGGCGGCCCACCAGAACACCGTGGTGTACCCGTGGACGGCGGCGAGCGCCTGGTTGGCCTGGGACGGCGCCTTGCCGGTCAGGTAGTCCGTCGTGGCGGTCGCGGCGAAGGCGCTCAGCACCGCGGTGCCGATCGACCCGCCGATCTGGTTGAACGTGTTGACCGATGCCGAGGCGACTCCGGCGTGCTCGGCGTCGACGCCCGACGTCGCGGCGCTGAAGGCAGGTGCCATCGACAGGCCGATGCCCAGGCCGGTGATGACCAGACCGGGCAGGATGTGCGCGGCGTACGTGCTGTCGACCTCGAGCTGGGCGAACAGGACCATGCCGACCGCGGCCAGCAGCATGCCGACGAACACCGGGATCTTCGGGCCGATGCGCGCGACGAGACCGGCCGAACCGGTGGCCGTGGCCATGATGCCCAGGATCATCGGGACGAACGAGAAGCCCGTCTTCAGCGGCGTGTAGCCCAGTGTCAGCGAGACGTAGTAGGTCAGGAACAGGAACACGGCGAACAGGCCGATGCCGACGAAGGCGACGACCAGGAACGATGCGCCGCGGTTGCGGTCCCAGATGATGTGCAGCGGCAGCAGCGGGTTCTTGACCCGGGACTCCACGACCGCGAACACCGCGAGCAGCGTCAGGCCGGCGATGACGCAGATCAGCGTCGTGGCGCTGGACCAACCGTCGGACTCGGCGCTGGCCAGGCCGTAGACGAACGAGCCGAGGCCGGCGATCACGAGCAGGCTGCCGGGGGCGTCGATGCCCTTGGCGTCTGCGGAGCGGGGCTGCTTCTTGAGCAGGAGCGCGGCACCGATCACGGCGATGACCGCCAGTGGGACGTTGACGTACATGACCCAGCGCCAGGACAGGTACTCGGTGAGCGCGCCGCCGAGGATCAGGCCGATCGCTCCACCGCCGCCGGAGATCGCGCCGAAGATCGCGAAGGCCTTGGCCCGCTCCTTGGCGTCGGTGAACGTCACGGTCAGCAGGGACAGCGCGGCCGGGGCCAGCACGGCGCCGAAGACGCCCTGGGCCACGCGGGCGCCGACCAGGACCTCGAAGTTCTGCGCGGCGCCGCCGACGGCCGACGCGGCGGCGAAGCCGATCAGGCCGGTGATGAACATCGGCCGACGTCCCAGGAGATCGCTCAGGCGTCCGCCGAGCAGCAGCAGGGAGCCGAAGGCGAGCGCATAGCCCGTCACGATCCACTGGCGGCTGTCGTTGGAGAACCCGAGCGCCTCCTGGGCGGTCGGCAGCGCGATGTTCACGATGGTCGCGTCCAGGACGACGATCAGCTGCGCCAGCGCGATGACCGCCAGGATCAACCAGCGGGTCGCGTGATGGGGGTTGTCGGTCGTCGCGGCGGGTTGCGCCCGACCGGGTGACAGCTCGTCGGCTGTCAAGGCCTCAGCCATGGGATCTCCAGGGTCAAAAAGTGGAAAGTCTGTTCCGAATAAGGGTAGACGCAAAACCGGAGAGTGTCTTCCGGATGAGCTGTGACATGTCGCACTAATCGGAAAGTTCTTTCCGTTCCGGGTAGCATGTCGCCATGATCACCGAGGAGTGCGTTGACGCGGAGCGGCCGCTGCGCCGCGACGCAGCGCGCAATCGCGAGCTGATCCTGCGGACCGCAGCCGAGGTCTTCGCCGAGCACGGCCTTGACGCGGGATATGACGAGATCGCCCGCCGGGCCGGTGTCGGCGTCGGCACGGTCTACCGCCGGTTTCCGGAGCGTGCCGAGCTGATCGAGGCACTGTTCGAGTCCCGCGTCGACGAGATCGTCGCGATCGCCGAGGAGGCGATCTCTCGTCCCGACTCGTTCGAGGGGATCGGCTGGTTCCTGGAGCAGGCCCTGGAGCGGCAGGTCGCCGATCGTGGGCTCACCGAAGCGTTGGCGCAGCTGCCCAAGGCCGATCTGTGCGCCGTGGGCGTCGAGCGGCTGCGGGCTGCCATCGAGACCATGATCGAGCGTGCCCAGGCCGACGGCACGCTGCGTCCGGACATCGCCGCCGGTGACGTCGGCCTGCAGCTGTTCGTCCTCAGCTCGATGACGACCACCGACCAGCCCGACCTGTGGCGCCGGTACCTGGCGCTGCTGATCGAGGGCCTCCGCGCCCGCGAGGGCCAGCCCCGCCTGCCCCTGCACCCGCCCAAGGACGACGCCAAGCACGACCTCTTGTGCAACATCCAGGGCCGCTGACAAGAGAATCTGGTTTCGTCCGGAACCATCGGGTGGGACGGGAAAATCTGGTTCCGTCAGCAACGGGTCAGACGAGACCAGATTCTCCCGTCCCGCCACCGGTCATCCGGCGCAGCTGGTCCTTGACGGTGGGAGCCAGGCGGCGGATCGCGTACGAGCTGAACACCAGGGTGCGGGGCCCGCGGATCGAGATCTCGTTCAGCCGGAGCAGGTCCCGGTCCCAGTTCTCCATCCGCATGTGGGGGATGCCGTGCACCTCGACGGCCAGGTTGTGCGCTCGCCACCACACGTCGAGGTAGTAGCGGCCGTCCGACCGCCGCATGGGCGCCTGCCGATCCGGTGACGGGAGCCCGATCTCGGTGCGGATGCGGTCGAAGTCGCGTTCCGGCAGCGACTGGATGCCGCCGGCAGCGTCCAGGTACGACTCGACGATCAGCGCCCGGTGCCGGCATGCGCCCCGGCGGACGAGTGCCTCCCGGAGGGTCCGCGCGCTGACCACCCCGCGCTGGGCCGCCGCGAGGACGATCGCGCGTGCGCGGCGCTCATCGTCCTCCCACGAGGCGGCGTCGATGACGCTGCGCGCGGGTCGTGTCCGGGGCGGGAGCCGCAGCGGGTGGACGTCGCGCGAGTCGAGGTAGATCGACCAGTGCAGCTCGACGTCGGCGTAGCGGTTCGGCGAGGCGCCCATCCTGGCCACGACGACGGGCGGATCGTCCGCGTGCCGAAAGACGTCGAAGTCGTCGTGCGCCAAGGCGGTCAACCCGCCGAGCACCGAGCCCGGCGGGGCCGCGAGCAGCGCGACCCAGTCGCGCTGCACTGCGGTCAGCGGTCCGTTGTGCGTGACGAAGACGCCGCGGGCCGGGCTCGACCAGATGCCTTGGTCGACCAGCCGGTACAGCGTGTGCCGGCTCACCAGGGTGAGGGCCTGCTGGAGGGTCAGCACGCCGGCCTGGAGGGTGAGGTCGGCCGGCCAGGCGGAGGGGTCTGGGAGGCTCATGTCCCGACCGTGCTGCCCCGCGCGCCGGCACCACCAGTGACCGCATCCCGCCTGTGGACGGCGCGCCCCGCGAACGTCCCTGTGGGTGGACGGGAAAATCTGGTCCTGTCCGCGACGGGTCCGACCAAACCAGATTTTCCCGTCCCTCCGGCGGCGGGGCTATCCGCTGGTCGAGCGGCGGACGACGAGCTCGGGCTGCAGGGTGATGTGCTGGACGCGGGACGCGGCTGGGTCGGCGACGACGTCGAGCAGCAGCGAGGCCGAGATCGAGCCCATCGTGCGCGCCGGCTGGCGTACGGACGACAACGGGATCGCGGCGGATGCGGCGAAGTCGGTGTCGTCGTAGCCGATGATCGCGATGTCGTCGGGCACCTTGACGCCGCGCACGGTCAGCGCCTGCAGAACCCCCAGCGCGACCAGGTCGTTGGCGGCGAAGATCGCGTCGGGATGCTGTTTGGTGGGCAGCGCCAGCAGCTGCTCGGCACCGCTGCTGCCGGCCGCGGCGCTCATCGTGTCGGTCGCGACGAGGACGATCTCGCCGCTGCCGTGGGTCTCGACCGCGGTGCGTCCGGCGGCGAGCCGGTGGCCGATCTGCGCCGGGTTCGCGGTGGGGCCGATGAAGGCGATGCGACGGCGGCCGGTCTCCAGCAGATGCTCCGTCGCGATGCGGCCGCCCATCTGGTCGTCGATCGCGACCGATGAGAACTCGTCGGCCCGGGTCGTCGGGTGAACCAGCACGACGTGGGTGCCGCGGTCCCGAAGGCGTCTGAGCCGGCCGAGGACGTCCCCCACGGGAGCGATCAGCACACCGGACATCCGCTGCTGCTCGAACAGGTCGAGGTAGGTGGTCTCCCGGCGGGGATCCTGGGAGCTGTTGCCCAGGATGAGCGGTCGCTGACCGGCGAGCAGGACGTCCTCGACCCCGCCTGCCACGTCGGTGAAGAACGGGTTGGCGATGTCGTGCAGGAGCATGCCGATCGCCTGGTTCGTGCCCGCTCGCAGCTGCCGCGCCGCATCGTTGCGGATGTACCCGAGCTCGTCGATCGCCGACTGGATCCGCGCCAGGGTGCGCGGGGAGACCTTCTCCGGATGGTTCATCGCATTGGACACGGTGGCAGGGGAGACGCCCGCGCGAGCGGCGACATCCCGCACCTGGGCGACGGTCATTTCAGGACGTTAACCCGATTCGCCCCCCACGGCTCGGTGGCGGGGGACAAAAAAATCTGGGTTGGTCCGCACCAGTGCGGACCAACCCAGATTCTCTCGTCAGTGCGTCAGCTGCGCGAGACGCGGACCATCTCTTCGCGGGGCACGACCTTGATGCGGGGGCGGCCGGCGGCCTCGCCGAGCTCGATCTCGTGCTGGTCGAGCTTCTCCCACCCGGCCCATGTCGTGTACTCGATGCCGCGACCGTCCAGGTACGCGTCGACGTCCTCGCGGGCCGGGTGCGCCGGCGCCTTGAGCGTGTCGACGTCCTCCAGGAGCAGGCGGATGGTCTCGGCGGCATCTGACTTGGTGTGACCGATCAGGCCGACGGGTCCACGCTTGATCCACCCGGTGACATAGGCGCCGGGCAGGGCCGAGCCGTCGATGTCGATGACCCGGCCGCCGTCGTTGGGGACGGTCGCGGTGTTGTTGTCGAACGGGATGCCCGACAGGTTGTCGGAGCGGTAGCCGACGGCGCGGTAGACGGCCTGGACCGGCCAGTCGATGAACTCGCCGGTGCCGCGGACGTTGCCGGTGCCGTCGAGCTCGGTGACCTCGGTGCGCAGTCCCACGACCTGGCCGTCCTCGCCGAGGACCTCGACGGGGTTCTGGCAGAAGTGGATGTGGATGCGGTGGGCGGCGCCGGTCGGCTCCTTGGCCAGGTAGTTCTGCAGCACGTCGACGACGAGCTTGACCGACTTGGAGGCGCGGATCGAGTCCATCGAGCCCTCGTCGAGCTCGAAGCCCTCCGGGTGGACGATGACGTCGACGTTGGGCGAGTGCGACAGCTCGCGCAGCTCCATGGGAGTGAACTTGACCTGGGCGGGGCCGCGGCGCGCGAAGACGTGGATGTCCTCGGCGGCATTGGCCTTGAGGCCCTCGTAGACGTTCTGGGGGATGTCGGTGACGAGCTGCTCGTCGGCGGTCTTGGCCAGCATGCGGGCCACGTCGAGGCCGACGTTGCCCACGCCGAGCACGGCCACGGACTTGGCGTGCGGCTGGAAGTCCCACTCGCGGGGTGCGTCGGGGTGACCGTCGTACCAGTAGACGAAGTCGGCGGCGCCGAACGAGCCGCGCAGGTCGATGCCGGGGATCGCCAGGTCGCGGTCGGCGCGCGCGCCGGTCGCGAAGATCACCGCGTCGTAGAACTGGTGCAGGTCGTCGAGCTTGAGGTCGGCGCCGTAGTTGACGTTGCCGAAGAAGCGGATGTCCTCGTTGGACAGCACTCGCTTGAGCGCCTTGACGATCTCCTTGATGCGGGGATGGTCGGGCGCGACGCCGTAGCGGATCAGGCCGAACGGGGTGGGATCGCGATCAAGGATGTCGACGGTCACATCGACCTCGGACTTGGTCAGGATGTCCGCGGCATAGATGCCCGCCGGACCGGCACCGATCACGGCGACTCGCAACTGCCTGCTCATTCACTGCTCCTGGGGGGAGGGAAACATGTGTCAATAGGCAAGCCTAAACCCCGGCCGCAAGAATCGTATATTCGTCTTGCGATGTGATCGGGGGATGCGTGACCGAAGTCACAGCGACTCGGTCCCGGAGGCTGCCACTAGGTTGAGCCTATGACCTCTGCGGTGGTGGTGGGCTCGGGGCCCAACGGGCTCGCGGCGGCCGTGGTCCTGGCCCGCGCCGGGGTCGCCGTGACGGTTCTGGAGGCGGAGGACGAGATCGGCGGCGGCACCCGATCGGCCGAGCTCAACGTCCCCGGCGTCCTGCACGACATCTGCTCGGCCACGCATCCGACGGGCGTCGCGTCACCCTTCTTCGCCTCCCTCGGCCTGGAGAGGCACGGCCTGCGGTGGCTGTGGCCCGAGGTCGACGCGGCCCATCCCCTCGACGGTGGACGGGCCGGGGTGCTGTTCCGCGACCTCGACCGGACCGTCGACCTGCTCGGCCGGGACGGGCCCGCCTGGCGGCGCCTGTTCGAGCCGCTCGCCGAGCACGCCGACGAGTTGATCGGGGAGATCTTCGGACCGATCATCCATGTGCCCCGTCATCCGGTCCTGCTGGCGCGGTTCGGCCTGCGCGCGATGCAGCCGGCGTCGTGGATCGCGCGCCGCTGGCACACCCAGGAGGCGCGCGGGCTGTTCGCCGGACTGGCCGCCCACGCGAGCCACCCGCTGACCAGACCGACGACCGGCGGGCTGGGGCTCATGTTCGCCATGACGAGCCACGCGTACGGCTGGCCGGTGGCCCAGGGGGGATCGCGCGCGATCGCCGCGGCGCTGGCGGCGGACGTCGTCGAGCACGGGGGGCGGATCGAGACGGGTCACCGGGTCACCGAGCTGCCGCAGGCCGACATCGTCATGTTCGACACCACGCCGGCGACGGTGCTGGACGTCGCGGGCAGCCAGATCCCCGCCCGCGTGGCGCGGCCGTTGCGGCGGTGGCGCACCGGTCCGGCCGCGTTCAAGGTCGACTTCGCGGTCGACGGCAGCGTGCCGTGGACCAACGAGTGGGCCCGCAAGGCCGGCACGGTCCACGTCGGCGGGACGCTGGAGCAGATCGTCGACGCCGAGCGGCAGGTGCACGCCGGCCGGATGCCCGCGCGCCCGTTCGTCCTGCTGTGCCAGCAGTACCTGGCCGACCCGGGGCGCTCGTCCGGCGACATCCACCCGGTCTGGGCCTATGCGCACGTGCCCACGGGCTTCACCGGTGATGCGACCGAGGCCGTCATCGACCAGGTGGAGCGCTTCGCCCCGGGCTTCCGCGATCGCATCGTCGCCCGGACCGTGACCACCCCGGCGCAGCTCGAGGCCCACAACGCCAACTACGCCGGCGGTGACATCGCCGGCGGTGCCAACGACCCGTGGCAGCTGGTGATGCGGCCGCGGATGTCGCCCAATCCCTACTCGCTCGGCGTCAAGGGGCTCTATCTATGCTCGGCATCGACGCCGCCGGGTGGTGGGGTCCACGGCATGGGCGGTTTCCATGCGGCGACCCGCGCCCTGGCGGAGCTGCGGGAACTCGACGGCTGAGCCGCCCGTTCTACCAGTTGAAACTTCATCCATCATGCCGAGCCATCAGGAGCCCGACCGATGAATCTCCCAGCCCACAAGAAGATGCTCTCCGCAGCCGCGGCGGCCTCTGTCCTGCTGATGACCGCGGCGTGCGGGTCGAGCGCGAGCGATGGCGACTCCGCGTCGACGTCCAGCACCCCGAGCTCACCGGCGCCGAGCACGGACGCCCCGGCCGACACCGCGGAGACCCCGGACGCGGGCAACGAGGAGGCCGGCTACGCCGACGGGAACTACGAGGCGGAGGGCACCTACGTCAATCCCGGCGGTCAGTCGACGGTCAAGGTCGACCTGACGCTGAGCGGCGGCAAGATCTCCGACGTCACCGTCACCCCCGAGGCCACCGATCCCAAGTCGAAGCAGTTCCAGACCAAGTTCGCCGGCGGCGTCGCCAAGGAGGTCGTCGGCAAGAGCCTGGACGACTTAGACGTCCAGAAGGTCGCGGGCTCGTCCTTGACCTCCAAGGGATTCAACGAGGCGATCGAGTCGATCAAGGGCGAAGCCGGCGTCTAGCCGTGCCCACCTGGCGATTCGACGCGATCGGCACCGCGTGGCAGATCGACACCGCGGTGCCGCTGGCTCCCGGCGTGCAGTCCGCCGTGCTGGACCGGATCGAGGAGTTCGACCGCACGTGGTCGCGCTTCCGGCCGGACTCGATGGTCTCCGCCGTCGCGGCCGGCGCCGGTGAGTGGGTGCTGCCCGCGGAGGCCGCGCAGCTGCTCGGCTTCTACGACGAGCTGGACGACGCCACCGACGGCGCCGTGAACCCGCTGGTCGGCCGGGCGCTGGCCGACCTGGGATATGACGCCGACTACTCGCTGGTCGCCGTGGCAGCACCGGCCGGCGTCCCGGACTGGTCGTCCGTCGAGTTCACCGCACCCGTGCTGCGCACCGGCGAGCCGTTGCTGATCGACGTCGGAGCGGCCGGCAAGGGCCTGCTGGTCGACCTCGTCGCGAGCATCGTGCGCACCCACAGCGAGGAGCTCACGGTGGACGCGAGCGGCGACCTGCGGCACGAGGGCACCTCGTCCATCCGCGTCGCACTGGAGCATCCGCTCGACCCGAGCCGCGCGATCGGGGTCGCCGACGTGGGCCCTGGCGACGCGCTGTGCGCGTCGGCCACCAACCGGCGGGCCTGGGGCGACGGTCTGCACCACGTGCTCGACGGTCGCACCGGGCGGCCGACCGACGATGTCATCGCCACATGGACGCTCGTGCCCGGGTCGTGCATGCGGGCGGACGGTCTGGCGACGGCCCACTTCCTGACCGACCCGGGCGTCCTGGTGGACCGGTTCCCGCACGAGTTCGTCCGCATGCACGCCGACGGCCGGGTCGAGTGGTCGCCCGGCTTCCCCGGAGAGGTGTTCACATGATCGCGATGGTCCGAGACCTGCTCGATCGCCGGCTCGGCGCGGTCACGACGTACCGGCTGGTCACGATCGTCCTGGCGGTGCTCGTGGCGGTTTTCTGCCTGTTCACCGCGACCGGTGTCATCGAGGGTCTCTCGACCGGTGACAACCTGGTGTGCCTGCTCGTGCTGCTCGTCGCGTCCTACGGGTCGAACCGGCTGCTGGGACTGGCCTGGCGGGTCACGCCGCACGGGGAGTCGGCGGTCATCACCGCGCTGCTGCTGTTCTTCCTGTTCGTCCCGCTGCCCTCGATCGACACCGGCAACCTGGTGTGGCTCGCGCTCGCCGCCGCGCTGGCCAATGCCTCCAAGTACGTGCTGGCCTGGCGTGGGCGGCACATCTTCAACCCGGCGGCGGCCGGCGCATTCCTCGTCGTCGTGGGCCAGGACGTGGTCGGCCGGCAGGAGCCCATCAACGCGATCTGGCAGACCGCCGCGACCGAGCGGCTGTTCCCGTTCGTGGTCGTGGGCGCGCTGCTGGTGCTGTGGCGCACCAGGCGCCTGGACGTCGCCCTGGTGTTCATCGCCGTGGCCGGGGTGCTGGTGGGCGCCCGGCTGCTCGACCTCGCCCCACCCGGGCAGCCGTTCGGTGACGTGCTGAAGCTGGTGGCGTACTCGTATCCCATCGTGTTCCTGGCCGGCTTCATGCTCAGCGAGCCGTTGACGCTGCCGCCTCGTCGCCGCCAGCAGCTGGTCGTCGCCGCGGTCACCGGGGTGCTGTTCGCCTATCCGATGTGGATCGGCTGGTTCACCGACACCCCGCCGGCACTGGGCGTCTTCGCGATCAGCCCGGAGCTGTCGCTGCTGATCGGCAACCTGGTGGCCTTCGCGCTGGCGCGCCGCACGGGAGTGACGCTCGAGCTGGAGACGACGCGCCGGGTGACGCCCGAGACCCACGAGCTGGTCTTCCGGCCGCGGCGTCCGGTGCGGTTCGTGCCCGGGCAGTACGTCGAGCTGACGGTGCCGCACGCCGGGGCGGACGGACGGGGCACGCGGCGCACGTTCAGCATCAGCTCCCCGCCGGCCGACGACGGACGGGTCGCGGTGATGCTGCGCGTCCCCGATCGGGCCTCGACGTTCAAGCGGGCGCTGCTGGAGCTCGAGCCGGGGTCGCGGGTGCACGGCACCGGCATCGGCGGCGACTTCGTGCTGCCGGCGGATCCGGCGACGCCGCTGCTGCTGGTGGCCGGGGGCATCGGCATCACACCCTTCCTGAGCCAGCTGCGGCACGGCCCCGACCGCGACGTGGTCCTGGTGCTCGGCGTGTCCTCGGCCGCCGAGGTGCCGTACGCCGACGAGCTCGCCGACGTGCGGGTCGTGCTGGTCTGCCCCGAGCGCCCCGACCGGCTCCCTGCAGCGTGGACGTTCGTGGCGGCGCCGATCCTGTCGGTGCAGGTCATTGCCGAGGCGGTGCCCGACCTGGCCGGCCGGCATGCGTACGTCTCGGGCCCGCCCGCGATGGTCAATGCGGTGCGCCCGGGTCTGGCGAGGCGGTGCCGTTCGGTCCGGACGGATTACTTCTCCGGATACTGAGGAACGAACTCAGCAAAGTTGACAGGAATGGACTCAACTTCAGTAATGTTGTACCTGGCGTCACCCCCTTGAGTCAGGAGCACGAACATGGACCTTGCGAAGTTCACGACCCGCAGCCAGCAGGCGCTGGGGAGCGCGATCTCGTCCGCCGCAGCGGCGGGCAACCCCGCCGTCGAACCGGCACATCTCTTGCAGGCTCTGCTGACCCAGGAGGGCGGCACCGCCGGCCCGCTGCTGCAGGCGGCCGGGGTCAACGTCCAGTCGGTCGTGAGCGGTCTCGAGTCGGCCATCGGTGCCCTTCCGCGTGCCGCCGGGGCCAGCGTCCAGAACCCGGGCCTGAGCCGCTCCAGCCATGAGGTGCTGCAGCGCGCCCAGGACCTCGCCGACCAGCTCGGCGACGACTTCGTCTCCAGCGAGCACCTCGTGGTCGGCATCGCCACGGTCACCTCCCCGGCGCAGGCGCTCCTGGAGCAGCAGGGCGCCACGCCCGACGCGCTGCAGGCCGCCTTCGCCGCCGTCCGCGGGACGTCGCGGGTGACCAGCGCGGATGCCGAGGACACCTACCAGTCCCTGGAGAAGTACGGCGTCGACCTGACCGCCGTCGCCCGCGAGGGCAAGCTCGACCCGGTCATCGGCCGGGACAGCGAGATCCGTCGTGTCGTGCAGGTGCTGAGCCGCCGCACCAAGAACAACCCCGTGCTGATCGGCGAGCCCGGCGTCGGCAAGACCGCCGTGGTCGAGGGCCTCGCGCAGCGCATCGTCGCCGGCGACGTCCCCGAGTCGCTGCGCGGCCGCCGGCTCATCTCGCTGGACCTCGCCGCGATGGTCGCGGGCGCGAAGTACCGCGGCGAGTTCGAGGAGCGGCTCAAGGCCGTCCTGACGGAGATCAAGGAGTCCGAGGGCCAGGTCATCACCTTCATCGACGAGCTGCACACGGTGGTGGGTGCCGGTGCCGGCGGCGACAGCTCGATGGACGCCGGCAACATGCTCAAGCCCATGCTGGCCCGCGGAGAGCTGCGGATGATCGGCGCGACGACCCTGGACGAGTACCGAGAGCGCATCGAGAAGGACCCCGCGCTGGAGCGCCGCTTCCAGCAGGTCTTCGTGGGCGAGCCGTCGCCCGAGGACACCATCGCGATCCTGCGCGGGCTCAAGGAGCGCTACGAGGCGCACCACAAGGTGGCGATCTCCGACGCCGCCCTCGTGGCCGCCGCGACGCTGTCCGACCGCTACATCCCGGGCCGCCAGCTGCCCGACAAGGCGATCGACCTGATCGACGAGGCCGGCAGCCGCCTGCGCATGGAGATCGACTCCAGCCCTGTCGAGATCGACGAGCTGCGCCGCGCGGTGGACCGTCTGCGCATGGAGGAGCTGCACCTGGCCAAGGAGTCCGACGACGCGAGCCGTGAGCGCCTCGAGAAGCTGCGCGTCGAGCTCGCCGACAAGCAGGAGAGCCTGCGCGCGCTGGAGCAGCGGTGGGAGACCGAGAAGCAGAGCCTCAACGCGGTCGGCGACATCAAGGAGCGCATCGACGAGGTGCGCGTCGCGGCCGAGCGCGCCCAGCGCGAGGGTGATCTTGACCAGGCCAGCCGCCTGCTCTACTCCGAGATCCCCGCGATGGAGCGTCAGCTGGCCGACGCGCAGGCGGCCGAGGCTGCCGGCGGACCCGGCAGCGAGCCCCCGATGGTCAAGGACGAGGTCGGCGCCGACGACATCGCCGAGGTCGTCGCGTCCTGGACGGGCATCCCGACCGGACGGCTGCTCGAGGGCGAGACCGGCAAGCTGCTGCGCATGGAGGAGGAGCTGGGCAAGCGGCTCATCGGCCAGCGCGATGCGGTGAAGGCCGTCTCGGACGCCGTGCGCCGCTCCCGCGCCGGCATCTCCGACCCGGACCGGCCCACCGGCTCGTTCCTGTTCCTCGGCCCGACCGGCGTCGGCAAGACCGAGCTGGCCAAGACGCTCGCGGAGTTCCTGTTCGACGACGAGCGGGCGATCATCCGCATCGACATGAGCGAGTACTCCGAGAAGCACTCGGTCAGCCGTCTGGTGGGTGCTCCTCCGGGCTACGTCGGCTATGACGAGGGTGGTCAGCTCACCGAGGCCGTGCGGCGTCGCCCGTACTCGGTCGTGCTGCTGGACGAGGTCGAGAAGGCCCACCCCGAGGTCTTCGACATCCTGCTGCAGGTGCTCGACGACGGACGCCTGACCGACGGCCAGGGTCGTACCGTCGACTTCCGCAACGTCATCCTCATCCTGACGTCCAACCTGGGCTCCCGGTTCCTGACCGATGCCACGCTGGACGAGGCCGCCAAGCGGGAGGCCGTCATGGACGTCGTGCGCGCCTCGTTCAAGCCCGAGTTCCTCAACCGGCTCGACGAGATCGTCCTGTTCGACGCACTGGGCACCGAGGAGCTGGCGCACATCGTCGACCTGCAGGTCGACGCAGTCGCGAAGCGTCTGCAGTCGCGCCGGATCACGCTGGACGTCACCCCGGCCGCGCGGGAGTGGCTGGCCCTCACCGGCTGGGATCCCGCCTACGGTGCACGGCCGCTGCGCCGGCTGGTCCAGCAGGCGATCGGCGACCGTCTGGCCCGGGCCCTGCTGGCAGGAGAGGTACGCGACGGTGACACGGTCGTGGTCGACCGGGTCCCTGACGCCGACGAGCTCACCGTGCAGCGCGCCTAGCCCGATGGCGGCGGGGTCACCACTTGCCCGCGCATGGTTCCATAGGCGGCATGAACGAGCGTCAGCGTCAGAAGAACCATGGTGAGTGACCCCGCCGTGAGGCGTCCGCCCATGCTGACCGGAGCGTGCGTCTACCTCGGCGCGCTCTCGGTCATCATGGCGATCCGCGCCTTGACGCTCGTCTCCTCGTGGAATGGTGAGAACCGGGCGGCCGACTTCTCCGGCGTGCTCGGGGCGCTGCGCGACGCGGGGCTGAGCGAGCCGGGAGCGGAGACCTTCTACAAGGGGCTGCTCTCCGTGATCGCGGTGCTCGCAGCGTGCGGCCTGGTGTTCGCCATCTACACCGCACGCGGGCACCGGTCCAGCCGCGTCGGCGCGACGGTCGCGATCGGCTTCTCCGGCGTCGTCACCTTCCTCGGCGGCCTGGGCGGGACGTTCGTGTTCGCCATGATCGGCGCCCTCGCGGTCGTGTTCACGATCCGCTTGTGGACCGGAGAGATCCGCACGTACTTCCGGACCCTGGCCGGGCACGAGCCCCCGGCACCCAAGGCCCCGCCGGCCCCCGAGCCGGTTCTCGCCGGACCGCCTCATCCCTCCGCCGTCGGCGGCGATCAGGCTGCCCCCGCGCCGCTGCCTCCCTCGCCGTACCCGGGCCAGCAGCCGGCGGCCTTCACCCAGGCAGCCACGCCGCCGGGCCACACGCAGTGGACCCCGGGGCACGAGCCCCTCCCGAAGCCGGTCAACATCGCGGTGTGGACCACGTTCATCGGCTCGATCGTGGCCGCCGGGCTGTCGGCGCTCATGCTGCTGGTGATTCTCGTCGGCGGCGTCGACTACGACACCGTCATGGAGCAGGGCGGTCCTGGCGCTGACATGGTCAGCGGCTCCGAGGACGACTTCGACACCGCACTGCGGTTCATCACGGTGCTCTCCTCGATCGCGGTGGTGATCGGCGCGGCCGGCCTGCTCGCCTCGATCCGGGTGCTCATGAAGCGCCGCGCCGGCGGGGTTCCGTTGTTCGTCGTGACGGTCGTCGGCCTCATCGTCTCGGTGATCGGGTTCCCGCTCGGACTGCCGTGGACGGTCGCCACGATCGTGTGCCTGGTCCAGCTGCGAAAGCCCGAAGCGCGGGCCTGGTTCGCCAGGAGCTGAACGGCTGCCAGGGGGTGCTCCCGCGAGGTGCCGCCGTGGCGGCGAGGACTAGACTGGCGGTATGTCAGTCAGCCCCGCATCAGTCACGAAGCGCCCCCACGTCGTCGTCGTGGGAGGCGGGTTCGGCGGTATCGCGACAGTCCGCCGGCTCAAGCGCGCCGATGTCGACGTGACCCTGATCGACCGCCACAACTACAACACCTTCAGTCCGCTGCTGTACCAGGTCGCGACCGCCAGCCTCAACCCCGGCGACATCACCTGGTTCCTGCGCGCGGTCCGCGCCAAGCAGAGCAACGTCCGCTTCCTCAAGGGCACCGTCACCTCGATGGACCACGACACCAAGACCCTGCACCTCGAGGGTGGTCTGGACGTCAAGTACGACAAGCTCGTGATCTCGGTGGGCGTCACAGCCAACTTCTTCGGCATCCCCGGAGCTGCCGAGTACTCGATGCCGCTGTACCGGCGCTCGCAGGCGCTCGCCGTGCGGGACCGGATGTTCGCGGGCCTGGAGAATGCCGCGATCAACGGCCAGGACAGCGAGCAGCGCATCATCGTCGTCGGCGGCGGCGCCACGGGCGTCGAGACGGCCGGAGCCTTCGCCGAGATGCGCAACAACGACATGCCGACGACCTATCCCGAGCTCGACACCCGGCGCATCCACATCACGCTGGTCGAGATGATGCCCCACGTGCTGGGCCCCTTCCATCCCAAGCTGCGTGACTACGCCAAGAAGTCGCTGGAGAAGCGCGGCGTCGAGCTGCGGCTGGAGACGGCCGTCAAGGAGGTCCGTCGCGACGGCGTCGTCGTCGAGCACGCCGGCGAGCAGGAGTTCCTGCCTGCCGGCATGGTGGTGTGGGCCTCCGGCATCACCGCCCACGGGGCGGTCCAGGACTGGGCGGTGCCCCAGGGCCGGGGAGGTCGCATCGAGGTCGACGAGCACCTGCGCGTCCGTGGCCTGGAGGACGTCTTCGCCATCGGCGACATCGCGGTCAACCCCGACGAGCCGCTGCCGCAGCTGGCGCAGCCCGCACTCCAGGGCGGCAAGCACGTGGCCGACGTGATCAAGGCCCAGGCCGCCGGCAAGTCGCTGCCCAAGCCGTTCAAGTACAAGGACAAGGGCACGATGGCCACGATCGGCCGCTCGTCGGCGGTCGCCGAGATCAAGTTCATGCCCCGGCTCACGGGCTTCCCGGCGTGGATCATCTGGGTCGGTCTGCACGTCGCGACGCTGCTGGGCAACCGCAACCGCTTCGCGACACTCACCAACCTGGCGGCCAAGTACCTCATGGGCGGCAGCCACAACGCGATCGTCGGTGAGACGCCGCCGGTCGTGGCCCTGGAGCCGACGGTGCTGGAGGCGCAGTCGGACATCCGGCCGGGCAAGAAGGCAGCGATGAAGAAGGCGGCCAAGCAGGCTGCCGCGCAGTCCCTGCCTCGCGACGACCGGTAGGTACGGGGCGCCTAGGGTGGGCCCGTCCACCCCTTTCACGAAGCGAGGCGCCAGATGGCCGCAGTGACCCACCAGATCGTCGACGGCATCGGACGGATCGTCCTGTCCCGTGCTGAGCAGTCGAACTCCTTCGACCTGCCGACCGCTCAGGACCTGGCCCTCGCCGTCGAGGCGGTGTCGGCCGATGAGGTGCGGGCCATCACGCTGACCGCCGAGGGCAAGCGGTTCTGCGCCGGCGGCGACGTGACGTCCTTCCTGGGGTCCGACGACCCCGGCGCCTACCTGTTCGAGCTGGCGAACGTGCTCGAGGGCGGGTTGCGCGATCTGGCCGACCTGCCCAAGCCCGTCGTCGCCGGGGTGCGGGGTGCGGTCGCCGGTGCGGGCCTGGCCGTCATGCTGAGCGCCGATGTCATCATCGCCTCGCGGGCGACCAAGTTCGTGATGGCCTATCCGGGCATCGGCCTGACTCCCGACTGCGGCGTCTCCTATCTCCTTCCCCGCGCGGTCGGGCAACAGCGGGCGCTCGAGTTCGCGCTGACCGGGCGGGTGCTCAGTGCCGACGAGGCGCTCGACTGGGGGCTCGTGACCTCGGTCGTCGACGACGACGCGGTCGAGACGCGGGTCGACGAGATCGCCCGGACCTGGGCCGACTCGGCTCCGACGGCTCTCGGCCACGCCCGTCGCCTCCTGCGCGGCTCGTGGGACGCCACGGGGCCCGAGCAGGGCGCGGACGAGTCCGCCACGATCGCGTCGCTGGTGATGGGTGACGAGGCGCAGCGGCTGGTCAAGGCCTTCACGAACCGCTGAGCTCAGCCCAGCAGCGCTTCCAGCTCGGTACGGGCCGTCACCATCGACGGCCCGTACCAGGTGAGTGAGCGTCCGGGCACGAGCCGGGTGTCGGCGGCGAACGCCTCCGGTCCGTCGTCGGCCGTGAAGACGTAGGGCTCATCGGGCAACAGCACGATGTCGGCGTCGATGTCGGCCAGCTCGACGTGGGGATAGCGTTCCTGGCGGGGATTCACCCCCGGGTCACCGAAGACGTTGACGAGTCCGAGCCGTTCGACCAGGTCACCGGTGAACGTCCTGGCCCCCACGACCATCCACGGATCGCGCCAGATCGGGATCGCGACCCGTCGCCCGTCGACGCGGGCGGGTGCGGCCCACACCTGCTCGGCCTCGTCCAGCCACCCGGGGACGTCCCAGCCCAGCGCCTCGGTGAACATCCGCCGCATCGAGGCGAATGCCCCGTCGACGGTCTCGATCACCGTGACCCACACCGGGATACCGGCCTCGCGAAGCCGGGTGATGTCCAGCTCGCGGTTCTCCTCGCGGTTGGCGATCACCAGGTCGGGTGCCAGCTCCACGACCGCCGACCGGTCGGGATTCTTGGTGCCCCGGACCCGGGCGACGTCGAGGTCGGCCGGATGCGTGCACCAGTCGGTCGCCCCGACCAGCGCGTCCCGCCGGGTCGCGGCGATCGCCTCGGTGAGCGACGGCACGAGCGACACGACCCGGCGCACCGGGCCGGCGGTGTCGACCGGGTGGCCGAGATCGTCCTTCACGGCGCCCGGACGCCCATCGCGCCGCACACCGGTGCGGGCCAGGCCAGGTCGTCGGCCTTGAGGGCCGTGTCGAGCAGGCCCGCGACGTCCTCGGGGAAGGGCGTGGGGCGGCGGGTGCCCATGTCGATGTGGATCACGGTGAACTCCATCGTGCAGGCCAAGCGGCGGGTGGTGCGGTTGACGATCAGCGACGTGCCGTGCAGCACCTTGTCGGAGCGGGCGATGAGCCGCACGTGCACCGATGCCTCCTGCCCCTGCAGGATCTCGGCGAAGTACCGCAGGTGGTGCTCGGCGGTGAACGTCGACATGCCCCGCGCGGTGAGGTAGTCCTCGTCCATCCCGAGCTCGTCGATGCACCGGTCCCACAGGGCACGTCCGCCCAGCTCGAAGTAGCGGCCGATGTTCATGTGGCCGTTCTCGTCGATGTACTCCGACGGGACCACCGTGACCGTCTGTGCCGGCAGCTCGGTCACCTGCTCGTAGGTGGGCACGCTCATGCCTGGCCCCTCATCAGCTCGGCGCCCATGCGCTCGATCAGGATCTGCAGGCCCTTCACGGGGCGGACCATGACGGTGAAGTCGACGATGCGCGACTCGTCGTCCCACTCGATGACGTCGACGCCGTGGACGTCGATCCCGTCGATCTGCGTCGTGAACTCCAGCACCGCCGACGACGGCTCGCGCCACTGCCGGTGGTAGGTCAGGCCCGGGCCGAGCACCGTCAGTGCGGCCGTCAGGTAGGCCGTGACCACCGGGCGGCCCTCTTGCGGGGTGTGGACGGCCGGGGACCGGAACACGACGTCATCGGCCAGCAGGGGGCCGATGAGGCTCGCGTCCTGCGTCCGCACGATCTCGTGCCATCGGTCGAGGGGGTCGGTCATGATCTCTCCTGCAGGGGTCGGGGAGGTGGTCAGTCGTCGAAGGGGACGAATCGCGCCGCGGGCTCGGGGTCCAGCGCCGCCTCGATGCGCTGGGCGGTGTCGCGCGACATCGGCGGCAGTGCGTCGCGGGGGAACCAGCGCGCCTCGGTGTTCTCGCCATCGGCGGGACGGGGCTCGCCGGACTCCCACCGCAACCGGAACACGATGTCGATGTAGCTGGTCCGGTCGCCGTTGGGATAGGTGCGCATGCCGGTGGCGTGCACCCAGGCGAGGCGTTCGACGACGGCATGGACGTCCGCCTCCTCGACCACCTCGCGGGCGGCAGCAACCGCCGGCTCCTCGCCGGGGTCGATGATGCCGGTGACCGGGGTCCACTCCTGGTTGTCGGCGCGGCGAACGAGCAACAGGTCGTCACCGCGCACGACGACGGCCGTGACACCCGAGAGCCACAACGGATCGGTCCCGACCTTCTCGCGCAGGGCAAGGATGAACTCGGGTGTCGCCATGAGCCCACGGTATCGGCCGGCACCTGCGCCGGCACGACGACGAGGCTGCGAGACAATGAGCCCATGACTGACACCGCCGACATCACCTGGACCCCCTCTGGCGACTACGAGGACATCCTCTACGCGACGACCGAGGACGGCATCGCGAAGATCACGATCAACCGTCCCGAGGTGCACAACGCCTTCCGCCCCCAGACGCTCATCGAGGTGTCGCACGCCCTGGACGAGGCCCGCGAGGACGAGTCGGTCGGCGTCATCATCCTGACCGGCGCCGGCGACCGGGCCTTCTGCTCCGGCGGCGACCAGCGGGTCCGCGGCGACAGTGGCTACAAGACCGATGCGAACGCAACCGGGCGTTTCCACGTCACCGACCTGCACGTGCAGATGCGCCGCTGCCCGAAGCCGATCGTCGCGATGGTCGCCGGATACGCCATCGGTGGCGGCCACGTGCTGCACCTGGTGGCCGATCTGACGATCGCGGCCGACAACGCGATCTTCGGCCAGGTCGGGCCGCGGGTCGGCTCGTTCGACGGCGGCTACGGCGCGAGCATCCTGTCCGATCTCGTGGGCCCCAAGAAGGCCAAGGAGATCTGGTTCCTGTGCCGTCAGTACGACGCGCCGACGGCCCTCGAGATGGGCCTGGTCAACACCGTCGTCCCGCTGGCCGATCTCGAGGCCGAGACCGTGCAGTGGTGCCGCGAGATGCTGCAGCTGTCCCCGTGGGCGCTTCGGCTCTCGAAGCTGAGCTTCCACGCCCACGAGGACGGATATGCGGGCATCCAGCAGCTCGCGCACGACGCCAACCTGCTGTTCTACGGCAGCGCCGAGGCGCAGGAGGGGCGCGAGGCCTTCAAGGCCAAGCGCACCCCCGACTTCAGTCAGTTCCCGAAGCGGGCCTGACCGCAGGCGTCACTGACGGTGGCGGCCGTCGTCGGGGATGTCGGTCCTGCGGACATCCTTGGCGTCGGCCTTGCGGTCGGCGTCGACCTGGACGTCCGGGTCGATGCGATCGGCCTCCATCAGTCGCTCGTCGACGGCACTGCGGGTGCTGTCGGCCTCGGCGCGGTGCGCCTCCGCCTTGCGCTCGAGCTCCTCGGCGGCCAGGCGCGCCTCCTCGGCGTCCGCCTTGGCGGCCAGCGCCTCGGCCTCACGGCGCTTGATGTCGACGCTGGTCTGCTTGGCGTCCTCACGCAGCAGCGCAGCCTTCTCGCGCTGCTCGTCCTCCCGCCGGATGCGCTCCTGCTCCTTCTTGCGGCTCGCCGCCTTCGAGGCTGCGACGAGCCCCGCGATGACGGCCACCGCGACGAGCGCGATGATGAGCCAGACCCACCAGTCGATGTCGGACATGTTGTTCTCCCTCCGGCCGCTCCATCACGGTCCGGGCGGACCGTCCGCGACCCGGTGGGCCTTGTACCCCGTTTCCCCGGTCTGACGCTCACGCGGTCAGACCGGGGCACGGTCACACGTTGCGCCGGTACTGCCCGCCGACCTCGAAGAATGCCTCGGTGACCTGCTGCAGCGAGCAGACCCGCGCCGCCTCCATCAGGACCGCGAAGACGTTCTCGTGGTTGATCGCCGCGAGCCGCAGGCGATCCAGTGCCTCGGCCGCCTCGCTCGAGTGCGCGTCGTGGAAGGCGCGGACCCGGGCCAGCTGGGACTCCTTCTCGGTCTCGGTCGCCCGGGCGAGCTCGACGGTGTGCTCCTCCTCGCCCTCGGAGACCGGGCGGCGGAACGTGTTGACGCCGATGATCGGCAGCGACCCGTCATGCTTCTTGTGCTCGTAGAGCATCGACTCGTCCTGGATGCGTCCGCGCTGGTAGCCGGTCTCCATCGCGCCCAGCACACCGCCGCGCTCGTTGATCGCGTCGAACTCGGCGAGCACGGCCTTCTCGACCAAGTCGGTCAGCTCGTCGATGATGTACGAGCCCTGCAACGGGTTCTCGTTCATCGCCAGGCCCCACTCGCGGTTGATGATCAGCTGGATCGCCAGCGCGCGGCGCACCGACTCCTGCGACGGGGTCGTGACGGCCTCGTCGTACGCATTGGTGTGCAGGCTGTTGGCGTTGTCGTAGATCGCGATGAGTGCCTGCAGCGTCGTGCGGATGTCGTTGAAGTCCATCTCCTGCGCGTGCAGGGAGCGACCGGAGGTCTGCACGTGGTACTTCAGCTTCTGCGAGCGGTCGTTCGCGCCGTACTTCTCCTTCATCGCGATCGCCCAGATGCGGCGGGCGACGCGGCCCAGCACCGAGTACTCCGGATCCATGCCGTTGGAGAAGAAGAACGACAGGTTCGGTGCGAAGTCGTCGATGTCCATGCCACGGGCGAGGTACGACTCGACGTACGTGAAGCCGTTGGACAGCGTGAACGCCAGCTGGCTGATGGGGTTCGCCCCGGCCTCGGCGATGTGATAGCCCGAGATGCTGACGGAGTAGAAGTTCCGCACGCCCTCGTCGATGAAGTACTGCTGGATGTCACCCATCATCCGCAGGCTGAACTCGGTGGAGAACAGGCAGGTGTTCTGGCCCTGGTCCTCCTTGAGGATGTCGGCCTGCACGGTGCCGCGCACGTTCTGCAGGGCGTAGGAGCGCAGCTCGGCGTACTCGGTCTCGGACGGCTCGCGGCCCTCCTTCTCGCGGAACTTGTCGACCTGCTGGTCGATGACCGTGTTGAGGAAGAACGCCAGCACGGTCGGCGCGGGCCCGTTGATCGTCATCGAGACCGAGGTCGACGGCGACACGAGGTCGAAGCCGTCGTACAGGGCGTGCATGTCCTCGAGCGTCGCGACGGACACGCCGGACGTGCCGACCTTGCCGTAGACGTCCGGACGCGGGTCGGGATCGCGGCCGTACAGCGTCACCGAGTCGAAGGCCGTCGACAGGCGGGTCGCGTCGCCGTCCTCGGACAGCAACTTGAAGCGGCGGTTGGTGCGGAACGGGTCGCCCTCGCCGGCGAACATGCGGGCGGGATCCTCGCCGTCCCGCTTGAACGGGAACACGCCGGCCGTGTACGGGAAGTAGCCCGGCAGGTTCTCGCGGCGCCAGAAGCGCACGAGCTCGCCGTGGCCGGTCATCTTCGGCAGCGAGACGCGGGGGACCTTGTTGCCCGAGAGCGTCTCGCGGGTCAGCTGGGTGTGGATCTCCCTGTCCCTGACCTTCACGACCTGCTCGTCGCCGGAGTACGACTCGACGACGGCCGGCCACGCTGCGATCTGGTCGGAGATCTCGTGCGGGACGGCCTTCCTGGCGGCGGTCAGCAGCTCGTCGACGCTCGCGCCGTCGAGCTGGGCGTCGGCGAGCTCGGCCGCGGTGAGCTCGAGACGCTGGGCGCGGTCGGCGGCGTCGGCCAGCCGTTCGGTCTCGGCGTGGAACCCGCGGATCGTCTCGGTGATCTCGGCCAGGTAGCGGACGCGATCGGTCGGCACGACCTGCTGGATGCCGCTGGAGAAGCGCACGTCGACGTGCGGCAGGATTCCGTCCTCGACCGGCAGCCCCTGCTCGCCGAGGGTGTCGCGCAGGTGCTGGTACAGCGCGGTGACACCGTCGTCGTTGAACGTCGCGGCCGAGGTGCCGAAGATCGGCATGTCCTCGGGCTTCTTGCCGAAGGCCTCGCGGTTGCGCACCATCTGCCGGCCGACGTCCCGCAGGGCGTCCTTGGCCCCGCGGCGCTCGAACTTGTTGATCGCGACGGTGTCGGCGAAGTCGAGCATGTCGATCTTCTCCAGCTGCGAGGCGGCGCCGAACTCCGGCGTCATGACGTACATCGAGGAGTCCACGAACGGGACGATCGCCGCATCGCCCTGCCCGATGCCGGGCGTCTCGACGATGACCAGGTCGAATCCGGCCGCCTTGATGACGTCGATGACATCGGCGAGCGTCTCGGGCAGCTCGTGCGAGCCGCGGGTCGCCAACGAGCGGAAGTAGGCACGCTCACCGTCGAGGGAGTTCATCCGGATGCGGTCGCCGAGCAGGGCGCCGCCGCCGCGCCGGCGGGTGGGGTCGACCGCGATGACCGCGATGCGCAGCTTGTCCTGCTGGTCGACACGGAAGCGGCGCACCAGCTCATCGGTCAGCGACGACTTGCCTGATCCGCCGGTGCCGGTGATGCCGAGCACGGGGGAGGAGTGGGTCGCGGCGGCAGCGCGGATGCGCTCGAGCTGGGCGTCGGTCAGCGAGCCTGCCTCGGCGTGGGTGATGGCACGGGCGATCGCGGCGCGGTCGCCGGCGACGACAGCATCCAGGTCCAGCTCGCCCAGCGAGGTCAGGTCGAAGTCGCAGTCCGCGACGACCGAGTTGATCATGCCGACCAGGCCCAGTCGCTGGCCGTCCTCGGGAGAGAAGATCGTCACGCCGCTGCCGCGCAGCCGGGTGATCTCCTCGGGGACGATGACGCCGCCGCCACCACCGACGACGTGGATGTGGCCGGCGCCCTGCTCGCGCAGCGACTCGACGAGGTACTCGAAGTACTCGACGTGGCCGCCCTGGTAGGACGAGACAGCGATGCCCTGGACGTCCTCCTCGATCGCGGCGTCGACGACCTCCTTGACCGATCGGTTGTGGCCCAGGTGGATGACCTCGGCGCCCTGCGACTGGAAGATGCGCCGCATGATGTTGATCGAGGCGTCATGTCCGTCGAACAGGGCGGACGCGGTCACGAAGCGCACCGGGTTGACGGGGACGTGCAGGTCGTTCTGGGGCATGAGGTCCTCCGACGTCGGCGGCAGCAAATTACTTGGATCTAAAATAGTCGCATGTCCAACTAATTGCCACCCCTCGGCATCCGCCCCCTACGATGGGCGCATGTCCGACGCACCCCGCCTCGAGTTCGACCCGATCGAGCGAGCCGGGGAGATCTGGTCCAAGCGCATCGGTGATCCCACCTCGATGCGGTTCGCGACCTCGATCATGCGCGTCCAGCAGCTCATCAGCTCCGAGCTCGACGCCGTGCTCAAGCCCCTCGGCATCACCTTCGCCCGTTTCGAGGTCCTGGTGCTGCTGTCGTTCAGCGCGACCGGTCAGCTGCCGCTGAGCAAGATCGGGGAGCGGCTCATGGTCCACCCGACCTCGGTGACCAATGCGATGGACCGGTTGGAGTCGCAGGGTCTGGTGCGCCGGGTCGCGGACGAGAAGGACCGCCGCCGGACCTTCGCCGAGCTGACCCCGGAGGGTCGGCGGGTGATGGCCGAGGCCACCGCGGCGATCAACGCGATCGACTTCGCCGTGCCGGGGATGACCCCCGAGCAGCAGGACCAGGCCTACGAGCTCCTGCGCCACCTGCGCTCCGCCGCCGGCGACTTCGCCTGACCCCGCGGGGGACGCATCTTTCGACGTTCGCGCTGCCGGAGCTACCGAAAGGCAGAAAGATCCGTCCGCACCGCCAACCACGAGGGCCCCCGTCCCGAGAGGACGAGGGCCCTGCGATCAGGCAGTGCTGCGGATCAGATCTTGCCCGTCTTCAGGGTCGAGAACTTCTCCTGCGTCGCCGAGCGCGTGATGTACAGGCGGTAGCGGTACTTGGTCCGGTTCGTGATCTTGTACGAGCCGTTGCCCTTGGAGTTCAGCTTGATGTTCTTGACGGTGCGCCACTTCCCGCCCTTGGAGCGCTGCAGCTTGACCCGCTTGACCGACTGGTACTTGCCGTTCGACGGGTTGATGATCTTGACGCCGTAGACCTTGAAGGTCACCTTGCTGTTGCGACGGTGGATCTTCAGCGGGTACGTGGCCTTCGACGTCACGTGCTTGCGGGCGTAGAAGACGTTGCTGCGGTTCTGGTCGACCGTCCCGTCGGAGAAGAACGTCGGGCCGAGCTGGACCTTGCCGGAGCCCCAGCCACGCGGGATCTCGACGCCGCCATTGCCCTGGCCGGGGTACAGGATGACCCGTCCCTTGACCCGTCCGTTGATCGTGACCTGGGTCTGGACGTTGTTGCTCGGCGCCTGGCCGGCGACGTTGCCGAGGAACTGGGTGGTGGCGCGGTCGGTGATGACGCCCGAGCCGAGCCGCAGCGCCGTGATGACACCGGCTGCGTCGACGTTCGAGGTCGTGCCGAACGAGGTGGCCGACGGCGCCGCACTGGGAGCGGCGGCCGCGGCGGCGGTGCTGGTCTCGGCGGCCGAGACCGGCCCTGCGCCGAGGCTGAGAGCAAGCGCCGAGGCCGTGATGACGGCGCCGACGCGGGCAAGAGTGGATGTACGCATACGTTGTTCCCCCGGATCGTGATGAATTGGGCCCTAGTGAATCACACCTGGTCGGCGCCGCAAGACGGGCTGTCGCGCAGTCCAGGACGACGCCGGCCCCCGACCCGCAGGGGTCAGGGGCCGGCGCGAGGAGCGGTCGGTTCAGGTCAGATCTTCATACCCTTGGTGTGCCCGCCTTCGTACACGCTGGTGGTCTTGATGACCAGGCGGTAGTAGCGCTTCTTGCCGTCCTTGCGGGTGAACGTCTTGGTGCCGTTCTTCTTGAGGTTGACCTTCTTGAGGGTCTTCCACTTGCTGCCCTTCTTGACCTGGATGGTCGCCTTGCGGATGCCGACGTTCTTGCCGCGGCTGTCGACGTAGCGGGCCTTGATCTTGAAGGTGAGCTTCTTGCCCTTCTTGCGCACCTGGAGGCCCGAGCGGTACTCGACGCCGTAACGGATCTGGACGGCGTTGGACGCCCCCGCCACCGGACGGTCGGTGTAGGCGCCACGGTGCGGGGCCGGACGCGAGTCGTACCCGGACAGGGTGAAGTTGGTCAGCGTGACGGCACCGGCGCCCCATGCGCGCTCGTAGTAGAAGCCGTTCGAGTTGATGCGAACGCCCGCAGCCACCAGCCGGCCGTTGACGTTGACATTGGCCTTGAGGCCGTACGGAGTGGACGTCGAGCCCGGCGCGGCATATGCGAAGGTGCCGGGGACGAAGGTCGACGTGGAGTTCTTGAAACCGCTCAGCGCAACGGGCTGGATGACCGCGGTGGTCACCGTGGCGGTGTCACCCGGCGCAGCGGAGGCCATCGTCGTGGTGCCCGCGACAAGGGCGGTGGATGCAACGGCGACGGCCGCTGCGCGCAACAGAGCTCGCATGTGGTGTTTCCCCCTGGATGGTGTTGGATTCGTGGCGACATTCAAGCAGATCGTCCCTGAGTCGCAACACAGTGTCTCAACCAAAGGGACCGGCCCCCGACCCATACGGGTCGGGGGCCGGTCTCGCGGGTGCTACGAGGTCAGATCTTGACCGAGACGGTGCGACCGCCCTGGTACAGGCTGGTCGGCTTGATCACCATGCGGTACTTGCGCTTCTTGCCGTCGGTGCGCTTGTACGTGCCGGTGCCCTTGCGGTTCAGCTTGACGTTCTTCTGCGTCCGCCACTTGCCCTTCTTGAGGACCTGCAGCGTCACCTTGCGGATGCCGACCGGGCGGCCGGCGTCATCGCGGTAGCGGGCCGTGAAGCGGAACGTCAGCTTCTTGCCGACCTTCTTGACGCGGATCTTGGACTTGTAGTCGATCGGGTACGGCGCGACGGCGGTGGACACGTTCGCCGTGGTCGAGACGTTGGACGCGCTGGTGGCGGCGGGCGACGAGCCCTGGGCCGTGGCGGCCGTGGCGCCTCCGGCGACCAGAGCGGTGGACGCGACGGCGATGGCCGCTGAGCGCAAGAGATTCTTCATGGTGTGTTTCCCCCTGGAGGTGGTGGATCGTGGGTGGCCGCTGTTATCGGCGCTCCCCAGTGAACCAGACATCGTCAAGGCCGCAAGGTGGCCCCAAGCGGGGGTGTGACGTGGTCGTGCGACCGGCTTCACTCGGTCAGCAGCATCGCCGCGTTGAGCGTCTCCTCGGGCACGCCGAAGCCCTCGATCAGCGTCAGCGTGTGCGGCCGCAGCTTGTCGAGCAGGTCGTTGATCAGGGCCGTGACGGTCTTGGCGCGGGTGTCCGACAACCGGTTGTGGCCCATGAACCAGGCCAGGTCCTCCTCGATCGCGGACAGCGCGTAGAGCGAGCAGACGTCCCGCAGCAGCTCCTGTGCCTCCGGGTCCTCGCACCGGGCGATGCCCGCGGTGAAGGCCTCGAGGACGATGCGCTCGATGTGGACGCGCCCGGCGCGGATGACGTGGTCCTGCGCGGCGTTGAAGACCTCGAAGGCCTCGACGGGGTCCTTGCCGGCGCGGCGCAGGCGTCGCGCGGCGGTCTCCAGGACGTGCTGCTCGCGGTCCTCGAACAAGTTGAGCTGGGTGCCGCGGTCCAGCAGGTCGTGGTCGTCGTCGCTGTTGCCCGGGCGGGCGTCGATGAGCCGTTGGATGAGCTGGGACGCGGCGGTGCGCTCCTTGACCACGTCGGCGACCGTGCTCGCGGCGAACCGGACCATGCCCACCGGGTCGAGGCCGCCGACCTCCTGCGCGTACGACGTCAGCAGCTCCTTGGCCACGAGCTGGAACAGCACGTGGTTGTCGCCCTCGAACGTCGTGAAGACGTCCGTGTCGCCCTTCAGCGTCGTCAGGCGGTTCTCGGCGAGGTAGCCGGCGCCACCGCAGGCCTCCCGGGCCTCCTGGATGGCCTTGGTCGCGTGCCAGGTCTGGGCGGCCTTGAGGCCGGCGGCCCGGCTCTCCAGCTCGCGCTGCTGGTGCGGGGGAGGTGGCTCCTCCGAGCTCTGGACCCGGTCCATGCGGGCCACGAGCTGGTTCTGGGCGAAGCGCATGGCGTACGACTTGGCGATCAGCGGCAGCAGGCGCCGCTGGTGCATCCGGTAGTCCATCAGCAGCACCTCGTGCTCGGCATCCGGGCCGAACTGGCGCCGCTTGAGGGCGTAGCGGCCGGCGATGCTCAGCGCGACCTCGGTGGCTGCGCTGGCCGCGCCGCCGACGCTGATGCGTCCGCGGATCAGCGTGCCGAGCATCGTGAAGAAGCGGGCGTTCGAGCTCTCGATCGGGGAGGAGTACGTGCCGCCCTCGTCGACCTGCCCGTACTTGTTGAGCAGGTTCTCGCGCGGGATGCGGACCTGGTCGAACACGATGCGCCCGTTGTCGACCGCGCCGAGACCGCCCTTGTGCCCGTCGTCGGAGGTCGTGATGCCGGGCAGGTCGTTGCCGTCCTCGTCGCGGATCGGGACGATGAAGCAGTGCACGCCGTGGCCCTCACCCTTGGTGATGAGCTGGGCGAACACGGCCGCGACCCGGGCATGTGCCGCGGCGCCGCCGATGTAGTCCTTGCGCGCCGACGGCGTCGGGGAGTGGATGACGAACTCCTGCGTCGCGGGGTCGAAGGTCGCGGTCGTCTCGAGGCTCTGGACGTCGCTGCCGTGACCCGTCTCGGTCATCGCGAAGCAGCCGAGGATGTCCAGGTTGATGAGGCCGGGTATGTACTTCTCGTGGTGTGCGGCGGTGCCGAGGTTCTCGATCGCCCCGCCGAACAGCCCCCACTGGACGCCGGCCTTGACCATGAGCGACAGGTCGAACTGCGCCAGCATCTCGATGCCCGTCACCGCCATGCCCGGATCGCCGGTGCCTCCGCTGGAGACCTTGAAGCCTGCGGCCGGGATGCCGGTCGGCACCAGCTTCTTCATCTGCTCCAGCACGCGCGCCCGCGCCTCGTCGAGCGTCAGGTCGTGGTCATAGGCGAGGTCGAGTTCGGCCAGCTCCTTGCGGGACTGCTCCCGCACATGGCGCCACTTGCCGTCGAGGGACATACGGAGTTCGTCGCTGAGCGTCATGCGCCCACGGTACCGGCGCCTGCTGTGCGTGGCAGGCCGGTAGCGTGGGCGCCACCCGTCGAGAGGATGACCGTGTTCACGACTCCTGACCTGTGTGACGACCACCCCGAGGACGTCCGGGTGATGGCGCCGATGTTCCGGACCTTCGGAGGTCGCGAGGCCTTCTTCGGCCAAGCGGTCACGGTGCGGTGCCACGACGACAACTCGCGGGTCAAGGACCTGGTGGCCACCCCGGGTGAGGGGCGGGTCATCGTGGTCGACAACGGCGGGACGACCGGGCGCTCACTGCTGGGCGACAACATGGCGTCGGCCGCAGCCGACAACGGCTGGGCCGGCCTGGTGATCAACGGCGCCGTGCGCGACGTCGAGATCCTGAGGACGATCGACCTCGGCGTGCAGGCCCTGGGCGTGTTCCCGGTGCGGACCGATCCGCAGGGCGCCGGTGACGTCGGCCTGACCGTCACGTTCGGCGGCGTCTCGATCACGCCGGGCGACTGGGTCTACGCCGACGCCAACGGCATCGTCGTGGCGTCGAGGGCGCTGCACCACGTGGCGTGACACCATGCCGCCGTGCCCTCGATCCGTCTGCTCGCCCTTGACGACGTCCCTGCCCTGACAGAGCTCCACCGCCGCAACCGCGATCATCTCCAGCCGTGGGAGCCGGTGCGGGCGGACAGCTGGTTCACCACTGAGGGTCAGCTCGCGGCGGCGCGCACCGCGCTGGAGGGTCACGCCGACGGCACGTCCCATCCGTGCGTCATCCTCGAAGACGACGGGCGCCTGGTCGGTCGCATCGGGTTGAGCAGCATCATCCGTGGCGCCTTGCAGTCCGGTTCGGTCGGCTACTGGGTCTCCGCGGACGCGCAGGGTCGCGGGATCGCCACGGCCGCGCTGCGCTCGCTCGTGCAGGTGGCGTTCGGGGAGCTGGACCTGCACCGGGTGCAGGGCGAGACGCTGACGCACAACACCGGCTCCCAGAAGGTCCTCGAACGCGCCGGCTTCGTGCGCTACGGCATGGCCCCGGACTACCTGCGCATCGCGGGCCGGTGGCAGGACTGCGCGCTGTTCCAGCTCATCGCCTGACCCGACCGACGAATCAGATGACGCCCAGGGCGATCATCGCGTCGGCGACCTTGGTGAAGCCGGCGATGTTGGCGCCCGCGGTGTAGCTGCCCGGGCTGCCGTACTCGTCCGCAGTGGCGAGGCAGCGGTCGTGGATGCCGCGCATGATGTCGGCCAGGCGCTCCTCGGTGTGGGCGAAGCTCCACGAGTCGCGTGAGGCGTTCTGCTGCATCTCCAGCGCGCTGGTGGCGACGCCACCGGCATTGGCCGCCTTGCCGGGCGCGTACCGCACCCCGCCCTCGGTCAGGACCTTGATCGCCTCGGGCGTGCACGGCATGTTCGCGCCCTCGGCGACGATCATGCAGCCGTTCGCGACGAGCCGCGCCGCGTCATCGGCGTCGAGCTCGTTCTGGGTCGCGCACGGCAGCGCGATGTCCGCCGGCACGTGCCAGATCGATCCGTCCCGGCCCAGTTGGGCGCCGGCGCCGCGGGCAGCGGCGTAGTCCGCGATGCGTCCCCGGTCGACCTCCTTGACCTGCTTGAGCAGCGCCAGGTCGATGCCGTCCTCCTCCACGACGTAGCCGCTGGAGTCCGAGCACGCGACCACGGTTCCGCCGAGCTGCTGGACCTTCGCGATCGCGTACGTCGCGACATTGCCCGAGCCCGACACGGTGACGCGCTTGCCCTCCAGGGACCCGCCGGTCGCCTTGAGCATCTCGTCGACGAAGAACACCGTGCCGTAACCGGTGGCCTCGGTGCGGACGCGCGACCCGCCCCACGAGATGCCCTTGCCGGTCAGGACGCCGGACTCGTAGCGGTTCGTGATGCGCTTGTACTGGCCGAACAGGTAGCCGATCTCGCGGCCGCCGACACCGATGTCACCGGCGGGGACGTCGGTGTACTCACCGATGTGGCGGTACAGCTCGGTCATGAACGACTGGCAGAAGCGCATGACCTCGGCCTCCGAACGACCCTTCGGGTCGAAGTCCGAGCCGCCCTTGCCGCCGCCGATCGGCAGACCGGTCAGCGCGTTCTTGAAGATCTGCTCGAAGCCGAGGAACTTGACGATGCCCAGGTTGACGCTGGGGTGGAACCGCAGCCCACCCTTGTACGGGCCGAGGGCGGAGTTGAACTCGACCCGGAAGCCGCGGTTGATGTGCACCTGTCCGGCGTCATCGGTCCACGGGACGCGGAAGATGATCTGACGCTCCGGCTCGCACAGCCGCTTGATGACATCGGCGTACTCGGGGTGCTTCGTGACGACGGGGCCCAGGCTGTCGAACACCTCGCGGACGGCCTGGTGGAACTCCAGCTCTCCCGGGTTGCGGTCGAGGACCTGGTGGAACAGGTCGGTGAGCTTGTCGTCGAGGCCTGGCACGTGTGTTGCTCCCTTGTTCGGCTGCCATACCGTCCACGACAGCTCCTCGTCGAGGCTACTCATCGCTCGGCGGTGCCCGCCCGATAGGTCCCTGCTTCAGCGGGTGCTAGATTCGTCGAGCCATTCGGCACAACTCCATCCACCCGCATCGCAGGGGAAGCCGGTCCAAGTCCGGCGCTGACCCGCAACCGTAGGCCACCTCAGGTGGCGAGCCGGAGCACCTGCCTGTGGGACTTACCGATCCACGCTGTCGAGGACAACACGTGACGGGCTCCTGGGCCTTTCCGTGATGCAGCGGGAAGGACTCCGATGAACAGCACCACCCTCCGCCGCCTCGGTGCGGCCGTCATCGCCCCGGCCCTGGCCGCAGGCATGGTCGTCGCCGCGCCCTCCGCGCAGGCCGCACCCAACTCGTACGCCTACTCGGCTGCCCGCTGGCTCAGCGACCAGCTGACCGACGGGGTCGTGCACAACGAGCAGTACGACTTCGACGACTACGGCCTGACGCTCGACATCTTCTTCGCGCTCAATGCGCTCGACACCCGGGCCGGCGACCAGAAGCGCATCATCGACGCGCTGTCAGCCGACCCGAGCGTCTACACGGGCAGTGGCACCGCGGTGTACGCCGGCGCGACCGGCAAGCTGGCGACGGCGGTCCAGGCCAGCGGCGGCCAGGCCGATGACGTGGCCGGCGTCGACCTGATCAAGCAGGCCGAGGCGCTGGTCACCTCGTCCGGACGAGCCAGCGACACCTTCGACCCCGCCGACGAGTACGGCGCGGACTACTCCAACGCGATCGGTCAGTCCTTCGTGGTGCGGGCGCTCTCGACCGCCAGGAGCCCCCTCGCCGACGAGACGGTCGACTACCTGCTCGAGCAGCAGTGCGACGACGGCTCGTTCCGGGTGCAGATGGCCGATGAGCAGTGCACCACGACCGTGGGCACGATCGACGCCACCGCCCTGGCGGTGCAGGCGCTGCAGGTTGCCAAGGGCGCCGGCCAGGCAGACGTCCAGGACGACATCGACCAGGCCGTCGCCTGGCTGCTGGGGCAGCAGGCCCCCGACGGTGGGTTCTCCGACGAGGGCACCTCGAACACCAACTCCACGGGGCTGGCCGCTGCCACCCTCAGGGCGACCGGCAAGGACGGCGCCGCGGGCAGCGCGGCCGCGTTCATCGTCGACCACCAGGTCACCGACGCCGTCGCCGAGGACTCCCTGCTGGCCTCCGAGCTCGGCGCGGTCGCCTTCGATCAGGCTGCGCTGGATGCGGCGAAGGCCTCGGGCATCGACGAGACCACGCGCGACCAGTTCATCCGGGCGACGGCGCAGGCCGCGATCGGCGTCAACGCCCAGCTGTCGGCGACCTCGCTGGCCGTCACCGTCCCGTCAGGTCTGAGGAAGGCCGGCAGCACCATCGCGGTGTCGGCCACCGGTCTGCGCGCCGGCGAGAAGTACTCGCTCTCGGTGGCAGGTGGTGGCTCGTTCACCGGATCGGCCGACGCCGAGGGCCGGGTCGCGCGCTCCGTGCCCACCCCGGCCGGAACCGCCCAGCGTCTGGTCACGGTCGTGGGATCGCGCTCCAACCGCGTCGGAACCACCGCCGTCACCCTTCTCGGGGCCCGCAAGATCACCCCGAAGCTGCGCCACAAGACGGTCAAGAAGGGCAAGAAGCAGACCATCTCGGTCTCCGGCCTGACGCCGGGCGAGCGCGTCCGGGTGTACCTCGGCGGCAAGCTGGTCAAGTCCGGAACGGTCTACTCCAACGGCACGTACACGGCCCAGAGCAAGGTCGGCAAGAAGGCCGGCAAGAAGACCGTGAAGGTCATCGGCGCCTTCGCCGACCGCACCGGCTCGAAGTCGTTCCGGGTCAAGTGATGCGCCGATTCGCGGGCCTGCTCGCCGCGCTGCTGCTGGGCAGCGCGGCAGGGGTCGTCCTCGCAGCCGGTCCGGCCGCTGCGGCCTCCTGCCCCGCGGGACAGGGGGTCACGGTCGTGGTCGGGTCGAGCGTGTCCTGCGACCCCGGCGGCGGCGGAACCGCGGCCAGCAGCATCAAGGCCACCGGGCACACCCTGACGATGGTCGACCGACAGCCGGGATTCGTGTGCCGCGTCGACGGTGCCCCCAGCTCGGCGGGTTGTGTCAACACCCCGCCGACTGACGCGTACTGGGGGGTGTTCTGGTCGGACGGCAAGTCCGGGAAGTGGACCTACGCCACCCAGGGCGTCGGATCGCTGCGGATTCCCGCGGGCGGATGGGTCGCGATGGTGTTCCAGAACAGCAGCTCCAGGACCTACCCGGGCGTCAACCCCGTCGGCACGGCCCCGGCCCCGGCTGCCACGAAGCCGGCCGGCCAGCCGACCCCCAAGGCGACCGCCACCCCGAAGAAGGTCGTCACGCCGAAGGCGACGGCGCCGACTGCCGGGCGTACCGGCAGCGCACCGGCGGCACCCCCGGGTGCCAATTCCGCGGCGCCGGGGACCCCGGGGACGCCGACCCCATCCGCGACCCCGTCGACGGGAGCCGCGGCCACCACTCCCGCGCCTGCCCCGTCGCCCTCGGCTGCCGCGGAGCAGCCGGCTGCGGCGCCGGAGACCACCGATGACATCGAGTCGACCAGCAACCAGGCCGACTCCTCGGACGGGTCCGGCTCGCTGGGCTGGGTCGCGGCCGTCCTGGTCATCGCGCTGGTCGCCGGCATGGGGGCCGTGCTGTGGCGGCGCAAGGCGGCGGGCGGGCCGTCATAGCCACCGTCCTGCCACGCGATCTGCACCCAGGGGCCTGGTGGATCTGGTCCCTGGGTCTGGCCGCTGCCGTGTCGCGCATGGCGAACCCGATCCTGATCGTCCTGGTCGTGCTGGTCGCCTGCTTCGTGGTGCTGGCGCGGCGCACCGAGGCGCCGTGGGCGATGTCGTTCCGGTTCTACCTGTACCTGGGCCTGCTGATCATCGGGATCCGCGTCGTGTTCCGGATCCTGGTCGGCGGCAGCGGCGGGGGACCGGTGTTGTTCACGCTGCCGAGCATCCCGCTGCCGGAGGCGGTCCGCGGCATCGAGCTGCTGGGCCCGGTCACCCGCGACTCGCTGCTCGCCGCGCTGTACGACGGCATGCGGCTGGCCGCGATCGTGATCTGCGTGGGCGCGGCCAACACCTTGGCCAATCCCAAGCGGCTGCTCAAGTCGATGCCCCCGGCGCTGTACGAGGTCGGCACGGCGATCGTGGTCGCGCTCTCGGTGTTCCCGCAGCTGGCCGAGAGCGTGCAACGGGTCCGCCGGGCACGGCGGTTGCGCGGCGACCCGGGCAAGGGCATCGGCTCGCTGCGGCGGATCATCGTCCCCGTCCTGGAGGACGCCCTCGAACGCTCCATGACGCTGGCCGCCGGGATGGACGCGCGCGGCTACGGACGTTCCGGGGAGGCGACGCGTTCCGCCCGGCTGCTCACCGGCACGCTCATGCTGGCCGGCCTCGTCGGTCTGTGCGTCGGCACCTATGCATATCTGGACTCGACGGCGCCCCGGGCGCTGGCCTGGCCGATGCTGGCGGCCGGCGTCGTGCTGGCGGTGCTGGGGTTCGTCGTGGCCGGCCGGCGCGTCGAGCGGACGAGGTACCGCCCCGATCGGTGGCGCACCGGTGAGCTGGTGGCGGTCGCGTCGGGCGTGGCGGTCGCCGTGCTGACCTACGCCATCGCCGCGCGGCGTCCGGACGTCATCCTGCCGTCGGTCGCCGACGGGCCCGAGCTGACGATCGCGGCGCTCGTGGCTGTCATGATCGGGCTCGTGCCGGCCTTCCTGACCCCTCCGCCGGTGCTCGACGCGACCGCGGAGGTGCGCCGATGATCGAGCTGCGCGGAGTCGGTTTCACGTACGACGGTGCCGACGAGCCCGCCCTGCAGGGCGTGGACCTGGTCCTGCCCGAGGGCGAGCTCGTGCTGGTCGCCGGCCGCACCGGTTCGGGCAAGTCGACCCTGCTGGGCACCTTCAACGGCCTCGTCCCGCACTTCAGCGGCGGCGAGCTGGCCGGCGACGTGCTGATCGACGGGGAGTCCATCCGCGGGCGCGCGCCCCGGGAGCTGGCCGACCGCATCGGCTACGTCGGGCAGGACCCGCTCGCCGGATTCGTCAGCGACATCGTCGAGGACGAGCTGGCCTACGGCATGGAGCAGCTCGGCCTGGACCCGAGCACGATGCGCCGCCGGGTCGAGGAGACGCTCGACATCCTGGGCATCGCCGGACTGCGGTCGCGGCCGCTCCGGACGCTGTCGGGCGGGCAGCAGCAGCGCGTCGCGATCGGCGCGGTGCTGACGATGCACCCGCGCATCCTGGTCCTCGACGAGCCGACGTCGGCGCTGGACCCGACCGCGGCCGAGGACGTCCTGGCGACGCTCGCCCGGTTGGTCGACGACCTCGGGCTGACCGTGGTGCTGGCCGAGCACCGGATGGAGCGGGTCATCCCGTTCGCGGACCGGCTCGTGCTGGTCGAGGGCAGCCGCGTGCGCGACGGCGAGCCGGCCGAGCTGTTGGCCGACTCCAGCGTCGCGCCGCCGCTCATCGAGCTGGGCCGGCTCGCGGGCTGGTCCCCGTTGCCGCTGTCGGTGCGCGAGGCGCGTCGCCGCCGGTCGTCCCTGGGCGTCCTGCCCGAACCGGCGCCGGTCGATCTGCCGGCCGCCGAGCCGGCCCTGACCGCGACCGGGATCTCGGTGACGTACGGATCGGTCGTCGCGGTCCGCGACGTGGACCTCGTGGTGCCCGCCGGCCGGGTCGTGGCCCTGATGGGCCGCAACGGCTCGGGCAAGTCATCCCTGCTGTGGGCGGTGCAGGGCACCGGCAGGCGCAGGTCCGGCACCGTCGACGTCGATGGCTCCGATCCCGGCACCCTGTCCAGCAGCGAGGCCCGCAACCTGGTCGGCCTGGTCCCGCAGACCGCCAGCGACCTGCTCTACCTGGAGACGGTCGACGAGGAGTGCGCGGCCGCCGACAACCAGGCCGGCTCCCCGGTGGGCACCTGCCGGGCGATCCTGGACCGGCTCGCGCCGGGCATCCCCGGCAGCTCCCACCCGCGCGACCTGTCCGAGGGGCAGCGGCTCTCGCTCGTCCTGTCGATCGTGCTGACGGCCCGCCCCCGCGTCATTGCCCTGGACGAGCCGACCCGCGGCCTGGACTACACCGCGAAGTCCGAGCTCGCCGGCATCCTGCGCGAGCTCACCGCCGAGGGGCGTGCCGTCCTCCTGGCCAGCCATGACGTGGAGTTCATCGCCCACGTCGCCGACGAGTGCGTCGTCCTGGCGGACGGGGAGGTCGTCTCGACCGGGCCGACCGCGCAGGTGCTGGCCGAGTCGCCGGCGTTCGCTCCCCAGGTGTCCAAGATCCTGGGACCCGGCTGGCTGACGGTCGAGCAGGTCGCGGAGGCGCTGGCATGAGCCAGGTGGCGTCCAGGTTGCGGCCGCGGTCGATCGCGGTGCTGGCGGTCGCCTCGCTCGCCGGCCTCCTGATGTTCATGTGGCCGCTCGTGCTGGTGCCGGAGGCCGGCGCGACGCGGGTCGACCCGCCGTTCTTCTTCATGCTGCTGCTGCCGCTGGTGGTCGGCGTCGTCGTCGTCGAGCTGACCGAGGGCGGCATGGACTCCAAGGCGCTGGCGATGCTGGGGGTGCTGACGGCGATCAACGCCGCGCTGCGGGCGCTCGGGGCCGGGACGGCGGGCATCGAGATGGTGTTCTTCCTGCTGATCCTGTCCGGGCGGGTGTTCGGCGCGGGCTTCGGCTTCGTGCTGGGGTGCACGTCGCTGTTCGCATCGTCCCTGCTGACGTCCGGGGTGGGCCCGTGGCTGCCGTTCCAGATGCTGGCCTCGGCGTGGATCGGAATGGGAGCAGGGCTCCTGCCGCGCCGCCTGACCGGACGCGCCGAGATCGTGGCGCTGGTCGTCTACGGCGTCGTGTGCTCGTACCTGTACGGATTCTTGATGAACCTGTCGTCGTGGCCGTTCACCCTGGGCATCGAGGTGCCGGGCCACGAGGGCGGACTGTCGTTCGTGCCGGGCGCCGACCTGCTCGACAACCTGCACCGGTTCACGATCTACACGCTGCTGACCTCGACGGCGGGATGGGACACGGGTCGCGCGATCACCAACTCGATCGCGATCGTGGCTCTGGGACCGGCGATTCTTGCCACCTTGCGACGGGCCGCGCGGCGGGCCCGCTACGTGTAGATCGTCACAACTTCGCCCAGAGGAGGCGCTTTGTGGAAAAGCCCGCTACAGTAGACATCAGTTGCACGACGTTGGGCTGTACGAACGAATGATGTTCCATCACTGGTTTTGATTTCTTCTCGGTTAAATGTGTGTCGCGACGGCTGTCCGCGAAAGGCGTGGACGGCAACTCGCAAGAAGGAGCAAGACTATGGCTACTGGAACTGTCAAGTGGTTCAACGCTGACAAGGGCTTCGGATTCATCGCCCCGGACGACGGCAGCGAGGACGTGTTCGCGCACTTCTCCGCCATCGCGTCGAGCGGTTACCGCTCGCTGGACGAGAACCAGAAGGTCGAGTTTGACGTCGAGCAGGGCCAGAAGGGCCTGCAGGCGACGAACATTCGTCCCCTCTGAATCCACTGATCTGAACTAGATCACCGCAAGACCCCCGGAGCCTGGCTCCGGGGGTCTTTGCATGTCCGACCACGGCCGACACCGTCGCGAACACACCAGGGGAGCCCATGACCGAGCTGACGACCGGACCCGTGACCGTCTCGATCACCCGCCGGGTCGACCCCTCGCAGGAGGACCAGATGCTGGCCTGGCTGCGGGCCAGCAACGAGCTGGCCGAGCGCTTCGAGGGATTCCTCGGCTCGGGCTGGGTGCGCCCGGCCACCGAGTCGGCCGAGTGGCACATGCTCCGGTTCGCGTCGCCGCAGGCGCTGGACGCGTGGGAGCAGTCCGCGCAGCGTCGCTGGTGGTTGGACTCCGCCCAGGGATTCGTCGACGAGTCCTCGCGGGAGCACCGCACCGGTATCGAGGGCTGGTTCGACGAGCCCTCCAGCGTCGACGTGCAGGACCTGCGGACCCCCGCGGCCGCGCCGCCGCGCTGGAAGCAGATGTGCGCGATCTTCATCGTGTTCTTCCCGCTGAACCTGATCGGCAACGTGGTGGGCCGGGAGTACCTGAGCCACTGGTGGCTGCCCGGGCGCGTTCTGCTGACGGTCTGCATCATGATGCCGCTCATGACGTACGTGCTGCTGCCGTGGGTGACGCGACTGCTCGCCCCGTGGCTGCACCGGGTGAGGTCCTGAGCCCGCCTCAGCCGAACAGGTGACCGAACGTCGACGGGTCGACCTCGGCCAAGGTCGCGGGATCCCATGTGGGGGACCGGTCCTTGTCGATGACCTGGGCGCGGATGCCCTCGGCCATGTCGGGCACGCCGAGCAGGAAGGCCGACACGGCCAGGTCCTGGTCGAGCGCGGCCCGAAGGTCCGGCAGCGTCGCGGCACGGCGCAGCGCGGCCAGGGTCAGCGCCACGGCGGTCGGTGACCGGGCCTCGATCTCGTCCGCGGCCAGTGCGGCCGCCTCGACCCCACACGCTCGCAGCCGCGCGACGATCGCCAGGGGATCGTCACCGCGGTAGCACTCGTCGATCCACGAGCGCTGCGCCGCCAGGGCCGACGCCCCGGGATCGATCGACAGTCGGGCGAGCACGGCGTCGGGTGCCTCGGTCCGCAGGGCCGACTCGAGCTCGGCGAGTCGCACGCTCGGCACCAGGACGTCAGCCAGACCGAGGGCGATGGTGTCCGGCCCGTCGGCGCTGGCGGCGGTCAGGGCCAGGTGGGTGCCGAGCTCGCCCGGGGCGTGGGCCAGCAGCCACGGACCGCCGACGTCCGGGACGAAGCCGATCCGGGTCTCCGGCATGCCGAGCGACGTCCGCTCGGTCACGACCCGGTGCGAGGCATGGGCCGAGATGCCGACGCCGCCGCCCAGGACGATGCCGTCCATCAGCGCGACGACGGGCTTGTCGAACGTGGCGATCGTGTGGTCGAGGTGGTACTCGTCGCGCCAGAAGTCGATGGACTCGGTCGTCGTGTCGCGGGCGGAGCGGTACATGCCCTGCAGGTCGCCGCCGGCGCACAGGCCGCGCTCCCCGGCGCCGGTCACCAGCACCGCCTCCACGGCGTCGTCCTCGGCCCAGGTGTCGAGTGCCTGCTGCATCAGGTGCACCATCTGCGGCACGAGCGCGTTGATGGCTCGTGGCCGGTTCAGGGTCAGCACCCCGAGGCGTCCGCGGCGCTCGACGACGACCGACTCGTCGCTCACAGGTCGGACAGCAGGGCGACCTGCGACAGCAGCAGCGCGGCCGACCGCACGACCGGGACGGCCGCGACGGCGCCGCTGCCCTCACCCAGACGCATCCCCAGGTCGAGGACGGGCTCGAGCCCGAGCTTGCTGAGCGCCAGCGACTGGGCAGGCTCGGTCGAGCGGTGTCCCGCCGCGAACCAGGCGGCTGCCCCGGGGGCCATGCGGTCGGCGATGACGGCTGCCGCGACGCAGATGAGTCCGTCGAGCAGGACGGGGACGCCGGCGCGCGCGGCCGCGGCCATGTAGCCGGCGGAGGCGGCCAGGTCGGCGCTGCCCAGCGCTGTCAGGGTGTCGACCGGGTCGGCGACTCGGTCCCCGGCGCGGTCGAGGGCCTGCTGGACGATCTCGGTCTTGCGGGCCAGGCCCGCCTCGTCGATGCCGGTGCCGCGGCCCGTGACCTCGAAGGCGGGCAGGCCCAGCGAGGCGGCGATGAGGGCTGCGGCGGGGGTCGTGTTGCCGATGCCCATGTCGCCGCTGATCAGCAGCTGAGCGCCGGCGGCGATCTCCTCGGCGGCGACGGCCTCTCCGGCCGCGATGGCGCGGGCCGTCTGATCAGATGTCAGGGCGTCCTCGAGGTGGATCGCACCGCTGCCGCGACGGATCTTGTACGCCGTCACGTCGTCCGGCACACCCGCCAGGTCATCGTCCACGCCGAGGTCCAGCACGCGCACCGTGACGCCGTGCTGCGCCGCGAGCACCGAGACGCCGGCCCGGCCGGCCAGGAATGTGCGGACCATGGCAGGCGTGATGGCCTTCGGGAAGGCCGACACGCCGTGGTCGGCGACGCCGTGGTCGCCGGCGAAGATCACCGTGCGCACGTGCTCGACGGGCCGCGGCGGCACCTGGCCTTGGGTCGCGGCGACCCAGACGGCGAGGTCACCGAGCCGGCCGAGGGCGCCGGGCGGGGTCGCGAGTCCGGCCAGTCGGGACTCGGCGTCGGCCCGCACCTGAGCGGACGGCGGCGTGACGACATGGGGGGTGTGCTGGTGGGGCATGGGGCTCCTGACGGTTCGGCGCCACACTATCCGCCGCCCCGGAATGCCCGGACGTGGCCGCCGCGCGCCGCTATCGTCATCGCCTGTGTGCGTGCCTCTCGAGCTGTCCTTCGCCCCGCAGGTCCGTGTCGCGCGATGGATCGGCCTCGGTTCGCTGGGACTGGGCGTGCTCTTCGTCTACCTGACCCTGACTGGGTACGCGAGCGGCAGCGGCAGCGGCACGACGGGGCTGGTCGTGGGACTGGTCGTCGCAGCGATCTTCGGCGGCTTTGGCGCCGTGGTCCTGTGGACCCTGCGCGGCGCGTCCGCGGCGGGGCTGCGGATCGACGGCACCGGCATCACCAGCACCACCGGTCGCGGGACCGTGCTCGTCACCTGGGGGGAGCTGGCAGCCGTCGACGTCTGGTGCTGGGTGCGGGTCGTGTCACGCGGCGGTGCCAAGCTCCCGAAGTCGATGCGCACCAAGGTCAGCATCCTGGTCCGGCTCGCGCCGCTGGACGAGGAGGACTTCGGCTCCCGGCCGGACCTGCGCCCGCTGGCGCGCATCGACCAGACGCCGTTCACGCGTGCGATCGGCGTCCCGGGCCCGACGCTCGGCAGGGGCGACAAGCTGCCCACGGTCGACCAGATCGCCACTGCGCTCGCCGCCTTCGGTGGCGACCGCTTCCGCGGGGTCGTCAGGACCTGACCACGGCCCGGTCGGCGACGAGCGCGGCCAGCTCGGCCCACCACGAGAGACGGTCGGACCGTCCGCCGTGGTCCTTGCGCTGGTTGGCCCCGCTGCTGCTCGGCAGCACGAACACCCGGGCGCCGGCGAACGTCCATCGTTGCCGGCCGAGCGCCGGGCGCGGCTCGCCGAGGGTCCGCGCGACGGCGTCGGCGCCCACGCGTCCGTTGAACGCGATCCAGCGGGGAGCGGCCCGGTCAAGGGCCGTCGCGAAGGTGTCGACGTCGAAGGGGTCCGGCGGGTCGAAGCGGCGCACCACGTCGATCAGGCCGATGCCGAGGTCCGGCAGCCGCACCTCGTCCCCCGGCGTCAGGAGGGTCGGGGTCAGCCCACTGTCGTTCAGCAGCCTCCAGAAGGCGTTGCCACGCTGGGCGTAGTGGTGGCCGCGCTCGGCTGCGCAGGGGCCGACCGCCGTCCCGCAGATCGCCAGCTCGATGCCAGGTGTCCAGATGTCGTCCAGCACGTCCATGCCCCGCGAGTACCCGGCCGCGCCGGGCTGACACGGCCGACTACCGGCCGATGATGGCGCGACCGGCGGCGACCAGTGCGGTCGCGATCTGCTCCGGGGCGTGGCCGACATAACCCGACACCATCGCGCCGTCGCGCAGCATCATCAGCTGCTCGGCCTTGGTGGCCGGGTCGTCGACCCCCAGCTCGGCCAGCAGCTCGGCGGCCTGCTGGACCACCCAGGCGCGGTGCTCGGCGATGACCCGGCGGCCCGGGTGGTCACCGTCGGGCAGCTCGGCAGCCGCATTGATGAACGGGCAGCCGCGAAAGCCCGGCGAGCAGCTCAGGTCGCCGACGGCGCCGGCGTACCAGCGAAGGACGCCGGCCGGATCGCCCGCGAGCTCGTCCCGCTTGGCGACGATGAACGACTTCTCCTCCTCGGAGCGGGCGCTGAGGTAGGCCGCGACCAGATCGCCCTTGGTCGGGAAGTGCCGGTAGAAGGTGACCTTGGAGACGTGTGCGGCCGCGATCAGCTTGTCGGCGCTGACCGCGCGGATGCCCTCGGCGTAGTAGTGCTCGGTCGCGGCGGCCAGGATGCGCTCGCGCACGGGAACCAGGTCGATGACGCTCATGGGAATCAGGTCCTGTCGTCGGGGGTGGTTGTGCATCACGCGGAAAGGTGGTTCCATCGTAATAGACGTACTAGTCAGTCTACATCAAGATCCGAGGAGAACACATGCCCGAGAGCATCGTCTACACCGCCGTCTCGACATCCACCGGTGACGGCCGCAACGGCCACGTCCGCAGCAGCGACGGACTCATCGACACCGATGTCCGCACGCCCAAGGAGATGGGTGGCCCCGGCGGCGCCACCAACCCCGAGCAGCTGTTCGCGTCGGGCTACGCCGCGTGCTTCCACTCCGCGCTGAAGGCCACCAAGAAGGTGCACGGCGTCGACGTCGTCGACTCCGCCGTGACGGCCGAGGTGGGCATCGGGTCGAACGGCGAGGGTGGCTTCGAGCTCGCCGTGACGCTGCACGTGGAGATCGGCGGTGGCGTCTCGGCCGAGGACGCGCAGAAGGCCGTCGAGGTCGCGCACCAGGTGTGCCCGTACTCGAACGCCACCCGCGGCAACATCGAGGTCAAGCTTGAGGTCGAGACGGCCTGATCGTCCGTCCCCCGGAGCCGCCGGTCTACCCCTCGGGGTCGGCCGGCGGCTCCGCGCCGTCGGCCTCGTCGCGCTCGGCCCACTGCAGCAGCGGCGCGATGTCGAACACCGCGTCGTCGATGCCGGCGTGCAGGTCGCCCAGGCGGGCGAGGCGGTCCGGCACCGTCGCGATCGTGAAGTCGTGCGGATCCAGGTCGTCGATCTCGCCCCACTCGACCGGCGTCGACACCCGTCCGTCCGGGAAGCCGCGCACGGAGTACGCCGCGGCGATCGTGTGGTCGCGGGCGTTCTGGTTGTAGTCGACGAACAGCTTCTTCGGATCGCGGTCCTTGCGCCACCAGGTCGTGGTGACCTCGCTGGATCGCCGCTCGACCTCGCGGGCGAAGGCCAGCGCGGCGCGGCGCACGTCGGTGAACCCGTGCTCGGGCGGGATGCGCACGTAGACGTGCAGCCCTGAGCCGCCGGAGGTCTTGGGGAACCCGGTCGCGCCGAGCTCGTCCAGCACCTCGTGCACGACGTGCGACACCCGTTGGACGGTGGCGAAGTCGCACTCCTGACCCGGGTCGAGGTCGATGCGCCACTCATCGGGCTTCTCGACGTCCGCGCGCCGGCTGTTCCAGGGGTGGAACTCGACGGTCGACATCTGCACCGCCCAGATCACGGCGGCGACCGAGGTCACGCACAGCTCGTTGACGTCACGATCGAACCGGGGGAAGTGGACGCTGACGGTCTCGAGCCAGGGTGGGGCGCCGGCCGGGACCTTCTTCTGGTGCACCTTGTCGCCGGCCAGACCCTTGGGGAAGCGGTGCAGCATGCACGGGCGCTCGAACAGAGCGTTGACGATCGGTTCGCCGACCGCGAGGTAGTACTGCACCAGGTCGAGCTTCGTCCAGCCGTGGTCCGGGAAGTAGACCCGGTCGGGGTTGGAGACGCGGACGACCTGATCGTCCACCTCGATCTCGACGGCGGGGGAGCCGGGCGCTGCCATGTCCCCACGGTAGACCGGGGCGGCGCACCCTGCGCGTCTTCGAGGCTCAGCCCCAGGTCTCGGCCCCCGAGCGGCCCAGCAGGACCGGGATGGCACGCCGCCAGCGGTCCAGCAGCACCCGCTGCGAACCGTCGTCGTCCACCAGCAGGGTCGTCATGGTCGATCCGGTGAGCAGGTCGATCGTGAACTGCACGAGGGTCGGCACCCGCGGGTCGTCATCGGCCGCGACCGTCGTGACGGCGCGGTGGACCGACTCGAAGACCGTCCGCTCGACCGGTACCAGGGCTGCCCGCAGGTCAGCGTCCGTGCGTGCTGCGACCCACAGCTCCAGCACCGCCAGGAACGCCGGGCTCTGCAGGTCCTTCCAGACCAGGTCGACGGCAGCGTCCCAGCCCGCGGCCCCGGAGTGCTCCACCTCGTCGGCCAGGACGTGCAGGCGACGGTTCGCGACGTCCTCGACCACGGCGACCAGCAGCGACGCCCGGGTCGGGAAGTGGTGCAGGAGCGTCCCGCGGGCGACTCCGGCGCGTTCCTGCACGCGCGAGATCGTTGTCGCGGCGTGGCCCAGCTCGACCAGCGAGCTGATGGTCGCGTCGATGACACGCGAGCGGGTCGCCGCCGTGCGATCGCGCTGCGACCGGCGTGCGTTCTGACCGGGCGCGGTCTTCTCGGACATGGGGCCACCTTGCCAGACGGGGCGCAGTCCAGCAGACTGCACCATGACAGAAACAGTCTGATCGTACGGGAAGTGCACATGAGCTCCAGAAGTCCTCTCCAACGCCGCGCCAAGCAACTGGCGGGAACCGCCTCTGCCGTCGCCGGCATGGCCCGCAACCCCGAGACCCGCAAGGCGCTGCTGTCATCGCTGCGGCCCGGCGACTCCGGTGCGCAGGCACCCGTGCCGGCCGGGGGCTCGGTGACGCTGGACCCGCCCACGGGCCTCGAGGACTTCAGCCGTCGCAGCGTGGCCGTGGCGTCCTCGGCGACCCCGCCGGACCAGCTCGCGGAGGCGATCGCCGACTTCGGCCGGGCGCCGGAGTGGTTCTCCCTGCACGCGGCCTGGCGTGGTGATCCCCCCGGACGCCTGGCCGAAGGTGACACCTTCGCCCAGCAGATCCTGCTGATGGACATCCCGGCGGAGGTGCGGTGGACCGCGGCATCGGTCACGAGCCGCGGACTCGAGCTGCAGGGCACCGGCCCGATGGGCATCGTGCTGGCCCTGTGGTGCGCCGTCGCGCCGGACGGCACCGGATCGGTGCTGCGGGTCGACGTCGGCATGGACGGCCCGCCCCTGCGCGGCCCCATCGGCACGACCGTCGTCCGCAGCATCGACGCGGCCCTGGCCGTCTCGGCCGACCGACTCGCCGCGATGGGCACCGGGGCCGGCGCGCGTCCGGCCTGGACCGTGCGCGACGAGCCGGTGCTCCACGAGGCCAGCGGGCGGATGCTCGACCCGCGGACGCCCGTCGTCGTCGGTGTCGGACAGGTCGTGCAGCGGGTGCCCCAACCGGCGAACGATCCCGTCGCCCTCGCGGCGCAGGCGCTGCGCGCCGCCGCCGAGGACAGCGGCGCCGGCGAGCAGCTGCTGCGTGCGGCCGATGCGGTGTACGCCGTCCCCAGCGCCTCGTGGACCTACCGCGACCAGTCGGCCCTCGTGGCCGAGGCGGTCGGCGCGACGCCGAACGAGCGGGTGCAGTCGACGCCCTACGGCGGCGACGGCTCACAGCTGCTGGTCAACGAGGCCGCGGCCGCGATCGCCTCGGGCCGGTCGCAGATCGTCCTGGTGGCCGGGGCCGAGGCGGGATCGACCCTGGCCGCCGTCCAGAAGGACGGGCAGACGCCGGACTGGCCCGAGCAGGACGGCGACATCGCCCCGGACCGCGTGGTCGGCGTCGACCGGGTCGCCAACAACGAGATCGAGACGGCCGTGGGGCTCGGCGCCCCGGTGTACGTCTACTCGCTGATGGAGTCGGCCGTCCGCCACCGGCGCGGCCACGACGTGCCGCAGCACCGGGAGGCGATCTCGGGCTTGTGGTCGCGCATGTCCGCGATCGCCGCGGACAACCCGTACGCGTGGAGCCCGACCGAGGTCCCCGCGGACGAGCTGGCGAGCCCCACCCCCTCCAACCGGGCCATCAGCGAGCCGTACACGAAGCTGATGTGCGCGAACCTGCAGGTCGACCTCGCCTCGGGCATCGTCGTGACCAGCGTCGCGGCTGCCCAGGCAGCGGGCATCGCCCAGGACAAGTGGGTCTTCGTGCTGGCCGGCGCCTCGGCGACCGATCAGTGGTTCGTGTCGGAGCGGGCCGACCTGTCGACGTCACCCGCGATCCGTGCCGCCGGCCGCGGGGCGCTCGAGCACGCCGGGCTCACGATCGACCAGGTCAAGCACATCGACCTGTACTCCTGCTTCCCGGCTGCGGTGCAGATCGGCGCGGACGCGCTGGGCCTGCCGGTGGACGATCCCGAGCGCCCCCTGTCGGTGACCGGTGGACTGACCTTCGCCGGCGGGCCGGGCAACGGGTACGGCAGCCACGCGATCGCGACCCTGGTCCCGATCCTGCGCGCCGACCCGACCGCCACGGGCCTGTCGACGTCACTCGGCTGGTACGCGACCAAGCACTCGGTGGGCCTGTACTCAGCCCAGCCGCCGGAGCGCGCCTTCGAGCACCTGCGGCCCATGGTCGAGCGTCCGCCCGCGCGCCGCGTGCTGCGCTCGTACGAGGGCGATGTCGTGGTCGAGGCGACCACGGTGCCCTATGCGCGCGACGGCGCCCCCGAGGCGGCGGTGCTCAGCGTCCTGACGCCGAACGGCGACCGGGTGCTGCTGCGCAGCGACACCCCCGAGATCATCGCGTTCGTACTCGACGGCGACCCGATCGGTCGCACGCTGCGGCTGTCCGGCGGCGAGATCTCGGTGCTTCGCCGCAAGATCGCGGAGCTGCCGGAGCCGCCGTCGGCACCGGTGAAGGTGCGCCGTGAGGGGGCCGTGGCGGTGGTGACCCTCGATCGACCCGAGGCGCGCAACGCGATCGACGCCCGCACCGCCGCAGCGCTGGAGCTGGCGATCGACGATGCCGAGGCCGACGACACGGTGCGGGTCATCGTGCTGACCGGGGCCGGCGGTGCGTTCTGCGCGGGCATGGACCTCAAGGCCGCGGCCCGGGGCGAGTTCCCGGTCACCGAGCGCCGTGGTCCGCTGGGACTCACCGGCCAGCCGCCGACCAAGCCGCTCATCGCCGCGGTCGAGGGCAGCGCGCTGGCCGGCGGTTGCGAGCTCGCGCTGGCCGCCGACCTGATCGTCGCGGCCGAGGACGCCGAGTTCGGCATCCCGGAGGTCCGCCGCGGACTGATCGCCGCTGCGGGTGGCGTCATGCGTCTGCGCGACCGGTTGCCGCGCAACATCGCGATGGAGCTGACGCTGCTGGGCGAGCCGCTCCCGGCTGCCCGGCTGGCCGAGCTGGGGTTGGTCAACCGGGTCACCGAGCCGGGATCGGCGCTCGAGGTCGCGATCGACCTGGCCACCCGGATCGCCGCCAACGCGCCGCTGAGCGTGTCGGTCGGCAAGAAGATGATCGACGAGTCGCCCGGTTGGGACCTCGATGACGCCTTCCAGCAGCAGAGCATCCTCGCCTCACCGGTCATCTTGTCCGATGACGCCCGCGAGGGAGTCGCGGCCTTCGCCGAGGGACGCGAGCCGGTCTGGCGCGGACGCTGACCGTCCGGCCGGTGTTCAGGGACGCTGGACGCCGGCCGGGTTGGGGTACGTGATCGCGCCGAGCTCCTCGAGCCGGCGGGCGACCGCCACGACCGATTCCTCCACCGTGATGGCCCGGCCGGTCGCCTCCCGGTCGAAGCCCGCCGCGCAGACGCGGTCGGTCGTGTCCTCGATCTGCGCCCGGGCCGCGCGGCCGGTGTCGGTGACCGCCCCGGCGGCGTCGACCCAGCCGCGGGTGGCGAGGCGCGCGATTGCTTCGGACGCCTCGGCCTCGGTCCAGCCGCGCATGTCCAGCTGGCCCGGCGGCACGAGGCCGGTCACGGCGGCCAGCGCGTTCGCCGCGGCGCCGTCCAGGCCGGCGGCGGTCAGCACCGCGACATGGCAGTCGCCGCGGTACTCGCGGATGATCGTCGCCGCGTGCCACAGCCGGCCGATCTCGTCCGCCGGTGTCGGCAGGTCGGCGTGGGCCGCGGCCAGCGGCTTGCCGGCGAAGTCGAGCCGGGAGGTGATCGTGCCCAGGTCGCGCGCGATCCGCGCGACGTCCGCGCCGTCGAGCGCCGGGGCCAGTGCGTCCCGGGCGACGTCCAGGCGGGCCGCCAGGACCGCATCGCGGTCGGCCAGCTGCCAGGCGTCCGGGATCGCGCGCTGGACGAGTGCCGGGGCGAAGCCGTGGAACAGCGCCGTCACCAGGTGTGCCGACGGGGTCCCGACCGCCGCGGACCTCGATGCCGCGTACCCCATCCAGAAGCCCTTCAGCCCGATCGCGCCGTACCGCTCCTTCGTGCTGGGAGCGAAGTAGACGACATCGTGAATGGCCTCGATCGCCCGCCAGAAGGGCCTGCTCTGCGTCATGTCATCCAGTGTCGTGCACGGATGCCCGTTATCGTCGGCACGGTGACCGATCCGATCCAGAACACCCGCATCCTGCTGGCCTCACGACCCGATGGCGAGCCGACCGCCGACAACTTCAGGATCGAGCACGTGCCGGTGCCCGAACCCGCTGAGGGAGAGGTGCTGCTGCGAACGATCTACCTCTCGCTCGACCCGTACATGCGCGGACGCATGAACGACGCCAAGTCGTACGCCGCGCCCGTCGAGCTCGGGGCGGTCATGGAGGGCGGCACCGTGGCCGAGGTCGTCGAGTCCCGCGACCCGTCCCTCGTGCCGGGTGACATCGTGCTGTCGCACCTGGGCTGGCAGGCGTATGGGGTGCTGCCGGCCGGGCAGGTCCGCAAGCTCGACCCGTCCCGCGCGCCGGTGTCGACCGCGGTCGGAGTCCTCGGGATGCCGGGCTTCACGGCGTACGCAGGGCTGCTGGAGATCGGTCGCCCACAGCCCGGTGAGACCGTCGTCGTGGCCGCAGCGGCCGGGCCCGTGGGCTCTGCCGTCGGACAGATCGCGCGCATCAAGGGCGCGCGGGCCGTCGGCATCGCCGGCGGCGCGCAGAAGGTCGCCTGGCTCGAGGAGCTCGGCTTCGACGTGGCCCTGGACCACCGCTCGCCGACGTTCAAGGACGATCTCAAGGCCGCGGTGCCGGACGGCATCGACGTCTACTTCGAGAACGTCGGCGGTCACGTGTGGGATGCGGTCCTGCCGCGTCTGAACACCTACGCCCGGGTCCCGGTGTGCGGGCTCGTCGCCCACTACAACGACACCGAGCTGCCGCCCGGGCCCGACCGTGCGCCCCGGCTGATGCAGACGATCCTCACCAAGAGCCTGACGGTGCGCGGCTTCATCCAGAACGAGTTCGTCAAGACGCACTACAAGGCGTTCCAGGCCGACGCCGCAGGCTGGATCGCCGACGGCTCGCTGCGCCACAAGGAGGACATCGTCCAGGGCCTCGAGAACGCTCCCGAGGCGTTCTTCGGGATGCTCAAGGGCAAGAACTTCGGCAAGCTGCTCGTCCAGGTCGGCGACGACCCGACGCGCTGAGCCGGCTCCCCGTCACGAAGGGCTCTTGGCGACCGGCTTCTTGGCGGCCGCGGCCGGCTTGGCCTTGCTCTTGGCCTTGATCTTCGTGCCAGGGGGGACGACCAGCACGGGGCATGGCGCGTGGTTGAGCACGCGGTGCGCCACCGAGCCCATCAGGACGGCTTCGGCGCGCGAGCTGCGGGCGGCCAGGACGATGAGACCGGCGTCCTTGGCCTTGGCGGCCTTGACGATCTCCGAGGCCGGGGACCCGCTGCGGATCTGGGTCGTGACCTTGGGGCCCCAGCCGGCGAGGATTGCGGCGACCTCCTTGGTGGCAGCCGTCGCGGACTCCCGAAAGGACATGTCCGCCGGGTCCTGCCGTCCCTTGTCGGCGGTCGCGAACGGCACGGCCGCGAGAGGACTGATGACCGCGAGCACCGCGATCGACGTGATGGTGTCCGGATCGGCGACGGACTTGAGATAACGCGCGGCCTGCAACGACTGCTTCGAGCCGTCGGTCGTGATGATGACGTACATGGGGGGCTCCCTGTGGTCGGTCGCCCCATGGTTGCGCCGACCCGGCCTGGCCGCAAGTGCTGCGATGGCAGGCCGCGGGGCACATGCTGGGAATCTGACCGACATCTGCCGAGGGGCATGGGGAAGCCACCAGCCGAAATTTGGCCGATGAACAACCATTCTTGTCCCTGACGGACGAGGAAACGGTTGATCATCGGCCAAATCTTGGGGCCGGAGTCAGCCCTTGGCGTAGGTGCGGACCCACTCCACGAACGGGGTCGCAGCTCGCCAGTCGGCGCGGATCCGGTCGATGAGCTCGGGGGTGTGGATGACCGGGTCGAAGCCATACGACTTGCCCAGCGTCATCGACTTGTGCCGCAGCAGGTCGATCCGCGGGTGGTCGGCGTCGTAGCCGCGGGGCGCGGTCTTGAGCTTGTCACCGCCGAGCTCCCAGCCGGAGGCGGTCATCTTCTTGATGATCCGCTCGAGCTCGCCGCCGCGGCGGTCCTCGACGATCGCGTCGCGGATGCTGGCCAGCCGGGGCCCGGACGCCTCGTAGTAGCCGACGCCGACCCGGACGCCCGGCGCCCCGATCTGGACGTAGTAGCCGGTCGAGGGGCCCTTCGCGACGAAGGCGCCCTGATGGGTCTTGTACGGGGTCTTGTCCTTGGCGAACCGCACGTCGCGGTACGGCCGGTAGATCTTCGCCTCGCCGAACTCGTCGGCCAGCGCTGCGGTCAGCGCCTTCATGGGCTCGGCCACGGCGGTTCTGTAGACGTCCTTGTGCGCCTCCCAGAACGTCTTGGTGTTGTCCATCTCGATGTCGTCGTAGAAGTCGAGGGCCGCCTCGGGGAATCCGTTGAACTCAGGCACGTACCGACCATACGGTCAGGCGCGCAGGTCGTGGCCACCGAGAGCCTGGGGCGCAGCGGACGTGACGTTGACCGCCGACCAGCTCGCTGCGATCGAGGCCGCGATGCCCGCCGACAAGGTCGCCGGGACGCGCTACGCCGCCGAGCAGATGGCGATGCTCGACAGCGAACGCTGACGCGTGAGTTGTGAACCGCGACGCGTGGGTTGTGAACCGCGACGCGTGGGTTGTGCTGAGCGCAACCCACGCGTCGGCGTGCGTAAGCCACGCGTCGGCGTGCGTAACCCACGCGTCGGCGGTGTGGGTCAGATGGTCAGCAGCACCTTGCCGGTTGCGCGGCGCTCGTCGAGCGTCAGCAGCGCGGCGGACGCCTCGGCGAGCGGGAACGTCGGCCCCACGACCGGACGCAGGGCCCCGCTCTCGAGGTGCGGCGTGAGGGCGTCCCACTCGCCGGCGATGTGCCCTGGGCGGGCCAGGACGTACGCGCCCCAGCCGACGCCGACCACCGAGATGTTGTTCAGCAGCAGGCGGTTGACCTTGACCGTCGGGATCTCGCCGGCGGTGAAGCCGATGACCAGCACGCGGCCGTCATCGGCCAGGCAGCGCAGCGAGTCGGTGAACCGGTCGCCGCCGACCGGGTCGACCACGATGTCGACCTTGCCGCCGGCCACGACGGCGTCCTTGAAGCCGTCGGCGAGCACGAACTCGTCCGCCCCGGCCTCGAGGGCGACCGCGCCCTTCTCGACGGTCGAGGTCACGGCCACGACGCGACCGGCGCCGAATGCCTTCGCGACCTGGATCGCCGCCGTCCCGATGCCGCCGGCCGCCCCCTGCACGAGGACCGACTCGCCGGGCTGCAGCTTGCCGCGCTCGACGAGGGCGAAGTAGGCCGTCCCGTAGTTGAAGATGATCGAGGCGCCCTGCTCGTACGACACGTTGTCGGGCAGCTTGAACGTCTCGGTGGCCGGTGCGACGGCCAGCTCGGCGAAGCCGCCCAGCAGGCACAGGGCCGCGACGCGGTCGCCGGGGACGAGGCCGGAGCCCTCCGGGGCGCTGACCACCTCGCCGGCGATCTCGGCGCCCGGCGTGAACGGCAGCTCGGGCTTCATCTGGTAGAGCCCGCGGCTCTGCAGCACCTCCGGGAACGCGACGCCGGCCGCGTGCACGCGGATCAGCACCTGGCCGTCGCCCGGCACGGGCTCGGGGACGTCGAGGAGCTCGACCGCTGCGGGTCCGTCAAGGGATGTGATCTGGATCGCCTTCATGGCCCGACGATAGCGCATCGGTAAGCGCTTGCTTAGGGAATTCGCGGGTGGCGCGCGTCCACGGCCCGGATGGCCGGAGGACAATGGCGACCATGCGTCTCGTCGATCTGCTGCCCAAGGGTGTCACCACCGATGAGGATGCGGTCTACGAAGCCGTCGCCGAGTGGGTCGAGTCCCGCGGCATCACGATGTATCCCGCCCAGGACGAGGCGATCCTGGAGTGCGTCGCAGGCAACAACGTCATCCTTGCCACCCCCACCGGCTCGGGCAAGAGCCTCGTGGCGACCGGCGCGATGGCGGCAGCGCTCGCGCGCGGGGAGTGCAGTGTCTACACCGCACCGATCAAGGCCCTGGTGAGTGAGAAATTCTTCGACCTGTGCGAGATCTTCGGGGCCGAGAACGTGGGCATGGTCACCGGCGACGCGGCGGTCAACGCCGACGCCCCGATCATCGCCGCGACCGCCGAGATCCTGGCGAACATGGCACTTCGCGAGGGCGCCGAGGCCGACATCGGCCTGGTCGTGATGGACGAGTTCCACTTCTACGCAGATCCGGAGCGAGGCTGGGCGTGGCAGGTCCCGCTCATCGAGCTCCCGAAGGCGCAGTTCCTGCTGATGTCGGCCACGCTCGGCGACACCACGAGGCTCGAGGCGGACCTGACCCGGCGCACCGGTCGCGAGACGACGGTCGTGTCGTCCACCGAGCGCCCCGTACCGCTGGTCAGCGAGTACGTCACGACCCCCGTGCAGGAGACCCTCGAGCAGCTCATCGAGACCGGCCAGACGCCCGTCTACGTCGTCCACTTCACGCAGGTGTCGGCGCTGGAGCGCGCGCAGGCGCTGACCAGCATCAAGGTGGCGACCCGCGAGGAGCGCGACACGATCGCCGACGCGCTGGGGGACTTCCGATTCTCCTCGGCATTCGGCAAGACGCTGTCGCGACTCATCCGGATGGGCGTCGGCGTCCACCACGCCGGCATGCTGCCGCGCTACCGCCGCCTGGTCGAGACGCTGACGCAGCAGGGACTGCTGAAGGTCGTGTGCGGCACCGACACGCTGGGCGTGGGCATCAACGTCCCGATCCGCACCGTGCTGTTCAGCGGACTGTCCAAGTACGACGGCACCCGCCAGCGGCAGCTGCAGGTCCGCGAGTTCCAGCAGATCGCCGGCCGAGCCGGCCGGGCCGGCTACGACACGATCGGGCACGTCGTGGTCGAGGCCCCCGATCACGAGATCGAGAACGCGCGCCTGGTCCGCAAGGCCGGCGACGACCCCAAGAAGCTCAAGCGCATCAACCGCAAGAAGCCCCAGGAGGGATTCGTGTCCTGGGGGCAGGGCACGTTCGAGAAGCTCTCGACCGGCACCCCCGAGCCGCTCCACTCACGCATGAAGGTCAGCCACGCGATGGTGCTGGACGTCATCTCGCGACCCGGCGACGCGCGGGCGGCCCTCGAGCACCTGCTGCGCGAGAGCGGGGAGACCGAGGAGGCGCAGGACCGCATGCTGGCGCAGGTCGACGAGATCATCGAGGCCCTGCTGGCCGGCGGGGTCGTCGAGCGCATCGACCCGCCTGACGAGGAGGGCCGCACGCTGCAGCTGACGATCGATCTGCAGGCCAACTTCGCGCTCAACCAGCCGCTGTCCCCGTTCGCCGTCGCGGCGCTCGAGCTGCTGGACCGGGAGTCGCCGACGTACGCGCTCGACGTCGTGTCGGTCATCGAGGCGACGCTCGACGACCCGCGGCCGATCCTCAACGCCCAGCGCCACCGGGCCCGCGGGGAGGCGATCAACGAGATGAAGATGGACGGCATCGAGTACGACGAGCGGATGGAGCTGCTCGAGGAGATCACCTGGCCCAAGCCGCTCGAGGAGCTGCTGACCGCGGCCTACGAGACCTACCGCGGCGGGCACCCGTGGGTCGCCGACCACGAGCTGCGACCCAAGTCGGTCGTGCGCGAGATGTGGGAGCGCGCGATGACGTTCTCCGAGCTGATCGGCGACTACCAGCTCGCCCGCTCGGAGGGCCTGGTTCTGCGCTACCTGTCGGACGTCTACAAGACGCTGGGGCGCACCGTGCCGGAGAAGGCCCGCAACACCGAGCTGGAGGACCTCACCGAGTGGCTCGGCGAGCTCGTCCGTCAGACCGACTCCTCGCTGCTGGACGAGTGGGAGCAGCTCATCGCCCCGGGCGTCGACCCCCTGGAGGTGCGGCCGCAGGCGATGGCCAGCGAGACGCCGCGCCCCGTCACCGGCAACACCCGGGCCTTCCGGGTGCTGGTGCGCAATGCGATGTTCCGCCGGGTCGAGCTGGCCGCCTTCGGCCGCTGGACCGAGCTCGCCGCGCTCGAGCCGGACTCCGAGTGGGACGCCGAGGCCTGGCAGGCGGCGATGGCCGCATACCGCGAGGAGTACCCGGCCGAGTCGGGATTCGCGACCAACATCGGCACCGGTCCCGGATCACGTGGGCCCGAGCTGTTCATGGTCGAGGAGGGCCCGGAGACGTGGACCGTCCGGCAGACCTTCGACGATCCCGAGGGCGACCGCGACTGGGGCATCAGCGCGACGGTCGACCTGGCCCGCAGCGACGAGATCGGCGAGGCCGCCGTGACCGTGACGGACGTCGGCCCCCGCTGACCCCCCTCCCCGCTGAGTGGGACGTTTCCTGCACCGCTCACGCGGGGACCGCGTGGAGAACGTCGCACTCAGGGGGGAGGTGGGTCAGGCAGCGCGTTCCCAGGCAAAGGCGGCGGGGTCGACCTTGCGGGTCTCCCACCAGTACTGGAAGGTGAACTTCGGCCAGATGGTGCGGTTCTTGCCGTGGCTGTCCAGGTACCAGCTGGTGCAGCCGCCCTGCGTCCAGATGCCCTTCTCGACGAGGCGCTGGATCTCCTCGTTGAACTCGCTCTGGGCCTTCCACGTCGGCTCGGCCGCGGCCGCGCCACGGGCGTCCAGCTCGTCGAGCAGCCGGATGATGAACTTGGTCTGCTGCTCGATCATGAACACCACCGAGTTGTGGCCCAGCGCCGTGTTGGGTCCCAGCATGAACGCCAGGTTCGGGAAGCCGTTGACCATGATGCCCATGTACGTCTCGACGCCGTTCTCGCGGAACTGGGCCGCCAGGTCGACGCCGTCGCGGCCCTTGATGTCGAGGTAGTCGAAGGCGTCGATGACGTGGAAGCCGGTGCCGTAGATGATGACATCGGCCTCGTGCTTGACGCCATTGCCGTCGATGACGCCGTCGCTGACGATCTCGGCGACGCCGTCGGTGCTCAGCTCGACGTTGTCGCGCAGGAACGTCGGGTAGTACGTGTTGGACTGCAGGACCCGCTTGCAGCCCAGCCGGTAGTCCGGCGTCAGCTTGGCCCGCAGCTCGGGATCGGGGATCTTCTTCTCCAGCTGTCGCGTGACGATCTTCTCGGCGAACGGCAGGACGTTCAGGTGGCCGTTGAACGCGATCGCCCGCGCCTCCAGGCCCCAGTAGAGGGCATCGCGGTAGATCCGCTGCGCCGCGGGGACCTTCGCGAACAGCTTCTTGCGCCACTCGGGCATCGGCTTGTCGTTCTTGGGCAGCACCCACGGGGGAGTGCGCTGGAAGACCGTCAGCTGGCCGACCTCCTGCGCGATGATCGGGATGAACTGGATCGCGCTGGCGCCGGTGCCGATCACGACGACCTTCTTGCCCGCCAGGTCGATCGAGTGGTCCCAGGTCGCGGAGTGGAAGCGTGGCCCCTCGAACGTCTCGGCCCCGGTGATCTCGGGGATGTTGGGGATGTGCAGCCCGCCGACCCCGGCGACCACGAAGCGGGCCTCGTAGTCCTCGCCGCCGGCGGTGCGGACCGTCCAGCGCTGGCGGCTCTCGTCCCACGACGCCCCCGTGACCTCGACACCGAAGTCGATGTACGGCCGGATGCCCTGCTCGTCGGCGACGTTGCGCATGTACGACCAGATCTCCTCCTGCCCGGAGAAGCTCTTGCTCCAGTCGGCGTTGAGCTCGTAGGAGAAGGAGTACATGTGGCTGGGGATGTCGCACTCGCACCCGGGATAGGTGTTGTCGCGCCAGGTTCCGCCGACGTCCTGCGCCTTCTCGAGGATCACGAAGTCCTCGCGGCCGGATGCGCGTAGCTTCATGGCCATGCCCATGCCGGAGAACCCGGTGCCGATGATGACGATGTCCTTGGAGATCACATTTCAGATACTAGCGGTATCTGAGTATGATGCAAGAGGCATCCGGAACACGGATCCGCCGGACGAGGAGCAGGTGTGTCGAGCAACATCAAGGTCAGCCGGGCGCAGCGCCAGGCGCAGACGCGGGAGGCGCTGATCGCCGTGGCCCGGGAGATGTTCCTGGCCGACGGCTACAACGCGACCTCGCTGGACAAGGTCGCGCTGCGGGCCGGCTTCTCCAAGGGTGCGGTGTACTCCAACTTCGCCGGCAAGGAAGAGCTCTGCATGGCGGTGCTCGACAGCATCCACGAGGAGCAGATCATCGGCGTGGTCCGTGCGTTCACGCAGGACACCGATCTGGACGGACGCATCGAGGCATTCTCTGCCTGGGCTCGCGAAGGGCTCGGACAGCCGCGTTGGACGGCTCTCGAGGTCGAGTTCGGCGCCATCGCCCGGCAGAGCACCTATGTGGCCACCGAGCTGGTCAAGCGGCACCGCGCGATCCGCGTCGCGATCGCCGACCTGGTCCGGCAGGTCACCGCCGAGGCCGGCATCGAGGGAGTCGACGCCGACCAGGCGGCCACGGCGCTGCTCAGCCTGGGCATCGGCCTGGGCACGCTGCGCTCGCTCGACCAGACGATCGACGTCGGCGTCTTCGCCGACACGATGCGCGCGCTGCTCAGCGGGACGCAGGCCTGAGACGCCCGGCTCAGCCGCCGGCCGTCACCCGCAGGATCTTGTCGTTCGTCCCGTTCGACGTCGTCACGTACAGCGCACCGTCCGGCCCGGCGACGGCCCCGCGCAGGCGGCCGTACCTGCCGTCGAGCGCGGCCGGCTTCCACGTCCCCCGCAGGCTGCCGCCCTTGCTGAACCGCAGCAGCCGCAGCGAGGTGTCCTTCAACGCCGAGACGGCCAGAGCGCCTCTCCAGTCGCCCCACGAGCGGCCGGTCACGAATGCGCCCGCGCTCGCCGCCACCGTGCTGCTCCCGGACCGCCACCGCGCCCCCCGTTGAGCGCCCGGCAGGCGGTGGTCGGTCATGGGTGAGCCGGCGCCCTCGTTGTAGGCGGGGTCCGTGGCCTTCCGGGGCACCGGGTTCCAGCCGTAGTTGGCCTTCTTGGCCAGCCGGTTGACCTCGTCGTCGCGATAGCTGCCCTGCTCGACCGACCACATCGTGCCGTCGCTGCGCCGCGCCAGACCCTGCACGTTGCGGTGCCCGTAGGTGAACACGCGTTGCTTCATGCGGTTGCTGCTGCGGATGAACGGATTGGACGCCACGGGGCGTCCGGTCGTCGCGTCGACCCGCAGCACCTTGCCGCCGCCGGAGGTCAGGCGCTGCGGATTGCGCCCCGTGGCCGCATCGCCGGTGCCGATGTACAGCTGGTTGCGCGGACCCTTCGCCAGGGCGCAGCCGCCGTGGCGGCCGCTGGTCGAGGGCAGCCCGGACACCAGTGTGCGGACGTACGACGCCGAGGTGCCGGCCGAGCTGAGCCGCCACCGCACGACCCGGACGTCCTGCACGCCGCCCCGGCGATAGCCGTGGCACGTGATGATCCCGCGGCTCCGGGCGAAGTCGGCGGCGACCTCGACCGACATCAGGCCGGTCTCCCCGGCGGCCCACATGTGTCGCGGCGCGGTGAGCACCGTGCGGCGCGGGCCACCGGGTGTCGCCAGGCTCAGCCGCCGCGAGTCCCGCTCGGTCACCAGCATCCTCCCGTCGGGCAGGAAGGCCAGGTCCCACGGATGGCTGAGCCCGTCCTGGACGACCGAGACCCGCAGGTCGGGGCGGTCCGCGACGGCCGGCGTCGCGACGAGCACGGGGACGGTGAGGACGAGCGCGGGGATGACCCGCCAGGAGCGCATCATCACTCCAGTGTGCGCGATGTCACAGCGTCTGCTCCGCTCAGGGCAGCAGGATCGTGGTCCGCACCGCGTTGTGGTCCGATGCCTGGACGCCGACGTAGCGCCGCTTCTTGGTCTTGGCGACGACCCGCCACGAGGTCGATCCCATCGACGGGCGGATGAAGATGCGGTCGATGTGACCGCCCCAGTGCTTCATCGTGGAGACCTTGGGGCGCCAGCCGTTGAAGCTGCTGACATAGGGCCGGGTGTAGGTGTCCGAGGCGTCGAAGGTGTCGATCCAGCCCGCCCTGGCCATCTCCTTGCGGGGGGCATCGCCCGCCGGGCCACCGCGATAGGAGTTGAAGTCGCCCATGAAGATGATGGGGAGCGGCCCGGCGATCCGCTCGGCATTGCGGATCAGCTGCTTGGTCTCCCGTCCGCGCAGCCGCCCGTCCTTCGCGGTCCGACCGTGGGACAGGTGCGCCGAGACGAACACGTACGTCTGGCCCGTGCGCTTGAGCCGCAACGCCGCCCACGCCGCGGACGCGCCGGTCGGCGATCCGATGCGCCCTTCGTGCTCGACCGGCGCGTTCCGCTCGCGGCAGACCGGCTCCTCGGTGGTCCAGCTGCTGGTGCGGAACGCGTACCAGCGCTGGGACGCCGCGTCGTAGTGCCGCGGGAAACGCCACGCGGCGGTGTCCTCGGCGCCCGCGTAGGGCTCGACCTCACACACCTGCTCCGGCTCGGTCGTGACGGCCATGTCCGCCACGGCGGTCCGGTAGTAGATGGCCTCGTCGACCTTGCGGGTGGGCGCCGCGTACCGGGTGTACCCGTGCTTGGCCAGCCGGGACGCCAGCTTGTCCGCCTTGCGGGTGATCTCCTGGATCGCGACGACGTCCGCCCGGGCGTCGACGATGCGCTGCACGATGGCGTTCTCGCGCTTCTTGGTCCACCTCTTGCAGTTGTCCGCGGCGGCGCAGACGTTGAAGGTCGCCACCGAGACGCGGTGGCCGCCCGGCTTGATGGTCCGGCGCAGGGTGTGCGCGCAGACCGGCTCCGAGCGCTTGCCGCTCGTGCCGCCGCGGACGGCCTTGACCGTGAAGCAGTAGCGCCGCTTCGAGGACAGGTTCTTGATCTTGAGCCTGGTCTTCTTGCCGTGGGACCAGTGGGACCGCTTCGTGGTCCGGCTCGCCTTCTTGGGAGTTGCCGCCACGTGGACGGTGTACCGGCGGGCGCCGCGCACCTGGGGCCACTCGACAGTGAGCGTGTGCGGCGAGGCGGCCGTCACGTACGGGGCCGCCACCCTGGCCGGGCGCGCCGAGGCAGGAGCAGCCAGGCCCACGGTCAACAGCAGTGATCCGAGGGCCGCGATCAGGAGCTTGCGCAGCGGCACCGAGACAGGCTAGATCGGGCGCGGCTCAACGCTGGACGTCGAGCCGCGTGTCCGAGCTGTGATGTACCTCAGTACCCGCCGTTGGCCTTGAAGCGGTCGTAGCTGGCCTGGATCTCGGCCTCGGCCTCGACCCGGCCCGTCCAGGTGGAGCCCTCGACGGACTTGCCCGGCTCGAGGTCCTTGTAGACGGTGAAGAAGTGCTCGATCTCGAGACGATCGAACTCCGGCACGTGGTGGATGTCGCGCAGGTGCTCCTGGCGCGGGTCCTTGGCCGGGACGCACAGGACCTTGTCGTCTCCGCCGGCCTCGTCGGTCATGCGGAACATGCCGATCGTGCGGCACGAGATGACGCAGCCGGGGAACGTCGGCTCGGACAGCAGCACGAGCGCGTCCAGCGGGTCGCTGTCCATCCCGAGGGTGTCGTCGATGAAACCGTAGTCCGCCGGGTACTGCGTAGCGGTGAACAGCGTGCGGTCAAGACGGATGCGGTGCGACGAGTGGTCGACCTCGTACTTGTTGCGGCTGCCCTTGGGGATTTCCACGGTGACGTCGAAAATCACTGTTGCCTCCGGCGGTTGAAATGTGGGGAGCGCGATGCCTGGCGGCGCCGCGTCGAGGGTCTCTATAGTCTGGCGCATGTGGCAGGTCATGGCGGAAGCAGGGTCGTGGGCCGTGTCACGGCGCTGCTGATCCCGCTGGTCGTGGCAGGACTGGTCGTGGCCCTCGGAGTGACCCTGTGGGGCCGGGGAGACCTCAACCGGTTCATCTGCGACGGCGACTGCGGCTCGTCGGCGGTCGTGGATCCCGAGGGCCTGAAGATCCTCGCGGCACCGCCCGTCCCGACGCCGGACGCCGCGAGCCCCGGACCGATCGACCCGGCCAAGGTGGCGGCGGTCGTGCGCGGCGAGCTCGGCGAGTCGGTGCTCGGACCGCGGGTCGGTCTCGCGGTCACCGGGCCGACCGCCGCCGATGTCGCGACCGAGGCCGACCGCCCCTACGTGCCGGCCTCGACGACCAAGCTGCTGACCGGGTTCGCGGCCCTCGCCACGATCGACCCGGACACCCGTTTCGCGACCTCGGTCGTGCGATCCGGTGACGGCATCGTGCTGGTCGGCGGCGGCGATCCGTACCTGGCGACCAAGCCGCCGCGCAAGGGCGCCGACCGGGTCTACCGGGCCGACCTGACGACCCTGGCCAAGCGCACCGCTGCGGCGCTGAAGAAGACCGGTACGACGACCGTCACGCTGGGCTACGACGCCTCCTTGTTCACCGGCCCGGACGCGAGCCCCGGCTGGGAGCCGTCCTACGTGACAGCCAACATCGTCACCCCCGTCTCCGCGCTGTGGGCCGACCAGGGGGTCACCCGCGGGATCCGTGACCGGGAGCCGGCCGCAGGCGCCGCACGGACCTTCGCCGAGCTCCTGTCGAAGCAGGGCATCGACGTCAGCGGCACCCCGAAGGCCGCAGTCGCCGGCGCGGGCAGCGAGCTCGTCGCCCGGGTGCGCAGCGCGACGCTCGCCCAGATCGTCGAGACGTTCGTGCGGGTCAGCGACAACGAGGCGGCCGAGGTCGTGCTGCGACTGGTCGCTGTCGCTGCCGGGCAGCCCGCCGACTTCGAGGGCGGGGCGGCCGCGGTGCGGGCGTCCCTGGAGTCCGCCGGCATCAGCACCACGGGCCTGGTGCTGCAGGACGGCAGTGGGCTGTCGCGCCGCAACCGCATCACGCCGGTGATGCTCGTCGAGGTGCTGCGCCAGGCGCTGGCGGCTCCCCGCACGTCCGAGCTGGTGGCCGACCTGCCGGTCAGCGGGTTCACCGGCACGCTGGTCGACCGGTTCGCCCAGCTGACCGCGGCGCGGGGGACGGTGCGCGCCAAGACCGGCACGCTGTCGGGCGTCCACTCGCTGGCCGGCTACGGGACCGATGCCGACGGCCGTCCGGTCCTGTTCGCGTTGATGGCCGACCGGTCGGACAAGGACCAGCCATTGCAGGCGCAGGCCGCCCTCGACCGGGCCGCGGCCGCCATCGCCGGCTGCTCCTGCGGCTAGCCAGAGCGATCTTTCGGCGTTCGGCCTACCGCTCGGCGCGTACCGTTGCCACATGATCGACTGGAACCTGGCCCTCACGACGGCGACCAAGCTGTCCCGCCCCGGACCCGAGATGTCGCCGGACGAGGCCGCCGAGACGGTCGCCGAGCTGCGTGAGGGAGCCGCCCGCTCCGAGGGCCCCGTGCGCGAGTTCAGCGACCTGCACGCCACGTCGGCCACCGCGCCGGTGCTCGTGATCGACCGTCCGCGCTGGATCGAGGCCAATCTGGAGACCTTCCGGACCCTGATGGACCCGGTGGTGGCGAAGCTCGCGGCCTCCGAGAAACGGCCGGGTGTGTTCGGCCGCGCGATCGGCGAGAAGGTCACCGGCGCCGAGGTCGGCGCGCTGATGTCGTTCATGTCGTCCAAGGTGCTCGGCCAGTTCGACCCGTTCTGGGACGGACCGGCCGGTGAGGGTGGACGGCTGCTCCTGGTGGCGCCCAACATCGTGGAGGTGGAGCGCCAGCTCGGCGTCGACCCGCACGACTTCCGGCTCTGGGTCTGCCTGCACGAGGAGACCCACCGGGTGCAGTTCACCGCGGTCGACTGGATGCGCGGGCACATGAAGTCGCTGATCGACGAGTTCATCGAGGCGACCGATCTGGACTCCTCGGCGCTGTCGTCCATGCTCTCCGACGGGGTCGGCGAGATCGTGCGCATCGTCAAGGGCGAGTCGGACGCCGCGCTGTCCGATGTGTTCCAGAACGAGCGGCAGCGCGAGATCGTCGACCGGCTGACCGGCATCATGTCGCTGCTGGAGGGCCACGCCGACGTCGTGATGGACGGTGTCGGCCCCGAGGTCATTCCCAGCGTCGAGGAGATCCGCCGCAAGTTCACGGAGCGGCGCAAGGGCGCCAGCCCCATGGATCGCATGCTGCGCCGCCTGCTCGGGATCGATGCCAAGATGCGTCAGTACCGCGACGGGGCGGTCTTCGTCCGCGAGGTCAATCAGATGGTCGGCCTGGACGGGTTCAACCAGGTCTGGGCCGAGCCGGCCAACCTGCCCGGTCGCGCCGAGATCCTCGACCCCGCGTCGTGGGTCAAGCGCGTCCACGGCTGAGCCGGGGCCGGGCATGGGCGGTGCACTGGATCCCGTCGTCGCGACCGGGCGCAATCTCGTCCGGCACGCCCTGGACGACCTGGGGCCCGCGGCACGCATCGTGATCGGCGTCTCCGGTGGCGCCGACTCCCTGGCGCTGGCCGCGGTCACGGCCTTCGTCGCCGACCGCGCCGCGCTGGACGTCGAGGCCGTCGTGGTCGACCACCAGCTGCAGCCCGGGTCCGCCGAGGTCGCCGAGGTCGCCGTCAAGCAGCTCGCCGGGATCGGCCTCCCGGCCCGGGTGGTGCGCGTCGAGGTGGGTGCCGATGGCGGCCCCGAGGGCGCCGCCCGCACCGCCCGCCTCGGGGCGCTCGGGGCCACCGGCGCCGATGCGGTGCTCCTGGCCCACACCCTGGACGACCAGGCCGAGACGGTGCTGCTGGGCCTGGGCCGCGGGTCCGGCCCGCGGTCCATCGCCGGCATGTCCGCCCACGACGGACTGTGGCGGCGTCCGTTCCTGCGGCTGCGCCGAGCCGACACCGAGCACATCTGCCGGGTGCACGGCCTGACCTGGTGGACCGATCCGCACAACAGCGATCCGGCCTTCCGTCGCTCCCGCCTGCGGGCGGAGGTCATGCCGCTGCTGGAGGACGTCCTCGGCGGAGGCGTGGCCGAGGCGCTGGCCCGCACGGCCGAGCAGGTCCGGCACGACGGCCTGGTGCTGGACGCGCTGGCCGCCGAGGTCGCCGCACCGCACGACGTCGACACGCTGGCCGCGCTCCCGGTGGCGGTGCGGTCCAGGGTGCTGCGCCTGGCCGCCCTGGCGGCGGGCGCCGAGGCGCTGACCGCCACCCATGTGTCCGAGCTCGACCGGCTCGTCACGGACTGGCGCGGCCAGCGCCGCGTCGAGCTCCCGGGAGGGGTCAGCGCGACCCGGACGGGGGCTTCCCTGTCGTTCGCAGACACCCCTGTGAAAAGGTGACCTTGTGGACCAGACGCATGTCGAAGGCGACCTCGATCTCGATCAGACCCTCTACACCGAGGAGCAGATCAGACAGCGCCTCAATGAGATGGCCGAGCAGATCCAGACGGACTACGAGGGCAAGGACCTGCTGCTCGTCGGCGTCCTGAAGGGCGCGGTCATGGTCATGGCCGATCTGGCCCGCAGCCTGAACCGCCACGTCGAGATGGACTGGATGGCGGTGTCGTCGTACGGCTCGGGCACCCAGTCGTCCGGTGTCGTGCGGATCCTGAAGGATCTGGACACCGACCTCAACGGCCGCCACGTCCTGATCGTCGAGGACATCATCGACACCGGCCTGACGCTGTCGTGGCTCATCACCAACCTGCGCTCACGCGGACCCGCCTCGGTGGAGATCGCCACCCTGCTGCGCAAGCCCGAGGCGCAGCGCATGGACGTCGAGGTCAAGTACGTCGGCTTCGACATCCCCAACGCCTTCGTCGTCGGGTACGGCCTGGACTACAACGAGCGCTACCGCAACCTGCGCTGCATCGGGACCCTCTCACCGCACGTCTACTCCTAGGCCCCTGTTCGCTCCGGGCGTACGGGGCCGGGGAACGTTGGTGGGGTCTGCGCGCGTTGAACTGGTGAGCAGCGCTCCGTGTACCGTTCGACTACCGACCAGCACCCGAGGAGGAGTGGACCCGCTCCACGCCGCACATGAACTTCAAACGCCTTCTCAAGGGCCCTTGGCTCTGGATCGTGTTGATCACGATCCTCGTGATCTCGATCGTCTCGGTGTCGTCCTCCGCCGATGGGTACAAGCAGGTCAAGACCGCCACGATGGTCACCTACCTGGACTCGGGCAAGGTCAAGGACGTCAAGTTCGTCGACGGCGACCAGCAGATCCAGGCGACGCTCAACGACGGCACCAAGGTCAAGACCAAGTACCTCGGTGACCAGGGCGCACGGCTCGTGGAGCAGGCCGAGAAGGCCGTCGCGGACAAGAAGCTCAAGAGCTTCGACGTCGAGGTCCCCAAGACCAACGCATTCGTCTCCCTGCTGATCGGCATCCTCCCGTTCATCCTGATCTTCGGCCTCATCTTCTTCCTGATGAACAACGCCGCCGGCGGTGGCGGCCGCGTCATGCAGTTCGCCAAGTCCAAGGCCAAGCTGATGAGCAAGGACACCCCCAAGACGACGTTCGCGGACGTCGCAGGGTGCGACGAGGCCATCGAGGAGCTCGGCGAGATCAAGGAGTTCCTCCAGGAGCCCGCCAAGTTCCAGGCCGTCGGCGCCAAGATCCCCAAGGGCGTCCTGCTGTACGGCCCTCCCGGCACCGGCAAGACGCTGCTCGCGCGGGCCGTCGCGGGCGAGGCGGGCGTCCCGTTCTACTCGATCTCGGGCTCGGACTTCGTCGAGATGTTCGTCGGCGTCGGCGCCAGCCGCGTGCGTGACCTGTTCGAGCAGGCCAAGGAGAACGCCCCCGCGATCGTCTTCATCGACGAGATCGACGCGGTCGGACGCCACCGCGGCACCGGCATGGGCGGCGGTCACGACGAGCGCGAGCAGACCCTCAACCAGCTGCTGGTCGAGATGGACGGCTTCGACGTGCGCGGCGGCGTCATCCTGATCGCCGCGACCAACCGTCCCGACGTGCTCGATCCCGCGCTGCTGCGTCCAGGTCGTTTCGACCGCCAGATCGGCGTCGAGGCCCCCGACCTGGCCGGACGCACCCAGATCCTGAAGGTCCACTCGCGCGGCAAGCCGATCGCCCCGGGTGTCGACCTGGAGGCCATCGCCCGCCGCACCCCGGGCTTCTCCGGTGCCGATCTGGCCAACGTCCTGAACGAGGCCGCGCTGCTGACCGCCCGCGACGGCGCCAAGACGATCGACAACGAGGCGCTCGACGAGGCGATCGACCGGGTCATCTCCGGCCCGCAGAAGCGCAGCCGGTTGATGAACGAGAACGAGCGACGCATCACCGCGTACCACGAGGGTGGCCACGCCCTGGTCGCCGCGGCGCTGCCGCAGAGCGATCCGGTGCACAAGATCACGATCCTGCCGCGCGGCCGGGCGCTGGGCTACACGATGGTCCTGCCCGATGAGGACAAGTACTCCCAGACGCGGGCCGAGCTGCTCGACAAGCTCGCCTACATGCTGGGTGGCCGCGCCGCCGAGGAGCTGGTCTTCCACGACCCGACGACCGGCGCCGGCAACGACATCGAGAAGGCCACCAACCTGGCCCGCGCGATGGTCACCCAGTACGGCATGACCGAGCGTCTCGGCGCCGTCCGGCTGGGCGAGAACGAGGGCCAGCCGTTCCTGGGCCGCGACATCGGGCACGCGCGCAACTACTCCGAGGCCGTCGCGGCGGTCGTGGACGAGGAGATCAACAAGCTGATCACCTTCGCCCACCAGGAGGCCTTCGACATCCTGCACGAGAACCGCGACGTGCTCGACACGCTGGTGACCGAGCTGCTCGAGAAGGAGACGCTCGACAAGGCCCAGGTGGCACGGATCTTCGAGCCGCTGCGCCGTCGCGACGTCCGCCCGGCGTGGACCGGATCGCCCTCCCGGGTCCCGGACACGCGTCCTCCCGTCGAGGTCGTCCCGGGCAAGTCGTACAGCACCAACGGCAACACGCCGATCACCGTTGGCCCGGACGCCGGTGTCGACGCCCCGCCGCCGGCCGGCCCGGCACCCACCGAAGGCCCCGACCTGACATGACGGTCGATCTGCCACGCGCCGAGGCGGCGATCCGCGAGCTCTTGCTCGCGGTCGGGGAGGACCCCGACCGCGAGGGCCTGCGCGACACCCCCAAGCGGGTCGCCAGGTCGTACGTGGAGCTGCTGGCCGGCCTCGACCAGGACCCGGACGATGTGCTGACGGCGAACTTCGAGGTCGGTCACGACGAGCTCGTGCTGGTCAAGGACATCGAGATGTGGTCGATGTGCGAGCACCACCTCGTGCCGTTCTTCGGCCGGGCCCACGTCGGCTACATCCCGGCCGAGGCCGGCAACGTGACCGGACTGTCCAAGCTGGCCCGGCTGGTCGACGTGTACGCGCGTCGTCCGCAGGTGCAGGAGCGGCTCACGACCCAGATCGCCGAGGCGCTGGTCGACCGGCTCAAGCCGCAGGGCGTCATCGTGGTGATCGAGGCCGAGCACCTGTGCATGGCGATGCGTGGTGTCCGCAAGGGCGGCGCGAAGACCGTCACGAGCGCTGTCCGCGGACAGCTGCGCGATCCCGCGACCCGGGCCGAGGCCATGGGCCTCATCACGGCCCGGTAGCAAGGACGCCCGTGCTCGCCGGCCTCGCCCAGGACCGATGCCTCGTGATGGGCGTCGTCAACGTGACCCCCGACTCGTTCTCCGACGGGGGCAGGTGGCTCGATCCTGCCACGGCGATCCGCCACGGCATCGACCTCGCGGCCGACGGCGCCGACATCGTCGACGTGGGCGGTGAGTCGACGCGTCCGGGCGCGCTGCGCATCGACGAGGACGAGGAGTCACGCCGGGTGCTGCCGGTCATCGAGGGCCTGGTCGCCGAGGGCATCACGGTGTCCGTCGACACCATGCGGGCGGGGACCGCGCGGCGGTCGCTGGACGCCGGGGCGAGCATCATCAACGACGTCTCCGGGGGGCGCGCCGATCCGGCGATGACGGCCCTGGCGGCGCAGACCGGGTCGCCCATCGTCCTGATGCACTGGCGTGAGCACTCCGCCACGATGCAGAAGCACACGCGCTACGACGATCTCGTCGCCGACATCCGGTCCGAGCTGACCGTGCAGATCGAGGCTGCCCTCGCCGCTGGTGTCGCCCCTGACCGCATCATCGTGGATCCGGGCCTGGGGTTCTCCAAGACCGGTGAGCAGAACTGGACCGTGCTGGCGCACCTGGACGCCTTCGTCGACCTCGGGTACCCGCTGCTGGTCGCCGCGAGCCGCAAGCGGTTCCTGGGCGAGCTGCTGGCTCGCGACGGCGTCCAGCGACCGGTCGACGGCCGGGACGCCGCCACCGCCGCCGTCACCGCCCTGGCAGCCGCTGCCGGCGCCTGGTGCATCCGGGTCCACGATCCCGCCCCGTCGGCCGACGCCGTGCGCGTCGCCGCCCGGCTGCGACAGGAGGCGCGGCGATGAGCGACACCGCGCTGGCCGTCCACCGCGCCTTCTACGACGCCGTCGAGACCGGCGACGTCGACCTGATGGCCTCGCTGTGGGTCGATCACCCCCGCGTGTCCTGCGTCCACCCCGGAGCGGCCCCGTTGCGCGGCACGAGCGCGGTGCTGCGGTCGTGGACGGTGCTCATGGCGCAGGTCAGCTACATCCAGTTCTTCCTGACCGACGTCGACGTCACGACCCTGCCCATCGGGGCGCAGGAGCCCACGACGGCGGTCATCGTGTGCACCGAGAACATCCTGTCCGGCGAAGGCATGTCGTCCCCGGAGGCCTTCGCGGGAGGCAAGGCGCTGTGCACCAGTATCTTGGTGCGTGACCTGTCCGGGGGCAGGACGGCCGGTGACTGGAAGTTCTGGTCCCGGCACGCCTCCCCGATCGCCGAGATGCGCTTGGAGACCGACTGAGATGCCGATTCCCGATGGCCTCGATCGCATCGACCTGCGCGGCATCTCGGCGCACGGTCACCACGGCGTGTTCGCCGAGGAGAAGCAGAACGGCCAGACATTCGTCGTCGACGTCAGCCTCGGTCTGGACCTGGGCCCCGCGGCGCGCGAGCACGACCTCACCAGGACGGTGCACTACGGCGTCCTGGCTCAGCAGATACACGACGCCATCGTGAGCGATCCCGTCGACCTCATCGAGACGGTCGCCCTTCGTATGGTGGACTTGTGCCTGGCTGAGGACCCAGTCCAATGGGCTAGCGTGACGGTGCACAAGCCGGAAGCGCCCATCGCGGTGACGTTCGAAGACGTCGCCGTCACGATAGAGCGGAGCAAACAGTGACCGAATCGCCCACCCCGTACGTCCTGGACGCCGACACGATGACCGGCGGCATGCGCCCCATCCGTCAGGCCGTCCTGGCACTCGGCTCGAATCTGGGCGCGCGGCTCGAGAAACTCCAGGGCGGCATCTCGGCGCTGGAGGACACCCCCGAGGTCACCGTCGTGGCCATCTCGTCGGTCTACGAGACCGATCCGGTCGGCGGTCCCGACTCGGCGGGCAAGTTCCTCAACGCCGTCGTGCTGATCGACACCACCCTGACCGTGCACACCCTGCTCGACCGGGCCCTCGCGATCGAGGACGCATTCGGCCGTGAGCGGTCCGAGCCCGGCGCACCCCGGACGCTCGACGTGGACGTCATCGTGGTCGGCAACCGGCTCGCCGAGGACGAGAAGCTCGTCCTGCCGCACCCGCGGGCCCACGAGCGCGGATTCGTGCTCGTCCCGTGGCTCGAGATCGATCCCGAGGGCGAGATCCCCGGCAAGGGATTCGTCGCGGACCTGATCGCCGATGTGGACACAAGCGGAGTCACCCGACGTGAGGATCTCGAGATCATCTTGTGATCTCGGATACGTGATGGACCGGTCATGAAGCTGGCCAAGCCGATCTCGGCCCTGCTGGTCGTGACGCTGATCGCCGTCGGCGTCGTGGCCGGCCGGCTCACCCCGGAGGTGTTCGTCCGGCTGGACGGCAACCCGCCGCGGCTGAGCTGGGTCGCGCCGCTGATGCTGCTCGCGGGGGCGGTCGTGGTCGGACGCTTCGCGTGGGGCACCTGGCAGAGCCTGCACCGCAGGCACGAGCGGATGACCTCCGATCACGGCATCAAGATGCTGGCCCTGGCCAAGGCGTGCGCCGTCGTGGGGGCCCTCGTCGCGGGGTTCTACGGCGGCTATGCCTTGGCCTTCGCCGGCGACCTGGACTCGGTGCTGGGCAAGGAACGCTTCGTGCGGGCCCTCAGCGCCGCGATCGCGAGCCTCCTGCTGCTGATCGCCGCCCTGTTGCTGGAACGGGCCTGTCGCCTGCCCGAGGACGATGACGACGAGGACGGCAAGGGGCACAAGGGCAAGGGCTCGCCCGGCCGTCCCGGCGCGACCCCGGCCTGACGCCTAGCCCAGCAGGGTCGAGCGCAACGTCCCGAGCCCGACGCTGCCAACGGCCAGGGCATCGCGGTGGAAGGCCTTGAGATCCGTCCCGTGGGCGGCCACCCAGTCATCGCGCAGCTGTTCCCACATCCGCTGGCCGACCTTGTAGGACGGGGCCTGCCCGGGCCAGCCGAGGTAGCGGTTGACCTCGAACCGGACGAACGAGTCGTTCATGTTGACGTGCTGGGCCATGAACGTGAACGCGTCCTCGCCGGTCCAGGTGCCGCTTCCGTCAGGCTTGGGCTTCTGCAGGTGCACACCGATGTCCAGCACGACGCGGGCCGCGCGCATGCGCTGCCCGTCGAGCATCCCGAGCCGGTCGGCCGGATCGTCCAGATAACCCAGGTCGGCCATCAGCCGTTCGGCGTACAGGGCCCATCCCTCGCCATGCCCGGAGTTCCAGTTGAGCCTGCGCCACCCGTTCAGCTGCCGGCTGTTGTACGTCGCCAGCCCGATCTGGAGGTGATGGCCCGGGACCCCCTCGTGGTAGACCGTGGTGAGCTCGCGCCAGGTGTCGAACTCGGTGATCCCCTCCGGGACGCTCCACCACATGCGCCCGGCGCGGGTGAAGTCCTCGCTCGGGCCGGTGTAGTAGATCCCGCCCTCCTGCGTCGGGGCGATCATGCACTCCAGGCGGCGCATCGGCTCCGGGATGTCGAAGTGGGTCCGACCCAGCTCGGCGACGGCCCGGTCGCTGGTCTGCTGCATCCAGGCCTGCAGTGCGTCGGTGCCGTGCAGCTTGCGGTCCGGATCGGCCTCCAGGTGCGCGATCGCCTCGGCGACGCTCGCACCGGGCCGGATCTGGCGGGCGACCGCCTCCTGCTCGTCGACCATCCGGGCCAGCTCCTCGACGCCCCACTCGTAGGTCTCGTCCAGGTCGATCTCGGCGCCGACGAAGCCACGCGAGGCCAGTGCGTAGTGCTCGCGCCCGACGGCGTCCGCCTCCGGGGCGTGCGGGGCCAGGTCGCGCTCGAGGAACTCCGCGAGCCGCCCGTACGCCTCGGACGCCACACGGGCGCCGTCCTGCAGATCGGACTGCAGGGATGCCGGGACGTCCGCGCGTGCCGCGAGTGCCGTGAAGAAGCTGTCCGGGCCGATCTGCTTGCGGGCCTGGGCGGCGACCTCGCGCACCTGGCGGACGGCCGGGACGTTGCCCGCGGCGATCCCGATGCGCAGCGAGTCCAGGTAGCCCGCCATGGCCGGCGGCAGCTGGTGCATGCGGTGGGCGATGTGCGCCCAGTCGTCCTCGGTCCCGGTGGGCATCAGGTCGAAGATGTCGCGCAGGTCCTGGGCCGGGGAGGCGATGACGTTGAGGTCGCGCTGCCAGAAACCGGCCTCGACCTGCTCCACCTCCAGCTCCAGGGTGCGGATCAGCTCGGCCTGCGTGACCTGGTCGGTGGCGTCCTCGGGACGGAGGCCCCGCACCCGGTCCAGCACCGCGCGGGTCGCATCGACCCGCGCCGCGACCCCGTCGGGGGAGTGATCGGTGTACTCGGACTCCCGGCCGGGGCGGCCGAGGTGGATGTGCAGCTCCGGCGAGAGCTCGAGCAGGGTGTCCAGCCACTGCTCGGAGAGGTCGTCCAGCGGGGTCGGCTCGCGGTCGGTCGTCATCTCTTGAGACTAGGCCAACTCGTCCCCGCGGCCGGCCGGGCAGCACCTGGGGTCAGGAGCGGCGGAACGTGTCGCGCAGCCGACGACCGGCCCGGCGCAGCCGGATGTACGGCGAGCCCCGCTCCAGCATCTCCAGGCGCGCGGTCAGCTCGGAGATCTGCGTGGCCTGCTCCCGGACCGTGGCGTGCAGGCGAGCGTGCCGGCTGCCGGCGCCGCTCCACACGGGGTGCTCGTACGGCTGGTGGTAGGCCTGCGGGTGCCGGGTGATGTCCAGGACCATCCCGTCGCGCAGCCACTGCAGGCGCGAGGCGATCTCGTGGCCGTCGGCCGCCACCAGCGGGTGCACCGGCGGGGGGAACGTGGCCGCGTCGAGCCGCTGATCGAAGTCGCCGCGACCATTGCCCGGCGTCCAGATGTGCTGCAGCCCGTTGCGGTCCAGGAAGGCGGTGAACCGGTCGAAGCCGCGCGGCAGCTCGGCGTTGAAGCCGTCCATGTCGGTCTTGTCGTACAGCTCCTCGACCCGCAGGTCGGCCGACAGCTGGGGCATGACCGTGTACGGCATCCGGTGGTACTCGGCCAGCTCGAGCGTGCGCGAGTCGTGCGCCAGCAGGTGCGCCGGGATGCCGCCCAGCAGGCCGGCGACATTGCCGTGGAAGCGGGTTCCGTAGGCGAAGTGCTGCGTCGCCATGAAGTCGTACCAGGGCCAGGTGTCCAGGAACAGCCGGATGCGGTCCTGCTGGTACAGCGGGTGCTGCAGGTGCACCGGGACGAGCGGGTCGTGGACGTGCGGGAACGGGACGCCCCACAGCAGCATCCGCAGGTCGTGCCCGTCCTGGCCGATGTACGTCAGGTTCGGGTGCCGCTGCGCCTGCGCGGTCGCGAAGGCGCCGATGCCCGGCACCTCCGGCGTCAGGTTCAGCGCCAGCGGGCTGTCGACGGTCAGCGCGTCGGCCGGCTTGTCGACCCGGAAGCCACCCCCGTGCAGGAACAGCGACGGGCAGCCGATGACGTCGATCGCCTCATCGGGGAAGCCGAGGCTGAGCAGGTACGAGCGGGTGAACTCCCCGCGCACGCCGATCGACGCGGAGCGGTCGAGCACCAGGCCGACGAACCGCTTGACGGTGTCGTTGACCGGGGCCATCGCCTCGATGCCCTGGCCGTGGGGCGCCTGTGCGCCGATGCCGGTGACGGTGACGGGGATCGTGACGCCCTCGATGAGCTCGGATAACCGGTCCAGGCGCGGCGCGAAGTCGGCGCGGAACGCATTGGCCATCGGGATGACGAAGTGGTCGAACTCGTCGTTGATGCGCTCGGCGTCGCCCGGCTCGGGCGGCACGCGCTCGGACAGCGTCGAGTTGGAGACCAGCTCGGCGCCGTCGACCGACAGCGCACGCCACATCGAGTGCTGGAACAGGTAGTTGCCGCTGTTGCTGTTGAAGACGTCCTGGGTCAGCGTCGACTCCGCGACCACCGGGGTGAACGGATCCTTGCCCGAACGGATCAGCAGCCGTGTCATGGCTCCAGTGTTCCATGGCGGCGGTCGCGGCCCAGCAGTCCGGCGACGCGGCGCGCGGCTCGGCGCAGGAGCCCGGTTGCCGCCAGGTCGCCGACGAACAGCTCGTGCCGCCACGCGCTGTTGCGGCTCACCAGGAGCAGTCGCACGGTCGCGCGCCGGCCGGACACCGGCAGGCCCGCCACCGGGGCGTCGCCGACGATCGTCCAGGTGCCCGCCTCGTGGGTCACCGTCGCGGGCAGATCGACCGGATCCGGGCTGACGTCGGTGTACGCCTGCCAGACCAGGGTCGTGTCGTCCGGCGGCACGACCCCGTCGACGCTCAGTCGTGCCGAGAGCCTCATCCGGCCGTCGCGGCCCGGCAGCCGCAGGCGGACGTCTCGCAGGGTGACGGCGTCGATCCGGGTGCGGCACCGCTTGCGGGTGACGGCGCCGGCCACGGCCTCGGCCCAGTCGTCCAGGAAGCGTTCGGGACCGTGCGCTGCGGCGCCGGCACGCGCGGGGGCACGCATCTCCTCCAGGCGGGCCCGGTCGTCGAGCAGGGCACCGGTCGCCGCCGCGAGTGCAGACGTGTCACCGGCCCGCACGAGCAGCCCGTCCACCCCGTCGGTGATCTGCTCGCGCGGCCCGTAGGGGACGTCGAACGACACGACGGGGCACTCGCGCGCCCGTGCCTCGAGCAGGAACAGGGAGTAGCCCTCGAAGGCGCTGGTCAGCCATGCCACGTCGGCCGACCACAGCTCGTCGGCCGCCCGGGGGTCGTGGCCGTGCAGCGTCACCGATCCGCCCACCCCGAGGTCGGCGACCTGACGCTCCAGCGCCTCGCGCTCGGGACCGCTGCCGTACAGGTCGAGCCGGGCCCACGGATGGGTCCGGACCAGCTGTGCGAAGGCATCCACCGCCAGGTCGAGCCGCTTCTGGCTGTGCAGCCGGGCGATCACCACGATGCGTCCGGGGCGCCGGGCCGGCCGGGGCTCGGGAACCGGTGGCAGCTCGACCGGGTTGGGGATCACGACCAGGTTGTCGGTGGCGCCGTAACGGCGGGCCACATCGTCGCGCTGGCGTGCCGTCAGGCTGCTGAGCACGTCGAGGCGACCGAGGTGCTCCATCGCATCGGCGTACGTCGGGCTGATCGCGGACGTCCAGTGCCGGCGCCCGATCGTGTGCGGGTTGTGCATCTGGTGCAGGACGAAGAAGCGGTCGTCGTCGATCCCGGCCAGCTCTCGCGAGACGAACCGGCTGTCGCTGAGGATGAACACGTGGCCGGTCGGCGGGGTGGCCAGGCGGGTCCACCAGCGCCACATGCCGCCCAGCGTCGGCCAGCTGTCGACGGCCAGCCCGTCCGGGCGCAGCACCTCGACGATGCCCTCACCGGCGTCCACGGGAGTGCGGGAGTAGATCGTGCCGTCGGCGCGGGCGTACTCGAACCACGGCCTGCCGCCGTCCAGGGGCGTCACGGTGCTGCGCCACGGCAGCGCGTCGCGGTCGGTCCTGTCCGGGTGGGCGGTCGCCGGCGGTCGGGGTTGCGGCGCGACGGCGGGCAGCGCCGAGATGTCGCGGCCGCGCAGGTCCTCGTGCATGTTCAGCACCCGGCTGTGCGCCAGCAGCAGGCCGTCGTCGTGCAGCGACCGGCGCACCCGGTCGTAGTCCGAGCGTGGGTTGAACGTCAGGATCGGCACGTCGATGCCGCGGTGCTCGGCGAAGAGCCGGTGCCGCAGCAGCAGCACCCGGGTCTGGCCGCCCGCGCCCGGACGGATGCCGCCGATCACCGAGACGTAGGCGCCCGCCGGCATCGCCCTCATGGCTAGATGGCCCATGAGGATCGTGAGACCGCCGTTTCAGCTGCCACGAGGTTCAACCTAGTGGGACGTCAGGCGAAATGGGGGGCGTCGTTATGCTCGGCGCGTGAGGCCAACAGGACAACACGTGAAGGGTGCCCTGGCAGCGGCCCGGCGCCGGTGGCGCAATCGCGACAGCCCCCTGCTGAGCGTCGTCGTCCCGGTCTACAACGGTGCGGACTTCCTCGAGGCCGCGCTGCAGTCCGTCCTCGACCAGCGATACCGCCAGGTCGAGATCATCGTGGTGGACGACGGCTCGACCGACGACAGCCTGCAGATCGCCCGCCGGTTCGCGCAGTCGCACCCGCAGGTGACCGTGCTGAGCCAGCCCAACGGCGGGGTCGGGGTCGCGCGCCGCACCGGTACCGCCGCGGCCACGGGGGAGTGGCTGACCTTCGTCGACGCCGACGACCTGGTGACCCGCACCGGCATCCAGACCGCGATGGACACCCTGCGCCGCAGCGGATCGGATGTCTCGGTGATGCCGTACCAGCGGCTGGAGGGCGATGTCGTGCGTCCGCCGGCAGCGTGGATCCGCGCCCTGCACGCCAAGCCGGCCGAGGCCGTCACGCTGGCCGAGCGCCCGGACGTCCTGCTCAGCGCGATCCCCGGCGGCAAGATCTTCCGGCGCAGCTTCTGGGACGAGAACGGCCTGGAGTACCCCACGGTGCTCCTGGCCGGTGACCAACGTGTTGCCGCCGAGGCCTTCTTGAAGGCCCGGTCGATCGACATCACCGGCGACCCCGGCTACACGTGGCGCCGCCAGGCCACCTCGATCTCCCAGGGGCACGTGACCGCGGCGGCCGTGCATGCGCGCCAGGACGCGATCGATGCCGTCCTGCAGATCCTGGAGCCGTTGCCGGTCGCCCGCGACGAGCGCATCCTGCAGTACCTGCGGCACAACATCCCGAACTCGCTGCTCAAGCTCGAGCGCGCCGACGACGACTACCTGGACGCACTGGTCGAGCGGGTGCCCCGCATCGTCGAGGCGGCGCCGCCGGGACGGTACGCCGCCGAGGTGCCCGCCCAGTACCGCGTCCTCTACTCGCTGCTGGCCTCCGGCGACCGGAAGGCGATCTGGCGCTACGTCGCGGCCGAGGGCATGCAGCCCGAGATGCATCCCAGCGGCGAGGAGCCGGCCGGGACCACGGTCTACCTGCCGGGCTGGCAGGTGGACGACGTGCCGGCCGAGGACTACGTGCTGACCGCCGAGCAGACCGCGGCCCGCGCGGTCGTGCGCAACGCCCGCCGCGACGGCGCGGACCTGGTGCTCGACCTCGCCGCGTGGTTCCCCTGCATCGAGATGTCGGCTCCCGCACTCGCCGTCAAGACCGACGGCGACCACGTCGACGTCGCGCCGGGCGCCGAGCCGCACGTCGTGACGTCCCGCCAGGGCGCGCAGCGCCGGTACGCCCACTCCGGGTGGACGCTGACGCTGCGCGGGGTCGGGCGCCGGAAGCCCACCTCCGTGACCGTGACGCTCGAGGACGGGAAGCGGTCCGGCACCGTGACCGCGAGGATCCCGCGCTGAGCGCGACGTCCGTGTGAGTCATGGCACAGGCCGTCCCTATGGGCAATCGGGTCTTCGGGGCTAGACTTCCGGTGTCAATTTGTCTGGTACCCGTCAGGGACTGGAACGAAAGGCATCACATGTCGCGTCTTTCCATGGGCGTCGTCGGAGCAGGCAAGGTCGGCTCCGTGCTGGCCGCCCGCCTGCGCTCCGCCGGCTACCCCGTCGTCGGTGTCAGCGGACGCTCCGCCGCGACCCGCCTGCGCATCAGCACCCTGCTGCCGGGTGTCTCCGTGCTCGAGCCGGCGCAGGTCGCCGCCGCGGCGGACGTCCTGATCCTGGCCGTCCCCGACGACGACCTGATCGCCGTCGCCGAGGAGCTCGCCTCCTCCGGTGCGGTCCGCCCGGGCCAGTACGTGCTGCACACCAGCGGACGCCACGGGCTCGACGCCCTGGCCGCGCTGACCCGGCTCGGCGCCCGGCCCATCGCCTTCCACCCGGCCATGACGTTCACCGGCACCGCGGTCGACTTCGACCGCGGACCCGTGTTCGGTCTCACCGCGGCGCCGGCCGATCGCGCGCTCGCCGAGGAGCTCGTCGCAGCGCTGCGCGGCGTCCCCATGTGGGTCGCGGAGTCCGATCGCGCGCTGTACCACGCGGCCCTCGCACACGGCGCCAACCACCTGGTGACGCTGGTGGCCCAGTCGATGGACCTGCTGAGGGACGCCGGCGCGCAGGATCCGGCGGGCGTCCTGCGGCCGCTGCTGACCGCAGCGCTCGACAACGTCCTGGCCTACGGCGATGCCGCCCTGACCGGTCCGGTCGTGCGCGGCGACGTCACGACGATCCGGGCCCACGTCGACGCGCTGGCCGCCGCGAACGTCGACGACGCCACCACCGCCGCGTACCTCGAGCTGGCCCGCGCCACGGCAAGTCGCGCCGAGGCCGATCGCCGGATCGCGCCGGCCACCGCCGGCACGATCCGCCAGGTGCTCGACGAGGCCGACTGGGACGCGATGGCACACATCGCGGCGGGATTCTGACCATGACCGGCCCGATCGTCGCCCGCACTCGCGCCGAGCTGCAGGCCGCCCGAGGGACGTCCACGGTCGCCCTGGTCCCCACGATGGGGGCCCTGCACGACGGCCACGTCCAGCTGCTCAAGCACGCCCGGCCGCTCGCCGAGACCCTCGTGGCCTCGATCTTCGTCAACCCGACGCAGTTCGCGCCGGGTGAGGACTTCGAGGACTATCCGCGCACGTTCGAGGCCGATCTCCAGCGGTGCGCCGAGGCGGGGGTCGACGTCGTCTTCGCCCCGGCCGTCGAGACGATGTACCCGTCCGGCCTGGTCGACACCATCACCGTCGATCCCGGACCGCTCGGCACGATCCTCGAGGGAGCGACCCGGCCGACGCACTTCCGCGGCGTGCTGACCGTGGTCTCCAAGCTGTTCGGCCTGGTGCGTCCTGACGTCGCGGTGTTCGGCGAGAAGGACTACCAGCAGCTGACGCTGATCTCCCAGATGTCCCGCGAGCTGGCGCTGGGCGTCGAGATCGTCGGCTGCCCGACCGTGCGGGAGGCCGACGGGCTGGCGATGAGCTCGCGCAACCGATACCTGACCGACGAGCAGCGCAGCACCGCCGCCGTGCTGTCGGCCGGCCTGCGTGCAGGCGTCGCCGCAGCAGCCGACGGCCCCGATGCCGTGCTGGCAGCCGCGCACGCCGTGATCGATCCCGCCGACGTCGACCTGGACTACCTCGTTCTCACCGATCCCGAGCTGGGCCCCGCGGTCGCGGGCGCCGAGGCCCGGCTGCTGGTCGCAGCCCGGGTCGGCAAGCCCCGACTCCTCGACAACATCGGCCTTACCCTCGGAAAGAGCTGACCATGATCCGCACCATGATGAAGTCCAAGATCCACCGCGCGACGGTCACGCAGGCCGATCTGCACTACGTCGGCTCCGTCACGGTCGACGAGGATCTCCTGGACGCCGCGAACCTGCTGCCCGGCGAGCTGGTGCACATCGTCGACGTCGACAACGGCGCCCGCCTGGAGACCTACACGATCGCCGGCGAGCGCGGCTCGGGCGTCATCGGCATCAACGGCGCCGCGGCGCACCTCGTCCACCCCGGCGACCTGGTCATCCTGATCGCGTACGCGCAGCTCGACGATGCCGAGGCCCGTACGTTCGAGCCCAGCGTCGTGTTCGTCGATGCCGACAACAAGGTCATGACGTTGGGCACCGATCCGGCCGCGGTGCCGGACGGACAGGGACTGGTGCGCGGCGACATCGTGGAGAACCCACTCGTCGCGGCTCGTTGAGGCGGTCGCGATGATCCTGCTGTGCCTGGACGTGAGCAACAGCCACACATCCATCGGTGCCTTCGACATGTCGGCCGCTCCGACCGACGAGGACGGGCTGATCGAGCACTGGCAGGTGTCATCGGACGAGCGGCGCACCGCCGACGAGTGGCAGGTGCTGATCACCGGGCTCGCGGCACGCTCCGGGATCGACTCGATCGATGCGGTCAGCATGTGCTGCACGGTGCCGTCGATCCTGGTCGAGCTGCGCTCGATGCAGGAGCGCTACTACGCCGGGCTCCCGGTGGCCGTGGTCGGGCCCGGGGTCAAGACCGGCATCCCCATCCACACCGACAATCCCCGTGAGGTGGGCGCCGACCGCATCGTCAACGCGCTTGCGGCGGCCGAGCTGTACGGCGGCCCGGCGATCGTGGTCGACCTCAACGGCACCGCGACGATCTTCGACGTCATCGACGCCGACAACCGGTACGTGGGCGGGGCGATCGCGCCCGGCGTGGAGCTGTCGCTCGAGGCGCTCGCCAGCAGAGGGGCGCAGCTGCGCAGCGTCGAGCTGGCCGTGCCCCGCGACGTCGTCGGCAAGAACACCGTCGAGGCGCTCCAGTCCGGCCTGGTGTTCGGCTTCGCCGGCCTGGTCGACGGCATGGTCAACCGCATCATCGACTCGCTGGGCGCCGATCCGGACCACGTGACGGTCATCGCCACCGGTTCCTTCCCCGGCTCGGTCGTCGACCACTGCGAGACCATCACGACTCGCGACCCGTACCTCACGCTGACCGGGCTGCGGCTCATCCACGACAAGAACCACGGCTGACGCGCCAGCCCGCGGCCGTGGTGGCAGCACTAGAGTGAACCCTCGTGAGCGACGCGACCAAGACCCCCGACGAGGACCTGCCCGAACAGATGCGGGTGCGGCTGGACAAGCGCCAGCAGGTCATCGACCGCGGCGAGGATCCCTATCCCGTCGTCGTGGGTCGCACGCACACCCTGCGCGAGATCGTTGACGCCTACGACGCCGAGGCGCTCGGCCCCGACACGCAGACCGGTGACGTCGTCACCGTCGCCGGTCGGGTCATCTTCCTGCGCGGCACCGGCAAGCTGGTGTTCGCGGCCCTGCGCTCCGGCGACGGCACGCCGCTGCAGGCCATGATCTCCCTCGACGGCGTCGGCGAGCAGAAGCTCGCGGAGTTCAAGTCGACCGTCGACATCGGCGACCATCTCGCCGTGACCGGCGAGGTCATCACCAGCAAGCGCGGCGAGCTGTCGATCATGGCCAGCAGCTGGCAGCTCGCTGCCAAGACGGTCCGGCCGCTGCCCAACGAGCACGCGCCGCTGTCGGACGAGGCGCGCAGCCGCATGCGCTACGTCGACCTGATCGTGCGGCCTGAGGCGCGCGACAACGTCCGGGTCAAGGCCAAGGTCATGCAGTCCCTGCGCGCGACGCTGGACCGCCTGGGCTACATCGAGGTCGAGACCCCGGTGCTGCAGCACACCAACGGCGGCGCCGCGGCCCGTCCGTTCCGCACCCACGTCAACGCCTTCGACGAGCCGGCGCTGCTGCGCATCGCGCTGGAGCTGCACCTCAAGCGGGCCCTGGTCGGCGGCATCGACAAGGTCTACGAGATGGCCAAGACGTTCCGCAACGAGGGCGTCGACAACACCCACAACGTCGAGTTCCTGATGCTCGAGGCATATGAGGCGTACGGCTCCTACGACACGATGGCCGAGCTGACCCGCGAGCTCGTGCTCGACGCGGCCCGGGCGGTCGGCAAGACCGTCGTCACGGGACGCGACGGCAGCGAGATCGACCTGGAGCAGCCGTGGCGCCACGCCACGGTGCACGGTCTGGTCAGCGAGGCCGTGGGGCGGACCGTCGACACGGACACGACGGTCGAGGAGCTGGTGGCCCTGGCCGCCACCCACGACGTCGCCCTGAAGGACGGCTGGGACGCCGGCGAGATCGTGCTGGAGCTGTACGAGAAGCTCGTGGAGCACACCCTGATCCAGCCGACGTTCGTGCGCGACTACCCCGAGTCCGTCCGCCCGCTGGCCAAGAAGCACCGCACCAAGCCCGGCCTGGTCGAGGCGTGGGACCTGATCATCAACGGCGTCGAGCTGGCCCCGGCGTACTCCGAGCTCAATGACCCGGTCATCCAGCGCGAGCGGCTCGAGGAGCAGGCGCGTCAGGCCGCCGCGGGCAATCCCGAGGCCAATGACGTCGACGAGGACTTCCTGCGGGCGCTGGAGTTCGGCATGCCGCCCGCCGGTGGCCTGGGCTTCGGCGTCGACCGGCTGGTGATGCTGCTGCAGGGCATCGGCATCCGCGACGCCATCTTGTTCCCGACCACACGCGCTGAGTAGCCCGACTGCCCCGGGGGTTCCCCTGGCAAACAGCGCGGCGCCTTTACGCCCACGGCGAACGAGGGAACGCCTGGGGCCGGGGGGCGGTTGAGTTAAACACGTGGGCGTCTGACTCGCGGATTTCCACACCCGACTAAACTGAACTGATAGTCCAGCCCGAGGGGGACGAATGTTCGAAAGATTCACTGACCGTGCTCGTCGCGTGGTCGTGCTCGCCCAAGAAGAGGCGCGCATGCTCAGCCACAACTACATCGGCACGGAGCACATCCTCCTCGGCCTGATCCACGAGGGCGAGGGCGTTGCCGCCAAGGCGCTCGAAAGCCTCGACATCTCGCTGGAGGCCGTCCGCGGCCAGGTCGAGGACATCATCGGCCAGGGCCAGCAGGCCCCGAGCGGCCACATCCCGTTCACGCCGCGTGCCAAGAAGGTCCTGGAGCTCAGCCTCCGCGAGGCCCTGCAGCTCGGCCACAGCTACATCGGCACCGAGCACATCCTGCTCGGCCTCATCCGTGAGGGCGAGGGTGTCGCAGCCCAGGTGCTGGTCAAGCTCGGAGCCGACCTGAACCGCGTCCGCCAGCAGGTCATCCAGCTGGTCAGCGGCTTCCAGGGCAAGGAGGCCGAGGCCGCCGGCGCGCCGAGCGAGTCCGCTCCCAGCACGTCCGCCGTCCTCGACCAGTTCGGCCGCAACCTGACCCAGGCCGCCCGCGAGGGCAAGCTCGACCCGGTCATCGGCCGGGCCGACGAGGCCGAGCGGGTCATGCAGACGCTGTCCAGGCGCACCAAGAACAACCCGGTGCTGGTCGGCGAGCCCGGCGTCGGCAAGACCGCCGTCGTGGAGAGCCTCGCCCAGGACATCGTCCGTGGCGACGTCCCCGAGACGCTCAAGGACAAGCAGATCTACACGCTCGACCTCGGCGCGCTCGTGGCCGGCTCGCGCTACCGCGGCGACTTCGAGGAGCGCCTCAAGAAGGTGCTCAAGGAGATCCGCACGCGTGGCGACATCATCTTGTTCATCGACGAGATCCACACCCTGGTGGGTGCGGGTGCCGCCGAGGGCGCGATCGACGCGGCCAGCATCCTCAAGCCGATGCTGGCGCGTGGTGAGCTGCAGACCGTCGGCGCCACGACGCTGGACGAGTACCGCAAGCACTTCGAGAAGGATGCGGCCCTCAACCGTCGCTTCCAGCCGATCGTGGTCGACGAGCCGTCGGTCGCCGACACCGTCGAGATCCTCAAGGGTCTGCGCGATCGCTACGAGGCGCACCACCGCGTCTCCATCACCGACGAGGCCCTTGTGGCCGCGGCGACGATGGGCGACCGCTACGTCTCGGACCGGTTCCTGCCGGACAAGGCGATCGACCTGATCGACGAGGCCGGGGCCCGCCTGCGCATCCGTCGCATGGCGACGCCGCCGGAGCTCAAGGAGTTCGACGACCAGATCGCCGACGTCCGCCGCCGCAAGGAAGGCGCCATCGACGCGCAGGACTTCGAGGCCGCTGCCTCCCTGCGCGACGAGGAGAAGAAGCTCATCAACGCCAAGAGCGAGCGTGAGAAGGCCTGGAAGTCCGGCGACCTGGACAGTGTCGCGGTCGTCGACGAGCAGCTCATCGCCGAGGTGCTCGCCAAGGCCACCGGCATCCCCGTCGGCCAGCTCAGCGAGGCCGAGTCCAGCCGCCTGCTCAACATGGAGGCGGAGCTGCACGAGCGGGTCATCGGCCAGGACGAGGCCATCAAGGCCCTGTCGCGGGCGATCCGTCGTACGCGCGCCGGCCTGAAGGACCCGAAGCGTCCCGGTGGATCGTTCATCTTCGCCGGGCCGTCGGGTGTCGGCAAGACCTGGCTGTCCAAGGCGCTGGCGAACTTCCTGTTCGGCGACGAGGACTCCCTGATCCAGCTCGACATGTCGGAGTACAGCGAGAAGCACACCGTCTCGCGCCTCTTCGGCTCGCCTCCGGGCTACGTCGGCTACGAAGAGGGTGGCCAGCTCACCGAGAAGGTGCGCCGCAAGCCGTTCTCCGTTGTGCTGTTCGACGAGATCGAGAAGGCCCACCCGGACATCTTCAACTCGCTGCTGCAGGTGCTGGAGGAAGGTCACCTGACCGATGGTCAGGGGCGCGTCGTCAACTTCAAGAACGCCGTCGTCATCATGACCACCAACCTCGGTGCGCGGGAGATCTCCAAGGGCGTCAACCTGGGCTTCAGCCAGGCCGGCGACACCGCGGGCTCCTACAACAAGATGAAGGAGCGCGTGTCGATCGAGCTCAAGCAGCACTTCCGGCCTGAGTTCCTCAACCGTGTCGACGAGATCATCGTCTTCCCGCCGTTGACGCAGGAGGAGATCCTGCAGATGGTCGACATGATGATCTCCTCGCTGGAGAAGCGTCTGGCCGAGAAGGACATGAACATCGAGCTCACGATGGAGGCCAAGGACCTGCTCTCGAAGCGTGGCTTCGACCCGGTCCTGGGTGCTCGTCCGTTGCGCCGCACGGTGCAGCGCGAGATCGAGGACGTCATGGCCGAGAAGCTGCTCTACGGCGAGCTGCGGCCGGGCCAGATCGTCCTGGTCGGCGTCGAGGGCGAGGGCGTCGACGCGGCGTTCACGTTCGAGGGCCGCGACAAGGCCGAGCTCGAGCTCGAGATGCCCGAGGTTCCCCCGGCCGTCGAGGCGGTCGCTCCCGGCACGGAGTGATCCACCGGAACGACCGACCGGGCCCCCGCAGCGCATGCTGCGGGGGCCTCGTCATGTCCCGGGCAGTGCGTAGGTCTCGTCCTCCAGCGGCTCGACCAGGCCGTCGGCCACCAGGGCGTCCAGGGCGCGCTCGCGCTGTGCGGCGTCCGGCCACACGACGTCCAGGGCCGCCTTGGCGACCGGCCCGGTCGCATCGCGCAGCACCGCCATGAGCCGGCCGCGGCACTGCCGGTCGGTGCCCTCCCACGACTGGCCGCGGCGGGGCGGCCCGTCGTGCGCCGGATGGCCGGCGGCGCGCCAGCGGCACATCTGGGCCACCGGGCAGACCTGGCACTGCGGCGACCGTGCGGTGCACACCAGCGCCCCGAGCTCCATCGTCGCGGCGGCCCAGACGTGCGCGCGCTCGGCGGGCAGCAGGGATGTCGCCAGCTCGCGCTCGGCCGCCGTCACGGCAGCGGCGGGGAACTCCACCCCGGTCACGACACGGGCGAGGACCCGCCGGATGTTGGTGTCCATCACCACGGCACGGCCGCCGTGCGCGAAGGAGATGATGGCCGCGGCGGTGTACTCGCCGACGCCGGGCAGGGCCCGCAGATCCTCCGGCGAGGTGGGCACCTGCCCGCCGTGCCCCTCGACGATGGCCGTCGCGGCGGCGTGCAGGCGCAGCGCGCGGCGGGGATAGCCCAGTCGTCCCCACGCCCGGACCGCCTCGCCGGCCGGCTCGGCCGCGAGATCGGCCGGCGTCGGCCAGCGTTCGAGCCAGGCCTCGTAGACCGGCAGGACCCGCGCGACGGGGGTCTGCTGCAGCATGAACTCCGAGACCATGACGGCCCATGGTGTCGCGTCCCGGCGCCACGGCAGGTCGCGGGCGGCGCGGCCGAACCAGTCGATCACGGCGTCGTGGAGGCGGGTCGGATCGACGATCGGGGGTGGCATCGATGACGTCATGGCGCGTCGATCTTCGCACGCGGGTCCGGCCGCATATCGTGTGACCGTGAGTCAGCGACGGTTACCGGCAGCGATCTACTGGCGTCGACGCCTGCTCCTCCTGGCGGTCGTCATCGGCCTGGTGTGGGTCGTGCAGCAGGTGACCGGCGACGACGGCCAGTCGGACGCCTCGGCGAAGACGGATCCGACGACGACCGCGACCACCACGGCGGCACCTGTCCCGACCACGCCGCCGGTCCCGAAGACCGTGACCAACGGGATCGTCGACGTGGCGGTGAAGAAGGCGGTCAAGCCCTGCGATCCGCAGAAGGTCCGCATCACCCCGACGGTCCGCCCCGGTCAGCTGACCCGCGGCCCGGTCGACATCGGTCTGGTGGTCAGCTCCACGGACACGGCGCCGTGCACGCTGCGGCCCGACGACGCCGAGGCCATCGCGGTCATCAGTGCCAACGGCACGGCCGTGTGGGACTCGACGGTCTGCAAGTCGTCGCTGCTGACGACTGCGGTGCCGATCTCACCGCAGTGGGCGACGATGGCCACGGTGCAGTGGACCGGGCGCGGGTCCGGGCTGCACTGCACCACCAACGAGGGGTGGGCCACCCCGGGCAAGTACACGCTGCAGATCGGGACGCTCGGCGGCGAGCCGGGCAAGACGACGTTCACGCTCGACCCGCGACCGGCTCCTGCCAAGACCGCTGAGCCGCCCGCCGCCCCCGATCCGGCCGCGCCCCCGGCTGCGGCGACCCCGGCACCGCCCGCGCCGACGACGCCGGCACCCGCTCCGCCGAAGAACACCGCGAAACCGGCGGGCTGAGCAGGCTCAGACGTACCGCTCGAGGATGCTGGACTCGGCGAGCCGGGACAGGCCCTCGCGGACGCCGCGGGCGCGCAGGTCGCCGACCCCGTCGACGTTCTGCAGGTCCTCGATGCTGGCCGCGAGCAGCTTCTGCAGCGAGCCGAAGTGCTCGACCAGCCCTTCCACGACCGATGCCGGAAGGCGGGGGATCTTGGCGAGCAGGCGGTAGCCGCGGGGTGCCAGCGGTCCGTCCAGGGTCTCGGCGGTGCCGATCCGCAGGGCGCGGGCGACCGCGCCGAGATCGACCAGGTTGGACGACTCGATCGCCGCGAGCTCGGCCAGCACGGCCTCCAACGGACGCGCGCGGCGTCCGGTGGGCATGTAGTCGCGGATGATGAGCTCGCGCTCGGCATCGACGCCGGCGATGAGCTCCTCGTGCTGCAGGGCCAATAGGCGGCCGTCGGTGCCGAGCTCCAGGACGTAGGTGTCGATCTCGCCGGCGATGCGGCTGACCATCTCGAGGCGCTGGGCGACGGCCGAGACGTCGCGGACCGTCACGAGGTCCTCGATCTCCAGCGCCGACAGGGCGTCGGACACCTCGTCGAGCCGGTTGCGGTAGCGCTCGAGGGTCTGGAGCGCCTGGTTGGCGCGCCCGAGCACCGCGCCGGTGTCCTCCAGCACGTGCCGCAGGTCCTCCAGGTACAGCGCGATGATGTGCATCGAGGCCGACACCGAGATGACCGGGACGCCGGTCTGCCGGGCGACCCGGTCGGCGGTCCGGTGGCGGGTGCCGGTCTCCTCGGTGGGGATCGACGGATCGGGCATCAGGTGGACGCCGGCCATCACGATGCGGCTGGCGTCCTTGTCCAGGATGATCGCGCCATCCATCTTGGCCAGCTCGCGCAGGCCCGTGGCGGTGAAGGGGACGTCGAGGGCGAATCCGCCGGTCGAGATCGCCTCGACGCTCTTGTCGTGGCCGACGACGATCAGGGCACCGGTACGTCCGCGCAGGATGCGCTCCAGGCCCTCACGCAGGGCGGTGCCGGGAGCGACCGAGGACAGGGTCGAGCGCAGGCGTGTGGCAGCGTCCAGGCTCGCCGCTTGGCGCTCGGCAGCACTTGCCATGACACTTCCCATCACTCAGGTCGGGGTCAGTCTACGGGGCGCAGGAGGCGTGGTGACGCATCCAGACACTGCATGGCCTCGCCGATGGTGTGCACCGCCCGGATCGACATGTCCCCGCTGAAGGAGGCCAGCCCTTCGGAGCCCGCCGGGACGACGGCCCGCCTGAATCCGATGCGCTCCGCCTCGCGCAGCCGGGCGGCCAGATTGCTGACCTTGCGGACCTCGCCGGCCAGCCCCACCTCGCCGATCGCGACCAGATCGGTCGGTGCGACCCGCCCCGTGACGGCCGACAGCGTGGCGATCGCGACGGCCAGGTCGACCGACGGCTCGACCAGGCGGGCGCCGCCCACCGACGCCGTGTAGACGTCGAGCTGGCCGAGGTTGACCTGGCAGTGCTTGGTCAGGACGGCCAGGATCATCGCCACGCGCGCGGAGTCCAGGCCGCTGGACGTCCGGCGCGGCGATGGCGTCGACGTCGCGACGCTCAGGGCCTGCACCTCGGCCAGCAGCGGCCGGCGTCCCTCCATCGTGACGGTGACGCAGGTGCCCGACACCGGCTGCTCGTGCCGTGAGACGAACAGGCCCGTGGGATCGGGCACCTCGACGATGCCGTCGTCGACCAGGTCGAAGCAACCGATCTCGTCGACCGGCCCGAACCGGTTCTTGATCGCGCGCAGCAGGCGCAGCCGCGAGCTGCGGTCGCCCTCGAACTGCAGCACGACGTCGACGAGGTGCTCCAGCACCCGCGGACCGGCGACCGAGCCGTCCTTGGTGACGTGGCCGACCAGCAACGTGGCGATGTTGTCGCGCTTGGCGCGCTGGATGACGGCCGAGGCGACCTCGCGGACCTGGGTCACCCCGCCGGGGACGCCGTCGACGTCGGCCGAGCCGATGGTCTGCACCGAGTCGACGATCAGCAGGCTCGGCGCGACCGTCTCGACGTGGGTCAGCACGCCGCCCAGGTCGGTCTCGGCGGCGAGGTACAAGTTGTCCTCGATGGCGCCTGTGCGCTCGGCCCGCAGGCGCACCTGGGCCGCGGACTCCTCGCCGGACACGTACAGGGTGCGGCGGCCGGCCCGGGCCCACCGGGCCGCGACCTCCAGCAGCAGGGTCGACTTGCCCACGCCCGGCTCGCCGGCCAGCAGCAGCACGCCGCCGGGGACGACCCCGCCACCCAGGACCCGGTCCAGCTCGCCGATGCCCGAGCCCACCGACCGGGCGGACTCGAGCGTGACCTGGCTGATCGGCACCGCGGGGGAGGAGACCGGTGCGGCCTGCGTGCGTCCGGTGCGAGCGGGTGCGGCGACGTCGACGGTGCCCCATGCCTGGCACTCCCCGCAGCGTCCGACCCACTTGCTGGTGGTCCAGCCGCACTCGGCGCAGACATATGCCGGACGGGCGGTCTTGGTGCTGGCCATGGCGTCAGCCTAGGTCAGCGCACCGACAGTCCGGGGCCGCGGCGCCGCTCCCGAAAGACGTCCGGTGGCCCGGTTCCATCACCGGACACCTAAACTTGGCCCATGACGTCCGTCGCCGTGGAGACCCGGTACCCACCGCCGCCCGTCCTGAGGACTGCCGACATCGCGGCCAAGACCGGTCTGCTGCTGCTGGTCGGGCTGGCCGTGCTGGTCCCCGGAATGAGCCATCTGGACGGCAAGGGGCTGGCGCCGCGGGCCATCAGCTACCCGCTCGTGGCGTTCGCCATCCCGTTCATCTGGTTCACCTGGTGGCGTCCGCGCGCCTCGTTCCCGTGGACTGCGGACTTCCTGATCACGATCGTGTGCTTCAGCGACATGTTCGGCAACTTCTTGAACCTGTACGACACCATCGAGCCGTTCGACAACATCTTGCACTTCGTCAACACGGGGCTGCTGTCGGCGGCCGTCATCATGCTGACGATGCACCGTACGTCGTCCCTGGGCGCGGTGCTGGAACGGGGCCTGGCGTTCGGGGTCAGTGCTGCGCTGGTGTGGGAGATCGCGGAGTACTTCACATTCCTGCGGTGGTCGCCCGAGCGGATGGGCGCCTACGCCGACACGCTGAGCGACATGGCACTGGGCGCCCTCGGCTCGGTGCTCGCCGCCTGCTGGGTGTACGCCCTGTGGCGCCGCGGATACCTCGCCGAGGTCGCACCCCAGCTCGAGCTGGCGCAGCAGGAACGGGTCGACGAGGTCCCGCGCTAGATCCGGACGTCCCCGTTGGGGGTCCGGAACGTCGCGGCCATGATGCCCGGCAGCCCGTGCGGGGCGGTCCAGTTGACCTGGATCTCCTCGAGGGCGTCGACGACCGTCTCGCCGAGCCAGTCCGAGAGCCGCTGCGGCGAGCCGGCGATGTCCAGCGCCACCAGCTCGATGTCGGACGGGGCCATCTGGGACGGGTGCTCGGACGGATCGATGTCCCAGCTCGTGACGTAGGGCAGCTGCGGATCGGCCCGCATGCTGCTGGTCCCGATCTGGCGCCACTGCAGGTTGAAGCCATCGGGACGACGGCGGTTGCCCGGCACGGCGTGGCGACCGATGCGGTGCTCGACCTCGGTCATGTCGTCCACCGACACGCACCAGGCCATCCAGCCGCCGCCGGCCTCGGACCGCTCGCGCACGACCTTGCCGAAGACCGCCTTGTCCGACGCCGGGTGGTCCAGCACCTCGACGACCTCGAGGTACTGCCGGTTCTTGAGCGGAAGGATCATGTTGCGGGTGCCGAACCGGGGGTGGACACCGCCGTCGAGGAATGAGGCGCCGAGCAGCTGACCCAGGTCAGCGGTGGTGCCGGCGAGACCGTTGGGGCCCACTGCGAACGAGACGTGATCGAGGTGCATACGGCATTCTGACCCAGCCCGTGACGCGCGACACGGAGGGGGTCATCTCAAGGGATCGGCCGGGTGTGGTGTATTTGCGCCGCCCTGCTCGTGCTGCCTGCAATACCGGGCCAGTTCGGCATATCCGGCTTCACCCATCAAGGCGGTCAGCTCGTCGCGGTTGGTGACGTAGACCGGTTCGGGTGCGATGTGCGCCTCGGTGTTGGACGAGCAGTACCAGTCCAGGTCCGTGCCGCCGGGGCCCCAACCCGGCCGGGTGTACTCACCGATCTGCGTCTCGGTGTACGTCGTGCCGTCCCCGCGATCGACATCGCGGAACTGCCGGCGCAGCGGCAGCTGCCAGCACACGTCGGGCTTGGTGGTGTGCGGCTTGAGCCCGTGGTCGAGCGCGTAGCCGTGCAGCGCGCACCCGTACCCGCCGGCGAAGTCGCGTGAGTTGTGGAAGATGCAGGCGCCCCGGTACGCGCGGGTCTTGAGATCGCCCTCGTCGTCCGTCTCGGTCCAGCCGCCGCGGTGCCCCTCGTCGTGGTTCTCCCACTGGGCCGGGGTCAGCTGCTCCATGACCAGCCGGGTCCGCTCCGCGTCGTCATCGTCGGAGAAGTGCGCCCCCAGGGTGCAGCAGCCCGCCTCGGGGCTCGTCGCGTAGATGCCCGGACAGCCCTGACCGAAGATGCACGTCCAGCGCGACGTCAGCCAGGTCAGGTCGCACCGGAACACCTCGTCGGGGTCGGCGGGGTTGGTGAACTCGACGTACGTCCGCGGGAATCCGAGCTCGACTTCAGGCATCCCCGGAAGTTTACGCGGCCTTGCCGCGTGTGACCGGTCGGCTGCAGGTGCGAGAATGGCGCCATGCGTATGGGCGTCCTGGACATCGGATCCAACACCGGGCATCTCCTCGTGGTCGACGCGTTCCGCGGGGCGCCGCCCGTCCCGGCCCATTCCTACAAGGAACCGCTGCGCCTGGCCGAGCACCTCGACGACCAGCAGGCCGTGAGCCCCGAGGGCGTCAGCAGCCTGGTCAAGTACGCCGTGGCGGCGCGGTCCCAGGCCGAGGACAAGGGCTGCACCACGATCCTGGCCTTCGCCACATCGGCCGTGCGTGATGCGGTCAACGTCGACGAGGTCGTCGCGGCGGTGCGGGAGGCCAGCGGCCTGGACCTGCAGGTGCTGGCCGGTCCTGACGAGGCGCGACTGACCTTCCTCGCGGTGCGGCGCTGGTTCGGCTGGTCCGCCGGACGCCTGGGCGTCTTCGACATCGGCGGCGGCTCGCTGGAGATCGCCGCGGGAGCCGACGAGAGTCCCGATGTCGCGCAGTCGATGGCACTGGGCGCCGGACGCTTGACGCGCGAGTGGCTCCAGGGCGGCAGGACCCATTCCGAGCTGCGGCTCCACATCCGCTCGACGATCGCCGACGAGGCCGGTGCGATCCTGCGTGGTGGCGCCTTCGACCGGGCCGTCGCGACCAGCAAGACCTTCCGGTCCCTGGCTCGCATCTGCGGTGCGGCGCCGTCCTCGGAGGGGCAGTACGTCCGCAGGGTGCTGCCCCGGCGTGAGCTGTCGCGTCTGGTCAGCGAGCTGCGGACGATGAGCCCCGACGCGGTCAAGCGGTTGCCCGGGGTCTCACCGGACCGGGCCCACCAGATGCATGCCGGTGCACTCGTCGCCGAGGCGACGATGGACCTGTTCGACCTGTCGGAGCTGGAGATCTGCCCGTGGGCGCTGCGCGAGGGCGTGCTGCTGGAGCATCTGGACGCCCTGTGAGGGGTGCCGTCATACGCTAGGGGGCGTGCCCGAACCCATCCGCGTCTCGCTGTCGACGTCCTCGGTGTACCCGGGGTCGACCGCCAGCGGTTTCGAGGCTGCGGCACGACTGGGCTACGACGGGGTCGAGGTCATGGTCGGCATCGACGACGTCAGCGCAGACATCACCGCCATCAAGGCGCTCAGCGCATTCCACGACATGCCTGTGGTGTCGGTCCACGCGCCGTGCCTGCTGGTCACGCAGCGCGTGTGGGGTTCCGATCCCTGGGGCAAGCTGGATCGCAGCGCCGAGATGGCCCAGGAGGTCGGCGCGTCCCTCGTCGTCGTGCACCCGCCGTTCCGCTGGCAGCGCGAGTACGCGCGCACCTTCGTCGACGGCATCGCCGATCTGGAGGCCCAGCACGGGGTCACCTTCGCGGTGGAGAACATGTACCCGTGGCGCACCGGCAAGCGCGAGTTCCACGCCTATGCGCCGGGCTGGGACCCGGTCGAGCAGGACTACTCCCACGTGACGCTCGACCTGTCCCACAGCTCGACGGCCGGCTCCGATCCGCTGGCGATGGCGCGCGAGCTGGGCGACCGGCTGGCGCACGTGCACATCGCGGACGGGACGGGATCGGCCAAGGACGAGCACCTGGTGCCCGGACGCGGCAGCCAGCCGTGCGCCGAGTTCCTGGAGGCCGTCGCCGAATCGGACTTCGGTGGGGAGATCGTGGTCGAGATCAACACCCGCAAGGCCAAGGACCAGGCCGAGCGCGAGGCGGACCTGGTCGAGGCGCTGGAGTTCACGCGCCGGCACATCAGCGCCTGAGTCCGGCCGTCTCCCCCTGGGGCTCGGCCGGTGGGGCGAGGCGGCGGGCGAGGAGGGCGCCGGTGATGATCTGCATCTGGTGGTAGAGCATCAACGGCAGCACGATGAGCGCGACGGCGTCGCCGGCGAACAGCACCGAGGCGATCGGCAGGCCGCTGGCCAGCGACTTGTTCGATCCGCAGAACAGCAGCGCGACCCGGTCGCCGCGGGGCAGGCGCGTGAGCCGGCCGACCACGACGCACCACGTCATCGTGGCCGCCAGCAGCGCCGCGCACACCACGGCGACCGACAGCACCGACCACACCGTCTGGGACGCCCAGATGTGGGCATCGGCGCCCTCGCTGAAGGCGACGAACACCACCAGCACGATGCTGCCGCGGTCGAAGAGCTTGAGCCGCGCGTCCTGACGGGTCACGAAGCCTCCCACGAGTGGCCGCAGCAGCTGTCCGAGCACGAACGGGGCGAGCAGCTGCAGGACGATCCGCACGATCGAGCCGGCGTCCACACGGGCGTCCGCCGACATCAGCAGCGCCACGAGGGCGGGGGTCAGGAAGACACCGATCAGATTGGACATCGACGCGCTGACCACCGCACCGGCGACGTTGCCGCGGGCGATCCCGGTGTAGACGACGCACGACTGGACCGTCGACGGGACCAGGCACAGCAGCAGCACCCCGGCGGCGAGCGAGGGTCGCAGCAGGTTGCCCTCCAGCAGCTGCGTCGCCAGCCCCAGCACCGGGAACACCACGAAGGTCGTCGACAAGATGACCAGGTGCAGGCGCCATCTGGTCAGCCCGGCGATGGTCTCCGCGGTCGACAGGCGTGCGCCGTACAGGAAGAACAGCAGGCCGATCGCGACGACCGCGGCGTGCTTCAACAGCTCCAGCAGGTTGCCCGTCGCGGGCAGGAACGACGCGATCAGCGCGGCGGACACCAGGGCCACGATGAACGGGTCGGGTCGCAGGCGCACGGCCCAACACTAGGGCGCCCGACACTAGGGTGAGGGGCATGACTCAACGGATCGCGATCCTCGGTGCCGGTGTGATGGGCGAGACCCTCCTCTCGGCGATCCTGTCCTCCGGGCACCCGGTCGACCACCTCGTCATCAGCGAGCGCCGCGACGATCGTGCCGCCGAGCTGCGGGAGGCCTACGGGGTCGAGGTCACCGGCAACGCCGAGGCCGCGGCCGGCGCCGATGTCGTCCTGCTCGTCGTCAAGCCCCAGGACGTGCCGGCGTTGCTGCAGGAGATCGCCGGCTCGGTGGCGCCCGGCACCACGGTCGTCTCGCTGGCCGCGGGCATCCGCATCGAGGCGATCGCGTCCGCGCTCCCCGACGGTGTCGCGATCGTCCGGGCCATGCCCAACACCCCCGCGCTGGTGGGGGAGGGAATGTTCGGCATCTCGCCGGCCCCGGCCGTCACCGAGGAGCAGCTGGCCGCCGTCGTCACGCTCCTGGAGTCCGGCGGCAAGGTCGTGGTCGTCGAGGAGGCCCTGCAGGACGCCGTGACGGCGGTCTCCGGATCGGGGCCGGCGTACGTCTTCTACCTCGCCGAGGCCATGATCGCCGGCGGCGTCGCCGAGGGTCTCGACCCGGAGACCGCGCGGATCCTGGCCCAGCAGACGCTGGTGGGCTCCGCGAAGCTGCTCGCGGGATCCGAGGAGACCGCCGAGGAGCTGCGTCGCCGGGTCACGTCGCCCAACGGCACGACCCATGCCGCGATCACGACCTTCGACGAGCGCGGCGTCAAGGCCGGACTGGTGGCCGGGGTGGCCGCTGCGGCCGCCCGGTCGGCGGAGCTTTCGGCCCCCCAATAAGGTGACGGGTATGACCGAGGCCACAGTCGACCGCGCCTGCATCGTCTACGACGAGCACCTGACCCAGTACAACTTCGGGCAATCGCACCCCATGGCCCCGGTCCGCATCGAGCTGACGATGGAGCTGGCCGACGAGCTGGGCATCGTGGAAGGGCTCGACGTCGTCGGGGCCAAGCCGGCCACCGAGGACGAGCTGGCCCTGATCCACACCCCGCTGTACATCGAGCGGGTGCAGAAGCTGAGCCAGCACCCGACGCACGCCGACCCGACGGTCAACCTGGGCACCGAGGACAATCCGGTGTTCGCCAACATGCACGAGGCCAGCGCCCTCATCGCCGGCGCGAGTGTCGAGGCCGCCCGCCGGGTCTGGACCGGTCAGGCGCCCCGCGCGGTCAACATCAGCGGCGGTCTCCATCACGCGATGCCGGACCGGGCGAGCGGTTTCTGCATCTACAACGACGTCGCGCTCGCGATCCGCTGGCTGCTGGACAACGGTGCCGAACGGGTCGTCTACATCGACGTCGACGCGCACCACGGCGACGGCGTCCAGAAGATGTTCTGGAACGACCCGCGCGTCCTGACGATCTCGATCCACGAAGGCCCGCAGACGCTGTTCCCGGGGACCGGGTTCTCGATCGACACCGGCGGTGAGGGCGCCGAGGGCATGGCCGTCAACGTCCCGCTGCCGCCCGGCACGTCCGATGCCGGCTGGTTGCGGGCGTTCCACGCCGTCGTCCCGCCGCTGGTGCGCGAGTTCGCGCCCGACATCTTGGTGACGCAGCAGGGGTGCGACTCCCACATGGACGATCCTCTGACCAATCTGATGCTCAGCGTCGACGGCCAGCGGGCGTCCTACCTGGCCCTCAAGGCGCTGGCCGACGAGGTCTGCGACGGCAAGTGGGTCGCCACCGGTGGTGGCGGATATGCCGTCATGGATGTCGTCCCGCGGGCGTGGGCCCACTTGATGGCGATCGTCGCCGGCCAGCCGCTGGACCCGCAGGCGCCCACCCCGGAGCGCTGGCGCGCGCGGATCCAGGAGCTGCGCGGCATGCCCGGACCGCACCGGATGACTGATGGCCGCGCGGTCGGCTACCGCGCCTGGGAGCAGGGTTTCGACCCGGCGAGCTGGCTCGACCGGTCGATTCACGCGACCCGGGAGGCCTCGTTCCCGCTCAACGGCCTCGACCACCTGCCCTGACGCCCGGTCCCTCCTGCGCTGCCGGGCGAATCCGGTGCCCTCCCGGACGCCCATTTTGGACAACTACTGTCGCTGACGCCTCCGGAGGCACTAGGCTCGATGAAGGCACGCGCGCTGTTTCTCTGGTGGGGAAGCCAGAGAGCGCGCGTGCCACTCAGGAAGCAGGTGGTGACATGGCATCCGGACCGACGTTCTTGACCGTCGCCGAAGTGGCCACTCAGATGCGCGTCTCGAAGATGACGGTCTACCGCCTGGTGCACTCGGGTGAGCTCGAGGCGGTGCGCGTCGGCAGGTCGTTCCGCGTGCCGGAGCACGCTGTGCAGGAGTTCCTGGGCAAGTCCTACTTCCAAGCCGGCTGACCCAGCGGCCTCAGGTCCCGGCCCGTTGAGCGCGGTCGCCCTCGGGCAAGGCGGCAGGTGCCGTGTACCCTGAGGGAGCCGTCACAACGGAGGCTGAGGACGTTCCACGTCCTGTCCCGTCGTCGCGGCAACCCGTCTCTAGAACACCAGCCGCGTGCGCGCGGCCAACAAGAATTGAGTTGTGACCCGTGGGTTCAGTCATCAAGAAGCGCCGTAAGCGGATGTCGAAGAAGAAGCACCGCAAGATGCTGAAGCGCACTCGAGTGCAGCGCCGTCGTCTGGGTAAGTAAGTCCCCATGAGCCGCGTCGTCCTTGTCACTGGCGTGGCCGGCTCATTTGCGTCCGTCGCGGCCCGGCGGCTCGCCGAGCTCGGTGAGGACGCCGGGATCGGCAAGGTCGTCGGGATCGACACGATCCTGCCCGATGCCGACCTGGGCGGCGTCAAGTTCGTGCGAGCCGACATCCGCACCCCGGTCGTGGGCAAGGTCATCGCCGTCGAGGACGTCGACACCGTGGTCCACCTCGACCTCAACCCGCCTCAGCGGGGACGGGGCAGTGGCAAGGAGCTCAACGTCATCGGGACGATGCAGCTGCTGGCCGCCTGCCAGCGGTCGGCCCAGGTCGGCAAGCTCGTGCTGGGATCGTCGACGGCGGTCTACGGATCGTCGTCGCGCGACCCGGCGTTGTTCACGGAGTCCGGGCTGGCGCGCAGTGGCGTGCGGTCCGGGTTCCCGAAGGACATCGTCGAGGTCGAGTCGTACGTGCGCGGCTTCGCGCGACGCCGCCAGGACGTCATCATCACGACGATCCGCAGCGCCCAGGTGCTTCACCCGGACATCGACACCCCGCTGCGCAACTACTTCAGCAATCCGGTGCTGCCGTCGGTGGTCGGATTCGATCCGCGCCTGCAGTTCCTCGCGCTGGACGACGCCCTGGAGATTCTCGTGCAGGCGGTCGCCAACGACCGCCCCGGCACGTTCAACGCGGCCGGCGACGGGATCGTGCTGCTCAGCCAGGCAGCGCGTCGCCTCGGACGCCCCATGCTGCCGCTTCCGCCGATCGGCTTCGCGGGCGCCGCCCGCCGATTCATCCGGGCCATGGGGTCCGACATCCCGCCCGACCTGCACCGCCTGCTGACCTACGGTCGCGCGGTCGACACGTCCGCATTGCGTGACATCTTCGGGTACGAGCTGACCCGGACGTCCGAGCAGACCTTCGACGACTTCCGTCGGTCGCTTCGCCCGGGCATCCTGTCGGCCTTGGGGGGACGAGCATGAACGACGACCGGAAGACCATCGGCTCGGGCGGAAAGCCCGGCCGCGGCAATCACGAGACCTCGCCGTCGGCCGCCGCGCGCTCCCTCGCCGGGGGCGGCACCCGCAAGAAGCCAGCCGCTCGACCCAAGAAGTCCGCGTCCGCTCCTGGACCGTCGACGCCGAAGGGCGCGACATCGCACCCCTCCGGCGCTTCATCACCCCCGCCCCGGGCCGACAAGCCCCGCCTGCGGGCAGTGACCGACGAGGACGCGGCGGCAGCCGCAGCCGCAGCCGCCGAGGAGGCCGCGGGCCGGACCCGCACCGCCGGCGCCGCGCCGCTGTCGGCCGGCCTCCCGATCGACGAGATCCTGGTCGCCGTGGCCGAGGCGGCCCAACGCGTCATCGGCTCGGACTGGGAGTCGCGCATCGCGACCCTGCTGGCCACCATCCGCAAGCGGCTCAGCGGCGACTACGAGGTCGACGACTTCGGCTTTGACCCGCAGATCGCCGAGGTGCTCACGCTCGCCATCGAGCCGCTGGCCGAGAAGTGGTTCCGCCTGGAGGTGCGCGGCGTCGAGAACATCCCCGCCGACGGTGGGGCGCTGCTGGTGGGCAACCACTCGGGGACGATCCCACTCGATGGACTGATCACCGGGTACGCGGTCAAGAAGTACGCCGGGCGCAATCTGCGTCCGCTGGGGGCAGACCTGGTCTTCTCGTTGCCGATCATCGGTCAGGTGGCGCGCAAGGTCGGCGCGACCCTGGCCTGCCAGGAGGATGCCGAGCGACTGCTGACCACCGGCGAGCTCGCCGGCGTGTGGCCCGAGGGCTTCAAGGGCGTCGGCAAGCCGTTCGCCGAGCGCTACAAGCTGCAGCGCTTCGGTCGTGGCGGATTCGTGTCGTCCGCGATGCGCGCGCAGGTGCCGATCGTGCCGGTCTCGATCGTCGGCGCCGAGGAGATCTACCCGCTCGTGGGCAACGTCCCCTCGCTCGCGCGGCTGCTCGGCCTGCCCTACCTGCCGATCACACCGTTCTTCCCCCTGCTGGGTCCGCTGGGGCTGGTGCCGCTGCCCAGCAAGTGGATCATCGAGTTCGGGGAGCCGGTGCGCACCGATGCCTACGAGCCGGAGGCCGCGGACGATCCGATGCTGCTGTTCAACGTGACCGACCAGGTGCGCGAGACGATCCAGCAGACGCTCTACCAGCTGCTGGTGGACCGGGGCAACGCCTTCTTCTGAGACTCCCGGGGTGACTCAGCCGGCTACTTGGGCGGATTTCCCAGCAGCCCGCCCAGCAGCCCGGGCACCAGTCCCGGCTGCTGCTCGTTGCCGAGCAGGCCGCCCAGGAGCGGATCGGTCAGGCCGTTCAGCGAGGGGGGCTTGGTCGTGGCGGCCGGTGCTGCCGGCGTCGTCGGGGTGGCGGCGGTGGCGCTGGGCCGAGTCGGTGCGGGGGTCGCACCCGCGGGCGGCACGGCGATCGGGCCCGGGGACGACGGCTTCTGGGGACTGCGGGGGGTGGCCTTCGGCGCGGCGGGCGTGGCCGGCTGCGTCCGCACCTTCGCCGGGGCCGCGATCGGGGACAGGCGTGCCGGATCGCAGCTGGTGCACAACGCCGCCGCCTCCGCCGCCAGGTCCGTCACCGCGTCGGCAGCTGCGGTGACGGCGTCCGCGGCCTGCTCGGGCAGCTGCCTGGACAGCGCGGACAGATCGACGCTGGAAGCAGCCGCGAAGTCGTTCACGGCGCGGATCGACTTCTCCTTGCCGTTGTCGGTGTAGTCCGAGAACAGTCGGACGGAGCCGGCGGTGGCGGTGGAGGAGAAGTCCTCGAGGGTCTCGGCGATCAGATCGGGCGACCGGCCCTCGGTGCTCAACCGGCGCGCCTCGGACAGACGCGTGGAGGCCTGCTCGAGCTGGAACGCGCCGCGGGAGGCGTCATCGCGGTGCAGCTGGAGCTCGACGTTCTCGACCGTGCGCTTGACCGGGTACAGCATCTCGCCGGGCACGGCCGAGGCGCTGGACGCCACGATCCCGACCGCACCGGCGGTGGCGACGAGGGCGACCGTCAGCCGGGCGACCCGGCGGCGGGCGGGGCGCGGTGGGGCGGTTCGCGACGTCGGGCGCTCGGTGGGCGGCAAGGGCGTCAGGACCGTGACCGCCTCGGTCATGAGCTGGGTGCGCAACGACTCGCGGAAGGCTGTTGCCGGCTGCAGGGCCGCGGCGTCCTGGCACAGGTCCTCGGCGACGCGCAGCAGATCGGCGATCTGCTCGTCACGTGGGGCGCCGCCGGCCAGGGCCTCGTCGAAGGCCCGGGCGTCGTCGTGCGGCCGACGGCCGATCATGAGGGGATCCTGACTGCTGGGTGCGCGCGGGTGCTGCCGGGCTCAACGACGCGCAGGGGGGCCAGGTTACGGCGGGCTGAGGGGCTCGACGCCCGGCTACGGGTCATCGTGAGTCCACCGGGATGGACTTGGCGAGGCTGCGCACCGCGCGGAGCTGGAGCTGCTTGACCGCGCCCTCGCTGCGGTCCAGGGCCGCCGCCGTCTGCGCGATCGACAGGCCTTGGATGAAACGCATCAGGATGCAGTCACGCTGCTCGGTCGGCAAGGCGCTGACCGCTTGGTACAACAGCTCGTTGGAGATGTGCGCCAGCACCTCCTGCTCCGTGCTGGGCGCGTGATTGCCCCTCTCCGGGATGTTCTCGGAGACGATCTCGAGGCGCGACCGGCTCGACTTGAAGTGGTCGGCGACCAGGTTGCGGGCGATCGTCGTGAGCCAGGCGCCGAAGTCCTTGCCCTGCCAGTTGAACCGCTGGATGGCGCGGAGGCCGCGCAGGAACGTCTCGCTGGTCAGGTCCTCGGCCAGCTGGCGCGAGCCCACGCGGTAGTAGATGAACCGGAACACCCCGGTGACGTAGTGATCGTACAGCTGCCCGAAGGCGTCCGCATCGCCCTGCTTGGCCAGGTCGACGAGGGCACGCAGCCGAGTGGCCTCAGGATCGTGATCGCCCTGCGGCGCCCGTCCGTTCGGCATGGCGGCGTACGCCGAGGAGTCGGCCAGCGCGAGGGCGATCTGCAACGCTCGGTCGTCGGGCATGGACGCGGCGAGCACCAGCGCACCGCGCAGCGACTCCCAGCGTGATCTCACGGGCCCTCCCCCTGATCACCGCGATGCTATCCCGCAGCGGGCCCAGGGGACAGTGGGCGTTTCACTTCTTCCTGCGCAGCAGGTGCCAGGTGCCACCTGCCGCGACGGCCGCGACGGCACCCTTGCTGCCGGCCATCGCCACCTTGCGTCCGGTGCGGTAGTCGCGCACCCGCCAGCCTTCCGACCGGGCGTGGGACCGCAACGCGGAGTCCGGGTTGATCGCGCACGGATGACCCACCAGGGAGAGCATCGGCAGGTCGTTGCTGGAGTCGGAGTACGCGTAGCACTGGTCCAGGACGAGACCCTCGCGCTCCGCGATCCCACGGATCGCGTCCGCCTTGCCCGCGCCGTGCAGCATCTCGCCGACCAGCCGGCCGGTGTAGACGCCGTCGACGTGCTCCGGGACCGTCCCCAGGGCACCGGTCAGGCCGAGTCGCCGGGCGATGACCTGGGCGATCTCGACGGGGGCGGCGGTGACCAGCCAGACCCGGTGCCCGCGGTCGAGGTGCCACTGCGCGAGGGCGCGCGTACCGGGCCAGATCTTGGCGGCCATGTGCTCGTCGAAGATCTCCTCGCCGATCTCCTCCAGCTCGCTGACCGGGTGCCCCGCGATGAAGGCGAGCGCGGCGGCGCGGGCGCTGTCGATGTGCTGGGGGTCCTCGCTGCCCACGACGCGGAACCACATCTGCTGCCAGGTCGCCTTGAGCAGGTCGGACGTGGTGAAGAAGTTGCGCCGGTGCAGGCCGCGGGCGAGGTGGAAGATCGAGGCGCCCTGCATGATCGTGTTGTCGACGTCGAAGAATGCCGCGGCGGTCGGATCGATGGCCGCGGCCAGCTCCTGCTCGATCTGCGACGAGGCGGGGGACGCCTGACCGGCCAGGACGGACCGAGACTGCAGGTTCCGCAGCCGATCGGGTGTTGCATCCCGTGTCATGCGACCGAGCCTAGCCCGGTCGAGGTCTCAGTACCTGTGGTTGACTCGGAGCGTGACAGTCAATGTCAGTGAGTACCTCCGCGCAGCCGCCCAGAACGATCCCGAGGGTGTCGCGCTCGTCGAGCACCGCCCCGACAGACGGGCCGTCACCTGGCGTGAGCTCGACGAGTCGGCGGACCGGGTCGCCCGTGCGCTGTCCGGTCGCGGCCTGGTCGCGGGCCAGCGGGTCGCGATCGTGATGGCCAATCGCGTCGACCTGCCGATCGCCTACTACGGCATCCTGCGCGGCGGGATGGTCGCCGTCCCCATCAACCCGCGCTCCACGACCCGAGAGATCGGCCGGATGCTCGCCGACTCCCGCAGCCGGGTCGTCCTGTGCGACGAGGCGGGCATCGCCCAGGTCCGCGAGGCCGTCTCCGACGACCACCAGGTCGCCGTCGTCGTCGACGGGGCGCCGGCGCAGGGTGAGGAGGCCTCGTTCGAGAGCTTCCTGGCCGATGCCGCGGGGGCCGACCCCGCCGCTCCCATCGATGCCGAGACGCTGGCGGTCATCCTTTACACGTCCGGCACCAGCGGCAAGCCCCGCGGCGCGATGCTGACCCACCGGGCGCTGATCGCCAACACCGAGCAGATCGCCCGGCTGGAGCCGCCGGCGATGACGGCGGACGACATCTGCCTCGGGCTGCTGCCCATGTTCCACATCTATGGCCTCAACTGCGTCCTGGGCCAGGCGGTGCGCCAGGGTGCCACCGTCGTGCTGGTCGACGGCTTCGACCCGGGTGGCCTGCTCGACCTGATCGCCGCCGAGGGCATCACCAACCTGCCGCTGGCACCACCGGTCGTCGCCGCCTGGGCCGGCCGCGACGACCTGCGCGACAAGCTCGCCCGCGTCCGGACGATCCTGTCGGGCGCGTCCGCCCTGGAGCACGACCTCGCCGAGGCGTTCCTCGAGTCGTCCGGGCACCGGATCGAGCAGGGCTACGGCCTCACGGAGACAGCCCCGGTCATCACGACGACCCACGGATGGCCGCGGGACGCCGAGAACCACATCTTGCACGGCTCGGTCGGCCGCGCGCTGCCGGGCGTCGAGCTGCGCATCGTCGAGGGCAACGGGGTCGATGCCGCGCCCGGCGACCCGGCCGAGATCTGGGTGCGGGGTGACAACCTCTTCTCCGGCTACTGGCCCGACGGCGCGGACGGGCCCGGCGACGACGGCTGGTACGCCACCGGCGACGTCGGCTACCTCGACGCCGACGGCGACCTGACGCTGGTCGACCGGCTGCGTGAGCTGGTCATCGTCTCGGGCTTCAACGTGTACCCGTTCGAGGTCGAGGACAGTATCGCCGAGGTCGACGGCGTCGGCCAGGTGGCGGTCGTCGGGGTGCCCGACGAGGAGACGGGGGAGGCCGTCATCGCCTTCGTCGTCCCCGCCAAGGGCGTGGCCGTCGACGAGGAGACGCTGCTGGAGGCGATCGACGCCCACTGCCGGACCCGGCTGGCGCGGTTCAAGCAGCCCCGGCGCACGATCATCGTCACCGGCCTGCCGCACTCGGCGACCGGCAAGGTCGCCAAGGGGCGCCTGCGGGCCCTCGCGCGCAGCCAGGCGCTGGGCCTGGGCGCCTCGTGATCGCGCACGCCGACGCCGCACGCGTCGTCGTGTACACGCGGGAGGGGTGCCACCTGTGCGCCGCGGCCGAGGCCGCCGTCGCCGAGGTGTGCGCCGAGACCGGCGACAGCTGGACCCGGATCGACATCGACGACGACCCCGATCTGCGGGCCCGGTTCACCGAGCAGGTCCCGGTGACGTTCGTGGACGGCAAGCAGCACGACTTCTGGCGGGTCGACGTCGGACGGCTGCGCAAGGCGCTGGGCCGCCGCCGCTGAATTTCCCGCCGCCCGGCGGTGGTGAGGTCGGTCACTTCCGGCGCGCTGGTCCCGACTCGCTGACGCGTGCGGTGAGTGTCGCGCGAGCTGTTCCGCGCATCGCTAGCACGCTTGGGCGCTTTCGTCGATTTTGTTAACGCGTTCACAAACTCTTAAACTGGCGAAGCACCCGGTGCCCGTCCCGCAAGGGATAATCCCCAGCATCGCGGCGCAGGAGCACAGTGACAATTCTTCGTAGCCCTCGGCTCGCCGATGGAAGCGGTCGTGGCATCCCCGATGCCACTGTCGCCCGTCTGCCGGTCTATCTTCGCGCACTCAACAGCCTCGCCGAGCAGGGCGTGCTGTCGTGCGCCTCCAACGAGCTCGCCGAGCAGGCAGGAGTCAACCCGGCCAAGCTGCGCAAGGACCTGTCGTATCTGGGCTCCTACGGGACGCGCGGCGTCGGCTACGACGTGGAGTACCTGCGCTACCAGATCGCCCGCGAGATGGGCCAGACCCAGGACTGGGACGTCGTCATCGTCGGCGTCGGCAACCTCGGTTCGGCTCTCTCGGCCTATCAGGGGTTCAGCGCCCGCGGCATCCGCGTCGCCGCCCTGGTGGACGCCGATCCGCAGCGCGTGGGCACCGTGGTCTCGGACATCGTCGTGAGCTCCGTCGACGAGCTCGAGGCGATCGTCGCCGAGCGCAAGATCGCCATCGGTGTCATCGCCACTCCGGGCACCGCTGCCCAGGAGGTCGCCGACCGCCTGGTCGCGGCCGGCATCACCAGCATCCTCAACTTCGCACCGGCCATCGTGCAGGTGCCGGACGGGGTCGACGTCCGCAAGGTCGACCTGTCGATCGAGCTGCAGATCCTGGCGTATCACGAGCAGCGCAAGACCGGCACGACCAGCACAACCAGCAAGGAAGTAATCGCATGAGCGTCCTGGTGGTGGGCATGTCCCACAAGTCGGCGCCGATCGACGTCCTGGAGCACGCCTCCCTCGACTCCGAGGCGGCGGTGAAGCTGTCGCACCTGGTGCTCGACGCGCCGTACGTGTCCGAGTCGGTGGTCATCTCGACCTGCAACCGGGTCGAGATCTACGTCGAGGCCGAGCGCTTCCACGGCGCCGTCGAGGAGGTCTCCCGGCTGCTCGCCGAGCTGTCCGGGCTCGACCGCGACGAGTTCGTCCGTCACGTCTACGTGCACTTCGACGAGGCCGCGGTCGCCCACCTGTTCGGCGTCGCCGCCGGCATGGACTCGATGATCCTGGGCGAGAGCCAGATCCTCGGGCAGGTGCGCGATGCGCTGCACTCCGCGCAGGCCGAGTCGACCGTCGGATCCGCGCTCAACGCCCTGTTCCAGCAGGCGCTGCGCATCGGCAAGCGCGGCCACGCCGAGACCGGCATCGACCGGCTCGCCCCATCGATCGTCACCGCCGGCCTGGACGCCGCGGGCGCAGCGGTCGACGCGGCCGACACGCGGTTCCTCGTCGCCGGGGCCGGCACGATGGCCAGCCTCGCCGTCCGGACGCTGATCGACCGCGGCGTCGAGCCGCACCGCATCATGGTCGCCAACCGCACCTACGAGCGCGCCCACAACCTGGTCGCCACCTTCGGTGTCAGTGCTGTCCGCTGGCAGGCGATGGACGTCGAGCTGGCAGCAGCAGACGTCCTGATCAGCTGCACCGGCGCCAGCGGCGTCGTGTTCGATCGTGACCGCATCGTGACCGCTCGCGGCGGCCGACCGACCTCACTGATCGACCTGGCGCTGCCCCGCGACATCGACCCGGCGGTGAGTGAGCTCGACAACGTCGACCTGGTCGACCTCATGGTGCTGTCGCAGCTCGCGGCCAATGCCGAGCTCGCCGACGACGTCGCCCAGGTGCGGACCATCGTGGAGTCCGAGGTGCGCACGTTCCTGGCCGCGAAGGCCGCCTCGCACATCACCCCGACCGTCGTGGCGCTGCGCACCATGGCGACCGAGATCGTGGCCTCCGAGCAGGCCCGCATCGAGTCGCGCCTGCCCAACCTGACCGACGCCGAGCGGGCCGACGTCCGCAAGGCGCTGCACCGCGTGGCCGAGAAGCTCATCCACGCACCGACCGTGCGCGTCCAGCAGCTCATCGACGGGCCCGAGGACCTGACCTACGCCGATGCGCTGGCCGACCTGTTCGCCCTCGACCAGTCGAGGGTCGACGCCGTGACCCGATCAGGGGAGACCTCATGAGCACCGCAGACCGCCCCACCCTGCGTATGGGCACCCGCGCCAGCGCGCTGGCCATGACCCAGTCGGGCCACATCGCCGACCGGCTGCGCACCGAGTGCGGGGTCGACGTGGAGCTCGTGACGATCTCGACCGAGGGCGACCGCAGCTCGGCCCCCCTGGCCTCCATGGGCGGCCAGGGCGTCTTCGTCGCAGCCCTGCGCGAGGCTCTCGTGCGCGGCGACGTCGACTTCGCGGTGCACTCGCTCAAGGACCTGCCCACGACGCCCGACCCGCGACTGTCCCTTGCTGCGATCCCGCGGCGTGAGGACCCCCGCGACGCCCTGGTGGCCCGCGACGGCCTGACGCTGGGCGAGCTGCCGCGCGGCGCCCGCGTCGGCACCGGATCGCCGCGTCGCGAGGCGCAGCTCAACGCACTGGGACTGGGTGTCGAGGTCGTGCCGATCCGCGGCAACGTCGACACCCGCATCGGCAAGATCGCCTCGGGCGACTGCGATGCCGTGCTCCTGGCCCGCGCCGGTCTGCTGCGGCTGGGCCGCGCCGACGAGGCCACCGAAGTGATCGATCCTCTCCAGATGCTTCCCGCCCCCGGGCAGGGAGCACTGGCGTGTGAGTGCCGCGTCGACGACGACGTGACCGCTCGCCTGCTCGAGCGGCTCGACGACCGCGACACCCGCGTTGCCGTCACCGCCGAACGAAGCCTCCTCGCCACCCTCGAGGCAGGCTGCAGTGCACCTGTGGGAGCCCTGGCCGAGATCGCCGACGGCGATCACGGCGAGGAGCTGTGGCTTCGTGCCGTCGTCGGAGACATCTCCGGCGCACCCACCATCCGATTGTCCGCGACCGGCTTGCCCTCCGAAGCCGCCGCGGTCGGCGAACGTCTTGCTGTCGAGATGCTCGCCGAAGGCGCCGACTCCCTCATTGCCGTCGCCGCCTCCTGACCCCCCTGACAGCCCGAGAAAAGGAACACAGTGACCATCACCACTGCGATGCCAGAAGCACCGTCCACACCGAGCAAACCTGCTCGCAAGGCCCCCCGTGGCCATGTGAGCTTCGTCGGTGCCGGACCGGGCGATGCGCGTCTCCTGACCGTCCGTGCGACCGAGCTGCTGGCCCAGGCCGACATCGTCATCACGGAGCTTCCCGAGCAGGCGGCCCTCGTCACCAACGGGGCCGAGATCATCGACGGGGGAGTCGGCGAGGACGGCGAGCCGTTGACCCACGCCGCGCGAGGACGTCTGGTCGTCAAGCACGCCAAGACCGGTGCGCAGGTCGTCCGCCTCATCGCTGGTGACCCGTTCACCTACGCGACCGGGCCCGAGGAGGCCGCGGCGTGCAACAAGGCCGGCATCGGCTTCGAGATCGTCCCGGGCATCTCCTCGATCGCCGCGGTCCCGGCCTACGCCGGCGTGCCGCTGACGAACAAGGCGCACCGTGAGTTCTCGGTCGTCAGCGTCGGTGACTCGACCATCAACTGGTCCGATCACGCCACGCAGGACACGCTCGTCCTCCTCTCGGCCGTCGCCCGTATCGACGAGGTCGCCCGCGGGCTCGTCGACGCCGGTCGCAAGCCCGAGACGCCCGTTGCGATGACGCGGGTCGGCACCACGACCGAGCAGAGCACGGTCGTCTCGACGCTGGCCGAGATCGCCGCGGACGCCAAGGCCGCCGGCATGACGTCGCCGGCCATCACGGTCGTCGGCGAGGTCGTCGCGATGCGCGAGACGCTGTCGTGGTTCGAGACCAAGCCGCTGTACGGCTGGCGCATCCTGGTGCCCCGCACCAAGGAGCAGGCTGCCGGACTGGCTTCGCGGCTGCGTGGCTTCGGAGCGATCTCCGAGGAGGTGCCGACCATCTCGGTCGAGCCGCCGCGCAACCCGCAGCAGATGGACAAGGCCGTCCGAGGCCTGGTCGAGGGCCGGTACGAGTGGATCGCCTTCACCAGCGTCAACGCCGTCAAGGCGGTGCGGGAGAAGTTCGACGAGTACGGTCTGGACGCTCGCGCGTTCTCCGGCCTCAAGATCGCCGCGGTCGGTGAGAAGACCGCCGAGGCCATCGCGACCTGGGGCATCCGTGCCGACCTGATCCCGTCGGGCGAGCAGTCCGCACGTGGGCTCCTGGACGACTGGCCGCCGTACGACGACCTGCTCGACCCGATCAACCGGGTGTTCCTGCCGCGCGCCGACATCGCGACCGAGACCCTCGTCGCAGGCCTGATCGATCTGGGCTGGGAGGTCGACGACGTCACCGCCTACCGGACCGTCCGGGCCGCCCCGCCGCCGGCGCCGACGCGTGAGGCGATCAAGACCGGCAAGTTCGATGCGGTCATGTTCACCTCGTCGTCCACCGTGCGCAACCTGGTCGGCATCGCCGGCAAGCCGCACGCGTCGACGATCATCGCGTGCATCGGTCCCGCGACGGCCAAGACCGCCGAGGAGCACGGCCTGCGGGTCGACGTCGTCGCCGAGTCCCCGTCCGTCGAGGAGCTGGCCGACGCGCTGGCCGAGTTCGGTGCCGCGCGCCGTCTGGCCTTCGTCGAGGCCGGTGAGCCCGTCACCAAGCCGTCGCAGAAGCGTCCGTCGACGCGTCGCAAGGCATGACATTTCCCGCTGACCGCCCTCGTCGCCTGCGCCAGTCGCCGGCGATGAGGCGGTTGGTCGCGGAGACGCACGTCCAGCCCTCGCAGCTGGTGCTGCCGATGTTCGTGGCGGAGGGCCGGTCCGAGGCCCGTCCCATCGCGAGCATGCCCGGCGTCGTCCAGCACACGCGGGAATCCGCGCGTGCGGTCTACGCCGAGGCGGCAGCCCTCGGGCTCGGCGGCGTCATGCTGTTCGGCCTGCCCGAGCACAAGGACGCCCAGGGCTCGGGGGCGCTCGATCCCGACGGCATCTTGAACGTGGCACTGGCCGATGCGCGCAGCGAGGTCGGTGACGACCTGCTGGTCATGGCCGATCTGTGCCTCGACGAGTTCACCGATCACGGGCACTGCGGTGTGCTGGACTCCCGCGGCCGGGTCGACAACGACGCGACGCTGGAGATCTACGCCCAGATGGGTGTCGTGCAGGCCGAGTCCGGTGCCCACGTCGTGGGTCCGAGCGGCATGATGGACGGCCAGGTCGGCGTCATCCGGGCCGCGCTGGACGCGGCCGGGCACGACGAGACGGTCATCCTGGCGTACGCCGCGAAGTACTCGTCGGCGTTCTACGGTCCGTTCCGCGAGGCCGTCGACTCGTCCCTGCAGGGCGACCGCAAGACCTACCAGCAGGATCCGGCCAATGGCCGCGAGGCGATCCGCGAGACCCTGCTCGACATCGGCGAGGGCGCCGACATGGTCATGGTCAAGCCGGCCCTGTCGTACCTCGACCTGATCGCCGACGTGCGCGCAGCCGTCGATGTGCCCGTGGCTGCCTACAACATCTCCGGTGAGCTGGCGATGGTCGAGGCGGCAGCGGCCAACGGCTGGATCGATCGCGAACGGGCGATCGACGAGATCATCATCTCGATCCGCCGCGCCGGCGCCGACATCGTCCTGACCTACTGGGCGATGGAGCTGGCCGAGCGCCTGCGCCGCTGAGCCGAGCGGACCGCTCGCCCGTGGCGAGCGGTCCGCGACCTCACTTCTTCCCGGTGAGCTCCTTGATGCAGGCGTTGTAGCGCTCCATGTACTTGGTGCTGGGGTACGCGGCGCTCGGACCGGCCGAGGCGAGGGCCGTGCACCGCGGGATGGCCTCGACGAGGGTCAGCAGGCCCGTGACCGGCTTGGTGACCGGGGCCAGGGGGGACAGCGGGGTGTCCTCGACGAGGTCCTGGACGCCGCCACCGAGCGTGCCGGGCGCGGGCTTGGTGGTGCCTCCACCGCCGCCGCCACTGCCGCCACCGGACCCGTTTCCGCCACCGCCGCTGCCGGAGCCGCCCGCCCCCGGCGCAGGGATCGGGGTGATCTTGGTGCCACCACCCGAGCCACCGCCCTTGGTGCCACCGGCGCCCGGCTTCGCGACGGACTTCTTCTTCTCGGTCGACTTCTGGGCGTTCGCGGCCTTCTTGCGCTGGGCCGGTGTCAGGGTCTGGTCGTCCGCGGACCGCGTCAGGACCGGCGCGGCTGAGACGCCGTTGGGCGACTGCGTGAAGTCGCCGTTCGCGTACGCGGCCGAGATCTTCAGCACGAGGTCCACGTAGGCATCGGAGTTGTTGTAGCGCTTGACCGCGGCGGCCGCGACGGACGGATCGGACAGATCGCCCTCGCCGGCGCACAGGTAGATGCCGGCCGAGGTGGCCGCGTCGTTGATGCTCTGCGGGTTCTTGTCGCCGTCGTTGTCCGCGTCGACGCCGACGGACTTCCAGGTCCCCGGGATGAACTGCATGGGTCCCACGGCCAGGTCGTAGACCGAGTTGTTGTCCAGCTCGCCGCTGTCGGTGTCACCGATGTTGGCGCGGCCGTCCTTGCCGTCCAGCGGCACCCCGAAGATGCCCGGCTGGGCGATGCCGTCGCCGTCCAGCGCATTGCCGCCCGATCGGCCGTGGTTGGACTCGACGCGGCCGATCGCGGCCACCAGGTTCCACTGCAGGTTGCAGACCTTGTCGGCCTTGCCCAGGAGGGTCTCGGAGCGACGGTAGGCGTTGAGCGCCGCCGTCGGGATGCCATTGGTCGACAGCGTCGCGACCGTGCCCGCAGCGCCGGCCTTCGCATCGACGCCGGCGGGGGTCTGCTGGACGCTGGCGGGCTGCTCGAAGGCCGTGGACGGGACATCGGGGACAGCGCCGTCCGAGGGGCCGTCCGAGGCGGTCGCCAGACCGGAGTTGCCGATCGCGGCGCCCCACGCGCCGACCAGTACTGCCATCGGCACCAGTGCGCTGGCCTTCTGCCAGCGCGTGAGCTGTCGAACTCCCATGTCACACCCTCCCGAACCGGCGAAATTTGCCCGCGCCGTATGCGTAAACCGATGTTACGCCAGCATCCGCCGTCGTGCCAGTCCCACAGTGGCGCAGGCCACACTTTTCAACGACCCGGCAGCGCTCAGGTTACGGCCGGTGACGCCCGTGGCAGCCGGCCTTGTCATGGCGGGGACAATGGGGGGCGTGACTCCGCTCCCCGCCTCCCAGCAGCTGTTCGATCGCGCTCGCGCCGTCTCCCCCGGTGGGGTCAACTCGCCGGTCCGTGCCTTCCGGGCCGTCGGCGGGACACCGATCTTCATGGCATCGGGCGAGGGGGCCTGGCTGACCGACGTCGACGGCAACCGGTACGTCGACCTGGTGGGGTCCTGGGGCCCGATGCTGCTGGGCCACGCCCATCCCGAGGTGCTGGCCGCCGTGGGCGCAGCCGTGGCCCGCGGGACGTCCTTCGGCACGCCCAGCGAGCCGGAGGTCCTCCTGGCCGAGGAGATCGTGGACCGCACGTCCGCCGAGATGGTGCGCATGGTGTCATCGGGCACCGAGGCGACGATGTCGGCGATCCGGCTGGCCCGTGGGTTCACCGGCCGCGACAAGATCGTCAAGTTCGCCGGTTGCTACCACGGCCACGTCGACGCGCTGCTGGCCGAGGCCGGCTCCGGCGTCGTGACCCTCGGCCTGCCCGAGACGCCCGGGGTGCCGGCGCACGTCACGGCCGACACCATCGTCCTGCCGTACAACGACCGTGCCGCCGTCGAGGCGGCGTTCGCCGAGTACGGCGACCAGATCGCGTGCCTGATCACCGAGGCCGCGGCCGGCAACATGGGCGTCGTCCCGCCGGAGCCCGGTTTCAACCGGTTCCTGTCCGAGGTCTGTGCGCGTCACGGCGCTTTGTTCGTCAGCGACGAGGTCATGACCGGTTTCCGGGTGACCCGCTCGGGCCACTGGGGCCTGGACGGCCAGCAGGAGGGCTGGGCGCCCGACCTGGTCACCTTCGGCAAGGTCATGGGCGGCGGCTTCCCCGCGGCGGCCTTCGGCGGCCGCAAGGACGTCATGGAGCAGCTCGCGCCGGCCGGCCCGGTCTACCAGGCCGGGACGCTGTCGGGCAATCCGATCGCCACGACCGCCGGCCTGACGACACTGCGGCTCGCCGACGCCGATGCGTACGCGCGCCTCGACGCCGCCTCGGCCCGCCTCAGGACGATGGTGACCGAGGCCCTTGCCGCCGAGGGTGTCAAGCACACCCTGCAGAACGCCGGCAACATGTTCAGCGTCTTCTGGGGCACCGACGAGCCGGTCACCCATTTCGCCGCCGCGCAGGCGCAGGAGGCGTGGCGCTACAAGCCCTTCTTCCACGCGATGCTGGACGCCGGCGTGTACCTGCCGCCGAGCGCATTCGAGTGCTGGTTCGTCTCGGCCGCACACGACGAGGAGGCACTCTCTAGAATTGGCGCGGCACTGCCGGGCGCCGCCCGTGCAGCCGCGCGGGCCACCGCGCAGAACTAGCCCACCCGAACAAGAGAGGGCAGCATGTCCGAACGAACCATCGTGCACCTGATGCGCCACGGCGAGGTCCACAACCCCGAAGGCGTCCTGTACGGACGGCTCCCGGAGTTCGTGCTCTCCGAGCTCGGCCACCAGATGGCCAAGCGTGCCGCGGATTTCCTGTCCAAGAACGAGATCGTGCACATGGTCGCATCGCCGCTCGAGCGCGCGCAGCAGACCGCGCAGCCGCTGTCGGAGCTGCTGGAGGTGCCGATCCACACCGATGACCGGGTCATCGAGGCCGACAACCTGTTCGAGGGCAAGACCGTCGGTGTCGGCAACGGCGCCTTCACCAACCCGCGCAACTGGTGGATGCTGCGCAATCCCATCCGCCCGTCCTGGGGCGAGCCGTACAAGGACATCGCGGCACGCATGCGCTCGGCCGTCGACGACGCCCGTGAGGCCGCCCGCGGCCACGAGGCGGTCATCGTCTCGCACCAGCTGCCGGTGTGGATCGCCCGCCGGTCGTACGAGCAGAAGAGCTTCGTGCACGACCCCCGCAAGCGGCAGTGCACCCTGGCCAGCCTGACCAGCCTGACCTTCGACGGCGACGAGTTCGTCGGCTTCACGTACAGCGAGCCGGCGGGTGACCTGCTGCCGCCCGCTCTGCGCGGCAAGGTCGTCGGCGGCGCCTGATCATGATCTCTCTGCGCGCCCGTTCCGTCGCGGCGATCGGGGCCCTGGCCCTGCTCGCCGCGTGCGGCGGCGTCGGCAACCGCGGGACGACCAGCGGCTTCGTGTCCGGTGACGGCTCGATCACACGGGTCGATGCCGCCGACCGCGAGAAGGCGCCGGTGCTCGAGGGGGAGGGCCTGGACGGCAAGCCGCTCTCGACGGCCGACTTCGCCGGCAAGACGATCGTGGTCAACCTCTGGGGCCCGTGGTGCGCACCCTGCCGCGCGGAGGCGCCGGCGCTGGAGGAGGTCGCGTCCGAGTACGCGTCCAAGGACGTCCAGTTCGTCGGCATGCTGACGCGCACCAAGGACCCGGCGTCGGCCATCGCGTTCAACCGCAAGTTCGGCGTCAGCTATCCCAGCTTCACCGACCAGGGCGGCAAGCTCGAGCTCGCGTTCAACGACAGCCTGCCGACCACGGCCATCCCCACGACCTGGATCATCGACGCCGAGGGGCGCGTCGCCGCCCGGGTCATCGACAAGGTCTCGGCGTCCACGTTGGCCAACCTGATCGACGACGTCCAGAAGAGCACCGCGTGACCGATTGGTTCCAGGACACCGTCTACTCCGGCAACCTGCTGCTGGCCGTGCCGGTGGCGGCACTGGCGGGTCTGGTGTCGTTCTTCTCCCCGTGCGTCCTGCCGCTGCTGCCGGGCTACCTGTCCTATGTCTCCGGCGTCGCGGCCCAGGACCTGGAGTCGGCCCGTCGCGGTCGGCTGCTGGCCGGTGCGGTGCTGTTCGTGCTCGGCTTCTCGACGGTCTTCGTGCTCGGCGGCGCGCTGTTCGGCTCGATCGGGCTGGAGCTGCGGCGCTACCAGGACACGCTGAGCCTGATCGCCGGGATCCTGGTGATCGTCGTGGGACTGGCCTTCATCGGTTTCGTCCCCCTCCTGCAGCGGGAGGTGCGCGTCCACGCGGTGCCCGCGGTCGGTCTGGCCATCGCCCCGCTGCTGGGTGTGTTCTTCGGCGTGGGCTGGATCCCGTGCGTCGGACCGACCCTGACCGCGGTGCTCGGATTGTCGATGGCCACCGACGACACCACGGCGTCGCGGGGCGCGGTGCTCGCGCTCGTGTACTGCCTGGGCCTGGGCATCCCGTTCGTCCTCGCAGCACTGGGATTCGGCCGGTTCATGACCGCCGTCTCGTGGTTCCGCCGGCACCAGCGTGCGGTGTCGGTCACCGGCGGCGTCCTGCTGATCGCCGTCGGCGTCATGCTCGTGACGGGCCTGTGGGACGACCTGGTCGGGGAGATGCAGACCTGGGTGACGGGATTCGAGGCGCCGGTGTGAGCCCAGGCCGCCCGATCGACGAAGCCCCCGAACGAGACCCCATGAACGATCAGGAAGAGAACCGATGAGCAGCAACGCCGTCAGCGAGCTGGGAGGCCGCGAGCTGACCCGATGGTTCTGGCGACAGCTGACATCCATGCGCACGGCGCTGATGCTCCTGCTGCTGCTGGCGATCGCCGCCGTGCCGGGGTCCTTGGTGCCCCAGCGCGGCGTCGACGCGCAGGCCGTCGAGACGTACTTCCTGGAGCACCCCAAGTCCGCGCCGATCCTGGACGACCTGGGCTTCTTCAGCGTCTACAGCTCGCCGTGGTTCAGTGCGGTCTACCTGCTGCTGATGGTGTCGCTGGTCGGCTGCATCCTGCCGCGGGCATTCGTCTACTACCGCGCCCTGCGGGCCCGTCCGCCCAAGGCGCCGCGCAACTTCTCCCGTCTCCCGGCGTCCGCGTCGTTCGAGACCGACTCCTCGCCCGACGAGGTCGTGGCGGCCGCACGCCGCGCCCTCGGGCGCTCGCGCATCGACGTCGTCGACCGCGACGGGGTGCGTGAGGTCAGCGCCGAGAAGGGATTCCTGCGCGAGGCCGGCAACCTGCTGTTCCACGTCAGCATCGTCGTCGTGCTGATCGGCGTCGCGGTCGGGACGCTGTTCGGCTACCGCGGATCGGTCATCGTGACCGACGGTGGAGGGCAGTTCGCCAACTCCCTGCCGCAGTACGACGAGTTCAGCTCCGGCACGTTGTTCCACACCGACGACCTGCCGCCGTTCTCGCTCACGCTCGACAAGGTCACCGCGAAGTTCCAGCCGTTCGGCAGCCCGCAGGCCGGTGCGCCCCGCGAGTTCCGGGCCACCGGCACGTACTCCGCCAAGCCGGGGGACGATCCCAAGCCCTTCGACATCGAGGTCAACCACCCGCTGGCGATCGGCAACACCTCGGTCTACCTGCTGGGCCAGGGCTATGCGCCGGTCTTCAAGATCACCGATGCGAACGGCGATGTCGTCTACAACGACGCCGTGCCGTTCCTGCCCGCCGACGCGACGTACACCTCCAACGGCATCATCAAGGTGCCGGACGCACAACCCGAGCAGCTGGGCTTCCAGGGGTTCTTCATCCCGACGGCCGTGACGCAGAACGGCAAGGACCTCTCGACGTCCGCGCACCCCGCCGCCGCGAACCCGCTCGTCGGGCTCAACGTGTGGCACGGCGACCTCGGCCTGGACGACGGGACGAGCCAGTCGGTCTTCACCCTGGACAAGTCCAAGATGCAGCAGTACACCGTCGGCGACCAGAACTTCCGGGTCAGCCTGCAGCCCGGCATGACGGCCGACCTGCCCGACGGCGGCACGATCGAGTTCACCGAGCTGCGCCAGTTCGCGCGGTTCCAGATCGGCTCGTCGCCGCTGGTCAAGGTTCCGCTGTTCGGCATCATCGCCGGCCTGATCGGCCTCATGGCGTCGTTGACCATCAAGCCCAGGCGGACCTGGATCCGCACCCGTCAGGACGGCTCGCGTACGGTTGTGGAGGTCGCCGTGCTGGACCGTGTGCCCCGGGACGACCTGCCCGCCGACCTGGATGACTTCCTCGAGCGGTTCAAGGACCAGCTCGGCCACACCGAGGAGAAGAAGCTCGTATGACGCTCGAGAACTACGCACAGATCTCGAACTACGCCGTCGCCTCCGCGACCGGCATCCTGGCGTTGGCCTTCGTGGCCTACGTCGCCCAGTGGGGCTTCGCCCGCAACCTGCCCGCCGACCGTGAGCTGGTCAACGCCGGCGGGGTCGAGGGCCCGTCGACCGGAGCCGACCCGGTCGAGCGCAGCGACGTGGCGGGCGGCATCGGCCTGTCGCTGACGTCGCTGTCCACGATCGTCCTGCTGATCGGCGTCGTGACCCGCGGACTCGCCGCCGAGCGGGTCCCGTGGGGCAACATGTACGAGTTCGGCTGCGTCGCGACCCTCGCGGCCCTGGTGACCTACCTGGTGCTCGTGCGGGTGTGGGACATCGGCTGGGTCGGCCCGATCATCACCGGCTTCGGCACGGTCGTGCTCGGCGCCTCCGCGATGGTCTACGTGCCGGCCGGCCCGCTCGTGCCGGCGTTGCACTCCTACTGGCTGGTCATCCACGTCCTCGGCGCGATCATCTCCGGCGCGGCCTTCCTGGTCGGCGCCGCCGCATCGGTGCTGTACCTGGTCAAGTCGCGCGCCGAGCGCAACACCCCCGAGGACAAGCGCACCGGCTTCCTGTGGCGCATCCCGGCCTCGGCCAAGATCGACCAGGTCGCCTACCGGGTCCACGCCTTCGCTTTCCCGATCTGGACGTTCGCGGCGCTCATCGCCGGGCCGATCTGGGCGCAGTACGCCTGGGGCCGGTACTGGGGCTGGGACCCCAAGGAGGTCTGGGCCTTCATCACCTGGGTCGTCTACGCCGGCTACCTGCACGCCCGCGCCACGGCCGGGTGGAAGGGCAAGGCCGCGGCGATCCTGGCCCTGATCGGCTTCGCGACGTTCGTCTTCAACTTCGTGGGCGTCAACCTGTGGGTCGGCGGGATGCACTCGTACGCGAAATAGCGTGCGGCTCGCTGCGCTCGCTCGGCCAATGGTCGGGACGCGGGGTGCTGGAGCCTGATCCTGCTGCGCGGCTAGGGTTCCTCCGTGGGGATGGAGATCAGGGCCGAGGGGCTCGTCATGACGTATGGCGACCTGCGCGCGGTGGACGGCGTGACGTTCACGATCGAGCCGGGGGAGTTCTTCGGTCTGCTGGGGCCCAACGGCGCCGGCAAGACCACGACCCTGGAGATGGTCGAGGGCCTGCGACATCCCACCGCCGGCACCGTGCGGATCGGTGAGCACGAGCCCTGGCGGCGCGAGCCCGAGCTGCAGCAACGGATCGGTGTGCAGCTGCAGTCGTCGTCCTTCTTCGAGCGGCTGACCGCCCGCGAGCAGCTCGACACCTTCGGGGCGCTGTACGGCGTGCCCGCCGGCCGGTCCGAGGAGATGCTCGAGCAGGTCGGCCTGGTCGGCAAGGCCGGTGTCCGCACCGAGGACCTGTCCGGCGGCCAGAAGCAGCGATTGTCGATCGCCTGCGCGCTGATCCACGATCCCGAGGTGGTCTTCCTCGACGAGCCCAGCGCCGCGCTCGACCCGCAGGCCCGTCGCAACCTGTGGGACGTGCTGCGCGCCATCAACGACCAGGGGCGCACCGTGGTCCTGACGACCCACCACATGGACGAGGCCGAGGCGCTGTGCGATCGCGTCGCGATCATGGACGCCGGACGGATCCTGCGCCTCGACACCCCCGCGGCACTCGTGCGGGCCCTCGACGCCCCGGTGCGGATCAGCCTGGCGCCGGGCGCGCTGTCGATCGAGGACGCACGGGCCGTCGCCGGTCACGACCCGGTCGACGTCGACGCCTCCGGGACGACCATCACGACGCGCGAAGCGTCCCGGGTGCTGACCGACCTGGCGCAGCGCGACGCGCTGGACGGGCTCAGCGTCAAGGGTGCCTCCCTGGAGGATGTCTTCCTCGAGCTGACCGGGCGGGAGTACCGCGCATGACACCGCTCCTGAGCCTGTCGCGGGCGATGCTCAAGGGATTCTTCCGCGACCGGATGGCCTTCTTCTTCTCGATCGTCTTCCCGCTGATGTTCCTGGTGCTGTTCGGCGGCATCTTCACCAACGACGGTGCGTCGCGGGCCGACATCATCCAGGTCGGCCAGGTCTCGGTCCTCGACCGGGCGCCGAAGGAGCTGACCTACTATCTCGACGAGAGCCTGGAGATCACCAAGTCATCCGATCTGAAGGACGCGGTCGAGCAGGTCCGCAAGGGCGATGCCGACGCCGTGGTGAGCCAGGACGGCGACCGGCTCGTGCTGCGCTACTCGCAGGCCGACCAGGTCGTCGCGGCGACGTTGCAGGGCACGTTCCAGTCGATCATCCAGACGGCCAATCTTGCCGCGACCGGGCAGCCGCCGAAGTTCAGCCTCCGGACCGACCAGGTCGAGGACGACTCGCTCGAGGCGATCCAGTACTACACACCCGGCCTGATGGGCTGGGCGATCGCCTCCGGCGCGACGTTCGGCGCGGCCACCAACCTGGTGGCCTGGCGCAAGAACGGGCTGCTGCGCCGGCTGCGTCTGGCGCCCGTGCCGACCAGCTCGGTCGTGGTGGCACGTGTCGCGGTGTCGATCGCGATCGCGCTCGTCCAGGCGGTGATCTTCCTGGGCGTCGGCGTCGCGTTCTTCGGCCTGAGGCTCACCGGTTCGTGGCCGATGATCATCCCGTTGCTGATCTGCGGCACCCTGGCCTTCATGGCGATCGGCCTGCTGGCCGGGGCGGTCGCCCGCACCGAGGAGGCCGCCGTCGGCATCGCCAACTTCGTCGTGCTGCCGATGGCATTCCTGTCCGGCTCGTTCTTCTCCCTGGACGGGGCGCCCGGATATGTCACGGCGGTCAGCAAGGTCCTGCCGCTCAAGCACCTCAACCAGGGCATGCTCGACACGATGGTGCGGGGCGAGGGGCCGTCGTCGGCGCTCGTCCCGATGGCCATCCTGCTCGGTTTCGCGATCGTGCTGACCGCCGTCGCGAGCCGGCTGTTCCGCTGGGACCGCTGACCCGGCAGCTCAGAGGTTGCGCAGGTAGTCCGGGTCGTCATCGGGGCCGCGAGGCCCCGGGGGACGGTTCGAGCCTCCCGTGTCGCGCGGCTTCGGCGGCGGGACGGCATTGGCGTGGCCGAAGAAGATCCACAGCAGCGCGCCCGCGAACGGGATGAACACCACCACGAACCACACGAGCTTGGGCAGCAGCCGCACCTGGTCCTTCGGGGTCGCCAGCAGATCGAAGATCGCATAGACGACGAGCACGACGCCCAGCACGAGAAGAACAGCCTTGCCCATGGGCTCCACCGTATCGTCGAGGGACAACCGCGCAGGCTCTGCACTGGAACGCACCGATTAGGCTGGATGCCATGAAGGCTTTCTGGACGTACACTCTGGCCCGGTTCGCGGTGTTCGGGGTGTGCTTCGCGATCGTGTGGGGCGTGTCCCAGATCTGGCTCGAGACGAACACGGTCTCCACCATCTGGGTCCTGCTGATCTCGCTCGTCATCTCCTCGATCATCTCGATCTTCCTGCTCGCAGGTCTGCGTGACCGGCTCGCGCAGGACGTCCACGATCGGGCCTCCCGGATGACGACGCGCATCGAGGAGTCCCGCCGTGCCGAAGACGTCGACTGAGAGTCGCGCCTGGATCGCCGAGGCGATCCGCCGGGTCGACGCCGACGCCAACCGCAGCGCCGACACCCACCTGCACGTCCTGCCCATCCCGGTGCCGGGCATCGAGCTGTACCTCAAGGACGAGTCGGTGCACCCCACCGGCAGCCTCAAGCACCGACTGGCGCGCTCGCTGTTCCTGTATGCCCTCTGCAATGGCTGGCTCGGCCCGGAGTCGACGGTCATCGAGGCGTCCAGCGGCTCGACCGCGGTCAGCGAGGCGTACTTCGCCCGCCTGATCGGGCTGCCGTTCGTGGCGGTCATGCCGGCGACCACGAGCCCCGAGAAGATCGCGCTGATCGAGTTCTACGGCGGTCGCTGCCACCTGGTGGACGACCCGGGCACGGTCTACGACGTCGCTCGCGAGCTCGCGGACGCGTGCGGCGGGCACTACATGGACCAGTTCACGTACGCGGAGCGGGCGACGGACTGGCGCGGCAACAACAACATCGCCGAGTCGATCTACCAGCAGATGTCGGCCGAGCCGCATCCGTGTCCCACCTGGATCGTGGTCAGCGCCGGCACGGGCGGGACGTCCGCCACGATCGGCCGGTACGTCCGCTACCGCCGGCTGGAGACCCGCGTCGCGGTGGCGGACCCGGAGAACTCCGCGTTCTTCGGCGGCTGGGCGGCTGACCGCTCGGACGTCACGACGGGGCAGCCGTCCCGTATCGAGGGCATCGGCCGGATGCGGGTCGAGCCGTCGTTCGTCGGCGGCGTCATCGACGACATGGTCCAGGTGCCCGATGCCGCCTCGATCGCGACGATGCGCTGGGTCTCGGGCATCCTGGGGCGCCCGGTCGGCGGGTCGACGGGCACGAACGTGTGGGCCTCGCTGGAGCTCATCGGGCGCATGCGCGACGAGGGTGAGGACGGCAGCGTCGTGACCCTGCTGTGCGACGGCGGGGAGCGGTACGCGCACACCTACTACGACGACGCGTGGCTCGCCGCGAAGGGCATCGACATCGCGCCCTACAGCGCCGCCCTGGCCGAGTTCGCCGCCACCGGCACCCTCCCGCGCTGACGGTTTACCACGGTCCCTCCGCAAACCGGCTCCGCCCGGGGCAAATTTCCCTTGGGGGGACGACGTTTGCGGAGGGACCGTGGTAAACCGCTAGGCCGTGGTGGGGACGAGGTCGAGGGACCGGATGCGCCCCGCGTCGATGACCAGGTGGCCCATCGTGCCGCGGGGCTGGCGGCGCTTGTCGGTCGGCGAGCCGGGGTTGAACAGGCGCTGACCGCCCTCCTGGGTGTCCCAGGGGATGTGGGAGTGGCCGAACACGACCAGGTCGGCCTCGGGGAACTGGCGCCGCATCCGCGCCGCCCGTCCCTGTTTCTGGCCCGAGTCGTGGATCATCGCGACCTGCAGCCCGTCCAGCTCCAGCCGCAGGGTCTCGGGAGCGCCCCAGGCGGCGACATCGGGACCGTCGTTGTTGCCGAGCACGACGTGGACGGGAGCGTACGCCGCGAGCTCGTCCAGCACCGACGGGACGCACACGTCGCCGGCGTGCAGGATCAGGTCGACGCCGTCCAGCTGCTCGGCGACGGCGGGGGGCATGGCCTTCCAGAACCGCGGCCCGTGGGTGTCGGAGACGATCGCGACGCGCAGCACGTCAGGCGCCGATCCACAGACCGATCGCGAGTCCGGCGGCGTACAGCAGCTCGGCCAGCCCGGCGTCGCGCAGGACGGGGATCAGGTCCATGCCCTTGGCGCCGGACGCCACGACGGCCGCGCCGCGGCCGAGCAGCGGCAGGCAGATCAGGCCCAGCAGGGCCCACGGGGTCGAGAAGGCGGCCCACACCAGCATCGCGATCGCCAGGAAGCCCAGGAATCCGAACAGCCGGCGCGTGCCGGAGTCGCCGAGCACGACCGCGAGCGTCCGCTTGCCGGTCACCGAGTCCGTGGGGATGTCGCGCAGGTTGTTGGCCACCAGGATCTGGCAGGCCAGTGCCCCGATGCCGATGGATGCCGCGACGGCGACCTGGGTGATGTCCTCGACCTGGACGTAGGCCGTGCCCAGCACTGCCACGAGGCCGAAGAAGACGAAGACGCTGATCTCTCCGAGTGCCCGGTAGCCGTACGGCGACGGGCCGCCGGTGTACGTCCACGCGGCCGCCAGGGCGACGACGCCCACCAGCAGCAGCCACCATGATGTGGTCGCCGCGAGGGCGAAGCCGAGGATGCCGCCGAGACCGAGGAAGGCCAGCGCCGCGGTCTTGACGGTGCGGGCCGGGACCAGTCCCGAACCGACGAGCCGCAGGGGGCCGACCCGGTCGTCATCGGTGCCCTTGATGCCGTCGGAGTAGTCGTTGGCGTAGTTGACGCCGATCTGCAGGGCGACGGAGACGCCCAGCGCCAGCAGTGCCTTCCACCACACGACGCTGTCGGAGTAGGCAGCCGCACCCGTGCCCGCCAGCACGGGCGCGACGGCTGCCGGCAGCGTGCGTGGGCGGGCGCCCGCGAGCCAGATCTGGGCGGGGGACAGGGAGGCACTCATGACCGACCAGTCTGCCACTCCGCCGCATTGTCAATGTTTGGTTGACGATCCAGGGGCGTTCTGGGGTGCGTCAAGCTAGGGTTGACCGCATGCCGGCCGACGACGCAGAGTTCACCGATCACATCGCACGCGCCGTCGCGCGTCTGGACCCCTCGCTGGCCAAACGCCTCGGGACCGATCCGGCGGCCCACCTGGAGCTGGTGCTGCTGACCCGGCGCGTGCACCAGGAGACCAACCGGTTGCTGCACGACGCGGTCGCATCGGCTCGCGGGGCCGGCTCCAGCTGGGAGGCCATCGGCTCGGCCATGGGCATGTCGCGCCAGGCCGCCCAGCAGCGCTTCGGCCGCGCACCCGTCGCCGGGCCCGGATCGCCCGAGCACCGACAGCTCGTCGGGCTGACCGCGTTCAACGAGATCGACCAGCTCAACGCGTGGGGGCGGCACGGATGGCACTCGATCGCCTTCGGCCCGATGTTCCATCACGTCGAGCAGTCCCCTGTCCAGTGGGAGCACGCGCGTGCGGTGGTCGGCAGCCGCAGGGCCCGCGAGCTCGAGTCCGCGGGCTGGGAGCGGATCGGCTCGATGTGGTTCCCGTGGATCTACCTGAAGCGTCCGCTCGACCTGCCGGCCGCGTCCGGTGAGCCGTCGTCGTGACCGCTGGTCTTCGTCCGGTCTCGGGGGCCCCGCGGGAGGTCTTCGAGCTCGTGCAGGCCTGGGTGCGTGACGGCGGGGAGCCCGTCGTCATCCGGACGTCCGGCAGCACGGGCGAGCCCAAGGACGTAATCCTGTCGCATGCGGCCGTCATCGCGTCGGCGCGCGCGAGCCTCGAGCGGCTGGGAGGCCCGGGCGGTTGGCTCCTGGCGATGCCGGTCACCGGTGTCGGTGGCCTCCAGGTGCTGGTGCGGTCGGCCCTGGCCGGCCTCGCGCCGGTCTTCGCCGCCGAGCACGACACCCTGGGCGAGGCGATCGCCGCGGTACCGGGCGATCGGCGGTACGCCTCGCTCGTCCCGACCCAGGTGCACCGGCTCGTGGAGGCCGGGCAGTCCGACGTCCTGCGCTCCCTGGACGCCCTGCTCGTCGGCGGGGCCGCGATGCCGCCGGAGCTGCTGGACGCGCTGACGGACGTCCCGGTCGTGCGGACCTACGGCATGAGCGAGACGAGCGGCGGATGCGTGTACGACGGCGTGCCGCTGGACGGCGTCGAGATCCGCCTCGACGACGCGGGGCAGGTGCTGATCCGTGGTCCGGTGCTGTTCGACGGGTACGCCGATCCCGAGGCGACCGCCAGGGTGCTGCGCGACGGCTGGTTCGCGACGGCCGATCTGGGCGAGATCGACGCGGACGGACGCCTGCACGTGACCGGACGCTCCGACGACGTGGTCATCAGCGGCGGCGTCAACATCCCGCTGCCGGCTGTGACCCGTGCCGTGCGTGCCCTCGAGGGGGTCCGTGAGGCGATCGCGCTCGGCGTGCCCGATGACGAGTGGGGCACCCGGGTCGTGGCGTATGTCGTGCCGGACGATGCGGTGTGCCTGGACGGTCTGCGGCTGGAGGGCGTCCGCGACGGCGTCGAGCAGCTGGGCCTGCCCCGCACCTGGGCGCCCCGCGAGATCGTCCTGCTCGACGGGCTGCCGCTGCTGCCCGGCGGCAAGATCGACCGCCAGGCCCTGCAGCGCCGCGCCCGCGGCGGTGCCTGAGCCACGCATCCCGTGATGGGGCGGTGGCCCAGCCACGTCATCGCGTCCGGATGGGTGGCTGAGCCACCGCCCCCCGGGTTCAGCGGACGGCGGCGGTGATCGCGTCGGCGATCGGGGTGTCGCCGCTGACGAGCTCCCACTGCTTGCCGTGGGTGCGTGGATCGTCCAGCACCGCGGCGATGACGGCTGCGACGTCGGCGCGCGGCACCTGCGAGCGTTCGGCCCGCTCGGCCAGCTGGATCCGGCCGGTCGGGGCGTCATCGGTCAGGGCGCCGGGACGGATGATGGTCCAGTCCAGGTCGCTGTCGCGCAGCGCGATGTCGGCGTCGCGCTTGGCGTCGACGTAGGCCCGCCAGGCGTCCTCGACGTCATCGCCGACGGGCTCGTCGACGCCCATCGCGGAGATCTGCACGAATCGGCGGACGCCGGCGGTGCCGGCCCCGGCGATCGACTTCAGCGATCCGCCGAGGTCGACGGTCTTCTTGCGCTCGACGTTGCCGTCAGCACCGCCGCCTGCGGCGAACACGATGGCGCCTGCGCCGTCGAAGGCCTTGGCGAAGTCGTCCTCGCCGGACTTCTCGATGTCCAGCAGGGCGACCTCGGCGCCGAGGTCCTCCAGCTCGGCGGTGTGGTCGGGATTGCGGACGAGGGCGACGGGCTGGTGGCCGGCCTCGGCCAGGACGGGGATGAGGAGGCGCGCGATCTTGCCGTGGCCCCCGACGATGGCGATTCGGGTCATTCCTCCAACGTACGTCGGGGCGGGTAAGTTGCCAGTTGTGCAGCCGCGAACCTTCTCCATCCCGATGCCGACCCGGTTCCGCGGGATCACGCGGCGCGAGGGGATGGTCTTCGAGGGCCCGGCCGGCTGGGCGGAGTTCAGCCCGTTCCTGGACTACGACGCCCGCGAGAGCGCCCCCTGGCTGGCCGCCGCGATCGACTCGGCCGAGCGGGAGTGGCCGCAGCCCCTGCGCACCCACGTGCCGGTCAACTGCACCGTGCCCGCCGTCGGTCCCGAGCAGGCCGCGGCGATCGTGCGCCGCAGCGGCTGCAGCACCGCCAAGGTCAAGGTCGCCGAGAAGGGGCAGCGCCTGGCCGACGACATCGAGCGCGTCGAGGCGGTCCGCGACGCCATCGGAGCGGGCGGCCGGGTGCGGGTCGACGCCAACGGCGGCTGGTCCGTCGACGAGGCGGTCGGTGCGATCACGGCCCTCACCATCGCGGCCCACGGACTGGAGTACGTCGAGCAGCCCTGCGCATCCGTCGAGGACCTCGCAGCGGTGCGCCGCCGGGTCGACGTCCCGATCGCCGCGGACGAGTCGATCCGCCGCGCGGACGACCCGTTCCGCGTCGTCGAGCTGGAGGCCGCCGACATCGCCGTCCTGAAGGTCGCGCCGCTCGGCGGCGTGCACGCCTGCCTGCGCATCGCCGAGCAGATCGGGCTGCCGGTCGTGGTGTCCAGCGCCGTCGACACCTCGATCGGTCTGGCCGCCGGCCTGGCCCTGGCCGCAGCCCTGCCGGAGCTGCCGTACGCCTGTGGCCTCGGCACGACCTCGCTGCTGGACGGGGACGTCGTGGCACACCCGCTGGTGCCTGTGGACGGGCTGCTGCCGGTCGGACGCCAGCAGCTCGACCCGGCCGCGTACGAGGCCGTCGCCGCCGACGACGAGACCGATGCTCGCTGGCAGGCCCGGCTCTCGGCCGTCCGGGCGGTGCTGGCATGAGCTCGACGGGCGACGCCAAGCAGCTCATCCAGGTGCTGGTCGCGGCCGGCGTCCGCGAGGCCGTGCTGTCACCGGGATCCCGGTCCGGGCCGCTGGCCCTCGGCTTCCTCGCCGCCGACCGGGCCGGCGCGATCCGCCTGCACGTCCGGGTCGACGAGCGGGAGGCCGCCTTCCTGGCCCTCGGCATGGCCAAGGCGTCCCGTCGGCTGGTGCCGGTCGTCACGACGTCCGGCACGGCCGTGGCGAATCTGCACCCCGCGATGCTCGAGGCGCTGCACGCGGACGTGCCGGTGCTCGCGGTGACCGCCGACCGCCCGGGCCGGCTGCGCGGCACGGGCGCCAACCAGACCACCGACCAGCGGCAGATCTTTCCCGGCGTGCCGTTCACCGACCGCGTCGACGGGATCACCGGCACGGTGCAGCACCTCAACCTCGAGCTGGACGAGCCGTTGATCGAACCGGTCGAGTGGGACGTGACGCCCCAGGCCGCCCCCGATCCCGCCCGGACGGACCGGGCGCAAGCAGCTCCCGAGCGCCTGCCGCTGGGACCGCGCACCGTCGTCGTCGCCGGCGACGACGCGCGCCAGCCCGCCCGGATCCTGGCCCTCGACGCGCGCTGGCCGCTGCTGGCCGAGCCCAGCTCGGGCTCCCGCAACGGCGAGGCCCTCGTGGCGTACCGGCAGCTGCTCGCGCACTCGCCGCTGGCCGCCGGCATCGAGCGGGTGGTCAGCTTCGGGCACGTGACGCTGACGCGTCCGGTGACCCGGCTGCTGGCCCGGACCGACATCCCGATCATCCACGTGGGGACGCAGGACACGTTCCCGGTGCCGGCCGGCGACAACGTCACGTTCGTCGATCGGGTCGAGGCCGACGGGCAGGACGCTCCGGTCTGGCTCGCGGCCTGGCTGGCCGATGACGCCCTCGCGACCACGGTCATCGACGAGATCACCCCGGGCACCCCGTACGAGGTGGCCCGCGCCGTGAACGCCGCGGTCCCACCGGGCGGACTGCTGCTCGTCGGATCGTCCAGCCCGATCCGTGACCTGGACCTGGTCGCCCGTCCGTACCCGGTCGGGGAGAAGCGGCTGATCATCGCGAACCGCGGACTGGCCGGCATCGACGGCGTCCTGTCCAGCGCGATCGGCGCCGCGCTGGCCCGGCCCTCGACCCGCGCGATCGCCTACGTCGGCGACCTGACCTTCCTGCACGGCAGCAACGGGCTGCTGATCGCCCCGGGGGAGCCTCGCCCCGACCTGACGATCGTGGTCGCCTCCGACGACGGTGGCAGCATCTTCTCGACCCTGGAGCAGGGCGCACCGGAGTACGCCGAGTCGTTCGAGCGCGTCTACGCGACACCGACCGGCGCCGACATCGCCGCGCTGTGCGCCGGGTACGGCGTCCCGCACCGTGTCCTGGCGGCCGGCGACCTGCCGTCGGCGCTGGCCGAGGAGGTCGCCGGCATACGCGTCCTCGAGGTCCCGGTCGACCGGAGCGGGCGGCGCGAGCTCGAGGCGCGGGTGGCCGCGGAAGTTCGGGCCGTCCTGAAACCGTGACAGCGGTTGTGTCACGGTCGTGCTGGCAGTAGGTTTGTGGCCTGAGTCACCCGGCCGCAGGAGGCAAAATGGTGGACGAGTCCTACGACTACATCGTGATCGGTTCGGGCAGCGCCGGCGGAGTCGTCGCCGCGCGGCTCAGCGAGGACCCGCAGACCAGGGTGCTGCTGCTCGAGGCCGGCCCCGTGGACGACGACGAGATGATCCGCATGCCGCTGGGTTTCTCGACGCTGTTCAAGACCAAGTGGGACTGGAACTACGAGACGACTCCCCAGAAGCACCTCGCCGGCCGTCGCGCGTACTGGCCCCGGATGAAGGCGCTCGGCGGCTGCTCGTCGATGAACGCGATGATCTACATCCGCGGCAACCACGCCGACTACGACGAGTGGCGCGACGCCCACGGAGCCACCGGGTGGGGGTACGAGGACGTCCTGCCGTACTTCAAGAAGGCCGAGGGCAACACCCGCCTGGGCGATCCGTTCCACGGCACCGAGGGGCCGCTGCATGTCGAGGACCGCACCTACGTCCACCCGTTGAGCGCCGCCTTCCTCGAGTCGGGGGTCGCCGCGGGCCTCAAGCGCACCGACGACTTCAACGGTGCCGCGCAGGACGGCATCGGTGCCTACCAGCTCACCACGAAGAAGGGTCGCCGCTGGTCGGTCGCCGATGCCTACATCCGGCCGGCCCTGGACCGCCCCAACCTGACGCTGCGCACCGAGGCCTTCGTGACGAAGATCCTCCTGGACGGCAACCGGGCGAGCGGCGTCGCCTACCGCCGCCACGGCCAGGACCTCGTCGCCCGGGCCGAGGCCGAGGTCGTCCTCAGCGGGGGCGCGATCAACAGCCCCCAGCTGCTGATGCTGTCGGGCATCGGACCGGGTGCGCACCTGAGCGAGATGGGCATCGACGTCGCCGTCGAGTCGCCCGGCGTGGGTCAGAACCTGCAGGACCACCCCGTCTCGGGAATCCTCAGCCACACCAAGGACACCACCGATGTCGCCGAGATGCTCGGCCTGGGCAACCTGCTGAGGTGGCGGGCGACCGGCAAGGGGCCGTTGAGCTCCAATGTCGCCGACACCGGCGCGTTCTTCAGCTCGCGGGACGATCTGGACCTGCCCGACATCCAGCTGCACGTCGCGCCGACCGGCTTCTACGACAACGGCCTGCACGAGCCGATGCGCCGGGCGCAGACGACGGCAGTGACCCTGGTCAACGTGCAGAGCAAGGGGCACATCAGGTTGCGCTCGGCCGATCCGAGCTGGCATCCCGAGATCGATCCGGGCTACTTCGACGACCGGGCCGACCTGGACGCCATGATCGGCGGCTTCCGGCGGGCGTTCCAGATCCTGTCGCAGGGCCCGATCACGCGGCTCATCGACACGCCCTGGGTCCCGGCCTCGGCCGATCCGACCGACGACCAGATCATCGAGGCGATCGGCGCCCTCGGGCAGACGCTCTACCACCCGGTCGGCACCTGTGCGATGGGCACGATCGAGGGCAGCGTCGTCGACCCACAGCTCAGAGTCCATGGCGTGGACGGCCTGCGGGTCGCCGATGCGTCCGTCATGCCGCGGGTGCCCCGCGGCAACACCAATGCACCCACCATCATGATCGGCGAGAAGTGCGCCGATCTCATCAAGGAGTCCCGTTCATGACCGCAACGCTCGAACCGACCGCCGGCACCGATGCGCCGACAGAGACCTTCGACTCGCTGAACCCGGCCACCGGGGACGTCGTGGGCACCCACCCCATCGCCTCCAAGGCCGATGTCGACGCCGCGGTGGCTCGCGCCCGCGACACCGCCGACTGGTGGGGCAACCTGTCCTTCGACGAGCGCGCCGAGTACCTGCTGACCTGGCGCAGCGTGCTGACCCGCCGCATCGCCCAGCTGGCCGAGCTCTCGCACCGGGAGACCGGCAAGCCGCACGGCGACGCGCAGCTCGAGATCGTCCTGGCCATCGACCACATCGCGTGGGCGGCCAAGCACGCCAAGAAGGTGCTCGGCCCGCACAAGGTGAAGTCGGGCCTGCTGATGGCCAACCAGGCCGCGACCGTCGAGTACCGCTCGCTGGGCGTCGTCGGCGTCATCGGCCCGTGGAACTACCCCGTCTTCACCCCGATGGGCTCGATCGCCTACGCCCTGGCCGCCGGCAACACGGTGGTCTTCAAGCCGAGCGAGTACACCCCGGGCGTCGGCCAGTGGCTCGCCGACAGCCTGACCGAGGTCGTCCACGGCCGGGCGGTGCTGCAGGTCGTCACGGGCCTGGGCGAGACCGGCAACGCGCTGTGCACCTCGGGTGTCGACAAGCTCGCGTTCACCGGCTCGGGACGCACGGGCAAGAAGGTCATGGCCGAGTGCGCCGAGAACCTGACCCCCGTCATCATCGAGGCCGGCGGCAAGGACTCCTTGATCGTCGACGAGGACGCGAACCTGACCAAGGCCGCCGAGGCGGCACTGTGGGGCGGCATGTCCAATGCCGGCCAGACCTGCATCGGCACCGAGCGGGTGTACGTCCACGAGCGGGTCTTCGACTCGTTCATGACCGAGATCCTCAGCCAGGCCAAGGGCCTGCGGGCGGGCGCCGACTCGGGCGCCAAGATCGGGCCGATCACGATGCCGTCGCAGATCGACGTCATCCGCACCCACATCGACGACGCGATCGACAAGGGCGCACACGTCGCGCTCGGCGGCAAGGACGCGGTGGGGGATCGTTTCGTGCAGCCGACGATCCTGACGCACGTCCCCGAGGACTCGGTCGGGATGACCGAGGAGACCTTCGGGCCCACCCTGGCGATCAACCCGGTCGCGAGCATGGACGAGGCGGTCGAGCTGACCAACGCCACCTCGTACGGCCTGGCCGGGGCGGTGTTCTCCAAGAAGCGGGGCATGGAGATCGCCAAGCGCATCCGTTCGGGCATGACCTCGGTCAACTCGGTCATCGCGTTCGCGGGCGTGCCGACGCTGCCGTTCGGCGGCGTGGGCGAGTCCGGCTTCGGGCGCATCCACGGCCCCGACGGCCTGAAGGAGTTCACCTACGCCAAGGCGATCACGCGCCAGAAGTACCGTCCGCCGATGCTGCTGACGTCCTTCGCCCGCGACCCCAAGACCGATGCGCGGGTCGCCTCGCTCATCACGCTCCTGCACGGCGGCAAGAAGACGATCAAGTAGCTGGGTCAAAGCGTCCGATGCTTCGGTCATGATGGGGGACATGGCGAATCATCGCTCCGCGGCCACACCGCTGGTCGGGCGCCGGGACGAGCTGGACCTGCTGCTGCAGTACGCAGGTGTGACGACCGACGCCCGCGACATCGTGCTGCTCGGGGGCGACGCGGGCATCGGCAAGACGCGGTTGCTGCGCGAGCTGGGCCTGCGCGCGCGGGAGGCGGGCCACCGGGTCATGGCGGGCCACTGCCTCGACCTGGGCGACAGCGCACCGCCGTACCAGCCGTTCGGGGACGCGTTCTCGGGCCTGGGCGTCGACGAGCGCGACCGGCTGGCCGAGCGCTTCCCGGCGCTGGGCCCCCTGCTGCCGCGTCCGTCGGCGGCACCGGGTCCGGGTGTCGAGCGGGCCGAGCTGTTCGCATCGGTGGTGGCCGCCCTCGACTCGCTGGCCGAGGAGCAGCCGGTGCTGCTGGTCATCGAGGACGCCCACTGGGCCGATGCCTCGACCCGCCACCTGATCCGTTACGTCATGGCGCAGGGATTTCATCGCTCGGTCCACGTCGTGGTGAGCTACCGCTCCGACGACCTGCACCGCAAGCACCCGCTGCGGCAGCCGCTGACCGAGTGGGTCCGGATGCCGGGGGTGCGCCGCATCGAGCTCGAGCCGCTCGCGGACGCCGAGGTGGCCGACCTGGTCCGGGTGCGCGCCGACGGCACCCTGGGCCCGGACGAGCTGCACGCGGTGGTCCAGCGAGCCGGCGGCAACGCGTTCTACGTCGAGGAGTTGATCGACGCGGGGATGGCCGACCACGCCTCCTCCCTGCCCGAGACCCTCAGCGATCTGCTGCTCGTGCGGCTGGACCGGCTGGACGAGCCCGCCCGGCGCCTGGTGCGGGCCGCAGCGGTCACCGACGGCCGTGAGGGGTTCGCGGCGCTCGCCGCCGCCGCCGGGCTCAGCGACGTCGAGCTCGACGAGGCGCTCGTGACGGCGGTCGACCACAAGGTGCTGCGCCGCAGCGGCTCCGATGACTACGCGTTCCGCCACGCCCTGCTGGGGGAGGCGCTGCGCGACGATCTGCTGCCGGGTGAGCGGCGGCGCATCCACGGGGCGTTCCTGGCGGCGCTGGCGCCCGACGCCCCACCTGCCACGCTGGCCAGGCACGCCCTCGCGGCCGGCGACCGGCGGACCGCCTTCCTCGCGACGGTGGAAGCCGCCCGGGCAGCAGGGCGCGTGGCCGGTCACGACGAGGCTGCTGCGCACTGGGAGCAGGCCCTCGAGCTGCTCGACGCGGCGCCGGAGGGCACCGACGAGATCGACCTGGTCATCGACGCCGCCGATGCGCTGGTCACCTCCGGCCAGCTCATGCGGGCACTCGACCTGCTGCGCGACCGGCTGGCTCAGCTGCCTGCGGATCGGGGGAGAGGCTGCCACGGGCGTCTGCTCGTCGCGATCGGCAACACCAGCTACTACGCCAACCTGGACGCCGAGGCCGAGCAGGCCAGCGCGGACGCCGCGCGGGTCGTGCCCGACGAGCCAACCGCGCTGCGCGGCGAGGTCGTCGCGCTGCGGGCGCGCGTGCTGTCTAGCCGGCAGCTCGACCAGGAGGCGATCGCGTGGGGCGAGCGGGCCCTCGCGATCGGGGAGCAGATCGGCTCGGAGCAGGTCATCAGCGATGCCAAGGCCACCTTGACCCGGCTCATGGTGCGCACCGGTGACGACCCCGACCGGGCCAGGGCGACCTTCCACGAGCTCGTCGACAGCTCGCGCGTGTCCGGGCACGTGCTGGGCGAGCTGCGCGGGCTGAACCAGCTGGGTTTCATCAACTTCAACGCCGGCGAGCTCGACCAGGCCGAGTGGGCCTTCGCCGAGGCCCTGCGCCGCGCCGAGGAGACCGGCTGGGGCAAGGGCCCCTACGGATTCGACGGCCGGTTCTTCGGCGCGGTCGTGGCGTACATGCGCGGTCATTGGGACCGGGTCCGCGAGCTGTGCGAGCCGCAGGCCGGACTTCCCGCGCTGCTGGCCGCGAACCTGGCGGCCGTCGGGCTGCCGGTGGCGGCCGCCCGCGGTGAGGTCGAGCAGATCGAGCGCACCCTCGCCATGCGGTCGTTGTGGCGTCATGAGGAGGCCGCATCGGCGCACGGCAGCGCGGGGCTCATCGAGCTGTACGGCGTCGCCGGCGACCTCGTGGCCGCGCGACGCACGTACGACGACGTGATCGAGGTGTTCGTCCGGGCCTGGGACGAGCCCGACTTCCCGGGACGGATCAAGCTCGCGGCCCTGCTGCTGGGCCAGTACGCCGGCGCCGTCGAATCACTGGAGCGTGCCGGTCAGCACCTGCTGCTCGCACAGGTCCCGGCCCTGGCCGGTGACGTCGAGCGGGTCGTCGCCGCGACCCACCCCTTCGGGCCCGAGGGTGAGGCGTGGCGCCGCCGCGCGCACGCCGAGATCGCCCGGCTGCGGTGGCGCTGCGGGGTGGACGCCCCGGACCTCGACGAGCTGACCGGCGCCTGGCGCTCCACGCTGGAGGCGTTCCGCGGCCTCGACGACCCCTACGAGACCGCTCGCTCGGCGACCCGGCTGGCGGCGGTGCTCATGACGACCGGCGCCGGGGCCGAGGCGGCCGCCCTGCTGCACGAGGCGCGCGGTGACGCCGAGCGGCTGCGCGCGCGTCCCCTGCTGGCCGAGATCGAGCTGCTGCGCCCACGCCAGGACGGGTCCGAGGTCCAGCTGACACCCCGCGAGATCGAGGTGCTCCACCAGGTGGCCGCCGGTCGTAGCAACGGCGAGATCGGCAAGCACCTGTTCATCAGCATCAAGACGGTCTCGGTGCACGTGTCGAACATCCTGGCCAAGCTCGAGGCGTCCGGGCGCACGGAGGCGGCGGCGATCGCTCGCCGCCGTGGCCTGCTCGATGGCTGAGGTCGGTAGACTGCGTCGGTGAGCTTCCACCGTTATGTCGCGCTCGGCGACTCATTCACCGAAGGCGTCGGCGACCCCGACCCGACCCGTCCCAATGGCGTCCGGGGCTGGGCCGACCGGATGGCCGCAGAGCTGGCCGGCGACGACTTCACCTACGCGAACCTGGCGATCCGCGGGCGCAAGCTCCTGCAGATCGTGGCCGAGCAGCTCGAGCCCGCGATCGCGATGAAGCCCGACCTGGTCACGATCTACGCCGGCGCCAATGACGTCCTGCGCCCCCGGGTCGACATCGACAACCTGATGGCGACGTACGACGTGGCCATCGGACGCCTCACCGACGCCGGTGCCCGGGTCGTCATGTTCACCGCGTACGACCCCGGCGAGTCCCCGGTGTTCGGTGCCCTGCGCGGCCGCTTCGCGATCTACAACGAGCTCGTCCGTGAGATCGCCGAGCGCCACGACGCCGTGCTGGTCGACTTCTGGCGGCTGCGGGACTACCGCGACGACCGGCTGTGGGACATCGACCGCATGCACATGTCCAGCGCCGGCCACCAGCGGATGGCCATCGCGGTGCTCGACACGCTCGGCATCGCGCACGACCTCAAGCCGCTCGAGGTGCTCGAACGGCCGCTGCTGACCTCCAAGCAGCGTCGCGCCGCGAACCTGGAGTGGGCCAAGTCCCACGCCGGCCCCTGGGTCAAGCGGCGCCTGACCGGCACCTCCTCGGGTGACGGCCTGCGCCCCCGCTGGCCCGCGCTCGCACCGGTCACGGCCGGCTGAGGTCGTCGTGGTCCGTCTGCCCAAGCTCGGCCCCAAGCTGGCCGCTGCACCGACGGACCTCGACGACGACTCGATGGAGCGCCTCGGCGAGTTCATCCGCATGACCGGCGACGAGAAGGTCGTCAACACCCGGCGGCTGCTGTGGCTGGCCGTGGTGTTCTCCGGACCGCTGCGGCTCAAGGACGACCGGTCTCCGCACGCCGCCGGCGAGACGATCGTGCTGAGCCCGCACACCGTCGTCATGACCCCGCAGGAGTTCGTCGGCGTCGCGAAGGTCAACTACTACCTCACCCAGCTCGACGCGGGTGAGGCGATCAAGCCGGCCAAGATCTTCGAGGTGGAGGGCAGCAACGGCTGGTGGCACCTGGACGGCCTGCACCGTCTGCTGGCCGCCCGGATCATGGGGCAGCCGCTGGAGGCGAAGGTCTACCGGTAGCCGGCCGGTCAGGTGCGTGGACGCAGGGCGTCGCGCACCGGGATGAGCTTGGCCTCGGACTCGGCCAGCTCGTCGGCGGGCACGGAGTCGGCCACGATGCCGCAGCCGGCGAACAGCCGCACGGTGCGACCATCGTCCTCGATCTGGGCCGAGCGCAGGCCGATGCCCCACTCGCCGTCGCCGCGGGCGTCGATCCAGCCGACCGGGCCGGCATAGCGGCCGCGGTCGAGCCGCTCGACCTGGCCGATCAGCCGGACCGCCTCCGCGGTGGGGGTGCCGCCGACTGCCGCGGACGGGTGCAGCGAGGCCGCGAGGGTCAGGGCGCCGGCGCCGTTCCTCATGACGCCCGTGACATCGGTCGCCAGGTGCATGACATTGGGCAGGTGCAGCACGAACGGCGTCTCCGGGACAAACATGTTCGTGCAGTGCGGTGCCAGTGCGTCCGCGACCGAGCGCACGGCGTACTCGTGCTCCTCGAGATCCTTGCTCGAGCGGGCCAGCGATCCGGCCAGCGCCAGGTCGCGGGTGTCGTCGCCGGTGCGCCGGATCGTCCCGGCCAGGACGCGTGAGGTCACCAGGCCCCGTTCGAGGCGCACGAGCATCTCGGGGGTGGAGCCGAAGAAGCCGTCGACGTGGAACGTCCAGCAGCTCGGGTACTGCTCGGCGAGCCTGGCCAGCGGTGCGCGGACGTCCAGCGGCTCGTCGAGCGTCGCGACCAGCTCGCGGGCCAGCACGACCTTGTCCAGGTCGTCACGGACGATGCGGGACACGGCCTCGGCGACCATCTGCTGCCACTCGGCGCTGTCGACCGCGCCGTCCGAGAACGTCGCACCGGAGGGCTCGCGAGGAGCCGACGAGGGGACGAGCGGCGGCGTGGCCGTGATGCCCAGGCCGATCAGCGTGACCCAGGTGACGCCGTCGCGGCGCCCGACCACGATCTCGGGCACGACCAGTGCGCTGCCCTCGGTGTCGTCGGAGAAGGTGAACGAGCCGAATGCGACCAGCCCGGAGCCCGGTGTGCCGACCTCGTCGCGGACCACGGCGTGCTGGGCCAGGTCGCGCCACCACTGCTCGGCCTCGGCGAAACGTCCCTTGCCGGAGGTGTGAACCTCCGCGGCGCGGCCCCAGCCGACCAGCCCGTCACCGTTGTGGACCCAGGCGAACGCGTCGTCCTGGGGGAGGAGGGAGAGCAGGGCGCCGGGGTCGTCGATGGGAGCCGAGCGGACCAGGAGGGGGCCCGGAACATCGGCGAGGGCAGGGTTGCTCACAATCCACCAGCCTACTCGTGGCAAGGTAGCCGGGTGAGCCGAGCCGGTCTGGACAAGCAGCCCCACGACGTCGCGACGATGTTCGACAAGGTGGCCAAGAGGTACGACCTGACCAATGACGTGCTCTCGCTGGGCCAGGACCGCCGGTGGCGCAAGCGGGTCGTCGACCTGGTCGCCCCGAAGCCGGGCGAGCTGGTCCTCGATCTCGCGGCGGGCACCGGGACGTCCAGCCAGCCGTTCGCCGATGCCGGCGCGACCGTCGTGCCGTGCGACTTCTCGATGGGGATGCTCGAGGTCGGCAAGCAGGCGCGGCCAGAGCTGCCGTTCACCGCGGGCGACGGGATGCTGCTGCCGTTCGGCGACAACACCTTCGACGCCGTGACGATCTCGTTCGGCCTGCGCAACATCGTCGACCCCATCGAGGGCCTGCGCGAGATGCTGCGGGTGACCAAGCGGGGCGGACGCATCGTGGTGTGCGAGTTCAGCACACCCACGTGGGGCCCGTTCGACGCGATCTACACCAACTACCTGATGCGGGCCCTGCCGCCGGTGGCCCGCGCGGTCTCCTCCAATCCCGAGTCGTACGTGTACCTCGCCGAGTCGATCCGCGCCTGGCCCGACCAGAAGGGCCTGGCGCTGCGCATGGTCGAGGCCGGCTGGGGCAAGGTCGACTGGCACAACCTCACGGCGGGCATCGTGGCCCTGCACCACTCCACCAAGCCCTGAACCCGGCCCACCCCGACTGGTGGACTTCCGCGCGCCCACGCGCGTCCCGGCACACATCTGTCCGGAGAGCCAGAGCCGACTTAGTGTGACCTGAGTTACAGCGCACCCCAACCGGGCGTATGGTGAGACGGTGATCACGTTGTGAACCAATTCACAAGCACACGATCATGCAGGTTCTTCGCTTCGTCGGACGAGTCTCGGGAGGTGCCATGACGGCCTACACGCCGATTCTGGTGCTGGGCGGACTGGCTGCCCTGTTCGCCATCGGGTCCGTGGCGATCGCGCCCTTCACCGGGCCGAAGCGTTACAACCGGGCCAAGCTCGACCGCTACGAGTCGGGCATCGAGCCCAGCCCCCTGCCAGAAGGCGGCGGCAAGGTCTCGATCCGTTACTTCATCATCGCGATGCTGTTCATCGTCTTCGACATCGAGATCATCTTCCTCTACCCGTTCGCCGTCGCCTTCGATGCGCTCGGCTGGTTCGGCCTGATCGAGATGTTCCTGTTCATGGCGACGGTCTTCATCGCCTATGCCTACGTCTGGCGTCGTGGAGGCTTGGAATGGGACTAGAGGAAAAGCTGCCGTCGGGGGTCCTGCTGTCGACGGTCGAGGGACTCGCCGGCTACATGCGCAAGGCCTCGTTCTGGCCCGCGACGTTCGGCCTGGCGTGCTGCGCGATCGAGATGATGACCTTCGGCGCGCCGCGCTTCGACTCGTCCCGGTTCGGCATGGAGGTCTTCCGCCCCTCGCCGCGCCAGGCCGACCTGATGATCGTGGCCGGCCGGGTCAGCAACAAGATGGCCCCCGTCCTGCGCCAGATCTACGACCAGATGGCCGGACCGAAGTACGTCCTGGCCATGGGGGTGTGCGCCAGCTCGGGTGGGATGTTCAACAACTACGCGATCGTCCAGGGCGTCGACCACGTCGTCCCGGTCGACATGTACCTGCCCGGTTGCCCGCCGCGCCCCGAGATGCTGATCGACGCGATCCTCAAGCTGCACGACTCGATCCAGCACGAGAAGCTCGGCGCCAACCGTCTGGCCCAGATCAAGGCCGAGGAGAAGACGGCCCTGCTCGCGACGCCGACCTCGGCGATGAAAGGGCTCATGCGATGACCGATCCGAAGGGCGACCGGGACGCGCGCGATGCGGGCACCGTGACCCAGGACGCCTCGCACGAGACGCAGAACGAGCTGGTCCGCTCCGACACGACCCAGCTCGAGGTCGTCGAGATCCGTGAGGGGGCCTTCGGGGCCCACGGCACGGGCGACACCAGCGGCTTCGGCGGCCTCACCCGGCCGGTTGTCATGCCGGGTGCCAGCCAGCCGCCGTACGGCGGCTGGTTCGACGAGGTCGCCGCCCGCCTCACTGCTGGGCCGGGTCTGGGCGACGCGGTCGAGAAGGTCATCGTCGACCGCGGCGAGATCACCTTCCACATCCGCCGTGCGCAGCTGCTGGAGGTCGTGACGCACCTGCGCAACGACCCCGTCCTGCGGTTCGAGTTCTGCTCCAGCGTCAGCGGCGTGCACTTCCCGCACGAGACCGGGCGCGAGCTGCACGTCGTGCACCACCTGCTGTCGATGACGCACAACCGGCGCATCCGTCTGGAGGTCACCGCTCCCGAGGCGGATCCGCACGTGCCCAGCGTCGTCCCGATCTACCCGACCGCCGACTGGCAGGAGCGGGAGACGTGGGACATGTTCGGCATCGTCTTCGACGGCCACCCCGGGCTGACCCGCATCCTCATGCCGGACGACTGGCCCGGCCACCCCCAGCGCAAGGACTATCCGTTGGGCGGCATCCCGGTCGAGTACAAGGGCGGGACCGTGCCGCCGCCGGATCAGCGCAGGAGCTACTCGTGACCACCACCAACGATCCGTACGCGAGCACCACCGAGTCGGCCGGTGGCCCGGTCTTTACCGTCACCGGTCAGGACTGGGACACGATCGACGCCTCGGCGGTCGAGGGCGACCACCTGGTCATCAACATGGGGCCGCAGCACCCCTCGACCCACGGCGTGCTGCGCCTGATCCTGGAGATCGACGGCGAGACGGTCCGCGATGCGCGCGCCGGCATCGGCTACCTGCACACCGGCATCGAGAAGAACATGGAGTACCGCACCTGGACGCAGGGCGTGACCTTCTGCACCCGGATGGACTACGTGGCGCCGTTCTCGAACGAGGCCGCCTACGTCATGGCGGTCGAGAAGCTGCTGGGCATCGAGGCTCCCGAGAAGGCGCAGACGATGCGCGTGCTGCTGCTCGAGCTCAACCGGATCTCCTCGCACCTGGTGTGCCTGGCGACCGGCGGCATGGAGATCGGCGCGCTGACCGTCATGACCTGCGGATTCCGCGACCGTGAGCTGATCCTGGACCTGTTCGAGATGATCACCGGCCTGCGCATGAACCACGCCTTCATCCGCCCCGGCGGCGTCGCCCAGGACCTGCCGGAAGGTGCGATCGAGAAGCTGCGGTCGACGGTCCGGCTGCTGAAGAAGCGCCTGCCCGAGTACGCGGCCCTGTGCAACGCCAACCCGATCTTCAAGGGACGCCTCAAGGGCGTCGGCCACCTCGAGCTGGCCGGCTGCCTGGCGCTGGGCCTGACCGGTCCGGTGCTGCGCGCCACGGGCTACGACTGGGACCTGCGCAAGAAGCAGCCGTACTGGGGCTACGACACCTACGACTTCGAGGTCGTCACCCGCGACGAGCCCGATGCGTACGGACGCTTCCGGGTGCGCCTGGACGAGATGTGGGAATCGATCAAGATCGTCGAGCAGGCCATCGAGCGGCTCGCGCTGATGGAGGGCCAGCCCGTCATGGTCGCCGACAAGAAGATCGCCTGGCCGTCCCAGCTGAGCGTCGGTGCCGACGGCCAGGGCAACTCCGCCGAGCACATCCGCCACATCATGGGCGAGTCGATGGAAGCCCTGATCCACCACTTCAAGATCGTCACCGAGGGCTTCCGGGTCCCCACCGGTCAGGTCTACTCCTCGATCGAGGCGCCGCGCGGCGAGATCGGCTGCCACCTGGTGTCCGACGGCGGCACGCGTCCCTACCGCGCACACTTCCGCGATCCCTCCTTCGTCAACCTGCAGGGCACCTCGGTGATGAGCGAGGGCGGGATGCTCTCGGACGTCATCGTCGCGATCGCCAGCATCGATCCGGTAATGGGCGGGGTGGACCGATGACGCTTTCTGACGTGACGCGGGCCGAGCTCGCGGAGCTGGCGGGGCGGTATCCGCAAGCTCGCAGCGCGCTGCTGCCGATGTTGCACCTGGTGCAGTCCGCTGAGGGCAACGTCACCAACGAGGGCATCGAGGTGTGCGCCGCCATCTTGGGCATCAGCGCCGCCGAGGTGTCCGGCGTCGCGACGTTCTACACGATGTACAAGCGGCGTCCGATGGGCGAGCACCACGTGGGCGTCTGCACCAACACGCTGTGCGCGGTGATGGGCGGCGACCTGATCTTCGAGCGGCTCAAGGGCCACCTGGACGTGGGCAACGACGAGACGACCGAGGACGGCATGGTCACGCTCGAGCACATCGAGTGCAATGCGGCCTGCGACTTCGCGCCCGTCATGACGGTCAACTGGGAGTTCTTCGACAACCAGACGCCCGAGTCCGCGGTCGACCTGGTCGACCGGTTGCGGGCAGGGGAGACCGTCCAGGCGACCCGGGGCGCGACGATCACCAGCTGGCGAGCGGCCGAGCGGGTCATCGCCGGGTACGAGGACGGGCTCGTCGACGAGGGCCCGACCGCTGCCGGCGCATCGCTGGCCGGTCTGCAGATCGCCAAGGAACGAGGCTGGACGGCGCCGCCGGTCGGGGCCTCGACAAGCTCGACCGGCGAGGCCTCGACAAGCTCGACCGGCGAGTCCGGCGAGACCAGCGAGGGATCCAAGGCCGGAGCCGCCGCGGAGGCCGACACGTCCCGCGCCGAGACGGAGACCGTCATCGAGCAGTCCCCGGCCAACACCGCCAAGGAGGGTTCGGATGACTGATCCGCTGACACCGGTCCTGACCGCCGAGTGGGGCACCGATCGTGCCTGGACGTTGGACGCCTATCGCGAGGCGGGTGGCTACCAGGCGCTCGAGAAGGCGCTGAGGATGCAGCCCGCCGCGATCGTGGACATGGTCAAGGACTCCGGCCTGCGAGGACGCGGCGGTGCCGGGTTCCCGACCGGGATGAAGTGGAGCTTCATCCCGCAGGACAACCCGAAGCCCAAGTACCTCGTGGTCAACGCGGACGAGTCCGAGCCGGGCACCTGCAAGGACATCCCGTTCATGATGGCCACGCCGCACACACTGATCGAGGGCGCCATCATCGCGGCGCACGCGATCAACGCCAACCAGGCCTTCATCTACGTGCGCGGCGAGGTGCTGCACGTCATCCGCCGGCTGCGCGCCGCTGCCCGTGAGGCGTACGCGGCGGGCTACCTCGGGCAGGACATCCTGGGCAGCGGCGTCACCATCGACCTGGTCATCCACGCCGGCGCCGGCGCGTACATCTGCGGCGAGGAGACGGCGCTGCTCGACTCGCTGGAGGGCCGCCGCGGCCAGCCCCGCCTGCGCCCGCCGTTCCCTGCCGTCGAGGGCCTGTACGCCAGCCCCACGGTCATCAACAATGTCGAGTCGATCGCGTCGGTGCCCTCGATCATCCGCGCCGGGCACGAGTGGTTCGCCTCGATGGGCACCGAGAAGTCCAAGGGCTACGTCATCTACTCGCTGTCGGGGCACGTCAAGACGCCCGGGCAGTACGAGGCGCCGCTGGGCATCACGCTGCGCGAGCTGATCGAGCTGGGCGGCGGCATGCGTGAGGGCAGCGAGCTGAAGTTCTGGACGCCCGGGGGCTCGTCCACCCCGCTGCTGACCGCCGAGCACCTCGACATGCCGCTGGACTACGAGTCCGTCGGCGCCGCCGGGTCGATGCTCGGCACCCGCGCCCTGCAGGTCTTCGACCAGACGACCTCGGTGGTGCGCTGTGTCCTGCGCTGGACGGAGTTCTACAAGCACGAGTCGTGTGGCAAGTGCACGCCGTGCCGCGAGGGCACCTGGTGGCTCGTGCAGACCCTGCAACGCCTCGACGAGGGCCAGGGCAGGCCCGGCGACATCGAGCTGCTGGTCGACCTGTGCGACAACATCCTGGGACGGTCGTTCTGCGCACTGGGTGACGGCGCCACCAGCCCCATCACCTCGGCGATCCAGCACTTCCGCGACGAGTTCGAGGCCGGGATGCACACACCGTCGCGCGAGCTCTTCCCGCCGGCTGCCTCGACGCTGTTCGCGGACCGCTCGTTGAGCCTGTCGAAAGGACTCTCCTGATGACTGTCACCGTCCCTTCGACAGGCTCAGGGAGCGAAGCGGTCGAGCTGGTGACGCTGACGATCGACGACGTCGAGGTCAGCGTGCCGAAGGGGACGCTGGTGATTCGCGCCGCCGAGGTCATCGGCACCGAGATCCCGCGCTTCTGCGACCACCCGCTGCTCGATCCGATCGGGGCGTGCCGCCAGTGCCTGGTCGACATCACCGATGCCGGCAACGGACGCGGCTTCCCCAAGCCGCAGGCATCCTGCACGATCGAGGTCGCCGACGGGATGGTCGTCAAGACCCAGGTGACGTCGCCGGTCGCCGAGAAGGCGCAGCGCGGCAATCTGGAGTTCCTGCTGATCAACCATCCACTGGACTGCCCGGTGTGTGACAAGGGCGGCGAGTGCCCGTTGCAGAACCAGGCCATGACGCACGGCCAGGGCGAGTCCCGGTTCATCGAGACCAAACGCACGTTCCCCAAGCCGGTCAAGGTCTCCGAGCAGGTGCTGCTCGACCGTGAGCGCTGCGTCCTGTGCGCCCGGTGCACCCGGTTCTCCGAGCAGATCGCCGGCGATCCGTTCATCGCGCTGATCGAGCGCGGCGCCCAGCAGCAGGTCGGCATCTACGAGGAGGAGCCGTTCAGCTCCTACTTCTCGGGCAACACGATCCAGATCTGCCCCGTCGGCGCGCTCACGAGCGCCGACTACCGCTTCCGCTCGCGTCCCTTCGACCTGGTCTCGGTGCCGTCGATCGCCGAGCACGACTCCAGCGGATCGGCCATCCGGGTCGACCACCGGCGCGGACGGGTCGTGCGACGCCTCGCGGGCGACGATCCCGAGGTCAACGAGGAGTGGATCACCGACAAGGACCGCTTCGCCTTCACCTACGCGATGCAGCCCGACCGCATCAGGACGCCGCTGATCCGCAACCAGGCGACCGGCGAGCTGGAGCCGGCCTCCTGGCCCGCGGCGCTGGCCGTCGCCGGGCGTGGCCTGGCCGCGGCGGCCGGCCGGGTCGGCGTGCTGACCGGTGGACGCCTGACGGCTGAGGACGCCTTCGCCTACAGCAAGTTCGCCCGCACCGTCCTGGGCACCAATGACATCGACTTCCGGGCGCGTGCACACTCCGCCGAGGAGGCCGCGTTCCTGGCCTCCCACGTCGCCGCGACGCAGCTGGAGGTCAGCTTCACGGACCTGGAGCGGGCGTCCACCGTGGTGCTCGTGGGCCTCGAGCCCGAGGACGAGAACGGCAGCATCTTCCTGCGGCTGCGCAAGGGCGCCCGCACCCGCGGGGTCAAGGTCGTCGCGATCGCCAGCCACGCCACGCGCGGGTTGCGCAAGATGTCCGGCGAGCTCGTGCAGACCGTCCCGGGCGACGAGCCCGCTGCCCTGAGCGAGCTCGAGCTGCCGGCCGGATCGGTCATCCTGGTCGGCGAGCGGCTGGCCGCGGTGCCCGGCGGGTTCAGCGCGGCCGTGGCCGCGGCGGAGCGCTCCGGTGCACGCCTGGCCTGGGTGCCGCGTCGTGCCGGTGACCGCGGTGCGGTCGAGACCGGATGCCTGCCGACCCTGCTGCCCGGTGGCCGGCCCCTCGACGACGCCGAGGCCCGTGCCGACCTGGCGGCCGCCTGGGGAGTTCCGACGATCCCGGCGGCCCCCGGTCGCGACACGTCGCAGATCCTGGCCGCCGCGGCATCCGGCGACCTCGAGGCCCTGCTCATCGCCGGCGTCGAGATCGACGACCTGCCCGATCCGGCCGCGGCGCGGGCCGCTCTCGCGGCAGCCGGGTTCGTGGTCAGCCTGGAGCTGCGCCACAGCGACGTCACGGCCGTGGCCGATGTCGTCCTCCCGATCGCACCCGTGGTCGAGAAGCCGGGCACGTTCATCAGCTGGGAGGGACGCGTGCGGACGTTCGACGCCGTCCTGCACGAGCCGAGCTCGCTCACCGACATCCGTGTGCTGGCCGGCATCGCCGAGGAGATGGGAACGTCCCTGGGCTTCCGCACGGTCTCCGCCGCCCGGCAGGCCATGGCCGATCTGGGGCCGTGGGACGGTGCGCGGGCTCCGGCCCCCTCGGTCGCGCCGACTGCGCGTGCAGCCGCCCGGGGGCAGGTCGTCCTCGACTCGTGGCGCCTGCTGGTCGACGACGGACGCGGCCAGGACGGCCAGGACCAGTACAAGGCCACCGCCCGGCCCGCGGTGCTGCGGGCCAGCGAGGCGACGCTGAAGGCCTTCGACATCGACCCCGGTGGTCCGGCGACGCTCTCGACGCCGGCCGGCACCGCGACCTTCCTGACCCAGGTCGCCGACCTGCCCGACGGCGTCGTCTGGGCGCCGGCCAACTCGGGGGTCAACCTGCGGGCGAGGCTCGCGGCGGGATTCGGGGATGCGGTCTCCCTTTCGACAGGCTCAAGGGGCGACGGGGCAGGCTCAAGGGGCGACGGGGCAGGCTCAAGGGGCGATGGCGCATGAGTGATCTGTTCGGGCACGAGGCCTTCTGGGTCGTGGCGCTGAAGGCGGTGCTGATCTTCGTCTTCCTGCTGGTCTACACGCTGTTCAACATCTGGTTCGAGCGCCGCGTCGTGGCCCGCATGCAGCACCGCGTCGGCCCCAACGTCAACGGCCCCTTCGGCCTGCTGCAGAGCCTCGCCGACGGCGTGAAGCTTGCGCTGAAGGAGGACATCGTCGTCAAGTCGGCCGACAAGCTGGTCTACATCCTGGCGCCGATCCTCGCCACGATCCCGGCCTTCCTGGCGTGGGCGGTGATCCCCTTCGGACCCGAGGTCCGCATCCCGTTCACCGACACCATCACGCCGCTGCAGTTGACCGATCTCCCGGTCGCGGTGCTCTACGTCCTGGCGGTCACCTCGGTCGGCGTCTACGGCATCGTGCTGGCCGGGTGGGCGTCCGGCTCGATCTACGCCCTGCTGGGTGGCCTGCGCTCCAGCGCGCAGGTCATCTCGTACGAGGTCGCGATGGGCCTGTCGTTCGTCTCGGTGTTCATGTACGCCGGCACGATGTCGACGTCCGAGATCGTCGCGGCGCAGAGCGACCTGTGGTACTTCGTGCCGCTGTTCCCGTCCTTCGTCATCTACTGCATCGCGATGGTCGGCGAGACCAACCGCGCGCCCTTCGACCTGCCCGAGGCCGAGGGCGAGCTGGTCGGCGGCTTCCACACCGAGTACTCCTCGCTGAAGTTCGCGCTGTTCTTCCTGGCCGAGTACGTCAACATGGTGACGGTCTCGGCGCTGGCGACGACGCTGTTCCTCGGCGGCTGGCGGGCCCCGTTCGGCATCGGGCAGATCAACGACGGCTACTTCAACACCGGCTACTGGCCGCTGCTGTGGTTCTTCGGCAAGACGTTGTTCTTCATCTTCATCTTCGTCTGGCTGCGCGGGACACTCCCGCGCATGCGCTACGACCAGTTCATGAGCTTCGGCTGGAAGATCCTGATCCCCGCCTCGCTGGCCTGGATCATCGCGGTCGCCTTCATCCGCAAGCTCAAGAGCGAGGACATGCTCGACCAGCAGACCCTGCTGTGGATCGCGGTCGCGGCGGGCGTCCTGGTCCTGCTGACGTTCTTCATCCCGGAGAAGAAGTCCGATCCGGAGCCCGAGCCCGAACAGTGGGACGCCTTCGCCGGCGGCTACCCCGTACCGCCGATGCCCGGCCAGGCCGCACCGACCACCGACACCGCCGCAGCTCCCCCCGAGAGGACCCCCTCGTCATGAGCAGCCCCGCCAAGGAGACCCTCTGGGACCCCATCGCCGGCTTCGGCGTGACGTTCCGGACGATGTTCCGCAAACCGGTGACCGAGCAGTATCCCAAGGTCAAGATGCCGACCGCTCCGCGCTTCCACGGCCGGCACCAGCTCAACCGCTGGCCCGATGGCCTGGAGAAGTGCATCGGCTGCGAGCTGTGCGCCTGGGCCTGCCCGGCGGATGCGATCTACGTCGAGGGCGCCTCCAACGTCGCCGGCGACCGGCACAGCCCCGGCGAGCGGTACGGCCGGGTCTACCAGATCAACTACCTGCGCTGCATCCTGTGCGGGCTGTGCATCGAGGCCTGCCCGACGCGGGCGCTCACGATGACCAACGAGTACGAGCTGGCGAACGACAACCGGGCCGATCTGATCTACGAGAAGAACGACCTGCTGGCGCCGCTGCTGCCGGGAATGGTCGAGCCCCCGCACGAGATGATGATCAGCGACGACCACCACGACTACTACCGCGGCAAGCAGCTGCCGATCTTCCCCGTGGACGCGGCCGAGACCGCCGAGGTCAATCCCGAGGGGGCGCCGGGCGACGTTTCGACAGGCTCAACGGGCGTTTCGACAGGCTCAACGGGCGACGTTTCGACAGGCTCAACGGGCGCGGGGGAGAACAAGTGACGGCGTTCTGGGTCCTGGCCCCGGTCATGGTGATCGCGGCACTGGGGCTGATCTTCGCGCGCAAGGCAGTCCACGCGGCGCTGGCCCTGGCCGTCGTCATGATCAGCCTGGCGATCCTGTACGCCGCGCAGGGCGCACCGTTCCTGTTCGCGGTGCAGATCATCGTCTACACCGGCGCGATCATGATGCTGTTCCTGTTCGTCCTGATGCTGGTGGGCGTCGACTCCTCCGACGCGATCCGCGAGACGATCGCCGGTCAGCGTTTCTTCGCGGCAGTGGTGGGCCTGCTCTTCGGCATCACGGCGGTGCTGGCGATCGGTCAGACGGTGTCGGGCGCGGTCGTCGGCCTGAAGGGCGCCAACGCCAACGGCAATCCGTACGGCCTGGCCGAGCTCCTGTTCGGCAAGTACGTGCTGGCCTTCGAGTTCACGAGCGCGCTGCTCATCACCGCAGCCCTCGGCGCGATGGTGCTGGCCCACAAGGAGCGCCTGACGCCCCGGCTCTCCCAGGCCGACATCGCCGCGCGTCGCATGCGCGAGTACGCCGAGTCGGGCCGCCACCCGGGCCCGCAGGCCACGCCGGGCGTCTTCGCCCGACACAACGCCGTGGACACCCCGGCCCTGCTGCCGGACGGCACGCCGCTGGAGTCCTCGCTCTCGCCGAGCATCGTCGAGCGCGGCCAGGTGCGCAGCGGATTCGACGACGACATCGACAAGGTCGTCGAGCAGCTGACCCCCGAGGAAGACCCGGACGCGTTGGGAGGGCAGAAGTGACCGAGTACATCACCCTGTCGCTGATCCTGTTCACGATCGGCGCCGTCGGCGTCCTGGTCCGCCGCAACGCGATCATCGTGTTCATGTGCATCGAGCTGATGCTCAACGCGACGAACCTGGCCTTCGTGTCCTTCTCGCGCCAGCACGGCAACCTCGACGGCCAGGTGGCCGCCTTCTTCGTGATGGTCGTCGCCGCGGCCGAGGTCGTCGTCGGGCTGTCCATCATCGTGTCCATCTATCGCGCGCGCCGGACGATCTCCGTCGACGACGCGAGCCTGCTGAAGTCATAAGGGGACGCACTCGATGCTCGATCTTCAGTGGCTGCTCATCGCCATCCCGCTGGCCAGCGGAGCCCTGCTCCTGGTCTGGGGCAAGGAGTCCGACCGCTTCGGCCACCTCATCGGCACCGCGGCGTCGGCGGCGTCCTTCATCCTCGGCGTCATCCTGTTCGCCCAGCTGATGGGCCGTGACGCCGAGGACCGCTCCCAAACCACCGATCTGTTCACCTGGATCGATGCGGGCCGCTTCCACGTCGACATGGTGTTCGTCTACGACCAGCTCTCGGCGCTGTTCGTGCTGCTCATCACCGGCGTCGGCACCCTGATCCACGTGTACTCGATCGGGTACATGGCCCACGACGAGCGCCGGCGCCGGTTCTTCGCCTACCTCAACATCTTCATCGCCGCGATGCTCACGCTGGTGCTGGCCGGCGACTACCTGGTGCTGTTCCTGGGCTGGGAGGGCGTCGGCCTCGCGTCGTACCTGCTGATCGGGTTCTGGCAGCACAAGCCGAGTGCTGCGGCTGCCGCGAAGAAGGCCTTCGTGGTCAACCGCGTCGGTGACATCGGGATGGCGCTGGCGATCATGCTGATGTTCGCGCAGTTCGGGACGTCCGCGATCGGGGCGGTGAACGCCGCTGCCCCGGGCGCGACCGACACCGTGACGACGGCGCTCGGCCTGCTGCTCCTGCTGGGCGCCTGCGGCAAGTCGGCCCAGGTGCCGCTGCAGAGCTGGCTGCTGGACGCCATGGAGGGCCCCACCCCCGTCTCCGCGCTGATCCACGCCGCGACGATGGTCACCGCGGGCGTCTACCTCGTGGTGCGCAGCAACGCGATCTTCGACGCCTCCGAGGTGGCCCGCACCGCGGTCATCGTCGTCGGCCTGGTGACGTTGCTGGCCGGCGCGTGGATCGGCTGCGCCAAGGACGACATCAAGAAGGCCCTGGCGGGCTCGACGATGAGCCAGATCGGCTACATGATGCTGGCCGCGGGTCTCGGCCCCGCCGGCTACGCGTTCGCGATCTTCCACCTGATCACGCACGGCTTCTTCAAGGCCAACATGTTCCTCGGCGCCGGATCGGTCATGCACGGCATGGACGATGACGTCGACATGCGCCACTACGGCGGGTTGCGGCACATGATGCCCATCACCTTCGCGACCTTCGCCCTGGGCTACCTGGCGATCATCGGCGTCCCGCCGTTCGCCGGCTTCTGGTCCAAGGACAAGATCATCGAGGCCGCCTTCGGGCAGAACCTGTGGGTCGGCCTCGGCGCCCTGCTCGGGGCCGGCGTCACGGCGTTCTACATGACGCGGCTGATGATCATGACCTTCCTGTCGCACAAACGCTGGCGCGAGGACGTCCACCCGCACGAGTCGCCGCGGGTCATGACCTGGCCGCTGATCGCGCTCGCCGCGCTGTCGGCCGTCGGTGGTGTCCTGCTGCTGGGTGACTGGATCGTGGACTGGCTGGAGCCGGTCGTCGGGGAGGCCGAGCACCACGAGCTGGCGGTGCCGGCCATCGTCCTGACGCTGATCATCACCGCGGTCGTCGCGCTCGGTGTGCTGGGCGCGGTGTTCTTCTACAGCCGGGAGCCGATCGCCGCCGAGACGCCCGCCGACAGCTCGGTGTCGGTGTTCGCCCGGGCCGGCCGCCACGAGCTGTACGGCAACGAGATCAACGAGGCGCTCGTCGTTCGTCCCACCCGGTACCTCACCCGGTTGCTGGTCTGGTTCGACGGCAAGGGTGTCGACGGCTTCGTGACCGGGATCGCCGACCGGCTCGGTGACACCTCGCAGTTCCTGCGCAAGCCGCAGACCGGCCACGTCCGTTCCTATGCCCTCACGATGTTCGGTGGCGCCGCCATCGTCGTCCTGTGCCTCCTGGCGGTGAACCTCGCATGATCCTCACGATCCTGGCCGCGACCCCGATCGCGGGCGCGCTGATCCTCGCCCTCGTGCCACGCGGCACGACCGATCACCTGCCCGCCAAGGTGATCGCCCTCGGCGTCTCGCTGATCACGCTGGCGTTGTCGCTGGTCGTGCTGGCCAAGTACGAGCCGACGTCCGGTGGGTACCAGCTGACCCAGGAGCACACCTGGATCAAGGCCTTCGGCGCGCACTACGCGGTCGGCGTCAACGGCATCGCGATCACGCTGGTGCTGCTGACCACGATCCTGGTGCCGATCGTCATCCTGGCCTCCTTCGACGACCGGCTCCCCGATCCGCGGGGCGTCAACGCCTACTTCGCCTGGATGCTCGCCGTCGAGGGTCTGGCGATCGGCGCATTCATCGCGACCGATGTCTTCTTGTTCTACGTCCTGTTCGAGGCGACGCTGATCCCGCTGTACTTCCTGATCGGAACGTTCGGGGGAGGCAACAGGTCCTACGCGGCGGTCAAGTTCTTGATCTACAACCTGGTCGGTGGCCTGCTGATGCTCGCCGCGATCGTGGGCCTGTACGTCGTCAGCGCCCGTCAGGGGGACGCGTCGTACCTGCTGACCGATCTCAAGGAGCTCGACCTGGGCCAGAACACCGAGCGACTGCTGTTCCTGGGCTTCATGGCGGCGTTCGCGATCAAGGCGCCGCTGTGGCCGCTGCACACCTGGCTGCCGGACGCCGCGGGTCAGGCGACCCCGGGCACCTCGGTGCTGATGGTCAGTGTCGTGGACAAGATCGGCACGTTCGGCATGATCACCTGGTGCCTGAACCTGTTCCCCGAGGCGGCCGACTGGGCGAGCCCGGTCATCATCACGCTCGCGGTGATCAGCATCATCTACGGCGCGCTGCTGGCGATCGGGCAGGACGACATCCGCCGGCTCGTCGCCTTCACCTCGGTGTCGCACTTCGGCTTCATCATCCTGGGCATCTTCGCGTTCACGTCGACCTCGATGGCCGGCTCCACGCTGTACATGTTCAACCACGGCCTCTCCACGGCCGCCCTGTTCCTGGTCACCGGCGTCATGATCGCGCGGCGCGGCTCGGCGCGGATCTCCGACTTCGGTGGCGTGCAGAAGATCGCGCCGATCATGTCGGGCGTCCTGCTGATCGCGGGCCTGTCCAGCCTGTCGTTGCCGGGGCTGGCGCCGTTCGTCTCGGAGTTCCTGGTGCTCGCCGGCACGTTCACGGTGTCGATTCCCGCAGCGGTGTTCGCGACGCTCGGCATCGTGCTGGCGGCGCTGTACGTCCTGATCATGTACCAGCGCACGATGACCGGACCGCTGGCTCCGGGCGCCGAGGGGGTCACCGAGCTGCGTCCGCTGGAGATCGCGGCGCTGACCCCCGCGATCATGCTCATCATCGGGCTCGGCTTCTTCCCGCAGCCCGTGCTCAACGCCATCAACCCCGCGATCGACACGGTGGTCAGCCACATCGGCAAGGGTGACCCGGCGCCGAAGACACCCACACCGATCGACGCCGGCACCACCGAGTCGACCGGCCACGAAGAAGGGGGGCACTGATGATCACGTCGTTGTTGTCGGCCGATCTGCCGCCCATCGCCGCGCCCGAGATCCAGTACTCGCTGCTGGGCCCGCTGTTCATCATCGCCGGGGCCGCAGTGCTCGGCGTCGTCGTCGAGGCGTTCTGGCCCCGGGGTTCCAGGTTCGTGGTGCAGACCGGTCTGGCGGTCGTCGCGATCGTGGCCGCGATCGTCGACACCGTCCTGGTCTACAACGACCTGGACCGGATCGAGGCCGCGCTGCAGGCTCGCGGTCAGGTGGCCGCCGAGGGCGCCCTGTCGATCGACGGACCGGGCGTCTTCGCGTGGGGCAGCCTGCTGGTCTTCGGGCTGCTCAGCATGATGCTGTTCGCCGAGCGCCGGCTCGAGGGCGGCATGAGCGCCTTCACCGGACGTGCTGCGGACGCGCCCGGGTCCGCGGCAGAGGCCGAGGCGGTCAAGCTGCGCGTCGAGCACAGCGAGATCTTCCCGCTCGCCCTGTTCGCGCTGGTCGGCATGATGCTGTTCGCCACGGCGAACGACCTGCTGACGATGTTCGTCGCGCTCGAGGTCCTGTCGCTGCCGCTGTACCTGCTGTGCGGGCTGGCCCGCCGACGTCGCCTGCTGAGCCAGGAGGCCGCGCTCAAGTACTTCCTGCTCGGGGCGTTCTCGTCGGTGTTCTTCCTGTACGGCATCGCGCTGGCCTATGGCTACTCCGGCAGCTTCGACCTGGCGGCGATCGACCGGGCCGTCACCAACCGCACCGGCGGCGAGAACATGCTGCTCGCGGCGACCGCGCTCATCGCGGTCGGGCTGCTGTTCAAGATCGGCGCCGCCCCGTTCCACACGTGGACACCCGATGTCTACCAGGGCGCCCCGACGCCGGTGACCGCCTTCATGGCCGCCGGCACCAAGGCGGCGGCCTTCCTCGCGCTGCTGCGGGTGTTCTTCGTGGCCTTCGGCGGATCGTCGTGGGACTGGCGTCCCATGATCGTGGCCATCGCGATCATCACGATGTTCCTGGGCGCCGTCGTGTCGATCTCGCAGACCGACGTCAAGCGGATGCTGGCCTACTCCTCGATCGCCCACGCGGGCTTCCTGCTGGTCGGGTTCGTCGGCGTCTACGCGGGCGTCGCCGGTTCCGACCGCATCACCTCGGTGTCCAGTGTCCTGTTCTACCTCGCGGTCTACGGGCTGTCGTCCATCGGCGCCTTCGCCGTCGTCACGCTGGTGCGTGACTCCGGTGGCGAGACGACCCACCTGTCGAAGTGGGCAGGTCTGGGCAGGACCTCGCCGTGGCTGGCGGGCTCGTTCGCGGTGTTCATGCTGTCGTTCGCAGGCATCCCGCTGACCGGCGGCTTCATCGGCAAGTGGGGCGTCTTCAGCGCCGCGTACTCCGGCGGCTTCTGGTGGCTCGTGGTCATCGGCGTGCTGATCAGCGCACTGGCGGCCTACTTCTACGTGCGGGTCATCGTGCTGATGTTCTTCACCGATCCGGTCGGCGACGGCCCGACGGTCGCCGTGCCCAGCGCGCTGACTACCGTGGTGATCGTCGTCGCTGTGTTGGGCACGGTCGGACTCGGTATCATTCCGGGACCGGTGCTGGACCTCGCGCAGCATGCGGGCGCATTCGTGCGCTGAACCGTTTCTCTAGGAGCTCTGCGTGTCCACTCTGGGTGTCTCGTTCGCCGACACTGCCCTCGAGAGCCGAGTTCTCGCGGGGGTGGATGCGGTCGAGTCGCAGCTGACCGCGGCAGTCGACTCGTCCTCGCCGTTCGTGGCCGAGGCAGCCGCCCACCTGCTCAATGCCGGTGGCAAGCGGTTCCGCCCGCTGCTGGTGATGCTGAGCGCGGAGTTCGGCGACCCGTCCCGCGCGGAGGTGGCTCGAGCCGCCGTCGTCGTGGAGCTGACGCACCTGGCGACGCTCTACCACGACGACGTCATGGACGAGGCCCCGTTGCGCCGGGGTGCCCCGAGCGCCAACTCGCGCTGGGACAACTCGGTGGCGATCCTGGTCGGCGACTATCTCTTCGCCCAGGCATCCGACCTGGTGTCCGACCTCGGCACCGATGCGGTGCGCATCCAGGCGCGCACGTTCTCACGTCTGGTGCAGGGGCAGATCCGCGAGACGATCGGGCCCGACGCCGACGAGGACGCCCTGGCGCACTACCTCTCCGTGGTCGCGGACAAGACCGGCTCGCTGATCGCGACCTCCGCCCGGTTCGGTGCCATGATGGCCGGCGCCCCCGAGGACGTCCAGGTGACGCTCACCGAGTTCGGCGAGCGCATCGGCGCTGCCTTCCAGCTGGCCGATGACATCATCGACGTCGCCAGCGAGACCGGCGACTCGGGCAAGACGCCGGGCACCGATCTTCGCGAAGGCGTCCCGACGCTGCCCACGCTCATCGCGCTGCGCTCGACCGATCCGGCCGACGCGCGGCTGCGGTCGCTGCTGTCCAAACCGCTGACCGATGACGACGAGCACGCCGAGGCGCTCACGCTGCTGCGCGCCCACCCGGCGATGACCGAGGCGCGCGCCTATGTGCAGGCCGAGGCCGATGCCGCGAGCGTCCTGCTGGCCAAGCTCCCGGACTCTCCCGCACGCTCGGCACTGCAGGAGCTGTGCGACACCGTCGTCACCCGCCTCGGCTGACCCCACCTCGCTGCTCAGGTCGGTCCGGACCTGCTCGCGTCGACCCAGCTGGTCACGACCGCGACCGGCACCCGAAGGGTCCGCGCCACGTCATGGGGTGACTTGCCACCCTCGAGGACGGCGTGGACCGCCAGATCGTGGGCGGAGCGGAACTGCCCCATGGTGCCGCGCGTGATGATCCGGTTGGCCTCGACCAGCCGGGGTGCCTGCGGCGCGGGCGGCGCGGGGACGATCGCCGCCGGCGCGCCCATCAACGACGCCGGAGCTGGTCGCTCTGCTCGTGGCGGCTGCGCCAGGGGATCCGGGATCTCGGCAGGCCCCTGCCGGCGGGCGCGGGCCATCGCGATGACGGTCTCCTCTGCGAGGCGGCGCAGATCCCGGTGCCTGCGGTGTCGCCGTACGACGAAGCGCAGGCCCAGTGCGGGGACGACCAGGATCAGCGCCCACAGCAGGGCGAACGGGTTGTGCTCGATCCACTCGATCCGGGGGTGGGTCGTCCGCCACCGTTGCGCGTCGTTGTCGCTGACAGTGAAGCCGTCGGCGCCATCGGCCAGCTCGAAGGCGTGCGGCCCGGCGCCGGAGACGGTGTTGCCCTTCGCCGAGCCCGTGCCACGTCGGTCGGTGACCTGCACAGCGTGTCCCTTGGCGATCGTGAGCGCGGTGCCGGAGACGTCGACGTCCGCATCGGCGATCGTGATGCCCGAGGTCGTGCCGGCCACGGTGCTGCCGACCACGGTGACCCTCAGCGCCCCGCCCGCCACGGCGATCGCGGCGCCGCGCCGGGACGTGATCACGCTGTCATGCACCGAGGTCCCGCTGGATCGCCCGATGACCTGCAGGGCCGCACGATCCTCATCGGCCTTCAAACCGTCCACCGAGGCGTCGTTCGTCCCAAAGATCCGGACCCCGCCCTTGCGGTTGTCGGTGACCGTCGTTCCCGTGAGGGTCAGCCCGGTCGCGTTGACCACGCTGCGGCCGGCCGGATTCGGCCCCGTCGCGCGCGGCCGCCCGTCCGCGACTATCCCGTAGGCCGCGCTGCCGGTGACCGAGCCGCCGGAGAGCGACAACCGGTCGCTGCGGTAGCGGGCCCGGATGCCGCTCAGCCCGGACCCGGCGACGGTGACATCGCTGATGCGCGTCCCCGTCGACCGGTCGAGCTGGATGCCGTCCCGGTCGGCGTCCTGTACGCGAGTCCGGCTGATCGCAACCTTGCGGGTGTCCGCGAGGTAGACCCCGATGTGGGGCGCCGTGATGCTGACATCGAGGATCTGCGCCTTCGACGGGGCGAAGCTCGTCCCGGTCGCCGCCAGCCCGCCGGTGCGACCGCTCCAGAAGCCGAGATGCTCCAGCGAGGCGTGCTTGACCGCGAGCCGTCCGGAATGGACCCGGAGGTAGCCGCGCCCGTCGGTCTCGTCCACGTCCGGCGCCCTGGTCGCGCGATCCCACCCGATGACCTGCACCGGTTTGGCCGCAGTGCCCGACACGGTCAGTGACCCGCCCCACGCGACGACGCTGGCCGGGCCCGCAGCGCTTCCGGCAAGACGCAGGGTGGCTCCCGGTGCGTGGATCCTCAGTGAGACGCCCGACGGGACGACCACGGGACGCCGGAGGGTGATCGTGCGTCCCTGGCGGCTGGCGGCCCCGAGCGCGATCAGGTCGTCCACGCCGTACGCGCCGACCTCCCGGGGCTCCAGCACCACCGTCGTGACGCCGCCCCGCCGACCGGTTCCTCCGGAGACAGCAGACTGCAGGCGGCGGTCCTCCTCGTCGACGAGATCGGCCTGGGCGATGTCGCCGGGTGCGGGGGTCCTGGTCACCGGTGCTGGGGAGGCGGCAGCCGCCGGCGGACGCTGCTCGGAGGGCTTGGCCTCGTTGGATGCGGCCGTGATCGCGACGGCGGCACCGACGACGACCACGACGATCGCCGCGAAGGCCACCAGCGTGCGCCGGGGACTGGCTGGGTCGCCACGCTCGTCCGGCGTCAGCCGGTGGTCCGGGAGGGTGTTCACGGCTGGCGCCCCAACGCGACGCTGGCCTCGTCCTGACCCTCGCCGCCGATGGTGTCCTCGGAACGGGTGAGCCACCCCTGCTTGTTCATGGTGACCAGCGCATACACCTTGATCGGCAGGGCGATGAACGCGACCACCACGGTGACCACGGGAAGCAACCAGATGTCCTGGGGTCGCCGCCGCAGGTGCGAGAGGCTGCGGATGCCACGTCCGACGACGACCCACCCGCAGGCCAGCGCGACGGCCGGCAGCGGATGGTCGCTGCGCACGGTGAGGGCGACGTAGACCACGGCCACCGCCATCGTGAGGGGGGTGAACAGGATCTGCATGACCGTGAGCTGCGAGATCAGCGGGACCCGGAAGATCCAGCCGTTGCGGATGGCCGTCAGGTAGCAGCGGTAGGAGTTCCGGCTCCACCGGACCCGCTGCTTGACGAAGGCGCGAAACGTCCCGGGAAACATCGACAACGCTCGTGCGCTGTCCTGATGGCCGACCCGGAAGCCCTGGGACAGGACGATCCAGGTCAGTCGCCCGTCGTCACCGGCGACGCACCGGCGGCCCCGGAACGTCTCGTTCTCGAGCGCATCCAGGTGGGGGACGATGACATCGGTCCGGTACGCAGCGGTGCGCCCGGAGGCACAGATGACACCCCCGTAGCGTCCCATCGCCGGCGCATAGTCGCAGTAGCGCAGATCGATGATCCAGTCGGCCACCCGTCGCCAGATGCTGGTGGTCGGGCGGTACACGTTCTGCCGCGTGCTCACGGCACCGACCGCCGGGTCGACGAACGGCATCTGCACCGCCGCCAGCAACCCTTCGTCCCATGCCGTGTCGGAGTCCACCAGCACGACCAGCTCGGTGTCGACCATGCGCAGGCCGGCGCCCAGCGCGGATCGTTTGCCGCGATGCACGAACATCACCGCCTCCAACGCGGGATCGCCCAACGCCTCGATCCGTTGCTGCGCCTCGGTGTCGGCGACGTCCAGCACCACGAGGATGCGATCGGGCGCCTGGTGACGCCAGGTGGCCAGGCAGCGCATCAGCACGTCCGGGTCCTCGTGGAAAGACGGCACGACGACCGTCACCGACGTCTCGAACTCGTTGACGGTCGGGCGGGTGATCGCCGACAGCACTCGGCGCACCAGCCAGATACCCCAGGAGATCGCGCCGAAGACTCCGAACGGCACGAGCCAGGTCAATGAACCGCCGTGAGCTGCCCACTGCATTCAGAGTTGTCCTGACCGGGATGGGGACGAGGGAATCGGCTCGCAAACGCCAGCACCGGCACACCGCGTCGGCCCCCCAGCCGCGTGCCGACCGTGAGCCTAGTGTGTGGGAGGGTGCCTGCGTGCCGAAATACGCTGCAATCTCCGGCCTGATCGCGGTGCTGCTGATCGCGTCGGCATCGGCGGGGTGCTCGGGCTCCGATGAGGACGCCCCTGCTCCGGCCGGCGGCTGCCCCGACGGCCGGGTCGTCAAGACGTCCGCCGAGCTCGCCGACGAGCTGGCCGCCGCGAAGGCCGGTGACGTGATCGTGGTGGCCCCGGGCGCCTATGGGGGGTCGTTCGTCGCGGACCGTGCGGGGGAGGCGTCGGCCCCGATCGTCCTGTGCGGCGAGTCGTCCGCCGTGCTGGACGGGGGCGAGCGGGGGTACACGCTGCACCTCGACGGCGTCAGCCACTGGCGTGTGCAGGGACTCACGGTGCGCGGTGGGGCGAAGGGCATCGTGCTGGATCAGTCGTCGGACAACCAGATCGTCGACGTGACGGTCGAGCGCACGGGCGAGGAGGGCATCCACCTGCGCCGCGGGAGCAGCCGCAACCTGGTCGAGCGGTCCCGGATCTCCGGCACGGGGACGACCCGGCCCGACATCGGTGAAGGGATCTACATCGGCTCTGCCGAGAGCAACTGGTGCTCGCTCACCGACTGCGAGCCGGATCGAAGCGATGCCAATGCGGTGATAGGCAACAGGATCGAGAACACGACGGCAGAGACGATCGACATCAAGGAGGGTGCGTCGGACGGCGTCGTGCGGGGCAACCACCTCGACGGTGCGGGCAGCACGAGGGCCGACTCGCTGATCGACGTCAAGGGCAACGGCTGGACGATCGAGAAGAACACCGGAGCCGCGTCGCCCGGCAACGGGGCTGCCGTGTTCGAGATCCTCGACGGCTGGGGTCGGGCCAATGTGTTCCGTGACAACCGCTTCGAGGTGCCGGCCACCAGGTGGGCGGTCGAGGTGTTCGGTGCGGCGCGGGCGGGCGGAAATGTCGTGGCCTGCAGCAACGCCGCCCTCGTCGCCGGACGTCCCGCGCCGGACCGGGTCGCGCCGCAGGGCTGCACGGGCTAGAGCGGCGCGGGCTCGGCGACGATCCGACGGCGGCTGCTGATCGCGTCCACGGTGAAGATGGCCAGTGCCAGCCAGACGAGGACGAAGCCGGCCCAGCGGGCGCCGGTCATGTCCTCGCGGAAGATCAGCAGGCCCGTCGCGAACTGCAGGATCGGTCCGAGGTACTGCAGCAGACCCGTGGTCGTCAGGGAGAGCCGCGTGGCCGCGGCGCCGAACAGCAGCAGCGGGATGGCCGTGACGATGCCGGTGCCGATCAGCAGCATCATGTTGGCCGGTCCCTCGTGCCCGAAGGTCAGGTTGCCGCGCAGCTGCAGCACGATCAGGAAGGTCAGGGCGACCGGGAACAGGATCGCGGTCTCCATGCCGAGGCTCTCGAAGGCGCCGAGGTCGGCCTTCTTCTTGAGGAATCCGTAGATCGCGAACGAGAACGCGACCAGCAGCGCGACCCACGGCAGGCGGCCGTAGTCGATCGTCAGCACCACGACGGCGGCGGCGCCGATCGCGACGGCCAGCCACTGCACGGGACGCAGGGTCTCCTTCAGCACGAACACACCCAGCAGCACCGTCACGAGCGGGTTGATGAAGTAGCCCAGCGAGGTCTCGATGACGTGCCCGTTGGTCACGCCGTAGATGAAACCGCCCCAGTTGAAGGCGATCGTCACCGAGGCGATGCCCAGGATCAGCATCAGCCGGCGGTCACGGGCGATCGCGAGGATGGCCGGCCACTTGCGCATCGCGGTGATCGCCACGAGGACGAAGACCATCGACCAGACGAAGCGGTGGGCCAGCACCTCGAGCGATCCGGCGGGGTCGAGCAGCGGCCAGTACAAGGGGAAGAATCCCCAGCACAGGTAGGCGGCGACCCCGAAGCCCACGCCACTTCTGGAGTCGTTCACCAGCAGAGCGTACGCCTGGTGGACGATGGGCACATGACGGACATTCCCCGCTGGTTCACCAGCACCAAGGACGGCCACTCGCAGTGGTACGTCGACCGGTTCCGGCAGCTCGCTGCCGACGGTGCAGACCTCGGCGGCGAGGCGCGGCTCATCGACGCGGTGACGGCTCCCGGGTCGCGGGTCCTCGACGCCGGCTGCGGACCCGGACGCGTCGGAGCGGTGCTCCACGAGCGCGGCCACACCGTCGTCGGGGTCGACGCCGACCCGGTGCTGATCGAGGCGGCCGAGCAGGATCATCCCGGTCCGCGCTGGGTCGTCGGTGACTTGAGCAAGCTCGACCTGGACGAGGAGCCCTTCGACATCGCTGTCGTCGCCGGCAACGTCATGGTGTTCGTCGCGCCCGGCACGGAACGGCTCGTGCTGGAGTCGCTGCGCCGCCACGTGCGTCCCGGCGGACGGATCGTCGTCGGCTTCGCGACCGACCGCGAGCTCGCGCTGGAGGACTTCGACGCCGATGTCGAGGCGGCGGGGCTCGTCCTGGAGCAGAGATTCGCCACGTGGGACCTCGTGCCGTTCTCCGCGGACGCCGACTTCGCGGTGACGTTCCTGCGCGTCCCGTAGTGACACATTTACACTGAGATTGCAGGATATTTCTGGTGGGCAAGCATTGCGCTCGGAGCCGGATGAGCGATAGAATCGAACATACGTTCTAGTCGTTTCGGAGTTCTGTCCATGATCGTGGATCAGCTGTCATCGGTGAGTGATGATCTGGCCGCGCTCGAGCCCTGGACGTTGACCGGTGGCGAGGTTCGTGAGGTCGCGATCGCTGTGGTCAGGGCCCGGACGTGTCTGGATGCGGCGCTCTCCCGTCTTGCTGGGTGCGCGGAGGACATGGGGCTGGCCAAGGACGACGGAGCGACCTCCACGACAGTGTGGTTGGCGGGTGCGACGGGGATCAGCAAGGGCGAAGCCGCCAAGCTCGTCGGCCTCGCGCGGGTGAGCGGGGTCGAGGCCAGCCAGGCGGCTTGGGCTCGCGGTGACCTGTCGACGGATCAGGCGGCGGTGATCATGAAGGCGATCGACGCCTTGCCGGACTGGTGCGGTGACGAAGAGCGGGCTGACGCCGAGGCTCATTTGATCCGTCTCGCGGCGGAGTACGGCCTGGACGACCTGAAGCGGTTGGCGAACCGGGTGCTGGAGGTCATTGACCCCGATGGTGCGGACGAGCACCTCGGGGAGCAACTGCGCAAGCAGGAGCAGAAGGCCTGGGACGCCACCCGGATGGCGATCAAGGACCGAGGCGACGGCACCACCCGAGGCTCGTTCATCACCCCCAACGCAGCTGCCGACACCTTGCGCGCGGCACTGGAAGGAATCATCGCCCCACGCCGGACAGCGGCGAATGCCGAACACCACGGCATGGGTGCCGATGACTGGTTGGCGTTGCCGAGGGATCGCAAGCTCGGGCACGCGTTCACCGAGCTCATCACGCACCTGCCGACCGATGCACTCCCGCAGTCCGGCGGTTTGGCCGCCACCGTGGCAGTCACCGTGGACGTGGACGACCTGCGGACCGGTCAGGGAACGGCCACCAACACCTCGGGCACGAACTTGTCAGCCCGCAACGCCCAGCGTCTGGCGTGCAACGCCCACCTCGTCGCGCTGTACCTGGAGAACGGCACCAGGGTCATCGACCACGGCATGACGAAAAGACTTTACGACCGCCACCAGCGCCTCGCCCTGGCCGTCCGCGACAAGGGCTGCGTGTTCCCCGATTGCGACCGCCCGCCGGCGTGGTGCGAAGCGCACCACCTCAGCTTCTGGTCCGAGGGCGGACCGACCGATCTGAACAACGCGGCGCTCCTGTGCCACTTCCACCACTTCCTGGTCCACGAGGGGGAGTGGGAAGCCCGGATGGGAGCCGACGGGATCCCCGAGATCATTCCGCCACCACGCATCGACCCCGAGAGACGTCCTAGACGTCACGCCAGGTTCACCAAGCAGGAACCCCGCGCCGCCTAGCGGCATGAGGTGCAGGAACGGACTGGCGGTCGTAGCGTCGAGGGCATGACCGACAACGCACCCAAGACGTGGTTCATCACCGGGACGTCCCGCGGTTTCGGACGTGAATGGGCCGAAGCGGCCCTCGAGCGGGGCGACCGGGTCGCCGCCACCGCACGCAACACCGACTCCCTGGACGACCTCGTCCAGAAGTACGGCGACGCGATCCTCCCGATCGCCCTGGACGTCAACGACTGGGCCGCCGACTTCGCGGCCGTCAAGCAGGCGCACGATCACTTCGGACGTCTGGACGTCGTGGTCAACAACGCCGGTTACGGTCACTTCGGGTTCATCGAGGAGCTGACCGAGGACGAGGCCCGCGCCCAGATCGAGACCAACCTGTTCGGCGCCCTGTGGGTCACCCAGGCTGCGCTGCCGTTCCTGCGCGAGCAGGGCAGCGGCCACATCATCCAGGTCTCCTCGATCGGCGGCATCTCGGCGTTCCCGCTGGTCGGCATCTACCACGCGTCGAAGTGGGGGCTCGAGGGCTTCTCGCAGGCCCTGGCGCAGGAGGTCGCCGACTTCGGCATCCACGTGACGCTCGTCGAGCCGGGCGGCTTCTCGACCGACTGGGCCGGCGACTCCGCCTCGCACTCCGAGCAGAACCCGGCGTACGACGCATTCCGCGAGAAGACCATGCAGGGGCGCGCCAGCCGCAACGCGGAGCCGGGTGACCCCCACGCCTCGGCCGCCGCGATCCTCCAGATCGTGGACGCGCCGGAGCCTCCGCTGCGGGTCTTCTTCGGCACCGCTCCGCTCGGGATAGCGAAGGCCGACTACGCCAAGCGGATCGAGACCTGGGAGCAGTGGAACCACGTCTCCGAGCTCGCCCAGGGCAGCTAGCCGCGACGACAGTTCGTGCGGCCGCGCTGCTGGTTCGTCAGCGGTAGTTGGTGAACTGGACCGGGAAGTCCAGGTCGGCCCCCTTGAGCAGCGCGATGACTTCCTGGAGGTCATCGCGCTTCTTGCTGGTGACCCGCAGCTCGTCGCCCTGGATCTGCACCTTGACGCCCTTGGGGCCCTCGTCGCGGATCAGCTTGGAGACCTTCTTGGCCTGCTCCTGGCTGATGCCCTCGCCGAAGGTGCAGTTGATCTTGACCTCTTTGCCGGACTGCCGCGGCTCACCCTCCTCGAGGGCCTTCAGGGAGATGCCGCGCTTGATCAGCTTGTCCTTGAAGACGTCCAGCACGGCCAGTGCGCGCTCGTCGGCGTTGGCCGTGATCTCGATGCCCCACTCGCCGCTCCACTTGAGCTCAGCACCCGTGTTCTTGAAGTCGTACCGGGTCTGGATCTCCTTGATCGCCTGGTTCAGCGCGTTGTCGGCCTCCTGGCGATCGATCTTGCTCACGATGTCGAAGGAAGAGTCGGCCATGGGTGCTCCTGAAGCGTCGCGGGGGGATCGATTTCTCTCAGCCTAATCGCCTGCGATAGGCTTCCTTCTCGTTGCCCCGGCAACACCCCGGCAGGTTGCCCGAGTGGCCAAAGGGATCTGACTGTAAATCAGACGGCTCAGCCTACAGAGGTTCGAACCCTCTACCTGCCACGGGAGAAACACTCAGCCCCTGACCAGCGCGCGTGCTGGTCAGGGGCTGTTCTCGTTGGGCCTGAACCGGTCGACTGACCCTCATCGCCGATTGGGACCCGCTTCGATGGGTATCGGCTACCTGTGAGTAACCAGCGGAGCGGACCGGGCAGCACCTACGCCTACGCAGGAGGCGCGCCCGGGCGTCGGGCCGCCTCACCCCAGCAGATCGCTGCTGACGCGATCGCGGGAGCCGGACGCGCTGCCGGCGCCGTGCATGACCACACGTCCGACGCCATCGCCGACATCAAGCCGCGGCTCCGCGGCTGGCTGCACGCAGCGACGGCGCCGCTGGCGTTCGTGTCCCTGCTGGTCGTCCTGGTCATGGCAGAAGGCTTCGCAGCGCGCCTGGGGGTCGCCGTCTTCATGGTCAGCTCCCTGTTGCTCTTCACGACCAGCGCGATCTACCACACCGGGACGTGGAGCGCGCAGCGCACGAAGCTGCTCAAGCGCATCGACCACGCCAACATCTTCGTGCTGATCGCCGGCTCGAGCACCCCGTTCGCGATCCTGCTCCTGTCTGCCGAGCACGCGCGGGTGCTGATGGCTGTCATGTGGGGCGGCGCGGCGATCGGGGTCGCGGTCAAGGTGCTGTGGATCGATGCACCCAGGTGGATGGGGGTCACGCTCTACCTCGCGCTGGGATGGGCGCCGGTTCCCTTCTCGGCGGACTTCATCGGGGGTGGGCACCACACGGCGCTGCTCCTGCTCGCGGCCGGCGGGATCCTGTACTCACTCGGGGCGCTGGTCTACGGAGCGAAGCGACCGAATCCCTCGCCGGCGTTCTTCGGCTTCCACGAGGTGTTCCACGCGCTGACGATCGCGGCATTCGCCGCTCATTGCGTCGGCGTGAGCCTGCTGGTGACGGGCCGCGGATGAGCTGAGCGACCGAAATCGGCGGACCGAACCCTGCAATTGCAGGCTTCCGGGCCAGTGTGACGTGCGTTATGGGACCCCGATTTGGCGTTTCGAAAAGGGGTCCGGTAGTGTTCTTCTTGTTGGAAAGCGCAGCGAACGGCAGGCCGAAAAGCCCGCCACCGCAGCGAATCTGACCAGCTGAACCGAAACGATCAACGGCACGGAATCTTTACAGGTTCCAGGAAACGGATCGCTGAGAACGGAAGCTGAGCATGGTGACCGACCCGGTTTGACCGGTGAAAACGAGCCGTGTAAGTTGGACGAGTTGCCCTGAGGTGAGACACACCAGTCTTGCTGAGGTGAGCGTCTGATCCTTGAGAACTCAACAGTGTGCCAAAAATCGACGAGATTAATTAGTAGTACCCCGTCGAGACCGGATCTACAGACTTTCGGGTTTGTGGTGATGATCGATGGATTAATTCCGACAATTTATTTGTCAGCAAATAGTTTGTCAGGTTGAACTGAAGTTTGAGTCGCACTTATGTGGCTTTCAACGGAGAGTTTGATCCTGGCTCAGGACGAACGCTGGCGGCGTGCTTAACACATGCAAGTCGAGCGGTAAGGCCCCTTCGGGGGTACACGAGCGGCGAACGGGTGAGTAACACGTGAGCAATCTGCCCTTCTCTTTGGAATAACCATTGGAAACGATGGCTAATGCCGAATATGACCCCCCTTCGCATGTTGGGGGGTGGAAAGCTCCGGCGGAGAAGGATGAGCTCGCGGCCTATCAGCTTGTTGGTGAGGTAATGGCTCACCAAGGCATTGACGGGTAGCCGGCCTGAGAGGGTGACCGGCCACACTGGGACTGAGACACGGCCCAGACTCCTACGGGAGGCAGCAGTGGGGAATATTGGACAATGGGCGAAAGCCTGATCCAGCAACGCCGCGTGAGGGATGACGGCCTTCGGGTTGTAAACCTCTTTCAGCAGGGACGAAGCGAAAGTGACGGTACCTGCAGAAGAAGGACCGGCCAACTACGTGCCAGCAGCCGCGGTAATACGTAGGGTCCGAGCGTTGTCCGGAATTATTGGGCGTAAAGGGCTCGTAGGCGGTTTGTCACGTCGGGAGTGAAAACTCAGGGCTCAACCCTGAGCGTGCTTCCGATACGGGCAGACTAGAGGTATGCAGGGGAGAACGGAATTCCTGGTGTAGCGGTGGAATGCGCAGATATCAGGAGGAACACCGGTGGCGAAGGCGGTTCTCTGGGCATTACCTGACGCTGAGGAGCGAAAGCATGGGGAGCGAACAGGATTAGATACCCTGGTAGTCCATGCCGTAAACGTTGGGCGCTAGGTGTGGGGACCTTCCACGGTCTCCGTGCCGCAGCTAACGCATTAAGCGCCCCGCCTGGGGAGTACGGCCGCAAGGCTAAAACTCAAAGGAATTGACGGGGGCCCGCACAAGCGGCGGAGCATGCTGATTAATTCGATGCAACGCGAAGAACCTTACCTGGGTTTGACATATACCGGAAAGCTGCAGAGATGTAGCCCCCTTTTGGTCGGTATACAGGTGGTGCATGGCTGTCGTCAGCTCGTGTCGTGAGATGTTGGGTTAAGTCCCGCAACGAGCGCAACCCTCGTTCTATGTTGCCAGCACGTAATGGTGGGGACTCATAGGAGACTGCCGGGGTCAACTCGGAGGAAGGTGGGGATGACGTCAAGTCTTCATGCCCCTTATGTCCAGGGCTTCAAGCATGCTACAATGGCCGGTACAATGGGCTGCGATACCGCAAGGTGGAGCGAATCCCAAAAAGCCGGTCTCAGTTCGGATTGGGGTCTGCAACTCGACCCCATGAAGTCGGAGTCGCTAGTAATCGCAGATCAGCAACGCTGCGGTGAATACGTTCCCGGGCCTTGTACACACCGCCCGTCACGTCATGAAAGTCGGCAACACCCGAAGCCAGTGGCCCAACCGTTTACGGAGGGAGCTGTCGAAGGTGGGGCTGGCGATTGGGACGAAGTCGTAACAAGGTAGCCGTACCGGAAGGTGCGGCTGGATCACCTCCTTTCTAAGGAGCATTCGGCAACCGTCCATCGTGGTGGTTGTCCATTGGTTCTGTTTGGACACCGAATGTGTGTCCGCAGGCCAGCTCACTAGTGGATTGTCGGTTATTTGGCTCAGGTGGTGGTTGGCAGCGTCAGTACTTCTTCTTCGGGAGAGTGGAACATCGTTGTTGGTTGTCATCTGAATCAGGCACACTGTTGGGTCCTGAGGGATCAGCCCCGCAAGGGTTGGTTTCTCGGACCGTATACCCCCTCGAACCACCAGGTTCGGTTTCTTCGCTTCGGCGGGGATGCTCATCTGGTAGGCGTGGGACTTGTATGCGGGACCGATCGTATTTTGAGAACTTCACAGTGGACGCGAGCATCTTTGTAGTAACAACAAGCTACTAAGTGCACATGGTGGATGCCTTGGCATCGAGAGCCGATGAAGGACGTTGGAGTCTGCGAAAAGCCCCGGGAAGGTGACAACCGACCTGTGATCCGGGGATGTCCGAATGGGGAAACCCACTCAGAGTAAAGTCTGAGTACCTGCGCCTGAACACATAGGGCGTTTGGAGGGAACGTGGGGAAGTGAAACATCTCAGTACCCACAGGAGAGAGAAAACAAAAGTGATTCCGGTAGTAGTGGCGAGCGAAACCGGATCAGGCTAAACCTCAAGCATGTGATAGCCGGCAGGCGTTGTGTTTGGGGTGTTGTGGGGCCGCATGGTCTGTTCTGCCGATCAGACGAAGAGTCATAAACCATGAGTGAAGTGAAAGCCGACTGGAAAGTCGCGGCATAGAGGGTGATACCCCCGTACACGTAAGCTCATGGCTCTTTTGCGTCACCCCGAGTAACACCGAACCCCTGAAATTCGGTGTGAATCTGGCGGGACCACCCGTTAAGCCTAAATACTCCTCGATGACCGATAGCGGACTAGTACCGTGAGGGAAAGGTGAAAAGTACCCCGGGAGGGGAGTGAAATAGTACCTGAAACCATGTGCATACAATCCGTTGGAGCTCGTCCTTGTGACGGGTGACAGCGTGCCTTTTGAAGAATGAGCCTGCGAGTTAGTGTTCTGTAGCGAGGTTAAGGCGTTGAGCCGTAGCCGTAGCGAAAGCGAGTCCGAATAGGGCGACCATAGTTGCAGGATCTAGACCCGAAGCGGAGTGATCTATCCATGGCCAGGTTGAAGCGCGGGTAAGACCGCGTGGAGGACCGAACCCACCTAGGTTAAAAACTGGGGGGATGAGCTGTGGATAGGGGTGAAAGGCCAATCAAACTCCGTGATAGCTGGTTCTCCCCGAAATGCATTTAGGTGCAGCGTTGCGTGTTTCTTGTCGGAGGTAGAGCACTGGATGGGCTAGGGGGCCTACAAGCTTACTGAACCCAGCCAAACTCCGAATGCCGATAAGTGAGAGCGCAGCAGTGAGACAGTGGGGGATAAGCTCCATTGTCGAGAGGGAAACAGCCCAGACCATCAGCTAAGGTCCCAAAGCGATAACTAAGTGGAAAAGGATGTGGAGTCGCAGAGACAACCAGGAGGTTGGCTTAGAAGCAGCCACCCTTGAAAGAGTGCGTAATAGCTCACTGGTCAAGTAATTCCGCGCCGACAATTTAGCGGGGCTCAAGTTATCCACCGAAGCTATGGGATTTACACAATAACCAGGCCTTCGTGGTCCAGGTGTGTGGATCGGTAGGGGAGCGTCGTGTGGCCAGCGAAGCGGCGGAGTGATCCAGCCGTGGAGGCTACACGAGTGAGAATGCAGGCATGAGTAGCGAATGAGGAGTGAGAAACTCCTCCACCGAATGACCAAGGGTTCCAGGGTCAAGCTAATCTTCCCTGGGTAAGTCGGGACCTAAGGCGAGGCCGACAGGCGTAGTCGATGGACAACGGGCTGATATTCCCGTACCGGCATTAGATCGCCCATGCTGAACCCAGAAATGCTAAGTGCCCAAAACTGGCGGGACTCTTCGGAGCGATGCCGGCGCTGCGCACGACCCGATCTGGTAGTAGGCAAGCAATGGTGTGACGCAGGAAGGTAGCTCATCCCGGGCGATGGTTGTCCCGGGCTAAGGATGTAGGGCGAATGATAGGCAAATCCGTCATTCACGTGCCTGAGATCTGATGGGGAGACAATTTTGTCGAAGTGAGTGATCCTATGCTGCCGAGAAAAGCATCTAGCGAGATCTAGAGCCGCCCGTACCCCAAACCGACTCAGGTGGTCAGGTAGAGAATACTAAGGTGATCGAGTGAACCATGGTTAAGGAACTCGGCAAAATGCCCCCGTAACTTCGGGAGAAGGGGGGCCCGATTCGTTATCGCACTTGCTGCGAGAAGCGTTGACGGCCGCAGAGACCAGGCCCAAGCGACTGTTTACTAAAAACACAGGTCCGTGCTAAGTCGAAAGACGCCGTATACGGACTGACTCCTGCCCGGTGCTGGAAGGTTAAGGGGACGTGTCAGCGCAAGCGAAGCACAGAACTTAAGCCCCAGTAAACGGCGGTGGTAACTATAACCATCCTAAGGTAGCGAAATTCCTTGTCGGGTAAGTTCCGACCTGCACGAATGGAGTAACGACTTGGGCGCTGTCTCAACCATGGACTCGGCGAAATTGCACTACGAGTAAAGATGCTCGTTACGCGCGGCAGGACGGAAAGACCCCGGGACCTTTACTATAGTTTGGTATTGGTGTTTGGTTCAGTTTGTGTAGGATAGGTGGGAGACTGTGAAGCATGCACGCCAGTGTGTGTGGAGTCATCGTTGAAATACCACTCTGGCTGTACTAGATATCTAACCTAGGTCCATTATCTGGATCAGGGACAGTGCCTGATGGGTAGTTTAACTGGGGCGGTTGCCTCCTAAAATGTAACGGAGGCGCTCAAAGGTTCCCTCAGCCTGGTTGGCAATCAGGTTTCGAGTGTAAGTGCACAAGGGAGCTTGACTGTGAGAGTGACAGCTCGAGCAGGGACGAAAGTCGGAACTAGTGATCCGGCGCTGGCAAGTGGAAGCGGCGTCGCTCAACGGATAAAAGGTACCCCGGGGATAACAGGCTGATCTTCCCCAAGAGTCCATATCGACGGGATGGTTTGGCACCTCGATGTCGGCTCGTCGCATCCTGGGGCCGTAGCAGGTCCCAAGGGTTGGGCTGTTCGCCCATTAAAGCGGCACGCGAGCTGGGTTTAGAACGTCGTGAGACAGTTCGGTCCCTATCCGCCGCGCGCGTAGGAAACTTGAGAAAATCTGTCCCTAGTACGAGAGGACCGGGATGGACGAACCTCTGGTGTGCCAGTTGTTCTGCCAAGAGCACCGCTGGTTAGCTACGTTCGGAAGCGATAACCGCTGAAAGCATCTAAGCGGGAAGCGTGTTTCAAGATGAGGTTTCCCACTGGTTTACCAGGTAAGGCCCCCAGCAGACCACTGGGTTGATAGGCCGGAGGTGGAAGCACAGCAATGTGTGGAGCCGACCGGTACTAATAGGCCGAGGGCTTGTTTCTTACAAAGATGTACACCGCGTCCACTGTGAGGTTCCCGAGATATGATCGGGAACCACCAACACCCCCACCACAACCCTTTGGGTTTGGTTCGGGGAGAGTTGTTGAATGGTTTTGATATCTCAATAGAGTTACGGCGACCATAGCGAGAGGGAAATACCCGGCTACATTCCGAACCCGGAAGTCAAGCCTCTCAGCGCCGATGGTACTGCACTGGAGACGGTGTGGGAGAGTAGGACGTCGCCGGACAATCATTAGCGCGAGGCCGCCCAGGTTCATTCACTTGAACTTGCGCGGCCTCGCTGCATGTGTCACAGCACATCGATGGTCGGCACCAGGACGCAATGCGTCCCGGTGCCGGCCATTCGTGCGTTGCGCGGCAAAGCTGAGCGGGCGTTTGCCATCGAGCCTTGACCGATAACCGCCGATACGTCAGACTTTTCGACATGACTGACACGAAGAGCGCAGAGCTCGATTCCTTCCGCGACTCCCTGCGCCGGATGTGCGCGCCTTTCGGTCACGAATACTTCTTGCGCACGAGCGCCGACAAGGGCAATGCCCGTGAGCTGTGGGAGGCGCTCGGAGCGGCCGGAGCGCTCGGCGTCCTGATCCCCGAGGAGTTCGGGGGTGGCGGCGCCGGCATCGAGGAGCTGGCGATCGTGTCGGAGGAGACGGCGATCGCCGGTTCCCCGCTGATGCTGATCTCGCTGTCCCCGGCCGTCTGTGCCTCGATGCTGGTCCACCACGGATCGGATGAGCAGAAGGCGACCTGGCTGCCGGGTCTTGCGGACGGCTCGAAGGTGCTGGGCTTCGCGATCACCGAGCCCGATGCGGGCTCGAACACCCACAACATCACGACGCGGGCGCGCTTCGAAGGTGGCGACTGGGTGCTCAGCGGGCAGAAGTACTACGTCTCGCACGTCGACAACTGCGACGCGTTGATGGTCGTCGCGCAGGCGGAGAGCGGGCCGGACGATCTCCCGGCAGGGTTGAAGGTCTTCCTGGTGCCGACCGATGCGCCGGGACTGACGAAGACGGAGATCTCGGTGGACGTGATCTCGCCCGAGCTGCAGTACTCCCTGTTCTTCGATGACGTCCGCATCCCCGCCGATGCGATCGTCGGGGCCCAGGACGGGTTGGCGATCCTGTTCACCGGGCTCAACCCCGAGCGGATCAGCAGCGCCGCCCTGCTCAACGGCATCTCGCGCTACGCCATCGACAAGGCGGCCGAGTACGCCCGCACGCGAACAGTGTGGAATGCGCCGATCGGCGCTCACCAGGCCATCTCCCACCCGCTGGCGCACGCCGAGACGATGCTGGCCGGCGCTCGGCTGCTGACCGAGAAGGCGGCCCGCGACCACGATGCCGGAGTGCACGCCGGCGTCTCCGCCGCGATGGCCAAGCTGTCGGCCTCCGAGGCCGCGAGCTTCGCCCTCGACGCCGCGATCCAGACCCACGGCGGCAACGGCATGGCCACCGAGTACGGCCTGGCGACCCTGTCCGGACTGGTGCGACTGTTCCGCATCGCACCGGTCAGCTCGGAGATGCTGTTGAACCACATCGCGCACAAGGCGCTCGCCCTGCCGAGATCGTACTGATGAGCCTGCGCGTCAGCAGGCAGGGTCGCCTTGTCGACATGGTGCTCGACCGGCCTCCGGTCAATGCGCTGGACGGCGAGACCTATGATGCGCTGGCCCGGGCATTCGACGATGCTGAGCCCGAGGACGTGCTGGTGCTGCGGTCTGCCGCCCGCCACTTCTGCACGGGCCAGGACCTGGCCGAGCACCAGTCCGACAAGACCGCCGAGCAGGCTGCTGCGGACCTGCGTCGCGGTGCGGCCGCGGTCATCGCCGCCCTGCGCTGCCGTGCCCCCTTCGTGGCGGCGGTGCACGGCGGAGCGATCGGCGCAGGAGCGCTGCTGGCCTGCGCCGCCGACGTCCTGATCGCGTCCGAGGACGCATGGTTCGGCCTTCCCGAGCTGCAGGTCGGCGTGACGATCGGCGGTGCCGTGGCGCAGCGGACCCTCGGCGGCCCACTGACCAGGCGGATGCTGTTGACGGGGGAGCGCATCGGTGCCGCCCAGGTCGCGACACTCGGGGGAGCCCGGCTGGTGGCGCGGCACGAGCTCGCGCGCACGGCCCAGGAGGCGGCGCAGGCCATCGCCGGACTCGAGCAGCCCCTGGTCGCGCTGGCCCGACGGACGTGGGGCAACGACGAGCGTGAGTCCGCCGCGGCTGCCTACGAGGCCGAGATCGAGCAGTTCCTCGCCCGCTGAGCTCAGGCGCTCCGTCGCAGCCGCAGCACCGACGGCACGACCCAGCAGGCGAGCGCAGCGGCGAGCCCGGTCGCGCCCCACAGCACCGACTCGATCGTCCGGTGCTCGATGACCGGGCCGATCCCGAGGGCCGTGAGGCCGAGCGTCCCGAAGGCGAACAGCAAGAAGGCCGAGTAGATCTCGGCCCGGCGGTCCGGCGGTGCGATCGAGCCGATGAATCCCGCGGAGCCGAGCAGGCACAGGCCCGCTGCCGAACCGATCAGCAGCGAGCCGATGACGACCGCCGGCGCGCTGCCGCCCTGGCCTCCCAGCGCCACGGTCAGCCACCCGAGGGTCGCGCACACCGTGCCGATCGCCATGGACGTCGTGTGTGCGAGGCGGCGTCCGCCGATCTGCGCCAGGGCCAGCAGGATGAGCATGCTCGACACCAGCCAGCCGGTCCGGGTCTGCGAGGTCCAGCCGATCGTCCCGGCGATCTCGGCGCCGAACGTCCCGAACACGCCCATGCCGAAGTTGGCGGTGATGATGCCGGCCGCGGAGACGCTGAACGGGAACCACAGCCGCCGCGGCACGCCGATCGGCTGCACCAGACGTACCCGCGTTGACGATCGCGGTGATCGCGGGACCCGGTTGAGCAGTGCGGCCGGGACGGCCAGGCAGGCTCCGATGACCAGGAACGGGAACAGTCGGGGGTGGTCGGTCAGCCCCGCCAGCGCGCCGGACAGCAGGGGACCGATGGCCATGCCGGCGGCGAGGCACAGGGTGTTGACGAATGCGCCGGCCGCGAGCCCGCGGGGATGGGACTCCATCAGCGCTGCTGCTGCGGCCCCCGTCACCAGGCCGCTCGCGAAGCCGTGGATCAGCCGCCCGATCACCAGCACCGGATAGCTGGGTGCCAGCGCGAGTGTCAGCAGCGCGATCGCCAGCATGACCAGGCCGATCAGCAGGGTGTTGCGCCGGCCGATCCGGTCCGAGAGACCACCGAGGAACGACACGATCACGATGACGCCGACCGGATAGGCCGCGAACGCCAGGCTCACCTGGACGTCCGAGATGTTCCACGCCTCCTGGTACACCGGGTACAGCGGCGTCGGCGCGAAGCTGGCCACCATCGCCAGGAAGATCAGCGCGCAGGCCCCGACCAGCAGCCCCCCGGATCGCCGGCCCGCGGTGGTGGTCACCGGCGTTCGAAGAAGTCGAAGGTCGCGCCGTAGACCGACCGGAGGCCCAGCCGTCGTGTCGTCCCCGTGGCATCGCTTGCCTCGACGACACCCGTGCTGACGCCGTGCTCCCCGCCGGCCAAGGCCTCGGCGAGTGCGTCCAGGTCGTCCATCGCGCAGCTGGCGACGACGCGCGGGACCGGATCGGGGCTTCGCGTGCCGCCCGGCATGACCTCGCCGAACTCGAGGCGGGCGTTGCGCGATGCGGGTCCGCGGAACAGCGCCGCGGCGAATCCCTCACCGGGCTCCAGGGCCAGCATCTCGGCGACCGCGGGATCGTCGAACCGGCCCTCGAAGTAGGGACGGCCCCCCAGGACGTGCTCGGCGAAGGACTTGGCCCCGGCGTAGCGGTCGGTCATGAAGACGACGGCGTTGACCTCACTGGTCTGCTCGGCCCCGTCGTGGTCGATGACGCATCGCGTGCCCTTCTCGCGGTACTGCACGCTGGCGTGCACCAGGCCGGAGAACGGCTGCTCGAGCATGCGCTCGCGCACCGGCAACGTCGTGCCGGGCAGCGCGTAGTGCGTGGCGGGGGAGCGGAACGTCCATCCCGCGGCCTCGACGAGCGCCTCGGTCGTGGCGGCGTCCCGCTGGTAGAAGTCCAGGGCGTACGCGCCGGGACGATCAGGCCGGCCGGCCGGTTCCGGCGCGGGAAGTCCCGGAGCCTCGACGAGGCGGATCCAGCCACCATGGCTGCGCGGCTTGGCCAGCAGGACGGTGCGGGTCGGCGCCACGGGCAGGGCCCACAGCGACTGCCACGCCGGGTCGGTCACCGGCTCGACGGGCCCGGGGGTGAAACCGAGCAGGTCGACGTACAGCTCGCGCAGCGGGGCGATGTCGGCGACCGGCAGGACGATCGTGTCGATTCCGTCGAACATGTCAGTAGCTCCTCGGCAGGCCGAGCGCCTCGCCCAGGATGTTGCGGATCATCTCGTTGGAGACGGGGCTGAACAGCTGCAGGCGGGCATCGCGGAAGTACATCTGCATGGCCGACTCCTCGGCCAGTCCCATCGCGCCCATGGCTCGCATGCCGCGGTCGACGATGCGTGCCGTGCTCTCACCGGCGGTGAGCTTGCACATCGCGGACATCTCCGAGGCGGATCGTCCGGCCTCGATCATGCGGACCGTCGTGTTGACCAGGGCGCGTGCCGCGGTGAGCTCGGCGATCGAGTCGGCAGCCGGGTGCTGGACGGCCTGCAACGCACCGATCGGAGCACCGAAGGCCTCCCGCTCCCCGGCGTACTGCACGTGCAGGTCGAGCGCGGCGCGGCCGATGCCCAGGCTGATGCCCGCCGCGAGCACCCGCTCGACGTCCAGCGTCTGGCCCAGGATGCTCATCGCGCGGCCACGCGTCCCGACCAGGTGGTCCAGCGGCGCGACGGCATCGTCGAGGAACACCTCGCACGTGATGGCGGCGCGCATGCCGCCCAGGTGGACCCGGCGCGTGGTGACCCCGGGCTGGTCGGTGGGCACCGCGATGATGCTCAACCCGCGTCCCTTCCGGCCGTCCTGCACCGCGTCGGTGCGGGCGACCACGAAGATCACGTCCGCCTCCTGGCCGAGGGAGATCCAGGTCTTCTGGCCGTTCAGGACCCACTGGCCGTCCTGCTCGCGGGCTGTCGTGCGCAGGCTCAGCAGATCGGTGCCGACCCCCGGCTCGCTCATGCCGAAGGCGCACACCGTGCGTCCCGATGCGATGTCCGGCAGCTGGGCGGCCGCCGCACCGGCGTTGGCGTCGGCCAGCATGCGCATCGCCATGCCGCAGGTCACGTAGTCGACCGCCAGGCTCGGCAGGACACGGGCGATCTCCTCGGTCACCGCCAGGGCGTCGCCCACGGTGCCGCCCGAGCCGCCGGCCTCCTCGTCGGCGCCGAGGCCCAGGACACCTGCCTCGCCGAGGGCCTGCCACACGTCGCGGTCGAAGATCCCCTCCCGATCGATCTGCAGCGCGCGGTCCTGAGGCAGGTGGCGGCCGAGCAGGGCCTGCACCATGGACCGCAGATCGTGGCGCTCGGCGGGTTCCTCAAAGGGTGACGTGTCCAGCAAGGGGAGCTCCTAGTCGGGAAGGACCCAATATGTCTGATGAATGCGCGCGGGGGTCGCGGCTCAGAATGTCACGAGGAATGGCGGCTGTACACCCTTGTCCCGGGGCCGTATGGACGGTCAAATACGGAATTCGGCTGACACGAAATATTTCTGTAATCAAACTGTATTCCCAAGGTGACACCGGTCACTATAGGTTAATGTCGGACTTATTCAGTTCGCCCCATCTCAGTTTGGAGTTCCAGATGCGTTCAAAATTCACACGCCCGCTCGGCGTGCTGGCGGTGTCGGCGGCGATGCTTGCCCTGGCCGCGTGTGGTGGCGGCTCTTCTGACGGTGAGTCGAAGGGTGGCGACACGTCGCTCAAGATGGCCTGGGCCAACGTCCCCGCCCAGCTCGACCCGATGGTCTACACGGGCAACACCGTGGTCTACGCGACCGACGCGACCCTGTCCGGCCTGCTCGAGTACGACTACAGCAAGGCCTCGGACAACAAGGTCATCGCGACCGACGAGCTGGTTCCGGCCCTGGCCGAGTCCTTCGAGCCCAACGAGGACCGCACCCAGTTCACCTTCAAGCTGCGCAAGGGTGTCAAGAGCCAGTACGGCAACGAGCTGACCGCCGACGACGTCGTGTGGACCTTCGAGCGCTTCGCCTCCAACCCCACGAGCATCCAGGCCAACTCGCTGATGGGCCCGGCCAACGTCGATGCCAAGAACGCCGTCGAGAAGATCGACGACTACACGATCCGCTACAACCTCTCGGCGCCGTCGTCGATCAGCCTGTCGATCCTGGCGTACCCGCTGATGGGCATCCTGGACTCGACCGAGGTCAAGAAGCACGCCACGGCCGACGACCCGTACGCCGGCAAGTGGCTGGCCACGAACTCCGCCGGCTTCGGCCCGTACATGCTGGAGTCGCTCAAGCCCGGCGAGGAGATCAAGCTCAAGCAGAACCCGAACTACTGGGACAAGAAGCCGTACTTCAAGGACATCTTGATCAAGAACGTCCCCGACGGTGCCGCCCGCGCCCAGCTGCTCATGGCCGGCGAGGTCGACCTGATCTCGGAGCCCCCGATCGATCAGCTCAAGAAGATCGAGAGCAATGACGCCACCAAGGTCAACGTGCAGCCCGACACCAACCGGCACAACTTCAACCTGAGCATGAAGGACCCCGACCTCAAGAAGCCCGAGGTCCGCAAGGCCATCAACATGGCCATCGACCGCGAGTCGATCGCCTCGTCGATCTACCAGGGCTACGCCAAGGCTGCCTGGACCCCGGTCCCGAGCAACATGCTCGCCGACCAGGAGCCGATGATCGAGTACAACCCCGACGAGGCCAAGAAGCTGCTGGCCGATGCCGGCTACGCCGACGGCCTGGACTTCGAGATCTCCATCAGCTCGGAGCGTCCCGGACCGTACGCCGAGAACATCGCGCGTCTGATCCAGAGCGATCTGAAGAAGATCGGTGTCACCGTCTCGATCAAGAACATCCCGTCGCCGGCGGACTTCGAGCAGGCCGTGACGGCGCAGTCGATGCAGGCCTACCTGTACTCGGACCGTCCCTCGCAGCCGGACCCGGGCTTCTCGATGTTCCTGTACAACGCCTCCAAGTCGGCCCTGAACAAGGTCGGCTTCGCCAACCCCGAGTTCGATGCGCTCGTGGCCGGCACGCTCAAGCTCGACAAGGGCGAGGAGCGCGACGCGATCATCGAGGACGCGCTGCAGATGCTGCGCGACAACCAGCCGATCTTCTCGTTGGTCGAGATGCCCGACATCACGGGTGAGGCATCCGATCTCGGCGGACGCATCTCGGTCCCGTCGGGTGGCTACTCCTACTCAAGCCTCACCAGGGAGTAACGCATGACGCTCAGCACGACGCCTGGCGTCAAGGTGAAGTCGCCGGTCAAGGCCTCCGGACCCCTCCGTTTGGTCGCAGGTCGTCTGGGCTTCCTGATCGCCGCGCTCTTCGGGCTGGTGACGCTGTCCTTCCTCCTGGTCAGCGTCACCCCCGGAGATCCGGCAGAACTGATTGCCGGCCCGATGGCCACCAACGAGCAGGTCGAGGCGATCCGCACCGATCTGGGACTCGACGAGTCCATCGGCACCCGGTACGTGGACTACGTGGGTGGACTGCTCAAGGGCGACCTGGGGGAGTCCTACTTCACCAAGCAGTCCATCGCCTCCGAGATCGGTGACAAGCTCCCCGCGACGCTCGAGCTGATCATCTTGTCGGTCATCTTCGCGGCCATCGTCGGCATCGCGGTCGGCGCGCTCGGCGCGTACTTCCGCGGACGGTGGCCCGACAAGCTCAGCCGGCTGGGGACGGGCGTGTTCCAGGCGGTTCCCGACTTCTTCCTGGGCCTGATCCTGATCTACTTCATCTTCTTCGTCCTCGGCATCGCTCCGGCGCCGTCGGGGCGGGTCGGGATCGCGGAGTCGGCTCCGGAGCAGGTCACCGGTTTCTACCTGATCGACTCGCTCATCTCCGGTGACATGGGCCTGTTCGTCTCGGCAGCCAAGCACCTGATGCTGCCGGTCCTGACGCTGGGACTGGTCTACGCGGCCTACTTCGCCAAGACGGCACGTTCGACGATCGGCAAGGCGCTCAACTCGCAGCAGGCACAGTTCGCCCGCGCGATGGGTCTGCCCGAGCGGACCGTCGTCCGCTACGCATTCGTCGAGTCGCGCACCACGATCGTCACCTATGCAGGCGTCATCTTCGCCTCGCTGCTGGGCGGCGAGGCCATCGTGGAGCGGGTGTTCGCCTGGAACGGCATCGGCACCTGGTCGTTGCAGGGCATCACCAAGCTCGATCTGCCCGTGGTCCAGGGAATGGTCCTCGTGGCCGGAGCGATCACGCTCATCGTGTACACCGTGCTCGACATCGTCGTCGGCCTTCTGGATCCGAGGATCAAGCATGCCTGAGGTTTTCGCCACCCCCCGGTCGCAGGTGTTCGTGCGCCTGGTCAAGCAGCACAAGGCGGCCACGCTCGGCGTCACGTTCATCGTCCTGCTGCTGCTGGCCAGCCTGTTCTCGCCGCTGCCGCACGACCCGCGCGCGACCGACGGGGCCGCCACCTTGAAGGCGCCCGACGGTGACCACTGGTTCGGCACCGACGGCGCAGGGGCGGACGTGTTCAGCCGGGTCATCGACGCGGCCCGCATCGATCTGTCCCTGGCCCTCGGCGGCACGGTGCTGTCGCTGGTCCTCGGCGTCATCCTGGGGCTCGCGGCCAGCACCAAGGGCAAGGGCAGCGAGCGGCTGGTCCGCGGGCTGGACGCCTTCCAGGCGTTCCCGCTGCTGATCCTGGCCCTCGCCCTGGTGACGCTGTCGGGCAACAAGCTGTACATGGTCGTGGTGGCCATCGCGCTGATCAACATCCCGCGGTACATGCGCCTGCTGCGCAGCGAGGTGCTGGCCCTGCGCGAGTCCCGCTTCATCGAGGCGGCCATCGCGATGGGTGCACCGCAGCGCCGCATCACGTTCCGACACCTGCTGCCCAATGTGTGGGGCGTCGTGCTGGTGCAGACCTCGCTGACGATCGCCAACGCGATCGTCGTCATCGCCTCGCTGTCCTTCCTCGGCGTCGGTGTCAGCGCACCGACCCCGTCCTGGGGCGCCATGATCCGCGACGGGTCGGGCAACATGTCCTCCGGCGAGTGGTGGATCGCGACCTTCCCCGGCCTGATCGTGCTGCTGTGCGTCCTGGCCTTCAACCAGCTCGCCGACGCGATCGGCGACACGACCGCCAGGAGCCACCGATGAGCGCAGAGCCCACGTCCGACGGCTTGGTCCTGGACGTCCGCAATCTCGCGGTCACGATCGACACGCCCGACGGGCCGGTCCACCCGGTCCGCGGCATCGACCTGCAGGTCCGCCGCGGCGAGATCGTCGGCATCATGGGCGAGTCCGGCTGCGGCAAGTCCACGACGATCAAGGGCATCCTGAAGCTGCTGGGTCCCAACAGCCACGTCACCGCCGATGCGATCGACCTGGTCGGTCAGGCCGACCTGGCCGCGGCGGACAACAAGGCGATGCGCGAGATCCGTGGCAACCACATCGGCTTCGTCGCGCAGAACCCGTTCGGCTCGCTCAACCCGATCTACTCGATCGAGCGTCAGTTCTACGAGCTGCAGAAGGCGCACAGGACCGGTGTCAAGAAGGCCGAGTCGCGCGAAATCGCGCTGCGCATGCTGCACGGCGTCGGCATCGTGGCCCCGGAGCGGGTGCTCGACGGATATGCCCACCAGCTGTCCGGCGGCATGGCCCAGCGCGTCGTGATCGCCCTGGCGACCACGTTGAACCCCGGCCTGCTGTTCGCCGACGAGCCGACGACCGGTCTCGACGCGACGGTGCAGGCGCAGATCCTCGACCTGATCACCAGCCTGGTGAAGAGCGAGAACCGCTCGATGGTGCTGGTGACCCACGATCTGGGCGTCATCGCCCAGTACTGCCACCGCGCCGTGGTGATGTACGCCGGCGAGGTCGTCGAGTCCGGCGACGTCATGCAGGTCATGGTCGACCCGCAGCACGAATACACCAAGAAGCTCATCGGCTCGGTGCCCAAGGCAGGGGAGAAGCTCAGTGTCGCTCGTTGAAGTTGAATCAGTGGTCAAGACGTTCGCCTCGCGCGTGCGCGGAGGCGATCCCGTCCGCGCCCTGCGCGGTGTCTCGCTCGCGATCGAGGAGGGCGAGACGCTGGCCGTCATCGGCGAGAGCGGCTCGGGCAAGTCGACCCTGGGACGTGCGGTGCTGCGCCTGCTGGAGGTCGACGAGGGTGCCGTCCGGTTCGACGGCACCGACATCGGGTCCCTGAGCCCGGAGGCCATGCGGGCCAAGCGGTCCGAGATGCAGATCGTGTTCCAGGAGCCCTACGAGTCGCTGAACCCGCGGCTGTCGATCGGCGCGATCGTCGCCGAGCCGCTCGAGATCCACCAGCCGCAGCTGGGCACCCAGGAGATCCGCAAGCAGGTGCTCGCGACGCTCGACCGCGTGGGTCTGCCCGGGGATGCGGCGCGCCGTCTGCCCGGCGAGCTGTCCGGTGGCCAGCAGCAGCGCGTCGGCATCGCCCGCGCGATCATCAGCCGGCCCCGATTCATGGTGCTGGACGAGCCGACGTCGTCGCTGGACCTGTCGATCCGTGCCCAGATCCTGTCGCTCCTGGCCGAGCTGCAGGAGGACTACAAGATGGCCTACCTGTTCGTCTCGCACGACATGCACACCGTCGAGTGGGTCAGCGACCGCATCGCGGTGATGTACCTGGGCGAGATCGTCGAGACCGCGCCGACGCGCGCCCTGTTCGACACCCCGGAGCACCCGTACACGCGGACCCTGCTGTCTGCGCGCCTGTCGGCGGACCCGCGCGAGCGGCACGCGTACCAGGCCTTCGTCGGCGACACCTCCGTCGTCACCCCGCCGTCGGCATGACCCCAGGAGCGCACATGACAACCACCATCGTGGATGCCACGTCCGTCCCCTGGGTCAACGGTGCCGAGGTGTACGCGTCGATGGAGCCGGCGTTCCGCGACAACCTGGGCGGGTCCCCGGACCGGGTCGAGGAGCTGTTGTCGAAGTACTCGATGCGGACGCTGTGGATCGACCCGGTCACCACCCGGCGCATCGACCACGTCCGCACCGATCCGGGCTACCTGGACCTGTGCGAGGCGTATCACGACAGCGTCGAGGAGTGCTTCTTCCTGAGCGGCTCGGTCGAGCTGACGGCAGAGGGCGACTTCCAGGCCGGCGACTACTTCTGGCGGCCGCCGGGCTGGGTGCACATGGCCAGGAGCCCGGAGGGCTTCGAGGGCATCCTGATGATGGAGGGGGAGTCCCCGAGCGACGGCAGCGGCCGGGTCTCGCGGGTCATCCGTCCCGACTCCGACGCCGGGTGCAACCCGATCCGCGAGGGCGAGCAGAGCATCGGGCCGCGCGGCTACGTCCGCCGTGCCGAGGCCCGCCACATGGTGTGGCGCCGCCACGACGACTCGGTCACCGCGCTGGGCTCGGCCGAGCTGACGAGCAAGGTGCTCAGCAGCAACGCGGTCACCGCGGCAGCATCGGTCCTGGTCGCGGTGCCGGCGGGATGCTCCACGCAGATCGCCCCGAGCGACCGTGAGCGCTTCCTCATCTCCACCACGGGAACCATCACCGTCGACGGCCACGACCTCGAACCGTGCTCGCTGGTCCACGTCCCGCCCGGCGCAGCGGCGCCCACGCTCTCCACCGACGACGGCGCCGAGCTCCTGGTCAAGGTCGGGGCGGTCGCATGAGCACGACGGTGCGAGGCGGCTATGTCGACACGCGCTGGGGCCAGGTGCACTACCGCATCGCGGGGAGCTCCGGCCCCTGGATCGGGCTGCTGCACGAGTCGCCGCTGTCGTCGAAGGTCTACGAGTCGGTCCTGACGGTCCTGGGCCGGGACGCCCGGGTCGTCGCCTTCGACACCCCCGGTTACGGCGCCTCCGACCCGCCGCCGGCCTATGGCTACGAGATCCCCGACTACGCCGAGGTGCTGGCCGAGGCCGCCACCGCGATCGGCATGGAGCGGCCGGTCCTGGCCGGGGTGCACACGGGCGCCTCGATCGCGATCGAGATGGCCCACCGCCTCGAGGTGTCCGGTCTGTCGCTGAGCGGCGTGGCGCTGCTGGACGAGCAGGAGCGCGCCGAGTTCCTGGCCACCTGGAACCCGAAGATCCCCTTCGACGACGAAGGCGCCCAGTTCGACTGGGCGGTGGAGCGGTACCGCCGGATCTGGCCGGACCTGAGCGCGGAGATGCTGCACATCGCCTGCATCGAGGTGCTGCGGGTCTTCGACCGGTACGAGTGGGGCTACCAGGCCGCGTTCCGGCACGACCCGGCCGCGCCGCTGGCCGCTCTGGACGTGCCGGTCATGCTGCTGGACGCGGAGTTCGACATGCTGGCGCACCTGGACGCCAAGGCCATGGAGCTGGCCAAGGACCCCCGGCTCAACATCCTGCCGGGGCTGCAGGGCCAGCCACACCTGCGCGCCCCCGAGGAGTTCAGCGCCGAGCTGCTGGCCTTCGCGCGGGAGGTCGCGCGATGACCGAGGTCGTCCACGAGATCCTCGACCAGGTCATGCACGTGACGCTGGACGGCGCGGACACCATGAACAGCATCTCGCCGCAGGTCGTGGCAGGCCTGAACGATGTCCTGGCGGTCGCGGAGACCGATCCGTCGCTGCGTGCCGTCGTGATCACCGGTGCGGGCGAGAAGGCGTTCAGCGTCGGGATGGACATCACCTTCCTCGGCAGCTGCTTCGACGACCCGCAGGGCACCTTCCTGCCGTTCCTGCAGACCTTCCACACCGTCCTCCAGCGCATCGAGGCGCTGCCGGTGCCGGTCATCGCCCGGGTCAACGGGCTGGCGCGGGCCGGCGGCTTCGAGCTGATCCTCGCCTGCGACTTCGTGATCGCCGCGGACGAGGCCCGCGTCGGCGACATCCACCTCGAGTTCGGCATGCCGCCGGGAGCCGGGTCCAGCCAGCGCGCGGCCCGCAAGCTCGGCGACCAGAAGGCCAAGGCGTTGATGCTGACGCCGCTGTGGCTCGACGGCCCGTCCCTCGTGCGGTGGGGGCTGGCGCTGTCCAGCGCACCCCGCGCCGGGCTCGACGCCGAGGTCGAGAACCTGCTGTCCTCGTTGCGGGGACGATCGCGTCCTGCGATCGCCATCACCAAGGCCGCGATCAACGCCGCCCAGCAGCTGCCCCTCGCCGACGGGCTGCGCCACGAGCTCGAGCTGTTCGGCCGCCTCCACGAGATCGCGCCGGTCGAGGCCCGCGAGGGCTATCAGGCCTTCGTCGACCGCCGCACGCCCAGCTGGGGGGACTTCGATGTCACAGAGCTCCGTTAGGACCGCCGCGGTCGAGATCACCCCGGAGCTGATCGCCACGATCGTCGGCACCGGGGGATACACCCATCCGCTGTTCAACCCGCCACCCGCAGACGCCGCCACCGCGCCGCTGCCGGGTCAAGGTGTGCTGCTGATGATGGGTGGCCTCCTGGAGCAGTCGGGCGCGCTGGACCACGCGATCGCGTTGGTCGAGCTCAAGAACGTGCGTTTCCTGAAGATGGTCTCGGCGGGCACTACGGTGTCGGTCGAGCTCGTCGCACTGGACGCCCACCAGACCAGCAGCGGAAAAGTCATCCAGAACTACCGGTGGACCGCCCTCGACGGCAATGACGTGCCGCTCGTCGAGGCGCATGCGGTGATGCTGGTCAACAGACACGAAAGGACCGACGCTCCATGAGCGGTATCCAGCTGAACATGGCCAACGGCATTCGCGAGTTCGGCCGCAACACCCCGGCCAAGACCGCGATCATCGACGGAGACCGGACCTACACGTTCGCCGAGCTCGACGAGCGCTCCAACCGCTTCGCCCAGGCGCTGCTCGCCCGCGGCGTCAAGCAGGGCGACACCGTGGCGCTGCTGTCGGGCAACCGTGGTGAGTACTTCGAGATCTCGGCCGGACTGGCCAAGGCCGGTATCGCCATGGTGCCGCTGAACTCCAAGAACAGCGCATCGGACAACGCGTACATCGTGGGCCACTCCGAGGCGCGGGTGCTCGTGCTCGAGGACGAGCTGCACGCCCAGGCCGACTCGTTCCTGGACACCCTCGACCTGGTCGTGTCCTTCGGCGGACAGACCGGCGAGGAGTACGAGACGTTCATCGCGACGGGCGACCCGGTCGACCCGCTGGCCGACGTCGACGAGAACGACACGTTCTGCATCACCTACACATCGGGCACGACGGGACGTCCCAAGGGCGTCATCTTGACCCATCGCGGTCGCGTGCTGACGGTCTACTGCGCCGCGATGGAGTACGGCTACGGCCCGGGCCGGCACACCATCGCCGTCGCGCCGCTGTACCACGGTGCCGGCTTCGCGTTCAGCTACGGCAATCTGCTGCTCGGCGGTTCGGTCTCGATCCTGCGCAAGTGGAATCCCGAGGCCTTCTTGCAGATGATGGTGGACGACCGCTGCAACACGGTGTTCCTCGTCCCCACGCACGCCCAGCAGATCCGTCGTGTGTGCGAGACCCCGGCTCAGAGCTACGACCTGTCGGCGCTGGACACGTTGTACTTCAACGCCGCGGCGCTGCCGGTGGCGCTCAAGCAGTGGGTGCTGCAGGCGTTCCCGGGTGTCGGCGTCCACGAGCTGTACGGCTCGACCGAGTGCTCCATCGTCACCAACCTGCGTCCCGAGTTCGCCCTGGAACGTGCCGGCAGCGTCGGCCAGCCGTGGTTCATGAACGAGGTCAAGCTCGTCGACGACGACGGCAACGAGGTGCCGCCCGGCGTGCCGGGCGAGCTCTACGCCCGGTCGCCGCTGCTGCTGGGCGGGTACCTCAAGAACGAGGAAGCCACGCAGGAGAGCTATGACGCCGATGGCTTCTTCACCGTGGGTGACGTCGCGGTCCGCGACGAGGACGGCTTCATCTCGATCGTCGACCGCAAGAAGGACATGATCATCGCCGGCGGCGTCAACATCTTCCCGCGGGAGATCGAGGAGGTCATCGCCCGCTTCGGTCCCATCGACGACGTCGCGGTGATCGGGGTTCCCGACGAGGTCTACGGTGAGCGCATCGCGGCCTACGTCGTCAACCGGCCTGGTGAGGACTGCGACATGGAGGCGCTGGCCGCCTACGTGAAGGACAATGTGGCCAAGTACAAGATCCCGCGCGAGTGGTACGTCGTGGCCGAGCTGCCGCGCAATGCCGGCGGTAAGATCCTCAAGCGCCAGATCCGGGACGACCACATCGCGGCGCTGCAGGCCGAGGCGCGCTAGCGCGCGGGCATCGGGGGGAGGAGAGCTGGTGACCGAACAGGTCCTCGCAGGAGCGGTGGGCGGCGACAACCTCGCCGTCAGCCGGGTCCTCCCTGCCTATCAGCAGGTGGCCGACCAGCTGCTCGACCTGATCCTGTCCGGGTCGTTGTCGTCGGGCGACCGGCTACCCAGCGAGGCCGAGCTCTCGGGGGTCTTCGGGGTGAGTCGCAGCACGGTGCGGGAGGCGTTGCGCGTCCTGGCCTCCCGTGATCTCATCCACACCTTGCGGGGGACGACCGGCGGCACGTTCGTGTCGCGGGTGCAGTTCGAGCAGATCAGCGAGTACCTCGAGACGAGCCTCGGCCTGCTGACGGGGTCCTCGGACGTCTCGGTCGCGGAGATGCTCGAGGCGCGCGAGGTGCTGGAGGTGCCCGCGGCCCGACTGGCGGCGTCACGTCGCGACGAGGCCCACCTGGCGGCGCTGCAGGAGGCGATCGACCGCGAGAACGTCAGCCAAGGGCGCGGGATCAAGTTCCGCGAGCACCGCAACTTCCACGCGCTCGTCGTGGAGGCCGCTGGCAACGGGCTGCTCGGTGTCATGACCGGGCCGGTGTTCCAGGTGCTGCAGGCCCAGTTCGTGTCGCCCGACGTCACGACCGACTACTGGGCCCAGATCGACTGCGACCACCGGGACATCCTTCGGTGCATCGAGAGCGGCGACGGCGACGGGGCTGCGAGCGCGATGAAGGCGCACCTGGTCCGGCTACGCACCGCCTATCGCGAGCCGCCCGACTGACCTCGCTCGAGGCGGTCGTGCGGGCGTTCCTGCGTGCAGGCTGCCGTGCCCGCGTCGCGACATTGCTGTCGCAGCGCCCGCAGTGCCCTAATCTGGACGTACCGGGGGGTGGCACACCGGGTCGGTTCCATCCACAGGACGAAGGTGAGGCATCGCAATGGTCGGCAGCAACGGTGGCGACCATGTCGCGGGGCACGTCCTCACGACCCGCTCGACGGCGCGCGAAGGGCTGGACCCCTCCCGGGTCAACCGCGTGCGGCCGGCGTACCAGCAGGTGGCCGACCAGCTGCGTGACCGCATCCTGGACGGCTCCCTGGGCTCGGGTGACCGGCTGCCCACCGAGCTGGACCTGGCCGACATCTTCGGCGTCAGTCGCAGCACGGTCCGCGAGGCCCTGCGGGTGCTGGCCTCGCGCGACCTGATCTACACGACGCGGGGCACCACGGGCGGAACCTTCGTGTCGCGCGTGCAGTTCGAGAAGGTCAGCGAGTACCTGGAGACCAGCCTGGGCCTGATGTCGGGCACCGACGACGTCACGCTGGGCGATCTCCTGGAGGCGCGGGAGCTGCTGGAGGTGCCGGCCGCCGGACTGGCCGCGCTCCGCCACGAGGAGCACCACCTCGAGGAGATGAAGCAGGTGGTCGAGCGGGAGAAGCAGACCCGCGGGCGTGGCATGAAGTTCCGTGAGCATCGCAACTTCCACGGCATCGTGGTCAACGCGGCCGGCAACGGCCTGATCGGCGTCATGACCGAACCGGTCTTCCGGGTGCTCCAGGCCCGGCTGGCCCGGGGGGAGATGGACGCGGGCTTCTGGCGCGAGGTCGACGACGACCATCTCGAGATCGTGGACCGCATCCGTGACCGTGACAGCGACGGCGCCTCCGCGGCGATGAAGGACCACCTGGCGAAGCTGAGCATCGCCTACCGCGACACCCCCATCGGCTGAGGTCGTCCGCCTGCGCCGCTCGTTCGGCGGCGAAAAGACAGATGTATTCGTGGAGCGATCGTTTCAACAGGTCGCTGTCGGTCACTTCCGGGAGATCTGGACGCGAATACGGCTGAATCCCGGACAAATTTCGTATAGGATCTTGACAGGCTAAATGTCTGACAATTAGTATCGCGGAATCGGACTCAGGGTGTGAAAGGTAGTCGTATGACCATCAAACAGGGCTGGACCGGGCGTTTCTTCGAGGACTTCGAGGTGGGCGACGTCTACAAGCACCCCCTCGGCCGGACCGTCACCGAGACGGACAACACCTGGTTCTCGTTGCTGACGATGAACACCAACCAGATGCACTTCAACACCGAGTACGCCAAGAAGTCGGAGTTCACCAAGCCGCTGGTCGTGTCGACCCTGACCGTGGCCATCGCGGTCGGTCAGAGCGTCACCGACCTGACCCAGAACGCCTTCGCGAACCTGGGCTGGGACGACATCAAGATGACGCACCCGGTCTTCGCCGGCGACACGCTGTTCAGCGAGTCCGTCGTCCTGGAGAAGCGTGAGTCGGCCAGTCGGCCGCACGCCGGCATCGTCACGGTCCACACCCGCACGCTGAACCAGGACGGCGACGAGGTCTGCTCGTTCAAGCGCATGTTCTACGTGTACAAGCAGGGCGCCGAGCAGGTCGAGGGCATCTTCCCCGAGGGCAAGAAGCCGCTGCCGCAGGTCGGCGAGTAGCTCGATGCGGATCACCTTCCAGCCGTGGGGCGAGTCCATGGCCGAGCTGCTGGACGTCAGCCGCCGGGCCGAGGCGGCCGGCGCCGAGACCCTGTGGGTCCAGGAGCTGCACCGCAGCGCGACCGTCACGGCGGCTGCGGTGGCGGGCGCCACGACGACCGCAAAGGTCGGCACCGGCATCGCCCTGGCCTTCACCCGCAGCCCCATGATCACGGCCCTCGAGGCGCTCGACATCGACGAGATCTCGGACGGGCGGTTCATCCTGGGCATCGGCTCGGGGGTGCAGAAGCTCAACGAGGCGTGGCACAACGCCCAGTGGGGCAAGCCCGTCGCGCACATCCGTGAGACGGTCCGCAACGTCCGCCAGTTCTGGGTCAGCGCGGACGAGGGAAGCGACATCGCCCTCGACGGCGACTACGAGCCCATGAACATCCGCGGCTACGAGCGCCCGTTCAACCAGGTGCGCACCGACATCCCGGTCTACCTCGCGGCGATGGGCCCGGTCATGACCCGGCTGGCCGGCGAGATCGGCAACGGCTGGATCAGCCACGAGCTGTGCTCGCCGAAGTTCCTGGCCGAGCGGGTCCTGCCCGAGCTGCAGGCCGGTGTCGACAAGGTCGAGGGCAAGAGCCTGGACGACGTCGACGTCGTCGTCTCGGCGTGCTGCGGCGTGCACCCCGATCTCGCGACGGCCAAGCGCTACGTCGCCGGCACGGTCGGGTTCTACGCCAGCGTGCGCACCTACGCCGACTTCTTCGAGTTCCACGGGCTCGGCGAGCAGCAGCAGCAGGTCATCGAGGCCTTCCGTGCGGGACGTGGCGCCGACTACCTGGCGAGCGAGGTGTCCGACGAGATGGTCGACGCGCTCACGATGGCCGGGACCCGCGACCAGGTCGCCGAACGCATCGCCGCCTATGAAGGGATCGCCGATGCCGTCAAGCTCAGCGCCCCCGTGCACGGCATGACGCCCGCGGAGATCCGCGCGGCGCAGGACGAACTCATTTCCATGATCGCTGACATGAAGGGGAGCATCTCGTGAAGCCTCTCGAGGACGTGCGCATCATCGCCGTCGAGCAGTACGGAGCCGGGCCGTTCGGCTCGGTCCACCTGGCCGATCTCGGCGCCGAGGTCATCAAGATCGAGGATCCCCGCTTCGGCGGCGACGTCGGGCGCTACGTGCCCCCGTACTTCGAGGAGGAGGACTCCCTCTTCTTCGAGACGTTCAACCGCAACAAGAAGAGCGTGTCGCTCGACCTGTCGACCGATGCGGGCCGCCAGGTCTTCGAGGAGCTGGTCAAGACCGCCGACGTCGTCTACTCCAACCTGCGCGGTGACGTGCCGGCCAAGATCAAGATCAGGTACGACGACCTCAAGCACCTCAACCCGGCCATCGTGTGCGTCTCGCTGACCGGTTTCGGCATGACCGGCCCGCGCCAGAACGAGCCCGGCTACGACTACGTGCTGCAGGGCCTGGCCGGCTGGATGGAGCTCACCGGCGAGCCCGACGGGCCGCCGACGAAGTCCGGCCTGTCGATGGTCGACTACTCCGGTGGTCTCGTGGCGGCGATCTCGCTGCTCGGCGGCCTGCACGCGGCGCGCCGCGACGGAGTGGGCATGGACTGCGACGTCAGCCTGTACGACACCGCGATCGGCATGCTGACCTATCCCGCGACGTGGCACATGAACGCCGGGTTCAGCCCCGTGCGCACCCACCACTCGGCGCACCCCTCGCTGGTTCCCTTCCAGGCCTTCGAGGCCAGTGACGGCTGGATGGTCGTCGGCTGCGCCAAGGAGAAGTTCTGGCAGCGGCTCGCGCCGCTGGTTGGACACCCGGAGTGGGCCGAGGCGGAGTCGCCGTTCGGCAGCTTCTCCGGCCGCCAGCAGAACAGCGTCGAGCTGCTCGCGCAGCTCGAGGCGATCTTCCGGACCAAGACGGTGGACGAGTGGCTCAGCGTCCTCTACCCGGCATCGATCCCGTGCGGCCCGATCAACGACGTCGAGGCGGCCCTCAAGGACGAGCACACGATCGCCCGCAACCTCATCGTCGAGACCGAGCACCCGCGCTTCGGCACGGTCAAGCAGGTCGCGTCGCCGGTCCGGGTCGGCAACGAGACGCCCGAGTACCGCCGCGCACCCCAGCGCAACGAGGACTTCGACTACGTGCTGCGTGAGCTGGCCGGGTTCGACGACGACGCGGTCGAGAAGCTCTCGGCGGACGGCGCCTTCGGCAAGCGGGCGGACCCCGTGGAGGTCGAGACGGCGGCGGAGGCCGCCGGACGATGATCGCGCGCGAGCTGGCCACCTGGGGACTCGGCCTGACCGAGGTGCCCGACGATGTCCGTCGGGCAGCCCTGCGGCACCTCCTGGACGGGCTGGGGACGGCAGTCGGCGGCATCCGCGCCGGCTCGGCCGATCCCGCGGTCGAGGTCGCGCTCGGGCTGGGCGGCCCCCAGGAGGCGACGATCCTGGGACAGACCTCCCGCCTGTCCGCCCCGGCGGCGGCGCTGGCCAATGGCACGCTCGTGCACGCCCTGGACTTCGACGACACGCACGCCGGTGGCCTGGTCCACGCGACGGCGGTCGTGCTCCCCGCGGCACTCGCGGTGGGCGAGCAGGTGCAGGCATCCGGTGAGGACGTGCTGATGGCCGCCGTGGTCGGCTACGAGACCGCCTGCCGGATCGCTGCCGCTGCGCCGCACGGTTTCCACGCCCGCGGCCTGCACGCGACGATGGTGGCCGGGGTGTTCTCCTCGGCGATCATCGCCGCCCGTCTGGGCGGCCTCGACGTCGACCGGACGACCAACGCCCTGGGCATCGCCGGGAGCCAGGCCGGCGGGCTGCTGGCCTTCCTGGGCACCGGCGCCTCGACCAAGCAGCTGCACCCCGGCTTCGCCTCGCAGGCCGGCATCATCGCCGCCCGCCTGGCAGCCGCCGGTGCCACCGGGCCGGAGACGGTCTTCGACGGTCCGCACGGGGTGTTCGACGCCCTGGCGCAGGGCGTCGCCAATCCGCACGGCATCGTCGCGGACCTGGGTGAGCGCTGGGAGACCACCCGCATCGGCATCAAGCCCTACGCGGCCTGCCAGCTGTCGCACGCGACGCTGGACGCCGTGCAGGACGCCCGGCGCCAGGTCGAATTCGGCGTCGACGACATCGAGCTCATCACGGCTCGGGTGCACCCGGACTCGGCGTCCGTCGTGTGCGACACCAGTCGTGACCTGACCCGTCCGGCCAGCCCGTACGCGGCCAAGTTCTCGCTGCCGTGGAGCGTCGCGGCCCTGCTCGCGGACGGCACGATGACGCTGGAGACGTTCGACGAGACGAGCATCGCGCGCCCCGAGCTGTTCGACCTCGCGGCACGTGTCCGGGTCGAGCTGGCTCCGTCCCAGCAGGTCGCCGCGGACGCCCGTGGCGAGGTGCGCGTGCAGCTGCGCGACGGTCGCCAGATCGTCGGCACGGTCGAGCGCAGCGCCGGCGGCCCCGACAACCCGCTCAGCGATGCGGACCTGCACGCCAAGTTCGCCGGCAACGTCGGACCCGGAGCAGCCCCCCTGATCGAGGCGATCGAGTCACTGCCCGATCACTCCGATCTCCGACACCTCATGACCGTCGTCGCCAAGACCGCGGCCGATCTCAGCGACTGAACGACCCACGAAGGACATCATGACCCTGAACGCGATCACGACCCCCAAGTTCACCTGGTTCCCGTATGAAGGCTTCACCTTCTGCCTCGGGCTGAGCGAGGGCGACAGCGCCTGGACCTCCGGTCACACCAGCGCCGCCTTCGACGACGCCGTCGGCAAGATGACGGTCTCGGGCACGATGGAGCAGCAGGCCCGCACCGCGTACGCCAAGGTGCTGACGATCCTGGAGGGTGCCGGCCTGGGCATCGAGGACGTCGTGCGCATCACCGAGAACGTCACGGTCTCCGGCATCGGCGACTACGAGGACGCCGTCGCGGTCCGCAAGGAGATCTTCGGCGAGCACGAACCGGTCGTGTCGACGATCATCGTCGAGCGCCTCGTGCGCCGGGCCGCATTCCTCGAGGTCGAGCTCGTGGCCAAGAAGGGTGGAGGCACCGAGCTGCTGGTGGCCAGCGAGGCCCGCGAGGCCGGGACGTGGCAGCGCTCGGCGGTCAAGGAGGGCACCGACGGTGCCGTCTACCTGCCCACCATGGTGCCGGTCGACGAGCACGGCGACATCGTGTTCGCGGGTGACTTCGTCAGCCAGTACGCCTACTGCCTGGACAAGGCCGCCGACATGCTGGATCGCGCCGGCATGTCGATCGACCAGGCCGTCACGACCTACGACTACTCGACGCCCGGCACGCGTGAGGTCTACCGCAAGACCCACCGCGTCCGCAAGGAGCGCCTCGGTGGCGCCGGCGTGTACCCCGGCGCCGGTGGCATCCTGATGAGCCGCCTGCACCACCCCGAGTCACTCGTCGCGATCGACGTCACCGCGTCCAAGCACCCGCTCGAGCTGGTCAACCCGGGCTGGTCGCGCTACGACACGCTGACCTACGCGCCGGGCATCAAGGCTGGCCGGACGCTGTACATGTCCGGCTTCGCGGCGCTGGACATGGAGACCCAGGAGGCGCTCCATCCCGGCGACATCGGGGCCCAGGCGGAGGTGACCTATGGGGCGATCCTCCATCTGCTCACCTACGCCGGCCTCGGTCCCGAGGACCTGCTGTTCACGACCGAGTACTGCGTCGAGTCGGCGCTGCCGGACTACCGGGCAGTCGCCGGCGTCCGCGAGCGGCTGCTGAGCCCGCCGTGGCCCGCCTCGACCGGCGGCATCTGCAAGGAGCTGCTGCGACCGGAATTCCTGCTCGAGGTCTTCCCGACCGCCGTGTACCCGGAGCCCGCCGCGGAGGCGACGGCATGAGCCTGGTCACCGACGAGGTGCGTGCGCTGGTCGGCACGCGCAAGGTCTACACCGCGCCGGAGCCCTTCGGCGCTGCCGCCGGGCGCTACTTCGCGCTCGCGATCGGCGACGACAACCCGATCTACAGCGATCCGGAGTACGCCCGCGAGCAGGGACTGCCCGGAGTCAGCGCGCCCCTGACGCTGATCACCGAGACCAACCAGTACGCCAACCTGCCGATGGCCCCCGACGGCTACGCGGGCCACTCGTGGCACCTGGACATCCCGGGCACGCGGCAGGTCCGTGGCGGCAACACCTACACGTTCGAGCGCCGCCTGCGGCCCGAGGACGTCGTCACGGCGACGTGGGAGATCCACGACCTCACCGAGAAGAAGACCGGCAAGGGAGCGGACATGCTGATCGTCCACTCGCGCGCCACCTACACCAACCAGGACGACGAGCTGCTCGCCGTCAACGAGGAGACCATCATCTTCGTGAGCATCGGAGCGACCTCATGAGCCTGCAGGTGGGGCAGTCGCTGCCCGTCATCGAGCGGACCATCACGCTGGCCGACATGATCGCCTACGCCGGCGCGACGTGGGACTGGTACGGGCTGCACTACGACCCGGCCTTCGTCGAGGCAGCCAAGGTGCCCGGCCCGGTCGTCGACGGCCAGGTCTTCGGCGCGTACTTCGTCGAGCTGTGCCAGGACGCCTTCGGTCCACAGTCGTTCGTGCGCGAGCTGTCGTTCACGTTCCGCAACCTGATGTTCGCCGGCGAGACCGTGCGGGTCGAGGGAACCGTCACCGAGATCGACGCCGAGCGTGCGGTCGTGGAGATGACCGCCACGATCCTGGCCTCGGACTTCGGGCCGGAGCGCGCGGCCGCCAAGCCGGCCCGCGCCGTGGTGCTGCTGGGCACGCCGGACGGGCCCGGCGCTCGATGACGACCCGTGTCGCGATCGTCGGCGCCGCCGAGTCCGATCTCGGGGTCACCGACAAGTCGATCCTCACCCTGCAGTCGCAGGCCGTGACGCGTGCCCTCGCTGACGCCGGGCTGACCCTGGCCGATGTCGACGGCATCGCGACGACCGGCGTCTCGCGCTTCTCCGCGACGCAGCTGGCCGACTACTTCGCGATCCAGCCGACGTGGACCGACTCGACCTTCGCCGGCGGCTCGGCCTACGAGATGATGGTCGCCCGCGCGGCACAGGCGATCGATGCGGGGCAGGCCACGACGATCGTGATCAGCTTCGCCTCCAACCAGCGTTCGGCCAGGTCGCGCAAGCTCGGCGGGGTGCACGAGCCGCACATCCCCGAGGCGCAGTTCGAGGAGCCGTACGACATGCTCTTCCCGGCCTCCTACTACGCGATGGCGATGCAGCAGTACCTGCACCGCTTCGGCGGCACGCACGAGCAGCTCGCCGAGATCGCGGTCGCCGCCCGCGAGTGGGCGTTGCTGAACCCCAAGGCGTTCCGGTACGGCAAGGGCTCGATCACTGCCGCCGATGTCACGGGCTCGACGATGCTGTCCTCGCCCCTGACGGTCGGCGACTGCTGCCTGGTCACCGACGGCGGCGGGGCGGTCGTGCTGACGTCCCTGGAACGCGCCCGTGACCTGCCCCGCAAGCCCGTCGAGGTGCTGGGCTACGGCGAGCGCACGACCAACACGTCCTTCACGGCGGTCGACGACCTGACGGCGCCCGGCGCGATCGGCTCGGGCCGCGATGCGTTCGCGCGGGCCGGCATCACGCCGGCCGACGTCGACGTGCTGGAGGTCTACGACTCCTTCACCATCACCGCGGCGCTCAGCGTCGAGGCGCTGGGCTTCTGCGGCCGCGGCGAGGTGCTCGACTTCATCGCCGACGGCACCATCCGGCCCGGGGGAGCGTTGCCGCTCAACACCAATGGTGGCGGGCTCTCGTACTGCCATCCCGGCCAGTACGGCGTGCTGCTGCTGGTCGAGGCCGTCCGCCAGCTGCGCGGCGAGGCCGGCGACCGGCAGGTGGCCGGCGCGCGCACGGCCGTCGCCCACGGCACCGGCGGCATCCTGTCCACGCACGCGACCGTCGTCCTGGGGGTCGACCGATGAATCTTCCCGACGTCCCTCCCGCGGACGACGTCACCGCCGACTGGTGGGACGCGACGCGTGAGCACCGGCTGACCGTCCAGGCCTGCACGCAGTGCGATCACGTCCAGCACCCGCCGCGTGCGGTGTGCACCGCCTGCTCGTCGATGGACCACCTGACGCTGCGTGATGCCTCAGGCGCGGGTGTCGTCGACGCATCGACGGTCGTCCATCGCGCGCCCCGGCCCGATGTCGAGGTCCCGTACACCGTGGCCCGCGTGCGGCTGGCCGAAGGCCCCATCCTGCTGACCCGGCTGACCGGCGGCAACGACTGGACGATCGGCGACGCGGTCGCCGTCGGTTGGGTCGACCTGCCGGACGGCCGAGCCCTGCCCGTCTTCCATCGCACCGACGGCTGATCCCGTCCCCTCCTGAAAGGCACATCCCATGGACTTCAAGCTCAACGAGGACCAGCGCGAGTTCCGTGCGCTCCTGCGGCAGTTCGTCGACCGGGAGATCATCCCCGTCGCGCGTGACTGGGAGCAGTCGGGTCGCTACCCGACCGAGATCGTCAAGGGCATGGCCGACATGGGCCTGTTCGGCATCACGGTGCCCGAGGAGTTCGGCGGCCTCGACCTGGACCCGGTGTCGTTCGCGCTGGTCTTCGAGGAGATCGCCCGCGGCTGGATGGGCATCGCCGGCATCCTGGGCAGCCACTCGCTGGCGTGCCGCCTGATCGCGATGCACGGCACGCAGGAGCAGAAGGACATGTACCTTCCCGATCTCGCGACCGGCAAGCGCCGCACCGGCATCGGCCTGACCGAGGCCGACGCCGGCACCGACCTGCAGGGCATCCGGACGACGGCCCGCCTCGACGGGGACCACTACGTCATCAACGGCTCCAAGATGTGGATCACCAACGCCCGCTACGCCGATCCGCTGCCGGTCCTGGTCAAGACCGATCCGAGCGCCTCGCCCGCGCACCGCGGCATGAGCGTCATCCTGGTCGACGCCAACACCCCTGGCTACGAGGTCACCAAGGACATTCCGAAGCTCGGCTACAAGGGCACGGAGTCGTGCGAGATCCTGCTCGACAACGTCCGCGTCCACAAGGACCAGCTGCTCGGCGGCGTCGAGGGCACCGGCATGAAGCAGGTGCTGTCCGCGCTGGAGTGGGGCCGCGTCAACATCGCCGCGCGCTCGGTCGGCATCGCGCAGCGCGCCCACGAGGAGGCGCTCGCGTACGCGCAGCAGCGCAAGGCCTTCGGTGAGCCGATCGCCAACTTCCAGGCCATCCAGCTCAAGCTCGGCGAGCTCGGCACCCAGGTCCAGGCCGCCCGCCTGATGGCCTACTGGGCCGCGGACGCGGTGCGTGACGGACGCGCCGACGGCGCGACCGGCATGGCCAAGATCTTCTGCTCAGAGGTCGCCCTGCAGGCGGCCATCGACTCGATGAAGGTCCACGGCGGCTACGGCTACTCGACCGAGTTCGAGATCGAGCGCCTGTACCGCGACTCGATCCTGATGAGCATCGGCGAGGGCACCAACGACATCCTGCGCACCGTCGTGGCCAAGTCGCTGATCAAGGGCGAGACGGTGGTCGGATGACCGCGACCACGCGGTCGTACCTGTACGTCCCGGGCAATGCGGCCGACAAGCTCAGCAAGGCCGTCGGCCGCGGCGCGGACGCGCTGATCGTCGACCTCGAGGACGCCGTCCCGCTGCAGGGCAAGGACGCCGCCCGGGACGCCGTCGTGGCGTGGCTCGCCGAGCAGCCGGCCGGCGGACCCGTCGACCTGTGGGTGCGGGTCAACAGCGGTCCGCTGCGCGAGACCGACGTGCAGGCGCTCGCGAACATCGCGTCGCTGACCGGGATCGTGCTCGCCAAGGTCGAGGACGGGGCCGAGGTCGTCGCGATCGACGCCCTGCTCACCTCGCTGGGCGACAGCACCACCTCGGTGATGCCATTGCTCGAGACGGCGGCCGCCGTGCTTGACGCCCGCGCGATCGCGGCAGGGCCGCGCGTCCAGCAGCTGCAGATCGGCGAGGTCGACCTGGCCGGCGAGCTCGGTCTGCTCCCGGGCGACGATGAGGCCGAGCTGGCCCCGTTCCGGGCTCTGGTCGTCCTGGCCAGCACGGCCGCGGGCATCGACCCGCCGGTCGGACCGGTCTCCCGGATCACGAAGGACACCGATGCGTTCGAGGTGTCGACGCGGCGGGTGCAGCGGCAGGGATTCGTGGGTCGCGCCTGCATCCACCCGGCCCAGCTGCCGGTCGTCCATGCGGTGTTCACCCCCACGGCCGATGACGTCGCGGAGGCGGAGGCGGTCATCGCCATGGTCGCGGCGGCCGAGGCGCGCGGCACGGGTGTCGTCCTCGACGAGGACGGACGCCTCGTCGACCCGGCGGTCCTGCACAGTGCCCGCCGGACGCTCGCGCTGGCCGAGTCGGCCGCAGGGCGCGACGGGACGCCGTGACCGTCGCGGTCCGGCGCGGCTACGTCGACGTCCCGCACGGGCAGGTCCACCTGCGGGTGGCCGGCTCGGCGGACGCCGCGACACCTCCGCTGCTGTGCCTGCACATGAGCCCCGCATCGGGGTTGGTCTACGAGCAGTTCATGGCGCACATCGGCGAGAGCCGGCAGGTCATCGCGATGGACACGCCGGGCTTCGGTGCGTCCGATCCGCTGCCGGCGCATCCCGAGATCGCCGACTACGCGCGGGTCGTGGCCCAGGTGATCGAGGCGCTCGGCCTGTCAGCTCCCGTGGACGTGATGGGCTATCACACCGGATCGTTCACGGCGCTCGAGCTGAGCCGCCTGCGGCCCGATCTGGTGCGCCGGGTCGTGGCCGTGTCGCTGCCCCTGTTCACCGAGGAGGAGCTGGTCGACTTCCGGGCGCTCTACGACACGGCGCCGATCTTCACGCCCGACGGCACCCGACTGCTGGAGCGGTGGCGCTGGTTCGTCGACTTCTTCCGCGTCGGGACGGTCAACACCGTCGAGCACGCGGCGCGCATCTTCCACGCCCGCCTGTCCGGCGGGGAGCGCCACTGGTGGGGACACCGGGCGGCCTTCGCCTATGACGTCGTGGCAGCCGCAGGGCAGGTCGACGTCCCGATGCTCGTGATCAACCCCGATGACGACCTGCGGCAGCACACGCCGCGGATCATGCCGTACCTGCGCAATGCGACCCTGTTCGATGCGTCCGACTGGACGCATGGCTTCCTCGACACACACTCCTCGGAGGCGGCCCGGCTGGTGGCGGACTTCCTCGACGCACCCGCCCCGTAGCTGCCCAGAAAGCAGGACTCCCATGCCCCGACCGACCACCCTCGACCTGACCGCCGCCGAGCAGCCCTGGCGCGAGGTGCCCATGCCCGGCGCCAACCAGGGTCTGCGGGTCGTGCCGCTGGCGTCGGCCGGTTCGACCTTCGCGATCCTGACCCGCTTCCCGGAGGGGTTCGAGCGGCTCACGCCCGGTGGGTACCGCTGTGCCGAGGAGTTCCTGGTGCTGGACGGCCACCTGCAGATCGAGGGACGCACCTTCGCGCGCGGCGACCTGACCTACATCCCGGCGGGCTTCCTGCGCACCAGCATGATCGCCCCCGAGGGCTGCACGGCGCTGGCGTGGTTCGGCGGCCCGGCCACCTTCGTGGAGGCGGACGAGCTCGGCCAGGACGCCGTCGGCGAGGGGATCGAGTCGATCCACATCGACGCCCTGCTCGAAGCGGACCTGCTGGTGACCTCCGAGGCACGCTGGTCCGTCGGTGCGCTGGCCGCGGCCGAGCACGACGACACGGTCGACCTGGGGCTGACCCGGTGGTCGCACGGTGAGCACCCGGTGCCGGACGGCTCCGGACTGGTCCTGCGCCGGACGCCGATCGCCTGATGTTCCCCGGGGTGTGGCGCGGTCTCGACGGCATCTACGGCGGCTACGTCCTGGCCCGGGTCGTCGAGGCGGTGCGGGTCGTCGACGGCTTCGAGCCGATGAGCGTCAGCATCCAGTTCACCGGTGCCGTGCGCGACGTCGACAGCGACTGGCGTGTGGAGGTCCTGCACCACGGTGGCTCGACGGCGGCCGTGGGGGTCGAGCTCGTGCAGGGGCATCCGCGCCTGACGGCCTTCGGCAAGCTGGGCGGGGCGCAGGGCGAGCGACTGCTGGACTTCCCGATCGACCTGTCCGATCTGCCGGCGCCGGAGTCCCTGGAGTCGTACCGCTTCGCCTCGGCGATGCCGTACGAGAGCTTCCTGGACCACCGGTTGATCGACGACCCCGCGCACGTGCGGCGGGGGACGACCCGCGCCTGGATCCGCTTCGACGAGTCGGTCCAGCAGGCGCCTGAGCTGGGCCGGTACGGTCTGGCGGCAATCTTCCTGGACGCCCAGCCACCGGGGCTGTTCTTCACCGACCCGCCGCCGGTCTACGTCCCGACGGTCGACTTCACGATCCACTTCGCGCCCGGCGGCGAGTTCGACCGCCACGGCTGGCACTACGTCACCCAGAGCACGATGTGGGCCACGGCTGAGTTCTGCGTCGAGGAGTCCCGGCTCTACGACCGGTCCGGCTCGTTCATCGCCCAGGTACGCCAGACCCGCCGCATCGTCTGGTCCCGCTGACCCGCCCCAGCCAGCACATCCGCTCGCGAGTCACGCAGTTCCGCTCGCGAGTCACAGAGATCCGCTCGCGAGTCACGGAGTTCCGGCCAGGAGCCACTCACTTCTTCGTTGTGCGTGCCCTCAGTGACTCGTGAGCGGAACTCCGTGACTCGTCGGCGTCAGGGGCGCCAGGCCTGGACGACCTCGTCGACCGTGTTGACCCAGCCGAAGGTGAAGCCGATCGTGTTCAGCGCGTGGTCGTGACGTGCCTGCTCGAACTCGGCGCACGCATCGGCCACCACGTGGACGCGGTAGTCGCGCTGGCCGGCGTCGCGGGCCGTGGTCTCGACGCAGATGTTGGTCGTGACACCGCACAGCACCAGGTTGCGCACGCCGAGGCCGGTCAGGACGGGCTCCAGCTGCGTGCCGTAGAACGAGCTCGGGCGGGCCTTGTCGATGATCACCTCGCCGTCGAGGGGCGCCACGGCATCGGCGACGTCGGCGTCCCACGACCCGGCCAGCAGGGCGTCCGCGTCGCGCATCGCGGGGACCAGCTCATTGGGCAGGATGCCGCCGTCCGCGTAGCCGGCCATGTACTGGTAGCGGGTGAAGATGACCGGCACGCCCGCCGCACGTGCGGCCTCGATCAGCCGCTGGGTGCCCTCGATGGAGGGCTGCAGCTGGTCGGTCGGCATCCCGATCGCGGCCATGGACCCCTTGGGGTCGAGGAATCCGTTCTGCATGTCGATGACGAGCAGTGCGCTGGCGTCGCGGGTGAGGGTCATGGTGGCTCCTGTGTGTCGGTCGGTCGTGCGGGGACGGGGTGCGGGACGGGTCAGGCCTCGAAGGAGACCACGAGATCCTCCTCGTGGTCCAGGTCGAGCGCATGGAGCCGGTCGACCGAGGCGCGCAGCGAGGCGTATCCGGCGATCGCGGCGTCGATCTCGGCGGGATCGGGGGTCAGCCCGGCGGCTGCGATCATGGCGCGGACGGTCGTGGCGTGATCGGGCGTCGGGGCGGGGGAGGAGCTCACAGAGGGGCCACCTTCTCGTGATGGGAGGTCAGCTGCTGCCAGCGGCGGCCGGCGTCGAGCACCGTGGCGTCCTCGAAGGGGCGTCCGATGATCTGCAGGCCGACGGGCAGCCCGTCGACCTGACCCATCGGGACCGACAGTGCAGGATGCCCAGTGCCGTCCCAGTAGTGGGTCTGCAGCATCCCGACGACCTCCGCGAAGTCGAGATGGTCCAGCGCGGGCGCCGGCTGTGTCGCGGTGGGCCCGATGACCAGGTCGACGTCGGCGAACAGCCGTGCCATCTGCCGCTGCGCGTGGCGGCGCACCCGCAGCGTGCGGACGTAGTCGGGCCCGCTGAGCAGGGCGCCGGTCAGCAGCGCGGAGCGCGTGGGACGCCCGAAGTCGTGCCAGCGGCCGATGACCTCGTCGTGGTGGTAGTCCAACGCCTCGGCCGCGAGGCCCAGCATGACCGAGTCGTTGACCTCGTCGTAGGCCGGGAGGCTCACCTCGCTGACGACGGCGCCCGCCGCTGCGAAGGTGTCCGCGGCCTCGCGGACGAGCTCCTGCACCGCGTCCGTCGAGCGGGCCATCGGGTCGCGGGCCAGGCCGATGCGCAGGCCACGGGTCGCGAGCCGCACCTCGTCGAGGTCGAAGGTCGCTGCGGGCCGCACTGAGCGGTCGCGGTCGTCGGGCCCGGCCAGCACCGCCAGGATCCGCGCGCAGTCCTCGGCCGTGCGGGCGAGCGGCCCGACGTGGTCCAGCGACCAGGCCAGCGGAAGGACGCCGGTGCGCGGGACCAGCCCGTAGGTCGGCTTGTGCCCGCTCACGCCGCACCATGCGGCCGGCATCCGGATCGATCCGGCGGTGTCGGTGCCGAGGCCGCCGAGGAACATCCCGGCCTGGATGCCTGACCCGGTGCCCGAGCTCGAGCCGCCGGTCCACCGATCGGTGTCCCAGGGATTGGCGGGGGTCGGGAAGGGCTTCTCGGGATCGCTGAACCCCAGCGCGAACTCCATCGTGCTGGTCTTGCCCATCATGACCGCGCCGGCGGCGCGCAGCCGCGCGACGACCGGGGCGTCCCCTGTCGGGACCGGGTCGCGGGTGGCGCTCTGCCCCGTGGTGGGGGCGTCGGCGGTGAGGATGATGTCCTTGATGCCCAGCGGGATGCCTTCCAGCGGCCGGGGCATGTGCCCCGCCGCCCGGAGGGCGTCGCTGGCACGGGCCGCCGCGAGGGCCTGGTCGCGGTCGCGATGCAGGAAGACGCCCAGCCGATCGTCGAGGGCATCGGCCCGGTCCAGGCAGGCCTGCACGAGACTCACGGACGTGGTGCGTCCGGCCTCGAGATCGGCGAGGGCGGACGTGATGGTGTGCGGCGCCTGCATAGGTCTGAGTGTTACACCTTTCGCCTTCGGTGTGAAACAAATTACACAATTTTGTCCCAAACACTGTCTCTTGATACGAGCGCGACCTATTGTCTGACCTATTGCCGACATGGGGTTGGCAGAGATATTTGGAGAAGACATGCGCAGAGGAACTCTTCGTCGCCTCGGGATCGCCGCCACGGCCGTGGCGATCCTGGCTGCCGCGGGCTGCAGCTCGAACGCCGGCTCGGACTCGTCAGGTTCGGGGTCCAAGACCTTGACGGTGGCCTGGACGACGACGCCCAGCCAGCTGGACCCCAACGTGTTCACGGGCCTGACCTGGGTCTACGCGACCGATGCCTTCCTGGCGACCCTGGTGGAGTACGACACCAGCGTTCCCGAGGACCAGATCGTCGGCGTGGACGACCTGAAGCCCTCGCTGGCCGAGTCGTGGGAGGTCAACGAGGCGGGTACGCAGTACACAATCAAGCTGCGTCAGGGCGTCAAGAGTCCGGCCGGCAACGAGATGACGGCCGACGACGTCGTCTACTCCTTCGAGCGCATGTACTCCAACCCCGCCAGCCTGCAGGCCGGTGTCCTGCTCGCGACCGCCAACGTCGACGTCGACAAGCCGGTCGAGAAGGTCGACGACTACACGATCCACTACAACCTGACGGCACCGTCCGCGCTGGCGATGTCGGTGCTGGCCTATCCCATCGTCGGCATCCTGGACTCGACCGAGGTCAAGAAGCACGCGACCGAGGACGACAAATGGGCCGGCGCGTGGCTGGCGCAGAACTCGGCCGGCTTCGGGCCGTACCAGGTCGACACGCTGAAGCCGGACACGGAGCTGCGGCTCAAGCGCAACCCCAACTACTTCGACAAGACGCCCTACTTCGAGAACATCGTGATGAAGGCCGTGCCGGACGGCTCGTCCCGGGCGCAGCTGCTGATCTCGGGCGAGGCCGACATCGCCTCCGAGCCGCCGATCGACCAGCTGAAGAAGATCGAGGACAGCACCAGCGCCAACGTGTCCGAGCAGGCCGACTCCAACCGCCACAACCTGTCGATCTCGACCAAGAACGAGATCTTGGCCAAGCCCGAGGTGCGCCGCGCCCTGAGCCACGCGATCGATCGCGAGGCGATCGTCGGCGCGATCTACCAGGGCTACGCGGCCCCGGCCCTGTCCCCGATCTCCTCGACGTTGGCCGCCGACCAGCCGGCCATGGGTGAGTACGACGTGGCACTGGCCAAGAAGGAGCTCGCCGCCGCCGGGTACGCCGACGGATTCGACATGGAGCTGAGCTACGCCACAGAGCGTCCGGGACCGTACGCGGAGAACCTCGCGCGGCTGATCCAGACCGACCTGAAGAAGGTCGGCGTCAACGTCTCGCTGAAGGCCGTGCCGTCCGCGGCGGACTTCGAGGAGGGAGTCTCCAAGCAGAAGTACGAGTCCTACCTCTACAGCGACCGCCCCTCGCAGCCCGATGCCGGGTTCTCGCTGTTCCTGTACAGCTACAGCAAGTCTGCGCTGAACAAGAGCGGGTTCGCCAACGCCGAGCTGGACGACTTGGTCATCAAGGCGCTGAAGCTGCCCACCGGCGACGAGCGCACCGGCGTCCTGGCATCAGCGCTGGACGTCCTGGCCGAGCAGGAGCCCATCATCTCGCTGGTCGAGGTCCCCGACCTGGCCGGGATCTCGGCCGGGCTGAAGGGATTCCGGGCGCTGCCGTCCGGCGGCACGATGTTCGAGGAGCTCAGTCGCAAGTGAGTCCGCTGCGGTCATGAGGTGGGCGGTCCCGTCACGGGGCCGCCCACTCCTGCGTCCCGGGCAGGTTTGCCACCGCCCCGAGGCGGGTACTTCAGGAGGGCATGCGCGGAAGAGAGGACCAGAACAGGTGAGCGAGGTCCTGAACGACCGGTACGAGCTGGGGGATGTCGTCGGCTCCGGTGGGATGGGAGCCGTCCACCGAGCGACGGATCTACGTCTGGGCCGGACGGTGGCCGTCAAGATCCTGCGCGGTGACGCCTTGGCCGACGGCACGGCCCGGGCCAGGATGCGCAGCGAGGCGAGCCTCGCCGCGTCCATCAACCATCCCGGGGTCGCCCGGGTCTTCGACTTCCACGAGGGCGCGCCTTCGAGCGGGAGCCCCACCTTCATCGTCATGGAGATGATCGAGGGGCGGTCGCTGGCCCAGCTCTTGGGCGAGCACGGACCGCTGCCGACCGATCAGGTGATGTCCGTCGTCGTGCAGGTCGCCGAGGGGCTGCAGGCCGCCCACGATGCGGGAATCGTCCATCGGGACCTGAAACCGGCCAACATCATGCTGACCCCGGCCGGCCGGACCGTGCTGGTGGACTTCGGGATCGCCCGCTCGGCGACGAGCGATCCGCTCACCAGCACCGGGGTCCTGGTCGGAACGGCCGACTACATGAGCCCGGAGCAGGCCGCCGGGCGCTCCGCGACACCGGCATCGGATCTGTACGCCCTCGGCGTCGTCGCCCACCACTGCCTCACCGGCACGTCCCCGTTCCGCCGTGAGTCCCAGGTCGCCACGGCCGTGGCCCACCTGAACGAGGACGCTCCCGACCTGGGTGGCCGGGTGCCGCAGGAGGTCGCCGACCTGGTCGGCTCGCTGACGGCCAGGAATCCTGCCGACCGGCCGACCAGCGCCGCGGCGGTCGCCCTGCAGGCGGCCGCGATCGGCGCGGCGGGCGCGATCGAGCTGCCGGCGACCTTCGAGTGGACCGCCCCGGACGTCCAGCTGACCGAGACCACTCCGGCGGTGACTGCGCTGCCGGGGCGTGCGGTGGCCCCCGCTGCGGGAGTCCGCACCCGACGCCCGGCCAAGGCCTACGCCGGGATCGGCATCTTCGTGGTCTGCCTGGCCCTCCTCGGCGTCCAGTCGATGCGGCCGGACCCGAACAAGGCGATGGTCCCCGACGTGGTCGGGATGAACGTTGACGACGCGACTGCCCGTATCCGGGACGCGGGCCTGGCCGTGGGTTCCACCTCGGTCGATGCCGGCGACGTCCCCGCCGGGCAGGTCGTCGACCAGTCACCGGACAGCGGTCGGCCCGGGTCGCGCGACGAGCGGGTGGAGCTCTCGGTCGCGTCGGGCCGGGTCATGCTCTCGGCCGATGACGTCATCGGGACGACGTACACCAAGGCCGCCGACGCACTGGCCGAGCAGGGCTTCGAGGTGGTCCGTCAGGACATCGCGGGCAGCGCCGAGCCGGGCACGGTCCTGGGCCTGGATCGCTCCGGTCGGCTGGCGTACGGATCGTCCGTCACGCTGACGGTCGCGGTGGCTCCCGCCCGGACCGCGTCGCAGGGTTCGGCGAGCTCGACCTCGACCGGGGGCGCAGCGAGCAAGCGGGCGGCGGCGAAGAAGGGTCCGGCCGCGAAGGCTCCGGCCGGCAAGGCCCACGCCCCGAAGGGGAAGGGCAAGCCACCAGGGAGGAAGTGAGCCCGGGGCAGCCTTCACGGTGATCTCAGGGCCGCTCCGCCGCGGTCGACGGGTCCTCTCCGCGACGCAGGAGCGGGGCGTGCTCGACGGCGTGCGCGGCACGCGTCAGCAGCCTGCTGGCGTCGTGGAGGCGCGGCGCCGGACCGCGACCGTGCTGGATGTGGCGGTCGACGCGGTCACGCAGGCGGTCGATCACGGTCAGTGGAACGGCTGCGAGGACATTGCCGGGAGGGCGGCGCGCGACGACCGGATGGGCCCGGGTCGGGGCGGTGCGCCGCACGGTCTCCCAGGCCAGGCCGAGGGCGCGCAGGCGATGGACGTCGAGCCGTGCCTGCAGGCGCGGCAGCAGCTCGTCCTCCTCGTCGCGCACGTCCTCGCGCAGCACCGCGACGAGCCGGTCGAGAAGTGGCTGGCGCTCGGCCGAGCCGGCCGCCGTCGCCTCGATCTCGGTGACGATCTCGTTGACCTCCTGGTGCTCCCGCTCGACCTGCAGCGTCAGGGCCTCGCCGTCGGGCAGGACCCTCCGGATGACGGGCCACAGCACGGCCTCCTCCGCGAAGGCGTGTGAGAACACCAGGCGGTACAGGCGACGCAGGACATCGTCCTGCGCGTTCGGCGCCGCGCTGCCAAGCTCGTGCAGCAACCTGTCGAGCTCGACGTGGTCGCGTTTTTGTCGCACCAGGACGCTCAGTGTGCCGCCGAGCCGGCGTTCGTCCTGGCCGGCCAGCGACGGGGAACTGCCGGGGCGGCCGTCGGTGGGTGTCGGGTGCGGATCTGGAGCGGACATGCCCCAGGTTTTCCCACGTGGGCGGGTACGAAACGTGAGCCCGGGAAACGGATCGGAGGTGCCTCCGAGCCCCGGTCAGGTGGCGCGACCTACATTTGCTCCATGCTCAAGATCGACTCCCGGACCGCTGTCCTGGTCACTCTCGTTGGCTTCGCCGTCACCCTCACCGGACTGGCGTTCCTGCTGGTCAGCGCATGGATTCAGGGAGTTGTCATCACGCTGCTCGGGCTGGCCGTGATCACGTTCGGGTACCGCAGCGTCGCGGAGTGAGACCCGCCACGGACGACGCGGTTCACCGCTGACCCGGCCTTCATCTGTGGCACACTGTCTCGACAATTTCGGGGCGGTGAAGGGTGCGGGCGGTGTTGGACACGGCGAGCCTGCGCGTGGCGTTCGGGGTCGTCGCGGTGACCCTGCTGGTCCTGTTCTACTTCGTGGCGTACCGCACCAGCCGCTCGGCGTACTGCGGGTGGTGGTGCGTGGCCCTCCTGCTGTTCATCGGCGGGTCGGCGGCCTATGTGCTGGACGGCACGTCGCACCAGGTCTGGGCCAATCCGCTGGGCAGCACCCTCATGGTGGGCGGAGTGTGCGCGGTGTGGGCAGGCACGCGCTCGTTGCGCGACCGGCCGGTGCTGCCCGCCCTGTTCGTCGTTGCTCCCGGCAGCACCCTCTTGGCCGCGGTGCTCGACGATCCGGCCGCCAACGACTGGGCCGGGGGAGGCGTCTTTCTGGCCTGGATGACCTCGGCCGTCGCGCTGGCGTCGTGGGAGCTGTGGTCGGTCCGGCCTGCGGCGGCAGTCCTGCTGCGCCGTGAGCGCACCTTCTCCCCGGCCGTGCGCACGATGGCCGTCATGGCGTCCGCCTTCAGCGCGTACTACGCGGCACGGACCGTCGCGTTCCTGACCTCCGGGCCGGACGGTGACGTCTTCGAGCGGTTCTTCGGCTCGGGCGTCACGACCCTGTTCACGACGGTGCTGCTGGCCACCGTCTCCTTCGGCATGACGTCGCTGAGCTTCGAGCGGGAGACCGAGGAGCTGCGCACCCGGGCGACGCGGGACGGGCTGACGGGACTGCTCAACCGTCAGGAGTTCATGCGCCAGGCCGCCGCCGAGTGGCGCAGCCGGGCCAGGAACCGCCCGGGCGCCGACGGCTGTCTCGTCCTGGCCGACCTGGACCACTTCAAGCTGGTCAACGACACCTATGGCCATCCCGCCGGCGACTACGCGCTGCAGGCGTTTGCGGCGACGTGTCGCGGTGTCGTACGGTCCTCCGACCTGGTGGGCCGGTACGGCGGCGAGGAGTTCATCCTGTTCCTGCCCGGCATCACCCCGGAGCGCGCCGAGCAGGTGGTGGTCGAGATCAGCACCCGGCTGCGGCAGACCGCGACGCTGAACGGCATGACGTTCCCCACCGTGAGCTACGGGATCGCCTCGGTGGCCGACAGCGTGGATCTCGCGCAGGCGATCGAGCAGGCGGACCGGGCCCTGTACGAGGCCAAGGCCCTGGGCCGCGACCGGGTGATCCGCAGCGAGCGCCTGCGCCAGGAGCACGAGCAGGCCTGACGGCCCCACGATGATTGGAGCCCGGTCAACGGGGTACCCCGCGGGCGGGTGCAGAAGGTCGCTCACTGAGCTCGCTTCAGAAGGCAGCAGTCCATGGCCACCGACCTGTCGGCCCCGCTCGTCAGAGATGCCGAACCCACTCCGATCCGGGTGGCGTCCGTCCCCTCGTCGCACGTGTACGTCCGTCACCTCTCGCCACCGGGAGACGCCACCGACGGCGTGCGCCGGCTTCCGGACCCCGTCCCGTCCGGCGCCGCACCGCAGTCCCGCTGGTGGCCGCCCGCAATGCTCGAGGCCGACTGGGTGCACGCGCACCATGACGACTTCGACGTGTTCCACATCCACTTCGGCTTCGACGCGCGGACCCCGCAGCAGCTGACCGACCTGGTGGACGCCCTCGGGGCGCACGGCAAGCCGCTGGTCCTGACCGTGCACGACCTGCGCAATCCGCACCACGCCGGCCGGGAGGAGCACGACGCCCAGCTCGACGTGCTGGTGCCGGCCGCCCAGGCACTCATCACCCTGACCCCGGGCGCCGCCGCGCAGATCCGGCACCGGTGGGGACGCCGGGCGCAGGTCATCGGCCATCCCCATGTCGTCGAGCTGGACGACATGGCGCGGTGGCGGGCGATGCGGACGCGCCACGTGCCGTTCCGGATCGGTCTGCACGTCAAGAGCCTGCGCGCCAGCATGGACCCGGCGGCCGTCCTCCCCGCGTTGGTGCGCGCCGCGGACGAGATCGGCGACGCCGTCGTGCAGGTGGACGGGCACCGGGACGTCCTGGAGACCGCCGGTGCCCGCTACGACCGGCGACTGGCCGATCAGGTGCGCTCCTACGGTGACCGCATCGACCTGCGCGTCCACGACTACTTCGACGACCAGGAGCTGTGGGCCTACCTGGCCTCGCTCGACGTCTCGGTCCTGCCGTACCGATTCGGGACGCACTCGGGATGGCTCGAGGCATGTCGTGACCTGGAGACGCAGGTCATCGCACCCACCTGCGGCTACTACGCCGAGCAGGGACCGGTGCACAGCTACGTCATGGACGAGGAGCGCTGGGACGAGGACTCCCTGGTCGAGGCGGTCCACCGGGCGCACCGCTCGCGGCCCTCGCACGTGACGGTGGCCGAGCGGGAGCGACAGCGGTACGAGACCGCGCTCGCCCACCGGACCCTCTACGACACGTTGCTCGCATGAGGGTCTGCCTCATCGCGTCGAGCCGGTTCCCGGTCCGTGAGCCGTACCAAGGTGGCCTCGAGGCGCACACCGCCACCTTGGCAGCCGCTCTCATCGCCCGGGGGCACCACGTCAGTCTGTTCGCCGCTCCCGGGTCCGATCCGCGGCTCAACGTCGAGGAGCTTGAGGTCGACACCTTCGAGCCCAGTGCGGCCGCCCGCCAGGACGTCGGCTCCCCACCCCGCATGTGGATGCAGGAGCACCACGCGTACCTGCGCCTGATGCTGGAGCTGATCGCCACGGGAGCGGAGCGGTTCGACGTCATCCACAACAACTCGCTGCACCACCTGCCGGTCGCGATGGCGCGGGCCCTCGCCGTGCCGATGATCTCCAGCCTGCACACCCCTCCGTTGGCCTGGCTGGAGTCGGCGATGTCGCTGGCCGGCGACGAGGTGACGTTCACGGCGGTCAGCGACCACACGGCACGAGCGTGGTCGCACGCCGTGGACGCCCGGGTGATCCGCAACGGCGTCGACACGCAGTGCTGGAGCCCGGGCCCCGGGGGACCGCGGGCGGTGTGGACCGGACGTCTGGTGCCGGAGAAGGCGCCCCACCTGGCCATCCGCGCAGCCCGGGCCGCAGGGATCGACCTCGTGCTGGCGGGGGCACGCCTCGATCCGGGCTACTTCGACCGCGAGGTGGCCCCGCTGCTGGATCGCCACGTCGAGTACGCGGGGCACCTGTCGAGCCACGAGCTGGGTGAGCTGGTCGGCGGCTCGGCGGTCGCCATCGTGTCGCCGACCTGGGACGAGCCGTACGGGCTGGTGGCCGCGGAGGCGATGTCCTGCGGCACGCCGGTGGCAGCCTTCGCCCGCGGTGCGATGCCCGAGATCGTCGCGCCGGTCGGCGGCACGCTGGCCGTGCCCGGCGACGTGCAGTCACTGGCCGATGCCGTGCGCAGCGCCGGCCGGCTGGACCGCGGGCGGGTCCGCGCGCATGCGGTCGACCGGCTCGGCATCGACCCGATGGTCGACGGCTACGAGCGGGTGTACGAGCAGGTCGGCGGGGAGGCGGCGTGATCGGGTACTACGTGCACCACCACGGACAGGGCCACGTGCACCGGGCGACAGCGATCGCCGCGGCCCTCGAGACGCCGGTCGTGGGTCTGAGCTCGCTGCCCAGGCCGCCTGCCTGGCGCGGACCATGGGTCGAGCTGCCGCGCGACGACGACGGCGACACGATGGTCGACGCCCAGGCCCACGGGCAGCTGCACTGGGTCCCGGAGCACCACGGTGGGCTGCGTGCCCGGATGGCGGAGGTGTCCGCCTGGATCGCCAATGTCGAACCCCAGCTCATGGTCGTGGACGTCTCCGTCGAGGTCTCGCTGCTCGCCCGCCTGCACGGCGTGCCCGTCGTGACGGTGGTCCTGCCCGGTGATCGGTGCGATCCGGCGCACCAGCTGGTGCACTCGGTCGCGCGCCGGTTGCTCGCGGTGTGGCCCCCCGAGGCGCGTCGCCTGCTGCGGGGCGTCGATGAGGAGTCCGACCGGCTGGTCCGGGTCGGCGGGATGTCACGGTTCGACGGGCGGCCGATCGTCCTCGCGGCGGGTCGCCCGTCGAGGCGGCGCGTCGTGGTCCTGGCCGGTGCCGGCGGCACGGACGTGACCGCCGAGCACCTCGACCGGGCGATGGAGCAGACGACCAGCTGGGAGTGGACGGTGCTGGGCGGGCCGGGCGCCTGGGTCGACGACCCGTGGGACCTGCTGTGCGGCGCCGATGTCGTCGTCAGCCACGCCGGCCAGAACGCGATCGCCGAGATCGCCGCCGCCAGGCGCCCCGCGGTCGTGATCCCGCAGCCGCGGCCGTTCGGCGAGCAGGACGTCATGGCCGCCGGACTGGCCGAAGGCCATTGGCCGGTCGTGGTGCGCGGCGGCTTCCCCGCCACCGGCTGGGAGGAGCTGCTCGACTCCGCGGCCGGTCTCGACGGGCTGCAGTGGCAGGGCTGGAACGACGGCGGTGGTGCGGCCCGGGCCGCCGCCCTGATCGAGGCCGAGGCGCGCGCGACGATGCCGGAGTCGCGGTGAGGATCGCGGTCGTCACGGTCGTCCACGGCCGCCACGGGCACCTGTTGTTGCAGCACGAAGGGCTCGCGGCCTCACGGCGTCCCGCCGATCACCGGGTGGTGGTGGCGATGGACGATCCGCAGCTCGAGCGGTGGCGTCCTGCGGCTCCACCGGTCCCCGACGTGGTGTCCGTCGAGGGCGACGACCGGGGGCTGCCGCTCGCGCGGGCCCGCAACGTCGGCGCCCGCCGGGCTCTCTCGGCAGGCGCCGAGGCGCTGATCTTCCTGGACGTCGACTGCATCCCGTCACCCGAGCTGATCGGCAGCTACGAGCGGGTGCTGGCCGATCCACGGACCGCCGACGACGTGGTGTGCGGGGCAGTCACCTATCTGCCGCCTCCGCCGGAGGGCGGGTACCGGCTGGAGGAGGTCGCCCACATGGGTGAGCCGCACCGGGCCAGGCCGTGCCCGCCTCCGGGACAGGTCGACCGAGGACACGACCGGTACGACCTGTTCTGGTCGTTGTCGTTCGCGGTGTCGGCACAGACCTGGCACCGGCTCGGTGGCTTCGAGGAGTCGTACGTCGGGTACGGCGGAGAGGACACCGACTTCGGGCGGGTGGCGCAGTCGGCGGGCATCGCGCTCACGTGGGTCGGTGGCGCCGACGCCTTCCACCAGCACCACCCGGTCAGCCGCCCCCCGGTCGAGCACGTCGACGACATCGTGCGCAATGCGACGATCTTCCGGCGCCGCTGGGGCAGCTGGCCGATGCAGGGCTGGCTCGACGCCCTGGTGGCGCGTGAGCTGGTGACCCGGCGGCCCGACGGCTCGTACGCCGTGGCGTCAGCGCTCGACAGCGTCCTCGATGTCGAACGCTGAGCCGGTGCTGACGGCATCGGCGTAGGCGGCGAGCTGCTCGCCGTCGAGCTGGACGCCGATCGTGGCGAACGCGGACTCGGCCTGGGTGGCGATGCTCTGGACCGACAGCCCGGTCAGCTTGGCGCGCACCTCGGCATCCACCTCGGCGACGGTGGGCTGGATCGGGGAGGGGCTGTCCTGGCGATCGGCGCTCATCGGGCGGTGGGGGAGTCGACGCGGGTGCCGGTCGTGCCCGCAGTGTGCAGCCACGACCGCGACGCGCGTGGTCCGGCGCCGAACCGCGAGGCAGCGGCGCTGCGAGCGGCCGTCGCGGCTTCTGCCGCGATCAGCACCGAGGTGGTCGTCATCGTGCCGAGCATCGTCATCATGGCCGGCAGGTACCCCGTGGCCGAGCCGACCAAACCCCCGGCTGCCGGTCGCTCAGCCGTCGCCGGACAGCTCCGCCAGCCGCTCACGGGCGCGTTCGACGGCGGCGTCGGCCGCGCGTCGCGCCTTCTCGGCGGCCCACACAGCCGTCGAGCGTCCGGGCAGCCCGGACTTCTCCGCCCGGAGCTCCTGCTCGACTGCGGAGATGCGATCGCGCAGATCGGCCAGCTCGTCCCTGAGCCCGGCCACCCGTTCCTTGGCCTCGACGACCGCTTGCCCGGCCTCGGCCTCCGCCTGCTCGGCGCGCTCCAGCTCCTGCTGCGCCGAGGCCAGGTCGCGCCGTGCATCCTCCCGGGCCTCCTCCCGCGCGCGGCGCTGCGCCTCGGCCCTTCTGTCTGCGGCCTCCCGGCGCGCGGCCTCGGCCTTGCGGTCCGCCGCGGTGGCGCTCGGCTTCTTCGGGTCAGCGCGACCGCGACGCGGGGGCTGGGGCGCCGTCCGCGCGGCCCGGCGGCTCCGTTGCACGGACACCTCGTCGACCGGCAGTGCGGAGGCGTCCGTGATGTCGACCGAGCCGAAGCCGCCGGGCGACAACGGCCGCACCAGCAGACCCGCGCGCAGTGCCGCGCAGGCTCCGGGGTCCACGACGGCTGCCCACGCGGTCTGCTCCACGTCGCGCAGCGAGGCGGCGGTGGCGCGCCCACCGGCACCGAGCGAACCCGCGGCCGTGACGGCCCGGCCGACCAGCGCGCGTCGCTCCTGGTCCAGGGCGCGCAGCTGCCCCGCGTCGGCCTGGGACTGCGCGGCCCGCAACCGGTCGCCGAGATCGTCGATCTGATCCACCAGCGCCGGGTCGTCACGCACCAACAGGTTGACCAGGTGGGCCCCGGCGGCGGGCTTGCGGAACTTCTTCACGCGACCGGCGGCCGTGCTGTCGCCGGATGCCTTGAGCTGCCTGGCCGCCGCGTCCCGGGCCTGGGTGAACTCGGCCACCGGAAGGCCGTAGAGGCGTCGGGCGACGGCGTCGATCGACAGGTCGTCCGCCACGGCGTCAGCTGTTCTGCGGGCGGGCGTTCGACTCGCGCTGCACGACGATGGCCTCGGCGACCGTCACCAGACGTTTGTTCTCGTGCTGGGAGATCCGGCGCAGGAACTGGAACGCCGTGTCGGCACTGATCTCGAACTGCTGCATCAAGATGCCCTGGGCCTGTCCGATGACCGTGCGTGTGTCGAGGGCCGTGGTGAGTCCTTCGGTGCGCTCCGCGGCGGCGAAGGCCGCGGTGGCGTGGGCCGCCAGCAGCTCGGCGATCTCCTCGTCGGCACGGGTGAACGCGCTCACTCGGTTGGCGTAGATGTTGAGCGACCCGTAGCCACGCGTGGTGGTCGCGAGGCGCACGCCCAGGGTGCTGCGGATCCCGATCGCGTCGGCGGACGGACCCCACTGGGGCCAGCGCAGATCGTTCTTCACGTCGTCGGAACGGTAGGTGGCCTGCCCGGTCATGGCATCCAGGCATGGGCCCTCGTCATACGTCACCTGCAGCTGGTGAGCCTCGGCGACCCGCGGCGAGGTCTGGGCCGGCGTCTCGATCTGGGACCGGCTCAGCGTGCGCATGATGCCGGCGTCATCGGCGTCGAGCACACGGCACGCGTAGGAGCTGACTCGGTCGAGCATGGTCTGCGGGGTGGCATCCTGCTCGAGCTCGAGCGCCATCGTTGCCAGCATGCGGGCGACGTCCACGTCGCTACCTCCCAAGTAGTTGCTCAGCACTCTACGCAGCCCGGAGGCAAAAGTGCGGCGGCCGTCCGAGGACGGCCGCCGCACCAGATGCGCCGTTACGCCGGGAACCGCTCCCAGACGCGGTGGCTGCCCAACAGCTCGACGACCGAGCCGAGGACGTCCAGCGCGTCGTCGCCGATGTACACGCCCGCCGGTGCGGCCGGCAGGCCGCTGGCCTCGAACGCAGCGGCTGCATCGCCCCAGCCGCCCAGCGCCTTGCAGTGGCGGTAGGCCTCCGACAGCAGCAGCGAGACCCGCGGGTCGAGCACGCCACCGCTGGGCGCGCCCGCCTTGGCGTCGGCCGAGGGATCGGCGTCCGCGCCGACCAGGGGAGCGCCGGCGAGCAGGACGGTGTCCAGCTCGATGGACCGAACCGTCAAGAAGGTGCGCTGGACCGCGACCGGGTCGCCGTTGCCATCGGTGAGCATGCCGCCCTTGGACGCGATGACCAGCGGCACCATGCCGGCCGCGAACACCGCATCGCGCACCGCCCGGACATCGGACAGGTCCGTGACGTCGTCCGGCACGACGATGCCGATCAGGCGTCCGTCGGTGGGCCACGTGTCGCCGATCTGGGACAGGGCCGGGCTCGGCGCCTCGTCGGTCACCGCGACCGTCGGCTCGGGTGCGGGCAGACCGAGGCCGTCAGCGACCAGCTGGCACAGGTGCGCGTCGATGTTGGCCAGCGCCAGCAGCTGCCGCTCCTTGATCGCCTGCTCGTAGCACTTGCCCAGCTCGAAGGTGTAGGCCTGTGCGATGTGCGACTGCTCCGCCGGGCTCATGCTGCGGTAGAACAGCCGCGCCTGGCTGAAGTGGTCGTCGTACGTCAGGGGCGACTCGCGTACCTTGGTCGCGGCCTCCACCGCCTGGGGGACGTCGATGAACGCACTGACGTCCTCACCGGCCAGGAACGGGCACCCGCCGTCCAGGGAGTTCGGCTTGTACGGAGCGATGCCGGTGTGGTCGGCGTGCTGGTGGAATCCGTCACGCAGCATGTCGTTGACCGGTGCGTGCGGCCGGTTGATCGGGATCTGGTTGAAGTTCGGTCCACCCAGCCGGGTCAGCTGCGTGTCGAGGTAGGAGAACAGCCGGCCCTGCAGGAGCGGGTCGTCGGTCGCATCGATGCCCGGCACGAAGTGGCCCGCATGGAAGGCGACCTGCTCGGTCTCGGCGAAGTAGTTGCCCGGATTGGCGTTCAGCGTCATCGTGCCGATGACCTGGACGGGGGCGAGCTCCTCGGGGACGAACTTGGTCGAGTCGAGCAGATCGATGCCCTCGAACATCTGGTCCGGGGTGTCGGGGAACACCTGCACGCCCAGGTCCCACTCGGGGTGCGCCCCGGACTCGATCGCGTCGGCCAGATCGCGGCGGTGGAAGTCCGGATCGACGCCGGCGGCGATCTGCGCCTCTTCCCACGTGAGGGAGTGGACGCCGAGCCGCGGCTTCCAGTGGAACTTGACCAGCGTCGTCTCGCCGGCGGCGTTGACCAGCCGGAAGGTGTGGACGCCGAAGCCCTCCATCATCCGGTAGGAGCGCGGGATGCCGCGGTCCGACATGTTCCAGAGCGCGTGGTGCTGGCCCTCGGTGTGCAGCGACACGAAGTCCCAGAACGTGTCGTGCGCGCTCTGCGCCTGCGGGATCTCGACGTCAGGATGCGGCTTGCCGGCGTGGATGACGTCGGGGAACTTGATCGCGTCCTGGATGAAGAACACCGGGATGTTGTTGCCGACGAGATCGTAGTTGCCCTCGGTGGTGTAGAACTTCACCGCGAATCCGCGGGTGTCGCGCACGGTGTCGGCCGATCCACGCGATCCGAGCACGGTCGAGAACCGGGTGAACACCGGCGTGGTCGCGCCCTCGGCGAGGAATGCGGCCTTGGTCAGCTCGGAGGCCGCGCCGTTGGAGCGGAACACGCCGTGTGCCGCGGCACCGCGGGCGTGGACGACACGCTCGGGAATGCGCTCGTGGTCGAAGTGCATGATCTTCTCGCGCAGGTGGTGGTCCTGCAGGAGGGTCGGTCCGCGACGCCCGGCCTTCAGCGAGTGATCGGTGTCCCGCAGCGGGACGCCGGTCGCGGTCGTGAGGTAGGCGCCCTGCTGGGCAGCGGCGAGCTCGCCGTCCTTGGACGGGGCGCCGGTCGGCGAGTGCGGGACCGGCCCGTGCTGGGCAGGCTTCGGCGGCAACGGCTCGGTGGGCGTCGTCGGCTCCTCGAGCGTCGGCGTTCCGCTGCCGGGGGTGCCGGGCACCAGGGGAGCGGCGTCGTTGACGGCCGCCTTCACCTCGTGCGCCACCTCGCCGGCGATGTCTCGTGCCTTGCCGACCAGTCCGCCGGATTCGTCCGTCATGATGCTCCTTCGAGGGTCTTCGTGTGGGACACCCCGAGGTACCCCGCCCCGCGGCGTGGGAAACGCTCGACGGGGTGGCTGTCGGACGTTTCCGGCGCGACACGGCGGGTAGAGGCATACAGGAGCGGGGGCACGGGTCCCGCCGAGGAAGGATGGTCGTGAGTCAAGCACCCAGCAGCATGACGTTCGCCGGGCTCGAGGTGTGGTTCGACGACCGCGTCCTGCGCCCCAGGGAGTGGACGCAGGCACAGTCGGACTGGGCCGCCGAGCTGCTCGACGGTGCGCCGGCCGGTCAGGTGCTGGAGCTGTTCGCCGGGGTCGGCCACATCGGCCTGGCTGCGGTGGCCGCCAACGCGCGTGAGCTGGTCATGGTGGACCTGAACCCCGTGGCCTGCGAGCTGGCCCGCCGCAACGCGGACGCCGCCGGGATGGGGGCGCGCGTCGAGATCCGGCAGGGCCGGATCGATGAGGTGCTCGAGAGCAGGGAGACCTTCCCGGTGATCATCGCCGACCCGCCGTGGGTACCGACCGCAGGCATCGGCGAGTTCCCGGAGGACCCCACCATCGCGATCGACGGGGGAGAGGACGGTCTGGCCCTGGCACGCATCGCGTGCGAGGTCGTGGACCGTCACCTGGCCCCGGGGGGATCGGCGATCCTGCAGCTGGGCAACATCGGCCAGGCCGATCAGCTCGACGCCAACCTCGCGGCGGCCGGCTCACAGCTGGGTGTCGTGGAGACACGCACCTTCGAGCGCGGCGTGCTGGTCCGGCTCGGCGTCAGGGCCGGTTCTTCGGCGGGATGACCTTGTGGGTCCCGTCGCACCATGGTTGCGTCGCGGACTTCCCGCACCGGCAGACCGCGCTGATGGGACGCCAGGTCCGGTGGGCGTTGCCCTCGGCGTCCTGCACGACGTGATCGCCGCGCAGCAGCATCGGCCCGCCGGGGCACAGGATGATGTCGGGGTGCTCGGTGTCGCTCATGCCGCCCACTCCGCCAGCATCCGGTGCGCGAACCGGTCCTCCAGGTCCAGGCAGGTGAAGGCCCCGAAGAAGACGTCGTCGCGCAGGTGAGGCGACTCGTCCAGGAGCGAGCCGCAGATCGTCCGGACCGCGAGCTGCTCGTGGACCGCATCGGCCTCGACGTGCTCGTCGTAGTAGCCGATCATCTCGGCGGGAAGTCCCAGCCGGGTGAGTCCCTGGGAGATGCGCCGCGAGGGGATGCTGCTGGTCATCTCGAAGGCCGCGAGATGCCCCAGGGAGGCGCCGCGCAGGCGGCGGTTGAGGCCGAACAGCGACATCGCGTTGTTCTCCTCCAGCACCTCCACCGGCACGTCGTCGATGTAGGCGCCGTACTCGGCCCGCAGGCCGCAGCGGTCCATTCCTCGGGCGAACAGCTCGGAGTGCAGGCGGTTGGGGTCGCCGCCGCCGTACTCGTCGAACTGCAGCTCCATGAGAGCCGCCTTGGTGCGGGTGGTCAGTCGCGGCACGACCCAGGCGGTCGGGTCGGACTCCTTGAGGTGGTAGATCGAGCGCATCCGCAGCAGCTCGAGCGCCTGCTCGTGATCGGCGTCCTTGTGCACGAAGGCGGCCAGCGAGGGGCCGTCGTGCTCCTCGACGAAGGTGAACAGGGCATCGGCGAACTCGCCGTCGGGCCAGCTCGACGGCGCCCGGTCCCGCAGGGAGTTCTCGAAGCTGGACTCCAGCGAGCGGCGCAGCTCGATCAGCTCGGGCTGCCACTCGAGCCGGTCGTCGGCGTCCTCGAAACCTTGGTAGTGCAGCTCGTAAAGGGCCCACAGGGTGATCTGGAGGTCCTCGTCGTCATCGGCCAAGGTGTTCAGCGCGGCGCGCCAGTCGGGCGTGGACGAACGAAGCGACGAGAACACGACCTCGCTGAGCGACCCGCGGCCCTTGGGCGTCAGCACGTGGCCGCCGGCATGACCGGGCCGGAAAGGGGAGTCAGTGGATGGTGCATGGGGAAATCCTCGTTCTGGAGCTGCTGCGGCCGGGTGCTCGACCGGTCCCGAAGGTACCCCGTGGAGCGCGGTTCAACCCTGCGCCGGGGGTCACAGTGCCGTAGGATCGCCGGCGCCGAGGCGCGTCCGGACGTCGACGTCCGGGTGTCGCGTCCCCCAGCAGCCGGATGGATGAGCTTCGATGGTGTCGTTCCCGCAGGACCCCATGCTGGCCAAGCACGTCGCGAACCTGCCGGAGCCCTCCGCGCTGCCGGGCGGTTGCGTGTACGAGCCCAAGCTCGATGGCTACCGGGCGCTGCTGTTCGTCACCGAGGAGGGCTGCCGCGTCCAGTCCAGGCGGGGCCACGACATCACCGATGAGTTCCGGGATGTCGCGGAGGCGGCCTTCGAGCAGCTGCCTGCAGGGCTGGTGGTCGACGGGGAGCTCGTCGTGCGCACCCGCGGGGCCTTCGACTTCGGCGAGCTGCAGCGCCGGCTCGCGCGGGCGGGCAAGCAGCGCATCGGTCAGCCCGCCGCGTCGTTCATCGCGTTCGACCTGCTCGCCGCGGCCGGGCGCGACGTGCGGACCACGCCCCTGCGGGTCCGGCGCCAGCTGCTCGAGACCGTCATGGCCGGGACGTCCGCGCCCCTGGAGCTGTGCCCCCAGACCGATGACCTGGACGTGGCCCGGGAGTGGCTGGGCCAGTTCGCGGACGCGGAGCAGGGCATGGAGGGGCTGGTGGTCAAGGGCGCCGACACGACCTACCGGGGCGGCGCCCGGGGATGGCTCAAGTACCGGTTGCGGGACACCGTCGAGGCCGTCGTCGGCGGCGTGGGCGGGTCGCTGGATGCCCCCGGTCACCTGGTCCTGGGCCTGCCGGACGCCGATGGCCGGCTGTTCTTCGCCGGCACCACGACCGCGCTCACGCCGGCCCAGCGCCGCGAGGTCGCCTCCGCGGTGAGCCCTGCGGAGGCCGCCCACGCATGGCTGCCCGACAGCGGCGCATCGCGCTGGGGTGGCGGCGACAAGCAGCCGGTTCGCCCGGTCCGGGCGAACCTCGTGGTCGAGGTGTCGGTCGACAGCTCGGTGCAGGAGGGCCGGTGGCGGCACCCGGTCAAGCTCGTGCGGTTGCGGCCCGACCTGACCCCGGACGAGGTGGCGGGGCAGCGCGGGTAGCCGACGTCAGGACGGGTCGAACCGGGCCGCGGTCCATTCCCCACCCAGGTGCTGGAACAGCGTCCAGCCGGGGCCGACGTCCTGCAGGAGCGCCCATGCATTGGCGCTCTCGAACGAGTCGAAGGACTCCTCGGCGATGACGTCCCCGTCGTCGTTGCGCAGCTGGTAACGGCCCATCGCGGTTCTCCTCTCGGCAGGACGTGTCCTCCTGCGGCTCGATCCGTCGTACCCGCTGGGCGCCGCGGGAAACCCGCGGCCGGGCGCGTCAGCCGACGGGTTCGGGGTAACCACGCTGCATGCCAGCACCCGTGACCAGCCATCGCGTCGAGCTGGAGGTCAACGGCGTCCGCCGGGCCTGCGAGCTCGACACCCGCACGACCGTTCTCGACGCGCTGCGTGAGCACCTCGACCTGACCGGCACCAAGAAGGGCTGCGACCACGGGCAGTGCGGAGCGTGCACCGTCCTGATCGACGGCCGCCGGGCCAACAGCTGCCTCGTGCTCGCCGTCGCCGCGCAGGGGTCGGCGATCACGACGATCGAGGGCCTCGGCGGCCCGGAGCCGGAGACGCTGCACCCGGTGCAGGACGCATTCCTGGAGCACGACGCGTTCCAGTGCGGATACTGCACGCCGGGGCAGATCTGCTCCGCGGTCGGGATGCTCGACGAGGCGTCCCGGGGCTGGCCGAGCGCGGTGTCGGACGATCTCGTCTCTCCCGGAGAGCTGGGGACCGATGAGATCCGCGAGCGGATGAGCGGCAACCTGTGCCGGTGCGGGGCCTACGTCAACATCGTCGAGGCCATCGGGTCGGTGGAGCAGTGAAGCCGCTCGCGTACGAGCGCGCATCGAGCCTGGATCAGGCCGTCGGGCTGCTGGCCGCCTCGGACGTCCCGGCCCGGTTGCTGGCCGGCGGCACCAACCTGGTCGACCTGATGAAGCTGGAGGTCGAGACGCCGGGACTGCTCGTGGACGTCAACCACCTCGGGCTCGACCGGGTCGAGGACACCGACTCCGGCGGCCTGCTGATCGGGGCGATGGTCCGCAACGCGGACCTGGCCGCCGATCCACGCGTCCGCGAGCGCTACCCGGTCCTGGCCAGGGCGCTGCTGTCGGCGGCGTCCGGGCAGATCCGCAACCTCGCCACGACCGGCGGCAACCTGCTGCAACGCACCCGCTGCGTCTACTTCATGGATGCCACGAAGCCGTGCAACAAGCGCCTCCCCGGGAGCGGGTGCCCCGCGATCGAGGGCGCCTCGCGGGAGCTGGGAGTGCTGGGCACCTCGCGATCGTGCATCGCGACCCACCCCGGCGACATGGCGGTCGCGCTGGCCGCGCTCGACGCAGTCGTCCACTACGTCACCGCCGACGGTCCCGCGACGCTGGCCATGACCGAGTTCCACCGGTTGCCGGGCGATGATCCGTCCGTCGACACCAACCTGCCGCCGGGAGCGGTGATCACCGCGGTCGAGGTCCCACCGTTGCCGTTCGCGGCGAGCTCGACGTACCGCAAGGCCCGCGACCGCCGCTCGTACGCCTTCGCGCTGGCGTCCGTCGCCGCCGCCGTCGATGTCGCCGACGGCCGGGTGCGCGACGTCCGCCTGGCGCTGGGCGGGGTGTCCCACCGCCCGTGGCGGGCGTACGCCGCAGAGGAGCTCCTCCGCGGGGCGCCGGCGACGGCCGACAGCTTCCGTGCGGCGGTCGAGGCCGAGCTCGCCGCCGCCACTCCCACCGACGAGAACCGCTTCAAGATCGATCTCGTGACCCGGCTGGTCACCGGCACCCTGCTCGAGCTCACCGGAGGCGCCCGATGACCGCCCTGGGCGCTGGCGTCCCTCGCCTGGAGGGCCACGAGAAGGTCACCGGCACCGCCCGCTACTCGTACGAGCGGACGCCGGACGGCTGCGTCTACGCCTGGCCCGTGCAGTCCACCGAGGCGCCGAGCCGCATCACGGCGATCGCCGTCGCCGCAGTGCTGGCGATGCCGGGCGTCGTGGACGTCATCACGCACGAGGACGCGGAGCGCCTCAACGATGCGGACGACGGCGAGCTGCTCGTGCTTCAGTCGCCCGACGTCGCGTACCGCGGGCAGGTCGTGGCGCTCGTGGTCGCGGAGTCGCTGGAGACCGCCCGGGCGGCAGCCGATGCGCTGCACGTCGAGTACGACGCCCGCCCGGTCGACGCCGTCCTGACGCCCGGGCACCCGAAGCTGTACGCCCCGGAGGAGGTCAACGCCGGATTCGAGACCGACACCCGCGTCGGTGACCTCGACCAGGCACTGGCCCAGGCCGATGTCGTCGTCGACCGGACCTACTCGACGCCTGCGCTGTTCAACAACCCGATGGAGCCCCACGCCTCAGTGGCGACGTGGTCGGACGGGCGCCTGCACGTGTTCGAGTCCTCGCAGGGCTCGACGGCGACCGGCGGGGTCCTCAGCACGCTGTTCGACGTCCCGGCCGATGCGATCACGGTCGACTCGCAGCACGTGGGCGGCGGTTTCGGGTCCAAGGGATCGCCGCGCCCCAACGTGGTGCTGGCCGTGCTGGCGGCCCGGCGCACCGGACGACCGGTCAAGATCGCGTACAGCCGGCAGATGATGTTCTCGATCGCGGGCTACCGGACGCCCACGATCTCCCGGGTCCGGCTGGCCGCGAACGACGACGGCCGCCTGCTCGGGATCGCCCACGATGCGCAGTCGCAGACCTCGACGATCGAGGAGTTCGCCGAGCAGACCGCCGAGGCGACCCGCCACATGTACGCCGCACCGCACCGCTCGACGACCCACCGTGTCGCGGCGCTGGACGTCCCGACGCCGCGGTGGATGCGTGCCCCCGGCGAGTGCCCCGGCATGTAGGCGCTGGAGTCGGCGATCGACGAGCTCGCACACGAGCTGGCGATCGACCCGGTCGAGCTGCGCGTGCTGAACGAGCCCGCCAGCGATCCGGAGACCGGCAAGGAGTTCAGCAGCCGGCACCTGGTCGACTGCCTGCGCCGCGGCGCCGAGATCTTCGGCTGGGACGGTCGCGACGCGACGCCCGGCGCCCGGCAGGAGGGCCGCTGGCTGATCGGCACAGGTGTCGCCTCGGCGCTGTACCCCGCGATGGTCAGTGGCAGCAGTGCCCGGGCGACGGCCCGCAGCGACGGGACGTTCCTGGTCCAGATCAACGCGACCGACATCGGCACCGGTGCCCGCACCGTGCTGGCGCAGATCGCCGCGGACCGGCTCGGTGTCGACGTCGAGCGCATCGACATCCGGATCGGGAGCTCGGCCCTGCCGCCCGGCGCGATCGCCGGTGGCTCGGCGGGCACGGCGTCCTGGGGGTGGCCGGTGGCCAAGGCCTGCGCGGAGCTGGCCGAACGGCTCGCGGCCGGCGAGCGGATCCCGGCCGACGGCCTGGTCGTGGAGGCGGACACGTCGGACGACGTCGACGCGATGGACGACGTCGACCGGCACGCCTACGGTGCGCACTTCGCGGAGGTGCGGGTCGACCTCGACTCCGGGGAGATCGTCCTGGCCCGCATGGTGGGGGTGTTCGCGGCGGGCCGGATCCTGAACGCCCGCACCGCGCGATCGCAGCTCATCGGGGGCATGACGATGGGGGTGTCGATGGCGCTGCACGAGCACGGGGTCATGGACGAGCGCCGCGGCGACTACGCCAATCACGACCTGGCGACCTATCACGTCGCGGCGTGCGCCGACATCCCCGACATCCACGTCGAGTGGCTCGAGGAGCACGACGAGCACCTCAACCCGGTCGGCGGCAAGGGCATCGGCGAGATCGGGATCGTCGGATCGGCCGCGGCGGTCGCGAATGCGGTCTGGCACGCGACGGGCGTGCGGGTGCGCGACCTTCCGGTCCAGCCCGATGCGCTGGTCGGCCGGCTGCCGCACCGCGCCTGAGGGGCCGACGGGCTCAGTCGTCGTCGAAGGACGCGGCGGTGCGCGCCAGCACGTCGTCGACCACGGCGACCAGGTCGAGATCCTCGCCTGCCGCGGCGCGCTGGCGCTGCGCGCCGCCACCGTCGCGCAGCACACGGGCGATGCCCTCGGTGACGAGGTCGTGGTCGCCGGCCGCGATCAGCGCGGGCTCGATCGTCCGCACCAGCGTGGCCAGGGCGTCGGCGGCCGGGACCGGCCGGCGGGTGAGCGGATCGAGCAGGACGCCGCCGAGGCCGTCGTGGCGGGCCCGCCACCGGGCCGCCCGGAGCAGGTCGACCCGCCAGGCCTCGGGCTGACGGCCTGCCTTCCAGTCCTCCGCACAGGTGGTGACCAGGGCACGTGCCACGGCGGCCACCAGCACGGTGTCGCGCAGGTCGGTGCAGACATCGGCGACGCGGATCTCGACGGTGGGGTACGCCCGCGCAGGACGCGCGTCGAGGTAGATCATGCCCTCGTCGAGCGCGGCGCCGGACGCGATGAGCGCCTCGACGGCGGCGCGGTATCCCGCAGCGTCCCCGAACGGCTCGACGACGCCCGCCGACGGCCAGGCCTCCCAGACCTGGGCCCGCCAGCTCGCGTAGCCCGTGTCGATCCCGGAGTCGAACGGTGATCCGGCGGAGATGGCCTGCACCAGCGGGAGCCACGGCCGCAGCGCGTCGATCACCGCGACGGCCTCCTCGTCGTCGGCGACGTCGACGTGGACGTGCATGCCGCAGGCCAGGGCGCGGCGGCCCACCTCGCCGAACCGGCGCATCATGCGGTGGTAGCGGGCGTTGGGGGTGACGTCGCCGTCGTCGCCGGGCAGGACCGGGGTCGGCATGACGGCCAGACGCGCGCCGGCCGACTCCGCCGCTGCGGCCGCCTTGCGACGAGCCTCGCGCAGGTCGGCGGCCACGTCGGCGAGGTCCCGGTGAGGATCGGACTGGGTCTCCAGCTGCTGCAGGAAGAGCTCCTGCTCGACGTCGTCCTCTCCGGAGGTCACCCGTCCGGAGACGGGGACGAGCCGGCGGCTGGAGGGGTCGACGAGGAACATCTCTTCCTCGACACCGACCTTTCTGATGATCACGGGGACCATGCTGACGGACGTCCTCGCCCGGCGCCACGGCGGGCGGGCGGGAACAGCACCCCGACGAGACGTTTGACCGCAGGGTGAATCGGGCACGTGCCAGCCATGAGCGAACAGTCCTTTCCCCCGCAGCAGCAAGAGCCTCCCGGCATCACCTCGGCCATGGACCCCCTGCCCGATCACGGCGAGAGCTCCTACGTCGGTCACGACCGGCTCGCCGGTCGTCGCGCCCTGATCACCGGAGGCGACTCCGGCATCGGTCGCGCGGTGGCGATCGCCTACGCCCGCGAGGGCGCTGACGTCGCCTTCACGTACCTGCCGGAGGAGAAGGAGGACGCCGACGCGACCCAGGCCCTCGTCGAGGAGGCCGGCCGCAAGGCCGTCCCGATCGAGGCCGACCTGCGCGAGAGCGCGACGTGCGACCGGGTCGTCGCCGAGGCCACCGAGGCCCTCGGCGGCCTGGACATCCTGGTCAACAACGCCGGCTTCCAGATGGCCCGTTCCGAGGAGCTGGCGGACCTGACCGACGAGAACCTCGACCGGACGCTGAAGACCAACCTGTACGCGATGTTCTGGATGTCGCGTGCGGCGGCCCGGCAGTTCGGCCCCGGATCGTGCATCATCAACAACTCGTCGATCCAGGCCTTCGACCCGTCCACGACGCTGCTGGACTACGCCTCCACCAAGGCGGCGATCAACAACGCCACGATCAACCTCGCCGCCCAGCTGGGGCCCAAGGGCATCCGGGTCAACGCCGTGGCGCCCGGCCCGATCTGGACCCCGCTGCAGCCGGCGACGCAGACCGAGGAGAAGGTCCAGAAGTTCGGCCAGGAGACCCCGTTGGGTCGCGCCGGCCAGCCGGCCGAGGTCGCACCGGCCTTCGTGTTCCTGGCCTCGGAGAGCGATGCGAGCTACGTGTCGGGCACCGTGCTGGGCGTCACCGGCGGCAAGGGCGTCTTCTAGGCCGATTGTCCGTGGCGACCATGGGTACTGCGGGCACATGGCACAACGCAGAAGTCGCAGAACTCGCAGACGACAGCGCCACGTGCTGAACCGGCGCTGGGTGCTGGGGATGAGCGTGTCGCTGCTGCTCGTGGTGATCGGCATCGTCGGCATCGTCCTGACGCAGGCCGGCACGCTCGCCGACGGATGGGTCTACGCCGCCTTCGGGCTCGCCGTGATCGGGGCGGTCAGCGCGATGCTGCAGACCATCATCCGCGACAAGGCAGGGGACGACATCGATGAAGCCAAGCTCTAGCCGCGGGACGTCGTTGTGGCAGGACCGACCGGAGCCCATCGCGGACGAGCCCCTGCCCCAGGGCGCCGTGGTGGACGACATCGTCGTGGGCGCCGGCATCACGGGTCTGACCACGGCGCTGCTGCTGGCCCGCGCCGGGCGGCGGGTCGTGGTCCTGGACGCCGGGGTCGTCGGCTCGCTGGCCAGCGGTCACACCACCGCGAAGGTCTCGCTGCTGCAGGGCACGAAGTACTCGCGCATGCTGCGGTACCAGTCCAAGCAGGTCGCCCGCGCGTACGTCGAGGGCAACCTGGAGGGCCAGCAGTGGATGCTGCGCTTCTGCGACGACCACGGCGTGCCGTACCAGGTGCGCGATGCCGTGACGTACGCATCGTCGCCGGAGCAGCGCTCGACGCTGGACGACGAGCTGCAGGCCAGCCGCACGGTCGGGCTCGACACCTACGCAGTGCGTGAGCTGGACGTCCCGTTCCCGCAGTTCGGCGGCGTCGTCCTGCCCGACCAGGCGCAGATCGACCCCATGGACCTGCTCTCGGCGCTCGTCGACCAGATCCGCGCCCACGGCGGATCGGTGCACCAGGGGCACCGCGTCGTCGGCGTCACGCACCGCGGCCGTCGCGTCGTCCGGCTGGAGGACGGCACGAGCCTCGACGCCGATCACGTGGTGCTGGCAACCGGTACGCCGATCCTGGATCGGGGACTGTACTTCGCCAAGCTGGAGCCGATGCGGTCGTACGCCCTGGCCTTCGATGCCCCCGACGTCGTGGTCCCGCACGGGATGTACCTGTCGGCCGGTTCTCCGAGCCGCTCGGTGCGCGACGCCCCCGGCGGCAAGCTGGTGATCGGCGGCAGCGGGCACTCGGTGGGTCGCACGTCCTCCGAGCGCGCCCACGTCGACGAGCTGCGGGCCTGGACCGCCGTGCACTTCCCGGGGGCGACCGAGACGCACACCTGGTCGGCCCAGGACTATCGCTCGCACGACTCGGTGCCGTACATCGGGCCCATGCCGCGTGGCGGCGGGCGCATCTACGTGGCGACCGGATTCGACAAGTGGGGCATGGCCGCCGGCGTCATGGCCGGACGCAGCATCTCCGCGGAGATCCTCGACCAGGCGCCGTCGTGGCAGAAGACGATGTCCCGGCGCGTGACAGGGCCCTCCGGCGCCTTCCACGTCGCCTCGATCAACGCCAAGGTGGGTGCCGCCGCGGCTGTGTCCGCCGTCTCCGCCGAGCTGAAGCCCGCCCCGGCGGAGCCCGCAGAGGGGGAGGGGATCGTCGGACGCCGTGGAGTCGTCCCGGTGGGCGTCTCGACCGTCGACGGCACGACGTGCGCCGTCCGGGCGATCTGCACCCACCTGGGCGGGGTGCTGGAGTGGAACGACAACGAGCGCACGTGGGACTGCCCGCTGCACGCCTCCCGCTTCGCGCCCGACGGGACGGTCATCGAGGGGCCGGCGGTCCGTCCGCTGACCCGGCTCGACGAGTCGCCGGCGCCGACGGCGCAGGAGCAGTCATGACCCGGCCGCCGGACCCCCGGCCGGGCGGCACCAATCCCGCCGACCCCATCGAGCGCCAAGAGCCCGATCTCGACCCGGGCCTGGCCCCCGATCCCGAGCACGAGGTGGAGCAGAACCCGCCTGAGGGCGACGGCCCGGCGCCTCGGCCCTGACCCTCCGCTCGAGGCCGCGATACGCTGCAAACGTGGTCTACCGCGCGTTCTTCGATGCCGTCTTCCTGTCGATGGATCCAGAGAAGGCGCACGAACGCGCCTTCGCCGCGATCCGGGCCGGGCGGTTCGCCACCCGCATCGTCTTCCCGCAGACCCGGGCTCCGCGCACCGTGATGGGCATCGAGTTCCCCAACGCATTCGGCCTGGCCGCGGGCTTCGACAAGAACGCCAAGGCCGTCCCCGGGCTGCTGGCCCTCGGTTTCGGGCACGTCGAGATCGGCACCGTGACGGCCCGCCCGCAACCGGGCAACCCGCGCCCGCGGCTGTTCCGCCTGGTCGACGACCGCGCGATCATCAACCGCATGGGCTTCAACAACGACGGGGCAGCCGAGTGCGCCTCCCGCCTGCACCGGCTCCGCCGCACGAATGCCGGACGCGATGCCGTCATCGGCGTCAACATCGGCAAGACCAAGGTCACGCCCGCGCAGGACGCCGTGGCCGACTACGTCGAGAGCGCCCGCCTCCTGGTGCCGTATGCGAGCTACCTGGTCGTCAACGTGTCATCGCCGAACACGCCGGGCCTGCGGGACCTGCAGGCCGTCGACGAGCTGCGCCCGCTGCTGAGCGCGGTCAAGGAGGTCGCCGACCGCAATCCGGGCGGCCGGGTGCCCCTGCTGGTCAAGATCGCGCCGGACCTGGCCGACGACGATGTCGACGCGGTGGCCGATCTGGCCCTCGAGCTGGGCCTGGACGGCATCAGTGCGACGAACACCACGATCGCCCGGCCGGACACGTTGCGGACCGATCGTGCCGTCATCGAGGCGGCCGGAGCCGGTGGGCTGTCCGGCCCGGTCCTGGCCGAGCGGGCGACCGAGGTGCTGGTCCGGCTGCGGGAGCGGGTCGGCGACCGGCTGGCGATCATCTCGGTCGGCGGCGTCACGACGCCCGATGACGTCCGGGCCCGGCTGGCCGCTGGTGCCGATCTCGTCCAGGGCTACACCGGCTTCATCTACGAGGGCCCCGGCTGGCCGAGCCGCCTCGCGGCCGCCTCGGCCTGAGCCGCGGGTCGTCCCCACCGAACAGATCCTTCGGCGCGCTGTCGTCGCGCTGGACGACGTCGCCGTGCGCCCACGGCAACCCGATGTACATCGGCACCTTCGCGATCCAGCCCATGGCCCAGAAACCGATGACGCTGAGCGCGACCGCCGCCGCGCCGCACCAGGTCAGCCACGGCCGGTCGATGACCTGGCCGGCGCCGCCCGCGCCGAGGCCGCCCACGAGCAGGACGCCGACGAGCCCGCCGCCGCGCCTGATCGACTCCCCGCCGAGCACCGCGGCCGCCAGCAGCGGCCCGACGACGCCGCCGATCAGGACGATCGCCGCGACCGTCCCGAGCCAGTCGGGTGAGCCGTCGATCTCGGTGGCCGCGCTCAGCCCGATCCCGATGCCCCCGATCGCGAAGATCGCGATCACCAAGCGGTTCGTCCACCGCTTGATGAACTCGTCGCTGAACCGAAAACCGCTGGGATGCCGAGAAGTCATGGACGCCATCCTGCACGAGGGGACCCCGATTTCACCTTTCGAGGAGGGACCGGGTATCTTTGCTTGTCGGCTTGCCCCTTTAGCTCAGTCGGCAGAGCGTTTCCATGGTAAGGAAAAGGTCTACGGTTCGATTCCGTAAAGGGGCTCTGGACTCTCAGCACTCGAGGAGTCCTGTGGGCGGGAGGAAACTCCCGCCCGTGGCTGGGTAGCTCAGGTGGTTAGAGCACACGACTCATAATCGTGGGGTCGCGGGTTCGAGTCCCGCCCCAGCTACCGCACGACAGACCGGCAAGACATCAGCTACACCCGATCAAGAAGAGGCACCCTCGTGGCCAGCAAGAGCTCAGACGTTCGCCCCAAGATCACCTTGGCCTGCACCGAGTGCAAGGAACGCAACTACATCACGAAGAAGAACCGTCGCAACGATCCCGATCGCATGGATCTGAAGAAGTTCTGCCCTCGCGACAAGCGTCACACGCTGCACCGCGAGACGCGCTGACCCCTCGCCGTCCGTGCGAAAGCCTCCCCTGCCTCGGCAGGCGGGGGCTTTCGTCGTTGCCGCGTCAGCACCTAGTAGCGTCATTCCCGTGGACCTCGCCGAGCTGACGACCCTTCGCCTCGGCGGCCCGGCTCGCGCCGTGATCGACGCCACGACCGAGGAGCACCTCGTCGACATCGTCCGGATCGCCGACGAGGCCGGCGACCCGGTGCTGCTGGTCGGCGGTGGCAGCAACCTGGTGGTCGGCGACCACGGCGTGGACGCCACGGTGGTGCGGGTCCTGAACCGCGGCGTCACGGTCGACGCCGATGCGTGCAGTGGGGCCATGGTCACCGTGGCGGCCGGCGAGCCCTGGGACGACCTCGTGGCCCGCGCGGTCACCGAGGGCTGGGTCGGCGTCGAGGCGCTGTCCGGCATCCCCGGGTCCACCGGCGCCACCCCGATCCAGAACGTCGGTGCGTACGGGCAGGACGTGGCCCAGACGATCGCCTCGGTGCGCACGTACGACCGCTACGACCGTCGTATCCGCACGTACGCGGCAGCCGACTGCGAGTTCGCGTACCGGCACAGCCGGTTCAAGGCCGAGCCCCAGCGCCACGTCGTCCTGTCGGTCACCTTCCAGCTGGCGCTCGGCGACCTCGGGGCGCCGGTCGCGTACGCCGAGCTCGCCCGGACGCTGGGCGTCGGGGTGGGGGAGCGCGCACCCCTGCGGGACGTGCGCGAGGCGGTGCTGGCCCTGCGCCGCGGCAAGGGCATGGTCCTGGATGCGGCCGATCACGACACCTGGAGCGCGGGCTCGTTCTTCACCAACCCGATCCTGACACCGGAGCAGGCCGCCGCCCTGCCTCCCGAGGCGCCCCGCTTCGAGCAGCCCGACGGCTCGGTCAAGACCAGCGCGGCCTGGCTCATCGACCACGCCGGCTTCGCCAAGGGTCACGGCTCCGCATCGGTGTCGCTGTCGACCAAGCACACGCTCGCGCTGACCAATCGCGGCGGCGCCACGACGACCCAGCTCCTCGACCTCGCCCGTGAGGTCCGCGACGGCGTCGAACGGGCCTATGGGATCAGGCTGGTCAACGAGCCGGTGCTCGTCGGCTGCGAGCTCTAGCGCTCAGGAGCGGTAGCCGGAGCCCTGGGCCGATGCCAGCAGCACGCCGAGACCGGCCAGGGCGAGCGCGGCGAGCACGAGCAGTGCCAGGGCGGAGCCGATCATGCCCAGCACCGCTCCGGCGCGCGCCTCGCCACGACCCGACCAGCGATCCGGCTCGCGCTCGACCCGGCGTCCCGCGGCGACCCCGTGGTACCAGGCCAGTGGCGCCAGGAACACGGGGACGACGAGCACGAACAGGCCGGCGACCGAGATGATGCCGAGCACCAGCGACAGGCTCGCGCCGGGCGCCTTGGGCGGCGCCGTCGGGGCGAATCCCGGGTGGGCGGTCGTCATGGTGCGTCCGGCGGCGGGGAGGCCAGCCAGGCGTCGATGCCCGCGACGGCGTCACTGACCAGGTCGGAGGGTGCGTAGGAGCGGCGCACCGACATCCGGGCCAGCTCGGCCAGCTCCGCATCGCTCATGTCCTGGGCGGCCCGCAGCACGTTGTACTGCCCGGCGAGCCGGGAGCCGAACAGCAGCGGGTCGTCGGCCCCCAGGGCCACGTCGATGCCCGCAGCGACCAGCTGGCGCACCGGCACCTCCTCGAACGTCGCGTAGACCCCGAGGGAGACATTGGACGTCGGGCAGACCTCGAGCGCGACACCGGTGTCGGCGATCCGTCCCAGCACTGCCTCGCTCTCGGCGGCGCGGACGCCGTGACCGAGGCGGCTCGGGTGCAGGTGGTCCAGGCACTGCGTGATGTGCTCGGGCCCGCGCAGCTCCCCGCCGTGCGGGACCAGCGCGAGCCCGGCGCGCTCGGCGATGGAGAAGGCATGGGCGAAGCTCGCGGTGTCGCCGCGGCGCTCGTCGTTGGACAGCCCGAATCCGATGACCCCGCGGCCCGCGTACTGGGCCGCGAGACGGGCCAGGGTGCGCGCGTCCAGCGGGTGCCTCGTGCGGTTCGCGGCCACGACCAGGCCCATCCCGATGCCGGCCCGCTCGCTTGCTTCGCGCACCGCGTCGATGACCAGGTCGGTGAAGGCGGTGATGCCGCCGAAGCGGGCACCGTAGCCCGAGGGGTCGACCTGGATCTCGGTCCAGACCGAGCCGTCGGCGGCGTCGTCGAGCGCCGCCTCCAGCACCAGGCGACGCACATCGTCCTCGGTGCGCAGCACCGAACGGGCCACGTCGTACAGGCGCTGGAACCGGAACCAGCCCTTCTCGTCCATCGTGCTGAGCTCGGGCGGCCACTCGTCGGTCAACGAGGTGGGCAGGTGGATGCCGTCGCGCTCGGCCAGCTCCAGCAGGGTGCTGTGCCGCATGGACCCGGTGAAGTGCAGGTGCAGGTGTGCCTTGGGCAGCGCGGGGATGGATCGCACGCGCGCCGGCGTGACAGGAGGCTCATCGGTTCCGGTCATCGACACCCTCACCATCCTGCCAGCCCCTGCCGCCGGCCGCGTCCGGCCACCGGCGAGGTGGCCCCTGCCCCTACTCGGTTCGACTCGGCCGGGGCCGACCACGTACACTGGACCCACCGGTGAAAATTCACCCTCAATCGTCATGCCCATGAGCGGCCGTGACGCCGAGGATGAAAGCTGAAGGGCACTAGCTCAACTGGTAGAGCATCGGTCTCCAAAACCGAAGGTTGGGGGTTCAAGTCCCTCGTGCCCTGCGACACACGACAACACAGAACTGACCACGAAGACTGACCAAGGAGCACCACGTGAGCGATCGTCACGAGCTGGCTGGCACGTCCGGCAAGCGCACCTCGCCGATCACGTTCTACCGCCAGGTCATCGCCGAGCTCCGCAAGGTCGTCTGGCCGACCCGCCCCCAGGTCATCAACTACTTCTGGGTCGTCCTCGTGTTCGTGCTCGTCATGATGGCCATCGTCGCGGGACTCGACTACGGGTTCGGCCAGGCCTCGTTCAAGATCTTCGCGTAAGCGGACTCGCCCCAAATTTTGCACGGCCAAAGGATCACTGTGACTCAAGGTTACGAAGAGAACGTCGACGCCGACGATTCGTCGGACGTCCCGGCGGCTGAGCTCGACGCGCCCATCGAGGAGACCGACGTCGCCGACGCGACCGAGGACGCCGAGCCGGTCGTCCAGGACGACGAGGCGATCGAGTCCTCCGAGGAGGAGGCCGCGGACGAGTCCTCGGACGACGAGGACGCCGAGCCCGTCGTCGACGCGCTGCAGGAGTTCAAGGATCGTCTGCACAACCAGATCGGCGACTGGTACGTCGTCCACACCTACTCCGGCATGGAGAAGCGGGTGAAGTCGAACCTGGAGAACCGGGTCACCTCGCTCAACGCCGAGGACTACATCTTCGAGGTCGTCGTGCCGACCGAGGAGGTCGCCGAGATCAAGAACGGTCAGCGCAAGCTCGTCAAGCGCACCGTCCTCCCCGGCTACGTCCTGGTCCGCATGGACCTCACCGACGAGTCGTGGGGCGTCGTGCGCCACACCCCGTCGGTCACGGGATTCGTGGGCAACTCCCACCAGCCCGTCCCCCTCAGTCTTGCCGAGGTCGAGAGCATGCTCGCCCCGGCAGTGGAGGCCGAGGTCGCAACCGCGGCCAACGCCCCCGACCAGCAGCAGACGAAGGCCGCCAAGGTCGAGTTCTCCGACTTCACCGTCGGTGACTCCGTCATGGTCGTCGATGGACCGTTCGCCACGCTGCACGCGACCATCACGGAGATCAACGTCGACGCGCAGAGGGTCAAGGCCCTCGTGGAGATCTTCGGTCGCGAGACCCCGGTCGAGCTCAGCTTCACCCAGATCCAGAAGGTCTGAGCCACCCCGGCCGCGGCGGCTGACCCAACAGAAGCCCCGCACCTACCGCAACAATCACCAAAAGGACCCGAGAAATGCCTCCCAAGAAGAAAGTCGCAGCCATCGTCAAGGTGCAGCTGCAGGCCGGTATGGCCAACCCGGCACCGCCCGTCGGTACCGCGCTCGGCCCGCACGGCGTCAACATCATGGAGTTCTGCAAGGCCTACAACTCGGCCACGGAAGCCATGCGTGGAAACGTCGTCCCCGTCGAGATCACGATCTACGAGGACCGCACCTTCAGCTTCGTCACCAAGACGCCGCCCGCGGCCGAGCTGATCAAGAAGGCCGCCGGCCTGCAGAAGGGTTCGGCTGTCCCGCACACGGACAAGGTCGGCAAGATCACCAAGGACCAGATCCGCGAGATCGCCACGACCAAGCTGCCTGACCTCAACGCGACCGACATCGACGCCGCGATGAAGATCGTCGAGGGCACCGCACGCTCCATGGGCGTCACGACGGACTGAGCACCACCTCACACATCACCACTAGTGGCAGGGCCGGCTGGGCCCGTTCAGACCACGACTGGTTCATACACAGTAAGGAAGACCAGAGATGGCACAGCACAGCAAGGCGTACCGCGAGGTCGCCGAGAAGATCGACAAGGACAACCTCTACACGCCCCTGCAGGCCACGACGCTGGCCAAGGAGTCGGGTAGCAAGAAGTACGACTCGACCGTGGACGTCTCCGTCCGCCTCGGCGTCGACCCCCGCAAGGCCGATCAGATGGTGCGCGGCACCGTCAACCTCCCGCACGGCACGGGCAAGACCGCACGGGTCCTGGTCTTCGCCACCGGCGCCAACGCCGATGCCGCTCGTGAGGCCGGCGCCGACTTCGTCGGTGCCGACGAGCTGGTCGACAAGGTCAACGGAGGATGGCTCGACTTCGACGCCGTCGTCGCGACGCCCGACATGATGGGCAAGGTCGGCCGCCTCGGACGCGTCCTCGGCCCCCGCAACCTGATGCCCAACCCGAAGACCGGCACCGTCACCCCCGACGTCGCCAAGGCCGTCGGCGACATCAAGGGTGGAAAGATCGAGTTCCGCGTCGATCGTCACGCGAACCTGCACTTCGTGATCGGCAAGGCCTCGTTCTCGGCCGAGCAGCTCGCCGAGAACTACGGCGCTGCGCTCGACGAGATCCTGCGCATCAAGCCGGCCAGCTCGAAGGGTCGCTACGTCAAGAAGATCACCGTCTCCACGACGAACGGTCCCGGCATCCCGGTCGATCCGAACCGCACCAAGAACTACGCGGCTGACGAGAGCTGATCACAGCTCCACCAACGGCCCGGTCCTGACGCCCAGCGTCGGTGCCGGGCCGTTCTCGTGATCTCCGGGACCCTGTGCTGCCGGGGTTATGCTGGCGGCATGCACCCCCGTCGCAAGCAGCTGGCCATCGCCGCGTCGACCGCGGTCCTGGTGCTGGGCGTCGCCGCCTGTGGCGCGGACGCACCGGGCACCGAACGGTTCTCCGGCTCGAGTGCCGCAGGTGACGCGTCCGCCGGAATGCAGCAGGCAGCGTTCTTCCGCACGGTCGCCGATGCGCAGGACGATGCCCGCACCAGCCACGTGTCGATGAAGATCGAGGCGAACGGGCAGTCCATCACCGCCGAGGGCGATGTCTCGCTCGGCGAGACTGCCGCCGACACCTCGATGGCCATGACGGCGGACCTGGGCATGCTGGGTCTCGGCTCGACGTCGATGGTCCTGGCGGACCGGGTCCTGTTCGTGAACCCGGGCGCCATGAGCGACGGCAAGTACATCCGCATCGCGCTGGACGACACCAGCAACCCGATCGCCCGCCGGCTGGCGGCGATCACCGACCAGATCGATCCATCGCAGCAGCTGAAGCAGCTCGAGGACTCGGTGCGGTCGATGCGGCCCTCCGGAGCGCCCGTGACGATCGACGGGGTGCAGGCGCAGCCGTACGAGCTGAAGCTCGACACGGGCACGATCCCCGGCCTCGCCGAGAAGGCTCCAGGGGCCGGCCTCCCGAAGTCGATCACCTACACCGTCTACATCGGTTCGGACGACCTGCTGCGACGCGTCACGTCCACGGTCGCCGGCACCAGCATCACGGCGGACTTCTCCCGGTGGGGCAGCGCCGTGGACATCCAGCCGCCGCCGGACGACCAGGTCACCGCCGATCCCCTGGCCGGGCTGGGTCGGTCCTGACCGTCCGCAGAGCGCGATTTGGTTGAGCCGCCTGCGTGCTCTATCCTGAAGGTGCCGAAGACCGCTGGCAGGCAGCTCTCATGAGCTGTCCGAAGCGCCCGAAGGGGCGGCCCGCGCAGGTTCACGAATTCAGATGCAGCTCGATCGCGTCCCGTGGCCCTGTGCCCGGGACGTTTTTTCGTGTCGGGCCTGTGTTCGCACATGGGGTCGCAGTCTTCGTCACGACGACCCATGTGCTGGAAGGAGACCCATGGCCAACGCGGAAAAGATTGCCGCCGTTGCAGCGCTCGCGGACAATTTCCGTGAGTCCAGCGGCGCAGTTCTCACCGAGTACCGCGGTCTCACCGTGAAGCAGCTGCAGGAACTGCGCCGCTCGCTCGGTGAGGACGTGAACTATGCCGTCGCCAAGAACACGCTGACCAAGATCGCCGCCAAGGACGCAGGTGTGGAGCTCGACAACGAGCTGCTCGTCGGTCCGACCGCGATCGCCTTCATCAAGGGCGATCCGGTGCTGGCTGCGAAGAGCCTGCGTGACTTCGCGAAGACGAACGCTCCCCCTCATCATCAAGGGAGGCTTCCTCGACGGGAAGATCCTCTCCGCTGAGGAGATCAACAAGCTGGCCGACCTCGAGTCGCGCGAGGTCCTCCTCGCCAAGCTCGCAGGTGGCATGAAGGCCAGCCTGTCGAACGCCGCGTCGCTGTTCGCAGCCCCGCTCTCGCAGGCCGCCCGCGTTCTGGGTGCCCTGCAGGCGAAGGCCGAGAGCGATCCGTCGGTCCTGGCTGCGGGCCCCGAGCCCGTCGCCGCCGCCGAGGAGGCCCCCGCGGCCGACGAGGCGACTGAAACTCCGGCCGAGGCACCCGCCGAGGCCGACTCCGCAGACGCGGAGACCACCGAGGGCTGACTGCCCGATTAAACCAATCGGGACCCCCTCGGGGTCTCATAACGGAAGGACGCCACCATGGCGAAGCTCAGCACCAGCGACCTGCTGGACGCATTCAAGGAAATGACCCTCATCGAGCTCTCCGAGTTCGTCAAGGAGTTCGAGGAGACGTTCGACGTCACCGCAGCCGCTCCCGGTTGCCGTCGCTGCCGCGCCCGCCGCCGGCGGTGCCGCTGGTGACGACGCCGCCGCCGAGCAGGACGAGTTCGACGTCATCCTCGAGGGCGCTGGAGAGAAGAAGATCCAGGTCATCAAGGAAGTTCGTACGATCACCGGTCTCGGACTCAAGGAGGCCAAGGACCTCGTCGAGGGTGCGCCGAAGCCCGTCCTCGAGAAGGCCAACAAGGAAGCTGCCGACAAGGCCAAGGAGGCCCTCGAGGCCGCCGGCGCCAGCGTCACCGTCAAGTGACTCGTCGCTGAATCCCGCGTCAGGGCGTCCCTTCTTCGGAAGGGGCGCCCTTTCGTCATGTCCGGGGCCGTTCCCGCTCTGTGGGAAAGCCACCGCGTAGCGATTGTCACTCTGAGTTACCTACGGTATGTTCTCTGGGTCACAGTCGTTTACATGGCGGTCACATGGATGGACGATCAGGCGTAACCTCGGTTCGCCTTGTTCGTTGAGTCTGTGTTCGCGGTCACAGCGGTCGTGACAGTGGGAGTTCTGCCGGCAGCTGCCGACAGGCCGCGGTCAGCAAGGAGGGGGGCCATCCGTGGGCGTTGAAGTCGTCGTCGAAGGTCTGACGAAGAAGTTCGGTAGCTCGTTGATCTGGAAAGACGTCACGCTGACGCTCCCTGCCGGCGAGATCTCGGTCATGCTCGGCCCCTCGGGCACCGGCAAGTCGGTGTTCCTCAAGACCCTCATCGGTCTGCTCAAGCCCAACTCGGGCCATGTGTGGATCGAGGGCGTCGACATCGCCAACTGCAAGGAGAAGGATCTCTACGAGATCCGCAAGCTGTTCGGGGTGCTGTTCCAGGACGGCGCGATGTTCGGCTCGATGGACCTGTACGACAACGTGGCCTTCCCGCTGCGCGAGCACACCCGCAAGTCCGAGTCCGAGATCCGCAACATCGTGATGGACAAGATGGAGCTGACCGGCCTGGTGGGCGCCGAGCACAAGCTGCCCGGCGAGATCTCCGGCGGGATGCGCAAGCGCGCCGGCCTGGCCCGCGCGCTGGTCATGGACCCGGAGATCCTGCTGATCGACGAGCCCGACTCCGGCCTCGACCCGGTCCGCACCTCCTACATCAACCAGCTGTTCATCGACCTGAACGCGCAGATCGACGCGACGTTCCTGATCGTGACGCACGACATCAACACCGCCCGCAGGGTGCCGGACAACATCGGCCTGCTGTACCACAAGCACCTGGCGATGTTCGGGCCCCGCGAGATGCTGCTGACGTCTGAGGAGCCGGTCGTCGCGCAGTTCCTCAACGCCCAGACCGTCGGGCCGATCGGCATGTCCGAGGAGAAGGACGCCGACGAGCTGGCCGCCGAGCAGGGCATCGCGATGCCGCCGCTGCCGCCCGTGCCGGTGCAGCTGGAGACCTCCGACGGCCGCCCCCGCCGCGGACAGCGCGAGCCCGGCGCCTGGTGCCGCGAGAACGGCGTCGTGCCGCCTCCCGGTTCCTTCGAGCCCAACGCCGAACAGGCACTCTCGGCATGAGCGGCGCAGCAGGGGGGACGCTGTGAGCGCAGCCGTCATCACCGGCCCCGCACGGGTGGCCGGCAATCTGTTCGCCTTCGCCCTGGACGTCATGGTGGCGTTGTTCCGCCGGCCGTTCCAGCTCAAGGAGTTCCTGGTCCAGGCCTGGTTCATCGTGAAGGTCACGATCGTCCCCACGGCCTTCGTCGCGATTCCGTTCGGCGCGGTCATCGCCCTGCAGACCGGCGGCCTGATCAAGCAGTTCGGCGCGCAGTCCTTCACGGGCTCGGCCGCGGTGCTGGCCGTCGTCCAGCAGGCCGGTCCCATCGCCACGGCCCTGCTGATCGCCGGAGCCGCCGGCTCGGCGATCGCCGCCGACTTCGGCGCGCGGCGCATCCGCGAGGAGCTCGACGCGATGATGGTGCTGGGCATCGACCCGATCCAGCGTCTGGTCGTCCCGCGTGTCCTGGCCTGCATGCTCGTCGCGCTGTTCCTGAACGGTCTGGTCACGGTCGTCGGCGTCATCGGCGGCTACGTGTTCAACGTCGTGCTGCAGGACGGGACGCCCGGCGCCTATGTGTCGTCCTTCTCCGCGCTGGCCCAGCTCCCCGATCTCTACCAGGGCATGATCAAGGCCCTGATCTTCGGCTTCCTCGCCGCGATCGTCGCGTCCTACAAGGGCATGAACGCGAAGGGCGGCCCGAAGGGCGTCGGTGACGCGGTCAACGAGGCCGTGGTCATCACCTTCACCTTGCTGTTCATCGTCAACTTCGTGCTCACGGCTGTGTACATCCAGCTCGTGCCGCCCAAGGGGATGTGAGCATGTCGACCGCCAAGACAGCTCTGTCCACGATCACCAGCACTCCGGCCCGACTCGGCGACGCCCTGGACGGCCTCGGCCGCCAGATGCTGTTCTACCTGCGGGTCTTCAAGTCGTTCCCGCGGGCGCTCACCAACTACCGCAAGGAGATCATGCGGCTGGTGGCCGAGGTGACCCTCGGCTCGGGGTCGCTGGCGGTGATCGGCGGCACCGTCGGCGTGATCGGCGCGATGTGCTTCTTCACCGGCACCTCGGTCGGCATCCAGGGCTACGCGGCACTCGACCAGCTCGGCACGGCGGCGCTCACCGGATTCATCTCGGCGTACTTCAACACCCGCGAGATCGCTCCGATCGTGGCCGGCATCGCACTCGCGGCGACGGTCGGTTGCGGCTTCACCGCACAGCTGGGCGCGATGCGCATCAGCGAGGAGGTCGACGCCCTGGAGACGATGGCGATCCCGTCGCTGCCCTTCCTGGTGACGACCCGCGTCATCGCCGGCCTCATCGCGGTCGTGCCGCTGTACATCGTGGGCCTGCTCGCGTCCTACTTCGCGACCAGATTGACGGTGACCTGGATCAACGGGCAGAGCCCTGGCACCTACGACCACTACTTCAACACCTTCCTGCCACCCGGTGACGTGCTGTGGTCGTTCGCGAAGGTCCTGATCTTCGCCGTCGTCGTGATCCTCATCCACTGCTACTACGGCTACTACGCCAGTGGCGGTCCCGCAGGCGTCGGCGTGGCCGTCGGCCTGGCCATCCGTACCTCGATCGTGGCGGTCAACGTCGTGGACCTGCTCGCCTCCATGGCGATCTGGGGCACGAACGTGACCGTCAGACTGGCGGGCTGACCCATGGCTCGCACTCCTGTCCTCGAGCGCCCGGCGGCGCTGAAGGTGCTCGGCGCGGCCTTCGTGGCGCTGGTCATGCTGTTGCTGTGGGTCACCTACGCATTCTTCAACAAGACCTTCGTCGACTACGACAACGTCGATCTGATGACCGACACCGCGGGCGTCAACCTGCCGCAGAATGCCGACGTCAAGCTGCGCGGCATGATCGTCGGCGAGGTCCGCAGCGTCCAGCCCGAGGGCGACCGGGTCAAGCTGGTGCTGGGCATGAACCCCAAGCTGATCGACCACGTGCCGAAGGGTGTCAGCGCCCAGCTGGTGCCCAAGACCCTGTTCGGTGAGAAGTACGTCGCGCTGATCCCGCCCGAGGGTGGCCGCGGCGGGGAGTCCCTGCAGGCCGGCGACACCATCACCAAGGCCAATGTGCCGATCGAGGTCGAGACGGTGCTCAACGACCTGTACCCGCTGCTGGAGGCGGTCGACCCGGCGAACCTGTCGTACACGCTCAGTGCCGTCGCCTCGGCGCTGGAAGGACGGGGCACCCAGCTCGGCGAGACGCTGGTGACCTTGAACAGCTATCTGAAGAAGGTCAATCCCGACGTGCCGCAGCTGGTCACCGACGTCACCAAGCTCGGGACGGTGTCCGACGCCTACGCCGATGCGATGCCCGAGATCGGCCGGCTGCTGCGCAACACGGTGGTGACCGGCAACACCGTCGTGGCCAAGAAGGCGCAGCTCGCGGCCTTCTTCGAGGAGGCCACCGGCCTGTCCGAGACCCTCACCACGTTCACGCAGGACAACGGTGACAACCTCGTCCGGCTGGCCAAGGAGACCCGCCCCGTCCTGGAGACGGTCGGCACCTACTCGGCGACCTTCCCGTGCTTCCTCAAGTCGATGTCGCAGCTCATCCCGCGTCTGGACAGTGCCTTCCGCGGCGGCAAGCTGCACATCAACGTCGAGCTGATCGACCAGCCGACCGCATACAAGGCCGACGAGAACGTGCGTGTCTCGAAGGCCGATCTGGACCGCGCATCGAGTGGTCCCGCGGCCACGAGCGGCAAGGACGTCAACGCCAGCAATGCGGCCGCCCCGTCGTGCCTGGACCTGGACGAGATGAACAAGGGCGAGGCCCAGAAACGGGCCTTTTCCTCCCAGAAGAGTCCGTTCAGGGTGCCGGCCGACGTCTACAAGCTCGTGGGCGTCAAGCGCGACCACAAGAAGTTCGGCTCTGCCAGCGACTTCGCCAACCGGCCCGCGGCGTCCAGCCTGGACCTGCAGAACCTCGTGCAGCCCAGCGCCGTGGGCATCGACTCCCCGAGCGAGCGGGCGGAGCTGAACGTCTTCCTGGGCGGGACGCTGGGGATGGCGCCCGACGACGTCCCTGACATCGGCTCGCTCCTGGTCAGCCCGGTGCTGCGCGGAACGGTGGTGAGCGCATCATGAAGCAGATCGACTCCGAGTCCATGGGGGCCGCGCTCAAGCTGGCCTTCTTCTTCGCCTTCACCGGGCTGGCGACGCTGGTCCTGGGACTGACCCTGGGCAATGGCTCCTTCGGGGACCGCCACCAGTACAAGGCGATCTTCACCGATGTCACCGGCATGGCCAAGGGCGATGACATCCGCATCGCCGGCGTGGCGGTCGGGTCGGTCTCCAAGGTCGAGATCGTCGACCGAGACAAGGCCCTCGTCACCTTCGGCGTCGACTCCGACGTCCCGCTGACGGCCAACACCCGGGCCACCATCAAGTTCCGCAACCTGGTCGGCCAGCGGTACATCGCGCTGACGCAGGGAGCCGACGGGGCCAAGTCGGTCCTCAAGCCCAACAGCACGATCCCGCCGGAGCGCACGCAGGAGGCGCTGGACCTCAATGTGCTGCTCAACGGCTTCAAGCCGGTGTTCCAGGCGCTCTCGCCGGCCGACACCAACAAGTTCGCCTACGAGATCGTGCAGACGCTGCAGGGCGAGAGCGGCAACGTCGAGGACCTCCTCGCCCGGACGTCGTCACTGACCAACACGCTGGCCGGCCGCGATCAGCTGATCGGTGACGTGATCACCAACCTGAGCACCGTGCTGGACACCGTGGGCAGCCGCGACAAGGAGCTGACCGACACCATCGACACGCTCCAGCAGTTCGTGACCGGCCTGAAGGACGACCGCACCGCGATCCTGGACTCCGTCGACTCGATCTCGGACCTCACCGACGAGACGTCCGACCTGCTCGTGCAGGGACGACCTGCGTTGACCGAGGACATCGCCCAGCTCAACGCCCTCACCAAGAACCTGTCGTCGGAGCGCAACCTGGCCCAGGTCCAGAGCTCGATCCAGATCCTGCCGATCAAGCTGTCCAAGTTCGGCAACGCCGCATCGGCCGGCAGCGAGTTCAACTTCTACCTCTGCGACATCAACGGGAGCATCACGATCCCCGAGATCAACGTCGCCGGGCTCCTGAACATCCCCGAGACGAAGATCGACCTGACCGGGGAAGGGCTCGGCATCACCGACCAGCGCCGATGCGATCAGCCGGGGTACAAGAAATGAAGCCGTTCCGCGAGCGCAACCCGGTCATCATCGGTCTGATCGGTCTGGCCCTGATCGCCGCCATGGTGCTGGGCGCCTTCCGGGCCGACCGGCTGCCGATCATCGGCGGCGGCGACGTCTATCACGCCGAGTTCGCCGAGATCGGCGGTCTCAAGCCCGGCAACGAGGTGCGCGTGGCCGGCGTGTCCGTCGGCAACGTCCAGAAGATCGCGCTCGACGGTCCCAAGGTGCGCGTGACGTTCAAGCTCGACAAGGGAATCGACTTCGGCACCGAGTCCGGGGCCGACATCCGGGTCAGGACGCTGCTGGGAGCGGAGTACCTGGCCTTGACGCCTGCAGGTCCCGGTCAGCTGCCGAAGGGCGCCACGATCCCGCTCGAGCGCACGATCGCGCCCTATGACGTCGTGCAGGCGTTCTCGGACCTGAGCACCACGACCGACCAGATCGACATCCCCCAGCTCTCGCAGGCCCTCGACACGCTGAGCGACATCTCGACCCAGACCCCCGAGGAGTTCCGGGGGGCGATCAAGGGCGTCTCCGACCTGTCCCGCAACCTCGCGGCCCGCGACGAGCAGATCAACACCTTGCTGGTCAGCCTCAAGAAGGTCTCGGGGGTCCTCAACTCCCGCAACGAAGAGCTCGTGACGCTGTTCAAGGACGCCGACACGCTGTTCCGGGCGATCAGCGCCCGGCGCGACTCGATCCACCGGCTGCTCGTCTCCACGCAGACGATCTCCGCGCAGCTGCGCGGCCTGGTCAAGGACACCCGCTCCGACCTGCTGCCGGCCCTCGAGCAGCTCGACACCGTCACGACGATGCTGCGCAAGAACGAGGCCAGCCTGGACGAGGCGCTGCGCACCTTCCCCGCCTTCACCCGGGTGTTCTCCAACGCCCTGGGCACCGGCCCGTGGTTCGACAGCTACCTGGGCGGGCTGACCACCGCCGGGGGACTCGTCCCGGCCATCACCGATGCGCTCAAGGACGGCCTGACGAAGGGGGCGACCAAGCCATGACCCGGTTCGCAGGATTCTCGAAGGTGCTGGTGGGCGTCGTGGTGCTGCTGCTCATCGCGGCCACGCTGTTGTTCCTCAACAAGGGTGACGGGACGCGCTACATGACGGTGGACTTCCAACGGACCAACTCGGTCTACAAGGGATCGGAGGTCAAGGTCCTGGGTGTGCCGGTGGGCAAGGTCGAGAGCCTGACGCCCCGCGGCGACGTGGTCCGCGTCAAGATCTCCTACGACGCCACGCAGAAGCTGCCGGCCGACGTGAAGGCGGTCATCGTGTCGCCGTCGATCGTGGGGGACCGGTTCGTCCAGCTGGCCCCCGCCTACGACGGCGGGCCCACCCTGAAGAAGGATGCGCACCTGTCGGTCGAGCGCTCGGCCGTCCCGGTCGAGCTCGACCAGATCTACCAGTCGCTGGACGATCTCTCGGTCGCGCTGGGGCCCGAGGGCGCCAACAAGGAAGGCTCGCTGAGCACGCTGGTCGACGGCGCGGCGGACCAGCTCCGCGGCCAGGGGGCACAGGTCAACGAGACCCTGCGCAACTTCGGCAAGCTGAGCACGACCCTGTCGAACAACAAGGACGAGCTGTTCGGCAGCCTGCGCGAGGTCGAGGAGTTCGTGAGCCTGCTCAAGACCAACGACTCGGCGGTGCGGGCCTTCAACGACAGCACCGCGCAGGTCTCGACCGTCCTGGAGGGCGAGCGCGAGGACCTCGCGGCGACGCTGGAGGCCTTGAGCAAGGCGCTGGTCGACGTCAACACCCTGGTCAAGGAGAACCGCGGCGCGCTGCGCGGCAACGTCGACAACATCGCGTCCCTGACCAAGCTGCTGGCCAAGCGCAAGGCAGAGCTCGAGGAGATCTCGGTGGGCGCGCCCACGGCCCTGTCGAACGTGTCGCTGGCCTACAACGGTCGCTTCGGCACCCTGGACACCCGCGCCGATCTGCCCGAGCTCGTGTTCGGTGCGCTCGACAGCCCCAGCACCCTGCTGTGCAACCTCCTGGGCGAGACACCGGTCAAGGCCGGTGACGGGCAGCTGGCCGATGTGGCCGGCAACACCTGCACGGTGCTGACCGACCTGCTGGAGGGCCTGCTGCCCAAGGGGCTGTTGCCCCGCACGGCGGCCGCGTCCGACCTGACGGTGCGCCCCGAGCGGGTCAACGGCTCGGTCGCCGAGATGCTGGCGGTGAACTGATGATCTCTCGTCCGGTCCGTCTCACGATCCTGGCCATCGTCAGCGCCCTCGCCCTGAGCGGGTGCGGCTTCTCCCCGTACAAGCTGCCGCTGCCCGGCGGCGCCGATCTGGGCAGCGAGCCGTACACCGTCAAGATCGCGTTCCGCGACGTGCTCGACCTGGTGCCGCAGAGCGCCGTCCGGGTCAACGACATCGCCGTCGGCAAGGTCACCGACATCGAGCTCGAGGGATGGACCGCATTGGTCACCGTCAAGATCAACCGCGATGCCAAGCTCCCCGACAATGCCGTGGCGACGATCCGCCAGACCAGCCTGCTGGGCGAGAAGTTCGTCTCCCTCGCCCCGCCGTCGCAGGGAGCCGTCGGTGCTCTGGGCAACGGCGACAAGATCCCTCTGGACCGGTCAGGGCGCAATCCCGAGATCGAGGAGGTGCTGGGCGCCGCGTCCCTGTTGTTCAACGGCGGCGGCCTGGAGAAGACCAACACGATCGTGCGTGAGCTCAACAATGCGATCGGCGGCAACGAGCCGCAGATCAAGGAGCTGCTGACCACGACCACGACGTTCATCGGTCAGCTCGACGAGAACAAGGAAGCGCTGCTCACCGCCCTGGAGAAGGTCAACCGGCTCGCGATCGCGACCGATGACCAGAGCGATGCGATCACCGGCGCGCTCGACGAGCTCCCGGACGCGCTGCGCGTCGTCAACGACCAGCGCGACGAGCTGGTGGGCCTGCTGCAGTCGCTGGACAAGCTGGGCGATGTGGCGACCGGCGTGATCCGCGAGTCCAAGGCGGACACCGTGGCCGATCTGAAGGCGCTCGTGCCGGCACTGAAGAACCTGGCCCGGGCCGGCGACGACCTGGCCACCGGCACCCAGGCCCTGCTGACGTTCCCGTTCACCGACGGATTCGTGGGCGGCAACATCGCGACGGCGACCGGACGCTGTCAGGACGCCACGGGCAACCAGAAGGCGATCAAGGAAGGCGCCTGCTTCGGCGACTTCGCCAACTTGTCGGTCAGCCTGGACATCGGCGCCGAGCAGCTGGAGAACATCCTGGGCGGATTCGACCTGCGCGGCCTGCTGTCGGGCAAGCCCAGCCCGGCGGCGACACCGGTGCCGGCCACCGACCCGGCGGAGCCGACCGCTCCCGCCACTGATCCGGCTGCGGCGGCCCCGGCGGCCGACCTCGCCGACCTGATCTCCAAGCTGCTGCCGGGTTCGCAGGGCCTGCCGAGCCTGGGGCTCCCGACCCGCAAGCCCAGCACCGCCAAGTCCACGCCGCGCACACCGGCGACGGCCCCGGGACAGGCGCAGGTGCCGGTCCCGGCCCCTGCCGGCGCGACACCTGCTCCGGCTGCGACCTCGCGCGCCCCGGCCGGCTTCCTGTGCCGGCTGTTCGGGTCGTGCCGGGCGCCGGTCGCCAATGCGGCGTCGGCTGATCTGTCCCGTCTGCTCGTCGATCCGGTGGTGGCGCCATGATCACCCGACTCACCAAGATCCAGCTGGTCATCTTCGCGATCGTCACCGTCATCGGCGGCGCCTTCGTGGGTGGACGCTATGCCCAGCTCGACCGCCTCGTGGTCGACCGCAGCTACCCGGTCACGGTGCAGCTCGCCGACTCGGGCGGCATCTTCGCCGGGGCCCAGGTCACGTACCGAGGCATCTCGGTCGGCCAGGTCGGCAAGCTGACCTTCTCCGACGACGGGGGTGTGCGCGCGACCCTGGACATCGAGAACTCCGCACCCAAGATCCCGGTGGACTCCCTGGCGGTCGTGGCCAACAAGTCCGCCATCGGGGAGCAGTACATGGACCTGCAGCCCCGGACCCGCTCGGGCCCGTACCTGAAGACCGGAACGACCATCCCGGTCGGCAGCACCCGCATCCCCATCGACACCACGACGCTGCTGGTCGACGTCAACGGGCTGGTCAAGTCCGTCAACACCGAGAGCCTGCGCACCGTGGTCGACGAGCTCGGCCAGGCGTTCGAGGGGACCGGACCCGATCTGGCCCGGATCCTGGACACGTCGTCGGACTTCATCCAGACCGCCGACGAGAACATCGACCTGACCAGGTCGCTGATCCGCCAGTCCGACAGCGTCCTGCAGACGCAGATCGACAAGCGCGGCGAGCTCGCGACGTTCTCCAAGAACCTGGCGCTGCTGTCGGACACCCTGGTCGACGCCGATCCGGACCTGCGCCGCCTGCTCGACAAGGGTGGCGACAGTGCTGCGACGGTGCGTGGAGTCGTCGACGAGAACGCCGACGACCTCGGCAACGCGATCCGCGACCTGCTCGTGGCCAACAAGCCGCTGTCCGAGAACGTCGCAGGCCTGCAGTCGATCTTCATCCTGTACCCGTATCTTCTGCAGGGGTCGTTCTCCGTGGTCTCTCCCGAGGTCAAGAACGGCAAGGAGACCGGCGAGTACAACGCGAACTTCGGTCTCGTGCTGACCGATCAGACCGCGACCTGCACTCGCGCCAAGAACGGCGCCGAGTCCGGCTACCGCGCTCGGCGCGCGGATTCTGCGATCAGCGACGTGGAGTTCGACACGGATGTGGATTGCAAGGTCAACGACAACAAGATCGCCCGGCAGGTGTCCAAGACGGTGCTGCGCCGGGCAGCCGCAGGGCCCGTCACCCACGAGGGGCCCACGGCAACTGGAAAGGACTCCTGGAAGTGGCTGCTGAGCGATCCAGTGACCCGGTGACCGGCTGGTCCGCTCGCCCTGTCGTCATCGCCACCCTCGCCGGACTCACGGCACTGGGCCTGGTGCTGGCCCTGATCGGTGGGGTGGTGCTGCCGCGCCTGGGCGGGGATGACGACGACACGGCCCAGCGCAATCAGGTGACCTCGCGGGTCACCGACTTCGCGGTGGCCTACAACACCTACGACGTGGCCGAGCTGGCCGATTACCAAAAGCGCCTCAAGGGCCTGCTGACCCCGACGTACGACAAGCAGTTCGTCGAGATCACCAAGGCGGTCTTCGGTGCGCTGGAGACCAAGCAGCAAAGAAGCGGTGACGCCAAGGTGCAGGCCGTCGCGATCGACAGCCTCGACAGCGACTCCGCCGTCGCCCTCGTCGCCGTCGACGCATCGATCACCAACACCGACAATGCCGCGGCGGTCGAGCGGCGGTTCCGCTGGAAGGTCAGCCTCACCAAGAGCAAGGGGGAGTGGCTAGTGTCGAACTTCGAGAGTGTCGCCTCGGTCGAGGCGCAGACCGGCCCGGCGACTGGCGAGCCGGAGGCGCAGGGGCAGAGCCCGACGACCCCCGCCCCGTCGGACGAGAAGGGCGGTGACGACAGTGAGTGAGTCCAACGGACCCGTGCGCCGTCGGCGCATCGCCGGCGAGAGCGGCCCGGCCGCTCCCGCCCGCAAGGCCGTCCCGCCGCGGCCCGCGCCCAGGAGGCCGGTGGCACGCACGACGCCGGCGACGCCGAAGGCGTCCCCGGACGCGCGGGTGACCGCCGCGCCGTCGACCCCCGTCACGCGCGGTCGAGCTCCCGCCAAGCCCGCCACGCCGGCGGCGCCACGGCCGGCTGCGCCGAAGGTCACCGCGCCGAAGATCGCTGCCCCGAAGACCAAGGCGACCAAGGCGACCAAGGCGACCAAGGCGACAAAGGATGAGCGGCCCGCGGGGTCGCGCCCGTCGCGACGCGACCTGCTGTGGCTGGTTCCTGCGACGCTGGTCGCCCTCGCGGCACTGGTTCTCGGTGTGCTCGTGATGGTCGACCAGGTGACCGGGGACGACGGAGACCTGGACGCATCGCGTCGCCAGGCGTCGTCGGCGGCCGCGAGCGCGGCGGAGACGATCTTCACCTTCCGCCACGACCAGCTCGACGACCACCTCGCGGCCTCCAAGGCGCTCATGACCCCGGCCTTTGCCAAGGAGTTCGACAAGATCGCCCCCGCCCTGACCGAGCTCGCCCCGCAGCGAAGCATCGTGGTGCAGGCCGTGGCCCGCGAGTCCGCGGTCCTGCCGTGCGGCGACGAGTGCTCCTCCACGAAGGCCGATGTCCTGGTGTTCGTCGACCAGGCCCGCCTGATCGGCGACGCCAAGGAACCGACGGTGTTCGCCAACCGGATCAAGGTCTCGATGGTCAAGCAGGACGACGGCTGGCTCGTCGCGGACGTCCGGGCGCTCTAGCACACCCACCCACACCCGACACCCCGTGGCCTCGGCCGCGGGGTGTCGTAGTATGGGCCGTCATTGCAGTCCAAAAGATGGCCGGCGCGCAGGAAAAGCCAACTACAATCACCTATTGAGCCGCGAATGTCAAGACCCGGCCTTGCTTCGGCGTGGCACCCGCGTTACACTTATTTTTCGCGCTCGCCTTGTCCTGCCCATTCCGCATTCGGAATGCAATGGCGCCCCTTGACCGGGGTCGTTTGGCGTGCGCGGAGCACGACATCTTGAGCCACCCGCCTGCGAGCCCTTGGAAGGACCCCTCTTGGCCGCCTCGCGCACCTCCGCATCTGTTCAGCCCCGTCGCATCTCGTTCGCCAAAATCTCAGAGCCTCTCGAGGTCCCGGAGCTTCTCGCTCTGCAGACCGATGCCTTTGCTTGGCTGATCGGTGACGAGAAGTGGAAGGAAGGTGTGGACGCCGCTCTCGCGGCCGGCCGCACCGACGTCTCCACCAAGTCCGGCCTCGAGGAGATCTTCGAGGAGATCTCCCCGATCGAGGACTTCTCCGAGACGATGAGCCTCTCGTTCCGCGATCACCGCTTCGAGCCGCCCAAGTACTCCGTCGACGACTGCAAGGACCGCGACGTCACGTACGCCGCGCCGCTGTTCGTCACCGCCGAGTTCATGAACAACGAGACGGGCGAGATCAAGAGCCAGACCGTCTTCATGGGCGACTTCCCCCTCATGACGGACAAGGGCACGTTCATCATCAACGGCACCGAGCGTGTCGTCGTGTCCCAGCTGGTCCGCTCGCCTGGCGTCTACTTCGAGCGCACCGCCGACAAGACGTCCGACAAGGACATCTACACCGCCAAGGTCATCCCCTCGCGCGGCGCATGGCTCGAGTTCGAGATCGACAAGCGCGACATGGTCGGCGTCCGCCTCGACCGCAAGCGCAAGCAGAGCGTCACCGTCCTGCTCAAGGCCCTCGGCTGGACCGAGGCACAGATCCTGGAGGAGTTCGGCCAGTACGAGTCGATCCGCCTGACGCTGGAGAAGGACAACACCGCCACGCAGGACGAGGCGCTGCTGGACATCTACCGCAAGCTGCGTCCGGGCGAACCGCCGAGCCGCGAGGCCGCGCAGACGTTGCTGGACAACTACTACTTCAACGCCAAGCGCTACGACACGGCCAAGGTCGGTCGTCACAAGATCAACAAGAAGCTCGGCGCTGACGAGGCGTTCGACCAGCAGACGCTGACGATCGACGACATCGTGCTCGCGATCAAGTACATCGTCGCGCTGCACGCCGGCGAGACCGAGATGGAAGCGCCTGCGGGCACGACCATCGTCGAGGCCGATGACATCGACCACTTCGGCAACCGTCGCATGCGCACGGTCGGCGAGCTGATCCAGAACCAGCTCCGCACCGGCCTGGCCCGCATGGAGCGTGTCGTCCGTGAGCGGATGACGACCCAGGACGTCGAGGCGATCACGCCGCAGACCCTGATCAACATCCGCCCGGTCGTCGCGGCGCTGAAGGAGTTCTTCGGCACCTCGCAGCTGAGCCAGTTCATGGATCAGAACAACCCGCTCGCGGGCCTGACCCACAAGCGTCGCCTGAACGCCCTCGGACCCGGTGGCCTGTCGCGTGAGCGCGCCGGCTACGAGGTCCGCGACGTCCACCCGTCGCACTACGGCCGCATGTGCCCCATCGAGACCCCCGAAGGCCCGAACATCGGTCTGATCGGCTCGCTGGCCTCCTTCGGTCGGATCAACTCCTTCGGCTTCATCGAGACGCCGTACCGCAAGGTCGTCGACAATGTGGTCACCGACCAGATCGACTACCTGACCGCGACCGACGAGGACCGCTTCATCGTCGCGCAGGCCAACTCGCTGCTGAACGAGAACAACGAGTTCGCCGAGGACATGGTCCTGGTGCGTCAGCGCGGTGGCGAGGCCGAGCTGCGTCCCGCCGCCGAGGTCGACTACATGGACGTGTCGCCGCGCCAGATGGTGTCGGTCGCCACGGCGCTGATCCCGTTCCTCGAGCACGACGATGCCAACCGCGCCCTGATGGGTGCCAACATGCAGCGTCAGGCCGTCCCGCTGATCCGCAACGACGCGCCGCTGGTCGGCACCGGCATGGAGTTCCGTGCCGCCGTCGACGCCGGTGACGTCACGGTCGCCAAGGCGGCCGGTGTGGTCAACGAGGTGTCCGCGGACGCCATCGAGATCATGCAGGACGATGGCTCGTACTTCACGTACCGCCTCGCCAAGTTCAAGCGCTCCAACCAGGGCACCTGCACCAACCAGCGCCCGCTGGTCACGGAGGGTCAGCGCGTCGTCGTCGGCACCCCGCTGGCCGACGGTCCGTGCACCGACGAGGGCGAGATGGCCCTGGGCACGAACCTGCTGGTCGCGTTCATGCCCTGGCAGGGTCACAACTACGAGGACGCGATCATCCTGTCCCAGCGCGTCGTCCAGGACGACGTGCTGACCTCGATCCACATCGAGGAGCACGAGGTCGATGCTCGCGACACGAAGCTCGGCCCCGAGGAGATCACGCGGGACATCCCCAACGTCTCCGAGGAGATGCTGGCTGACCTCGACGAGCGCGGCATCATCCGCATCGGCGCCGAGGTCGGCAACGGTGACGTCCTGGTCGGCAAGGTCACGCCCAAGGGCGAGACCGAGCTGACCCCCGAGGAGCGCCTGCTCCGCGCGATCTTCGGTGAGAAGGCGCGCGAGGTGCGCGACACCTCGCTGAAGGTGCCGCACGGCGAGTCCGGCACCGTCATCGGCGTCCGGGTCTTCGACTCGGCCGAGGGTGACGAGCTGTCCCCGGGCGTCAACCAGCTGGTCCGCGTCTACGTGGCCCAGAAGCGCAAGATCTCCAACGGCGACAAGCTGGCCGGCCGTCACGGCAACAAGGGCGTCATCTCCAAGATCCTCCCGGTCGAGGACATGCCCTTCCTGGAGGACGGCACGCCCGTCGACATCGTGCTCAACCCGCTCGGCGTCCCCGGACGCATGAACGTGGGACAGGTGCTGGAGACACACCTGGGCTGGGTCGCCAAGACCGGCTGGGACATCGAGGACATGAAGGACGAGTGGGCCGAGCGCCTGCGCGCCATCGGTGCGGACCGCGCCCCCCGTGACAGCAATGTCGCGACGCCGGTCTTCGACGGTGCTCGTGAGGACGAGATCCAGGGCCTGCTGGCCTCGACGCTGCCCAACCGCGACGGTGTGCGCATGGTCAAGCGTGACGGCAAGGCGAAGCTGTTCGACGGTCGTTCCGGCGAGCCCTTCCCCGACCCGATCTCGGTCGGCTACATGTACCTGCTGAAGCTCCACCACCTGGTCGACGACAAGATCCACGCACGTTCCACGGGTCCGTACTCGATGATCACGCAGCAGCCGCTGGGTGGTAAGGCGCAGTTCGGTGGACAGCGTTTCGGTGAGATGGAGGTGTGGGCCCTCGAGGCCTACGGAGCGGCGTACGCGCTGCAGGAGCTCCTGACCATCAAGTCCGATGACATCCTCGGACGCGTCAAGGTCTACGAAGCCATCGTCAAGGGTGAGAACGTCCCGGAGCCCGGTATCCCGGAGTCCTTCAAGGTTCTCGTCAAGGAGATGCAGTCGCTGTGTCTCAACGTCGAGGTGCTCTCGAGCGACGGAACCGCTGTCGAGATGCGCGATGCGGAAGAGGATCTCTTCCGTGCCGCCGAAGAGCTCGGCATCGATCTGTCCCGGCGTGAGCCCTCCAGCGTGGAGGAGGTCTGAGCCGCGAGGCTCGGACCCCTCACGCCCGTAAGAATTTCTGAAAGGGAAAGAAGACAACGTGCTTGACGTGAACTTCTTCGATCAAATCCGGATCGGTCTCGCGACCGCCGACGACATCCGCGGATGGTCGTTCGGCGAGGTCAAGAAGCCCGAGACGATCAACTACCGCACGCTCAAGCCCGAGCGTGACGGACTCTTCTGCGAGAAGATCTTCGGTCCCACCCGGGACTGGGAGTGCTACTGCGGCAAGTACAAGCGCGTGCGCTTCAAGGGCATCATCTGCGAGCGCTGCGGCGTCGAGGTCACGCGGTCCAAGGTGCGCCGTGAGCGCATGGGCCACATCGAGCTCGCCGCTCCGGTCACGCACATCTGGTACTTCAAGGGTGTGCCCAGCCGGCTCGGCTACCTGCTCGACCTGGCCCCGAAGGACCTCGAGAAGGTCATCTACTTCGCGGCCTACATGATCACGAAGGTCGACGAGGACGCGCGTCACGCCGACCTGCCGAGCCTCGAGGCCAAGATCGAGCTCGAGCGCAAGCAGCTCGAGAGCCGTCGTGACAACGAGGTCAACGAGCGCATGCAGAAGCTCGAGGAGGACCTCGCGGCCCTGGAGGCCGAGGGCGCCAAGGCCGACGCCAAGCGCAAGGTCAAGGACTCCGCCGAGCGCGAGGCCAAGCAGCGTCGCGACCGCGCCCAGCGCGAGATCGACCGCCTCGACGAGGTCTGGAGCCGCTTCAAGAACCTCAAGGTCCAGGACCTCGAGGGCGATGAGCTGCTCTACCGCGAGATGACGTACCGCTTCGGCAAGTACTTCGAGGGCTACATGGGCGCCAAGGCGATCCAGAAGCGCCTGCAGGACTTCGACCTCGACGCGGAGCAGGAGCTGCTAAAGGAGATCATCGCGACGGGCAAGGGTCAGAAGAAGACCCGAGCCCTGAAGCGCCTCAAGGTCGTCGAGGCCTTCCGTGGCAGCAACAACGCGCCCGCCGGCATGGTGCTGGACGCCGTCCCGGTGATCCCGCCGGAGCTGCGCCCGATGGTCCAGCTCGACGGTGGCCGTTTCGCCACCAGCGACCTGAACGATCTGTACCGCCGCGTGATCAACCGCAACAACCGGCTCAAGCGTCTGCTCGACCTGGGTGCTCCGGAGATCATCGTCAACAACGAGAAGCGCATGCTTCAGGAGGCCGTCGACTCGCTGTTCGACAACGGCCGTCGTGGTCGTCCGGTCACCGGACCGGGCAACCGTCCCCTGAAGTCGATCTCGGACATGCTCAAGGGCAAGCAGGGTCGTTTCCGTCAGAACCTGCTCGGCAAGCGCGTCGACTACTCGGGCCGTTCGGTCATCGTCGTCGGCCCGCAGCTCAAGCTGCACCAGTGCGGTCTGCCCAAGCAGATGGCGCTCGAGCTGTTCAAGCCGTTCGTCATGAAGCGTCTGGTCGACCTGAACCACGCGCAGAACATCAAGAGCGCCAAGCGGATGGTCGAGCGTGCTCGTCCGGTCGTGTGGGACGTCCTCGAAGAGGTCATCACCGAGCACCCCGTGCTGCTCAACCGTGCGCCCACGCTGCACCGTCTGGGCATCCAGGCGTTCGAGCCGCAGCTCATCGAGGGCAAGGCCATCCAGATCCACCCGCTCGTCTGCTCGGCCTTCAACGCCGACTTCGATGGTGACCAGATGGCGGTGCACCTGCCGCTGAGCGCCGAGGCCCAGGCCGAGGCACGCGTCCTGATGCTGTCGACGAACAACATCCTGAAGCCGTCCGACGGCCGTCCCGTGACCATGCCCACCCAGGACATGATCATCGGTCTGTACTTCCTGACGCTCGAGCGTTCGGGTCACATCGGCGAGGGTCGCGCGTTCAGCACGGTTCCCGAGGCGATGATGGCCTTCGAGCGGGGCGAGATCTCGCTGCAGAGCCACGTCAAGATCCGCATCAACGGCGAGATCCTCGACACGACGCTGGGCCGCGCGATCTTCAACGAGGCGCTGCCGGACGACTACCCGTTCGTCAACCACCAGGTGGGCAAGAGCCAGCTGGGCGTCATCGTCAACGACCTGGCCGAGCGCTACTCCAAGGTCGACGTCGCCAACGCTCTGGACAACCTCAAGGACACCGGCTTCCACTGGGGCACCCGCTCCGGCGTGACGGTCTCCATCGAGGACGTCGTGACGCCTCCGCGCAAGCAGGAGATCCTCGGCGGCTACGAGACGCAGGCCGCCAAGGTCCAGACGCAGTTCGACCGCGGTCTGATCACCGAGGACGAGCGCCGTCAGGAGCTCATCGAGATCTGGACGCAGGCCACGGCCGACGTCACCGAGGAGATGCTCAAGGGCTTCACCGAGGACAACCCGATCTGGATGATGGTCGACTCCGGTGCCCGCGGAAACATGATGCAGGTCCGTCAGATCGCCGGTATGCGTGGTCTGGTGGCCAACCCGAAGGGCGAGATCATTCCTCGCCCGATCAAGGCCAACTTCCGTGAGGGCCTGTCGGTCGTCGAGTACTTCATCGCGACCCACGGTGCCCGTAAGGGACTGGCCGACACGGCGCTTCGTACCGCCGACTCGGGCTACCTGACGCGTCGACTCGTCGACGTCAGCCAGGACGTCATCATCCGCGAGGAGGACTGCGGCACCGAGCGTGGTCTCAAGCAGGTCATCGCGACGAAGACCGACGACGGCCGACTGGTCGCCGCCGAGAACGTCGAGACGGCTGCGTACTCGCGTACCGCGGCCACCGATGTCACCAACGAGGCCGGCGACGTGCTGATCCCCGCCGGTGGCGAGCTCGGCGACGTCGAGATCGCTCGCCTCATCGCCGAGGGCGTCGAGGAGATCAAGGTCCGCACGGTCCTGACCTGCGAGGCCAAGGCCGGTACCTGCGCCAAGTGCTACGGACGGTCGCTGGCGACCGGCAAGCTCGTCGACATCGGCGAGGCCGTCGGCACCATCGCGGCCCAGTCGATCGGTGAGCCCGGCACGCAGCTCACGATGCGTACCTTCCACACCGGTGGTGTGGCCGGTGACGACATCACGCACGGTCTGCCGCGCGTCGTCGAGCTGTTCGAGGCACGTCAGCCCAAGGGCAAGGCGCCGATCACCGAGTCGGCCGGACGGGTCGTCATCGACGACTCGGACAAGATCCGCAAGCTCGTCGTGACCCCGGACGATGGTTCGGAGCCGCTGGAGTACCCCGTCACCAAGCGTGCGCGCCTCCTGATCCAGGACGGCGATCACGTCGAGGTCGGTCAGATGCTGACGCACGGCACGCCGGATCCGCAGGAAGTCCTGCGCATCCTGGGTGTCCGCCGGGCGCAGGAGCACCTGGTCGACCAGGTGCAGGAGGTCTACCGCTCGCAGGGTGTGGCCATCCACGACAAGCACATCGAGATCATCGTTCGCCAGATGCTCCGTCGCGTGACGGTCATCGAGCAGGGCGATGCCCAGCTCATCCCCGGTGACCTGGTCGATCGTGCGAAGTTCGAGGAAGAGAACCGGCGCGTCGTGGCCGAGGGCGGCACCCCCGCCTCCGGTCGTCCGGTGCTCATGGGCATCACCAAGGCCTCGCTGGCCGTCGAGTCGTGGCTGTCGGCCGCCTCCTTCCAGGAGACGACCCGCGTCCTGACCGACGCAGCCATCCACGGCAAGTCGGACTCGCTGCGCGGTCTGAAGGAGAACATCATCATCGGCAAGCTCATCCCGGCGGGTACCGGTCTGGACCGGTACCGCAACATCCGGGTCGAGCCCACCGAGGAGGCCCGTCAGGCCGCCTACGCCGTCACCGGCTACGGCGACTACGACTACGGCTTCGGCTCGGCGGACGCAGCTCCGGTGCAGCTCGATGACTTCGACTTCACGTCGTACGAGAACAAGTAGCACCTGATCGACACAAGAAGCCCCCGGCCGAGCTCGGCCGGGGGCTTCTTCGTGCGTGCGGGCCGCTAGACGCCGTTGCGGCGCAGGACGGCGTCCAGCCGCGCGGCGGTGGCCCGCACGGCAGCGGGCCGCTCGTAGAAGTGCTTGTGGACCTCCGAGGGCGGATCGCCGGGTGCGCCCCGGGCATTGCAGATCTCGTCGCCCTCGACGCACAGGCTGATGGCGGCAGCTCGAAGCGCCGCGCTGATCGGCGGTCCGGCGCCCAGGCGACCGTTGCCGCGGGTCGGCTCCTCGGCGTACGACCAGTGGGCAATGGCATCGGTCGGATCGCGGAGCGGGTCGGCGATCATGGCGACCAGCACCACGCGACCGGCGAGGTCGCCCGGCATGTCGGCCGCCGCACCGTGCACCACCTGGGCGCCCTGGCTGAATCCCACGAGCGCGAAGTGGCTCTCCGCGCACCTGGACGCCAGCGTGCGGAGCCGGGACAGCATCATGCGGGTGCCCTCGAGCGTGTGCTGCTGATAGGCCGCAGAGGTGGCCGTCGCGCCGGCGTCGTAGCGGATGGCCTCGATGCGGACGGTGAGGCCGGATCGTCCGTGCAGGCGCCGCGCGAGCTCGTCGGTGGTGCGGCGCACCTCGGTACCCACCCCCGCATTGAGGTCCGGGTCCTGGGTCGAGCCCCGTGCTCCGAGCACGACCAGGTCCGCGCACCTGACGTCCGTGGTGGCGGCCGCCTCGGTGCCCGTACCCGGCTCGGATGGTCCGGGCGTTGTCGCGGAGCAGCCGGCGAGCGCCAGGACTGCGGCACCGAGCGTGAGCAGTCGAGCGCCCGGCGAGATCACGGCGCCTTGACGTGCGGCGTGTCCGGCGACTCGACGGCGCTGGCCGGGACCCGCACCGACGGGGGCTCGGCCTCGCGGAACAACCAGGTGAGCTTGGGCTCGAACAGCGGCCTGAACACCGTGGCGACGGGCTTGGTCATCAGCAGGTTGGCCATGATCGCCGCGACGACGATGCAGCCGGCGACCGAGACGGCGCCATATGGCTCGAGCCGGTCCCAGAGCTCGAACTGGCGGTCCAGCCAGATGATGACGAATCCGTGCAGGAGGTAGCAGTAGAACGTGCGGCCGCCCAGGACGGTCGTGATCGACCGTCCGCGGGGGATCAGCGACAAGGTCGCGAAGGTCAGCGCCGCGCCGACGAGCAGCAGCTCACCGCGGATCATCATGCCTTCCCACGCGCCGGCGTTGAGCGGTTCCTCGGAGTAGCGGTCCTTCCACAACAGCCACCGGGTCTCCCAGCCCTGGGAGAACAGCTGGCAGATCACGAACGACGCCACCAGCGTGACGGCCGAGGCGATCCGGATGCGCCAGTCGCCGAGCTTCAGGAACAGCTCGCGATTCATGTGCAGCCCGATGACCCAGAACGGCAGCAGCCCCAGCACCTTGGGCAGGGCCAGGACATTGGGGATCTCGATCAGGCCGGCGAGCAGTGAGATCGCGATCGCCGTCGTGATGGGGTACTTGAGCGCCCGCCAGATGGGGGTCGTGATCCGCCACAGGAACAGCGCGGCCAGGAACCAGCCGAGCCACTGCGGCGACAGGATCATCAGGTGCGCGGGCTCGCCGTCGTAGTGCTTGGTGATGAGCTGCAGGCTGGTCTCGACCAGCAGGTACGGCACGATCAGCGTGCTGACGATCCGGCGGATCTGACGGAAGTCGCCGATGTAGTGGCGCGCGGTGTAGCCCGAGATCAGGATGAAGAAGGGCATGTGGAACGAGTAGATCCACGTGTAGATGCCCTTGGCCGAGTCCATCACGACCAGCTCGGTCAGGGAGTGGCCGATGACGACCAGCAGCATGACCCAGTAGCGGGCATTGTCGAGATAGGCCACGCGTTCCTTGGGAGGCGACGTGGCCACGGGCAACGGGTCGAGAGCACTCATCCAGAACGACTCTAATAGCCTGAGCTGAATTCGACCTGTGCGCCGGACAGATGGAGGGTGTGTGAGCGAGGCACGCCGTACCCAGCGCCTGGGCGCCTACGCCGTGGTGCTCGACGACGAGCGCATCCTGCTGACCAGGATCTCGTCGGTCGGCTACCCGGCCGGCACCTGGACGCTCCCCGGCGGCGGCGTCGACCACGGTGAGTCGCCGCACGACAGCGTGGTCCGCGAGCTGTACGAGGAGGCCGGGCTGCGGGCGATCTCGTCGCGCCTGGTCGATGTCCACGACGTCCACGTCGTGGCCCCGGGGCGAGACGACCAGTACGAGGACTACCACGGCGTCCACCTGCTCTACGCCGTCGAGGTCGACACCTCGGTGCAGCCGCGCGTCACCGACGTCGGGGGCACGACCGATCTCGTCGCGTGGGTTCCGGTCGACGAGATCGGCTCAGTCGTCGCGCCCGTGCTCCCGATGGTGGAGCACGTCCTCGCGCACCTCGATCAGTTCGGCGCGGGCGTGTAGAACAGCGCGGTGTAGTTGCCGCGCGCCGACAAGGTGTACACCGCGCGGGCGATCGCCCCGTCCTTGGTGCGGTAGGCGTACGTCGTGCTGACGGAGTTGAGGTCCTCCACGACGTCCTTGACCACCGTGCCGCGAGGACTGTTCGACAGGACGAACTGCTCGGCGGTCTGGTCGGCGTCGACGGCCTTGTCGGTCGTCATGAGGGCGAACTGCGGGTTGAAGCTGCTGAGCAGCAGGGTCGCGGACTCGGGGGCCGTCCAGCCGTTGACCATCGGTGTCGAGTTCTCGGCGTCCAGATCCATCTTGGGCCAGATCAGACCCGACTTCTCCGGGCCCTCGACATCGGCGATGTCGTCCAGCGAGCCGGTGTCGCGGCCCAGCTGGCCGGCGCGCGGATCGCCGACGTACTCAGCGGTGACCTGCATGACCGGATGGGTGCGGGCGGCGGGCGGTGCCGTGCGGGTCGCCAGGTTGCCGGAGTCGACGTGCATCGTGACCCGGATCTCGCGGTTCTGCTTGGTCATGCCACGGGCGACGACCTGGCAGTGGGTGATGCGACGCTCCTGCGCGGAGCAGTACTGCGACAGGTCGTCGAGCACGAGGTTCGCGTCGGGGATGGCGGCGTTGATCTGGGCGAGCATCTTGCGCACGACCTGGGTCGGGTCGTCGTCGATGCGCATCAGCGAGACCGTCGTGTCGGGACGGGGCGCGTCGCCGATGCTCTTGAACGAGTCAGGGCTCGGACGCGTCGTGGGCGTCGGGGTGGGGGAGGGTGCCGGTGTGCCGGCGGCCTCGTCGCGCGCGATCTCCTCGGCCTGCTCCGCGGCCTTCTGGGCCTGGACGGCCTCCAGCTCGGGCCGGTAGGCCGCGATGAGCCGCGAGCTGCGGTAGCGCACCAGGGGGCCGAGCTGGGTCGCTCCCTCGGGCACGAACAGTCCGTAGGCGATGGGGCTCTCGGGCCCGGACTCGTGCTCGGACAGGTCGGGCGCCTTCGTCGCGGTGGCAGTCGGCTCAGGCTCGGGCTCCCCGGCCGTGGAGCCGCCCTGGCAGGCGGTCAGCGCGACGAGTGCCACAGCCGTGAGCAGCACCCGGCCGGAACGAGCCAACACCATGAATTCCCCTCGTCGAAGTCCGTCAGCGACCGTGGTCGCACGGGCGCGCGGCGTCACGGGACCGTGACGTCATCCGCGCCCCAACACCACACGATATCGTTTCGGATCAAGGCCTCAGGATCCAGAGGGAGCAGTCGGTCACCATGACGCGCACAACCACGACCGACCGGGTCTTCGCCTCCCTGCGCGAGTCCATCGTGACGGGCGAGTTCCCGCCCGGGTCGCTGCACTCCATCTACCGCCTGGCCGATCTGCTGGGGGTCTCCCGCACGCCGGTCCGCGAGGCGGTCCTCCGGCTGGCCGACATCGGGCTGGTCACGATCGAGCGCAACCGCGGTGTGCGCATCCGGGGGGTGACGGTCGCGGACGTGCAGGCGGTCTTCGAGCTGCGCCTGATGATCGAGGTGCCGGCGACGGCCCATGCCGCGGCGCACGCCGACGAGCAGCTCGTCTCGGCGATCGAGGCAGAGCTGGAGCACATGCGCCGGTACGCGCTGGCCGATGACGAGCAGCAGTTCACCGCGCACGACCGGCAGCTCCACCACGCGATCGGCGCGGCCCTGGGCAATGCGCGGCTGCAGGCCGAGGTGGCGACGCTGCGTGACTCGATCCAGGCGCGGGGGGCCACGACGATCCGTCGTTCGCGCACCATGGTCGAGCTCGCCGCCGAGCACGCGCCCATCGTCGAGGCGATCGGCACCCACGACCCGGTGGCCGCCGCCGCGCACATGGAGCAGCACCTCGTCCACACCGCGACGTTGTTGATGGAGCAGGTGTCGGCGGTCAGCGGCGACGTCGTGGACCCGGACTGGTCACGCGGGTTGAGGGAACACCTGTACCTGCCCGGCCGCAGCGCGGGCACACGACATCCGGGGCAGTAGCATGCTAGCCTCGTCGAACTCGCGATCGAAGGAGAAGACATGACGGTCTTCCACCCCCAGCAGCCCGAGACGGTGTTCACCTACGGTGCCCCGGGCCTGAAGTTCGGCGTCGGCGCACGGCTGGAGCTCGGTCACGACCTGAGCCAGCTGGAGGCGCGTCGCGTGCTCCTGGTGACCGATCCGGGGGTGGCCGCGACCGGCGCACCGGACCAGATCGCCGAGGTCATCCGGGCCGCATCGATCGAGACGATCGTGTATGACCGCTCTCGGGTCGAGCCGACCGACGGAAGCCTCGAGGAGGCGATCGCCTTCGCCCGGGCGGAGGGACCCTTCGACGCGATCGTCGCGGTCGGCGGAGGCAGCAGCATCGACACCGCCAAGGCCGTCAACCTGCTCGTGACCAACGAGGGCGAGCTGCTGGACTACGTCAACGCCCCGGTCGGCAAGGCCCGCGCGCCCAAGAACGCGCTGCTGCCGCTCATCGCCGTCCCGACCACGACCGGCACCGGCAGCGAGAGCACCACGATCTGCGTGCTGGACGTGGTCAGCCAGCACGTCAAGACCGGCATCTCGCACGCCCGGCTGCGCCCGACGGCTGCGGTCGTCGACCCCGAGCTGACCTTGACCCAGCCCGCCGGGGTCACCGCGGCCGCGGGGCTGGACATCCTGTGCCATGCGCTGGAGAGCTACACCGCCCGGCCGTTCACGTCGTACGAGCACAAGCAGGCCGGCGAGCGCGTGCCGTACTGCGGTTCCAACCCGATCGCCGACATGTGGAGCGAGAAGGCCCTGACCCTGATGGCGGCCTCGTTCCGGACCGCTGTGCGTGACGGGGGTGACCTGGACGCGCGCATCGACGTCTCGATGGCCGCGACGTTCGCCGGGCTGGGCTTCGGCAACGCCGGCGTCCACGTGCCGCACGCCAATGCCTACCCGATCGCGGGGCAGGTGCGCGACTTCCGCCCCGAGGGCTACAACGCCGATCACGCGATGATCCCGCACGGCATGGCCGTGTCGCTCACGGCTCCGGCCGCCTTCCGGTTCACCTTCGAGGCCGCCCCCGAGCGTCACGTGCGCGCAGCCGAGCTGCTGGCCCCCGGTGCGACCCGACCCGACGACCTGGCCGACTTCCTGCCGCAGGTGCTGGCCGGGATCATGCGCGATGTGGGCATCCCGTCGGGCATCAGCGAGGTCGGATTCACCGAGGGTGACATCGACTCGCTGGTCGAGGGCACCATGAAGCAGCAGCGGCTGCTCGCGACGGCCCCCCGTGAGGTGACCGAGGACGACATCGCGAACATCCTCGGCGACTCGCTCGAGATCTGGTAGCCGGTGACGATCACGACCGATGCGACGACGACCGATGTCGTCGCCGAGCTGACCCGCGCCGGCGTCACCGACGTCGACGACTCGACCCTCACCCGGGCGCTGTACAGCACCGACGCCTCGCTGTATCGCGTCGTCCCACAGGTCGTGGTCCGTCCGCGCAGCACCGAGGAGGTCCTCGCGACGATCGCCGCCTGCCGCGCCACGGGGACTCCGCTGACCTCGCGCGGCGCCGGCACGTCGATCGCCGGCAATGCGGTCGGCACCGGCGTGGTGATGGACTTCACCCGTCATCTCAACCGGGTGCACGACATCGACGTCGAGGCGCGCACCGCCCGCGTCGAGCCCGGCACCGTGCACGCCGTCCTGCAGAAGGCCGCGACCCCGCTGGGCCTGCGCTTCGGTCCCGACCCGTCCACCCACACCCGCTGCACGGTCGGCGGGATGATCGGCAACAACGCCTGCGGCTCCCGCGCCCTGGCGTACGGCCGGACCGCCGACAACGTCATCGGCATGGACGTCGTGACGATGGCGGGGGAGCAGCTCACGATCGGCCGCGGCGCGACGCCCACCTCGCCGACCCTGGACGCGCTGCGCGACCTGGTCGGCGCCAACCTGGCGACGGTGCGCACCGAGTTCGGCCGCTTCGGCCGGCAGGTCTCGGGCTACAGCCTGGAGCACCTGCTGCCCGAGAACGGCTTCGACGTCGCGACCTTCATGGCCGGCACCGAGGGCACGCTCGCCACGATGACCTCGGCGACCGTCCGCCTCGTCAAGGACCCGCCGCACCGGCAGGTCCTGGTGCTGGGCTACGCCTCGATGGCCGAGGCCGCCGACGACGTCCCGTCGCTGCTGCCCTTCGCGCCGACCGCGTGCGAGGGTCTGGACTCGCGCATCGTCGACGTCTTTCGGGCCCACCGCGGAGCGGTTCCCGATCTGCCGCGCGGCCAGGGGTGGTTGTTCCTGGAGATCTCCGGCGAGCACCCCGGCGAGGTCGCCGACACGATCGCCCGGGCGTCCCGCGCGGCATCGGCGATCGATCACCGCGTCGTCACCGACGGGGGCGAGCAGGCCGTGCTGTGGCGCATCCGCGAGGAGGGCGCCGGCCTGGCGACCCGCACCCTGCCGGGCAAGGCGCTCTCGGGCTGGGAGGACGCCGCGGTCCCCCCGGAGCGGCTCGGCACCTACCTGCGCGAGCTGGACGGCCTGCTGAAGGACAACGGCCTGGACGGCGTCCCGTACGGCCACTTCGGTGACGGCTGCGTGCACATCCGCATCGACTTCCCGCTGGACGCCGAGGGCGGTCATCAGGTCTTCCGACGCTTCCTGACCGACGCGGCCACGCAGGTCGCGGCCCTGGGCGGCTCGCTGTCCGGCGAGCACGGCGACGGGCGCGCCCGGTCCGAGCTGCTGCCGCTGATGTACTCCGGAGAGGCGATCAGCCTGTTCGAGCAGGTCAAGGCGGTCCTCGACCCGGACGACCTGCTGAACCCCGGTGTGCTCGTCCGGCCGGCCGCGGTCGACGCCGACCTGCGCGGGCCCGAGTCGATCCGTTCACCCGGGCGCGAGCAGCTGTCGGCGCGTCTGGGCCTGCGGCTGCTGCACGACGACGGCGATCTCGGCAAGGCCGTGCACCGCTGCACCGGCGTCGGCAAGTGCATCGCCGACAACTCCGGGTCCAACGGCGTCATGTGCCCCTCGTTCCAGGCCACCCGCGAGGAGAAGGACTCGACCCGTGGCCGGGCCCGGGTCCTGCAGGAGATGATCGACGGCCGCCTCGTCACCGGCGGCTACCGCGCGCCCGAGGTCCACGAGGCCCTCGACCTGTGCCTGTCGTGCAAGGGCTGTCTCAGTGACTGCCCCACGGGCATCGACATGGCCAGCTACAAGTCCGAGGTGCTGCACCAGACGTACAAGGGACGCCTGCGCCCCCGCAGCCACTACATCCTGGGCAAGCTGCCGTTCTGGGCCCGTCTCTCGTCCCCGGTGGCCTGGCTGGCCAACCTGGGCCTCCGGACGCCGGGCCTGCGCTCGATCGCTCGCTGGGTCGCCGGCGTCGACCAACGCCGGAGCCTGCCGGCGTTCGCGACCCGGCGCTTCTCGCGCATCGCCCGTCCCCAGCTGCGGGGCGATCGCGCGAAGGTCGTCATCTGGGCGGACTCGTTCACCGAGTTCTTCTCCACCGACGGGGGACAGGCTGCCCTGCGCGTGCTCGACGGGGCCGGCTACGACGTCGAGGTGCTGAGCCGTCCACAGTGCTGCGGGCTGACCTGGATCACCACGGGGCAGCTCGACACCGCCCGCACCATGATCGGTCGCGCCGTCGAACAGCTGCACCCCTATGTCGCGGCCGGCGTGCCGGTGGTCGGCCTGGAGCCGTCGTGCCTGGCGGTGCTGCGCTCGGACGCCGTCGAGCTGGTCGACGACCCGCGCGCGGTCGACGTCGCCGCGGGCGTGTTCACGCTGTCGGAGCTGCTCCAGCGCACCGAGGGGTGGACGCCGCCGGATCTCACCGGGACGACACTGGTCGTGCAGCCGCACTGCCACCAGTCCTCGGTGCTGGGATTCGAGGCCGATCTGGCGATCATGACCGCCACCGGCGCGACGATCGACCGACTGTCCGGATGCTGCGGTCTCGCCGGCAACTTCGGTGTCGAGAAGGGCCACTACGAGGTGTCCGTCGCGGTCGCCGAGCAGCAGCTGATGCCGGCGATCCGCAAGGCTCCGCCGGGGGCGGTCGTCGTCGCGGACGGATTCTCCTGCCGCACCCAGCTGGACGATCTCGCCGCGGTGCAGGCCGTCCACCTGGCCCAGCTGCTCGACCGGCCCGGCCCGCGGTGAGCGCGGCACCACGGCGCCCGATGGGCCTCGTGGACAGCCCGCTCGAACGCCCGCACCCGGTGAATTTGGAATGGGGCGGGGGTGACCGGTAGTATTAGGCGCTGTGCCTGAACTCCTCAGGCCGTTGCGCACATCCCGCCAGAATTTTGGGGCGGTGAGCGCTTCACGACTCATGGCTCGCGCCAGCCAGAAGAAGGAAGTTTGTAGTGCCCACGATCAACCAGCTGGTCCGCAAGGGCCGTCAGCGCAAGGTCGTCAAGACGACGACCCCCGCGCTCAAGGGATCCCCTCAGCGTCGCGGTGTCTGCACCCGCGTCTACACCACCACTCCGAAGAAGCCGAACTCCGCGCTCCGCAAGGTCGCTCGCGTGAAGCTGTCGAGCGGTACCGAGGTCACTGCATACATTCCCGGCGAGGGCCACAACCTGCAGGAGCACTCGATCGTGCTCGTGCGTGGCGGTCGAGTCAAGGATCTGCCCGGTGTCCGTTACAAGATCATCCGCGGCGCACTCGACACGCAGGCAGTCAAGGGTCGCAAGCAGGCTCGCAGCCTGTACGGCGCCAAGAAGGAGAAGAAGTAATGCCTCGTAAGGGTCCCGCGCCCAAGCGCGTCGTCGAGACTGATCCGGTCTACGGAAGCCAGCTCGTCACTTCACTGATCAACAAGGTCCTGGTCGACGGCAAGAAGCAGGTCGCCCAGCGCATCGTCTACGCCGCCCTCGAGGGCACGCGTGAGAAGTCCGGCACCGATCCGGTCATCACGCTCAAGCGCGCGCTGGACAACGTCAAGCCGGCCATCGAGGTCAAGAGCCGCCGTGTCGGTGGCGCGACCTACCAGGTCCCGATCGAGGTCCGCGCGGTCCGCCAGAACACCCTGGCCCTGCGCTGGCTGGTCAGCTACGCCGGCTCGCGCCGCGAGAAGACCATGGCCGAGCGCCTCATGAACGAGCTGCTCGACGCCAGCAACGGTCTCGGCGGCGCCGTCAAGAAGCGCGAAGACACGCACAAGATGGCTGAAGCCAACAAGGCCTTCGCCCACTACCGCTGGTAAGTCAGCACCACCTTCACCCTCCGCCGTTACCGGCGGGGCCCCGCATCAAAGGAAGCGATTTCACTCGTGGCAACCGACATCACCACCGACCTCAGCAGGGTCCGCAACATCGGCATCATGGCGCACATCGATGCCGGCAAGACCACGACGACCGAACGCATCCTCTTCTACACCGGTATCACGTACAAGATCGGTGAGGTCCACGACGGCGGCGCCACGATGGACTGGATGGAGCAGGAGCAGGAGCGCGGCATCACGATCACGTCTGCCGCGACGACCTGCTGGTGGAAAGACAACCAGATCAACATCATCGACACCCCCGGGCACGTCGACTTCACCGTCGAGGTCGAGCGCAACCTGCGCGTCCTCGACGGTGCGGTCGCCGTGTTCGACGGTGTCGCCGGCGTGGAGCCGCAGTCCGAGACGGTCTGGCGCCAGGCCGACAAGTACGGCGTCCCGCGCATGTGCTTCGTCAACAAGCTCGACCGCACCGGCGCCAGCTTCGACTTCTGCGTCAAGACGATCCGTGAGCGCCTCGGCGCGACGGCCCTCGTCCTGCAGGTCCCGATCGGCGCCGAGAGCGACTTCATCGGAGTCGTCGACCTGGTCGGCAACCGCGCCCTGGTGTGGCGCGGTGAGACCCAGATCGGTGAGGACTACGCGGTCGAGGAGATCCCGGCCGACCTGGCCGACGTCGCCGCCGCTGCGCGCAACGACATGATCGAGACCCTGGCCGACAACGACGACGAGTTCGCCGAGGCCTACCTCGACGGCGCCGAGATCACCCCCGAGCTGCTGAAGCCGGCCATCCGTCGCGCGACGCTGGCCGCCAAGCTCAACCCGGTGCTGTGCGGCACCGCGTTCAAGAACAAGGGCATCCAGCCCCTGCTCGACGCGGTCATCGACTTCCTGCCCAACCCGCTGGACGTCGGCGCCGTCACCGGCACCGACCCGCGTGACGAGACGGTCACCGACACCCGTGCGCCCAAGGAGAGCGAGCCCTTCGCCGCCCTGGCGTTCAAGATCGCGTCCGACCCGCACCTGGGCAAGCTGACCTACCTGCGCGTCTACTCCGGTCGCCTCGAGTCCGGCTCCACGGTCATCAACGTGACCAAGGGCCGCAAGGAGCGCATCGGCAAGATCTACCAGATGCACGCCAACAAGCGCGCCGAGATCGCGTCGGTCGGCGCCGGCCAGATCGTCGCCGTCATGGGTCTGAAGGACACCACGACCGGCGAGACCCTGTCCGACCCGCAGAAGCAGATCGTCCTGGAGTCCATGACGTTCCCCGCGCCGGTCATCCAGGTCGCGATCGAGCCCAAGACCAAGAGCGACCAGGAGAAGCTCGGCACGGCCATCCAGCGCCTCGCCGAGGAGGACCCGACGTTCCAGGTCCACACCGACGAGGAGACGGGTCAGACCATCATCGCCGGCATGGGCGAGCTGCACCTGGACATCCTGGTCGACCGCATGAAGCGTGAGTTCAACGTCGAGGCCAACGTCGGCAAGCCGCAGGTCGCGTACCGCGAGACCATCAAGCGCAAGGTCGAGAACGTCAGCTACACCCACAAGAAGCAGACGGGTGGCTCCGGCCAGTTCGCCAAGGTCATCATTTCGATCGAGCCCACGGGCCCGATCGCCGGTGGCGAGGGTGGCTACGAGTTCGACAACGCTGTCACGGGTGGACGCGTTCCCCGTGAGTACATTCCCTCCGTCGACCAGGGCGCACAGGACGCCATGCAGTTCGGCGTCCTCGCCGGCTACCAGATGGTCGACGTCAAGGTCACCCTGGAGGACGGCGCGTACCACGACGTCGACTCCTCGGAGCTCGCCTTCAAGCTCGCCGGTTCCATGGCGTTCAAGGAAGCAGCTCGCAAGGCCGATCCGGTGATCCTCGAGCCCGTGTTCGCGGTCGAGGTCACCACGCCCGAGGACTACATGGGCGATGTGATCGGCGACCTCAACTCCCGCCGTGGCCAGGTTCAGGCCATGGAGGAAGGGATGGGCGGCGTCAAGATCATCAAGGCGATCGTCCCCCTCTCAGAGATGTTCGGGTATGTGGGCGACCTGCGGTCGAAGACCTCAGGGCGTGCGTCATACTCGATGCAGTTCGACTCCTACGCGGAGGTTCCCAAGAACGTCGCGGAAGAGATCATCAAAAAGGCCCGCGGCGAGTAACAGCGGACCATCTCATAAGATGGCCTGAGGTACTCGTGCCGCGAGTAACCGACGGCGTTCAACAGCAACCAATTCGAAGAAGGAGCCCCAAGTGGCTAAGGCGAAGTTCGAGCGGACCAAGCCGCACATGAACATCGGCACCATCGGTCACATCGACCACGGTAAGACGACTCTTACCGCGGCGATCACCAAGGTGCTGCACGACAAGTACCCCGATCTGAACGAGGCCTCGGCCTTCGATCAGATCGACAAGGCACCCGAAGAGCGCCAGCGCGGCATCACGATCTCCATCTCGCACGTCGAGTACCAGACCGAGAACCGCCACTACGCGCACGTCGACTGCCCGGGACACGCGGACTACGTCAAGAACATGATCACCGGTGCGGCTCAGATGGACGGCGCGATCCTCGTGGTCGCCGCCACCGACGGCCCCATGCCCCAGACGCGCGAGCACGTGCTGCTCGCTCGCCAGGTCGGCGTGCCCGCGATGGTCGTCGCACTGAACAAGTGCGACATGGTCGACGACGAAGAGATCCTCGAGCTTGTCGAGATGGAGGTCCGGGAGCTGCTCAGCGACCAGGACTTCGACGGCGACAACGTCCCGGTCGTCCGGGTCGCAGCCGTTCCGGCCCTGGCCGGCGACGAGAAGTGGGGCGAGTCGGTCCTGGAGCTCATGCAGGCTGTGGATGACTACATCCCCATGCCCCCGCGTGAGACGGACAAGCCGTTCCTCATGCCCGTCGAGGACGTCTTCACGATCACCGGTCGTGGAACCGTCATCACCGGTCGTATCGAGCGCGGCATCATCAAGGTGACCGACACCGTCGACATCATCGGCATCCGCGACACCAAGCAGACCACCACGGTCACCGGTATCGAGATGTTCCGCAAGCTGCTCGACGAGGGTCAGGCCGGCGAGAACGTCGGACTGCTCCTGCGCGGTACCAAGCGCGAGGACGTCGAGCGCGGCATGGTCATCATCGCGCCCGGTTCGACGACTCCCCACACGGAGTTCGAGGGCCAGGTCTACATCCTGTCGAAGGAGGAGGGCGGCCGTCACACGCCGTTCTTCAACAACTACCGTCCGCAGTTCTACTTCCGCACCACGGACGTCACCGGCGTCGTCACGCTGCCCGAGGGCACCGAGATGGTCATGCCCGGCGACAACACGGAAATGAGCGTTCAGCTGATCCAGCCGATCGCCATGGAAGAGGGACTCCGCTTCGCCATCCGTGAGGGTGGACGCACGGTGGGCGCAGGCCGCGTCACGAAGATCAACAAGTAACACTTTCTCGTTACTGCCTCAGGGCCCCGTTCCAGCTTCGGCTGGGGCGGGGCCCTTCGGCATGTGAGGGCTCGCGCAGGTGGCGGATCCGATCCTGTGCCCCGACGGCCTAGCCTTGGGGCATGGGCCACGATCACGCGCACGGCACGGGCGTGCAGCACCGAGGGCGACTCACCCTGGTGCTCGCGCTGTCGGTGACGGTCCTGGTGGTCGAGGCCGTCGTGGCCGCCGTGACCGGCAGCCTGGCGCTGCTGGCCGACGCCGGGCACATGCTCGGCGACTCGTTCGGCATCCTGATGGCGCTGGCGGCCATCACGGTGGCCCAGCGCGGGGGAGGGCCGGGCTCCCGGCGCACCTTCGGCTACCACCGCACCGAGATCCTGGCCGCCGGCCTCAACGGCCTGGTGCTGCTCGGCCTGGCGGTGTGGGTGGCGGTGCACGCGATCGGCCGGTTCGGCGACGCCCCCGAGCTCGATGGCGGGTTGATCCTGTTCGCCGGCGCGGTCGGCCTGATCGCGAACGTCATCGGCCTGCTGCTGCTGCGCGACGGCTCCAAGGAGAGCCTGAACGTCCGGGGCGCCTATCTGGAGGTGCTGGGGGACGCGCTGGGCTCCGTTGCGGTGCTGGTCTCGGCCGGCGTGATCCTGGCGACGGACTGGTACGCGGCCGACGCCATCGCCTCCCTGGTCATCGCCGCGATGATCCTGCCGCGGGCGGTGTCGCTGCTCAAGGACGTCGTGGAGGTGCTGATGGAGTCCAGCCCCGGCGACGTCGACCTGGCCGACCTGCGCGCACACCTGATCGGGACGCCGGGCGTGAAGGACGTGCACGACCTGCACGTCTGGACCATCACCTCGGGCATGCCCGTCATGAGCGCCCACGTCGTGGTCGACGATGACATCACCGGCATGGACGAGGCCCACGCCGTGCTCGACCGTCTCCGGGGATGCCTCGACGACCACTTCGACGTCGCGCACTCGACCTTCCAGATCGAGCCGGCCGGCCACCAGGACTCCGAGCCGCACCTGCACCACTGACGACGACGGCCCGCCCCCGCCGTGGCGGGAGCGGGCCGTGGGCGCCGAGCGCAGGGATCACGCCGTGGGCAGGTCCACCGTCCAGATCTTCTCGGGGATCTGCTTGGTGTCGCCGCCACCGATGATCTTGGCCGCGCCCCGCTTGTACTGGAACGTGTACGCATCGGAGCGGGTGTTGATCTGGAAGGCCACCCAGCCCTTGGTCTTCTCACCGGCGCTGGCGGTCTCCCACGGCTGGAAGCCGGCCGCCGTCATGTCGGCGTCGATGATCCCGGTCGTGGTGCCGCCCAGCTCACCGCCGGACTGCAGGGTGAAGCCGCCCTGCACGCCGCCGCTGTACTTGTCGCCGGCCGCGACGTCGAGCTGCACGAGGACCCACTCGCCGCCCCGTTCGGGGATGTTGGTCCTCGACGGCGCCACGAAGTCACGCACCACGCCGGTGATCTTGATCGTGTGGCCGAAGTCGTCGTCGGTGATCGTCTCGTCGGCGGCGATCTGCTTCTGCTCGGCGGCCGCCGGGGTCTCGGACGGCTCAGGCACCGGCGGGGGAGTCGCGGACGTCTCGGACTTCGTCGTGGTGCCGGACGTCGTGCCGTCGCTGTCGTCCGAGCCGCCGCAAGCGGTGACCGACAACAACAGGGCGGCTGCGAGTGACGCAGCCGAGAGGCGATGGGTGGTGCGCATGGAGCTCCTTCGATCGAGCGCACGGGATCCTTCCCCGTGCAGGACGCTCATACTCTGGCAGTGGTGACATGGTGTCGCCACAGCGACACGCGAAGTTCCCACGATCCGGAGCGACACGTCGACCGCACGCGATCACCACCGGAAGGGGCCGATTTGTGTTTACCGCGGCGGGTCTGTCAGAATAGTGCGGTTGCTCCGGCTTGATCGCTGGGGTGTCGAGGTCCGGCCTCTCACGCCGGGAAAGACCGCGGCACCGAACCAGAGATCGAGCTTGTCCCGCTGATGCGGGTCCAACCACCTAACTCGAGAAGTGTGTGACGTATGTGCCCGTCGGGCCGCGACACGCCCGACCTCGGGGGTCGGCGGGAGGGAGGAGCCTTTCTCCCTCGATCCGGGGCGAGACTGCGAAGCGAACGAACGTAAAGGACAAGCGAGAGCATGGCGGGACAAAAAATCCGTATCCGGCTCAAGGCCTACGACCACGAGGTCATTGACTCGTCGGCGCGCAAGATCGTCGACACTGTGACGCGCACGGGCGCCAAGGTCGCAGGACCGGTGCCGCTGCCCACCGAGAAGAACGTGTTCTGCGTGATCCGTTCGCCGCACAAGTACAAGGACAGCCGCGAGCACTTCGAGATGCGCACGCACAAGCGTCTCATCGACATCATTGACCCGACGCCGAAGACGGTCGACTCGCTCATGCGACTCGACCTGCCTGCTGGTGTCGACATCGAGATCAAGCTCTGAGGGGAGTCAGCGACCAATGAGCGACACCAGCACAGCAACCACGCGCGGCCTCCTCGGCCGCAAGCTCGGCATGACCCAGGTATGGGACGCCGACAACAAGGTCATTCCTGTCACCGTCATCGCGGCCGACACCAACGTCGTCACGCAGATCCGTACGCGTGAGACCGACGGCTACTCGGCCGTCCAGATCGGCTTCGGCGAGATCGACGGACGCAAGGTCAACAAGCCCGTCTCCGGTCACTTCGCGAAGGCCGGCGTCACGCCGCGCCGTCACGTCGTCGAGATCCGCACCGAGGCCATCGGCGACTACACCCTGGGCCAGGAGATCTCCCCGGAGATCTTCGCTGCCGGCGACGTCGTCGACGCCACCGCGACCAGCAAGGGCAAGGGCTTCGCGGGCGTCATGAAGCGTCACGGCTTCCACGGCGTCGGCGCCTCGCACGGCGCGCACCGCAACCACCGCAAGCCCGGCTCGATCGGTGGCTGCGCCACCCCGGGTCGCGTCTTCAAGGGTCTGCGCATGGCCGGTCACATGGGTGCCGAGCAGGTCACCACCCAGAACCTCAAGATCCACGCGGTCGACACCGACAAGGGCGTCATCCTCATCAAGGGCGCCGTTCCCGGCCCCAAGGGTGCCCTCGTCGTCATCCGCTCTGCAGTGAAGGGAGCTTGACGATCATGGTCAAGACCATTGATGCGCAGCTGCCCGTCGACATCTTCGACGTCCAGACGAACATCCCGCTGATCCACCAGGTCGTCGTCGCGCAGCTCGCTGCGGCGCGCCAGGGCACGCACAGCACCAAGACGCGCGGGGAGGTGTCCGGCGGTGGCAAGAAGCCCTACCGCCAGAAGGGCACCGGTCGCGCCCGTCAGGGCTCGATCCGCGCACCCCAGTACAACGGTGGTGGAACGGTCCACGGCCCGACGCCGCGCTCGTACGACCAGCGCACGCCCAAGAAGATGAAGGCCGCCGCTCTGCGTGGCGCCCTGTCGGACCGGGCCCGCACGGGTCGCCTGCACATCGTCGAGAGCATCGTGGGCGGCGACGCGCCGTCGACGAAGGGTGCCATCGCCACGCTGCGCGAGCTCACTCCTCGTCCCCGCGTGCTGATCGTCGTCGATCGTGCCGACACCGTCACGGCGCTGAGCCTGCGCAACGTCGACCACACGGTCATCCTGACGTTCGACCAGCTCAACACCTACGACGTCCTGAAGGCCGATGACCTGATCTTCACGCAGGCCGCGTTCGACGCCTTCGTGGCGGCACGCTCGGCCGAGGGCAGCGAGACCGTCGCCCTCAGCGAGCTGGCCACCCAGGTGTCCGACAAGGACAAGGCCCCGGCGCCCAAGAAGGCCGCCAAGAAGGCTCCGGCCAAGAAGGCCGCTGCCGAGAAGGCTCCCGCTGCCGAGGCTCCGGCCGCTGACGCGGGCGAGGGTGCAACGGTTCCGGCCAACGCCACCGCGACCCAGCCGTACGGCCCGGGCTCGAAGGCTCCTCTGAAGAGCGGCAACGCTCCCAAGGGCCACGAGGTCAAGGCCGCCGAGGGTCACTTCTACACCGACGGGGACGCCGGCTACGCCGACGTCGAGCCCGAGGTCTGGTTCGACTCTGCCGAGACGGCTGAGGCTGCCGGCTTCACGAAGGCAGGAGACGCCTCATGAGCACGATCTACAAGGACCACCGCGACGTTCTGCTCGCGCCGGTCGTCAGCGAGAAGAGCTACGGCCTGCTCGACGACAACAAGTACACGTTCGTGGTGCACCCCGACGCCAACAAGACGGAGATCAAGATCGCCGTCGAGAAGATCTTCGGCGTCAAGGTCACCGCGGTCAACACGCTCAACCGCAAGGGCAAGACCCGTCGCACCAAGACGGGTCAGGGCAAGCGCAAGGACACCAAGCGAGCAATCGTGAGTGTCGCCGCCGGTCAGAGCATCGACATCTTCTCGACGCCGAGCGCCTGAGGACTGAGGACATATGGCTATTCGCAAGTACAAGCCGACCACGCCGGGCCGCCGAGGCTCCAGCGTCGCCGACTTCGCCGAGATCACGCGCACCACGCCGGAGAAGTCCCTGGTGCAGCCGCTGCCCAAGAAGGGTGGCCGCAACAACCAGGGCCGGATCACGACGCGTCACCAGGGCGGCGGGCACAAGCGTGCCTACCGCATCATCGACTTCCGTCGCTACGACAAGGACGGCGTGCCGGCCAAGGTCGCTCACATCGAGTACGACCCGAACCGCACCGCTCGCATCGCGCTGCTGCACTACGCCGATGGCGAGAAGCGCTACATCATCGCCCCTGAGGGCCTGAAGCAGGGCATGGCTGTCGAGTCCGGTGTCGGTTCCGACATCAAGGTCGGCAACAACCTGCCCCTGCGCAACATCCCGGTCGGCACCCTGCTGCACAACATCGAGCTCCGCCCCGGTGGCGGCGCGAAGATGGGTCGCTCCGCAGGCGTCAAGGTCCAGCTCGTCGCGAAGGAGGGCGCCAAGGCTCAGCTGCGACTGCCCTCCGGCGAGATGCGCTACGTCGACGTCCGCTGCCGCGCCACGATCGGCGAGGTCGGCAACGCCGAGCAGTCGAACATCAACTGGGGCAAGGCCGGACGCAACCGCTGGAAGGGCAAGCGCCCGACCGTCCGCGGTGTCGCGATGAACCCGGTCGACCACCCGCACGGTGGTGGTGAGGGCAAGACGTCCGGTGGACGTCACCCCGTCTCCCCGTGGGGCAAGCCGGAAGGCCGTACGCGCAAGCGCAAGGCCAGCGACTCCCAGATCGTCCGCCGCCGCAAGTCCGGCCGCTGAGCTTGACGGCTCAGGAACCAGGAGAGAATTGATATGCCACGCAGTTTGAAGAAGGGCCCGTTCGTTGACGGGCACCTCGAGAAGAAGGTCGACGCGCAGAACGCCGCCGACACTCACAACGTGATCAAGACGTGGTCGCGTCGCTCGATGATCCTGCCGTCCTTCATCGGACACACGATCGCCGTGCACGACGGCCGCAAGCACGTGCCCGTGTTCATCACGGACTCCATGGTGGGTCACAAGCTGGGCGAGTTCGCCCCGACCCGCACGTTCCGTGGGCACGAGAAGGACGACCGGAAGGCGAAGAGGCGATGAGTGCAGCTACCCGTGAGAACGTGAGCGCTCGCCGCGAGCGGCTCCTGGGCGATGAGCCCGGCGCCTTCGCCGTCGCGCGTTTCGTGCGCGTCACCGCTCAGAAGTCGCGCCGTGTCGGCGACCTGATCCGCGGCGACTCGGTCGAGAACGCCCTCAACACCCTGCAGTTCGCGCCGCAGGCCGTGGCCGAGGTGTTCTACAAGCTGGTCGACAGCGCAGCGGCGAACGCCGAGACGACCGAGGGTCTGGATCGCTCCAACCTGGTCATCACGACCGTGCTGGTCGACGAGGGTCCGACGATGAAGCGCTGGCGTCCCCGCGCCAAGGGTGCGGCCAACCGCATCCTGAAGCGCAGCAGCCACCTGACCGTGGTCGTGCAGCCCCGTGAGGTCGTCCAGGCCCGGGTCGATGCGGCCAACATCAAGAATTCCAAGAAGAAGGGCGGGGCCCGATAGTGGGACAGAAAATCAACCCGCACGGGTTCCGACTGGGCATCTCGACGGATCACAAGACCCGTTGGTACGCCGACAAGCTCTACAAGAGCTACGTCGGTGAGGACGTCCAGATCCGTCGCATGCTGACCAAGGGCATGGACCGCGCCGGCATCAGCCGCGTGGAGATCGAGCGCACGCGTGACCGCGTCCGTGTCGACATCCACACCGCTCGTCCCGGCATCGTCATCGGTCGCCGTGGCGCCGAGGCCGACCGCATCCGCGGCGAGCTCGAGAAGCTCACGGGCAAGCAGGTGCAGCTGAACATCCTCGAGGTCAAGAACCCCGAGATGGACGCGCAGCTGGTCGCCCAGGGCGTCGCCGAGCAGCTCTCGGGCCGCGTGCAGTTCCGTCGTGCCATGCGCAAGGCGATGCAGTCGACGATGCGTTCGGGTGCCAAGGGCATCCGGATCCAGTGCTCGGGCCGCCTCGGTGGCGCCGAGATGTCGCGTTCGGAGTTCTACCGCGAGGGCCGCGTGCCCCTGCACACGCTCCGTGCCGACGTCGACTACGGCTTCTACGAGGCCAAGACGACCTTCGGCCGCATCGGCGTGAAGGTCTGGATCTACAAGGGCGAGGTTGCGGGCACCCGCGCCGAGCGTGAGGCCGAAGCGGCCAAGCGTGCAGCCGCGCCCGGCAGCAACCGTCGTCCCGCGCGTGGCGGAGCCGGTGGCGCGCGTCGTCCCGAGCGTCCTGCTCGCGACGAGGCCGCTCCCGCGACCGACGCCGCTGCCGCACCGACCGAGGCACCTGCCGAGGCCGTCGCCGCTACTCCTGCAGGGGAGGGTTCCTGATGTTGATGCCCCGAAGGGTCAAGTACCGCAAGCAGCACCACCCCGCTCGTCGCGGCGCCGCCAAGGGCGGCACCGAGCTGGCGTTCGGTGACTACGGCATCCAGTGCGTGACCGCTGCCTACGTGACGAACCGTCAGATCGAGTCCGCTCGTATCGCCATGACGCGTCACATCAAGCGTGGCGGCAAGGTCTGGATCAACATCTACCCGGACCGCCCGCTGACCAAGAAGCCCGCCGAGACCCGCATGGGTTCGGGCAAGGGCTCGCCCGAGTGGTGGGTCGCCAATGTCAAGCCCGGCCGCGTCATGTTCGAGCTGTCCGGTGTCGACGAGAAGACCGCACGCGAGGCCATGCGCCGCGCGATCCACAAGCTGCCCATGAAGGCACGCTTCATCACCCGAGAGACAGGTGAGCTGTGATGGCTGCAGTGACCACCGCCGCAGAGCTGCGCGCCGTGAGCGCCGAGGACCTGGCGCAGAAGCTGGCCGAGTCCAAGGAAGAGCTGTTCAACCTGCGCTTCCAGAACGCCACTGGCCAGCTGGACAACACCGCCCGGCTCCGGGCAGTGCGCAAGGACATCGCCCGCATCTACACCGTCATGCGTGAGCGCGAGCTCGGCATCGTCGAGGACTCTTCAGCTGAGGGGGCGCAGGCATGACCGAGAAGAAGAAGGACGAAGCAGTGACCACCGAACGCACCGCGCGCAAGACCCGTGAGGGTCTTGTCGTCAGCGACAAGATGGACAAGACCGTTGTGGTCAACGTCGAGGACCGTGTCAAGCACGCCCTCTACGGCAAGGTCCTGCGTCGCAACATCAAGCTCAAGGCTCACGACGAGTCCAACGCTGCCGGCATCGGCGACCGGGTCCTGATCATGGAGACCCGTCCGCTCTCGGCGACCAAGCGTTGGCGCATCGTCGAGATCCTCGAGAAGGCCAAGTAGGAGACGACAGATGATTCAGCAGGAGTCTCGACTCAAGGTCGCCGACAACACCGGTGCAAAGGAAATCCTCTGCATCCGTGTCCTCGGTGGTTCAGGCCGTCGCTACGCGGGCATCGGTGACACCATCGTCGCCACCGTCAAGGACGCCATCCCCGGCGGAAACGTCAAGAAGGGTGATGTCGTCAAGGCTGTCGTCGTGCGCACCGTCAAGGAGCGCCGTCGTCCGGATGGCTCGTACATCAAGTTCGACGAGAACGCAGCCGTCATTCTCAAGGCGGACGGAGATCCGCGCGGAACGCGCATCTTCGGCCCCGTCGGCCGTGAGCTTCGCGACAAGAAGTTCATGCGCATCATCTCTCTCGCACCGGAGGTGCTCTGACATGGCCCGCAAAGGCACCGTCAGCATTCGCAAGGGTGACCAGGTCAAGGTCATCGCGGGCAAGGACAAGGGCGTGACCGGTTCGGTCATCGAGGTGCTCGCTGAGCACAACCGCGTCATCGTGGAGGGCGTCAACCGCGTCAAGCGCCACACCAAGCCTTCGCAGGCCGGTGGCGTGGGCTCGGGCGGCATCATCACGAGCGAGGCCCCCATCCACATCTCGAACGTCATGCTGCTCGCCGACAAGGAGCCGACTCGCGTCGGTTACCGTCGCGACGACGTCACCAAGACGCGTCCCGACGGCTCGACCTACTCGGCACAGCGCAGCGTCCGCATCGCCAAGAAGACCGGAAAGGAGATCTGAGCATGGCTGACACGACCACTACGGCGGCTCCCCGCCTGAAGACGCGTTACCGCGAGGAGATCCTCCCCGCGCTGCGTGAGCAGTTCGACTACGACAACGTCATGCAGGTTCCTGCGCTGACCAAGATCGTCGTCAACATGGGCGTCGGCGAGGCAGCCCGCGACGGCAAGCTGATCGAGGGCGCCATCCGCGACCTCACCGCGATCACCGGCCAGAAGCCGCAGGTCACCAAGGCTCGCAAGTCCATCGCCCAGTTCAAGCTGCGTGAGGGCATGCCGATCGGCACGCACGTCACGCTGCGCGGCGACCGCATGTGGGAGTTCCTCGATCGTCTGCTGACGCTCGCGCTGCCCCGCATCCGCGACTTCCGCGGCCTGAGCCCCAAGCAGTTCGACGGACGTGGCAACTACACGTTCGGTCTGACCGAGCAGGTCATGTTCCACGAGATCGACCAGGACAAGATCGACCGTTCGCGCGGCATGGACATCACGGTCGTCACCACGGCTACCAACGACGACGAGGGGCGCGCGCTGCTCAAGCTGCTCGGCTTCCCCTACAAGGAGAACTGACATGGCGAAGACTGGACTCAAGGTCAAGGCCGCCCGCAAGCCCAAGTTCGCGGTCCGCGGTTACACCCGCTGCCAGCGTTGTGGCCGACCCCGCTCGGTCTACAAGAAGTTCGGCCTCTGCCGCATCTGCCTTCGCGAGATGGCACACCGCGGCGAGCTGCCGGGCATCACCAAGAGCTCCTGGTAGTCACAACTTTTCATCACCCCAGCACGTCGTAGGTCCCCTCCCACTCCTTGCGAGGACGAGACGGAAACCGCGGCGAGAAATGGAACACCAGCAATGACAATGACCGATCCGATCGCAGACATGCTCACGCGTGTCCGCAACGGCAATCAGGCGTATCACGACAGCGTGAGCATGCCCTACTCCAAGCTGAAGGCCGGCGTCGCCGAGATCCTGAAGCAGGAGGGCTACATCACGTCGATCGACGTCGCCGAGCCCAAGGAGGGCGAGGTCGGCAAGACGCTGACCATCACCCTCAAGTACGGACCGCACCGCGAGCGTTCGATCGCCGGCATCCGCCGCATCAGCAAGCCGGGCCTTCGCGTGTACGCGAAGTCGACCGGTCTGCCCAAGGTGCTCGGTGGCCTCGGTGTCGCCATCATTTCCACCAGCCAGGGTCTGCTCACGGACCGCCAGGCCAACCAGAAGGGCGTAGGCGGAGAAGTCCTCGCCTACGTCTGGTGAGAGGGGTCTGACACATGTCACGCATTGGCAAGATTCCAGTCACGATTCCCGCGGGCGTCGAGGTCACCATCGACGGCCAGGACGTTCGCGTCAAGGGCCCGAAGGGCGAGCTCAGCCACACCGTCGCGGAGCCCATCACGGTCTCCAAGAGCGACGACGGCACGCTGTCCGTCGAGCGTCCCAACGACGAGCGCAAGAGCAAGGCTCTCCACGGCCTCTCGCGCACCCTGATCAGCAACATGGTCGTCGGTGTCACCGAGGGCTACGAGAAGAAGCTCGAGATCGTCGGCGTCGGCTACCGCGTCGCGGCCAAGGGCCCGACTGACCTCGAGTTCGCGCTCGGGTTCAGCCACCCGGTGCCGATCAAGGCTCCCGAGGGCATCACGTTCACGGTCGAGTCGCCCACCAAGTTCGCCGTCCACGGCATCGACAAGCAGGCCGTCGGTGAGGTCGCAGCGAACATCCGCAAGATCCGCAAGCCCGAGCCCTACAAGGGCAAGGGTGTGCGCTATGCCGGCGAACATGTCCGCCGCAAGGTCGGAAAGGCTGGTAAGTAGCTCATGGCTATCTCGATCAGGCACAACAAGAGCATCAAGGGCCGTACGGCGTCGCGTCTGCGTCGCCAGATCCGTGGTCGCAAGAAGATCCACGGCTCGGCGGAGCGTCCGCGCCTCGTCATCACGCGCTCCAGCAAGCACATGGTCGCTCAGATCGTGGACGACCTGCAGGGGCACACGCTGGCCTCGGCGTCGACCATGGAGGCCGACCTGCGCGGGCTCGACGGTGACAAGACCGCCAAGGCCAAGCGCGTCGGCGAGCTCGTTGCCGACCGCGCCAAGGCCGCTGGTGTCGAGACGGTCGTCTTCGACCGCGCCGGCAACAAGTACGCGGGACGGGTCGCGGCTGTGGCCGACGGCGCTCGCGAGGGCGGACTGGAGTTCTGATGACCATCACCACTGAAATTCACTCAATCGTGAGGAGTGCCGCATGAGCGGGCAGCAGCGCCGCGGAGGCGGAGGCGGACGCGGTCGTGGAAACGATCGCGGCGCCGAGAAGTCGCAGTACATCGAGAAGGTCGTCACGATCAACCGTGTCGCCAAGGTCGTCAAGGGTGGTCGTCGCTTCAGCTTCACCGCCCTGGTGATCGTCGGGGACGGCGATGGTCAGGTCGGCATCGGCTACGGCAAGGCCAAGGAAGTTCCCACGGCCATCGCCAAGGGTGTCGAGGAGGCGAAGAAGTCCTTCTTCCGCGTCCCGCGCATCCAGGGCACGATCCCGCACCCGGTGCAGGGCGAGAAGGCGGCTGGCGTCGTCTTCCTGCGTCCCGCATCGCCCGGTACCGGCGTCATCGCCGGTGGCCCGGTGCGCGCCGTGCTCGAGGCGGCAGGCGTCCACGACGTCCTGTCCAAGTCGCTGGGTTCGTCCAACGCGATCAACATCGTCCACGCGACCGTGGCGGCCCTGCGCCTGCTCGAGTCGCCGGAGGCTGTTGCCCAGCGTCGCGGCCTGCCGGTCGAGCAGGTCGCTCCGGCGGCCCTGCTGCGGGCCGGCCGGGAAGGTATCGCCGAGGCCAAGGCCAAGGCTGACGCCGGGGCAGGTGTCTGATGGCCAAGCTCCAGGTGACCCAGACCAAGTCCGCTATCGGACGCAAGCAGAACCAGCGCGACACGCTGCGCTCACTCGGTCTCAAGCGGATCGGTGACGTCGTCGTCGTCGAGGATCGTCCCGAGATCCGCGGAATGGCCACGTCCATCCCGCACCTCGTGGACGTCGTGGTTCTGACCGATGAAGGGAAGAACTAATCATGGCGCTCAAGCTGCACCACCTGCGCCCCGCGCCCGGAGCCAAGACCGCCAAGACCCGTGTGGGTCGCGGTGAGGGCTCCAAGGGCAAGACGGCCGGACGTGGAACCAAGGGCACCAAGGCCCGTTACCAGGTCTCCGCCGGCTTCGAGGGTGGACAGGTTCCCATCCACATGCGCCTGCCGAAGCTGAAGGGGTTCAAGAACCCGTTCCGCGAGGAGTACCAGGTCGTCAACCTCGATCGCATCGAGGAGCTGTACCCCGAGGGCGGTGACATCGACGTGGCCTCGCTGGTCGCCAACGGTGCCGTCCGCAAGGGCCGTCCCGTGAAGGTGCTCGGACAGGGCGACATCACGGTCAAGGTCCAGGTCACGGCGGACAAGTTCTCCGCCTCGGCCAAGAGCAAGATCGAAGCAGCAGGAGGCAGCGTCACCGTTCTTGGTTGATGCTGTCCCGGGGCAGGACCCACGTCCTGCCCCGGCTGCTTCGGTGGCTGTTAGAGTCACCTAGCGGGCGCAAGCCCGCTTTTGTCCGTCATACCGACGCACGAATTTTTCAGACGCACGTATGTGCATGAGGAGGATCGCGGTGCTCAGCGCCTTCGTCCACGCGTTCCGGACGCCAGACCTTCGGAAGAAGATCCTCTTCGTCCTGTTCATCATCGTGCTGTTCCGCCTCGGCTCCACGATGCCCGCCCCGGGCATCAACGTGGGCAATGTGCGGGACTCCGTCGAGGCCGCCTCGACCGGCGACAACAGCAGCTTGTTCGCCCTCATCAACGTCTTCTCCGGCGGAGCGCTGCTCCAGCTGACGGTCTTCGCGCTGGGCATCATGCCGTACATCACCGCGAGCATCATCCTGCAGCTGCTGGTCGTCGTGATCCCTCGTCTGGAGGCCCTCAAGAAGGAGGGCCAGTCCGGACAGACCAAGATCACCCAGTACACGCGCTACCTCACGCTGGGACTGGCCATCTTGCAAGCCACGGGCATCGTGGCGCTGGCCCGCAGTGGCAACCTGTTCGGCGGCTCCGAGACAGGGCCGCTGCTGTATCACCCGGACAGCATCTGGTCGTTCCTGCTGATCGTCCTGACGATGGTCGCCGGCACGGCGGTCATCATGTGGCTCGGTGAGCTCATCACCGACCGCGGCGTCGGCAACGGCATGTCGATCCTGATCTTCACGCAGGTCGTGGCGACCTTCCCGGGCGCGATGTGGCTGATCAAGCAGCAGAAGGGCTGGCCCACGTTCATCGCGGTCATCGCCATCGGCCTGGTCATCGTGGCGGCCGTGATCTTCATCGAGCAGGCGCAGCGACGCATCCCGGTGCAGTACGCGAAGCGGATGGTCGGTCGCCGGATGTTCGGCGGGTCCTCGACCTACATCCCGCTCAAGGTCAACCAGGCCGGCATCATCCCGGTCATCTTCGCCTCGAGCCTGATGTACCTGCCGGCCCTGATGGCGCAGTTCAACTCCGGCGCGTCCTGGGCGACGTGGATCAACGACAACTTCGTCAAGGGCGATCACCCGATCTACATGATCACCTTCTTCCTGCTGATCGTGTTCTTCACGTACTTCTACGTGTCGATCACCTTCAACCCCGAAGAGGTCGCCGACAACATGAAGAAGTACGGCGGCTTCATCCCGGGCATCCGAGCGGGTCGGCCGACGCAGGACTACCTCGCGTACGTCCTGAGCCGCATCACCGCCCCGGGCGCCCTCTACCTGGGTCTGATCGCGCTGATCCCGATGATCGCGATCGCGTTGATCGGCGCCAGTCAGAACTTCCCGTTCGGCGGCACGACCCTGCTCATCATCGTCGGCGTGGGTCTCGACACCGTCAAGCAGATCGAGAGCCAGCTGCAGCAGCGCAACTACGAAGGGTTCTTGAAGTAATGCGACTCCTCATCATGGGCCCGCCCGGTGCGGGCAAGGGAACCCAGGCCGTCGCGCTGGCCCAGCGCATCGGTGGGGCGCACATCTCGACCGGCGACATCTTCCGTGCCAACGTTCGCGACCAGACCGAGCTGGGTCAGATCGCGCAGCGGTACATGGACGCGGGGGAGTACGTTCCCGACGAGGTGACCAATGCGATGGTCAAGGACCGTCTTGCGCAGGACGACGCCCGGGAGTCCTTCCTGCTGGACGGCTACCCGCGCACGGTCGACCAGGTCCACAAGCTCGACCAGATCCTGGACGAGCTGGGCAACGGGCTGGACGGTGTCATCGAGCTCGTCGTTGATCCCGAGGAGCTGATCCAGCGGTTGCTGAAGCGTGCCGAGACCAGCGGGCGCGCCGATGACACCGAGGACGTCATCCGGCACCGCCAGGAGGTCTACACGGCCGAGACGGCGCCGTTGCTGGAGATCTACGGATCACGCGGCCTGCTGATCCAGGTCGACGGCGTCGGCGACGTCGACGAGGTCACCCGCCGCATCGACGCGGCGCTCCCCTCGAGCTGAGCCCCATGTTCGACCGCGGCATCCAGATCAAGACACCCGAGCAGATCGCCACGATGCGGTCGGCGGGTCTGGTCGTGGGCCGCACGCTGGAGCTGCTGACCGCCGAGGTCCGGGCCGGCATGACGACCTCCGACCTGGACACGATCGCCCGCGACGCGATCGCGTCGGCGGGCGCGACGTCCAACTTCCTGGGCTACCACGGCTTCCCGGGGGTCATCTGCACCTCGGTCAACGACGAGGTCGTTCACGGCATCCCCGGCGACCGCGTCCTGCGCGACGGCGACATCGTGTCGATCGACTGCGGGGCGGTCGTCGACGGCTGGCACGGCGACGCGGCGGTGACGGTCGCGATCGGCGAGGTGCCCGACGAGGTCACCGCCCTGCTGCGCGCCACCGAGGACGCGATGTGGCGTGGCATCGCCGCAGCCACCATCGGCGGCCGGGTCGGCGACATCAGCCACGCCGTCGAGACCGCGATCGTCAGCGCCGGCGACTACGGGATCGTCGAGGGGTACACGGGCCACGGGATCGGCACGGAGATGCACCAGGCGCCGGACGTCCCCAACTACGGCAAGCCGCGCCGCGGCCCCAAGCTGGTGAAGGGCCTTGCGCTGGCGGTGGAGCCCATGGTGACCCTGGGCACGCACCAGACCCGCACACTCGCCGACGACTGGACGGTCGTGACGACCGACGGGTCGTGGGCCGCGCACTTCGAGAACACGTTCACGCTGACCGACACCGGCGCCTGGGTGCTCACCGCACTGGACGGCGGCCGCGAGCGTCTGGCTGCGCTCGGCGTGCCCTATGGGGGAGACTGATCCACATGGTCCGCACCGCCGTGGTCGCCGCACTCCTGGTGCTGACCGCGTGCGGCTCGCAGTCCGATGGACCCGCTCGCGACGGTGCCGGTGAAGCCGTCAAGGGGCTGCTGGGCGCGCTCGACGCCGGGAGCTGCGCGCAGGTGAAGAAGATCGTGGTGACGCCCGATGCGATCGACTGCGAGCAGATCCAGGACCTCGCCGGCTCGTACTCCGACGACGGGGTCGACCTGGATCGCATCACCGTGAAACAGGGCGCCACCGTCGACGGCAGCACCACTGTGACGGTCGACCTCGGCACCGATGAGGCCGACGAGCAGTGGCAGGCCGAGCAGGTGGACGGATCCTGGCGGGTCCTGTTCGACTCGCCGGAGTGAGATCGGGTGCGGCTCAGCGCACCCGGACGGTCTTGTTCTTGGTGGCTGACGCGACGGCGCTGGTGGCACGGAACGTCATGACGTAGCGCTGCGTCCCGGCGGGCTGACGGGTCAGGGCGAACACCGCGCGCCCCTTCACGATCTTGACGGTCCTGGAGCGTCCATTGGCGTCCCGCACCGCGAGGGTGCCGGTGATGGGGGAGGCCCCCTTCGCGCTGACCTTGACCGTGAACGACACCTTGCCCTTGCCCGCGGCCTTGGCCGTCACGGAGACCTTGGCAGCCGAACGGATCCGCGAGGTCGTCCCCGTGGTGAGGGTGCGCGCGGAGTACCCGGTCGCCTTGTGGACGACGCGTGCCGACAGCCGGTGCCCCAGATCGTTCGAGGAGACCTTCCGGGTGCGGCCCGTGGCTCCGGAGAGCACCTTTCCGTCCCGCAGCCACTGGTACCGGACCGACGCGTTCGTGGGCGAGGACGTGCCCGGTGTGATGGTCAGGACCGAGCCGACACTGGCCGAGCCGGAGATAGCCGGCGCCGAGACGGTGATGTGCCCGGCCGTCAGGGCAGGTGTGTCGGCCGAGGTCGCCGACTGGGAGGTGTAGCCCGGCCGGCGGGCGGTGACGCGCACGCGGATCGTCGCGCCACGCTCGCGGTGCGACGGCACGAACGTCTGGCCCGTGGCGCCGGCGATCACCCGTCCGTCGGCGTACCACTGGAAGTCGGCGGTGACCGCGGGTGACCAGGTGCCGGGGTTCGCGCTGAGCCGAGAGCCCACGCGGGGGGTGCCGGAGACGCTGGGAGCGGTGCGGCGGGTCAGCGTCCCGGGGACGACCGCGGAGGTCGCGTTGCGCACGGTGAGCGGTGAGTAGCCTGCGCGGCTGGCCGTGACCTCGACCGCGACCGGCCGGTCGATGTCGACCGAGCGCGCGGTGTACGTCGACCCGGTGGCGCCCTTGATCGGGGTCTCGCCGGAGAACCACTGGTACGAGACCGTCGCGTCCTTGCGTGACCAGGTCCCGGCCGTGGTCGTCAGACGGGCACCCACTTGCGCGGTGCCGCTCAGGACGGGGCGTGCCGAGACGGTCATGGTCCCTGGCGCCACCGTGGCGGGCGCGGAGCTGGCGCCGACGGCGGGATATCCGCCGTGGGCCGCGGTGACCAGGACCGTGAGGGTCCGGCCGAGCAGGGACGACGTGGGGGTGAAGGTCTTGGCGGTCGCCCCGCTGATCGGGGCGCCGTCGGCCAACCACTGGTACGTGTAGCTGGTGGGGCTGGGGCTCCAGCTGCCGACGGAGGCCTTGATGGACGTGCCGACCCGGGTCGAGCCGACGATGGCCGGCGCGGAGGAGTTGACCAGGGACGGTGTCGTGAAGTGGATGAAGCCGTCGGGCCACCCGCTGCCGGACTTGGTGATCTTGCGCCAGTCGAAGGCGCCGCTCCAGTTGGACTCGGAGACCCAGATCTCGGTGGAGGACACCACCTTCTCGATGTATGCGACGTGGTTGCCGGTCCGGCCCCACCACGCGATCGCGCCGACGGCCGGGGTCGAGTTGGTGACCGAGGCCATCGCGGTGCCCCAGTCGCGGGCGTTGCCGACACCCGAGGCCGGACGCTTGTTGGGCAGGCCGTTGGTCGTGATCAACCGGTACGCCGCGTAGTTGGTGCAGTTGGTCCCCGTGTACATGGCCCAGTAGCTGGTGCCCTGCTTCGCCGAGTAGCCCGCATTGGAGTAGCCCGCCTTGGTGCAGGCGGTGTACCCGGTGCACAGGACGGTCGATGCCGCCTGCGCAGGCGACACCGGCACCAGGAGGGCGGCGAAAAATAGCACGACAAGTGCGATCCGGGTCTGCGACACGCCGACACTCTAACGTGACAGATGGGGTTTGTGGGACAGAAAATATCTGCTGGGACCGGCAGCCGGGGGATCGCAGGGCTTATCGGTGCATCTCCATCGTGCAGCACTTCACGCTGCCGCCCGCCTTCAGGAACTCGTCCAGCACGACAGGTACCGGGGTGTAGCCGCGCCGGCGCAGTGATGCGGCCAACGAGGTGGCGGCGGCAGGCAGGACGACGTGGTGGCCGTCGCTGACCGCGTTGAGGCCCAGGACGCGGGCGTCCTCCTCGTCGCAGAGCAGCGCGTCCGGGAACAGGTCGCGCAGCGTGCGCCGGCTGTGCCGGCTGAACGCCCCCGGGAAGTAGGCGATGTCCGCCGGTGCCGTGCCGTTGCCGTCGTCGAGCACCGCGATCGCGACGTCCAGGTGGTAGAACCGCGGGTCGACCAGCTCGAGCGAGACAACGGGACGATCCAGCGCCTCGGCGAGCTCGATGTGCGCCTCCAGGGAGGTGCGGAAGCCGGTGCCGGCCAGGATCATCGACCCGAGCGCCAGGAAGTCGCCCTCACCCTCATTGGTGCGGCGCGGCTCGTGGACCCGGTAGCCCTGGGCGGACAGCCAGGCCGCATAGGCGCCGCCTTCCGCAGCCCGCTCGGGGAACCGGAACATGGCGCCGTAGGCGCGCCCGCCGATCACCAGGGCGCCATTGGCCGCGAACACCATGTCGGGCTGGCCCGGCAGCGGGTCGATCAGGTCGACGCGGTGTCCCAGGCGCAGGTAGGTGTCGCGCAGCACCTCCCACTGCTGTCGCGCGCGGTCGACGTCGACGAGGTTGGCGACGTCCATCCACGGATTGATCGCGTAGGCCACCTCGAAGTGGGCCGGCGGGCACATCAGGTAGTGGCGGTCCCGCGGGGTGCGGGCGATGCCGGTGGGCAAACGGGCGTGGGTGTCGACGACTGTCACGAGGGGCCTCCGGGGTGGCGCGGGCCACGACGCCCCGCAATCAATCCATGCTAGAGGCCGCGTAGGCGAACGAACGAAGCCGATAGTGAGCGTATACGACGCGATTTCTTGCAGAGATCGACATAACGCGGTGAATTCTTGCAAGACTGGGACGATGGACGACCTGGACCGCGACCTCATCGACTGCCTCCTCGAGGACGGTCGGGCGAGCTACGCCGCGATCGGACAGCGCATCGGCCTGTCCGCACCCGCGGTCAAGCGGCGGATGGATCGGCTCGTCGACGACGGCGTGATCGCCGGGTTCACCGCCGTGCTCGACCCGCACCTCATCGGCTGGACGACCGAGGCGTACGTCGAGGTGCACTGCAAGGGGACCATCTCGCCCGACGAGCTGCGGGCCGCCTTCGGGCGGGTGCCGGAGGTGCACGCCGCCGCGACCGTGTCCGGCCAGGCCGATGCGATCTTGCACATCGTGGCCAAGGACGTGCGTGACCTGGAGCGGGCGCTCGAGCGGATCCGGGTCGAGACGGAGACCGTGGACCACACCGAGACGGCCATCGTCCTGTCCCGGCTGATCGATCGCCACGGACCCCGGGAGGGGCGGATTTGAGTCTGCCGCCCGTGTCAGCGTAGAATTGGGAGTCGGCCAACTCGGTCCGTGCTCCCATGCTCGTGATCCCGCTCTCGCGGTGTCACAGGGGTGCGTTCCGGCCGAAGTGGAAGCTCGTGCAACCAAAGAAGAGGTTATGGCGAAAAAAGAAGGCGTCATCGAAATGGAAGGTGCCGTTGTCGAGGCACTGCCCAACGCGATGTTCCGTGTGGAGCTGGCCAACGGTCACAAGGTTCTCGCGCACATCAGCGGAAAGATGCGTCAGCACTACATCCGCATCCTCCCCGAGGACCGGGTCGTGGTGGAGCTGTCGCCGTATGACCTCTCCCGAGGCCGCATCGTCTACCGCTACAAGTAATCCGCAACTCAAGATCCGTCACGTTCAGATCCCAAAGAGAGACTCTCGATGAAGGTCAACCCGAGCGTGAAGAAGATCTGTGACAAGTGCAAGGTGATTCGTCGCCACGGCCGTGTCATGGTCATCTGCGAAAACCCCCGCCACAAGCAGCGCCAGGGTTAAGCAGCCTTCTTCACATCAGCAGTACTGCAACATCTGATCGCTCCCGCCACAGCTAGTCGTGGCGGGTCACCCCCGGAAGCGTAGGCCGGGGCCCGGCTCCAGATCCAAGATCTGGGAGGCAGCTGGGACGCATCAGGTGACCACACCTCGCTCAACGGAAGGAAATGCCTACATGGCACGCCTCGTAGGAGTTGATCTCCCGCGCGAAAAGCGCATCGAGATCGGACTCACATATGTATTCGGGATCGGCCGCACCCGTGCCGCCGAGACCCTCGCAGCGACGGGCATCAGCCCGGACAAGCGAGTTCACGAGCTCACCGATGACGACCTCGTGGCGCTCCGCGATCACATCGAAGCGAACTACCAGACCGAGGGCGACCTGCGTCGTACGGTCACGGCAGACATTCGCCGCAAGATGGAGATCGGCAGCTACCAGGGCCGTCGTCACCGCGCGCACCTGCCCGTTCGCGGCCAGCGCACCAAGACCAACGCGCGTACCCGCAAGGGCCCCAAGCGCACCGTTGCCGGAAAGAAGAAGTGATAGCGCATGCCTCCTAAGTCAGCTGGCAAGAAGGTTCGCCGCAAGGAGAAGAAGAACGTTGCTGCGGGCGAAGCCCACATCAAGAGCACGTTCAACAACACGCACGTCACGATCACGGACCCCACGGGCGCTGTGATCTCCTGGGCCTCCGGCGGAACCGTCGGCTTCAAGGGCTCGCGCAAGTCGACGCCGTTCGCCGCCGGCATGGCCGCGGAGTCGGCCGGTCGTCAGGCGATGGAGCACGGGATGAAGAAGGTCGACGTCTTCGTGAAGGGCCCCGGTTCGGGCCGCGAGACGGCGATCCGGTCGCTGAGCGGAGTCGGCCTCGAGGTCGGCACCATCTCCGACGTGACCCCCAGCCCCCACAACGGCTGCCGTCCCCCCAAGCACCGTCGTCTCTGACGCTGCTGCCTTGAATCTTTCCTAGGAGTTATCAACCATGGCCCGTTACACCGGACCTCTCACCAAGAAGTCGCGCCGTCTCGGCATCGACCTCGTTGGTGGTGACGCTGCATTCGAAAAGCGTCCTTACCCTCCCGGCCAGCACGGCCGCGCGCGTGTCAAGGAGTCGGAGTACCGCAACCAGCTGCTCGAGAAGCAGAAGGCGCGTTACACCTACGGAGTGCTGGAGAAGCAGTTCCGCAAGTACTACGAGCTCGCCTCGCGTCGTCCCGGCAAGACCGGTGACAACCTGCTGCAGATCCTCGAGTCGCGCCTCGACAACGTGGTCTACCGTGCCGGCTTCGCCCGCACGCGTCGTCACGCCCGTCAGCTGGTCAACCACGGTCACTTCATCGTGAACGGCGTCAAGACCGACATCCCGTCGTTCCAGGTGAGCAAGCACGACATCATCGATGTCAAGCCCAAGTCGCTGGAGACCACGCCCTTCATCGTGGCGCGTGAGACCTTCGACAAGGACACGGTTCCCGGCTGGATGGACGTCGCGCCCGAGCGTGGACGCATCCTGGTCCACCAGCAGCCCGTCCGCGAGCAGATCACGGTTCCGATCCAGGAACAGCTGATCGTGGAGTTCTACTCCAAGATCTGATCCCACCCTGCTCTGGCTGCCAGAGCGCTACCCGGACCTTCATATAGAGGTCGGTCCGGAAAGGAAGAACACCATGCTGATCGCCCAGCGCCCCGCCCTGTCCGAAGAGGTCGTCGACGAGTTCCGTTCGCGGTTCGTCATCGAGCCCCTCGAGCCCGGCTTCGGCTACACCCTCGGCAACTCGCTGCGTCGCACGCTGCTGTCGTCGATCCCGGGTGCGGCTGTCACCTCGATCAAGATCGACGGTGTGCTCCACGAGTTCTCGACCGTCCCCGGTGTCACCGAGGACGTCACCGAGATCATCTTGAACCTCAAGGGCCTTGTCGTCTCCTCGGAGAACGACGAGCCCGTCGTGATGTACCTCCGCAAGGAGGGCGCCGGTGACGTGACCGCCGCCGACATCCAGCCCCCGGCTGGTGTCGAGGTCCACAACCCCGACCTGCACATCGCGACGCTGAACGCCAAGGGCAAGCTCGAGATCGAGCTCGTCGTGGAGCGTGGCCGCGGCTACGTCTCGGCGGTGCAGAACAAGTCCGGCGACGAGGAGATCGGGCGCATGCCCGTCGACTCGATCTACTCGCCGGTGCTGAAGGTGACCTACAAGGTGGAGGCCACCCGCGTCGAGCAGCGCACCGACTTCGACAAGCTCGTCATCGACGTCGAGACCAAGAAGTCGATCCTTCCGCGTGACGCGATCGCGTCGGCCGGTTCGACCCTGGTCGAGCTGTTCGGCCTGGCGCGTGAGCTCAACGTCGAGGCCGAGGGCATCGACATCGGTCCGAGCCCGGTCGACGAGCAGCTCGCTGCCGACCTGGCCCTGCCGATCGAGGACCTCAACTTCACGGTCCGGTCGTACAACTGCCTCAAGCGCGAGGGCGTCCACACCGTGGGCGAGCTCATCACGCGTTCGGAGCAGGACCTGCTCGACATCCGCAACTTCGGTTCGAAGTCGATCGACGAGGTCAAGGCCAAGCTCGCCGAGATGGGTCTCGCGCTCAAGGACAGCCCGGCTGGTTTCGACCCGTCCGCGGCCATCGATGCATACGACGACGATGCCAGCTTCGCCGAGGACGAGCAGTACTGAGTACTGCTCGACCCGGCTCCTGCCCGAATTGATTCTGGAGACAAACCATGCCCACCCCCACCAAGGGCCCCCGCCTCGGCGGTAGCCCGGCGCACCAGCGCCTGATCCTCGCCAACCTCGCGCAGAACCTGTTCGAGCACGGCAAGATCACGACGACCGAGGCCAAGGCGCGCCGTCTGCGTCCCTACGCCGAGTCGCTGATCACCAAGGCCAAGACCGACACGGTGGCCAACCGCCGCCAGGTCGTCAAGGTCATCCGCGACAAGAGCATCCTGCACACGCTGTTCACCGAGATCGGTCCCGCCATGGCGACCCGTCCCGGCGGATACACGCGGATTACGAAGATCGCGCCGCGCAAGGGCGACAACGCCCCCATGGCCGTCATCGAGATCGTGGAGGAGAAGGCCTTCGGTGCGCAGAACCGCACGCCGAAGAAGGCTGCTGCCCCCGCGGCTGCCGCTCCTGCCGAGGACGCTCCCGTCGTCGAGGAGCAGGACGCTCCGTCCGATGACCTCGGTACCGACGTCGACGTCGTCGAGGCGACCGAGGACGCCGCTGCTGCGGCCGAGACGGTCGAGACCTCGACCGACGCTCCGGCGCAGGACGACGCCAAGTAGACACAGCAACACCAGCAACGCCCGCCACCTCCAGGTGGCGGGCGTTGTCATGTCCGGGGCGTGCTGCGCGAGCCCGGCTAGGGCCGCCGCACCTCCAGGATCCGGAATCCCTGCTCGCTGCCCACCCGTTCGGTGGGCCAGCCCTGCGCCACGAGCCAGCGCTGCAACGAGTCGGCACCGAGGTTCTTGCCCACCACCAGGCGGGCGACGCCGGTGGGGGACAGCCGGGGCAGCCATCGCAGCAGCAGGTCGTGCAGCGCCTGCTTGCCGATGCGGATCGGCGGATTGGACCAGATCTCGTCGACGACCAGGTCGTCCGGGACGTCATCGGGCAGCGCCGTGTGGACCGTGACCCCGAGCCGGTCGGCGTTGAGCCGGGTCAGCTCGAGGGCACGCTCGTTGACGTCCACGGCCCACACCGTCGCGCCGGTCGTGGCGACCGCGCACGCGATCGGGCCCCATCCGCAGCCGAGGTCGAGCACGACGCCGGCGGTCGGGGCTGCGTAGTGCCGCAGCAGCACGGCAGTGGCCTTGTCGAGGCCGTCGTGGCTGAAGACGCCACCGGAGGTCGTGAAGACCATCTCCCGGCCCCACACGACCGCTGTGACGTCCTTGCGCCGGTCCTCGCTCGCGGGTGACCCGTCGAAGTAGTGCTCTGCCACGGCTCCAGTCTCCCAGTGGGCACAATCGGTTGCCCCGCGGGCATCGACATCTCGGCACGGCCGGGGGAGTATCCCAGAAAGGCCGGCAACGAGGCCGGCCCCGACGATGGGGGACACCATGCGACACCTGACACGACGGCTCATCGCGCTCGGCGCGGTCACGACACTGGGAACCGGCGGTATCGTCGCGGTCCTCGGCACGGCGGAGGCGGCACCGACGTCCTCGGCAGTGCTGAGCTCCAGGCTGGCACTGGGCCTGTCCTCCAACGGCAGGAACCTCACGATCTTCGAGCTCAAGACCGCCAAGCGCACCAAGGCGCTCGGCCAGGCCAAGGGACTGGTCGGCGACGCCCGGCTCGTCGGGATCGACCAGCGTCCCGCCAACCGCACGTTCTACGGCGTGGGCAACCAGGGCGGCGTGTATCGCATCAACGCCGGCAACGGGCAGGTCACCAAGGTCTCGCAGCTCAGCGTGGCGCTCCAGGGAACCCACTTCGGCGTCGACTTCAACCCTGCGGCCGATCGCCTGCGCGTCGTCAGCGACACGGGACAGAACCTGCGCCACGACGTCACGCAGGCGACAGCGACCACCGCCGTGGACGCTCCTCTTGCGTACGACGGCACGACGGCCACGGGCGTGAGCGCAGCGGCGTACACGAACAACGACAACGATCCACGTACGGGTTCGGCCCTGTTCGACCTCGACACGACCCGCGACCAGGTCGTGCAGCAGGTGCCGGCGAACTCCGGCGCCCTCAACGTCACCGGGCCGTTCGGGCCGCGTCAGGGTCCCATCGCGGGCTTCGACATCGTCAGCACGCTCGCAGGCGACCGAGCGGCCAGCAACACCGGCTACGCGTCCCTGCGCCCGACGAGCGGGGGACTCGCGACGCTGTACCGGGTCGATCTGCTGAGTGGACGATTCACGAAGGTCGCGAAGTTCAACAAGGACATCGCCGACATCGCGCTCCCGCAGCCCTGACCATGGCCGCGTCGCCGCTCAGGGTCGCTGCTTGCGCAGCCTCGCCGGAGCGGCGATGTGCCACGCGTCCGCGATGAGCTCGGCCAGCTCGTCGCGGTCGGCGCGGTCGAGATCGACCAGGACGTAGTTTGACCGGTCGTAGTGGGGAAGCGTGTAGTACGCCGGATCGGGACCGGCGACCAGCGCCTCCTTGTCGGCGGCCGAGCACTTCACGGCCAGGCCGCCGTCGTCCTCGGTGCGCAGGCGCGCCATGAGCTTGCCGGCCACCTTGAGCGACGGGGTGCCCCACGTCGTCGCCTCGGCGACCTCGGGCAGCCCGGTGGCCATGGCCACGACATCGTCCCAGGTGACAGTCATCGGGTCAGTGTGCCATCGAGCAGACCGCTCAGGCATCCCTCCTGCGCCGCGACTGCAGCGCGCGGGCGGCCAGCCCGGAGTCGTCGGGGTAGACGACCTCCTCCAGGACGAGCCCGTGGGCCGGCATGACCCTGACCCGGGTGTCACGGGCGGCCGCGGCCAGGACCTCACCGGACCAGTCGGCCGGGAAGCGACCCTCGCCGACCGCCACCAGGGCCCCCATCAGGGCGCGCACCATGGAGTGGCAGAACGCATCGGCGCGGACGGTCGTCTCGATCAGGTCGCCGGTCCGCTCGGCCCGCAGCTCCAGCAGGGTGCGGATCGTGGTGGCGCCCTCGCGCTTCTTGCAGAACGCGGCGAAGTCGTGCTCGCCCAGCAGGTGGGTCGCAGCCGCATTCATGGCGTCCACGTCCAGCCGGTGGCGCCACCGGACCACGGCGTGCCGCGCGAGGGGGTCCGGGCCGGGCGGGGCGTCGCAGATCCGGTAGACGTACCGCCGCTCGAGCGCGGCGAACCGGGCGTCGAAGCCCTCCGGGGCGACCGTCAGCGCCCGCAGGGCGATGTCATCGGGCAGGAGGCGCCGTAGGCGGCGCTGGAGCGCATCCGGGTCGACCCCGTCCAGATCCACGTGCGCGACCTGACCGCGCGCGTGGACGCCGGCGTCGGTGCGTCCGGCGCAGGTCAGCTGGGGCGCTGGGTCGAGGCGCAGGATCGTGCCGAGCGCCGACTCCACCTCGCCCTGGACGGTCCGCAGGCCCGGTTGGGTCGCCCAGCCGCGAAAGTTCGTGCCGTCGTAGGAGAGATCGAGTCGCAGCCGCACGAGCCCACGCTATCGCTGTGTCACCTTCGTGACAGGAGGGACGTGCGGGTCTACGGTGTGCTGATCGACGAAGGTGGCCCGTGATGCGTAGATTCCTGGTGGCCGTGATGACCGCTTCTCTCCTGATCGCGCTGCCCGGTGCTGCGGACGCGGCCGCGAAACGGTTCACCGTGACCCTCAAGGCCAAGCCGTGGCCGACCTTCCCCGTCCTGACCTGCGAGGGCCGCCCCACCGGCGACCTGCTGCGGCTGACCGGGACGGTGTCGCCGGTCCGACCCGGCAAGCAGGTCAGGGTCTACAAGCGGCTCGATGGCGGCAGGTGGCAGATCGAGGGGTACGCGCGGGTGCGCTCCTCCGGCCGGTTCACGTTCATCGACCGGCCCACGACCATCGTCGACCGCTCCTACAAGGTCCGGATGCCCACGACTGGCTCCTACCGCTTCGCCTACAGCGACCCCGTCCGCATCCTGACCTACCAGGACTCCTGCCCCGACTAGCCACAACGGGCCCGCTGGGGCCGCCTCCCGCTTGCGGTCGCGCGAGTGGTGCACAAGTGAGGTTCTGAGACGGCGGGTCGTCCGGATCTGCGCCACTCGCAGCCAGGTTTGCGCCACTCGGAGCGACGACAAAGCCCCTGACCCGGTGGGTCAGGGGCTCGGTCGGGCGGTGTGGCCTAGGACTCGTTGGCCCAGCGCTCCGCGGCGGGCACGAACTCCAGCCGGCGGTCACCGGTGTAGATCTGCTTGGGGCGAGCGATCTTCTGCTCCTTGTCGTCCACCAGCTCCGACCACTGTGCGAGCCAGCCGGGCGTGCGGCCGATCGCGAACAGCACCGTGAACATCTCCGGCGGGAACTGCAGCGCCTCGTAGATCAGGCCCGAGTAGAAGTCCACGTTGGGGTAGAGCTTGCGCTTGACGAAGTACTCGTCCTCGAGCGCGATCTTCTCCAGCTCCTGCGCGATCTCGAGCAGCGGGTTGACACCCGTGACCTCGAAGACGTCGTCGCAGGCCTTCTTGATGATCGTGGCGCGCGGGTCGTAGTTCTTGTAGACGCGGTGACCGAAGCCCATGAGCTTCTCGTCGCCGTTCTTGACGCCCTCGATGAACGCCGGGATGTTCTCCTTGCTGCCGATGCGCTTGAGCATCTTCAGCACCGCTTCGTTGGCGCCGCCGTGCAGCGGGCCGTAGAGGGCGGCGATGCCGGCGCTGACCGCGGAGTACGGGTCGACCTGGCTGGAGCCGACCGAGCGCACCGCATTGGTCGAGCAGTTCTGCTCGTGATCGGCGTGCAGGATCAGCAGGACGTCCAGGGCCTTGGCCAGGCGCGGGTCCGGGTCGTACTTGGGCTCGGACATCTTGAACAGCATCGAGAGGAAGTTCTCGGTGTACGACAGGTCGTTGTCGGGGTAGACGTACGGCTTGCCCTGGGCGTGGCGGAACGACCAGGCGCCGAGCGTCGGCATCTTGGCGATCATGCGCACGACCTGCTCGTGGCGGACCGCCGGATCGGAGATGTTGCGCGCCTCCGGGTAGAACGTCGACAGCGCACCCACGCTCGACAGCAGCATGCCCATGGGGTGTGCGTCGTAGCGGAAGCCCTGCATCAGCGACTTGACGTTCTCGTGCACGAACGTGTGGAACGTGATCTCGTGCACCCACTGGTCGTGCTGCTCCTTGGTGGGCAGCTCGCCGTGGATCAGCAGGTAGGCGACCTCGAGGAACGTGGACTTCTCGGCCAGCTGCTCGATGGGGTAGCCGCGGTACTCCAGGATTCCCTTGTCACCGTCGATGAAGGTGACGGAGCTCCGGGTGGACGCGGTGTTGGTGAAGCCGGGGTCATAGACCGCCAGACCGGGCTCGTCCTCGGTCTTTCCGATCTTGCCGAGGTCTCCGGCGCGAATCGTGCCGTCGGTGATCGGGAGCTCGTACTCCTCGCCCGTACGGTTGTCGCGAACTGTCAGCGTGTGGTTCTCGGTCACGATGGGTCTCCTGTGACGTGGCAAAAGGGCGCGGCTGTGATGGTGCCGATCCGGTACTCAACCTAGACGTGAGGCACGCCTCACCGCTGGCCGGGGGTCGGATGACCCCTCGTTTTGACCTTCGATGCCGGTGCCGGTTAACCTAGTGTGTCGTTGTTGCCCGTGGCTATGCCTGGGCACCGACCACCAGAGTTGGATCTTTCAGAACCGTACCCATCAAGAACGAGAAGGTCACGCCGTGCGCACGTTCAGCCCCAAGCCGTCTGACATCACCCGTCAGTGGCACGTCATCGACGCCGAGGACATCGTCCTGGGCCGTCTCGCCGTCCAGGCTGCGACGCTCCTTCGCGGGAAGCACAAGCCGACCTATGCACCTCACGTGGACGGCGGCGACTTCGTCATCATCGTCAACGCCGAGAAGGTGGCCCTGTCCGGCAACAAGCGCCGCGACAAGCTCGCCTACCGCCACAGCGGTTACCCGGGTGGACTCAAGTCCATCGCCTACGGTGACCTGCTCGACAAGGACGCCCGCAAGGCGATCGAGAAGTCGGTGCGCGGCATGCTTCCCAAGAACCGTCTGGGCGATCAGCTGATCACCAAGCTCAAGGTGTACTCGGGCCCCGAGCACCCGCACACCGCTCAGAAGCCCCAGCCCTTCGAGATCACGCAGATCTCCCAGTAGTCCCTCTCCCCCGTAAAGAAGGCAAGCGCATTCATGGCTGAGACCGCCACCACCGAAGAGACCGAGTTCCAGACCAACACGGAGGGTGTTGCATACACCTCCGAGACGGCTGGTTCGTCCGAGACCTCCAGCAAGCCGGCGACCATCGCTCCGGGTGCTGCGACCGGCCGCCGCAAGGAGGCCATCGCCCGAGTCCGCATCGTGCCCGGCACCGGCGTGTGGACCGTCAACGGCAAGCCGCTGGAGGAGTACCTCCCCAACAAGCTGCACCAGCAGATTGCCAAGGAGGCGTTCGCCGAGACCGGTCTGCAGGACCGTTTCGACGTCATCGCTCGCGTCACCGGTGGCGGCATGACCGGCCAGGCCGGCGCGCTGCGCCTGGGCGTGGCCCGCTCGCTGAACCAGATCGACGAAGAGGCCAACCGCCCGGTCCTGAAGAAGGCCGGACTCCTGACGCGCGACTCGCGCATCAAGGAGCGCAAGAAGGCTGGTCTCAAGAAGGCACGTAAGGCGCCGCAGTACAGCAAGCGCTGATCGTTCGTGGGCCGGATCTTTGGCACCGATGGCGTTCGCGGAGTCGCGAATCGTGATCTGACCGCCGAGCTCGCCGTCGACCTCGCGGTCGCCGCGGCCCACATCCTGGGCGAGGTCGGTGCATTCGCCGACCAGCGTCCCACAGCAGTCGTGGCCCGCGATCCCCGCGCCTCCGGAGAGTTTCTGGAGGCCGCGGTGGTCGCGGGTCTTGCGTCTGCCGGGGTCGACGTGCACCGCCTGGGCGTGGTCCCGACACCGGGTGCGGCATTCCTGACCTCGCACCTCGCGGCCGACATGGGCGTCATGATCTCCGCGAGCCACAACCCGATGCCCGACAACGGCATCAAGTTCTTGGCCCGCGGCGGTCTGAAGCTCGACGACGATCTCGAGCTGCTGATCGAGCAGCGCCTCGAGGAGCCGTGGGAGCGCCCGGTGGGTGCAGATGTGGGCCGCATCGGCGACAGCCAGCCTGGCGTCGCCGCCTACGTCGACCACCTGGTGAAGTCCACACCGTGCCGCCTGGACGGCCTGAAGATCGTCCTGGACTGCGCCAACGGCGCGGCCTTCAAGGTCGGTCCGCAGGTGTTCGAGCAGCTCGGTGCCACGGTGATCGCGATCCACGCCGAGCCCGACGGGCTCAACATCAACCACAACTGCGGCTCGACCCACCTGGACGACCTGCAGAAGGCCGTCGTCCTGCACAGAGCCGATGCGGGCTTCGCCTTCGACGGTGACGCCGATCGCTGCCTGGCCGTCGACGAGTCCGGCGCCGTCGTCGACGGCGACCACATCCTGGCGATCCTGGCGCTCGCAGCCCGGGACGCCGGGCGGCTGACCGATGACACCGTCGTCGCGACGGTGATGAGCAACCTGGGCTTCGTGCACGCGCTCCAGGCGGCGGGCATCTCGGTGATCCAGACCGCCGTGGGGGACCGCTACGTCCTGGAGGCGATGCGGGCGGGCGGCTTCAACATGGGCGGCGAGCAGTCCGGCCACGTCATCATGGGCGACTACGCCACGACCGGCGACGGCGTGCTCACCGCCGCGCACCTGGCCGCGCGTCTGCGCGAGTCCGGGTCGACGCTGTCCGAGCTCGCCGCGGTCATGACGCGCCTGCCACAGGTGTTGGTCAACGTGCCCGGTGTCGACAAGCGGCGCGCCCACACCGACCCGACGCTGCAGGGAGAGGTCGCGATCGCCACCTCCCGGCTCGGCGACTCCGGCCGGGTGCTGCTGCGCCCATCGGGCACCGAGCCGCTGGTGCGCGTCATGGTCGAGGCCGCGACGCACGAGGAGGCCACCGAGGTGGCCGAGCACCTCGCGGACGTGGTGGCCCGCACCCTCCGCAGCTGACCGCCCCGCCCGAACCGCGAGTGGCGCAGATCGGACTTTCTGAGACGGCGTGTCGTCGCAGAGTGCGCCACTCGGGGTGCGATCTGCGCCACTCGGGGTGCCTAGGGTGGAGGTCATGACCATCACCGTCGTCAACGTGGCCGATCAGAGCAGCTTCGACGAGCTCTACGACGTCTACGGGCGGTCGCTCACGCGGCCCTTCGACGATCGCTGGCTGGCGATCGAGAAGCGGGTCAACCTGACCGACGACGCGTACGGGACGAAGGTCGCCGTGGTGGCCCGGGACGGCGACGGCCTCGCGATCGGCGGCGGGTGGGTCACCCTGCCGCTGCAGGACAACACGGACGTCGCGTTCGTCGATGTGTTCACCGTGCCGGAGCGCCGTCGGGAAGCCATCGGCTCGCGAATGCTCGACGAGCTGGTGGGCATCGCGCGGGCGCACGGCCGTACGAAGGCCTTCGCGATGCCCGTCTGGGCCGTGGACGCCGATGGCGACGCCGGACGCTGGTTCGCCGAGGCCAGGGGGTTCGAGCTGGACTTCATGGATGCCGTCCGCGAGTTGCGGCTACCGGCCGACCTGCCGCCCCTGGCGGTCGCGCCCGGCTACACGTTGGAGACCTGGCGTGGTCCGTGCCCCGATGAGTGGGTGGACGAGTACGCCGACCTGCGCCGGATCATGAACTCGGAGGCGCCCAGCGGCGACGCGGGGCTCGAGAACGAGCACTGGGACGTTGCGCGCGTCCGCAAGGACGAGGCGGACCTGGTGCGCGTCGGTCGCCAGATGCAGATCGTTGTCGCCCGCGCTCCCGACAACGAGCTCGCCGGACACACGCAGCTGGCCTTCCCTGCTGATGGCACGGAGGTCTATCAGTGGGACACCCTCGTGCGTCCGGCAGACCGCGGGCACGGTCTCGGACTGGCGCTGAAGATCCGCGCGATGCAGGTCTCGGGCGACCTCCTGGCGGGCCGGCGCCGCGTCACGACCTACAACGCGGCGACCAACACGCACATGATCGCGGTCAACGAGAAGCTCGGGTTCCGGCAGACGGCGTGGGCCGGCGAGTACATCCTGCCCATCTGACCAGTGGCGCAAAAGCACCCCCGAGTGGCGCATTCCGTCGAGAATCGCCGTCTCAAAATGCCCAAACTGCGCCACTCGCGGGAACGCGCCGCGCTCAGATCTTGCGGAGCCGCACCCACTCGACGGTGTGGTCGGGCCCCTTGCGCAGCACCAGGGAGGCGCGTCCGCGGGTCGTCGCGATGTTCTCCTTGAGGTTGGGCCAGTTGATCGTGTCCCACAGCTCGCTCGCGCGCGCGATCGCCTGCTCGTCGGTGAATGCGCTGTACCGGTGGAAGTATGAGTGCGGGTCGGCGAAGGCCGTCCTGCGCAGCGCGAGGAACCGGTCGATGTACCAGCGGCGCAGATCCTTGCCGGACGCGTCGACGTAGATCGAGAAGTCGAAGAAGTCGCTGACCGCCAGTCCCGGCGACCCGTCGCCGCGCGGACGGGCCGGCGCGAGGACGTTGAGCCCCTCGACGATCACGATGTCGGGCTCCTTGATGGTGACGACCTCATCGGTGCGGTCGTAGGTGAGGTGGGAGTAGACCGGCGCCGTCACGACCTCGACGCCGGACTTGACCTCCATCACGAAGCGCAGCAGGGCCTTGCGGTCGTACGACTCGGGAAAGCCCTTGCGGTCCAGCAGCCCGCGCCGCTCGAGCTCAGCGTTGGGGAACAAGAACCCGTCGGTCGTGACCAGCTCGACGACCGGGTGGTCGGGCGACTGGGCCAGCAGCTCGCGCAGCAGCCGCGCGGTGGTCGACTTGCCGACGGCGACCGAGCCGGCGATGCCGATCACGAAGGGGGTGCGCCGTGACTGGGGCGCGTGCAGGAACTCCTCGGTGGCCTCGTACAGCGCCGCGGCCAACCGGACCCGCATGCTGATCAGCTGGGTCATGGGCAGGTAGACCTGGCGGACCTCCTCGAGGTCCAGCTCGTCGCCGATGCCGCGGACCCGCTCGACCTCGGCCGGCCGCAACGGCTGCGGCGCATCGCCGGCGAGCTTGGCCCACGCGGACCGCTCGAGCTCGACATAAGGGGAGTGCTCGCGCGACATGTCCCCATTGTCACGTCACGGCCGTCCGCGTGGTGCAACTGGGCCCGGAAGAGTGTCCGCGTCCACGAGTGTCGCCAGTCACGCCGCTACTCTGGACGCATGTGTGGAATTGTCGGATACGTCGGTCAGCGGTCCGCCCTCGACGTCGTCATGGGGGGCCTCCGCCGGCTCGAGTACCGCGGATACGACTCCGGGGGCGTGGCGCTCGTCGGTGACGGGACGATCCTGTCGGCCAAGAAGGCCGGCAAGCTGAAGAACCTGGACGCCGAGCTGGCGATCCACCCGCTGCCGCTCTCCCACACCGGCATCGGCCACACCCGCTGGGCGACGCACGGCGCACCCAACGACGTCAACGCCCACCCCCACCTCGACGCCGCCAGCCGGGTGGCCGTCGTGCACAACGGGATCATCGAGAACTTCGCCTCCCTGCGCGCCGAGCTCGAGGCGTCCGGGCACGAGCTCCTGTCTGAGACCGACACCGAGGTCGTCGCCCATCTGCTGCACGACGAGCTCGAGCGCACGCCCGACCTGTCCGACGCCGTGCGCGCCGTGTGCCGCCGGCTCGAGGGCGCGTTCACGCTGGTGATCTGCGATGCCGCCCAGCCCGATGTGGTCGTCGGCGCTCGGCGCAACTCCCCGCTCGTGGTGGGACGAGGCGACGGCGAGAACTTCCTCGGCTCGGACGTCGCGGCGTTCATCGAGTACACGCGCAATGCGGTCGAGCTCGGCCAGGACCAGGTCGTCACCATCACCCCCGACGAGATCGTCGTCACGGACTTCTTCGGCCAGCCCGCCGACACCAACGAGTACCACGTCGACTGGGACGTCTCGGCGGCCGAGAAGGGCGGCTACGAGTGGTTCATGCTCAAGGAGATCGCCGAGCAGCCGCGGGCCGTGGCCGACACGTTGCTGGGTCGCCACTCGATCGACGGGCACCTGCAGCTGGACGAGATGCGCCTGTCCGACGATGAGCTGCGCGATGTCGACAAGGTCATCATCGTTGCCGCTGGCACCTCCTACTACGCCGGCATGACCGCCAAGTACGCGATCGAGCACTGGACCCGCATCCACTGCGAGGTCGAGCTGGCATCGGAGTTCCGCTACCGGGACCCGATCCTGGACCGCAGCACGCTGGTCGTCACGATCAGCCAGTCCGGCGAGACGATGGACACGCTGATGGCCATCCGGTACGCCCGCCAGCAGCGCGCCCGGGTGCTGTCGATCTGCAACACCAACGGCTCGACCATCCCGCGCGAGTCCGATGCGGTCATCTACACGCACGCCGGACCCGAGGTCGCGGTCGCCTCGACCAAGGGGTTCCTCGCGCAGGTCGTGGCCTGCTACCTCCTGGCGCTGTACATGGCCCAGGTCAAGGGCGTGAAGTACGGCGACGAGATCGCCAGCCTCATCGCGGAGCTCGAGAAGACCCCCGCCGGCATCCAGCGGATGCTTGACGAGGGCGACCAGGTGCGCAAGCTCGCCGCCCAGCTGGCCGGATCGCGGTCGATCCTGTTCCTGGGCCGCCACGTCGGTTATCCGGTGGCGCTGGAGGGCGCGCTCAAGCTCAAGGAGCTGGCCTACATCCACGCGGAGGGATTCGCCGCCGGCGAGCTCAAGCACGGGCCGATCGCACTGATCGAGGAAGGCGTGCCGGTCTTCATCGTGGTGCCACCCAAGGCGCGGGACCAGCTCCAGGAGAAGATCGTCAGCAACATCCAGGAGATCCGTGCCCGCGGTGCCCGCACGATCGTGCTCGCCGAGGACGGCGACATGGACGTCGTCCCGTTCGCCGACCACCTGATCCGACTGCCCAAGGTGCCGACGCTGCTGCAGCCGCTCGTGGCCACGGTCCCGCTGCAGATCTTCGCGTGCGAGCTGGCCAGCCAGCTGGGCCACGACGTCGACCAGCCCCGCAACCTGGCCAAGTCGGTCACGGTCGAGTAGTCGTGGCGATTCTGGGCATCGGCGTCGATGTCGTGGACCTCGCCCGGTTCACGACCTCGCTGGAACGCACCCCGAGCCTTCGGACCCGCCTGTTCACCCCGGCCGAGGCCGATCTCGCGGTGGAGTCACTGGCCGGACGCTTCGCGGCCAAGGAGGCGTTCGTCAAGGCGCTGCGCGCGCCGGCCGGCATGTCGTGGCAGGACATCGAGATCATCGCCACCCCGCAGGGAGCGCCCGAGTTCCACCTGCACGGAGCAGCGTTCGACCGGTGCGCCGAGCTGGGTGTCGTCACCGCGCACCTGTCGATCTCGCACGACGTGTCCGTCGCGACGGCTTTCGTGGTGGCCGAGTGCTGACCGCGCACGCCGTCGACGACATCCGCACGGCCGAGCAGGCCCTGGCCGCCGGTCTCCCCGATGGAGAGCTCATGCGCCGGGCCGCCCGAGGGCTGGCCGATGCGCTCGACGACATCCCGGCCGGTGAGGTGCTGCTGGCGCTGATCGGACCGGGCAACAACGGCGGGGACGCGCTGTACGCGGCGGTGCACCTGCTCGACCGCGGTGTGCGGGTCGACCTGTGTCTGCTGGATCCGTCCACGGTCCACGCGGACGGGCTCGCTGCCGCCCTGGCGGCCGGCGCGCAGGTCGTCGAGCGTCCGGGGCAGCAGCGCCACTGCCTGGATGCCGTGTTCGGCATCGGCGCCCGCCCCGGGCTGACCGGACGGGCCGCCGAGTGGGTCGAGTGGATCGCCGCCACCGGCCCGCGGACCGTGGCGGTGGACGTGCCGTCCGGCGTCGACGTGGACGGCGCGACGTTGCCCTCCACCCACGTGACCGCCGATGCGACCGTGACGTTCGGGACCTACAAGACGGCCCTGCTGGTCGGACCGGCGGCCGGGGCGGCCGGTCGTGGCGCGGCGGCGATCCCCGACCTCGTCGACATCGGCCTCGCCCCGCACCTGCCGGCGCCGCACATCGAGGCGATCGAGGCGTCCGACGGCCACCTGCTGGCCGAGATCTTCGACTGGCTGCGCGCCCCCACCAGCCACAAGTACTCCCGTGGCGTCCTCGGCATCGCCGCCGGCTCCACGCAGTACGCCGGTGCTGCGCACCTGTGCGTCGCCGGCGCCCAGGCGGGCATGGCCGGCATGGTGCGCTTCGTGGGGGAGGCCGAGCTGGCCCGGCGAGTGGTCGACCGGGCACCCGAGGTCGTCGCCGGCCGCGGACGCGTGCAGGCCTGGGTCGTGGGCCCGGGCGGCGGCGACGACGCCGCGGCGCAGCTGGCCGCAGCGCTGGACGACGGTGTGCCGGTCGTGGTCGACGCGAGCGCCCTGCAGCACGTGCCCGACTCCTTCGACGTCCCGGCGCTGCTGACGCCGCACGCCGGCGAGCTGGCCCAGATGCTGGGGGTGCAGCGTGAGACGGTCGAGGCCGATCCGCTGGGCCATGTCACCGAGGCGGCGCGACGGTGGGGGGTCACGGTGCTGCTCAAGGGGGCGCGCACGCTGATCGCCACCCCCGGCCGGGTGACCCGGGTGAACCTGACCGGTTCGCCGTGGCTCGGCACCGCCGGCTCAGGTGATGTCCTGGCCGGGCTGGCCGGTTCGCTGCTCGCCTCCGGCGCGGATCCGCACGACGCCGGCTCGCTGGCCGCCTTCCTGCACGGCGCTGCGAGCATCCGCGCCAACCGGGGCGGTCCCGTCACGGCATCGGCCGTCGCCGCGGCGCTGCCCGGCACGGTGGCCGCCTTCCACGACGGCCACCTCGACGACGTCCGCGACTGGAGAAGCTGAACATGTCCCACGATCCGCAGATCGAGGCCGTCATCGACCTCGATGCCTTCGGCGCGAACATCGCGGCGCTCGCCGCGTGCGCCCCGTCGTCGATGGTCATGACGGTCGTCAAGGCCAATGCGTACGGCCACGGGATGGTGCCGATGGCCCGAGCCGCGCGCGCCTCGGGGTCGTCGTGGCTGGGCGTCGCGACGATCGAGGAGGCGCTCGCCCTGCGTGCTGCGGGCGACCGCGGCCCGCTGATGTGCTGGCTGGCCAGCCCGGGTGCCGCGTTCGCCGCAGCGGTCGAGGCCGATGTCGAGGTCACGGCCTCGTCGGTCGCGCAGCTCGAGGAGATCATCGCCGTCGCGCCGTCACGGCCGAGGGTCCAGCTCAAGGTCGACACGGGATTGTCGCGCAATGGTGCGCGTGGCAAGGAGTGGACCGCGCTGGTGGAGGCTGCGTCGTCGGCCCGCGCGGCCGGACGCGTCGACATCACCGGCGTCTGGTCGCACTTCGCGTGCGCGGACGATCCCGACCACCCGGCCAATGACTCCCAGGAGGCGGTGTTTCGCGCCGCCGTCGACCAGATGGTGGCGGCAGGTCTCGAGCACGGGATCCGCCACATCAGCAACTCCGCAGCCACGCTCGTCCGGCCGTCCGCGCACTTCGACCTGGTCCGCATCGGCATCGCGGCCTATGGCATCCGCCCCGATTCGGGCATGACGTACTCCACCCGGCTGACCCCCGTCATGACGTTGCGGACGCGGCTGGCGCAGGTCAAGCGCGTCCCCGCCGGGGCGAAGGTGTCCTACGGGCAGACCTGGACGGCCGAGCGCGAGACCACGCTGGGCCTGGTGCCGATGGGATATGGCGATGGCATCGCGATCTCGGCGTCGAACCGGGCCGAGGTGCAGGTCGGCGGCGCCCGCGCGCCGATCGCGGGACGGGTCTGCATGGACCAGCTGGTCGTCGACCTGGGCGATCGTCCCGCCGAGCCGGGTGACATCGCAACGCTGTTCGGCCCGGGTCATGACGGTGAGCCGACTGCGGAAGACTGGGCAGCGGCATCGGGAACGATCGCCTACGAGGTGGTCACCCGGCTGGGTGGCCGCACCGTGCGGACCTACAAGGGTGAGAACTCATGAGCAAGACCGTCAAGCTCGCCGGGACGGCCGGGGCCTTCGTGGTGGCCGGTGCCGCCGCGACCCTGCTGAACGGCCGCCAGCGCACGAGGCGCCGGCGCCGGCGCGGTGAGGACGTCGAGTTCGGCACCGTCCGCAGCGACGGCCTCACGGTCGTCGCGAGCGACGGGGTGCCGCTGCACGTCGAGGTCGACGAGGCCGACCGCAAGACGCCCACCATCGTCTTCCTGCACGGCTGGGTCGAGAACATCGACATCTGGCACTACCAGCGGCTCGCGCTGCGGGGGCAGGTGCGGATGGTCTTCCTCGACTCGCGGTCCCACGGACGGTCCGGCCGGGCCTCGGTGACGCGGTCGACGCTCGCCGATCTGGCGGACGACGTGCTGACCGTCATCGACCAGCTGGTGCCGCGCGGCCCCATCGTGCTGGTCGGCCACTCGATGGGCGGCATGACGATCATGCAGCTGGCCCGGACCCACCCCGAGCTGTTCGGGCGGCGCATCAAGGGTGTCGTGCTGCTGGGCACCAGCTCCGGGCAGCTGATGCGCACCAGTCCCGCCCTTCGATACCTCGTGCCGATGCTGCGCACGGGCGCCCCGGTGCTGGACTGGGGACGCCGATTCAACAGCTACTCGGTCATCCGTCGGTGGGGCCTGGGGCCGGCAGCCGCCGAGCGTCACGCCGACATGGCCAACGAGATGATCCTGCAGGCGCCCACGCACGTGCTGGTCGACTTCTACCCCAACTTCGTCGACCTCGACCTCGAGGCGGGACTCGCGGCGCTGGGCCGCGCCCGCACCACCGTCGTGGGGGGCACCGCTGATCTGCTGACGCCGGTCAGGCACAGCAGGCGGCTGGCCGACCTGATCCCGGACGCCAAGCTCGTGGTCCTGCCCGATGTCGGTCACATGCTGATGTTCGAGGACCACGAGGCCGTGACCCAGGCCATCGAGGACGTCCTGGCCGATGTGCGGGAGGACATGTGAGCCCCAGCAACGCCCTCAACGTCATCGACGCGCGGCCCGAGCACGCTGGGGTGATCGTGGACATCATCCATCGTTCATTCGGCGCGCGGCCGGTCCTCGATCCACCGACGACGGCACTGGACGAGACGGTCGAGTCCGTCGCGGAGACCCTGCGGACCGCCGGTGGCCTGCTGGTCGAGCGCCGTGGGCTGCCGATGGGTGCGCTGCTGTTCGACGAGTCGCGGCCAGGCCAGCTCGGCCTGCGACGGGTCTGCGTCGACCCCGACATCCAGGCGCGCGGTGTCGCGTCGGCGATGGTCGGTGTCGCCGAGGACACCGCCGAGGAGCGCGGCAAGGACGGCATCTGGCTCAACGTCCGCGAGGAGCTGCCGGAGACGGTGAAGTTCTGGTCGCGACGGCTGTACGAGCCGGTCGGCCGGCAGGGGCCGTTCATCGAGTTCGGCAAGACGTTGTGGCTGGCGCGTGAGGTGCCCACGCCCGAGGAGATGCAGGGGCTCGCGGCGAGGCTGGCGCCGTTGCTGCACGCCGGCGATCTCCTGGTCCTGTCCGGCGACCTGGGCGCCGGCAAGACGACGTTCACCCAAGGGCTCGGCGAGGCGCTCGGCGTCCGTGGGCCCGTCACGTCGCCGACGTTCGTGCTGGCGCGCACGCATCCGTCCCTGGTCGGCGGGCCGCCGTTGGTGCACGTCGATGCGTATCGCCTGGGTGACCTGAGCGAGATCGACGACCTCGACCTCGACTCGACCACCGACCTGGCCGTGACGGTCGTCGAGTGGGGTGACGGCATGGCCGAGCAGCTCACCGACAGCTGGCTGCACGTCAAGATCGAGGTGCGCGGCCCCCGTCCGATCGATCCCCTGGGCACCCCCCACGACGGGGACGTCCCCGAGGAGTTCGAGGCGCGGGTCGTCACCATCAAGCCGCACGGCCCCCGCTGGGTCGGCGTGCCCCTGCGCTCCACCCTGCTCGCCTGACCCCACCCCCCCAAACGCTGACGCGTGGGTTGTGAACCGTGAGGCGTGGGTTGTGAACCGTGACGCGTGGGTTGTGAACCGTGACGCGTGGGTTGTTGTCAGTGACAACCCACGCGCGGGCGTGCGAAAGCCACGCCTCAGCGTGCGTAACCCACGCGTCGGCGTGCGTAACCCACGCCTCACGGGTCGTAACCCACGCGTCAGCGTTAGGGTGGCGGGTGTGCTGCTGCTTGCGTTCGACACTGCCACTCCGGTCATCACGGTCGCCGTCCACGACGGCCAGCGGGTGGTCGGCGAGGCGTCCGGCGAGGGCGCGATGGCACACGGCGAGCTGCTCGCGCCAGCGATCCGCGAGGCCATGGCGCAGGCCGGTGCGGCGATGGGCGATCTCACCGATGTCGCCGTCGGCGTCGGGCCGGGACCCTTCACGGGGCTGCGCGTCGGCGTCGTCACTGCCCTGACGCTCGGCTCGACGCTGGGACTGGTGACGCACGGCGTGTGCTCGCTGGACATCGTCGCGGCCGACGTGCAGGTCGAGGGCGAGTTCCTGGTGGCGACGGACGCCCGCCGCAAGGAGGTCTACTGGGCCCGGTACGGGGGTGGGCACGTCCGCCTCGACGGACCGCACGTCCTCAAGCCCGCCGACCTGGCGGCGCAGCATCCTGATCTGCCGGCCTACGGCCAGGGCGCCCAGCTCTACGACGGTGTCCTGCGCGCCGCCGGCGCGGCCAGCCCGCGCGCCGCTGCCCTGGCCGAGCTCGTGGTGTCGGGACGAGCGGCCCGGCTGCCGTTGGAGCCGTTGTACCTGCGTCGCCCCGATGCCGTCCCGCAGGTCGCCGTCAAGCGCGCATGAGCCGGCCGGCTGACGCGGACGACGTCGCGGCGATCGTCGCGATCGAGCAGGCCTGCTTCGGAGCCTCGGCCTGGAGCGAGCGGCTGGTGGCCGACGAGATCGCCAGCGACCGGCACATCGTGCTGGTCAGCGATGACGTCGCAGGCTACGGCGCGATCTCGTTGGCGGGGGACGTCGCCGACCTGGACCGCATCGCGGTGCTGCCGCAGTTCCGGGGACGTGGTCTGGCCAGGGAGCTGCTGACCGACCTGGTGGACCGGGCCCGCGACCTCGGTGCGGATCGGATGCTCCTGGAGGTCGCTGCCGACAACACCGCGGCCATCGGGCTGTACGAGGCACACGGCTTCGACACCATCAGCACCCGCCGCGGCTACTACGCCGGCGGCGTCGACGCGCGCGTCATGCAGATCACGATCCAGGAGTGGCGCTGACCGGTTGCCGCATTGCCGGACCGTGGAAGGCTGGATGCATGACCGAAGTACCTGAGACCCCCGACACGGCAGAAACCCTCCCGACGGACGGGATCGGTCCCGACCAGGACGCGATCTTCGACGATCCCGACGAGGTCATGGACCAGGGATACTCGCCGCCGGAGAAGTACCGCGGCGAGGGATTCGGCACGACGGCCGAGGAGCAGCTGGAGGGCGAGAGCCTCGAGGAGCGCCTGCGCCAGGAGGAGCCCGAGCCCGATCCGTACGCGCCCGAGCCGGAGAACCTCGACGACGGCGAGGTCGGCTCCGTGCGCGCCGGACGCCTGGTCGACCCCGACGGCGGCATCGGCGAGGACACCGAGAAGGACCTCGTGGGCGAGGACGTGGGCATCGACGGCGCCGCGGCCAGCGCCGAGGAGGCCGCTGTCCACATCGTCGACGACCAGGACTGACCGCAGAACCCCGGAATCAGTGCCCGTGCGTGCACTCGGCCACGGAGCCGAGTGCACGCGTGTGCACTACCCTGACCGCATGCGCGACTACACGTACCCGGCCACGATCATCACCGCCAAGACGCTGTTCAAGGTGCTCGGCATGAAGTTCCAGACGTCCGGCACCGAGCACATCCCGCGCACCGGCGGCGCCATCCTGGCGGCCAACCACATCAGCTACGTCGACTTCATCTTCGACGGCCTCGCCGCCCAGCCCAGCGACCGTCTGGTGCGGTTCATGGCCAAGAAGGACGCCTTCGACCACAAGATCTCCGGGCCGATCATGCGCTCGTTCCACCACATCAGCGTCGACCGCGCCAACGGCCAGCAGTCGTACGACGACGCGGTCCGCTATGCACGCGACGGTGAGATCGTCGGCATCTTCCCCGAGGCGACCATCAGCCGCTCCTTCGAGATCAAGGATCTCAAGACCGGGGCCGTGCGGATGGCCGCCGAGGCGGGCGTCCCGCTGATCCCGATGGTCACCTGGGGCACGCAGCTGCTCAAGACCAAGGACCACCCCTCGGACCTCCTGGGCCGCGGCAAGACGATCGGCCTGCACGTCGGTGCCCCCCTGGACGTCACGGGGGAGGATCCCGTCGCCGAGACGGCGCGGCTGCGCGCAGCGATGAGCGATCTGCTGGACCGCGCGATCCTGGAGTACCCGCTCAGCCCCGTGGGTCAGTGGTGGGCCCCGGCGCGGCACGGCGGCACCGCTCCGACCCTCGAGGAGGCGGCGAAGCTCGACGAGCAGGAGTACGCCGCCCGGGCGGCCCGTCGCGCGGAGCGCACCGGGAGCTGAGCCAGGGCGTTCAGATCGTCCGGCGCGGAGGGTCCTGCGGGTGCAGACTGGATCAACCCCACCCAGGAGGCACACATGAAGGCAGTCATCGGATCCACCGTCGTCGCCGAGGCACCCACCGAGGACCTCGTGAAGATCGAGGGCAACTGGTACTTCCCGCCGGCGAGCCTGGCCGAGGGTGCCTTCGAGAAGAGCCCCACCCAGTACCACTGCCCCTGGAAGGGCGACGCGCAGTACTGGAACGTCGGTTCGGGTGAGGACGTCGCTCCCGACGGCGGGTGGTCGTACCCCGAGCCGCTGGCGGGCGCCGCCGACCGGGTCGGGCAGGACTTCGCCGGCTACGTCGCCTTCGACAAGTCCCAGGTCGCGATCGCGGAGTAGCCGGCGGCGACTCCGCCGCGCCAACGTCATCCCGCACGTGCCGCAGGCGCCCCGCCCGGGATGACGTCCCGGGTCAGTCGCCCGTGCTGCCGTCGGCCAGCTCGCGCAGGATGTCGAGGTGTCCGTTGTGGCGGGCCGTCTCCTCGATGAGGTGCAGCAGGATCCAGCGCGCGGTCACGGGCTGCTCGCGTCCACCGCGGCGGACCATGTCGAGCTCGACCTCGGCGAAGGTGGCGCGCGTGCGGGCGGCCTCCTGCTCGTACAGCTCGATCGCCTCGGTGACCGTGAGGTCCTCGCCCTGGCGGAACTCGGCGTCCGGGTCCTCGTCGGTCCACGGCGCCTCGTCCTCGCCACCGAACAGATCGGCGTTGACCCACGAGCGCTCGACCCACCGCAGGTGGTTGAGCAGGTTGACCGGGGTCATCAGCGGCGACTCGGGAAGGGGAGCCCGGTGGGCCAGCTCCTCGCTGAGGCCGCTGACCTTCGCGACCGCGGTGTCCTGCGTGTAGTGCAGCATCTGCAGCAGGACCGACCGCTCGTCGTACGCGTCAGGGATGTCGTCGGTGCGCGTCATCTGCCCACAGTGCCACACCGGAGCCCGGTGGCAACATGATCGGTTCCCGGGTGCCTGACACAATGTGCGGGTGAGTGAACCGCTGGTGATGGGCATCGAGTCGTCCTGCGACGAGACGGGTGTCGGCATCGTCCGCGGCGCCGAGCTGCTCGCGCACGCACTGAGCTCGAGCATGGAGCAGCACGTCCGTTTCGGCGGCGTCGTCCCCGAGGTCGCCAGCCGCGCGCACCTCGAGGCGATGGTCCCGACCCTGGAGCAGGCGTATGCCGAGTCGGGCATCCGGGTGCAGGACGTCGACGCGATCGCCGTCACGAGCGGCCCCGGCCTGACCGGCGCGCTGCTGGTCGGCGTCGCAGCCGCCAAGGCCCTGGCGCTGGCGCACGACAAGCCGCTCTACGGGGTCAACCACCTCGCCGCCCACGTCGCGGTCGACCAGCTCGAGCACGGACGCTTCGGCGAGCGGGTCGCGGCGCTGCTGGTCAGTGGCGGGCACACCGAGCTGCTGCTGGTCGACGACATCGTCACCGGCATCACGATGCTCGGCCAGACGATCGACGACGCGGCGGGGGAGGCCTTCGACAAGGTGGCCCGTCTGCTCGACCTGCCGTATCCCGGCGGCCCGCACATCGACCGGGTCGCCCGCGACGGCGACCCCACCGCGATCGCGTTCCCGAGGGGCCTCACGACGGGCCGCGACATGGACAAGCACCGTTACGACTTCTCCTTCTCGGGCCTCAAGAGCGCCGTGTCCCGTCATGTCCAGCACGAGCACCGGATGGGTCGGCCGGTCAACACCGCCGACGTCGCCGCCTCGTTCCAGGACGCCGTGTGCGACGTGCTGACCAAGAAGACCATCGCGGCGTGCCTGGAGCACGATGTCGACACGTTGATCATCGGCGGTGGCGTCGCGGCGAACGCGCGGCTGCGCCACTTCGCGCAGGAGCGCGCCGCCAAGGCGGGCATCAAGGTCCGCATCCCGCGCCTCGGCCTGTGCACCGACAACGGCGCGATGGTGGCGGCCCTGGGCGCGGAGGTCGTCCGGCGCGGCATCGCGCCGTCCTCGCTGGACCTGCCGGCCGACTCCAGCATGCCCGTGACGCAGGTCGTGGCGGCCTAGTCCGTGGAGAGCTCCCGCACGCCCCTGCTCCGCCGACCGCTGCCGGTCCTGGCCGCGATCGTGGTCGGCATCGCCCTGATCGTCGGCGGCGCCGTGTGGTGGACCGGGCAGGAGTCGAACGACGACGCCGCGGCCGCGCCGGGTGCCGCCGAGACGAGCTCGCCGGCGAAGAAGGCCCCGACCGGCTGGGGGCCGACGAAGGCGGAGCGGACGCAGGCCGCCGTGCTGGCCGACGCCCTGCCGCTGGAGGACCTGGCCGGCCAGCTCATCGTCGCCCGGAGCTTCTCCAACGAGTCGTCGCTGGCGCTCGTGCGCGACAAGCACTTCGCCGGGGTCATGGTGACCGGCCAGCAGATCCTGGACGTCACGACCGACGACCCGCTGACCGAGGTCAAGGCGTTCAACCAGGAGCTGCAGGAGGCCGGCGGCGACCGCGGCTTCCCGGTCATGGTGCCGATCGACCAGGAGGGTGGGCTGGTCGCGCGCCTGACCGATCCGCTGACGACGTTCCCGACGTTCATGTCGGCGGGCGCGGCCATCGCGGGCCACGGTGACACCGGTGCGGCGACCGTCACGGCGGCGGCGCAGGCATCCGGCGCCGAGCTGCGGGCGGCCGGCTACAACACCGTGTTCGCCCCCGACGGCGACATCACGATCGGGCCCGCCGACCCCATCATCGGCAGCCGCTCGGCCGGCTCCGATGCGCAGACGGTCGCCAAGGCCGTGGTCGCCGCGGTGAAGGGCTACTCCGAGGCGGGCATGATCTCGGCGGTCAAGCACTTCCCGGGGCACAACGTCAGCACCGACAGCCACAAGGGCCTGCCGCGTCTCGAGAGCGACAAGCAACGGCTGCGCACGCACGATCTCGTGCCGTTCGAGGCGGCGGTCACGGCCGCGGCGCCCGGCATCATGACGGGGCACCTGGACGTCCGCGCGATCGAGGCCGGTGTCCCGGCGTCGATGTCGCGCAAGGTCATCACGACGGGCCTGCGCGAGAACCTGGGCTACGACGGCCTGGTCATCAGCGACTCCTTGGGCATGGGCGCGGTGATGCAGCGGTACCCCGGCGGCCAGGCCACGGTCGAGGCGATCAAGGCCGGCAGCGACCTCGCCCTGATGCCGGCGGACAACGAGCAGGCGTACGACGCCGTGCTCAAGGCGCTGAAGTCCGGCGAGATCCCCGAGCAGCAGGCCCGCGACTCGGCAGCGCGGACGATCGCGTACCTGCTGCACTCGCAGGCCTCGCCGCAGCTCCCGGGCGAGCCGGGCAGCCACGAAGAGCAGTCCGAGCAGCTGAGCCTGCACGCGGCTACTGTCGTCGCCCACCCGTGCCCGGTCCCGAAGATCACCGCGGTCATGCCGTCCGGCTCGGCAGAGGCGGTCGCCGCGTTCCGTGTCGCCGCCCAGGAAGCCGGTCTGCCGCTGGGGTCCGGGACGTCGGTCGCGCTGCTGGGACCAGGCGTGCCCGCCGCGAGCGCCGCGGTGGTGGTGTCCACCGACACGCCGTACGGCCTCGCGCGCAGCTCGGCGCCCACCAAGGTCGCGCTGTACGGCCGGGACGTCCCGGCGATGCGTGCCCTGGTCAAGATCCTGATGGGCAAGGCACGGGCCCAGGGCAAGCTGCCGGTCGACATCGGGCTGCCGGCGCCGACCCGCTGCTGAGCTCAGCCGACGCGGCTGAACCGCACCACCTGGCCGGGGCGGGCCTGGGCGAGCCGGTCGGTGTGCGGATCGGTGACCACGGCGATCACCGGGTACCCGCCGGTGACCGGGTGATCGGGCCCGAAGATCATCGGCTGGCCCGCGGCCGAGACCTGGATGCTGCCCCGCACGACCGGCTCACTGGGCAGCTCGTGGTGCACGACCCGCTCCAGCGCGGTGCCCTCGAGCCGGACGCCGACCCGGTCGGACGTGGGGGAGACCTGCCAGGCGTCCTGCAGCAGCCGTCGTACGGAGGCCGGGGTGAACCAGTCGTCGCGCGGGCCCAGCACCACGTCCAGGACGATGTCGCCGGATCGGCCGAGGGCGGGGACGTCGTCGAGCCAGGGCATGGGACCGGACGGCGCGGTGGCCAGGATCTGCCCGGCGGCGAGCAGCGGGGGTCCCAGCCCGCTGAGGGTGTCGGACGACGCGGACCCGAGCTCCGGCGGTGCGGCGATTCCGCCGGCGGCTCCGAGGTAGGTCCGCAGACCGATCGTCGGCGGCTCGATCACCAGACGCTGCCCGGCCCTGACCGGTGTCGCGCGCCCGGAGGTGACGGGACGCCCGTCGATCAGGACCGGTCCGGCTGCGCCGGCCACGGCGATGACGTGCGGCTCCTGGGCGCGCAGGACGAGGCCGCCGTACGTCTCGACGGCCGCGGCACCCACGTCGTTGCCGAGCAGGGCGTTGACCTGGCGCAGCGCGCCGCGGTCGAAGGCGCCCGATGCGCCGACCCCCAGGTGGCCCATGCCGGGGCGCCCGAGGTCCTGCAGGAGGCTGCCGTGCCCGGAGTGCTCGACGACGAATGTCATGCGACCACGAACCGCACCGTGCAGCCGGCGACCAGCAGCGCCGGACGGTCGCGCGCGGAGTCCCACATCGCCAATGACGTCCGGCCGATCAGCTGCCAGCCGCCGGGGGAGCGACGCGGGTAGACGCCGCTGAACTCACCGGCCAGGCCGACCGCACCGGGCGGGACGCTGGAGCGCGGCGAGCTGCGCCGCGGGACGTTCAGGCGTGGGTCGCCGCCGACCAGATAGCTGAAACCCGGGGCGAAGCCGGTGAAGGCCACGGTCCACGGGGTCCCGGTGTGCGCGGCCACGACCTCGTCGGGAGTGAGGCCGGTCAGCGATGCGACGTCGGCGAGATCGTCCCCGTCGTACGTCACCGGGATCTCGACCGTCGCGCCGCTGTCGGCCGCGGAGGGCCCGGGCCGCGTGCCGCCGATCAGCGCCCGCGCCTCGGCGGGCTCACCGCGCACGAGGACCGTCCGGGCGCCGAGCACGACCTCCGCGCGGTTCTCGAGCGCGGCGAACCAGCCCTGTGCCTCGTCGAGCGATGCGCAGTCGATCAGCACGGCCCGGTCGCCGCAGGGCAGGATCCTCATCAGGCGCTCGTGACCTCGGCGCCCGCGCCCTCCAGCGCGATGCGGACGGCGCGGGCCAGGTCGAGCGCGCCGGGGGAGTCGCTGTGCACGCAGATCGAGGCGACGTCGCGGTGCAGCCGCACGGCCTGGGCCGCGACGGCGGACGGATCGTCCAGGACGGCACCCGGCTCGCTGCGCGGCACCAGGCGTCCTGCGGCGGTGTAGGCCCGGTCGGCGAAGCCCTCGTGGACGACCGACAGGCCCGCGTCGACCGCGATCTCCAGCGCTCGCGAGCCGGGCAGGCCGAGCAGCGGCAGGGGGGCGTCCAGGTCGAGCATCGCGTCGACCACGGCCCGGGCGTGCTCCTCGTGGTGGACGATCGTGTTGTAGAGCGCGCCGTGCGGCTTGACGTACGTGACGGCACCCCCGGCGGACGTCGCGATGTCGTCCAGCAGCCGCACCTGGCGCACGACCTCGCGGCGCAGGGCTGCGGGTGGCAGGTCGACGAAAACCCGCCCGAAGCCGTCCCGGTCGGGGTAGCCGACCTGTGCCCCGATCGCCACGCCGCGCGAGACCGCCGCCTCGCAGGTGACCCGCATGAGCTCGGCGTCGCCGGCATATGCACCGCAGCACACATTGGCGGACGTGACGACGTCCAGCAGGCGGACGTCCTCGCCGGAGCGCCACCGCTCCCACGACTCACCGAGGTCCGCGTTCAGGTCGATGCGCACGAGCCCCCCAAGATTTGGCGGCCGATCAACCCTTTTGGTTGATGCGAAGCAGGGAAACGGTTGCTGAGAGGCCAAATTTTGGTCCAGGGCATGGCTAGAGCCTCTCGACCAGGTAGGCGCGGCCCTGGCCCTGCACGCGGGTCATCACCACGATGGCCTCGTTCCTGCCCTTGAGCTTCATCCTGCGGATCACTTCCTCGGGGACGATGTCGACGCCGCGCTTCTTGATCGTCAGCGTCCCGACGCCCCGGGCCTGCAGGGCGGCCTTGAGCGGCTTCTCGCGGAACGGCAGCTCCTGGACGATCCGGAACCCGCGGGCCAGCGGCGTCTCCACGGCCGCATCCGAGCTGACGTAGGCGATGTGCGGATCGGGCAGCCGCCCGTCGATCATGGCCGCGAGCTCGCCGACCAGGCCGGCGCGGATGACCGCGTCGTCGGGCTCGTACAGGTACGCCCCGACGTCGCCGACCTCGGCGGGCCGCCCGGTCGCGACCAGCTCCGCCCCGGACGGGAGCACCGTGGCGCGGCGGCCTGCTGCGGCGAACGGCACGCCCCACAGGCAGGCCTCGACCAGGTCCCCGCCGTCGCTGACCCACTCGGCCTCGACCCCGTCGGGGACCGCATCGTGCGCCAGGCCCGGCATGACCTTCGCGACCGCCCGCCCTGCCAACAGCTCGCGGACCCAGTCCCAGGGCGGCTGCAGATCGGCGGTCGAGAACGTCCGGCCGCGTCCGTCCCGTCGCGCCGGGTCGATGAAGGCGACCTCGTCGGGACGAATCGACACCTCCTGCGCATCGGCGCAGACCACCTCGCCGGGCAGTCCCAGCGCGCGCAGGTTCGCCTCGGCGATCGCGGCCCGGACGGGATCCTTCTCGACCCCGCGGACCGCGAGCCCGGCTCGGGCCAGCGCGATCAGGTCGCCGCCGATGCCGCAGCCGAGATCCACGACCGAGGAAGCGCCGGTCGCGGCCAGCCGCTCGGCGCGATGCTGCGCGACCCGCATCCGGGTGGACTGCTCGAGGGCGTCGTGGGTGAAGTACATGCGCCCGGCGGCCGCGCCGAACTTGCCGGCTGCCTTGCCCCGCAGGTGGTTCTGGGTCACCGCGGCGGCCACGAGCGCCGGGTCGTAGGTCCTGCGCAACCGGGTGCCCAGGGCGAGATCGCTCTCGACGCCGGCCCGCGCGGCGATCTCGGCGAGGAGCTGCTGCCCCGCCGGGGTCATGAGCTGGGCGAACGTCTCCGGGTCCATGCCCCAAGTCTGCCGGTCGCCCGGGACCTTTGGCGGGCGACGTCCGGGCGGGCCTGTGCCAGCGTCTAGCCATGGCAACGGCGATGGCGGAGCAACGAGCGCCCGAGGCGCACACGCTGACCGGACGGGCGCGCACGGTCGCCTTCTTGACCATCGCGCTGGGGATGCTGCTGGCGGCGCTGGACTCCACGGTCGTGTCGACGGCGCTGCCCACGATCGTCGGCGACCTCGGCGGCGGCGACCACGTCTCGTGGGTGGTGACGTCCTACCTGCTGGCGCAGACCGTCGTCACGGCCGTCATCGGCAAGTTCGGCGACCAGTTCGGTCGCAAGACGATCTTCCAGCTGTCCGTCGCGATGTTCATCATCGGATCGGCGCTGTGCGGCATGGCCCAGGGCATGGGCTGGCTGATCGGCTCCCGCGCGCTCCAGGGCCTGGGTGCCGGCGGTCTCACCGTCACCGCGACCGCCCTGATCGCCGACATCATCCCGCTGCGCGACCGTGGCCGTTACCAGGGCGCGCTCGGCGCGGTCTTCGGCATCACCACCGTGCTGGGGCCGCTGCTGGGCGGTTTCTTCACCGACAACCTGAGCTGGCGCTGGGTGTTCTACATCAACGTGCCGCTCGCCCTGGTGGTCATCGCGGTCGCGGGCCGCACGCTCCCCAACGTCCGGGCGAAGGGTCGCCAGGTCATCGACTACGTCGGGATCGTGTTCATCACGATCGGTTCGACGTGCCTGGTGCTGGCGACCAGCTGGGGCGGCACCACGCACCCGTGGGGGTCGCCCACGATCATCGGCCTGTTCGCCGGCGGAGCGCTGGCCCTCGGGATCTTCGTGCTGGTCGAGCTGCGCGCAATCGAGCCGATCCTGCCGATGCGCCTGTTCAAGGAACGGGTGTTCTGGACGTGCTGTGCGCTCTCGTTCGTCGTCGGGTTCGCCATGATGGGCTCGATCACCTTCCTGCCGACGTTCCTGCAGTACGTCGACGGCGTGAATGCCATGGACTCCGGCGTGCGGATGCTGCCGATGGTGCTGGGCCTGATGCTCACCGCGATCACCTCGGGCAACATCGTCAGCAAGACCGGGCGGTACAAGATCTTCCCGGTGGTCGGGACCCCGGTCATCGCGATCGGCCTGCTGCTGCTCAGCCGGCTCGACGAGAGCAGCCCGGCGCTCCAGGAGGCCGGGTCGATGTTCGTGCTGGGCCTCGGCATCGGGGCATCGATGCAGGTACTGACCATCATCGTGCAGAACACCGTCGACTACCGCGACCTCGGCGTCGCGACCTCCGCGGTCACCTTCTTCCGCACCTTGGGGGGTGCGTTCGGCGCAGCGGTGTTCGGCTCGCTGTACTCCAACTTCTTGTCCGGCCGCCTGCCCGAGGCGATCGCGGCGACCAAGGGAGCGGTGACACCCCAGGACGCGTCCACGCCGTCGGCGCTGCACAAGCTCCCGGACCAGACGATCCAGCCGGTCGTCCATGCCTATGCCGAGTCGCTCGACCACGTCTTCGTGTGGGCGGCGCCCGTGGCGCTGCTGGGACTCCTGATCGCCCTGTTGATCCCGCAGGTCACGCTGCACGGAAGCGTCAAGCCCGGTGCGGCCGATCTGGGGGAGGGTTTCGCGATGCCGGACTCCGCGAGCGCCGAGGACCGGTTGGCCACGCGCATCGCGCGGCTGGTGTACGCCGACCACGGCCGCCCGCTGCTCCAGATCATGCAGGACGCCGACCTGGGGCTCGACGAGGGCCGGACCTGGGCCCTGCTGGAGGTGCACGGGCGTGCCCGGGCGGGCCATCCGGCCAGCCTGGGCGATGTCGCGCAAGCGCACCGGGTGCCGGCGATCGTCCTGCAGCCGACGTTCCAGAGCCTGCTGCACTCGGGGCACCTGGCCGGTTCGCTGGCCGATCTCACGATGACGCCGAGGGGCACCGAGGCCATGCACGAGCTCGGTGCGTTCGCCAAGACGTGGATCGTCGGCCATCTGGAGGGCATCGACGACGTGGACGAACCGGTGATCGACGCTGCAATCCAGCGCATCATCGAGCGCCTCCTGAAAGAGATCGCAGAACGTGGCCAGGAGCCGGTAGCAGTCGCCTCGTGAGAGTGCTAACTTTGGTACTGGCACTCCCACCATGAGAGTGCCAATTCACCGGTGAGAACGACCCCCGCGACGGCGTCCTCACCAACGTCCAACGTTTCACCGTTGAAAGGGGAGGTCGACACGTGTCGGTCACCATCAAGCCGCTCGAAGACCGCCTGGTCATCCAGGTCGTCGAAGCAGAGCAGACCACTGCATCCGGACTCGTCATCCCGGACACCGCCAAGGAGAAGCCGCAGGAAGGCATCGTCGTCTCGGTCGGCCCCGGTCGGGTCGATGACAACGGCAACCGCGTCCCGCTGGACGTCGCCGAGGGCGACAAGGTCATCTTCAGCAAGTACGGCGGCACCGAGGTCAAGTACGCGGGCGAGGAGTACCTCATCCTCTCCGCGCGCGACGTTCTCGCTGTCGTTTCGTGATCTGACGCCCCGGCGCCCCAGCGGGGCGCCGGGGTCTCTCACGTTTTCGGACACACCGCCTGGACGTCTGTCCAGCGCACCCCGTTGCACCCATCGTTTTTGAAAGAGGCTCATATGCCCAAGATTCTCGAATTTGACGAGAACGCCCGCCGCTCTCTCGAGCGTGGCGTCGACAAGCTCGCCAACACCGTCAAGGTGACCCTCGGCCCCAAGGGTCGCTACGTGGTCCTCGACAAGAAGTGGGGCGCGCCCACCATCACCAACGACGGCGTGACCGTCGCCCGTGAGATCGAGCTCGACGACCCGTTCGAGAACCTCGGCGCCCAGCTGGCCAAGGAAGTTGCCACCAAGACCAACGACGTCGCCGGTGACGGCACGACGACCGCGACCGTCCTGGCCCAGGCCATGGTCCACGAGGGCCTGCGCGCCGTCGCCGCCGGCGCCAACCCGGTCGGCCTCAAGAAGGGCATCGAGGCTGCCGTCAAGGCCGTCGTCGAGCAGCTGCACACCGTCGCCCGCGATGTCGACGACATCAAGGACATGACCGACGTCGCCACCGTGTCGTCGCGTGACGCGCACATCGGCGAGCTCATCGCCGAGGCCTTCGACAAGGTCGGCAAGGACGGCGTGATCACCGTCGAGGAGTCCAACACCATGGGCACCGAGCTGGAGTTCACCGAGGGCATGCAGTTCGACAAGGGCTACCTGTCGCCGTACATGGTGACCGACACCGAGCGCATGGAGGTCGTCCTGGACGATCCCTACATCCTGGTCAACCAGGGCAAGATCTCCTCGGTCAGCGATCTGCTCCCGATCCTGGAGAAGGTCGTCCAGGCCGGCAAGCCGCTGTTCATCATCGCCGAGGACGTCGAGGGCGAGGCGCTCTCGACCCTGGTCGTCAACAAGATCAAGGGCACGTTCACCTCGGCCGCGGTCAAGGCTCCCGCCTTCGGCGACCGCCGCAAGGCGATGCTGCAGGACATCGCGATCCTGACCGGCGCCGAGGTCGTGACCCCCGATGTGGGTCTCAAGCTCGACACGATCGGTCTGGAGGCGCTGGGCACCGCCCGTCGCATCGTCATCACCAAGGACGACACCACGATCATCGAGGGCGGCGGCGACAAGGCCGGCGTCGACGGTCGGGTCAGCCAGATCAAGGCCGAGATCGAGAACACCGACTCGGACTGGGACCGCGAGAAGCTCCAGGAGCGTCTGGCCAAGCTGGCCGGCGGCGTCTGCGTCATCCAGGTCGGCGCGGCCACCGAGGTCGAGCTCAAGGAGAAGAAGCACCGCATCGAGGACGCCGTCTCGGCGACCCGCGCGGCCATCGAGGAGGGCATCGTCGCCGGCGGCGGCTCCGCCCTCGTCCACGCCGTTTCGGTCCTGGACGACAACCTGGGCCTGACCGGTGACGAGGCCGTCGGTGTCCGCATCGTGCGCATCGGCGCCGACGCCCCGCTGGAGTGGATCGCCCGCAACGGCGGCGTCTCCGGCGAGGTCGTCGTCAACAAGGTCCGCGAGTCCGGCAAGGGCTACAACGCGGCCACCGGTGAGTACGGCGACCTGGTCGAGCAGGGTGTCCTCGACCCGGTGAAGGTGACGCGTTCCGCGCTCGCCAACGCCGCGTCGATCACCGCGATGCTGCTGACGACCGAGACGCTGATCGTCGAGAAGCCGGCCGTAGAGGCCGACGACGCGCACGCCGGTCACAACCACTGACCTGCACTCATCGGCAACGCCCGCCCCGGTTCTCCGGGGCGGGCGTTGTACGTTTCGAAGGTGCCCCATGACTTCGCCGCCCTGCGTGCCGAGCTCGAGCTGCCCCCGCCGGGTGAGAGCGACCGGTTCCCGGACGACGTCCTGGCCGAGGCCCGTGCCATCGCCGCACGCGTGCTCGTGCACGATCCGGACGTGGAGGACGCCACGTCGATCCCGTTCGTGACGATCGACCCGCCGGGCGCCCGCGACCTGGACCAGGCGATGTTCCTCGAGCGGGTCGGCGACGGGTTCCGGGTCCACTACGCGATCGCCGACCTGGGCACGGCGATACCGCCAGGTGGCGCCGTGGACGTCGAGGCCCGGCAGCGCGGTCAGACGATCTACCTGCCGGACGGACGCGTCCCGCTGCATCCGGCCGAGCTGTCCGAGGGTGCCCTGAGCCTGCTGGCCGGGCAGGTGCGGTCCGCGGCGGTGTGGACGATCGACGTCGACGCGGCCGGGGAGGCCGGCGACGTCTCGGTGCGCCGTGCGCTGGTGAGATCGGTCGCCCAGCTGGACTACGACGGCGTCCAGGCGTCCTTCGACGCCGGCGACCCGCACCCGTCCGTCGAGGCGCTCGGTGACCTGGGCCGACTCCGCCTGAGCCTGCGGGTCTCGCTCGGCGCGATCGAGATCGCGCTGCCCGAGCAGGAGGTCGTGCGCGACCCGGCAGCGGAGTGGAAGGTCCGGATGCGGCGCCGCACCGACGTGGACGCATGGAATGCCGAGATCTCGCTGCTGACCGGCATGGCTGCCGCTCAGCTCATGCTCACGGCAGGCGTCGGTCTCCTGCGCACGCTTCCGCCCGCCGACCCGGAGGCGCTGGCCGCCTTCTGGGCCACGGCGAGGACCCTGGGCATCGTCGTGCCTGACGCGGCCACGCCCGCGCAGGTGCTGGCGACCCTCGACCCCGACCAGCCGGCGGCGATCGCGCTCATGCGAGAGGCGACCCGGTTGCTGCGCGGAGCGGGATACGAGGGATTCGACGGCGCGCCGCCCGAGCAGCCCATGCATGCCGGCATCGGGGCGCCGTACGCACACGTCACTGCGCCGCTGCGCCGGCTGGTCGACCGGTTCGGCGCCGAGGTGTGCCTGGCGATCTGCGCCGGGACCGAGGTCCCCACCTGGGTGCGGGACGCCCTGCCGGACCTCGGCCAGATCATGGCGGCCTCGGACCAGCGCGCCTCGGCGGCCGATCGTGCGGCGATCGACCTGGTGGAGGTCTGGGAGCTCGCGGGACGGGTCGGTGAGACCTTCGAGGCGGTCGTCATCCGCGCCGACGACGACGGCGGCGAGATCGTGCTGACCCATCCGCCGGTCGTCGCCCGGTGCTCGGGTGCTGGCCTGCCGGAGGGGGGCCGGGTCACGGTCGTCCTGGCCGAGGCCGACGAGCAGCAACGCCTCGTGTCCTTCACCCGCGCGTAGGGGTCCACGGAGCGGAGTGTCCTGCCATTAGGTTAGGCTTGCCTTGCATACCGTCCCCGACCCCTGGAGAACGATCCCGTGAAGCGCCGAATCGGTGCAGCCCTGGCTGCTGTTGCCCTCCTGACCCTGTCCGCCTGCGGTTCATCCGACTCCGACGGGGGCAAGGACGAGACCGCCGCGTTCTCGTACACCGATGACCTCGGCAACAAGATCGCTCTGGACGAGATGCCCGAGCGGCTGCTCGTCCAGTCGTCGATGGCCGCGGCCCTCACCGATCTGGGACTGGGCGACAAGATCGTCGGCGTGTTCGGTCCGTTGAAGGCCGATGGGGACGCCGAGCAGGTCGCCGGCCTCGACATCGACTCGGTCGAGGACGTGACGGGTGGCGGAGACTACGGCGACGTCGACGCGCAGAAGGCAGCGGGCCTCAAGCCGGACCTGATCATCACGAGCTCCTACCTCGAGCCCGATCTGTGGTACCTGAACGAGGCTTCGGCCAAGAAGCTGAAGAACCTGGCGCCGATCATGGTCGTGAGCTTCGACGGCAAGACGTTGCCCGAGCTGCTGGACAGCACCGAGCGCGCCGCCGAGGCCCTCGGCGCCGACCTGGACTCGGACGAGGTCACCGCGACCCACGATGCCTTCACGGCCGCCGGCGACCGGGTCAAGAAGATCTCGGCCGAGCTGGGTGACCGCACGATCCTGGCCGGCTCCGCAGCCAAGGACTACTACTACGTCTCCAACCCCAAGGTCAGCCCCGATCTGTCGTACTGGGTCGACGAGCTCGGTCTGCCGCTGACCATCCCGGACAACCCGGACGAGGGCGGCTACTTCGAGTCGCTGAGCTGGGAGAATGCCGACAAGTACCCGGCCGACATCTTCCTGTACGACGACCGCATCGGCGAGGCGGGCCTGAAGCTGCTCGACGGCGAGAAGGTCTTCGCCACGCTCGACGCGGCCAAGAACGACGCCTACGTCCCGTGGTCCTCGGTCGCACCGCCGAGCTACCAGGCCTACGCCGACCTGATGGACCGTCTGGTCGACGACCTGGAGAAGCAGCTCTAGGCGTCAACCGCCCGTCACCACGACGGCCGACGAGATGCTCGTCGGCCGTCGTGGTGTTTCTAGACCGACTCGGTGCGGCGGGTCGACAGACCGGCCAGGAAGATGTCGACCTTGCGGTCGTAGAGGCCGCGGCCGGCCCAGACCTCGTCGTTGTTGTAGGCCTCCAGGACGGGGATGTCCTCGCGGCGCACGTGGGACTTGTCCATGCGGGACAGCCGTGCCATCTGCGAGGAGCTGTCCAGCGCCTGCGCGATGATGAACTCGACGGCCACGGCGGCGTCCTCCATCGAGAACTGCTGCCGGTGCAGCTCGGCGATCCAGGCGTCCATCTTCTCCAGCAGGGCCGGGGAGGGCTTGGGGGCCATCTGGGAGGCGCGGTCCAGGCCCGGGTGCAGGCCACAGGCCCGCCACACGGCCATGCCGATCTCGCGCAGGAGGTCGTCCCAGGGCTGATCGGTGTCGGGCCAGGTCGTGGACAAGAACGCTTGGTCGAGAGCGCGCACGAGCAGATCGTCGCGGTCGGTCACGTAGCGGTAGAGGCCCGAGTGGGCGACGCCCAGTCGGCGCGCGACCGAGGGCATGCTGAAGGTCGCGATTCCATCGTCCAGCGCGGCTGCGGCGATGGCGTCGACCGTGAGGGCGCGCGGGCGCCCAGGCTTGCGTTCCATTGGGTCAGCCTATCCCGGTCCGGGACATCCCCCTACCCGCTTGGGGCCCTTCTCAGCGTCATCACGGGATGCTAATGGGCCGTCGGGGAGCGCTTCGGGGCAGGGATATGGTTGAGGAATGGACAACACGGGCATCCCAGACAAGTTCGCGCCTCTCGGGCTGACCTACGACGACGTCCTGCTGCTGCCGGGTTACTCGGACCTCAACCCGGCCGACATCGACACGACGTCGCGGCTGACCCGTGAGATCTCGTTGAAGGTTCCGCTGATCAGCGCCGCGATGGACACCGTGACCGAGTCGCGGATGGCGATCGCGATGGCACGTCAGGGCGGGATCGGTGTGCTGCACCGCAATCTGTCCATCGACGACCAGGCCTACCAGGTCGATCTGGTCAAGCGGACGCAGACCGGCATCATCTCCAACCCCGTCACGATCGGCCCCGATGCGACGCTGGAGGAGCTCGACCGCCTCTGTGGCGAGTACCGCGTCTCCGGGCTCCCCGTGGTCGATGCGGGCCAGAAGCTGCTCGGCATCATCACCAACCGCGACCTGCGGTTCACCCCGGTCGCCGACTGGTCCAGCACCAAGGTCAACGAGATGATGACCCCGATGCCGCTGATCACCGGCGACGTCGGCATCTCCCGCGAGGACGCGACGCTGCTGCTGCGCAAGCACAAGCGCGAGCGGCTCCCGCTGGTCGACGGCGAGGGACGTCTGGCCGGCCTGATCACCGTCAAGGACTTCGTCAAGGGCGAGCAGTTCCCCGATGCCTCCTACGACGCCGACGGCCGCCTCATGGTCGGCGCGGCGATCGGCTACTTCGGCGATGCGTGGCAGCGAGCCACGACCCTGATCGAGGCCGGGGTGGACGTGCTGGTGGCCGACACCGCGCACGGCCACGTCCGCATGCTGCTGGACATCGTCAAGCGCCTGAAGACCGATCCGGCCACCCGTCACGTCCAGGTCATCGGCGGCAACGTCGCGACCCGCGACGGTGCCCAGGCCTTCGTCGACGCCGGGGTGGACGCCGTCAAGGTCGGCTTCGGGCCCGGCTCGATCTGCACGACCCGTGTGGTCACCGGTTGCGGCGTCCCCCAGGTCACGGCTGTCTACGAGGCGTCCCTGGCCTGTGCGCCCGCGGGCGTCCCGGTGATCGCCGACGGCGGGCTGCAGCAGTCCGGCGACATCGCCAAGGCGCTGGTCGCCGGCGCGGAGACCGTCATGATCGGTTCGATGCTCGCCGGTGTCGAGGAGTCGCCCGGCGAGGTCATCTTCATCAACGGCAAGCAGTTCAAGGCCTACCGCGGCATGGGTTCGCTCGGCGCGATGAGCAGCCGCGGCAAGAAGTCGTACTCCAAGGACCGCTACTTCCAGGCCGAGGTCACCAGCGACGACAAGATCGTGCCCGAGGGTGTCGAGGGACAGGTCGCGTTCCGCGGCCCCCTGTCCGCCGTCGCCCACCAGCTCATCGGCGGTCTCAACCAGTCGATGTTCTACATCGGTGCCCGGACGATCCCCGAGCTGCAGGAGAAGGGGCGCTTCGTGCGCATCACGTCGGCGTCGCTCAAGGAGAGCCACCCGCACGACATCCAGATGACCGCTGAGGCGCCCAACTACTTCGCCCGCTGAGCGGCGGCTGTGTCCTTCGGCACGTGCCGGTGAGGGCCGCGGCCGCGTGCCGAGATGACCGACGGGGTCCGTCACCACTACCGTGAAGACGTGACCAACCGCAACGTTGCCGTGTTCATCGACGCCGAGAACCTGTTCAAGGGGTACGGCAAGCTTGAGATCCCCGACATCTCGATGGAGCAGATCCTCGAGCAGCTCGAGGCCGCCGCGGCGCGGGAGGCCGGTGCCGGCGACATCGCGCTGGCCCGGGCCTACGCCGACTGGGGTGCGCTGGGGCTGGAGGACTACCGCCGCGACGTCGAGCGGGCCGGGGTCGAGACGGTCCAGGTCTTCTCGGTCAGCAAGGCCGAGAAGAACGCGGCCGACATCGTGCTGGTCGTGGACTGCCTGCGCGCCGCGGGCGACCTGGACCAGCTCGAGGTGTTCGTCATCGTGTCCGCCGACGGTGACTTCGTCCCGCTGGTGCGCCGCCTGCACGAGCTGGACAAGTACGTCATCGGCGCGACGTTGGCCGATCACCCGGTCAACAACGTGCTCGAGCGCGAGGTCGACCAGTACGTGCCGCTCAAGACCAAGCCCGTCCCGCCGGCCGCGGCCCTGCAGCCGCTGTTCTCCGGTGACCCGACGTCGGCCCGGATGATCCCGCCGCCCAGGACCCGCGCGGACCACAAGCCCGAGCACAGGGCCGAGCCCAAGGTCGAGTCCAAGCCCGACGCCAGGGCCGATCAGAAGGCCGACCGCAGCGCCGATCAGCCCTCCCGGCGCCACGACCGGTCGGCGGAGAAGAAGGCCGACCAGCCGAGGGGCAGGCGTCAGGACTCCCCGCGGAGGTCGGCGAAGATCTCCTGGCACGACCTGGCCAAGGAGATCGAGGTCGTCCACGCCGCACCCGCGTCCTCGCCCGATGACTACAAGGCGATCGTCCACCAGGTGCTGGCCGACCCGAAGGTCCGCAGCTTCGCCGACAAGCTGGCCGACCAGGGTGGGCCGCTGCCCATCCTGGCGATGGCGCTGAAGGCCGCTGCGCCCCGGCTCAGCCCTTCGGACGCACGGGTGGGCTCGCTGTCCCGGGCGTTGCGATTCGCGCTGTCCGGCACCGAGTACGCGTTGGCCCGTGAGAGCGACGACGTGCAGCCCGTCCTGGTGCGACGCTCGACGAAGCCCGCGGGCATGATGACGGACCTGTCGCTCGACGACATCCAGCGCGGCGTGCAGTAGGCCGGGCCGTCCGGGCTCCCACTAGGCTGGACCCATGGCAGACATCGAGATCGGCACGGCCAAGCGCGGCCGCCGTGCGTACTCCTTCGACGACATCGCGATCGTCCCGAGCCGCCGCACCCGGGATCCCGAGGAGGTCTCGACCGCCTGGCAGATCGACGCCTACCGGTTCGAGCTCCCGGTCCTGGCAGCGCCGATGGACTCGGTCATGAGCCCCGACACCGCGATCGCGCTGGGACGCCACGGCGGTCTGGGCGTGCTCGACCTCGAGGGTCTGTGGACCCGCTACGAGCACCCCGAGAAGCTGCTCGACGAGGTCGCCGCGATCGAGGGGCCGCTCGCGACCAAGCGTCTGCAGGAGATCTACGCCGAGCCCATCAAGGCCGAGCTCATCACCGCCCGGCTCAAGCAGGTGCGTGAGGCCGGGGTGACCGTCGCCGGCGCCCTGTCGCCGCAGCGCACCAAGGAGTTCGCCGATGCGGTCGTCGACGCCGGGGTCGACCTGTTCGTCATCCGGGGCACCACGGTCTCGGCCGAGCACGTCTCGGGACAGACCGAGCCGCTGAACCTCAAGGAGTTCATCTACGAGCTCGACGTGCCCGTCATCGTCGGTGGCTGCGCCACCTACCAGGCGGCGCTGCACCTGATGCGCACCGGCGCGGCCGGCGTCCTGGTCGGCTTCGGCGGGGGAGCGGCCCACACGACTCGCTCGGTGCTGGGCATCTCCGTCCCGATGGCCTCCGCGGTGGCCGATGTCGCCGCCGCCCGGCGTGACTACCTGGACGAGTCCGGTGGACGCTACGTCCACGTCATCGCCGACGGCTCGATCGGTCGCAGCGGCGACATCGCGAAGGCGATCGCCTGCGGTGCCGACGCCGTGATGATCGGCTCGCCGTTCGCGCGCGCCGTCGAGGCGCCCGGTCGCGGCTTCCACTGGGGTGCCGAGGCATGGCACCCCGAGCTGCCGCGCGGTGGCCGGGTCGACATGGGCACCGTCGGTGACCTCGAGTCCGTGCTGTTCGGGCCCTCCTCGGTGCCCGACGGCACGATGAACCTCATCGGTGCGCTGCGTCGCGCCATGGCGACCACGGGCTACACCGATCTCAAGGAGTTCCAGCGGGTCGAGGTCGTCGTCGGTTGACCGGCGACCTGCGGCTCGAGCGCGTCGCCTTCGACCAACCGGACGCGGTCGCCCTGCGCGACGCCATGGTGGACGAGGTCAACGCCGTCTACGGCTCGCAGCGTGACTACGGCAGCAACGGCGGCGCCAAGGGCATCGACCCGGCCTCGGTCGTGGCGACCATCGTCGGGTACGTCGGCGAGCGTCCGGTGGCGCACGCCCTGCTGCGCCGGCTCGGCGACGACATCGAGATCAAGCGGATGTACGTCCGTCCCGAGGCGCGCGGCCAAGGGGGCGCCGATGCGCTGATGGCGGCGCTGGAGGACGAGGCCCGCGCGGCCGGCGCGCGGCGGCTCATCCTGCACACCGGCGACCGGCAGGACGCCGCGATCCGCATCTACCAGCGTCACGGCTACACCCCGATCGAGGTGTACCAGCCGTACGTCGGCATGCCGGCGTCGCTGTGCTTCGAGAAGCTGCTGGGCTGAGCGGCGGCGGCCGGCGCTAGGAGTGCGGACGCCCGCGTTCCAGCCGGGACCGCACCGCCCGGGTGCCGAGCGCCAGCACGAGCGACGCGGCGCCGACGCCGACCACGATCATCACCAGACCGACGCCGGACAGGCCGGAGTCGTCGTCGGGCATCTCGGTCGACGCCCAGGCGATGGCGTACCCGGCGGTGGCGGCCAGGGCCACCTGCACCGCGTCACGGAACACGATGGTCGCGACCACGACGACCACCGCCAGCATCACCGCCGAGCCGATGACCTGCCAGGCCTCGTAGGGCCCGCTCGCCTCACCCGTCCGCGCGTCCACCTGGTACTCGTCGTCCCAGCCCATCCACGCCAGCCACGCGACGGCGCACAGGGCTGCCGTGACGAGCCACGTCAGTGCGCTCCTCATGCCCACGGCCCATCGGGTTGCTGGGTCGAGGTGGTGTGGCTGTGCAACGGGGACACGGGAGCTCCTGTCGTCGGGGACTGCGGTCCTTCATCCTCGCGCATCGCCCATGTACCTGTCAGGACGCGCAGCCGTCGCCTAGCATGGTGAGGCTAGCCTTACGAGGTTGCTCGATGCGAAGGAATCCCATGAAGCTCCCCCTGGCCACGGTCGGCGTTCTCACTGTCGCCGCACTGGGTCTGACGGCCTGCGGCTCCGAGTCGGGGTCCCCGAGCGCATCCGGTGACCTCACGGTCCGGGCCACCGACTCCAAGTGCACGGTGTCGGCCACGAAGCTCAAGGCCGGCCCCTCGACGTTCAAGGTCACCAACGAGGGCTCCAAGGTGACCGAGTTCTACGTCTACGCCGACGGTGACCGCATCATGGGCGAGGTCGAGAACGTCGGCCCCGGCCTGACCCGCAACCTCGTGGTCGACCTGCCCAAGGGGACGTACGAGGGTGCCTGCAAGCCCGGCATGGTCGGCGACGGCATCCGGCAGACCCTGACGGTCTCGGGTGAGGCGGCCAAGAAGCTGTCGGACTCCGAGGAGCTCACGGCCGCCGCCGACGGCTACGCCCGCTACGTCAAGTCGCAGTCCGACACCCTGATCGTCAAGACGACCGAGTTCGTCGACGCGGTCAAGGCCGGCAAGGTCGACGAGGCCAAGAAGCTGTACCCGGTCGCGCGCACGTACTGGGAGCGCATCGAGCCCGTGGCCGAGAAGTTCGGCGACCTCGACCCGATCACGGACGGCCGGGAGCCCGATGCCAAGGCCGAGGGTGTCGACTTCACCGGCTGGCACCGCATCGAGAAGCAGCTGTGGGTCGCGGGCAACACCGATGGCATGGACGTCTACGCCGACCAGCTGCTCGACAACGTCAAGAAGATCGTGGCCCTCGGCCAGGACGCGCCGCTGACGGCCCTCGAGCTCGCCCAGGGCTCCAAGGGGCTGCTGGACGAGGTCGCGACCGGCAAGATCACCGGTGAGGAGGACGAGTTCAGCCACACCGACCTGTGGGACTTCAAGGCCAACATCGAGGGATCCCAGGCCGCGATCGCCGCGTTGCGCCCCGTCCTGGAGAAGCGCGAGCCTGAGCTCGTGGCCCAGCTCGACGCCCAGTTCGCCGCGGTCGACAAGGAGCTCAACCAGCACCAGGACACGTCCACCGGCGAGTGGACGTCCTACGACAAGCTGACCAAGGACCAGGTCAAGGCGCTGTCGGACGCGGTCGCGGCGCTGGGTGAGCCGATCAGCAAGGTCGCGGCAGTCGTCGCGTCGGCAGCCTGAGCCGCCCAGGGGTGATGTGACGTGGTGAGAGCGGACGACACCGGACGGGGCATGTCCCGCAGGAAGCTGCTGGGGACGGCCGGTCTCGGCGCGCTCGCCGCCGGCGTCGCCGGAGCCGGCGCGGGCTACGCCGCGGCGGACACGTCGCCGCCCCCGGTCGCCGCCGACCCGCACGCGCTCCCGATCCCGTTCGAGGGCGTCCACCAGGCCGGCATCGTCACGCCTGCACAGGACCGGCTGTACTTCGTCGCCCTCGACCTGACGACCGAGGACCGCGACTCGCTGATCGCGCTGCTCAAGCAGTGGACGGCGGCGGCCCGCCAGATGACGCAGGGCAATGACGTCGGCGAGATGGGGGCCGTGAGCGGCTCGCCGTACTCCCCGCCGGAGGACACCGGTGAGGCGCTGGGCCTCCCGCCGTCCGGTCTGACCATCACGATCGGCTTCGGCCGGGGGATGTTCGTCGATGCGAAGGGACGTCCGCGCTTCGGGCTGGACGGCAAGCTGCCGGACCTGCTGGCGGACCTGCCGCCGTTCGTGGGGGACCGGCTCGACCCGGCCCTGTGCGGCGGTGACCTCGCGATCCAGGCCTGCGCGAACGATCCGCAGATCGCGGTGCACGCGATCCGCAACCTGGTCCGCATCGCCTTCGGCCGGGCCACGGTCCGCTACTCGCAGATGGGCTTCGGGCGCACGTCGTCGACGTCCTCGGCCCAGGTCACCGCGCGCAACCTGTTCGGCTTCAAGGACGGCACGGCCAACATCAAGGTCGAGCAGAAGAAGGACGTCGACGACTTCGTGTGGGTGCACGAGCAGGACGGGCCGGACTGGCTGGTCGGCGGCTCGTACCTCGTGACGCGCAAGATCGACATGCGCATCGAGATCTGGGACCGCGAGTCGCTGGAGGGCCAGGAGGCGAGCATCGGGCGGGCCAAGGGATCGGGCGGCCCCCTGTCCGGTGGCGACGAGTTCGCGGCCATCGACCTCGCCGCGAAGGGCGATGACGGCGAGCCCGCGATCGCCGAGAGGTCCCACGTGCGACTGGCGCACCCCGACGTCAACCACGGCGCCAAGCTGCTGCGGCGCGGCTACAACTTCGTGGACGGCTCCAACGGGTTGGGGCAGCTGTCGGCGGGCCTGTTCTTCATCGCCTACCAGCGCGATCCGGTCCAGCAGTTCGTCCAGATCCAGCGCTCGCTCGCCGGCTCCACCCGGGACCTCCTCAACGAGTACATCGTGCACGTCGGCTCGGGACTGTTCGCGTGCCCGCCCGGCGTCGGCCGGGACGGCTACTGGGGCGACAAGCTCTTCGCCTGAGGACGTCGGCGGGTGGCCCACGCGACGCCGAGGCCGATCACGACGCCGATCAGCGTCTCGACGCCGCGTTGCACCACGACGTCGGTGGTCGGCAGCGGGTGCACGAGCTGGCCCATCAGCAGCGCGAGCGGGGTGATGAAGACCAGCGCGAGGGCGTAGTTGCGCATCACGATCAGCTCGGTGACGACCTGGGCGACGATGATGACGACGACCAGTGCCGCAGAGCTCGGGTCGAAGGCCAGGATCACCGCCGTCAGGATGAGTCCCAGCGCCGTGCCGATCAGCCGGTGGACGCCGCGGAAGGCCATCTCGCGCAGCGACGGGGACGTCAGCGGGACGATCGAGGCGACCATGCCCCAGTAGGGATGACCGATGTCGAGCGCCACCGCGACGGAGCCGGTCAGCAGGGGTGCGATCAGGTGACGGACGGCGTGACGCATCGTCGAGGGCCGTCGCAGGCGCTCGGCCAGGCGGTGGTCCGGTGCCGGCACGGTCCCGGCGGGGCCGAGGCAGCCCACAGCCGTGGCGAATGCCGCGGTCGCCGTGCTGAGCGCGGCGGCGATCAGCACGGTGCTCCACGAGGCGTCCGCCTGGGTGGCGCACACCGCGAAGCCGAACAGGGCGAACAGTCCTCCGCCCGGCTTCCAGTCGGCGACATCGGCCAGCACCGCCATCAGCATCGCCGTGATCGACCCGCCGACCACGATCCAGAACGACGGGTGCGCGGACAGGGCGGCGATCGTGCCCACCGTGACGGCGACGACCAGCGCGGCGCCGGCCTGGGCCTGCTGCCGGGCACGGGCGCGCCGGGTCAGCGCCCGGCCGTAGACCGCGGCGAAGGCGCCGAATGCGCAGAAGGCCGACCACTCGAGGTGGTCGGTGGCCATCAGGGCCAGCAGCGGCACCGCCACGGAGACGCCCACCTTGGCGGCCGTCGGACCGTTCAGCACTCCCGGCCCGATGCGGCGCAGGTCTTGGGCAAGCAGGCGCAGGACGGACGGTGGCATCACCGGCAGTCTATCGACCGCACCGACGTCGGTTACCGGCCAGTAGTCATGTGACAGCGTCGATGTCATACTCAGGGTATGACCACGCTCGATGCCCCGGAAGGGCTGGCCTCGCCCGTCGGTGCGGCCCGGATCGCCGAGCTGACCCGGCTCGTCCGGTCGACCACGGGGACGTCGCGGACGGCCCGCTCGCCGATCACCGGCGAGGGGTTCGCCGAGATCCCGCAGTCCGACCCCGACGACGTCGAGGAGGCCTTCCGCATCGCGCGGCGGACCCAGACGAGCTGGGCGCAGACCTCGCTGCGCGAGCGCAAGCGTGCCCTGCTGCGCCTGCACGACCTGCTGCTGGAGCGCCAGGACGAGCTCATGGACATCGTGCAGCTCGAGACCGGCAAGAGCCGCTTCGACGCATTCGGGGAGGTGCTGCACCTGGCCCTGACGGCGCGCTACTACGGACGCCGGCTCCACCGCCAGCTGCGGCCGTCCCACCCGTCCGGGGTGTTCCCAGGGCTCACCTCGATCGAGCTGCGTCGCGTGCCGAAGGGGGTCGTCGGCATCATCAGCCCCTGGAACTACCCGCTGACGGTCGCGCTGTGCGATGGGCTCCCCGCCCTCGCGGCGGGCAACACCGTCGTGCACAAGCCCGATGCGCAGACCCCGTTGAGCGCGCTCGCCGCGGTCGAGCTGTTGCGCGAGGCGGGCTTCCCGGCCGATGCCTGGCAGGTCGTGCTGGGTGACGGCCCCGTCGTGGGCGGCGCGATCGTGCAGCGTGCCGACTACATCTGCTTCACCGGCTCCACGGCGACCGGCCGCCTCGTCGCGCAGGGAGCGGCCGAGCGGCTGGTGGGCTGCTCGCTCGAGCTCGGCGGCAAGAACGCGATGATCGTCCTGCCGGGCGCCGACCTGGGCAAGGCGGCCGCCGGCGCCCTGGCGGCGTGCTTCTCGACGGCCGGGCAGCTGTGCGTGTCGGTCGAGCGGTTGTACGTCCCCGCGGAGGCGTACGACGCGTTCTCGGACGAGCTGCTGGCCCGGGTGCGGACGATGAGCCTCGGCGTCGGCTTCGACTGGGACCCCGACATGGGATCGCTCGTGTCGCAGCAGCAGCTCGACGCGGTGTCGCGCCACGTCGACGACGCGGTCGCGCACGGTGCGACGGTCCTCGCCGGCGGTGTCCCGCGTCCTGACCTGGGCCCCTGGTTCTACGAGCCGACCGTGCTGGAGGACGTCCCACCCACCGCGCAGCTGTACGCCGGTGAGACCTTCGGCCCGGTCGTCTCGCTGTACCCGTACCGCGACGTCGACGAGGCCGTCGAGCTGGCGAACGCCGGCGAGTACGGGCTCAACGCGAGCGTGTGGGGCCCCGTGCGCGAGGCCAAGGCCGTCGCCGCGCGCATCAAGGCGGGCACCGTCAACATCAACGAGGGGTATGCCGGGACGTTCGCGAGCGTCGACGCCCCCATGGGTGGCATGCGCCAGTCCGGGCTCGGCCGGCGCCAGGGCGACGAGGGCATCTGGCGGTACACCGAGTCGCAGTCCGTCGCCGTGCAGCGCCTCCTGCCCATCACCGGGCCGGCCTCGATGGCCCGGGAGCGTTACGCCGGCCTCGTCACCACCAGTCTCAAGATCCTGAGGAGAACACCGCGTGCCTGAGCTCGACTACGACGTCCTGATCATCGGATCGGGCTTCGGCGGCAGCGTGTCCGCCCTCCGGCTGACCGAGAAGGGCTACAAGGTGGCCGTCCTCGAGGCCGGCCGACGGTTCGAGGACAAGGACTTCGCCTCCAGCTCGTGGAAGCTGCGCAAGTTCTTGTGGCTCCCGCAGCTCGGCTGCTACGGCATCCAGCGCATCGACCGGCTCAAGGACGTCCTGATCCTGTCGGGCGCGGGTGTCGGCGGCGGATCGCTGGTCTACGCCAACACGCTCTACGAGCCGCTCGACCCCTTCTACGAGGACCCCGCGTGGGGGCACATCACCGACTGGCGGTCCGAGCTCGCGCCCTACTACGACCAGGCCAAGCGGATGCTGGGCGTGTCGATCTACCCGTACGTGTCCCCGGCCGACGAGATCGTCAAGAAGGTCGCCGACCGCATGGGCGTCGGCGGGACGTTCCACCACACCCCGGTCGGGGTCTTCTTCGGGACGCCCGGCGAGACCGTGGCCGATCCGTTCTTCGGCGGGGCCGGCCCCGATCGCAATGCCTGCCTGAACTGCGGCGAGTGCATGACGGGCTGCCGCCACAACGCCAAGAACACGCTGGTCAAGAACTACCTCCACCTCGCTGAGGCCGCCGGCGCCGAGGTCCACCCGATGACGACCGTCACCGCGGTGCGTCCGCGGGCGGGGGGCGGCTACGAGATCGAGACCCGGCAGACGAACAAGCGCTTCCGCCCGCACCGCACGATCACCGCCCAGCAGGTCATCTTCTCGGCCAGCACGATGGGCACCCAGAAGCTGCTGCACGCCATGAAGGACCAGGGCCACCTGCCGAACGTCTCGGACCGGCTCGGCCTGCTGACGCGCACCAACTCCGAGGCGCTGCTCGGGTCGATCTCCGACACCAAGGACGTCGACTACAGCGAGGGCGTGGCCATCACGTCGTCGTTCCACCCCGACGAGTTCACCCACATCGAGCCGACCCGCTACGGCAAGCGCTCCAATGCGATGTCGCTGCTGCAGACCGTGCTGACCGACGGCAGCACCGACACGCCCCGCTGGCGGGTCTGGCTCAAGGAGATGTGGCGGCAGAAGACCAACCTGTTCAAGCTGTACGACCTGCGGCACTGGTCGGAGCGCACGATCATCGCGCTGGTCATGCAGACGCACGACAACTCGATCACGACGTACACCAAGCGGGGACTGACCGGGCGGCGCAAGCTGACGTCGCGCCAGGGCCACGGTGCGCCGAATCCCGCATTCATCGAGCCGGGGCACCGCGCCGTGCAGATGATGGCCGAGGAGATGGGCGGCACGCCCGGCGGCACGATCGGCGAGCCGTTCAACGTCCCGCTGACGGCGCACTTCATGGGTGGCTGCGCGATCGGCGACTCGCCGCAGACCGGTGTCGTCGACCCGTACCAGCGGCTCTACGGACACCCCGGGCTGCACGTCGCCGACGGCTCGGCGGTCTCGGCCAACCTGGGCGTCAACCCGTCGCTGACCATCACGGCGCAGACCGAACGGGCGATGGCGTTCTGGCCCAACAAGGGTGAGGCCGATCCGCGCCCCGCGATCGACGAGCCCTACCGGCAGATCGAGCCGGTCGCGCCGAAGAACCCGGTCGTCCCGCAGGACGCGCCCGCCGCGCTGCGGCTGCCGATCGTCGACGTCTCGTAGTCGCCGGCCGGAGCAGGAACACACAGGACCCGGCCCGGAGGGAGGGTCACGGGTCGGGTCCTGGTGGGCCGCGGGAGCAGCACTCGATCCAACGGGAGGGAGTGTTGTCAGATCTACCCTCTAGAACGAGGCCGCCGGGATCGGGTTACGAGCTGGGCGGCAGAAATCTGTTTCGGGCGGACCTGGCCCGGCCCGGGGGGCCGGGACGGACTGTGATCGCGCGGACGGGCGGCCGATAGACTCTCGGGGTGACCCCCGACCATGACCTTGTCCTTGTCGTCGACTTCGGGGCGCAGTACGCCCAGCTCATCGCCCGCAGGGTGCGCGAGGCGCGGGTCTACTCCGAGATCGTCCCGCACACGATGCCGGTCGACGAGATGCTCGCCAGGAAGCCCGCGGCCATCATCTTGTCCGGCGGACCGTCCTCGGTGTACGCCGAGGGTGCGCCGCAGCTCGACGCGGCCCTCTTCGAGGCTCAGACGCCGGTCTTCGGCATCTGCTACGGATTCCAGGCGATGGCCCAGGCGCTCGGCGGCACCGTGTCGCACACCGGTCAGCGCGAGTACGGCCGCACCGGCGTCAGCGTCGTCGAGCCCGGCACGCTGCTGTCGAATCTGCCGCCCACGCTGACGTCGTGGATGTCCCACGGCGACGAGGTCGTCTCGGCCCCCGAGGGATTCACCGTCAACGCCAAGTCGCCGCGCGCCACCGTCGCGGCCTTCGAGGACATCGGCCGGCGCCTCGCCGGTGTGCAGTGGCACCCCGAGGTCCTGCACAGCGAGCACGGGCAGCGCATCCTCGAGCAGTTCCTGGTCGAGATCGCCGGCTGCCGCCAGACGTGGACCAGCAGCAACATCGTCGAGGAGCAGGTCGAGCTCATCCGCGCGCAGGTCGGCGACGCGCGCGTCATCTCGGCCCTGTCCGGTGGCGTCGACTCCGCCGTGTCCACCGCCCTGGTGCAGCGCGCGATCGGCGACCAGCTGACCGCGGTGTTCGTCGACCACGGGCTGCTGCGCGAGGGCGAGGCCGAGCAGGTCGAGAAGGACTACGTCGAGGCGACGGGCGTCGACCTGAAGGTCGTCGACGCCAAGGACCAGTTCCTGCGGTTCCTGGACGGCATCTCCGATCCCGAGCAGAAGCGCAAGATCATCGGCCGTGAGTTCATCCGCGTCTTCGAGGCCGCCGAGCGCGAGGTCCTGGCCACGCCCGGGCCTCCGGTCAAGTTCCTCGTGCAGGGCACGCTCTACCCCGACGTCGTCGAGTCCGGCGGGGGAGCGGGCGCCTCCAACATCAAGAGCCACCACAACGTCGGCGGGCTGCCGGAGGATCTCGAGTTCAGCCTGATCGAGCCGCTGCGGACCTTGTTCAAGGACGAGGTGCGCGATGTCGGCCGCCAGCTCGGCATCCCCGAGGCGATCGTCGCGCGGCACCCGTTCCCCGGGCCGGGCCTGGCGATCCGCATCGTCGGCGCGGTCGACGAGGAGCGCCTGGCGATCCTGCGCCGGGCCGATGCGATCGTGCGCGAGGAGACGACCGCCGCCGGCCTGGACGGCGAGATCTGGCAGTTCCCCGTCGTGCTGCTGGCCGACGTCCGGTCGGTCGGGGTACAGGGCGACGGCCGCACCTACGGCCACCCCATCGTGCTGCGCCCGGTCTCCAGCGAGGACGCCATGACGGCCGACTGGAGCCGCCTGCCGTACGAGGTGCTCGAGCGCATCTCGACCCGCATCACCAACGAGGTCGACGAGGTCAACCGGGTCGTCCTGGACATCACCAGCAAGCCGCCGGGAACCATCGAGTGGGAGTAGCGGAGCCCGGTTGTTAGGGTCGGTCGGAGTCCACCGGAAGGCAGCACCGTGAGTCAGTCCGCTTCGCCCCGAAGCAGATCCGCCCTGATCGCCCTTGTCATCCTCGTGATCACCGTCGTCGTCGGCCTCGCGGTGTGGGCCCTGGGTGGTGACGACACCGAGTCGTCGTCCGCTGCGACCCCGCCGAGCCGCGCCACGTCCGCGACGCCGTCGACCCCGTTCCCGTCGCCGTCCGAGGCCACCACGGCCAGCCCGTCGCCGTCGCCGACAATCACGGCGGAGTGCGAGGGACCGGACACGGTGTTCAACGAGGAGGGCATCGAGCAGGACTCCCTGCTGCCCGACTGCGGCGTCGAGAAGCCCGTGACCGTGCCCCAGCAGAAGAAGTCCGGCCTCGGCCTGGCCTGCGGCGGCGAGTACCCCGTGATCCTCTACAAGACGACCACCAGCGGCGCCAAGACGTCCATCTGCGGTGTCGACAGCTCCGGCGCCGACTTCCGGCTCGTGACCAAGCCCAAGGGTGGGGCGGTCGTCGATCTCAAGGGCCGCTACGAGCCCGATCTCGACGCGTTCGTCGCCGACGACGGCGCCACGCGATACACCGTGCTTGCCTATGACGGGACGCTGCAGGTGACCAAGAACGGCAAGAAGACCAGCCAGAAGGCGTCCGACTGGATCTCGCTGGACAACGAGCCCGACACCGACTGAACCACAGCGGGGCCTGCGGTGCTCGCTCCCGTTGCGGGCCGCGGACAGGCTCTTAGGCTGGGTTCGTGGCCCAAGAACGCGAGACCCCCGCCCCCCATGTCTTCGTCATCTTCGGTGCGACCGGCGATCTTGCCAAGCGCAAGCTCTTCCCTGGCATCTACAAGCTGGCGGCCGCCGGACGCCTGCCCGACGACTACGCGATCATCGGCTCGGGACGGCACTCGCCGGGCTCGGACGAGGAGTTCCGCGACAAGATCCGCGGCTCGCTGGGCGAGTTCGTCGACGACCCGGACGGGGACGTCGTCGACGACGTCCTTGGCCGGCTGACGTTCTGCGTCTCGGACGCTGACGACGGCAAGGACCTGGCGCAGGCCGTCGAGCAGGCGCGCAAGGATCTGGGCGAGGACGCGCAGAAGCTGATCTACCTGTCGGTCCCACCGGCCGCGATGGAGCCGATGATCGGGATGCTCGGCCGGGTCGGCCTGGCCGACGACGCCCGCCTGGTCATCGAGAAGCCGTTCGGCACCGACCTGAAGACCGCCTGCGAGCTCGACGCGACCCTGAAGGGGGTCGTGTCCGAGGACCAGGTGTTCCGCATCGACCACTTCCTGGGCAAGGAGGCGGTCCAGAACATCCTCGCCCTGCGCTTCGCCAACGGCCTGATCGAGCCGACCTGGAGCCGGGAGAACATCGTCTCGGTCGAGATCGACGTGCCCGAGGAGCTCACGATCGAGGGCCGCGGCAACTTCTACGAGTCGACCGGCTGCTTCAGGGACATGATCACGACGCACCTGTTCCAGGTCCTGGGCTTCGTCGCGATGGAGCCGCCGGTCCACCTCGACGCGCTGGCACTGCGCAACGAGAAGTCGAAGGTGTTCGCCGCGATGCGACCGCTGGACCCCCAGGACGTCGTGTTCGGCCAGTACGAGGGATACCGCGACGAGGACGATGTGGCCGACGACTCCGACGTCGAGACCTTCGTGGCGCTCCGGGCGCATGTCGACACCGAGCGGTGGCAGGGCGTTCCGTTCCACCTGCGCACCGGCAAGGCGCTGGGGGCGACGCGGCGCACCATCACCCTGACCTACCGGACGCCGCCCATGGGCCGGTTCGGCGAGTACGGCTGTGGGCCCAACCAGCTCGTGCTCGAGCTGACCGACTCGCCGCGCGTCGACATCGACCTGCACGCCAAGCGCCCCGGCCCGACGATGGAGCTGATCAGCTCCACCCTGCGCCTGGACGTGTCCCAGGACGATCCCCACGACACGCCCCTGGAGGCGTACGAGCGGCTGCTGCTGGACGTCATGCGCGGCGACCAGACCCTGTTCACCCGCTCCGACGAGGTCGAACGGCTGTGGGAGGTCTGCCAGCCGGTGCTGGACGCCCGGCCTGAGACGCAGCCCTATGCGCAGGGTTCCTGGGGGCCGGACGATGCGCTGGCGCTGCCGGGGGAGCGGGGTTGGCGGTTGCCGGATGCCTGAGTCAGCCGACTGGCCGGCGATCGAGGACCACGGGCTGATCGGCGACCTGCGCACCGCGGCACTGGTGGGCACCGACGGGACGATCGACTGGTTCTGCGCGCCCCGCTTCGACTCACCGAGCATCTTCGGCGCACTGCTGGACCGGGACGCCGGCTCCTGGCAGGTCTGCCCGCACGACGGGGCGACCCGGACCCAGCAGTTCTACTTCCCCGACTCGGCGATGCTCGCCACCCGGTTCCTCACCGAGGAGGGCGTCGTGGAGGTGCACGACTTCATGCCCGTCCTGAAGGCCGGCGACAGCGAGCACCGCCAGCGCATCGTGCGCCGGGTCGTGGGGGTCCGCGGCTGCTCGCGCGTCCGGATGCGGCTGGACGCCCGACCCGACTACGGCCGAGCCAGGTGCACTGCCGAGCGGGTCGAGCACGGGGTGCTGCTGGAGGGGGACGGCGTGCGAATGGGGCTCAGCGCCTCGACCGGCCTCGACATCGACGAGGGGGTCGTGACCGCCGACGTCGAGCTGAGCACCGGCGATGTGGCCCTGTTCGTGCTGGAGGTGCTGCCCGACGGCGAGCAGCTGCACGAGGCCGCCGTTGACGACACGTCCGCCCTGTTCGATGCGACCGCGACGTACTGGCGGCGGTGGCTGTCGCAGTCGACCTACACGGGCCGGTGGCGCGAGATGGTCAACCGGTCGGCGATCACGCTGAAGCTGCTGACCCACGAGCCGACCGGAGCGGTGATCGCCGCGCCGACGACCAGCCTGCCCGAGTTCATCGGGGGAGACCGCAACTGGGACTACCGCTACGTCTGGATGCGTGATGCGGGGTTCACCCTGTACGCCCTGCAGCGGCTCGGGTTCACCCAGGAGGCCTCCGCCTTCGTCCGCTGGCTGTCCGAACGGATGGGCGGCGAGGCCGACGATGAGCACGGCCTGGGCCCCCTGCGCGTGCTGTACGACATCGACGGCAACACGCCGCGCGACGAGGTGGAGCTCGAGCACCTGTCCGGGTATGCGGGGTCCCGGCCGGTGCGCGTCGGCAATGCCGCCGTCGAGCAGCTGCAGCTGGACATCTACGGCGAGCTGGTCGACTCGGTCTACCTGTTCAACAAGTACGGCGCCGGCATCAGCAGCGATGCATGGACCGATGTCACCCGGATCGTGGAGTGGGTCGCGCAGAACTGGGAGCGCGAGGACGCCGGCATGTGGGAGGGCCGGGCCGAGCTGCGCAAGCACACGACATCGCGGCTGATGTGCTGGGTCGCGATCGAGCGGGCGATCCGGATCGCCCGACAGCGCGGCCTGCCCGGCGATCTCGGCGCATGGGCGCGCGTCCGCGACGAGATCTACCAACGGATCATGGACGAGTCGTGGGACGACGAGCTCAAGGCGTTCACCCAGGTCGAGGGCGGGACGGCGCTGGACGCCGGTGTGCTGCTGATGCCGATGGTCAAGTTCCTCTCACCCGCCGACCCGCGGTTCCTGTCGACCCTGGAGGCGATCGAGGACCGTCTGGTGGTCGACAGCCTGGTCTTCCGGTACGACCCCGAGCTCAGCCCGGACGGGCTGGACGGGGACGAGGGGACCTTCTCCCTGTGCTCGTTCTGGTACGTCGAGGCGCTGACCCGTGCCGGCCGGTTGGAGGACGCCCAGCTGGCCCTCGAGAAGATGTTCACGTACGCCAATCACGTGGGACTGTACGCCGAGGAGGTCGGTGCGACCGGCGATCAGCTGGGCAACTTCCCGCAGGCCTTCACCCATCTCGCACTGATCAGCGCCGCCATCAATCTCGACCGCGCACTGGACTCCTGACCGTCTGCGCAGCACCTCGTGCGGCCGGTTCGCAGCGACACGCCGCGCATTGGAGCGGTTTCGGTCCACAGGGATACCCACAGGCTGTGTGAATAGTCACTCGGAGCTATTTCAGGACCATCCGCCCCGCGTCTGAAGGGCCACAAGGGACTTGACATTCAGTCCTGATAGACGTCCGGGATGCCGTCCCCGTCGTCGTCGCGCTGCTCCGCCTCGGCGATCAGGCGGTAGTGCCGGTTGCGGGTTCGCAGGACCACCGCGGCCAGCAGCGCCGAGAGGATCGAGCCCGCCAGGACACCGATCTTGACGTGCTCGTCGGCCACGCTGCCGGCCCCGTAGGCCAGCTCACCGATCAGGAGCGACACTGTGAAGCCGATGCCGGCGAGCAGCGACAGCCCGGTGACGTCGATCCACTCCAGGCTCTCGTCCAGATCGGCGCGGGTGAACCGCGAGGCCAGCCAGGTCGCGCCCAGCACGCCGATCGGCTTGCCGAGGCACAGCCCCACGACGACGCCGATCGTGATCGGGTCGCTGGCGGCGGACCGCAACCCGTCCAGGCCGCCGATCGCGACACCGGCGGAGAAGAAGGCGAACACCGGGACGGCCACGCCGGCCGAGACAGGGCGCACCAGGTGCTCGAACTGCTCGGCGAGACCCGGTCCCTCGTTGCCGTCGCGGCGCAGCACCGGGACGGCGAATCCGAGCAGCACGCCGGCCACGGTCGCGTGGACGCCCGAGGCGTGGACCAGCCCCCAGGTCGCGGCCGCCAGCGGCAGCAGCAACCACCACGAGCGGATGCGTCGCTGCACCAGCAGGGTGAACAGCCCCAGCGGCACGAGCGCCGCGAGCAGCCACAGCACGTCCAGGTCATCGGAGTAGAACAGCGCGATGATCGTGATGGCGAGCAGGTCGTCGACGATCGCCAGGGTCAGCAGGAACGTCCGCAGGGCCGTCGGCAGGTGGCTGCTGATGACCGCGAGGATCGCCAGGGCGAAGGCGATGTCGGTGGCGGTGGGGATCGCCCAGCCGCGCAGCGACCCGCCGGCGTTGATCGCCAGGAACAGCAGGGCCGGCACGATCATGCCGCCGACCGCTGCGAGGACCGGGATCGCCGCCCGTCGCGGATCGCGCAGGTCGCCGGCCACGAACTCGCGCTTGAGCTCGAGGCCCGCGACGAAGAAGAAGATCGCCAGCAGGCCGTCGGCGGCCCACGCCCCGACGGTCAGGTCCAGGTGCAGCGATGACGGGCCGATCACGGTGTCGCGCAGCGTCGCATAGCCGTCGCCGACATTCGCCGCGATCACGGCAGCCACGGCGGCGATGATCAGCAGCGCCCCGCCGATCGTCTCGCGGCGCAGGATGTCGGCGATGCGGGAGGTCTCACCCCACGAGCCGCGGCCCAGCAGGCGGAACTTCGAGTTGGCCATGGGTCTCCTTGGGGGTCGACGAGATCATGCCGACCAGACTTCCCGGCGCACCGTCTCCAACCCTATCCCGCGAGCGGGAACGGGGTGGGCGAGATAGCCTGCGGCCATGCCGGACGTCGCGATTGCCGCACCGAACGAGGCCGCCGCAGACGCCGGGGAGCAGGTCGCCCGCGCCGGTGGGAACTCGGTCGACGCCGCGCTGGCGGCTGCGCTCGTGACGATGGTCAACGAGGTCGGGCTCGTCTCGCTCAGCTCCGGCGGATTCATCACGGTGCAGCCCGCCGACGGCGGTCCGCCGCAGACCGTCGACGGCTGGATGGACATGCCCGGACGCGGACGAGCGCTGGGTGGCGGCACGTGGGACATCACCACCGACTACGGAGGCGGCGTCGACATCACCGTCGGGCCCGGGTCGGTCGCCACCCACGGCTCGGTGGCCGCCTTCGAGGAGGCGCACCGGCGCTGGGGCAGCGTCCCGTGGCGCGAGATCGTCCAGCCGGCGATCGACATCGCCCGGCGCGGCTTCCGCCTCAGCACGGCGTCCCGTTACTACCTCGGCCACGCCCACCTGGAGGTGTTCGGCTGGGACGAGCAGAGCCACGCGGCCATCCACGACGCTGACGGCACGATCACGACCGGGTCGATCGTGGTGCCCGATCTGGCCGCATCGCTGGATCTCATCGCCGCCGACGGCTCGGCGGCCCTGCACACCGGCGAGCTCGCCCGCCGGATCAGCGATGACGTGATCCGCCGTGGCGGCATCCTGGGCGCCGAGGACCTGGCCGACTACCGCCCCGTCGTCCGTCCCTCGCTGCTCAGCACCGTGGGTGAGTGGACCTTCGGCACGAACCCGCCGCCGTCGGTCGGCGGGGTGTGCGTCGCCGCGATGCTGCGCCTGCTGGACGGGCGCCCGCGCGGTGAGTGGGACGCGGCTGACGTCGACCACCTGGTCCGGGTGCAGCGTGCGGTGCTCGGTCACCGGCTCGACGTGTTCGACAGCACCGACGACCTGGTGCGCGACGCCGGGGCGTTCCTCGCCCTGATCGACCGAGATCACCTCGCCGTGCTGGAGTCGGGCTCGACGGTGCACGTCTCGGCGACCGACAGCGACGGTGGAGCCTGCGCGGTGACGGTGTCCTGTGGCTACGGCTCGGGCATGATCGCCGAGGGCACCGGCATCTGGCTCAACAACTGCCTCGGCGAGCAGGAGCTCAACCCGCGGGGCCTGCACGGACTGCCCCCGGGTACCCGGCTGCTGTCCAACATGGCTCCCACCGTGGGGCACCACGTGGACGGATCGGCGCTGGCCATCGGCTCACCCGGTGCCGACCGCATCACCACGGCGATCGTCCAGGCCCTGGCCGGATTCGTCAACGGCGGCCTGGGCCTGCAGCAGGCCATCGACCACCGGCGCGTCCACCTGCACCGGGCGGGTCGCTCCGACGAGGTCATCAAGACCGAGACCGACCTGTCGATGTACTACGGCGGCGTCTCGGCGACCTTGCGGCGGCCGGGTCCCTCGACCGGCCCGGGATCCGGCGAGCTGATGGTCGCGGCAGCCGATCCGCGGCGCGACGGTGCCGTCCGCCTGGTCCACCGGCCGACGCCGGCCTCGGCCGATCTGGTGTGATGGAGCCGTGTCCCAGGTGTCACCGCCCATCGTCATCGGCCACCGGGGCGTCCCCGGTCATCGGCTGGAGCACACCCGCCCGTCGTACGAGCTCGCGATCGAGCAGGGCTGCGACTACATCGAGCCCGATGTCGTGGCGAGCAAGGACGGCGTGCTGGTCGTGCGGCACGAGAACGAGATCGGCGGCACGACCGATGTCGCCGAGCACAAGGAGTTCGCCGACCGCAAGGTCATGAAGTTCGTCGACGGTGTCCCGCGGACCGGCTGGTTCACCGAGGACTTCACGATCGCCGAGCTCAAGACGCTCCGGGTGCGTGAGCGTCTGCCCCAGCTGCGTCCCCAGAACATCGCGCTGGCCCGCACCGAGCAGATCCTGACCTTCGACGAGGTGCTCGACATCGCCGAGGAAGGCAGTCGAGGGCGCCCGAACCCGGTCGGGGTCTACGTCGAGACCAAGCACCCGACCTACTTCAGCCGGCTGCGGCTGGACCTCAACGACCTGCTGATCGCCAATCTGGAGCGACGAGGGGTCAACCACTCGGGAGCCAAGATCGTCATCCAGTCGATGGAGACGGGCAATCTGCGCGCCCTGCGTGACCGCACCCCGTTGACGCTGATCCAGCTCATCGACCGCAAGGGCGCGCCGTACGACTTCATCGCCGCCCGCGACCCGCGGACGTACCGGTCGATGCGCAAGCGTGCGGAGCTGACCAAGATCGCCGCGTACGCCGACGGCATCGGTCCCAACAAGAGCCGGGTCATCCGGCGCGACGTCCGGTCCCGGCTGGCCGGCCAGACCAAGCTCGTGGGCCGCGCCCACGACCTGGGCCTCCTGGTGCACATCTGGACCATGCGCAACGAGAACAACTTCCTGCCGACAGAGCTGCGCCTCAGCCGCGACAAGGCTGCCTACGGCGATGCGGTGGGCGAGTACCTGGCCTTCTTCGACGCCGGTGTGGACGGGGTCTTCTCGGACTTCACGCAGACGGCGGTCCAGGCCCGCGAGCTGTGGCTGTCGCGTCAGTAGTCGTGCGGACGGATGGTGTCGGTCAGCGGGCGCTGGGGGATGAGCACCCAAGCCACGAGGTAGGCGATCAGGAGGGATCCGGCGCCCAGGACGGTGCAGACGGCCAGCACGAGGCGGACGACGTTGGCGTCGATGCCGGCGTACTCGGCCACCCCGCCGCACACGCCGGCGATCCACCGGTCGTCACGGCTGCGGGTGAGCTTCTTCATGGGCTTCTCCTTCTGGTTCGGTCTGGGAGGGGGCGTTGCTCGGGCGTCGGGGCCGCAGGGTCGCGGCGACCCCGATCAGGCCCAGCAGGATGAGCACCGCGGCCGCGGTGAGGCTCAGCTCGCGTGTCGTCAGCAGGTCGGTCTTCCGGACCGCCCAGCTGCCGGCGATCGCCAGGAAGAGCAACCCGAAGACGAGGTTCTGCCAGCAGAACGGATGGCGGTTCATTGGCGGATCACCTCTATCCTGCCGGCCTTCTGGTCGACGTCGATGGTCACGGCAGCCTCGGGCGGCGTGTCGCCGGTCGACAGCTCGAGGTCGGTGCCGTCGTCCTCACGACCGAACAGCGAGATCTGCCCGGCCTTGAGGTCGGTGTCGACCCGCACGGGGAGCCCGTCGGGGACGACGACCCGCGTCAGGCCGATGCCCGCGTCCAGGACGACGGTCCGCCCCAGCAGCGCGTCAGGGTCCGACACATCGGTCAGGTCGAGCTCGAGCAGGCCGATGCCGTGCCGGTAGTGGTCGTCGACCGCCGCAGCGAGCGTGGGTGAGGTGCGTTGCGTCCCGAGGCGTCCGCCGGGCAGGGCCGATCCGACGGTCAGCGCGACGGCCAGCACCGCGCCGATCAGCACCAGGCCGCCGCTGGTGCCGAAGAACGTGCCGATCAGCAGGCCGACGCCGACGGCGGCCAGTGCCACCGCGACATATGTCGTCCACGGCAGGTCCTCCTGCACCTCGTCGTAGATCAGGGTCACGGCGAGCGCGATGGCCGCCAGTGACGCGGTCAGCAGCAGCAGCGTGTTGGACCGTCCCTCGCGGGGCTCCGCGGCGGTCCGGGTGACCGGGATCGTCTGGGTGCGGTCGGCGGTGGGATCGTGCAGCACCTGCTCGCGCCGTTCCCGCTGCTCGCGGCGGCGGCGCGGGCGCACCCAGAAAACGTACAGGACCAGTGCCGTGGGCAGCAGCCACCACGGCGCGCCGCCCCACCAGGCCCAGCTGCTGTCGCCGACGATCGACAGCGCGGCGAGGATGGCGGCGGCGACCAGGCCGCCCACCCGCACCTGCTCCTCGTTGCGGTCCAGCTTGAACCACTCGGCGGCGAGGCTCTTGTCGGCGTCGTCGGACGGCACCAGCACCCACGCGGCGACGTAGACGATGGCACCGGCGAAGCCCGCGATGGTCAGCACGGCGATCACGACCCGGACGACGATCGGGTCGATGCCCAGGTAGCGCGCCGCGCCTGCGCACACGCCGGCCACGACCCGGTCGTCGCGGGACCGGCGCATGTCGGCGATGGTGCGGAGCCGGGACGGATCGAACTCGTCGCCGGGACCGGGCGGGGGGTCACCGGCCGGCGGCGCGAACTGCTGGGTGTCGTTCATGCCTCCATCGTGGACGATGCGGGCGCCTTTCCACATCGGGTACGACCCTGGTCCGGCCCGGGGACGGCTCAGGGTGCCCGGGGGTCGATCCTGGTGGCGGGCGTGCGTGCGGACGTGTGACGATCACTGGGTGACCTCCCGCGCCGCGAGCACCGCCCCCGTCGGTGACCTGCCCGCGCCCACCTACCGTCGTGCGTACCGGCCGGCCGAGCGCCGCCTGGTCGGTGGCGTCGCGGCGGGTCTGGCCGACCACCTCGGCGTGCCGGTGCTGTACGTCCGCCTGGCCTTCATCGTCGCCACCTGGTTCCAGGGCATCGGTGTCATCGCCTACCTGCTGCTGTGGCGCTTCCTGCCGCTGGAGGGCCCCGACCTGTCGCCCGGCCTGGAGTCGGCGACCCGCCGCGGCCTGCGCAGCGGCGGTCGGGCGGGGCCCACCGAGATCGCCCAGACCATCGCGCTGGGAGCCGTCGGCATCGGCGTCCTGCTGCTGATCCAGGCCACCGGGCGGGGCATCGACGACGGACTGTTCGGGCCGCTGCTGGTCGCGGTGATCGGGGTCGCGGTCATCTGGCGCCAGTTCGACGACGTCGCCTGGAGCCGCTGGATGCGGCAGACGTCCGGGTGGGCGTTCGCCTCCCGGGTGGCGGCGGGCGCGGGCCTCGTCGCGGTCGCGGCGCTGTACTTCCTGACCAAGGAGGGCGGCTGGGGAGCGGCGTTGAACCTCGCGTCCGCGTTGGTCGTCGCGGTGCTCGGCATCGGGTTGATCCTCGGCCCGTGGATCTCGCGGCTGCTGGGTGACCTCGCACGGGAGCGGCGCGAGCGGGTGCGGTCGCAGGAGCGCGCGGACGTCGCGGCGCACCTGCACGACTCGGTGCTGCAGACGCTCGCCCTGCTGCAGAAGAATGCCGGCGACGCCGCAGTCGTCGCGACGCTCGCGCGGCGGCAGGAGCGCGAGCTGCGGGACTGGCTGTACGGCAACGACGAGCAGCCCGGCGACTCGCTGGTCGCAGCCCTGCGAGCGGCCGCCGCCGACGTCGAGGACGCCCACCGGGTGCCCGTCGAGGTCATCGCGGTGGGCGATGCGCCATTGGACGCCAATGTCTCGGCGCTGGTGCAGGCCGCCCGCGAGGCGATGATCAACGCGGCCAAGCACTCCGGCGACGACCGGGTCGACGTGTACGCCGAGACCGGGGCCCAGCAGGCGCAGGTGTTCGTCCGCGACCGGGGGACCGGCTTCGACCTGGACTCGATCGCCGACGACCGCATGGGCGTCCGCGGCTCGATCATCGCCCGGATCGAACGACACGGCGGCACCGCCACCATCCGCAGCGAGCCCGGCGGCGGCACCGAGGTCGCGATGAGCGTCCCCGTCCGCGCCGAGCACACCCCCACCGAGACCACCTCGTCCCAGGAGGACACCCGATGACCCCGCTCCGCATCGCGATCGTCGACGACCATGCCATGTTCCGCACCGGCGTGAAGGCCGAGATCGACGGACGGGTCGATGTCGTCGGCGAGGCCGATGACGTCGAGTCCGCGGTCGCGATGATCGCGCAGACATCGCCCGATGTCGTCCTGCTGGACGTCCACATGCCCGGTGGTGGCGGACTCGAGGTCATCCGGCGTCTGCACGTGCGGCACCCGGACACGAAGTTCCTGGCCCTGTCGGTCAGCGATGCGGCCGAGGACGTCATCGGCATCATCCGCGCCGGCGCGCGCGGCTACGTCACCAAGAACATCTCGGGTCCCGAGCTGTTCGACGCGATCGAGCGGGTGGCCGGAGGGGATGCGGTGTTCAGCCCGCGGCTGGCGGGGTTCGTGCTCGACGCGTTCGCGGGGACGATCGAGATCGCCCAGGTCGACGAGGACCTCGACCGTCTGACCGAGCGGGAGCGGGAGGTGATGCGGCTGATCGCCCGCGGCTACGCCTACAAGGAGGTCGCCAAGGAGCTGTTCATCTCGATCAAGACCGTCGAGACCCACGTGTCCAGCGTCCTGCGCAAGCTGCAGCTGTCCAGCCGCCACGAGCTCACCCGGTGGGCCAACGACCGCCGCCTCATCTGACCCCGCCCCCAGAACCGCGAGTGGCGCAATCTGGACACAATGAGATGGCGTGTCGGAGCGAATTGCGCCAGTCGCGGGGGTGTTTGCGCCACTCGGCGGGGCAGAATGAGCCATGTGCAGGTGGACGTCCTCGGACCGTTGCGGGTGCGCGCTGATGATCGCTCGATCGATGTCGGCGGGCCGCGCAACCGCGCCCTGCTGGCCCGCCTCGCGCTCGCAGGCGGACGTCCCGTCGCAGCTGCGACGCTGATCGACGACCTGTGGGGCGTCGACGTCCCCGACGACGCGAGGGGCGCCCTGCAGTCGGTCGTGTCGCGCACCCGCCGGCGCCTGCCGGACGCGGCACTCGAATCGTCCTCCCCTGGGTACGTCCTGCGCGACGTCGTCGTGGACGCCGACGAGTTCGCGCAGCTCGTCGCCGCGGGCCGGGCCACCGAGGCGCTGGCCCTGTGGCGCGGCGACCCGATGTCGGACCTGCCCGACCTGCCGTTCGTCGCGGCGGCCGCCGACCGGCTGCTGGAGCTGCGGCTGACCGCGGTCGAGACCAGCCTCGAGTCCCGTGCCCGCACCGATCCGACCGTCATCGCGGAGCTCGCGGCGCTGGTGACCGAGCATCCCTACCGGGACGGGCTGTGGCGGGCGTACCTGTCGGCCCTGGTGGCCCACGGCCGGGCGAACGAGGCGCTCACCGCCTACGAGCGATTGCGGACCTCCCTGGCCGATGACCTCGGCACCGACCCCTCGGCCGAGCTGCAGGCCATCCACCTGTCGATCCTGCGCGGCGAGCGGGGGCCACGACGCACGCCCGCCTCGCTGCCGGCCGGCCTGACGTCGTTCGTGGGTCGTGAGGCTGCGATCGCCGATCTTCGGGAAGCGCTGGAGGACCACCGCCTCGTGACGATCCTGGGTCCCGGCGGTGCCGGCAAGACACGGCTGGCGATCGAGGCCGCGCGGGCGACCTCCGACCGCTTCGGGGCCGTGTGGCTCACCGAGCTGGCGCCCGTCACCGGCGAGGACGGCATCGTGCGCGCCATCTTGTCGGCCATGGGTCTGCTCGAGGTCGTCGTGACGGAGCGCGCCCAGAGTGGCCAGCGCCCGGACGACCGCGCCCGACTCCTGGACGCCGTCCGCGACGCCCGGGGACTGCTGCTGATCGACAACTGCGAGCACCTCGTCGACGGCGTCGCCGGGCTCGCCGAGGAGCTGCTGGCGCAGGCGCCGGACCTGCGCGTGCTCACGACCAGCCGCGAGCCGCTGCGCATCATCGGCGAGTACGCCTACCAGCTCAGCCCGTTGACGTCCCCGCGCGACGGCGCCACCCCCGAGCAAGCCATGCAGCACAGCGCCGTCGCGCTGTTCGTGCAGCGCGCGCGGGCCGTCGACCAGTCATTTCGGCTGGACGAAGCCACCGTCCCGGAGGTCGTGGAGATCTGTCGCCGCCTCGACGGTCAGCCACTGGCGATCGAGCTGGCCGCCGCGCGGCTGCGGACGCTGACCGTGGCGCAGGTCGCCGATCGGCTCGGCGACCGCTTCCGACTGCTGACCGGCGGCAGCCGGACCGCGCTGCCACGCCACCGGACGTTGCGCGCGGTCGTGGAGTGGAGCTGGGACCTGCTCGACGACGACGAGCGCGACCTCGTCGAACGCATCGCCGTGTTCCCGGGCGGGGTGACCGTCGAGAGCGCCGCTGCCGTCGCGGAGGCAGGGGCGCCTGTCGAGGACCTGCTCGACTCGCTGGCCGACAAGTCGCTGCTGGTGCCGGTGCGCGGCGACCAGCCACGGTTCCGGATGCTGGAGACCCTGCGCGAGTACGGCGTCGAGCGCCTCGTGGAGCGTGGGCTCGCCGAGCACGCCCGCGCGGCGCACCTCGCGCACTTCCTGGGCCTGGCCGAGGCGCAGGCGGCCCTCGTGCGGGGACCGGCCCAGGTGGAGGCGCTGACCGCGCTGGACACCGATCACGCCAACGTCATGGCCGCGCTGCGGTTCGCGATCGACCGCGGCGATCGGCCCGCCGCCGCACGCCTGGTGACCGCGCTGGCGTGGTACTGGTCGATCCGCAGCCAGCACATGGAGGCGGCCCGCTGGGCGCAGGTGGTGCTGGAGCTGCCCGGTGCTGCGGACCCGGCCAGCGAGATCTGCGTCGAGGCGCTCGCCGTCACCGGCATCCTCGGATCGGGCCAGCTCGGTGGAGGCCCCGACGCGCTGTGGCGGCCGCACGTCGAGCGGATCGTCCGGATGTGGGAGGAGCACCGGCCGGACCACCCGCTCGTGCAGTTCATCCTGGAGACCATGCAGTACCTGGACGTCGTCGGACCGGGGCGCGTCGTCCCGCGCACCACCGACCGTTGGACCGGCGCGATGGTCGACCTGATGCGCACCGTGCTGATGGAGAACTCCGGCAACACGCACGGCTCGGCCGATCTCATCGCGTCCACGATCGATGCGTTCCGGGAGATCGGCGACCAGTGGGGCCTCGCGATGGCGCTGTCGCAGCGGGCCACGCTGCAGGCGCTCGAGGGCGACACGGCAGGGGCCCTGGCCTGCTGGGAGGAGGCGCTGCCGCTGCTGGAGCAGATGGGTGCGACCGAGGACCTGAGCTTCTCGGGGATGCAGGTCGCCGAGCTGCGCCTCGCCCACCTGGAGCGGGACCGGGTCGAGGAGCTGCGGCCCGATCTGGAGGCCGAGCTCGCGGGTGCGATCGCCGGCGGGGGACGCCTGCCGAACCTGGTGGCCCGGATGAACATGGCCCGGCTCGAGCACGCGGTCGGCCACGACCAGGAGGCGGCGCGCCATCTCGAGCAGGCCCTGCACCACGTCGACGACTCCGCAGAGTTCGGCAGCGGCCAGATGGTCGCCGCGATCCGCGCGCTGCTGGCCGTCACGCTGGCCGCGAGCGGCGACCTGGCCGGCGCCGACCAGGCGCTGGAGACCGCCCGGCAGGTCGGCCTGACCACCACGGACATGCCGGTCATGGCCGTGATCGCCACCGCCGCCGCCGTCATCGCGCAGCACCACGGTCGCAGCGAGCACGCCGCCCGCGTGCTGGGTGCGGCCGAGGCCATCCGGGGCGGCCGGGACCGGTCGAATCGCGACGCCCGCGGGCTCGCCGACCAGCTGCGACCTCTTCTGGGGGCGGACGTGTTCGAGGCCCTGCGGGCCGAGGGTGCTGCGATGACGCAGCAGGACGCCATCGCCTTCGCCCTGCCCGCGGCAGTCGCCGCGTCTGGGCCATGATGGGTCGATGAAGTCTCTCGGGTCCTGGTTGCTGTCCGTCGTCCTCGTGGCACCGTTCGGTGCGGTCGTCGTCGCGGCGGCCCCCGCCTCGGCGGCGGATGCGAAGCGTCCTGCCGTGATCGAGAAGCGGGTCATCGGGCACAGCGTGAAGGGCCGTGACATCACTGCCTGGCGGCTGGGCAGCCCGCGGTCGAAGAAGAAGGTGCTGCTGCTGGCGGCGATGCACGGCAACGAGAAGGGGGCGGTGCGGACGCTGCGGGCGCTGCGCGACGGGCCGGCCATCAAGGGCGCCGACATCTGGGTCGTCCCGGTGGTCAACCCCGACGGGTACGCCAGGAACACCCGCCAGAACGCCCACAAGGTCGACCTGAACCGCAACTTCTCCACCGACTGGAAGAAGGCCGGCGGTGCGGTGAACTCGGGCCGGAAGGCGTTCTCCGAGCCGGAGAGCCGCGCGGTCCGCCGGTTCGCCGACAGCATCAAGCCGACGTACACGATCAGCTTCCACCAGCCGCTGAACGGCATCGACATCCGCGACACCGGCAACAAGGCGTGGGCCAAGCGGCTGGCGGCCCAGATCAAGCTGCCGAAGCGGGCCTTCGACTGCTTCTCGTCCTGCCACGGCACCTACTCGATGTGGTTCCGCAAGCACCACCGTCGCGGGGCCGTCATCACCGTCGAGATGAGCAAGAACCCGTCGCGGACGTACCTGGAGAAGACCGCGCCGCGCGCGGTCCTGCGCAGCCTCAACGCGACGCGCTGAGACCACGCAGGACCGGTCGGTCAGGCCTTCGTGCGGTACGCGCTCACCGCCAGCGGGGCGAACACCGCCAGGATCAGGGCGCTCGTCCCCAGCGCGATGAAGGCGTCCTGGGCGACGGGGCCGCCGGTCAGGAGACCCCGGACGGCATCGGTCAGGTGGGTCACCGGGTTGATGTCGACCCAGGCCCGCAACCAGCCGGGCATCGTGTCGACCGAGGCGAACATGCTGGAGCCGAACGTCAACGGGAACAGGGCGACGAAGCCGATGCCCTGCACCGATCCGGCCTCGCGCATCACCATGCCCAGCCAGATCGCGACCCAGCACATGCACCAGGCGAACAGCAGCACCAGCAGGCAGGCGATCGCGACCTTGACCGGTGAGGTGGTCGGCCGGAAGCCCATCACGAAGCCCGCGACCATCGTCACCGCGATCGTGAGCCCGTAGCGCAGGCACTCGGCGAGCGTGGCGCCCACGAGCGGGGCCGAGCGGGGGATGGGCAACGACCGGAACCGGTCGAACACCCCCTCCTTGATGTCGGTGTTGAGGTTGACGCCGATCGCGACCGTGCTGAACAGGACCGTCTGGATCAGGATGCCCGGCAGCACGAACTGCAGGTAGTCGTGCGTCGAACCGGCGATCGCGCCGCCCAGGACGTACACGAAGATCACCAGGAACAGCACCGGCTGCAAGGTCACGTCGAAGAACTGCTCGGGGTGCCGGAGCATCTTCCTGACCGAGCGGCCCGCCAGCGACAGCGAGTGCCGCAGCCAGGGCAGGGAGGATGCGGGTCGCGGCCGGGCGACCGGGATGGATGTCGTGGTCATCGGACCAGCTCCTTGTCGGTGTCGGTGCCGGCGGCAGCGGTCGATGCGCCCCGTCCGGTGAGGGTGAAGAAGACCTCGTCGAGGCTCGGCAGGCTCAGCGAGATCTCGGTGAGGCCGATGCCGCGCGATGCCAGCTCGACCACGACCGCGGTGAAGTCCTGCTCGGCCTCGATCGGGGCGGTCAGCAACCCACGGGTGGGCTCGTCGACCGGACGTCCGGTGATGCGGCTGAGGATCCTGCGGATCTGTGCGGTGTCAGCGGCATCGGCGGGACGCACCTGCAGCGAGCGTCCGCCCACGATCTGCTTGAGCTCGGCGGCGGTGCCGTTCGCGATCACCTGGCCGTGGTCGATCACCGTGATCGCGTCGGCCAGCGCGTCCGCCTCCTCGAGGTACTGCGTCGTCAGGAGGACGCTGGTGCCCTCCGCGGTCAGCATGCGCACGAGGTTCCACACGTCGTCGCGCTTGCTCGGGTCCAGACCCGTGGTGGGCTCGTCGAGGAAGATCACCTGCGGGCGACCGACCAGGCTCGCGGCGAGGTCCAGCCGGCGACGCATCCCGCCCGAGTACGTCCGGATCTGGCGGTCGCCGGCCTCGGTGAGGCCGAACTGCTCCAGCAGCTCCCGGGCCCGGGCGCGGGAGTCGGGGCGGGTGAAGTCCAGCAGCCGGGCGAACAGCTCCAGGTTCTCCCTCCCGGTCAGCTGCTGGTCCACTGAGGCGTACTGCCCGGTCAGGCCGATCGAGCGTCGGACGGCGTCGGGGTCGTTGACGATGTCGTGGCCGGCGACCGTCGCGGTGCCGGCGTCAGGACGCAACAGGGTCGCGAGGATGCGGACCGCGGTCGTCTTGCCGGCGCCGTTGGGTCCGAGGACTCCGAGGACGGAGCCGTGGGGGACGGCCAGGTCGATGCCGTCGAGTGCTTTCGTGTCGCCGTAGTGCTTGGTGAGCCCTTCGGCGTGAATGGCGTGTTGGGTCATGCCGACGATGCTGCTCGCCGCCGCTGGCAGCCCGCTGTCACCGCCCTGACCGGGCTGACAGCGGACGTCAGCGCCTTGCACCGTCCGCAGTGGCCTTTTGCCGGATCTGTGCCGAGGCCGCGTGCCGGGTCTAGCCTGATGGCATGGACGAGCCCCATCTGATTGTGCTCTTCGGCGCCACCGGTGACCTGGCCCGACGCAAGCTGCTGCCCGGCATCATGCACCTGCTCCAGTCGGGTCTGGTGTCCGACTCGCGCATCATCGGCGTCTCGATGGACGACTTCGACGACGAGGACTTCCGCGAGTTCGCCGAGAAGGCCTACCGCGAGTTCAGCACCCGCGAGATCGACGACCAGAAGTGGCGCGACTTCGCGCCGAAGCTGTCGTACATCAACGTCAAGGCCGGTCCGGACGCGCTCGCCAAGGCGGCCGGCGTGCTCGAGGCCGATCTCGGTGGGTCGCCGCGGCGGCTGCACTACCTGAGCGTCCCGCCGAAGTCGGCGCTCGACGTCGTGCACACCCTCGACCAGGCGAATCTGGTGGAGCGCTCCCGCATCATCATGGAGAAGCCGTTCGGCACCGACCTGGCCAGTGCGAAGGCGCTCAACGCCGAGCTGCACGAGGTCTTCGACGAGCGCCAGATCTTCCGCATCGACCACTTCCTGGGCAAGGAGGCGGCGCTGAACATCCTGGCGTTCCGGTTCGCCAACGGACTGTTCGAGCCGATCTGGAACCGCAACTTCATCGACCACGTGCAGATCGACGTGCCCGAGACGCTGTCGGTGAGCGGCCGGTCCGGCTTCTACGAAGGCACCGGCGCCTTCAAGGACATGGTCGTGACCCACCTGTTCCAGGTGCTCGCGTTCATGGCGATGGAGCCGCCGACGTCGCTGGACTCGGACTCGATCTCCGAGGAAAAGAACAAGGTCTTCCGGTCGATGCTGCCGCTGGATCCCAAGTTCGTGGTCCGCGGGCAGTACCAGGGTTATCGCGATGAGGACGGCGTCGCCGCCGACTCCGAGACCGACACCTTCGTCGCCCTCAAGGCCGAGATCGACAACTGGCGCTGGGCCGGCGTCCCGTTCTACCTGCGGACGGGCAAGAAGCTCGCCGAGGGGGCGCGCATCATCTCGATCGCGTTCCGGGAGCCGCCCAAGAGCATGTTCCCGGCGGGTTCCGGCGTGGGCCTGGCCGGGCCGGATCACCTGACGTTCGACCTGGCCGACTCGTCCCGCCTGTCACTGTCGTTCTATGGCAAGCGTCCCGGTCCGGGCATGCGGCTGGACAAGCTCAGCATGCAGTTCGCGATGCAGGAGACCGAACGAGCCGGTGAGGTGCTGGAGGCGTACGAGCGGCTGATCTACGACGCGATGCGCGGCGAGCGGACGCTGTTCACGACCGCGGAGGGCATCGAGCGGCTGTGGGAGATCTCGGAGCCGCTGCTCAACGACACCCCGCCGGTGCGGCCGTACGCGGCCGGCACGTGGGGGCCCAACGCGATCCACCAGCTCGTCGCGCCGCGGGCGTGGCGGCTGCCGTTCGAGCGCAGCTGGCGCAAGCCCAACCCGAATGCGGAGTAGCTAGCGGGCGTCCGGGTCCTGGCGCTTGCGCTGCTGGTCCTGGATGTCGTGGCCGGGCAGTCGCGGCGGCTTCTGGTGCGACCGGTCGGGACTGCCGATACCGGACAGGGCCAGGCCCATCAGGGCGATGCCGGCCACGAGAAGCAGGAGCAGGACGAAGGTGAATGACACGGTGCCACGGTATCCGGTCGCCTCAACCGCAGGTGGGCCGCCCGGGCAGCGGCGTCAGGCCCAGTGGGTCTCGAGCAGGCGGATCGCCTCGTCGCGTGACAGTCCCTGTCGCCGGGCCTGCAGGACGAATGCGCGGGCGGCGTCGTCGGTCGCGTCGTCCGCGGCGTGACGGACCGCGATGAACGTCCCGTTGCGGCCGCGGGTCTCGATGACGCCATCGGCCTCGAGGGCGCGGTAGGCCTTCGCGACGGTGTTGACGGCCAGCCCCAGATCGGCCGCGAGGGCGCGGACCGTCGGCAGCTTGTGGCCCGCCGGCAGCGTCCCGTCGGCGGCGAGCTCGGCCACCTGGCGGCGGACCTGCTCGAACGGCGCCTCGCCGCTGCCGGTGTCGAGCCCGAGCCTCATCGGCGCAGCACCACCATGGCGTACGGCCGGCCGGCGGCGTCGTTCTCGCGGCGCAGCACCTCGGCGAACCCCTGGGAGCGGTAGAACGCGACGCCGGTCGTGTTGTCGGCGTACACCTCGACGCTGGTGGCACCGACCTCGGCGAGCAGGCGGGTGCCGAGTCCCTGGCCGTGGAGCTCCGGGTCGACGTACAGCAGCTCGACATGGTTCTCGCGGGCACCGACGAAGGCGATCGGACGGCCGTCCAGCTCGGCCAGCAGCACCTCCATCGACGGGAGATAGGAGTCGCGCATGAACGGCCGCATCTCGCTGAAGTCGGCTGGTTCCATGAAACCGTGGGACGACCGGGCGGCCCGCTCCCACACATCGGTCAGCGCATCCAGATCGGCCTCGTGCGCAGGCCGGATGGTGACGGCAGGATCCATGGCAGGGGAGTGTACGCGCGGGCCCTCCGATTCGGCCCGTGTCGGGTGCGGCAACTAGGCTGGACAGCACGATGACGCTGCCGTTCCCTGTCCCGTCCATGGGACGTCCACCTGCCGCCACGCCAGGATCCGCCGACCACCGGCGTCCACGCTCGGAGACCCTGCTGGAAGGGCTCAACGACGCACAGCGGGCTGCGGTGTCCCACCCGGGCGGTCCGCTGCTCGTGGTGGCCGGCGCGGGCTCGGGCAAGACCCGGGTGCTGACCCGGCGCGTCGCCTGGCTCATCGCCGCGCGCGGCGCCCACCCCGGCTCGATCCTGGCGATCACCTTCACCAACAAGGCCGCCGCCGAGATGCGCGAGCGCGTCGCCGACCTGGTCGGTCCCCGGGCGCGGATGATGTGGGTCTCGACCTTCCACTCCGCGTGCGTGCGCATCCTGCGCCGCGAGGCGACCCGATTCGGGTTCACGTCCTCGTTCACGATCTACGACTCGGCCGATCAACGCCGCCTGATGACGCTGATCTGTCGCGACATGGAGCTGGACCCCAAGAAGGTCAACCCGCGGGCGGTCCTCAACTGGATCTCCAACCTCAAGAACGAGCTGGTCGATCACGAGGCGGCCGCCGGCAAGGCGACCAATCCGACAGAGGAGATCTACGCCGAGGCGTACAAGACGTATCAGGCACGGCTGCAGTCGGCCAATGCGATGGACTTCGACGACCTGATCATGAACACGGTCCACCTGTTCCAGGCCTGGCCCGATGTGCGCGAGACGTACCGCCGCCGCTTCCGGCACATCCTGGTCGACGAGTACCAGGACACCAACCATGCCCAGTACCAGTTGATCCGCGAGCTGACCGACGCCGACTCCGACCTGCTGGTCGTGGGCGACTCCGATCAGTCGATCTATGCCTTCCGCGGCGCCAACATCCGCAACATCCTCGAGTTCGAGGACGACTTCCCGAACGCTGCGACGATCCTGCTGGAGCAGAACTACCGCTCCACCCAGACCATCCTGACGGCCGCCAACGCGGTCATCAGCCGCAACGAGGGCCGCAGGGACAAGCAGCTGTGGTCCGCGCAGGGCGACGGGGAGAAGATCGTCGGCTACGTCGGTGACGACGAGCGCGACGAGGCGCAGTTCATCGCCGACGAGATCGACAAGCTCGTCGACTCCGGCGAGGTGGCCGCCAAGGACGTCGCGATCTTCTACCGCACCAATGCCCAGAGCCGGGTGTTCGAAGAAGTCTTCATCCGCGTCGGCCTGCCCTACCGGGTGGTCGGCGGCGTCCGGTTCTACGAGCGCAAGGAGATCAAGGATGCGCTCGCGTACGTCCGGGTGCTGGTCAACCCTCGTGACACCGTCTCCCTGCGGCGCATCATCAACGAGCCCAAGCGCGGCATCGGGGACCGGGCCGAGGCATCCATCCAGCGGCTCGCGACGATGCACGACATCAGCTTCTGGGAGGCGCTGACCCGCGCCGACGAGGCGCCCGACCTGGCGACCCGTTCGCTGAACGCGATCCAGGCCTTCACCGCGTTCATGTCCGAGCTGATGGACATGGCCGAGTCGGGGGCCCCCGCCGATGCGGTGCTCGAGGCGGCGCTGACGCGCAGCGGCTACCTGTCCACGCTCGAGCAGAGCACCGATCCGCAGGACGAGACCAGGGTCGAGAACCTGGCCGAGCTCGTCGCCGTCGCGCGTGAGTTCGTCGTCGGCGCCAGCACGGTCGACGAGTCGGACGAGGCCGAGGACGTGCCGGCCGAGGAGCCATCCGAGGCCGTCGAGGCGATCTCCGACGAGCCGACGCTGGGGGAGGGGTCGCTCGCGGCCTTCCTCGAGCAGGTCGCCCTCGTGGCCGATGCCGACCAGATCCCCGACGAGGGCGACGGCGTCGTCACGCTGATGACCCTGCACACCGCCAAGGGCCTGGAGTTCCCGGTCGTGTTCCTGACCGGCATGGAGGACGGGGTGTTCCCGCACATGCGCTCGCTGGCCGACGTCAAGGAGCTGGAGGAGGAGCGACGCCTCGCCTACGTCGGCATCACCCGCGCCGAGTCGCGGCTGTACGTCACGCGCGCCACGACGCGGGCGGCCTGGGGTGCGCCGTCGTACAACCCGGCATCACGATTCCTCGACGAGCTGCCCGAGGCGCTGGTCGACTGGCGTCGTCTGGCCTCGCCGCCGACGCAGTGGACCCCGAGCCAGCCGTCGGCCACCGCGCAGTCGTCCTTCCGGACGTCCAATGTCGCGGCCCGTTCGAAGAAGGCCGACCGCGCGATCGTCTCGCTGTCGCCCGGCGACCGGGTCAGCCACGACAGCTTCGGCCTCGGTACCGTCATCGCGGTCGAGGGTCAGGCCGAGAAGTCGGTGGCGTCGGTCGACTTCGGCTCGCAGGGCGTCAAGCGGCTGCTCCTGCGCTACGCCCCCGTCGAAAAGCTCTGACCCACCCCACCCCACCCCAACGCTGACGCGTGGGTTGCGCACGATGACGCGTGGCTTCCGCACGGTGAGGCGTGGGTTGCGCGCCGCCCAGGGTGGACGGAACCCACGCGTCAGCGGACGTAACCCACGCGTCAGCGGACGTAACCCACGCGTCAGCGGACGGAACCCACGTGTCAGCGGACGGAAGCCACGCGTCGGCGTGCGGAACCCACGCGTCGGCGTGCGGAACCCACGCGTCGGCGTGCGGAACCCACGCGTCAGCGTTTGGGGGAGGGGTGGGTCAGGGGGTGACGTTGTGCGCGGCGAGGGCCGCGACGGGATCGACGGCCGGGCCGCCGGCGGGGTGCACCTCGAGGTGCAGGTGCGGGCCGGTCACGTTGCCGGTCGAGCCGGTGTAGCCGATGACGTCACCGGGTCCGACGTTGTCGCCGACCGAGACGGCGAAACGGCTCTGGTGGCAGTACCAGATCTCGGTGCCCGTGCCGTCGTTGAGCCGGATGACCGTGCGGTTGCCGTAGGCGCCCTCGTAGCCGGCGGACACCACCGTGCCCGCAGCGACCGAGACGATCGTGGAGCCCGACGGGCCGGCGAAGTCCAGGCCGGTGTGGACCGTCGACCACAGGCCGCTGCGCTGACCGAAGCGGGCGCTGAGGTGGTAGCCGGTGACCGGGATGACCCAGGTGTTCTGCTTCAGCTCATCGGCTGCCTTGCCGACCTGCTGGGCGAGCTCGGCCTGGGCGGCCTGCGTCTGCTCGGCCTGCATCTTGGCCTGACGGTCCAGCGTCGCGCGGTCGAAGCTGCGGCTCACGTCGACCGTGGTCTGCTCCGGGCCGGTGTAGCTCTGGCTGATCGTCTGGTACTTGTCGGCGCTGAGCGTGTTGCCGTCCGATCCGCTGCCGGCGACCGCTGAACCAAAAGCAGCCAGGATCAGTGCGAATGCACCGGCCATGGCTGGAGTGGGAACAAAGGAGTGGCGACGGGTCCGTCGGCGCTGGGCGGCTCGCTTGCCGGCCGTGCGCTGCGGGGTCTGCTGACGTACGTCGAGTCGGCGTTTGGGCGCTGACGAAGACACGCAGAAGACCTCCGGAAGAAAAAAACAGAACTCGCCGAGCCTAGCCCAGGATCGAGCTCGAGAGAAACGATATCCAGATCTTGTAGGGCCAAGGGTCCCTCCCCCCGTGGGACGAAGGCCAAACCTGTGACCCTGTTCACCGTGTGGCAGCATCGCGAAGCATGACGATCGAACGCATCATCGTGGGCGCGACCGGCGATGACGCAGCAGCCCGTTCAGCCGCCCGGCGGCTCCTGGACGAGGGGCACGAGATCGTCTTCGTCGGTGGGCACCAGACACCGGAGCACCTCGGACGGACGGCGGTCGCCGAGGACGCGGTGCGCATCCTCGTCGACACCGCGGCCGACGTGACCGCGCTGGGGCGCATCGCCGCGGTCTGTGCCGAGCTGGGCGCACCAGACATAACGGTGGAACACTTGGTGTGACGTAAGCAACGCGTCTTAACCCAGAATTAACGGATAGAGTCGCCAAGGCTCACGTGTGGCGGCCCATCGGCGGCCCGTGGGTAAAGCGGAACTCCAACTGAGGACGGACACCACCGTGGATTTGATGGAATATCAGGCGAAGGAACTCTTCGCCAAGCATGGCGTCGCAACGACGCTGGGCGTTGTCGTCCAGACCGCCGATGAGGCGAAGGCCGCAGCCGAGCAGCTGGGTGGCGTCACCGTCATCAAGGCGCAGGTCAAGGCCGGCGGCCGCGGCAAGGCCGGCGGCGTCAAGATCGCCAAGACCCCCGAGGACGCCTTCGAGCACGCGTCGAACATCCTGGGCATGGAGATCAAGGGCCTGACGGTCAACCGGGTGCTCGTCACCCCCGCGACCCCGCCGGTCGAGGAGTACTACTTCTCGTTCCTGCTGGACCGCTCCAACCGCAGCTACCTGTGCATCGCCAGCGTCGAGGGTGGTGTGGAGATCGAGGAGGTCGCCAAGACCAACCCCGAGGCCGTGCGCCAGATCCCGATCGACGCCGGCACCGGTGTCGACGAGGCCAAGGCCCGCGCGATCGTCGAGGAGGCCAAGTTCCCCGCCGAGCTCGCCGACCAGGCCGTGGCCATGGTCCAGTCGCTGTGGAAGGTCTTCGTCGAGGAGGACGCCACGCTCGTCGAGGTCAACCCGCTGGCTCGCCTCGAGGGCGACAAGCTCGAGGCGCTCGACGGCAAGGTCTCGCTGGACGAGAACGCTTCCGAGGTGCGTCACCCCGAGCACGAAGAGTTCGTCATCCACGAAGAGGCTGACCCGCTCGAGGCCAAGGCGAAGGCCAAGGGCCTGAACTACGTCAAGCTCGACGGCCAGGTCGGCATCATCGGCAACGGCGCGGGACTCGTCATGAGCACCCTCGACGTCGTCGCGTACGCCGGCGAGAAGCACGGCAACGTCAAGCCCGCGAACTTCCTGGACATCGGCGGCGGAGCGTCGGCCGAGGTCATGGCCAACGGCCTGGACGTCATCTTGAACGATCCGCAAGTCAAGAGCGTCTTCGTGAACGTCTTCGGCGGCATCACGTCGTGCGACGCGGTCGCCAACGGCATCAAGGGCGCTCTCGAGCTCCTCGGTGACGAGGCCTCCAAGCCGCTGGTCGTCCGCCTCGACGGCAACAACGTCGAGGAGGGTCGTGCGATCCTCAACGAGCTCAACCACCCGCTCGTCACCCAGGTGGACACGATGGACGGTGCGGCCGACAAGGCCGCCGAACTGGCGAACGGCTAAGGGACAGACATGGCTATTTTTCTGACCAAGGACTCCAAGGTCATCGTTCAGGGCATCACCGGCGGTGAGGGTTCCAAGCACACCGCCCGCATGCTGGCTGCCGGCACGCAGGTCGTCGGCGGCGTCAACGCCCGCAAGGCCGGCACGACGGTCGAGCACAAGGACGCCGACGGCAACACCGTCGAGCTTCCCGTGTTCGGCTCGGTCGCCGAGGCCATCGAGAAGACGGGCGCCGACGTGTCGGTCGCCTTCGTCCCGCCGGCGTTCACCAAGGACGCCGTCGTCGAGGCCATCGACGCCGAGATCGGCCTGCTGGTCATCATCACCGAGGGCGTGCCGGTCCAGGACAGCGCCGAGTTCTGGGCCTACGCCCAGGGCAAGAAGACGCGCATCATCGGCCCGAACTGCCCCGGCATCATCACGCCGGGCGAGGCGCTCGCGGGCATCACGCCGGCCAACATCGCCGGCACGGGCCCCATCGGCCTCGTCTCCAAGTCGGGCACGCTGACCTACCAGATGATGTTCGAGCTGCGTGACTTCGGCTTCTCGACCGCCATCGGCATCGGCGGCGACCCGATCATCGGCACGACGCACATCGACGCCCTCGAGGCGTTCGAGGCTGACCCCGACACCAAGGCGATCGTCATGATCGGCGAGATCGGTGGAGACGCCGAGGAGAAGGCTGCCGCCTACATCAAGGAGCACGTCACCAAGCCGGTCGTCGGCTACGTGGCCGGCTTCACCGCTCCCGAGGGCAAGACCATGGGCCACGCCGGCGCCATCGTCTCCGACGGTGCGGGCACCGCGCAGGGCAAGAAGGAAGCCCTCGAGGCTGCGGGCGTCAAGGTCGGCAAGACGCCGTCCGAGACCGCCGAGCTGATGCGCGAGATCCTCAAGAACCTGTAGGTCCGGTTCGGTCCGAAGCCCCCATCGCGCTGCGGTGGGGGCTTCGTCGTGTTCAGCAACCCGCGTCGGTGCGCCCCACCGTCACCTCCCAGTCTGGAGCACAATTCCTTGACCTCCTCCGTGCCCGCGCCGGCCCACGACCACGACACGCCGGAACCCACGGTCCGGCTGGCGCTGCGTTCCCCGAAGCTGCTGCGCACCGAGGTGCTCGCCGGCCTGGTGGTCGCACTGGCCCTGATACCCGAGGCGATCTCGTTCTCGATCATCGCCGGGGTGGACCCCCGCATCGGCCTGTTCGCATCGTTCACGATGGCGGTGGCGATCTCCTTCGTCGGCGGACGCCCGGCGATGATCTCGGCCGCCACGGGAGCAGTGGCGCTGGTCATCGCCCCGGTCATGCGTGAGCACGGCTATGACTTCTTGATCGCGACGGTCCTGCTCGGCGGGCTGATCCAGATCCTGCTGGCACTGGCCGGCGTCGCCAAGCTGATGCGGTTCATCCCGCGATCGGTCATGGTCGGCTTCGTCAACGCGCTGGCCATCTTGATCGTCGAGACGCAGATCGACCACCTGATCGACGTGCCGTGGGCGGTGTACCCGATGACCGCGGTGGCCATCGCGATCATCGCCGGCTTCCCTCGCATCAACGACGTCATCCCGGCCCCCCTGGTCGCGATCGTCGCGCTGACGGCGTTCACGGTCATCGGGGCCATCAACGTCCCGGACGTCGGCGACCAGGGCGACCTGCCCGACAGCCTCCCGTCCTGGTTCGTGCCGGACATGCCGTTCACGGCGGAGACCCTGAAGATCATCGCGCCCTATGCGCTGGGGATGGCGCTCGTGGGCCTCCTGGAGTCGCTGCTGACCGCCAAGCTCGTGGACGACATCACCGACACCCGGTCGGACAAGACCCGCGAGGCGTGGGGGCAGGGCGTCGCCAATGTCGTGACCGGCTTCTTCGGTGGCATGGGCGGCTGCGCCATGATCGGCCAGACGATGATCAACGTGAAGGTCTCCGGGGCCCGGACCCGCATCTCGACATTCCTGGCCGGCGTGCTCCTGCTGATCCTGTGCGTCGGGTTCGGCGACGTCGTCGCGCTGATCCCCATGGCGGCGCTGGTGGCGGTCATGGTCATGGTGTCGGTCGCGACGTTCGACTGGCACTCCATCCGTCCCGCGACGCTGCGCCGGATGCCCAGGAGCGAGACGGCGGTGATGCTGGCCACCGTCGTGGTCACGGTGCTGACGCGCAACCTGGCCATCGGCGTCGTGGTGGGCGTCCTGGTCGCGATGACCCTGTTCGCGCGCCGCGTCGCGCACCTGACGCAGACCCGCCGCGCCGTCGTCGAGGCGGCCGACGGCACCCGCCAGGCGGTGTACACCGTGACGGGTGAGCTGTTCTTCGCCTCCAGCAACGACCTGTACACGCAGTTCGAGTACGCCGACGACCCCGACCACGTCGTGATCGACCTGTCGGCCGCGCACATCTGGGACGCATCCACCGTCGCCTCGCTGGACGCGATCGAGACGAAGTACCACCGCAAGGGCAAGACCGTGGACATCATCGGGCTCGATGACGCCAGCGCCGAGCGGCACGGACGCCTCAGCGGCGGGCTCGGCTGACTACTCGGCGTACTGCAGGCGGGTGGCTGCGCGCCGGGCGATCGCGGTGAACTCGCTCTGGTTGATGTCGTACTCGCCGGCGGGGGTGAAGGTCAGCTGCGCGACATCGGCGCCCCGGCGGACGATGGCTGTGCGGTAGTAGACCTTCTTGCCGTCGGCGACCTCGAAGCCGACCCGCCAGGCGGTGCCGGAGGCGCCGGGCACCTTGACCTTGCGCTCCTGGTCGACCTTGGCCGACAAGATGTCGTCACGGCAGTTGTTGATCCGCGAGGAGACCTTCTTGACGAAGGTCTTGGCCTTGCGGGTCGACGTGAACCGCGCGACCGTCTCGGCGATGCCGAACTCCTGCGGCAGCCCTTCGGCCTGGTACAGGACGTAGACGCGCGAGCTCGCCGAGCGGATCGACTTGCTGGTGTAGGTGGCCTTGTCGCACTGGGTCGCCGCGGGATTGGTCTGCGCGGAGAAGGGCGCCGAGGCCCACACGCTGTTGATGTCGGCGACCGGTGGCAGGTCGACGATGCCCAGGAAGGAGGGGGCATCGGACGTCGGCGGCGGATCGGTCTGCACGACCTCGATCTGCTTGGAGCACTCGCCGCCGCTGTCCTTGCACACCTTGGCCACGGACTCGTTCAGGGTCTGCGCGAAGGCCTCGATGCTGGGGCCCTGCGCGCCGTCGACCTCGTGCACCAGCGTGCTGGTGATCGTGCCGGAGTGGCTGAAGCCGACCGTGAACGTGCGCTCGGGCGACCGGTGCGAGCGCAGGGACAGGATCGTGAAGTCACCGAAGGGACGCTTGACGGTGTAGGCCGCGACGAGCTGCACGCGCGGGTGCTCGCAGTCGGAGTACCACTGGACGAGGCGCTTGTAGGCCCGGGTGGCGATGCGGTCGCTGCGCGAGACCTCGATCGACTGGGCGACCCGGGCGTTGCCGGGTCCGCTGTCGGTGAATGTCCGGACGAAGACCTTGAGCGGATCCTTGTCGGCGAACCGCTTGACCGGGCAGGTCGCGTACGGCGTGGTGTTCGCGACGTTCTCGTCGGTGCCCTCCACCGTCCACGTGGTGCCCGGGCTCAAGGGCTCGAGCTGGCCGGCGGACAGCAGGTTGCCGGCGTCGATCTTGTGGGCGTCCAGCACGACATCGGGGCTCTCGGCGCCGATCTTCTCGCGGCGGGGGAGGTCCGAGCTGGTGGCCAGGGCATCGCCGTCGGTCGCGACGAACCCGCCACCCACGATGAGGGCCACGGATGCCAGGACGAGCAGGACGGTGTTGCGCCGACGGCCGCGCCGGGCGGCCGATCGCACATCGGCTGCCGGGGGCACCTCGAAGGAATCGGTCGCCGAGGCGAGCCCGTGCATGCGCCGCTCGATCGCGTCGATGCTCTCGCCGAGCGCCGTCTCGAGCTGGGCGAGCGCCGTCGTGACGTTCTCGATGCCCTCCTCGGCCGGCTGCCCGACCTCCCTGGACGCCTCCTCCAGATCGCTGTGGCCCAGAGTCATCAGCACGATGAGTCGCCGGTCGTCGGCGGACAGGTCCTGCAGCGCCGCGAGTAGCTCGGTGTCGCTGTCGCCCTCCTGGCGGCGACGCAGGGGATGGCTGCCGCGGTTCAGCGCGGTGATCTTCCATGCCTCGTTGCGGACGTAGGACAGCGGATTGCGATCGCGTATCTTGGACCAGTCACGCCAGGCCCGCCGATAGGCGTCGACGGTGGACTCGAAGGCCACCTGCCGGTCGCCGCACAAGGCATAGGTGACGCGGGTCACGCCCGTGAAAGTCGACGAGTAGAAGCTGTTGAACTCGTCGACGCGAGTCATGAATCAGCCTCCTCGGGGCTCCGGCGTGCCTGTGTGCAACGCGGCAACTTTACAGGGAGGATAAAGCGGTGCCTGCGCCCGTAGAGACCCCATACCTCCGGCCGGCCTTCCTGACCGCGATCGTCGCCACGATCGTGTCGTGGGCGGTCGCGGCCGTCTTCGTGGTGATCGCCCAGGGCGCCTCCGGGCTGTCCGCCGGGTCCCTGGCACGCACCACGATCCGCACCTGGCTCGTGGCCCTCGGCGCCGGGATCGACGCGGGTCCCGTGTCGATCGGCGTCGTCCCGATCGGCGCCACCCTGCTGTGCATCGCGCTGGTCGCCCAGGCCGCCGTGTGGGTCGTGGCCGATCCCTTGGTGGAGCTGGCTGCCTTCGCCGCGACGGCAGCGGGCGCCTACGGGACGATCGCGGCGATCGCATCCGCCGCGACGAATGTCGGCGACGTGGACACCTCGGTCGTCCGGGCCGCCTTCGGCGCCTTCGTCGTGGGCGGGCTCGGGGCCGTGTGGGGATCGGTGCGGCGACACGGTGACGCCGACCGCTGGTGGTTCACGGCGGTCCCGGACGTCCGAGCGGCGGTGCGCGCCGCGGTCCCGGGGGTGCTGGCGGTGCTGGGTGCTGCCGCCGCGATCGTGGCGGTGCTGCTGGTGACCCACGTCCAGCGGGCGGGCGATCTGTGGGCCCTGCTGGACCCGGGCGTGGGCGGTGGCGTGGCGCTCGCGGCCGGCTCGGTGCTCGCGGTGCCGACGCTCGTCCTGTGGACCGCCTCGGCACTGCTCGGCCCCGGCTTCGCGATCGGCACGGGCACGTCCGTCGACCTGACCGGCTCGCAGCTCGGCCAGGTCCCCGGCTTCCCGCTGCTCGCGGCGCTGCCGACACCGGGGACGTTCCCGGGCTGGGTGTTCGTCCTGGGGCTGGTGCCGCTGCTGGGCGGGATGCTCAGCGGATGGCGGGTCGACCCGGGCGGACGCACCGACCTGGTGCCGCGGCTGGCCCTCGGCGCGGCCGCCGGAGCGGTGGCGGGGCTCGTCCTCGGCGTCCTGGTCGGGATGTCCGGCGGTGCGGTCGGCCCGGGCCGGCTGGCGGACGCCGGGCCGCCGATGTTCACCCCCCTGCTGGTCGCCGTCCCGGTCATGGCACTGGGCGGCGCGCTCGGTGCGGCCCTGGCCCACTATCGTGGTCTTCGTGCCCCCCGCCCCTCGGACACCAGCGCGCCTGGTGGTCCTCGTCTCTGGAAGCGGCACCAATCTCCAGGCGCTGATCGACGCGTCGGCGGAGCCTGACTACGGCGCCGAGATCGTCGCAGTCGGCGCCGACCGTGACGGCATCGAAGGGCTGGCCCGCGCCGAGCGTCACGGGATCGAGACCTTCGTGCTGCGCACGTCGCAGTTCGACGACCGGGCGGCCTGGGACGTCGCGTTGGCCGACACGGTCGCGTCCTACGATCCCGACCTGGTCGTGCTGGCCGGCTTCATGAAGCTGACCGGGCCCGCCTTCCTGGGGCTGTTCGGCGGTCGGACGCTCAACACGCACCCGGCCCTGTCACCGGCCTTCCCCGGGATGCACGGCCCACGCGACGCGCTCGCGTACGGCGTCAAGATCACCGGTGCGACGCTGTTCGTCGTCGACGAGGGTGTCGACACCGGCCCGATCGTGGCCCAGGTCGCGGTGCCGGTGCTCGACGGCGACGACGAGAGCTCGCTGCACGAACGGATCAAGACCAGCGAGCGCGCCATGCTGGTCGACTGGGTCGGCAAGCTGGCCCGCCACGGCTTCCACATCGATGACCGGGCCGTACGGCTCGCAGGAGATCACACATGACCAGCAGTCCTGAATCCTCGACCCGCCCGCTCAAGCGCGCCCTCGTCTCGGTCTACGACAAGACCGGCCTCGAGGAGCTCGCCCGCGACCTGCACGCCGCGGGCGTCTCGATCGTGTCGACCGGCTCGACCGCCAAGACCATCGAGGCGGCGGGCGTCCCGGTGACCCCCGTCGAGGAGCTCACCGGCTTCCCCGAGTGCCTGGACGGCCGAGTCAAGACGCTGCACCCGCGCGTCCACGCCGGCATCCTGGCCGATCTGCGTCTGGACTCGCACGTCGAGCAGCTCGCGGAGCTCGAGATCGAGCCCTTCGACCTGGTCATCGTCAACCTGTACCCGTTCCGCGAGACGGTCGCCTCGGGCGCGTCGCCCGACGAGTGCGTCGAGCAGATCGACATCGGCGGTCCGTCGATGGTCCGCGCTGCCGCCAAGAACCACCCGAGCGTCGCCGTGGTCGTCTCGCCCTCGGCGTACGACGACGTCCGCGCCGCGATCGCGGCCGGCGGCTTCACCCTCGAGCAGCGCAAGCGGCTCGCCGCCCAGGCGTTCGCCCACACCGCGGCGTACGACGTCTCGGTGGCGTCGTGGTTCGCCAGCTCCTACGCCCCGTCCGAGGACGGCTGGCCCGACTTCGCCGCGGAGGCGTGGACCAAGTCCGCGGTGCTGCGCTACGGCGAGAACCCCCACCAGCCGGCTGCGCTGTACACCGACGGCACCGGTGGGCTGGCCGAGGCCGAGCAGCTGCACGGCAAGGAGATGTCGTACAACAACTACGTCGATACCGATGCGGCCCGCCGTGCCGCGTACGACTTCGACGAGCCGGCCGTCGCGATCATCAAGCACGCCAACCCGTGCGGCATCGCGGTCGGCGCCGATGTCGCCGAGGCGCACGCTCGCGCGCACGCCTGCGACCCCGTCTCGGCCTTCGGTGGAGTCATCGCGACCAACCGACCGGTGAGCGTCGCGATGGCCGAGCAGGTCGCCGAGGTGTTCACCGAGGTCATCGTCGCGCCCGACTACGAGCCCGGCGCCGTCGAGGTGCTGCAGGGCAAGAAGAACATCCGCATCCTGCGCTGCGCCGGTGACGACACCACGACGGGGGAGTACCGCCAGATCAGCGGCGGCGCCGTGATGCAGTTCCGCGATCACGTGGATGCCGAGGGCGATGCGCCGTCCGCGTGGACGCTTGCCGCCGGTGAGCCGGCCGACGAGGCGACCCTCGCGGACCTGCAGTTCGCCTGGACCGCGTGCCGGGCGGTCAAGTCCAATGCGATCCTGCTGGCCAAGGACGGCGCCTCGGTGGGCGTCGGCATGGGCCAGGTCAACCGGGTCGACTCCTGCCGTCTCGCGGTCGAGCGGGCCGGCGCCGAGCGGGTGACGGGTGCCGTCGCGGCCTCCGACGCCTTCTTCCCGTTCTCCGACGGCCTGCAGGTGCTGCTGGACGCCGGGGTCAAGGCAGTCGTCCAGCCCGGTGGCTCGGTGCGTGACGAGGAGTCGATCGAGGCGGCGAAGGCGGCCGGCGTGACGATGTACTTCACCGGCACGCGGCACTTCTTCCACTAGGCTGCGGCCGTGCCGACCACCGTCCACTCCGAGCTGGGGGCCCCGCGCCGGATCGGGAAGGTGGTCATCGCGGTCGGCCTGGCGCTGGCGATCGCCGACGTCGCCTCGGGCTTCGGGCTGCAGGGGTGGGGCGTGCTGGCGTCGATCTTCGTGCTCATCGTGGGGATCACGGTGTGGTCGGTGGCCTTCTACGGTGGCCTGGAGCTGACCTCCGAGCGGCTCGTCGTCGGGCGGGAGCGGTTGTCCCCGGACGACTTCGACGCCGGGTTCGGCGCCCAGCCCATGACGGTGCTGTCCGATCGCCAGTGGGCCATGGCCGACGGGCCGTTCCCGACCCCGGCCGGGGAGAACGTGCGAGTCGTGGGCGGCAGTCACGGGCGGACGCTCGGTCTGCGCGGGGTCGTGCTGCGTGAGGCCGGCACCGGCCGGTACGCCGTGATCTACTGCCGTCGCCCCGATCGGCTCGCGCCGCTGCTGCAGGACTGGCTGACACGCCCGGCCCGCTGACGACGGTCTGTGGACGCGGGAGCGCCCAGCCATGAAAGACTCGTCCCCGTGACTGCGCAGATCCTGGACGGCAAGGCGGCTGCGGCCGCGATCAAGGGCGAGCTCCGCGAGCGGGTGACGGCACTGCGTGAGCGCGGCATCGTCCCGGGGCTGGGGACGATCCTGGTCGGCAACGATCCCGGCAGCCAGTGGTACGTCGCGGGCAAGCACCGTGACTGCGCGGAGGTCGGCATCGAGTCGATCCGCGTGGACCTGCCCGAGACCGCGACGCAGGCCGAGGTCGAGGCCGCGATCGACCAGCTGAACGACGATCCGAGCTGCACGGGCTACATCCTGCAGCTGCCGCTGCCCAAGGGCCTGGACGAGAACGCCGCGATCGGCCGCATCGACCCGCTGAAGGACGCCGACGGGTTGCACCCCACGAACCTGGGCTGGCTGGTGCTGGGCAAGGAGGCGCCGCTGCCGTGCACGCCGCGCGGCATCATCGAGCTGCTGCGTCGCCACGACGTCCCGATCGCCGGCCAGCACGTCGTGGTCGTGGGCCGCGGCATCACCGTCGGCCGTCCGATGGGGCTGCTGCTGACCCGCCGCACCGAGAACGCGACCGTCACGCTGTGCCACACCGGCACCAGGGACCTGGCGGCCGAGGTGCGCCGGGCCGACATCGTGATCGCCGCCGCGGGCGTCCCGGGCATCATCTCGGCCGACATGGTCAAGCCCGGCGCCGCCCTGCTGGACGTCGGGGTCAGCCGCGACGCGAACGGCATCGTGGGTGACGTCGACCCGGCCGCCCACGAGGTCGCCGGCTGGATCTCGCCCAACCCCGGGGGAGTGGGCCCGATGACCCGCGCGCTGCTGCTGGCCAACGTCGTCGACACCGCCGAGCGCCTCAACCCGTGAGGGCACCACGCAGCCGCGGGTCGCAGCTGTACCTGCTGCAGCTCGTGGTCGTGGCCGTCGGTCTGGTCCTGGTCGCGGTGGGGCCGTGGCGGGTGGGCGTCGTCGCGATGGGGCTGGCGTTCATCGTGGGTGCACTGGCGCGCTCGGTCGTGCCGATCGACCACACGGGGATGCTCCGTGTGCGCGGCAAGGCCTTCGACGTGGTGTGGATGACGACGCTGGGCGTCGCCCTGGTCATCCTGCCGATCCTGATCCCGAACCAGCCGGGATAGGTCCGCCGAGGAGTCGCGTAGGTCCGCCGAGGAGTCGCGTAGGTTCGCGGCGTCGCCACCTTGAGTGACTCGTCACGGGATCTGAGTGGCTCGTCAGCGGGCTAGATCAGACCGAGCTCCTTGACCGCGTCGCGCTCCTCGATGAGCTCCTGCGCCGTGGCGTCCATCCGCTCCCGGCTGAAGTCGTCGACCTCCAGACCCTGGACGATCTCCCAGTCACCGTCCTTCGTCGTGACGGGGAAGGAGTAGATGAGTCCCTCGGGAACGCCGTACGAGCCGTCCGAGCGCACCGCCATCGACGCCCAGTCGCCCTCCGGGGTGCCGGTCAGCCAGGTGCGGGCCGCGTCGATCGTGGCCGAGGCGGCGGAGGCCGCCGACGAGGCGCCGCGGGCCTCGATGATGGCGGCGCCGCGCTTGGCGACGGTGGGGATGAAGGTCTTCTCGACCCAGCCCTTGTCGTCGACGACCTCGGCGGCACTGCGACCGCCGACCAGCGCGTGGGAGATGTCGGGGTACTGCGTGGCGGAGTGATTGCCCCAGATCGTCATCCGGGTGATGTCGGCGACCTTCGAGCCGGTCTTGGCCGCCAGCTGCGAGATGGCCCGATTGTGGTCGAGCCGGGTGAGCGCCGAGAAACGCTCCTGCGGGATGTCGGGGGCGTTGTGCATCGCGATCAGCGCATTGGTGTTGGCCGGGTTGCCGGTCACACCGATGCGGACGTCATCGGCCGCGTGGTCGTTGAGCGCCTTGCCCTGGCCGGTGAAGATGGCGCCGTTCGCGGACAGCAGGTCGCCGCGCTCCATGCCCTTGGTGCGGGGCCGCGCGCCGACCAGCAGGGCCAGGTTCACGCCGTCGAAGATGTGGTTCGGGTCATCGCCGATCTCGACCGAGTCCAGTGTCGGGAAGGCACAGTCGTCGAGCTCCATGACCACGCCCTCGAGGGACTTCAGCGCCGGGGTGATCTCGAGCAGCCGCAGCTGGACGGGGGTGTCCGGGCCCAGCAGGGCACCGCTCGCCAGACGGAAGAGGAGGCTGTAGCCGATCTGGCCGGCGGCGCCGGTGACGGCGACCTTGACGGGAGTTGTGCTCACGAGATGTGCTCCTTGAACGGTGCGGAATCTGGGAGATACCTTCTGAAAGTAGCGCAGCGCGCACCGGATGACCCGCCGGAGCGCGCCGGGCGAGCCGTCCGAGCTGTGTGCCACGGGGCGACGGACGGGCGGCGCCGTCGGGTGCGCAGTGGGTTATCTTGATGTCAAACAACTTTTTTCCGGGCATCCACACGTAGGAGCTGCCGCACTCATGGCCAAGATCATCTACACCCACACCGACGAGGCGCCCGCGCTGGCGACCTACTCGTTCCTTCCCGTCATCGAGGCGTATGCCTCGACGGCCGGCGTCGAGGTCGAGACTCGCGACATCTCGCTGTCGGGTCGCATCATCGCCCTGTTCGGTGACCGCCTGACCCCCGAGCAGCAGGTCGGCGACGCGCTGGCCGAGCTCGGCGAGCTCGCCAAGACGCCCGAGGCCAACATCATCAAGCTGCCCAACATCAGCGCCTCGGTGCCGCAGCTGAAGGCCGCGATCGCCGAGCTGCAGTCGCAGGGCTACGACCTGCCGGACTACCCGGACGATCCGCAGACGGACGCCGACAAGGAGGTCCGCGCCCGCTACGACAAGGTCAAGGGCAGCGCCGTCAACCCCGTGCTGCGTGAGGGCAACTCCGATCGTCGCGCCCCCGCATCGGTCAAGAACTACGCGCGCAAGCACCCGCACTCGATGGGTGCGTGGAGCAGCGACTCCAAGACCAACGTCGCCACGATGGGGCAGGACGACTTCCGCTCGAACGAGAAGTCGGTCGTCATCGACTCCGACACGCAGATCTCGATCCAGCACGTCGCCACCGACGGCACGACGACCGAGCTGAAGCCGGCGTTCGACGTCCTCGCCGGCGAGATCGTCGACGGCACGGTCATGAGCGCCGCGGCGCTCGACGAGTTCCTCAAGGCCCAGGTCGCCCGCGCCAAGGACGAGGGTGTCCTGTTCTCGGTGCACCTGAAGGCCACGATGATGAAGGTCTCCGACCCGATCATCTTCGGTCACGTCGTCAAGGCGTTCTTCCCGGCCGTGTTCGAGCAGTACGGCGCCGACCTGGAGGCCGCCGGCCTCAGCGCCAGCAACGGCCTGGGCGGCATCCTGGCCGGTCTGGACAAGCTGCCCAACGGGCCTGCGATCAAGGCCGCCTTCGAGCAGGGACTGGCCGACGGCCCGGCCCTGGCGATGGTCGACTCCGACAAGGGCATCACGAACCTGCACGTGCCCAGCGACGTCATCGTCGATGCGTCGATGCCGGCCATGATCCGCACGTCGGGCCACATGTGGGACGCCGAGGGCAACGAGGCCGACACGCTCGCGGTCATCCCCGACAGCTCGTACGCGAGCGTCTACCAGACGGTCATCGACGACTGCCGCGCCAACGGCGCGTACGACCCGACCACGATGGGCACGGTCCCCAACGTCGGCCTCATGGCCCAGGCGGCCGAGGAGTACGGCAGCCACGACAAGACCTTCGAGATCGCGTCGGCCGGTACGGTCCAGGTCGTCGACGCCGACGGCACCGTGCTGATCGAGCACCAGGTCGAGCAGGGCGACATCTGGCGCGCCTGCCAGACCAAGGACGTCCCGATCCGCGACTGGGTCAAGCTCGCCGTGACCCGCGCCCGCGCGTCGGAGACGCCGGCCGTCTTCTGGCTCGACGAGACCCGCGCGCACGACCGCAACCTGATCGAGAAGGTCAAGGCGTACCTGCCCGAGCACGACACGAGCGGCCTGACGATCGAGATCATGTCGCCCGCCGACGCGACGAAGTACTCGGTCGACCGCATCCGCAAGGGTGAGGACACCATCTCGGTGACCGGCAACGTGCTGCGTGACTACAACACCGACCTGTTCCCGATCCTCGAGCTCGGCACCAGCGCCAAGATGCTGTCGATCGTCCCGCTCATCAACGGTGGCGGGCTGTTCGAGACCGGTGCCGGCGGCTCGGCGCCGAAGCACGTGCAGCAGCTGGTCAAGGAGAACTACCTGCGCTGGGACAGCCTGGGCGAGTTCCTGGCGCTGGCCTCGAGCTTCGAGCACATGGCCACGACGACCGGCAACGCCCGGGCGCAGATCCTGGCCGACACGCTCGACCGGGCCACGGGCACGTTCCTGGACGAGAACAAGTCGCCCGGACGCAAGCTCGGCACGATCGACAACCGCGGCAGCCACTTCTACCTGGCGCTCTACTGGGCCCAGGAGCTGGCGAAGCAGACGCAGGACGCCGATCTCGCGGCAGCCTTCGCCGACGTCGCAGGCGATCTGGCCTCGAACGAGCAGAAGATCGTCGACGAGCTGCTCGCAGTGCAGGGCAGCCCGGCTGACATCGGTGGCTACTTCCACCCCGACAGCGAGAAGGTCAACGCCGTCATGCGTCCCTCCGGCACGTTCACCGCGGTGCTGAAGGACCTGTCGTCGCGCCTGGTGTGATCGACCGCAGCTGACCCGACGAGGTCTCGCCCCACGGGGGCGGGGCCTCGTCTGCGTCCGGCGCCCTGCACACCGCAGCGGTTCGCGTCATGGATCGCCGCCCACCGTCTCTGAAACGGTGCGGGCGCAGTTCTCTCGGGGGCGCCCGCCCCCCACACGTGAATGCACTGAAGAGCGGCCCGCGCGGTGCCGAGCAGCTGACCGCGTGACCCAGGTCGCAGGTACGCCCCGGAACAACCCGCCGCGCGCCCGGCTTGAACCAGAGTGTGACTGTCACCGACATTGCTCCTGCCCGCACGCGGCACGTGGCATTCGCGTTGCTGGCCCTGGCGCTGGGCGGATTCGCCATCGGCACCACCGAGTTCATGACGATGGGCCTGCTGGAGGAGATCGCCGACGGCATCGGTCGCACGAATGCCGAGACCGGTCACATCATCACCGCGTACGCGTTCGGCGTGGTCGTGGGTGCCCCGATCATCGTGTCGCTGGGCGCACGCCTGCCCAAGAAGGGGCTCGCGATCGGGCTGATCCTCGCGCTGGGCGTCGGCAACGCGATCACGGCGGTCGCCAGCGGCTACCTGCCGGTCATGCTGGCGCGCTTCGTCGCCGGTCTCCCGCACGGCGCCTACTTCGGCGTCGCCTCGCTGCTGGCGGCCTCCCTCGTGCGGCCCGAGCTGAAGGGCCGGGCGGTCAGCTCGGTCATGCTGGGCCTGTCCGTCGCGACGGTCGCCGGTGTCCCGGCCAGCACGATCCTGGGGCAGACGCTGGGCTGGCGCAGCGCCTACTGGGCGGTGCTGATCATCACGATCGCCGCAGCGGCCATGATCTACCTGTTCGTGCCGCACTCGCCCGCCAACGCGGAGGCGTCGCTGCGCGGTGAGCTGGTTGCGCTGAAGCAGCCGCAGGTGCTGTTCGCGGTATCGGCCGGCATGATCGGCTTCGGTGGGCTGTTCGCGATGTACAGCTACATCGCGCCCATCGTCACCAAGGAGATGGACCTGTCGGACTCGTGGATCGCGGCGTTCACGCTGGCCTACGGCGCCGGCTCCGTGCTCGGTTCGTGGGCCGCGGGCATCCTGGCCGACTGGAACGTCGAGCGCTCGGTGCTGTTCGGTTTCTTGGCCACGGCCATCGTGCTGGTGGTCTTCTACGTCTCGGTGCCCTATGTCGTGCCGGCGCTGCTCCTGGTGCTGCTGGTCGGCGTCCTCGGCTCGGTCGTGGCCATCACGCTGCAGATCCGCCTGATGGACGCCGCGGGCGACGCCCAGATGCTCGGCGCCGCTCTCAACCACTCCGCGCTGAACCTGGCCAACGGCCTGGGCGCCTTCCTCGGCTCGGTGATCATCACCGCCGGCCACGGCTACCGCGCGACCGCCTGGGTCGGGGTCGTCCTGTCCCTGGTGGGCGCTGCGATCTTCGCCGTCGGCCTGGCCGCCCAGCGCCGCTCCCGTTCCGCCGGCGGTGCGGCTCAGCGAGTCTGAGCCGGCGGGACGGATCAGCCGACGACCGCCTCCGCGCCCGCCCGCGGACGCAGCCACACCAGGGCGCCCTCGTGCAGCTGCAGCGCGGTGGCCTCGGTGCGCGTCACGGTGACCTGGACGGGATCGGGGTGCCGGACGTCGTCGGGCGTCACCTCCAGCCGGATCTCGAAGCCGACCCGCGTCCACCGGGTGATGCGACCGGATGTCGTCGCGGCGTGCTCGTAGCGCGTGATGTCGATGTCGTGCGGACGGATCAGCTTGTCGCCCAGCCGGGTGACCGGGCCGAGGAACGACAGGACGAACTCGCTGGCCGGACGATCGTAGAGATCGTCGGGGGTGCCGATCTGCTCGATGCGTCCCTCGTTGATGACGACCAGGTTGTCGGAGACCTCCAGCGCCTCCTCCTGGTCGTGCGTCACGAACACGGTCGTCACGTGCACCTCGTCGTGGAGCCGGCGCAGCCACTCGCGCAGCTCCTTGCGGACCTTGGCGTCCAGCGCGCCGAAGGGCTCGTCGAGCAGCAGGACGCTCGGCTCGATCGCGAGGGCGCGGGCCAGGGCCATGCGCTGGCGCTGACCACCGGACAGCTGAGAGGGCAGTCGGTGCGCGAGATGATCGAGGTGGACCAGCTCGAGCAGCTCGGTGACGCGCTTGTTGACCTCGGCCTTGGGCTTCTTGCGGATCTCCAGGCCGAAGGCGACGTTCTTGTGCACGGTCATGTGCTTGAACGCGGCGTAGTGCTGGAAGACGAAGCCGACGTTGCGCTTCTGGGCCGGCAGCCCGGTGGCGTCCAGGCCCTCGATCTCGATCGTGCCGCTGTCGGACGACTCGAGCCCGGCGATGATGCGCAGCAGCGTCGACTTGCCGCCGCCGCTGGGCCCGAGCAGGGCCGTGAGCTGTCCGCTGGGGATGCTCAGGTCGATGTCCTGCAGCGCGGTGAAGTCGCCGAAGTTCTTGTTGACGCCGCGGATCTCAATCCCCATCAGTGTCGTCCTTGGGTCGAAGGATGGTCACGACGACGAGCGCCGCGACCGCGATCAGAGCGAGCAGGAAGGAGGTCGCGTACGCCGATCCCTGCTCGAAGTCCTGGTACTTCTGCTCCACGACCAGGGTCGCGGTCTGGGTCTGCTGGGCCACGTTGCCCGACACGATCTTGACCGCGCCGAACTCGCCCAGCGACCGGGCCAGGCTCAGCACGACGCCGTAGACCAGCGCCCACTTGATCGAGGGCAGCGTGATGCGCCAGAACGTCTGCCAGCCACCGGCCCCGAGACTCTTGGCCGCCTGCTCCTGCTCGGTGCCGATCTCCTGCAGCACCGGGACGATCTCACGGATGACCAGCGGCAGGCTGACGAACGCCGTGGCCATGACGATGCCCGGTGTCGCGAAGGCGACCTGCAGGCCGACGTCCTCGAGCGCGGGCCCGAACGTCCCGTTGGTGCCGCCGTACGCCAGCAGCAGGGCCAGGCCGACGACGACGGGGGAGACCGACAGAGGCAGGTCGATCAGTGCCGACAGCACCCCTCGGCCACGGAACTCGTGGCGCACCAGCAGCAGCGAGATGACGATGCCGAACACGGTGTTGATCGCCACGGCCCACAGGGCCACGACGACCGTCAGCTGCAGCGCATCGGTCACGACCGGATCGGTCAGAGCCGTCCGGAGGTTGTCCAGGCCGCCCTCGAACGTCTTCTGCACCACGAGCGCGACCGGCCAGATGACCAGCAGGAACAGGTAGCCGATGACCAGCAGGCGCCGGACGTACGTGCCCGCGGTCTTGGGCTGCGCGCGACGGCTAGCCACGTCGTGCCACCCACGAGGACAGCACCTGCAGCACGATGATCGCGCCCAGCGCGACGAGCAGCAGGATCACGGCGACCGATGCCGCGGCGGCCTCGTTGCCGTTCTCGATGTAGGTCAGGATGCGCACGGACGCGACCTCGGTCTTCATCGGCAGGTTGCCCGACAGGAGCACCAGCGAGCCGTACTCGCTGATGCCGCGGGCGAAGGACAAGGCCGCGCCCGCGGTGATGGCCGGGGCGAGGCTCGGAAGGATGATGCGCCGCAGCGTCGTGAAGCGGCTCGCGCCGAGCGACGCGGCCGCCTCCTCGACATCGCGGTCCAGCTCCATCAGCACGGGCTGCACGGTGCGGACGACGAAGGGCAGGGTCACGAACAACAGGGCCAGGAAGACCGACCGCTCGGTGTTGGCGACATTGACCCCCAGCGGGCTGCCGGGGCCGTACAGGCTCAGCAGGACGAGTCCCGCGACGATCGTCGGCAGGGCGAACGGGATGTCGATGACGACCTCGAGCAGGCGCTTGCCGGGGAAGTCGTCACGCACCAGCACCCACGCGATGACGGTGCCCATCACCACGTTGATCAGGGTGACGATCAGCGCCTGGCTGACGGTGAGGCGCAGGGCCGCGGCGGTCTGCGGATTGGTCAGGGTCTGGCGGAAGGTCTCCCATCCGCCGTCGATCGACTGGATGACGACCAGGGCGAGGGGGATCAGGACGAGCAGGCTGAACCACGTCAGCGCGAGCCCCAGGCCGAGGCCCGAGGATCGCGTCAGCGAGGTCGTGCTCCGGGCGCGGCGCCTGCGCGCGGCGCCCGGAGCGAGGGGAGCGTCGACCGTCACGACTTGCCGGACTCCGCCAGCAGCTTGGTGATGATGCCGTCGTTCTCGTCGAAGAACTTCTTGTTGATGGCCTCCCAGCCGCCGAGGTCGCCGTCGATCGTGAACAGCTTCTCGGGGGTGGGGAAGGGATCGGACTCGTCGTTGGCCCCCTTGACCGTGCCGACCTCGACGCCCTCCACGGACTCGAGCGGGCGGAAGCCCTTGGAGACGTACTGCTGCTGGCCGGCCTTGGTCAGCACGAAGTCCAAGAACGCCTTGGCCTGGGGATCGGCCTTGGTCGTGACGGCGGCGGGGTTCTCGATCTTCAGCGTGTCGGCCGGGACCACGTAGTCGATCTCCTCGCCGTTCTGACGGGCCAGGATGGCCTCGTTCTCGTAGGAGATCAGGACGTCGCCCGTGCCACCCTGGAAGGCGGTCGTGGCGTCACGACCGCTGCCGGGCAGGGCCTTGACGTTCTTGAACAGCTTCGCCAGGAAGTCGGACGCATCCTGCTCGCTGCCGCCCTCGCCGATCGCGTGCTGGTAGGCGGCCAGGATGTTCCAGCGGGCGGCTCCCGACGACCCGGGGTTGGGAGTGACGACGCCGATGCCGGGCTTGACCAGGTCGTCCCAGCCGGTGATGTTCTTGGGGTTGCCCTTGCGGGTCACCAAGACGACCACCGAGTCGGTCACGATGCCCTTGTTGGGGCCGGCGTTCCAGTCCTTGGCCACGAGCCCGGCGTCGACCAGACGGGTCACGTCCGGGGTCACCGAGAAGTGCACGTAGTCGGCCTTGAGGCCGCCGGCCACGGCGCGGCTCTGGTCGCCGGAGGCGCCGTACGACTCCTTCCACGTCGTGCCCTTGCCCTCGTCGGTCGCGGCGAAGGCCTTCTGTGCGGCGTTGTTGCCGGCCTTCGGCACCGCGAAGCCCACGAGCGACAGCTGCGCACCGTCGCTGCCCGACGCGCCGCCACCGCAGGCGGACAGGACCGCCGCGCTCAGCGCCACTGCGATGGCCGTGGCCACCTTCCTGCGGGAGAAGATCTTCATGGTTCCTGCCTCGGATCCGGACACGCCACCGTGCGTGCTCGAACCTCAACGTAGGCAGAAAACGAGCCTCAGAAATCGGGTCTCAGGATGCGAGAAGTTGCCTCGGATGGTGAGACGGTGCGCTACGAGCCGGGGCGCGCGTGGGTCGGTCTGGCCAGGAACAGGACCAGGACCAGGCCGACCACGAACGCCGCCACCGGCAGGTAGAGGGTCTGACCCATCGCCTCGGAGAAGGCCGTCTGCACGGGCGCCGGCATCGGGCCGGAGCCCTGTCCGGCCTCGGTCGCGCCCTCCAGGCCGTGGGCCGTGAGCCGGGCCTGGATGAGGGCGGCGATCGCCGCGCTGCCCAGCACCGCACCGATCTGGCGGGTCGTGTTGAACACCCCGGCTCCCGAGCCCGCCGAGGCCATCGGCAGGTTGCGGGTCGTGGTGGCGCTCAGCGGAGCCCACAGGCAGGCGTTCGAGATGCCGAACAGCGCCATCGGCAGGCACAGCTGCCAGACCGGTGTGTCGGGGGCGATGAGCTGGGACAGCCAGGTCATCGCGATCGCGGCCGTGCCGAACCCGACGATCGTGATGTTGCGGGGATGGATGCGGTCGACCAGCTTGCCGACGAACGGCGACAGGACCATCAGCATGACCGCCATGGGCGCCATGAGCAGCGCCGACTCGGTCGGGCTCCAGCCCCGCACGCCCTGGGCGTAGAAGAAGAACGGCAGCGACATCGCCGTGATCGCCAGCGACACCAGGGCGATGCCACCGTTGCCGAGCGAGAAGTTGCGGTCGCGGAACAGCCCGAGCGGGACGAGGGGCTCGGCCTTGATGCGGGCCTGCCACCAGATGAAGGCGGCGAAGACGATCACCCCCAGCGCGATGAGCAGCGGGACGCTGACGAGGCCGGTGATCCGGCCCCAGTCGTACTTCTCTCCCTCCTGGATGCCGAACACCACCAGGAAGACGCCGACGCCGCTCAGCACCACGCCGAGCCAGTCGAAGGTGTGGGTGTGGGTGGGCAGTGCCGGCACCAGCCGGACGGCCAGGACGAACCCGATGATGCCGACCGGCACGTTGATGATGAAGATCCACTCCCAGCCGAGGCTGTCGACCAGGACGCCGCCGAGGATCGGTCCGACGAGGGTCGCGACACCGGCGGTCGCGCCCCACAGCGCCATCGCAGCGCCGCGGTTGGCCGGTGCGAACGTGCGGGTGATGACCGCCATGGTCTGCGGGGTGATGAGTGCGGCCCCGAAGCCCTGGACCACGCGGGCGACGATCAGCATCTCGATCGAGTCGGTCAGGCCGCACCACAGCGAGGCGAGGGTGAAGATCGCGAGGCCGACGAGGTAGATGTTCTTGGGGCCGAAGCGGTCCCCGAGGCGGCCGGTGACCAGCAGCGGCACCGCGTACGCCAGCAGATAGGCGCTGGTGACCCAGATGACGCTGTTGTAGTCGGTGCGCAGGTCATCGCGGATCGCCGGCGTCGCGACCGACACGATCGTGTTGTCGACCAGGATCATGAAGAATCCGATGACCATGGCCCAGAGCGCCGGCCAGGGCCTGTAGTCCGGTGGCAGCTCGGTGCTCACCGCAGATGTGCTTGCCATGGGACGTCCTGTTCTCGATGCGGGTGATGAGCTGCGTGGAGTCTGACCGCGTTGCGAGCGGGCCCGGGCCAGACCTCGACGTTTGGACGTTACCGTCCTGGGCCGACAGTCGGGTGCGGCTCAGATCTCCAGGCTCGCGATGAGGCCGTCGCGCAGCCGTCAGCGGATCAGCTCGTACCCGTTCAGATCGTCGTAGGAGCCGTCGCCGAGACGTTCGGCGACCCGCTGGGTGCCGTACAGGTCGAAGCCCGCGGCGACCGCGACGGCGTTGCTGGCCGGGTTGTCGACGGCGGCGTACAGCACCAGCCGGCGTCGGTCGAGGCCATCGGGGGAGAAGGCGTGCCTGATGACCGTGCGGACGGCCTCGGTCATCACGCCGCGCCCGCGCGCGTCCGGGTGCAGCCAGTACCCGATCTCTCCGTGCTCGGCACTGACCCCCAGCATGTCCATCACCGAGATGTTGCCCAGCAGCTCGTCGGTGGTGCGGTCCGCGATCGCCCATGTCGCCTTGGCGCCCGTCGCGGCCTGCCACACGCAGTCGTCGAGGTACGCGCGAGCGGTCGCGGCGGTGTACGGGTGGGGGAGCGCGGCCAGGAAGTGCCGGCTCAGCGGATCGCTGCACGCCTCGACGATGCGGGGGACGTCGGCGCCGGTGAACGGGCGCAGCCGCAGTCGGTCCGACTCCAGGACCGCCGACTCCGCCCACGCGGTCCGGGCGAACGGCGCGTCACCGAACCGGATCGAGGCGGTCCACGCGTCCAGGACGGCTCCGCGCTCCAGGAGCATGCCGGGCACCAGTCCGTGCAGGGTGAAACCGGTGGCGTGGGCGACCCGCAGCGAGCCCTCGTTGCCGACGTGGGAGCGCCAGTGGACGATCTCGACGCCTCCCTCGGTCAGTGACCAGTCCACCGCCAGGCGAACGGCGCGCGCCATGATGCCGCGGCCCCGGGCCCACGGGTGCAGCGCGAAGCCGATGTCGGCGATGGGCTTGTTGCGGATGTCGATGTTGCCGGCGAAGCGCGATCGTCCGTCGTCGTCGGTCGCCTCGATCGCCCAGCCGCGGTGGGACCCGGTCTCCCAGCCGCGCGGCATCGCGGCGAAGGCGAACTGCTCGCTCATGTCGCGCGTGTACGGCGTCGGGATCGCGGTCCACCGCACCATCTGCGGATCGACCGCCATCTCGACCATGGGGTCCACGTCCTGCGGTGCATGGGCGCGCAGCGTCACCACACCGTCACTGAGGACGGGAACGGTGAGCGGCCACCTCACGACCGGGAGGAGCGGGACGCGTCGGCCGGGTACACCCCGAGGATGCGGACGTCGGTGGTGAAGAAGGCCAGCTCCTCCAGTGCCCGGGACAGCGGGAGATCGTCCGGATGCCCGTCGACCTCGGCCAGGAACTGCGTCGCGGCGAACTGCCCGCCCACCATGTAGCTCTCCAGCTTGGTCATGTTGACGCCATTGGTCGCGAAACCGCCGAGTGCCTTGTACAGAGCGGCGGGCAGGTTGCGGACGTTGAAGATGAAGCTCGTGACGACGGGTCCGGATCCTGCGTCCGCGCGCTGCGGTTCGCGGGACAGCACGACGAAGCGGGTCGTGTTGTGCTCCTCGTCCTCGATGTCGGTCGCCAGCACGTCCAGACCGTAGATCTCGGCGGCCAGCGGTGGCGAGATCGAGGCCTGGGTGGGGTCGCCGGCGTCGGCGATCTCGCGGGCGGCGCCGGCGGTGTCACCCGAGATGACCGTCGTGAGACCGTGCTGCTTGATGAACTTGCGGCACTGACCCAGGGCGTGCACGTGGCTGTGGACCGTCTTGACCTGGTCGATCGTCGCCCCCCGCACGCCCATCAGGCTGAACTGGATGCGCAGGAAGTGCTCGGCGATGATGTGCAGGCCCGACGTGGGCAGGAAGTGGTGGATGTCGGCCACGCGGCCGGCGATCGAGTTGTCGATCGGGATCATCGCCAGCTCGGCCTCGCCGCTGCTGACCGCGGCGAACACGTCCTCGAACGAGGCACACGGCAGCGTCTCGCGGTCGGGGTAGTGCCGCTTGCACACCATGTCGGAGTTGGCGCCGGGCTCACCCTGGTAGGCGATGCGTCGAGAAGTCACCCGCCCAGTTTGACACCTGGGTCCGGCACCCGGTGGGCACCGTCGGCGGCGTGCACGACGAAGACCTCCGGACGTCCCCACTGACGGGCCTCGTACCGGGCCTCGACCCGCTCCCGCAGCGCCTGGACCTGCTCGGGGGCGACCAGGGCGATCGCGCTGCCGCCGAATCCGCCGCCGGTCATGCGGGCGCCGAGCGCGCCGGCCTCGAGGGCCGCCTCCACGGCGACGTCCAGCTCGGGGCAGCTGACCTGGAAGTCATCCCGCAGCGAGGCGTGGGACGCGGTGAGGATCGTGCCGAGCTGTTCCCACGCGCGGCGGCTGATCGCGTTGACGGCGCCCCGCACGCGGGCGGTCTCGGTGAGCACGTGGCGGGTGCGGGCCTTGAGCGTCTCGTCCTCGAGGCGGACGGTCGCGTCGAGGCCGGCCTGCGCCAGCCACTCCAGGCCCAGCTCGGCGGCGGCCCGCTCGCACTCCTCACGGCGGGCGGCGTACTCGCCGTCGGCCAGCGAGTGATGGGCGCCGGTGGCGATGACGGCCAGGACGAGCCCGTCGGCCTCCCAGCCGAGCGCGACCGGCGTGACCGTGTGCGGGGTGACCGCGGTGTCGATCAGCAGCGCGTGGTCGGCGGACCCGTGCAGCACGGCCAGCTGGTCCATCAGGCCGACGGGGGCGCCGACGAAACCGGACTCCGAACCTTGCGCGACCAGGGCGATCGTCGTGATGTCCAGACCGAAGCCGAACAGGTCGTTCAGGGCCGACGCGACACCGCACGTCGTCGCGGCCGAGGACGAGAGCCCGGCACCCGATGGCAGCCGCGACTCGATGACCAGGTCCGCGCCGGGGATCGGGTGCCCACGTTCGGCCAGGCTCCACACCGTCCCGGCCACGTAGGTCGCCCACCCGTCGACCTCACCGGGCTGGACGCCGACGGGGAAGGAGACCTTCGCGGCGCCGGGCAGATCGCTCCAGACATTGACGACCCCGTCATTGCGTGAACGGGCCTTGACCGTCACCGATCGGTCGATCGCGAGCGGGAGCACCGGACCCCCGTTGTAGTCCAGGTGCTCACCGATCAGGTTCACCCGGCCTGGCACGTCCCACCGGCACACGTCAGTCACCACTCCACCATAGGCTCCGGCCTCACGGCGGGCCCTCGCAGCATGGCTGGCAGAATGGAGGGCATGCCTGCCGACCGCCGACCACGCGTGCTGTCCGGGGCCCAGCCCACGGCTGACTCGTACCACCTGGGCAACTACTTCGGGGCGTTCAAGCAGTGGGTCGCCCTGCAGGACGAGTTCGAGGCGTTCTACTTCATCCCCGATCTGCACGCGATCACGGTCGAGTACGACCCCGCCCAGCTGCGCGAGCGGACATACATCGCCGCCGCCCAGCTGCTGGCCGCCGGCGTCGACCCGTCGCGCAGCGCGCTGTTCGTCCAGAGCCACGTGCCCGAGCACGCCCAGCTGGCCTGGATCCTGGGCGGGATCACCGGTTTCGGCGAGGCCAGCCGCATGACGCAGTTCAAGGACAAGTCGGCCAAGAACGGCTCCGACTCCGCCAGCGTCGGCCTGTTCACCTATCCGATCCTGATGGCCGCCGACATCTTGATCTACCAGGCCGACCGGGTGCCCGTCGGCGAGGACCAGCGCCAGCACGTCGAGCTGACCCGCAACCTCGCGCAGCGCTTCAACCACCGCTTCGGCGAGACGTTCGTCGTGCCCGAGGCGCACATCGTCAAGGCGACGGCCAAGATCTACGACCTCCAGGACCCGACCGCGAAGATGAGCAAGTCCTCGCTGTCGCCCAATGGCGTCGTCTCGCTGCTGGACTCGCGCAAGCAGGTCACCAAGAAGATCCGCTCGGCGGTGACCGACTCCGGCAGCGAGATCACCTGGGACCCGACCGGCAAGCCCGGCATCGCGAACCTGTTGTCGATCTACTCGGCGCTGACCGACCAGCCCATCGACAGCATCGTCAAGCAGTACGAGGGTCAGCAGTACGGCCACCTCAAGGTCGCACTGGCCGATCTGGTCGCCGACTTCGTCGAGTCGTTCGGCAACCGGACCCGCGAGCTGCTGGACGACCGCGGGGAGCTCGACCGGATCCTCGCGCAGGGCGCCCTCCAGGCCCGTGAGGTCGCCTCGAAGACGCTCGAGCTGGTGTACGAGCGCTCCGGATTCGTCCGGGGCATCCAGGCATGACGACGATCGGCGTCGCCATCCCGGTCCCGGATCCCTATGGCACGCAGCTGCGCGAGAAGCGCGCCGAGTTCGGCGACCCGATGGCCGAGACGGTGCCCAGCCACGTCACGCTGATCCCGCCCACGGAGGTCGAGGACGACCAGCTCGAGGCGGTCTGCGCGGCGCTGGACCGGGCCTCGGCGACGCTGCCGCCGTTCCCGATGCGGCTGCGGGGGACCGGGACGTTCCGCCCGGTCTCGCCCGTGGTGTTCGTCGCGGTCAGCCAGGGCATCTCCTACACCGAGATGCTGGCCCGGTGCGTGCGCACCGCGATCGGCGGCGCGGAGCCGGAGTTCCCGTTCCATCCGCACGTCACGGTGGCGCACAACCTGGACGATGCGAGCCTCGACCGCGCCTATGAGGACCTGCGTGACTTCGAGTGCCAGTTCACCGTCACCGAGTTCGCGCTGTACCACCACGAGCAGGAATCGGGCTGGGTCCCGCAGCGGGCCTTCCCGCTCGGCCAGTAGCCGCGGTCGGGTCAGACCAGCTCCAGCTCGAGGTCGCCGCCGGCGAAGACCGTGAGGTGCTCGAGCAGCTCGGACTTGAAGGCCTGCGCGGCCAGTGGCAACGTCTCGGAGCTGCGGTGCGCGAGGGCGATGACGCGATCCAGTGGTGGGTCGATGAGCTGGGTCGCCCGCAGCTGCGGCCGGGTCGCCAGCACCATGCTGGGCACGACCGCGTGGCCCAGGCCGGCCTGGACGAATCGCAGCACAGCGCTCATCTCGCCGCCCTCGACCGCCAGGCGGGGCTCGAAGCCCGCGCGGGCACATGCCCGCAGGGTGACCTCGCGCAGGTCGTAGCCCTCGCGGAACATCACCAGCGGCACATCGCGCAGCTCGGCGACCGACATCCGCTCGGGCAGGTCCGATGTCGCGGGGCTCGCCAGCACGAGGTGCTCGCGCAGCACGGGCGTCGTCTCGATGTCCGGCTCGTCGGTGGGCAGCGGGACGATCAGCAGGGCCACGTCGAGGCGTCCCTGGGCCAGCTCGCGGGTCAGCACGCGCGATCCGGCCTCCTGGACCTCCAGGTCGATCGCGGGATACGTCCGGTGGAAGCGGGTCAGCGCCTCCGGCAGGAGCCCGTCGCACAGCGACGGGGTGGCGCCGAGCCGCACCCGTCCCCGGCGCAGGTTGGCGACCTCGTGAACCGTGCGCTGCGCGCTCTCGACGTCGATCAGGATGCGCTGGGCATGGGGGAGGAGGGCCTCGCCGGCGCTGGTCAGCTCGACCCCGGTTCGGCCGCGCACGAACAGAGGCGTCCCGAGATTGTTCTCCAGGACGCGGATCTGCTTGGACAGTGTCGGCTGCGACACGCCCGTCATCTCGGCGGCGCGGGTGAAGTGCTTGGTCCGGGCGACCGCGACGAAGTACGACAGCTGATGGATCTGCACTGAGCCAGTGTGTCATAGCCATTGGCTATGAAGGATGCCCTCATGATGACTTAGCGCGAATCGTTCAAGAGTTCTAGTGTGGGTGGGTGGCAACTACCCTTACTCAGAAGCGCGTTCCGGCCAGCCGGTCGACGGTCGCTCATAAATACGCGATGGCGGTGTCGGGGCTCATCATGTTGGGCTACCTGCTCGTCCACATGTACGGCAACCTCAAGTTCTTCCAGGGCGAGGAGAAGTTCGACTCCTACCTGGGCGAGACCCTGCCGCACATGTTCTACCCGTACCTGCCCGAGGACGGCGCGCTCTGGATCATCCGGGTGCTGCTGGTCGTCGCGCTGGTCGTGCACGTCTACTGCGCCGCCACCCTGTGGCGCCGCAACAAGGCCGCGGCCGGCTACGTGGGCGGCAAGCGCTACCACACGACCCAGAACAAGACCGGCGTGCAGCGCAGCTACTCCTCGTTCACGATGCGGTGGGGCGGCGTCATCCTGCTGCTGTTCATCATCGGCCACGTCGCGCAGATGATGCCCAACTGGCTGTCGCCCGGCGGCGCCAGCGACAGCAAGTACGACCGTGTCGTCAACGGCTTCGAGATCTGGTGGGTCGTCCTGCTGTACACGATCGGCATGCTGGCCGTCGGTCTGCACCTCGCGCACGGATTCTGGAGCGCACTGACCACCCTGGGTCAGAACCGCAGCTCGACCCGTCGCAGCTCGCACTGGACGGCCATCTCGATCGCCCTCGCGACGCTGATCACGGTCGGCTTCCTCTCCGTCCCGTTCGCTGTCCTCTTCTTCGGAGCTGGTTCCTGATGACCACCACCACCACAACCACCAACACGTCTGAGTTCTACGGCGTCGGCGCGGACATCCACGACACCAAGGCGCCGAGCGGTCCCATCGAGCAGCGCTGGGACACCCGCAAGTTCAACGCCAAGCTGGTCAACCCGGCCAACCGCCGCAAGCTCAGCGTCATCATCGTCGGCACGGGCCTGGCCGGCGGCGCTGCCGCCGCCACGCTCGGCGAGGCCGGCTACCACGTCAAGAGCTTCTGCTACCAGGACAGCCCGCGCCGTGCCCACTCCATCGCCGCGCAGGGTGGCATCAACGCCGCCAAGAACTACCGCAACGACGGCGACAGCATCTACCGGCTGTTCTACGACACCGTCAAGGGCGGCGACTTCCGCTCGCGCGAGTCCAACTCGTACCGCCTCGCGCAGGTGTCGGTGAACATCATCGACCAGTGCGTCGCGCAGGGTGTCCCGTTCGCCCGTGAGTACGGCGGACTGCTGGACAACCGCTCCTTCGGCGGCGTGCAGGTCTCCCGCACGTTCTACGCCCGCGGCCAGACCGGCCAGCAGCTGCTGATCGGCGCCTACCAGGCGCTCGAGCGCCAGGTCGCCGCCGGCACCGTCGAGGTCCACACGCGCCACGAGATGCTCGAGCTGATCATGGTCGACGGCCGGGCCCGCGGCATCATCGCCCGCAACATGGTCACCGGCGAGATCGAGACGCACACCGCGGACGTCGTCGTGCTGGCCACCGGCGGCTACGGCAACGTCTACTTCCTGTCGACCAACGCGATGGGCAGCAACACCACGGCGACGTGGCGTGCGCACCGCAAGGGCGCCTACTTCGGCAACCCCTGCTACACGCAGATCCACCCCACCTGCATCCCGGTCTCCGGCGACTACCAGTCCAAGCTGACCCTGATGAGCGAGTCGTTGCGCAACGACGGCCGCATCTGGGTGCCCAAGAAGGCCGGCGACGAGCGTCCGGCCGACCAGATCCCCGAGGACGAGCGCGACTACTACCTGGAGCGCATCTACCCGGCCTTCGGCAACCTGGTGCCCCGCGACATCGCGTCGCGTGCGGCCAAGTACCAGTGCGACGACGGCAAGGGCGTGGGCCCCGGCGGCCTGGGCGTCTACCTGGACTTCGCCGACGCCATCGCGCGTCTCGGCCTGGACACCGTCAAGGCCAAGTACGGCAACCTGTTCGACATGTACGCCCAGATCACGGGCGAGGATCCGTACAAGACGCCGATGCGCATCTACCCGGCCGTCCACTACACGATGGGTGGCCTGTGGGTCGACTACGACCTGCAGAGCAACCTCGCCGGCCTGTTCGTCACCGGCGAGGCCAACTTCTCCGACCAGGGCGCCAACCGCCTCGGCGCCTCGGCGCTGATGCAGGGCCTGGCAGACGGCTACTTCGTCCTGCCGAACACGATCGCCAACTACCTGGCCGACGGCCCGTTCGAGAAGATCTCCGACGACCACCCGGAGGTCGTGGCCGCCAAGCAGGCGGTGACCGACCGGATCAACACGTTCCTGTCGATCAACGGCACCCGCACGGTGGACTCCTACCACAAGGAGCTCGGCCAGATCATGTGGGAGTACTGCGGCATGGAGCGCACCGAGGAGGGCCTGACCAAGGCGATCGGCCTGATCCGCGAGCTCAAGGCGGACTTCTGGAAGAACGTCAAGGTCTCCGGCGTCAACGAGGAGCTCAACCAGACCCTCGAGCGGGCCGGCCGGGTTGCCGACTTCTTCGAGCTCGGTGAGCTGATGTGCATCGACGCGCTGCACCGCCGCGAGTCGTGCGGCGGCCACTTCCGCGCCGAGAGCCAGACCGAGGACGGCGAGGCGCTGCGGCACGACGAGGAGTTCGCCTATGTCGCCGCGTGGGAGTTCGGTGGGGACACGCCGATCCTGCACAAGGAACCGCTGGAATACGAGTACGTCGAGATGAAGGCCAGGAGCTACAAGTGAACATCACCGTACGGGTGTGGCGTCAGAAGAACGCCGACGACAAGGGCAAGATGGTCACCTATGGCGTCGAGAACGTCAGCAAGGACATGTCGTTCCTGGAGATGCTCGACGTCCTCAACGAGCAGCTCACGCTGGCCGGTGACGACCCGATCGCCTTCGACCACGACTGCCGTGAGGGCATCTGTGGCGCCTGCGGTGTCGTGATCAACGGGCAGGCGCACGGCCCGCAGGTCACCACGACCTGCCAGCTGCACATGCGCAGCTTCGAGGACGGCGCCGTCGTCGACGTCGAGCCGTGGCGTGCCGGTGCCTTTCCGGTCATCAAGGACCTCGTCGTCGACCGGTCCTCGTTCGACCGCATCATCCAGGCCGGCGGCTACATCTCCGCGCCGACCGGTTCGGCTCCCGAGGCCAACAACCTCCCGGTGCCGAAGAAGGATGCCGACCACGCCTTCGAGTCGGCGGCCTGCATCGGCTGTGGCGCGTGCGTCGCGGCGTGCCCCAACGGCTCGGGCATGCTGTTCACCGCCGCGAAGATCACCCACCTGGGCCTGCTCCCGCAGGGTCAGCCGGAACGTGACTCGCGCGTCATCGGCATGGTCGAGCAGCACGACCACGAGGGCTTCGGCAGCTGCACCAACATCGGTGAGTGCACGGCGGCATGCCCCAAGGGCATCCCGCTGGACACCATCAGCCGGCTCAACCGGGACCTCCTCGGAGCGCTCTCCAAGGGCAAGGCCTGAGCAACCCCTGACGTCATCCCGGGAGAGCCGCACGCGGCTCGCCCGGGATGACGTCGTTGTTCCCACTCTTCCCTCGACGACGGGGAGGCCCTAGGGTGACGCGCAACTGTGATTTACAACACTGGGGGAACTGTGAAGCGTCGTCGTCACCGTCCGATCGCCGTCCTGATGTCGCTAGGCCTGGTGGCCGCAAGCTGGGCGGTGGTGCCGCCGGCGGCAACTGCCGGCGAGTCGCGAGGCATCCAGATTCCTGCGTTCTACGACCCGCCGGCGCAGATCCCGGCCAGTCCGGGCTCGCTGATCAGGTCCGAGCCGATGCCGCTGTCGCTCAACCTCCCGGTGGTGTTCCCGGGCAAGGCGACGCGGCTGATGTACAGCTCGATCGACTCAGCCGGCCGTCCGGTCGCGGTGACCGGCGCCTACATCGAGCCCACGGTCGCGTGGCGCGGGCCCGGCCCGCGGCCCGTCGTGGCATTCGGTTCGGGCACGATCGGATCGGGCGACCAGTGTGCGCCCTCGCTGGGGCTGGAGCACCCGATCAACCTGGGCATCGGCAGTGACGGCAACACGCTGACGCTGACCTACGACCTGATCCAGATGAGCGGTCTGCTCAACAAGGGGGTGGCGGTCGCCCTCACCGACTACGTGGGTCTTGGCGCCACCGACCGGCGGCACCACTACCTCAACCGGGTCTCGACCGGGCACGCCATGCTGGACGTCGCGCGCGCGGTCAAGAAGCTGCCAGGCGTCTCGATCCCGGCCGGGACGAAGTTCGGCGCCTGGGGCTACAGCCAGGGCGGCGGAGCCTCCGGCGCGGCCGTGGAGCTGCAGCCGACGTACGCGCCCGACGTGAACCTGGTGGCGTCCTACGTGGGTGCTCCGCCGGCCAATGCCCGCACCACGATGGCCGGCGCAGAGGGCGGCTTGATCAGCGCGGCCATGGGGCTGGCGATGAACGGGTTCCTCGACTCCAACCCCGAGCTGGTGCCCGTCTTCGACCGCAACCTCAATGCCAGCGGGAAGAAGATGCTGGCCGACACCGCCACGATGTGCATCGCCGACGTGATCGCGAGCTACCCGCTGGCCAAGTCCGGCGCGTGGACCGTCGACGGCAAGACACTCGGCCAGGTCGTCGACTCCGAGCCGCTGCTGGCCAAGGTCATCGACGACCAGCGCATCGGCCGGCTCAAGCCGAAGGGCGCGACCCTGATCGCGACCGCGCTGGGTGACAACACCGTGCCGCACGGCATGGTCAAGCAGCTGGCCAAGGACTGGTGTGGCAAGGGGGCGGCGGTCCGTTACCTGCCGGTGGGGCTCCCGGCACTGCCGGGCGACCGGGACCAGCTGGTGCTGCACCACCTCGAGGGCATGCTGCTGGCCTACCCGACGGCTCTGGCATGGATGACCGATCGGCTGTCCGGGGCCGCGGCGCCGAGCAACTGCGGCAGTCTGGGCCTGATGCCGTGACGGGACCGGTGGACGGTCAGCGGTTTTGATTAGCATAGGTAATTTGCTACGCTAAGGAGACATGCCGACCGATGAAGCCCACCAGATAGCGCGCTCCGTCGCGCGCCTGAACCGTCGCCTCCGCCAGGAGCGGCAGAGCGATCTCACCCCCACCCAGCTGTCGGTGCTGGGCGCGATCGACACGCTCGGCAAGTCCACGCCCGGCGCCATCGCGTCCCACGAGCGGGTCCGTCCGCCGTCGATCACGCGCACGCTGACCTGCTTGGTCGATGACGGGTTCGCGATCCGCGAGCCGCACCCCGACGACGGGCGGCAGGTGCTGATCTCGTTGTCCGCCAAGGGCGATGCGGTGCTGGCCGAGGAGCGGGACCGCCGTGACCTGTGGCTGTCGACCGCCCTGGCCCAGCTGACCGCCGCCGAGCGCGCCACCTTGAAGGAGGCTGCCGCGCTCCAGGAACGGCTGGCCACTTCGTGAGCCCCACGTTCAGCGCCCTGGCGGTGCGGAACTACCGCATCTACCTCCTCGGGGCGATCGTCTCCAACACGGGCACGTGGATGCAGCGCATCGGCCAGGACTGGCTGGTGCTGCAGCTGACCAACAGCGGCACCGCACTGGGCATCACGACCGGCCTGCAGCTGCTGCCTGCGCTGCTGTTCTCGCCCATCGCCGGCGTCGTGGCCGACCGGATGCCCAAGCGCACCGTCCTGCGGATCACGCAGGTGGCGATGGCGCTGCCCGCCGCACTGCTGGGCATCCTGGCCGTCACCGGGGCGGTGCAGACCTGGCACGTCTACCTGCTGTCGTTCCTGTTCGGCATCGGCACGGCGTTCGACGCGCCCGCGCGCCAGTCGTTCGTCGTGGAGATCGTCGGTTCCAAGGACCTGTCGAACGCCGTCGGACTGAACTCGGCCTCGTTCAACCTGGCCCGCATGATCGGTCCGGCGATCGCCGGCGGGCTCATCGCGGCCCTCGGCTCGGGCGTCGAGGGCGCCGGATGGGTCATCCTGGTCAACGCGCTGAGCTATCTGGCCGTGCTGATGTCGTTGCAGATGCTCGACCCGTCGCGGCTCACCCCGGCGCAGGTCACCGGCTCCCGCAAGCGCGCGGTGCGCGACGGCGTCGCGTACGTCCGGTCGCGCCCCGACCTGGTGCTGATCCTGATCTCGGTCTTCTTCGTGGGCACGTTCGGGATGAACTTCCAGATGACCAGCGCCCTCATGGCCACCGAGGTCTACGGCAAGGGTGCGGGGGGATACGGCTTGCTGGCCTCGATCATGGCGATCGGATCGCTCGCGGGAGCGTTGCTCGCGGCCCGACGTTCCCGGCCGCGCCTGCGCGTCGTGGTGCTCGCCGGCGCAGCCTTCGGCGTCGTCGAGATCATCGCCGGGCTGATGCCCACGTACGCGACCTTCGCCGCGATCCTCCCGGTGCTGGGGCTGTGCGCGCTGACGATGATCACCTCGGCCAACGCCACGATCCAGCTGACCTCCAGCCCCATGATGCGCGGCCGCGTCGCCGCCCTGTACCTGATGGTGTTCATGGGCGGCACCCCCGTCGGGGCACCGCTGGTCGGCTGGGTCGGCGAGACCTTCGGCGCCCGCTGGATGATGATCGGTGGCGGCGGCATCACCCTGCTCGGCATCGCGGCCGGCCTGGCCTGGTTCTACCGCAACCAGGACGCCGAGCGCGAGGAGTTGCGGCAGGTGCTGCGCGATCTACGGTGGAGGAATGCACGTCGAGCGGACCTTCACGGTGTCGAGATCGGTTGAGGACGTCTTCGACTACCTCAGCAACTTCGAGAACACCAACCAGTGGGACCCCGGCACGATCCGGACCGAGCGGACCGCGGGTGACGGTGGGCTCGGCACGACGTACGCCAACCGGTCCCGCTTCGCCGGCCGTGAGACCGACCTGACCTACGAGACGATCGGTTTCGACCGGCCCACGTTCTTCTGCGCGCGGGGCATGAACAAGACGGCCACGGCCACCGACTCGATGACGTTCACCCGCGACGGTGACCGGACGCAGATCCACTATCGCGCCGACTTCCAGTTCCACGGCCCGGTCCGCTTCGTCGCACCGCTGGTGGTCAAGCCGAAGCTCGCGGCCCTGGCCGACGAGACGGTCGAGCAGATCCGCCGCTCGCTGGAGCCCGGCACCTCCTGAGGACGACGGTCCCGGGTGAGGGATAACCTGAAGGAATGTCGTTGACCTTGGCCGAGTCGCTCGCGCGTTCTGTGGACATCGTCGCGCCCGACCTCATCGAGGTGCGTCGTGACCTGCACGCGCACCCCGAGCTGTCCTGGCACGAGCAGCGCACCACCGACCTGATCGCGACCTGGATGGACAAGATCGGCATCCCGTTCGAACGGTTCGACGGCACCGGGCTGATGGCCGAGATCGGGCCCGAGGCAGGCCCCGTCGTGGCCCTGCGGGCCGATCTGGACGCCCTGCCGGTCATCGAGACCTCCCAGGATCCCTGGAAGTCGATCGTGCCCGGCGTCTCCCACTCCTGCGGCCACGACGTGCACATGGCAGCCATGCTGGGCGCCGCCGTCGCCCTCGCGGAGGCCCACGTCGATGGCCTCCTGCCCGTGCGCGTCCGGATGATCTTCCAGCCCGCCGAGGAGGTCATGCCCGGCGGAGCACTGAAGCTGCTGGCCGCCGGCGCGCTGAGGGGCGTGTCCCGCATCTTCGCGCTGCACTGCGATCCATCACTGGACGTCGGTCAGGTCGGCCTGCGGGAGGGGCCCATCACCGGCGCCTCGGACCAGATCCACGTCACGCTCAGCGGACGGGGCGGGCACACCTCGCGCCCTCACCTCACCGAGGACCTGACCTTCGCGCTGGGCAATCTGCTGACCCAGCTGCCGGCCGTGCTGTCCAGGCGTTTCGACCCGCGGGCCGGCGCCAGCATGGTGTGGGGCCAGATCCACTCCGGCAACGCGGCCAATGTCATCCCGTCCACCGGTGAGCTCAGCGGCACGCTGCGGATGCTCGACCCGGCCGCGTGGCACCAGGCCGAGCACCTCGTCCGAGGGCTGATCAGCGACATCATCGAGCCCTTCGGTGTCAGCGCCGACGTCCACTACGTCCGAGGCGTCCCGCCCGTCGTCAACGACTTCGGCGCGACCCAGACCCTGCGGCGCGCCGTGACACAGGCCCTCGGCCCCGGGGGAGTGGCCACCACGGCGCAGAGCCTCGGCGGCGAGGACTTCGCCTGGTACGTCGAGGCGGTCCCGGGATCGATGGGGCGCCTGGGCACCCGCACCCCGGACGGCCCGACCTACGACCTGCACCAGGGCAACCTGCGGGTCGACGAGCGGGCGATCGCCGTCGGCGCGAAGGTGCTCGCGATGGCTGCTGTGAGCTGAGTCTCACCCCCTGCAACCGCGCAGGTGAAGATACGGTTACGCCGCACTCCTTTTGGGGGATCGGTGTCCGGGACCCATGGCCCTGACATTAAGGTCAGACTCGAGTGCCGGGCTCCCCGGCTCCGTACCGAGGAGGAATTTTGCGTCGATTGACCAAGCTTTCCGCTGTTGCCGCCGTTGCAGCGATCGCTCTTGCGGGCTGTGGGGGCAGCGACAGTGAGGGTGGCAGCGGCAAGGACAAGAAGGCCGCCAGTGACGATGTCTGCAAGACCGCTGATGGCGACGGGCCGAAGATCGGCCTGGCGTACGACGTCGGCGGCCGCGGCGACCGCTCCTTCAACGACTCGGCCTACGCCGGTGTCGAGAAGGCCGTTGCCGACTTCGACGCGACCTGCATCGAGGGCGAGGCGACCGACGACGAGGCCGAGTCGGCTCGCGAGGACCGTCTGCGCAACATGGCCGAGAACGGCGCCACCGCGATCATCGGTGTGGGCTTCGCCTACAGCGAGTCGGTCAACGCCGTCGCTCCGGACTTCCCCGAGGTGAACTTCGCGGTCGTCGACGGATTCGACCCCGACGACAAGGCCAACGACAACGTCGCGTACCTCGGCTTCGCCGAGGAGCAGGGCTCCTTCCTGGTCGGCGTCGCCGCCGCCACGAAGAGCAAGTCGGGCACCATCGGCTTCGTCGGTGGCGTCAACAACGACCTGATCCAGAAGTTCGAGGCCGGCTACACCGCGGGCGCCAAGGCCGCCAAGCCCGACATCAAGGTCGAGGTCGCGTACATCCAGGAGTCGGACCTGTCCGGCTTCGGTGACCCCGCCGGTGGCAAGGCTGCCGCGACGGGTGAGTTCGACAAGGGCGCCGACGTGGTCTACCACGCTGCCGGCGGCTCGGGCTCGGGCGTCTTCGACGCCGCTGTCGAGGCCGGCGAGGGCAACTGGGCGATCGGTGTCGACTCCGATCAGTACCTGACGGCCACCGCTGCGCAGAAGCCGTTCATCCTGACGTCGATGCTCAAGCGCGTCGACACGGCGTCGTACGACTTCGTCAAGTCGGTCAACGACGGCAAGCCGCTGACCAGCTTCCAGGTCTACGACCTGAAGGCTGACGGCGTCGGCTACTCCACGGCCAACCCGGAGATCAAGGACCTGCAGGCCGACATCGACGGCTACAAGGCCAAGATCGTCGACGGCGAGATCAAGGACATCCCGACCAAGCCGTAGTACCGCAGAAAACCTTGCAAGACCAGTAACACCCCGATGACGAGCCTGGGCCGGCGCGGTAGCGTCCAGCCCAGGTTCGTCGTCGTCTACCATGCCTTGTCCGTCGCGAATGTCGTACGTAGGGAGTGTCCGTGCCGTCTGCAGTTGACGCGGTGCAGCTGCGGGGAATCGGCAAACGATTCCCCGGTGTCATCGCCAATCATGATGTCGACCTGACGATCCGGGCGGGCACCGTCCACGCGCTGATCGGCGAGAACGGCGCCGGCAAGTCGACGCTGATGAAGATCTTGTACGGCGTCCAGCGCCCTGATGAGGGCACCATCACGATCGAGGGCAAGGAAGTGGTCCTCAAGTCGCCGACCGAGGCGATCGAGGCCGGCGTCGGCATGGTCTTCCAGCACTTCATGCTGGCCGACAACCTGACGGTCCTGGAGAACATGGTGCTCGGCGCCGAGAAGCTGCACGGCATCGGCGACGGCGCGCGCGCCGAGATCCGCCGCATCTCCGACCGCTTCGGTTTCGACCTCGACCCCGACGTGATGGTCGAGAAGCTCGGCGTGGCGGCCCGCCAGCGCCTCGAGATCGCCAAGGTCCTGTACCGCGGCGCCCGCGTCATCATCCTCGACGAGCCCACCGCCGTCCTCGTGCCGCAGGAGGTCGACGCGTTGTTCGCCAACCTGCGCGAGCTCAAGGACGCCGGCAACTCGGTGCTGTTCATCTCGCACAAGCTCGACGAGGTGCTCGACATCGCCGACGACATCACGGTCATGCGCCGCGGCACGACGGTCGGGACGGCCGATCCGCGCACCGCGACCAAGCACGAGCTGGCCGAGCTGATGGTCGGCTCCGAGCTGCCGTCGCCCGAGACCGGCGAGTCCACGGTCACCGATGTCGTGGAGCTCTCGCTGACCGACATCACCCTGACCGACGAGTTCGGCCGCAACCTGCTCACCGACGTGTCGTTGGACATCCGCCGCGGCGAGGTCCTGGGCATCGCCGGAGTCGAGGGCAACGGGCAGGCCGAGCTCGTCGAGACCATCATGGGCATGCGCATCCCGACGTCCGGGACGATCCGCCTCGGCGACAAGGACGTCACCGAGTGGCACACCCGCAAGCTGCGTGAGGCCGGTATCGGCTACATCCCCGAGGACCGGCACCGGCACGGGCTGCTGCTGGACGCCCCGTTGTGGGAGAACCGCATCCTGGGTCACCAGACCCGCCCGCCCAGCGTCAAGCGCATGTGGTTCAACCGCAAGGGCACGTGGTTCAAGCGCAAGAACGCTCGCGAGCAGACCCGTCCGCCCCGCGTCGGGGGCATGTGGATCAACCGCAAGGGCGCCCGCAAGGACACCGAGCGCATCGTCCGCGACTACGACGTGCGTGCCCCGGGCATCGACACCCCCGCCCGCGCGCTGTCCGGCGGCAACCAGCAGAAGCTGATCGTGGGCCGCGAGATGAGCGGCGACCCGGTCCTGCTGATCGCATCGCATCCCACCCGCGGCGTCGACGTCGGCGCCCAGGCAGCCATCTGGGACCACATCAAGCGGGCCCGCCGCAAGGGCCTGGCGGTCCTGCTCATCTCGGCAGACCTGGACGAGCTCATCGGTCTGTCCGACACGATCCAGGTCATCCTCCGCGGACGTCTCGTGGGCACGTTCGACCCGTCGACGGTCACCCCCCAGGACCTCGGCACCGCCATGACCGGGGGAGAGGCCGCATGAACCGGTTCAACCTACGCGCCGTCGGGCTGAGCCTGCTGGCGCCTGCGATCGCAATCGTGCTCAGCATCATCGTCACGACGCTGGTCATCGCCGCCGTCGGCAGCTCGCCGGGCGAGTTCTGGTCGACGATGTTCGAGATGCCCAAGCCCCGGCTGCGCGTCGACATCCTCAACCAGACCGTGATGATCTACATCGCCGCCATCGCTGCCGCGATCGGCTTCCGCATGGGCCTGTTCAACATCGGTCTGGAGGGCCAGTACACGCTGGCCTCCTTCGCCGCCGCGACCTTCGCCGGCGCCGCCTACCTGAGCGGGTTCGCCAACGTCGCGGCCTCGGTCCTGGTGGCGCTGGTCGTCGGTGGCGCGTGGGCCGGCATCGCCGGCATCCTGCGGACGACCCGTGGGGTCAGCGAGGTCATCGCGACGATCATGCTCAACTCGATCGCCATCACCCTGGTCGGCTACTTCCTGAACAACTACGGGGTCAAGGAGGGCAACAGCGTCCACACCAAGAACCTCGATCCCGGCAGCACCGTCGGTGGGTTCTCGCCCTTCGAGGACCGCGACGGCGAGATCTGGGCGCTGGGGCTCATCGCGGTGCTCGTGGGCGTCGGCTTCTGGGTGCTGCTGAACAAGACCCGGTTCGGTTTCGACCTGCGCGCCAGCGGCCAGTCCGAGAGCGCGGCCCTGGCCAGCGGCATCAACCCCAAGCGGATGATCCTGATCTCGATGGTCCTCTCGGGAGCGGTCGCCGGTCTGATCTGGATGCCGGCGCTGTTCGGCGGGGCGCGCAACTACGGCACGTCCTTCCAGGCCGGGCTGGGCTTCCTCGGCATCGCCGTGGCCCTGTTGGGCCGCAACCGTCCGCTGGGCATGCTGTTCGGCGCGCTGCTGTTCGCCTTCCTCTCGGTCAAGTCCAATGACCTGACCTTCGGCACGGACGTCTCGCCGAGCATCGTCCAGATCACCCAGGGCGTCGCGGTGCTGGCCGTCGTGGTGACCTATGAGGTGGTGCGTCGATGGCGCACCAGACTCGAGCAACGAGCAGTCAGCCGCGAGCTGGCCGGACCCACGGAGGTGACCGCATGAGCACCGCCACGGTCCAGAAGCGCGGCATCGTCGAGCGCGTGAGCAAGAGCTGGCTGTACATCGGCCTGATCGGCATCGGTCTGGTGTCGTTCGTCCGGATCATCACCGACACCAACGACCTGACCGCTGCCGGGACGATCCGCGCCGCGATCATCGCGACCTGCCCGATCCTGGCGGCCGCCCTCGGAGGTCTCTGGGCCGAGCGGGCCGGCGTCGTCAACATCGGCCTCGAGGGGCAGATGATCCTCGGCACCTGGGGAGCGGCGTTCTTCACCTACCACTACGGCCCGTGGGTCGGCATTCTCGGCGCGGCCCTGCTGGGTCTGATCGGCGGTCTCCTGCACGCCATCGCCACGATCAGCTTCGGCGTCGACCACATCGTGTCCGGCGTCGCGATCAACCTGATCGGTGCGGGCGTGGCGACGTACCTGGCCGAGGCGATCTTCTCCGACTACGAGGGCGGCGGCCCTCGCCAGCTCAACGGATTGGAGGCGCCGGCCCAGATCACGATTCCCGGCGTGTCCGACCTGGCCAAGGACATCGCCGACCAGCACTGGTTCTTCGTGTCGGACGTGGCCGCGTTCATCCAGGCCATGACGACCAACATCTCGACGCTGAGCCTGCTGATCTTCGCGCTCGTCGTGGTCTCGGCCGTGGTGCTGTGGCGCACGTCCTTCGGCCTGCGGCTGCGCTCCTGCGGCGAGAACCCGCAGGCCGCCGAGACCCTGGGCGTCAACGTGTACCGCTACAAGTACATCGCGGTGCTCATCTCCGGCGCCCTCGCCGGAATCGGCGGCGGCTTCCTGGCGCTCGTGGCGTCCAGCGGCTTCAGCACGGGTCAGACCGGCGGACGCGGCTACATCGGCCTGGCCGCGATGATCTTCGGCAACTGGCGTCCCGGCGGCCTGCTCGCCGGTGCGCTGACCTTCGGCTACACCGACTCGCTGCGCCTGCGCGACACGCAGTCGGTGCACTCGCTGCTGCTGGTGGTGGCCATCGGTCTGCTGGCCTTCGCGGCGTGGCGTGCCTACCGCCGACAGGTGCGCGGCGCCGTCACCGTGGCGGTCGTCGGTGTGGCGGTCATGGCCTGGTTCCTGCTGACCGACGCCGTGCCGCGCGAGTTCACGGTCATGACGCCGTACGTCACGACGCTGTTCGTGCTGGCGCTCGGGGCGCAACGACTACGGATGCCGGCCGCGGATGGCGCCCAGTACCGACGAGGGAGTGCGGGCTGATGGCTCTGGGGATCAGCGGTGCCGGCGACCCCATCGACTGGGAGTCGCTGACCAAGTACGCCACCGAGGTGATGGGACGCGCCTATGCGCCCTACTCCAACTACAGGGTCGGCGCGGCCGGGCTCGTCGACGACGGCCGGGTCGTGCTCGGCTGCAATGTCGAGAACGCCGCCTACGGTGTGGCGCTGTGCGCCGAGTGCGGCATGGTGTCGGCGCTGCACTCGACCGGCGGCGGACGTCTCATCGCGGTGGCCTGCGTCGACTCCAGGGGCGCGGCGCTCATGCCGTGCGGCCGCTGCCGCCAGCTGCTGTGGGAGAACGGTGGGCCCGACATGCAGCTCATGACGCCCAGCGGCGTCAAGACCATGACCGAGGTGCTCCCCGACGCCTTCGGTGCCGACGACCTGGGGACGGTGTGATCGGACGTCTGGACGTTCCGGTCGTCCCAGCTACTCGAACGCAGAAACACCACTTCCCCGGAGGCGAACGATGACCAGCAACACCCTCCAGCTCGATCCCAGCGCGCCGGAGTTCCTGCAGGACCCCTATCCCACGCTGGCCGCGCTGCGCGAGACCGGTCCCGTGCTCTGGCACGAGCCGATGGGCATGTGGCTGGCCACGACGCACGACTCGGTCAGCCAGGTGCTGCGCAACCGGGCGTTCGGTCGGATCTGGACCGACTGGGAGCCCACGGCCGAGATGGAGCCGTTCAACGCGCTGCACCGCAACCAGATGATGGAGAACGAGCCGCCGACGCACACCCGCCTGCGGCGGCTCGTGGCTGCCGCCTTCGGGCGCGGCCACGTCGAGCGCATGCGGCCGCGCATCGAGTCGCTCGCCGCGCAGATGGTCGACGAGCTGGGCGACTCCTTCGACCTGCTCGGCGACTACGCCGAGCCCATGCCGGTGTACGTCATCGCCGACATGCTCGGCGTCCCGCGGGAGGACCACGCCCGCCTGCGCGACTGGTCGCAGGCCATCGTGCACATGTACGAGCCCGGTGTCGGCGCGCCGACCAAGGCTGCCGCGATCGAGGCCAGCACCGCCTTCTCCGACTACGTGCGCGATGTCGTGGAGCAGCGCCGGTCGTCGCCCGGGGAGGACCTGATCACCGATCTGATCCAGGCCCGCGACGACGGCTCGAAGCTCAGCGACGACGAGCTGGTCGCCTCGGTCGTCCTGCTGCTCAACGCGGGGCACGAGGCATCCGTCAACGTGTTCGGCAATGGCTTCCACGCGCTGCTGGAGCATCCCGACCAGCTCGCCCGGATCACGTCCGGCGAGGTGCCGGTGGAGACCGCGCTGGAGGAGCTCATCCGCTACGACGCGGCTCTGCAGCTGTTCGAGCGCACGGCGACCGCCGATGTCGAGGTGTCGGGCCAGCTGATCCGGACCGGCGAGAAGATCGCCTGCCTGATGGGCTCGGCCAACCGCGACGCCGCCGTGTTCGCCGATGCCGACACCTTCGACGTCGGCCGCGATCCCAACCCCCATGTCGGCTTCGGCATGGGCCTGCACTTCTGCCTGGGCGCGCCGCTGGCGCGCCTGGAGCTGCAGATCAGCATCAAGACCCTGCTCGGCCGGTTCCCCTCGCTGGAGCTGGCGGGGGAGGCGCCGCGCCGCCCGACCTGGGTGCTGCGCGGCTACGAGAAGATCGACGTGAAAGCTGCACCATGACTGAGTTGTTCGACGCCGTAGAGGTCATCGCCACCAAGCGGGACAAGCACGAGCTGACCGATCCGCAGATCGACTGGGTCGTCGACGCGTTCACCCGAGGGGTCGTCGCCGACGAGCAGATGTCGGCGCTCGCGATGGCGATCCTGATCAACGGCATGAACCGCCGCGAGATCTCCCGCTGGACCCACGCGATGATCGACAGCGGTGAGCGGATGGACTTCTCGTCACTGTCGTGGGCGACGGCCGACAAGCACTCCACCGGGGGAGTGGGCGACAAGATCACCCTGCCGCTGGCGCCCCTCGTCGCGGCCTGCGGCGTCGCGGTGCCGCAGCTGTCCGGACGCGGCCTCGGGCACACCGGCGGCACGCTGGACAAGCTCGAGGCCATCCCCGGCTGGCGGGCGAACCTGACGAACGAGGAGATGCTCGCGCAGCTCGAGGACATCGGCGCGGTCATCTGCGCTGCTGGCGCCGGGCTCGCGCCGGCCGACAAGAAGCTGTACGCGCTGCGCGACGTCACCGGCACGGTCGAGGCGATCCCGCTGATCGCCAGCTCGATCATGAGCAAGAAGATCGCCGAGGGGACCGGGGCGCTCGTGCTCGACGTCAAGGCCGGCTCGGGCGCGTTCATGAAGGAGCTCGACCAGGCCCGGGAGCTCGCCGAGACGATGGTGGCCCTGGGCACGGATGCCGGGGTCAAGACCGTCGCGCTGCTGACCGACATGTCGACGCCGCTGGGCCGGACCGCGGGCAATGCCTGCGAGGTCGCCGAGTCGGTCGAGGTGCTGGCCGGTGGCGGACCCGCGGACGTCGTCGAGCTGACCGTGGCGCTCGCGCGCGAGATGCTGGCGGCCGCCGGCAAGGACGACAAGGACCCCGCGGAGGTCCTGGCCTCCGGCGCCGCGATGGACGTGTGGCGGCGGATGATCTCGGCGCAGGGTGGCGACCCCGACGCACCCCTGCCGGTCGCCCGCGAGACGCACGTCGTCACGGCGCCCGCGTCGGGCACGCTGTCGCGCCTGGACGCGCTGAGCGTCGGCGTGGCCGCATGGCGCCTGGGCGCGGGACGCTCGCGCCCCGGTGAGCAGGTGCAGCTCGCTGCCGGCGTGGTGATGCACGCCAAGCCGGGCGATGCGGTCGTCGCCGGTCAGCCCCTGATGACGCTGCACACCGACACGCCCGAGCGGTTCGAGCGGGCCGTCGCCGCCCTCGAGGGATCGTATGACGTGGGTCACGCTCCGTTCGACGCGCCTTCGGTGGTCATCGACCGTATTGGCTAGGTTGGGGCGATGCGCATCCTGAACGACAGCAGAGAGATCGCCGACGCGGCAGGCCAGGAGCTCGGTGTCAGCGAGTGGGTCGCCATCACCCAGGACCGGATCGACATGTTCGCCGACGCCACGGGGGACCGCCAGTGGATCCACGTCGACCCGGAGCGGGCCGCCGGTGGTCCCTTCGGCGCGACGGTGGCCCACGGCTACCTCACGCTCTCGATGCTCCCGTTCCTGGGCGCCCAGGTGTTCGCCTTCGCCGGTGACGTCGCCCGGGTCAACTACGGCCTGAACAAGGTGCGGTTCGTGGCGCCGGTGCGGGTCAATTCCAAGGTGCGCAACCGGGTCGAGATGCTCGAGGTCGTCGACATCGAGAAGGGCCAGCAGGTCACGATGCAGCACACCATCGAGATCAAGGGGCACGACAAGCCGGCCTGCGTCGCGGAGACTGTCACCCTCTTGATGGGCCCATGACACGATGAGGGCGTGACTGCTACCCCTGAACAGATCAAGAAGGCCCCCAAGGTCGCCCTCCACGAGCACCTCGACGGCGGCGTCCGTCCTGCCACCGTGGCCGAGATCGCCGATGAGATCGGCCACGACCTGCCCGCCGAGGGTGCCGAGGCGCTCGGCGCCTGGTTCGAGGAGGCGTCCAGCTCCGGATCGCTCGAGCGCTACCTCGAGACCTTCGTCCACACCGTTGCGGTCATGCAGCGTCCCGAGGACCTGGCGCGGGTCGCTCGTGAGGCCGTGCTCGACCTGGCCGACGACGGCGTCGTCTACGCCGAGCTGCGGTGGGCGCCCGAGCAGCACCTCTCCGCCGGGCTGAGCCTGCGCGAGACGGTGGACGCGGTGCAGGCCGGCATCCAGGAGGGCAAGCAGATCGCCGCCCTGGAGGGGCAGAGCATCGAGATCGGCCAGCTGCTGACCGCGATGCGGCACGCCGACCGCGGTCTGGAGATCGCCGAGCTGGTCGTGGAGTACCGCGACCGCGGCGTCGCCGGCTTCGACATCGCCGGCGCCGAGGACGGCTTCCCGCCGATCCTGCACCTGGAGGCCTTCGAGTACCTGCGGCGCGAGAACGCGCACTTCACGATCCACGCCGGCGAGGCGTTCGGGCTGCCCTCGATCTGGCAGGCCATCCAGCGCTGCGGCGCGGAGCGCCTCGGCCACGGCGTGCGCATCGTCGACGACATCGACTTCAGCGATCCGGACAGCCCGATCCTGGGCGGCCTGGCCGCGTACATCCGCGACCGCCGCATCCCACTGGAGATGTGCCCCTCGTCGAACCTGCAGACCCACGCCGTGCCCGGCATGACGTCGATCGCCGACCACCCGATCGGCCTGCTCAAGGACCTCGGCTTCCGCGTCACCGTCAACTGCGACAACCGGCTCATGAGCGGCACCTCGATGTCGCGGGAGTTCCAGCTGCTGGTCGACGCCTTCGACTACGACCTGGACGATCTGCGCTGGTTCACCGTCAACGCCATGAAGAGCGCCTTCCTGCCCTTCGACGAGCGGCTGGTGCTGATCAACGAGGTCATCAAGCCGGCGTACGCCGCGCTGTAGGTTCGACCGATGAGTGCTCGAGTCGAGGTCGGCTACGCCGCTGCGCTGGAGAAGTACGCCCCTGCCGAGGCCGTCGAGCTCGCGGCCCTGGCCGAGCAGCACGGATTCGTCGGGACGCTGGCCACCGATCACTTCCAGCCATGGCTGCCCGGCCAGGGGCAGGCCCCGTTCGTCTGGAGCGTCCTGACGGCACTGGGGGAGCGGACGTCGTCCAACTTCGGGCCCGGCATGGCCGTGCCGGGCTACCGGTACCACCCGGCGACGCTGGCGCAGGCCGCCGCGACGCTGGCCTCGATGTACGAGGGGCGTCACTGGTTGGGCATCGGCCCGGGCGAGGCGCTCAACGAGCACGTGACGGCGAGCTACTGGCCCGAGGCCTCGGACCGCATCAACTCGATGTTCGAGGCCATCGACCTGATCAAGAAGCTGTTCGCGGCGTCCATCGCGGGGCGCGACACCCGGTTCGCCGGGACGTTCCACCGGATGGAGTCCACCCGGCTGTGGACGATGCCGGCCGTCGCGCCACCCGTCCTGGTCGCCACGAGCGGCCCGGTCACCGCGCGCCGGGCCGGCAAGATCGCCGACGGCATCGTCACGGTGGGGACGTCGTACGACCGGGCAGCGACGCTGCTGGAGCGCTTCGACCTGGGCGTTCGTGAGTCGGGTCGTGACCCGCGCGCGATGCTGAAGGTCCTGCACCTCAATCTCAGCTGGGCCCCGACCCAGGAGGAGGCCATGGCTCATGCGATCGAGCAGTGGCCGCTGGGCGCGATGGCCTTCCCGAAGGGCGACATCCGCAGTCCGCAGGTGTTCGAGCAGATGGCCCGGCTCGTCGGCCCCGAGGGCTTCGATGACCGGATGCTGATCAGCAGCGACGTCGACGCGCACCGGGCCCGGGTGCAGAAGTTCGCCGACATCGGCTTCGACCGCATCTACCTGCACAACGTCGGCCTGAACCAGCGCGCCTTCATCCAGACGTTCGGCGCTCAGGTCCTGCCCACCATCGGCTGAGGTGCTGCGCGCAGCGCCACAGATGCGTATAGTGCCAAGAGATCCTTCGGGCACCCTTGGTCCGGAGTTCTGTCCTCATCCTGGGACCGTCTGATCTGGTGCTCGTAGCTGTGCGAGCCGCATGTCCGTCGCGCGTTCGATCGCGCGTCCCGTGCAGTCCACGCCAGAGGAGCAAATCATGACGCAGGCGATCCCGAGCCCGGAGCGACCCAACGACCGCCAGGTGGCGCGCGCGGTGACCCGTGCCGAGGCCGGCAAGAGCCTCGACGCCACCGAGACCCAGGCGCTGCTGTGCGCCCGCGGCGAGCACCTCGACCGGCTGATGGCCGTGGCCGGGCGCGTCCGCGACGCGGGGCTGGAGGCCGCCGGGCGTCCGGGCGTGGTCACGTACTCCAAGAAGGTCTTCATCCCGTTGACCCGGCTGTGCCGCGACCGGTGCCACTACTGCACGTTCGTCACGACGCCGACGCTGCTGGCCAAGGACGAGAAGGCACCGTTCCTGAGTGCCGACGAGGTGCTGGCGATCGCCCGCGAGGGTGCCGCCATGGGCTGCAAGGAGGCGCTGTTCACGCTGGGTGACCGTCCCGAGGACCGCTGGCCCGAGGCCAAGCAGTGGCTCGAGGAGGCCGGTTACGACTCGACGCTGGAGTACGTGCGGGCGATGAGCATCCGGGTGCTGGAGGAGACCGGGCTGCTGCCGCACCTCAACCCGGGCGTCATGTCGTGGGCCGAGATGAGCCGGTTGAAGCCGGTGGCGCCGTCGATGGGCATGATGCTGGAGACGACGAGCCGCCGCCTGTACGAGACCAAGGGCGAGGCGCACTACAAGTCCCCCGACAAGGACCCGGCCGTGCGGCTGCAGGTGCTGGAGGACGCCGGACGCCTCAACGTCCCGTTCACGACCGGGCTGCTGATCGGCATCGGCGAGGATCTCGCGGAGCGCGCCGAGGGCATCTTCGAGCTGCGCCGGATCGCCAAGCAGTACGGGTCGATCCAGGAAGTCATCGTGCAGAACTTCCGGGCCAAGCCCGACACCGCGATGCGCCACGACGACGACCTCGCGCTGGACGAGTACCTGGCGGCGATCGCCACGACCCGCGTCCTGCTGGGTCCGGCGATGCGGATCCAGGCGCCGCCGAACCTGGTCGACCTGACCGAGTGCCGGGCGCTGCTGGACGCCGGTGTGGACGACTTCGGCGGGGTGTCGCCGTTGACCCCCGATCACGTCAATCCCGAGCGTCCCTGGCCGCAGATCGACAAGCTGACGGCGCTGACCGCGGACGCCGGATTCGTCCTGCGCGAGCGACTCACGGCGCACCCGCAGTATCTCGACGTCCCGTGGCTCGACCCGCGGCTGCGCTCGCACGTGGACGCGCTGCGCGGACCGGACGGCCTGGCGCGGGCCGAGGCGATGCCGGTGGGCCTGCCCTGGCAGGAGCCCGACGGCGGCTTCGACGTCACCAGCGGCCGCTCCGACCTGCACACCGCGGTCGACACGGAGGGCCGCACCAGTGACCGGCGCAGCGACTTCGAGGACGTGTACGGCGACTGGGGCGTGCTGCGCGACAAGGTCGCCCGTGACGCCGTGCCCGAGCGGCTCAGCAGCGACGTCACCGCGGCGCTGCGGGCGGCCGAGCGCGACCCGTCGGGCCTGAGCACCGAGCACGCGACGACGCTGATGACCGCCGAGGAGGGGCCGGCGCTGGATGCCGTGACCGCACTGGCCGATCAGCTGCGCCGTGACGCGGTCGGCGACGAGGTCACCTACATCGTCAACCGCAACATCAACTTCACCAACATCTGTTACACCGGCTGCCGGTTCTGCGCCTTCGCGCAGCGCAAGACCGATGTCGACGCGTACACGTTGAGCCTGGACGAGATCGCGACCCGAGCGCGCATCGCGGTCTCCGTCGGCGCGACCGAGGTCTGCATGCAGGGCGGCATCGACCCGGAGATGCCCGGCACGGCGTACTTCGACATCGCCCGGGCCGTGAAGGATGCCGAGCCGTCCCTGCACGTGCACGCCTACTCCCCGATGGAGGTCATGAACGGCGTGTCCCGCACGGGCCTGTCGATCGCGGAGTTCCTGGCCGCGGCCAAGGAGGCCGGCGTCGACTCCCTGCCGGGCACCGCCGCGGAGATCCTGGACGATGACGTGCGGTGGGTGCTGACGAAGGGCAAGCTGCCCACCGCGCAGTGGATCGAGGTCGTGCGCACCGCGCACGCGGTCGGCCTGCCCACGACGTCCACGATGATGTACGGCCACGTCGACCACCCGGGGCACTGGGTCAAGCACCTGCAGGTGCTGGCCGACATCCAGCGCGACACCGGCGGGTTCACGGAGTTCGTGCCGTTGCCGTTCGTGCACCAGTCGTCGCCGATCTACCTGGCCGGTGTCGCCCGCCCCGGGCCGTCGGTCCGCGACAACCGGGCGGTGCACGCGATGGCCCGGATCATGCTGCACGGGCTGATCCCGAACATCCAGACGTCCTGGGTCAAGCTCGGACCGCAGCAGCTGACCCAGGTGCTGAACGGCGGCGTCAACGACCTCGGCGGCACCCTGATGGAGGAGACCATCAGCCGGATGGCCGGCTCCACCAACGGATCGCGCAAGGAGCGCGAGGAGCTGGAGGCCATGGCGCACGCGGCCGGACGTCCGGCCCGCCAGCGCACCACGACATACGGGCACATCCGGTCCCAGGAGGGGATCGCGTCATGACCGGCTGGACCGCCGTCGTCCCGGTCAAGCCGTGGGGGCTGGCCAAGAGCCGGCTCGACCTGCCCGACGACGACCGGATGCGGCTGGCGCGCGCCTTCTCGCTGGACGTCCTGGACGTCGTGCTGGCCGCCGCGTCCGTCGACCGGGTGGTGGTCGTGACCGCCGAGGCCGAGCTCGGCGCGATCGCCCGGCGCCGTGGCGCGGCCGTCCTGACCGACCGGCCGATGTTGGCCCGTGGCCTGCTGAACCGGGCCGTCGACGCCGGACGCCAGTGGGCCAAGATCAACGCAGCCGGCGCCCCGATCGTGGTCGTGCCGGGCGATCTCGCCGCGCTGGACGCCGGCGTCCTCGACGCCACGCTCGGGCTCCTCGCCCAGCAGGAGCGCGCCTTCGTCCCGGACGCCTCGGGGATGGGGACGACGCTGCTGGCGGCCGCGCGGCCGGAGCTGCTGATCCCCGCCTACGGCGAGCGGTCGGCGATGCATCACTCCGATGCCGGCTACCGCGCGGTTCCCCAGGTCGACAAGCGCTGCCGGCGGGACGTCGACACGGCCGCCGACCTGGCAGAGGCGAGGGCCCTGGGGGTGGGACCGCACACGATCGCGGCCCTCGAGCAGATGACGTCTGCCATCCGTGAGGGCCGCGATCGCATGAGGATGCCGGCCGGCTGAGCCGCGTCGGTCAGGCCGCGACGGTGGAGACCGTCCCGGACGCCGGCTCGAGCGCGTGGGCCAGGATCTCGGCGACGTCCGCGACCGGACGCACGTCCAGCTCGGCCAGCACCTCGTCCGGCACATCGGCCAGGTCGACCTCGTTGCGGGCCGGGATGAAGACGGTCTTCAGCCCGGCGCGCTGCGCCGCCATGAGCTTCTGCTTGACGCCGCCGATCGGCAGGACCCGGCCGTTGAGGGTGACCTCGCCGGTCATGCCCACATCGGCGCGGACATTGCGGCCCAGCGCGAGCGACGTCAGCGCCGTGACCATCGTGACGCCCGCGGACGGTCCGTCCTTGGGCACCGCTCCTGCGGGCACGTGCAGGTGGATCGAGCGCTCCAGCGTCGCCGGGTCGATCCCGAGCTCCTGGGCGTGCGACCGCACGTACGTCAGCGCGATGTGCGCCGACTCCTTCATGACGTCGCCGAGCTGGCCGGTGATGGCCAGGTTGCGCTCGCCGTCGAAGGCGCTGGCCTCGATGAACAGCACGTCACCGCCCAGGCCCGTGACCGCGAGCCCGGTCGAGACACCTGGCACCGCGGTGCGCTCGGCCACCTCGGGGACGAAGCGCGGCCGTCCGACGTAGTCGACGAGCGTCGACTCGTCCACGACGACCGGCTGCTCGGTGTCCGGATCGGTCAGCTTGGTCGCGACCTTGCGGAACACCTTGGCCAGCAGCCGCTCCATCTGCCGGACGCCCGCCTCGCGGGTGTACGACGCGGCGATCTGCCGCAGCGCCTCGTCGGTGACGGTGACCTCGTCATCGCTCAGGGCCGCCCGCTCCAGCTGGCGGGGTGCCAGGTACTGCCGGGCGATCGCGATCTTGTCGTCCTCGGTGTAGCCGTCGAGCTGCACCAGCTCCATGCGGTCCAGCAGCGCCTCGGGGATCTGCTCGATGACGTTGGCCGTCGCCAGGAACAGGACGTCCGACAGGTCGAGGTCGAGGTCCAGGTAGTGGTCGCGGAAGGTGTGGTTCTGCGCCGGGTCGAGCACCTCGAGCAGCGCCGCCGACGGGTCGCCGCGGTAGTCGGCGCCGACCTTGTCGATCTCGTCGAGCAGCACGACCGGGTTCATCGAGCCGGCCTCGCCGATGGCCCGGACCAGACGGCCGGGGAGCGCGCCGACGTAGGTGCGCCGGTGGCCGCGGATCTCCGCCTCGTCCCGCACGCCGCCGAGGGCGACGCGGACGAACGTGCGCCCCAGGGCGCGCGCGACGCTCTCGCCCAGCGAGGTCTTGCCGACGCCGGGAGGGCCCACGAGTGCCATGACGGCACCCGATCCGCGTCCGCCGACGACCTCCAGGCCGCGGTCGTTGCGACGCGCCCGGACGGCCAGGTACTCCACGATGCGGTCCTTGACGTCGTCGAGGCCGTGGTGGTCGGCGTCGAGCACGGCGCGGGCCGCGGCGATGTCGGTGCTGTCATCGGTCTTGACGCCCCACGGCAGCTCGAGGACGGTGTCCAGCCAGGTGCGGATGTATCCGTTCTCCGGGTTCTGGTCGCTGCCGCGCTCGAGCTTGCCGACCTCGCGCAGCGCCGCCTTGCGGACGTCGTCGGGAAGATCAGCCTCCTCGACGCGCTCGCGGTAGTCCTTGGTGTCCTCCGGCTCGTCGTCGCCGAGCTCCTTGCGGATCGCGGCGAGCTGCTGGCGCAGGACGAACTCGCGCTGGTTCTTGTCGATGCTCTCCTGGACGGACTCGGAGATCTTCTCGTTGACCTCGGCCTCGGCCAGGTGCTCGCGTGCCCAGCCGATCAGCAACGTCAGGCGCTGCCCGACGTCCTCGGTCTCCAGCAGCTGGCGCTTCTGCTCGTTCTCGAGGTACGAGGCGTAGCCGGCCGTGTCCGCCAGCGCGCTGGGGTCCGTGAGGCGCTGGATGCCGTCGATGACCTGCCAGGCGTTGCGCTTCTGCAGGATCGTGACGAGCAGGCTCTTGTAGTCGCGGGCCAGGTCGAGGACGGCCTCGGACGGCTCGGCGTCCTCGATCAGCTGGGCCTCGACCCACAGGGCGGCGCCGGGGCCGGTCACCCCGCCTTGGATGTGGGCGCGCTGCTCGGCGCGCAGGACGGCGCCGGGCCCACCGCCGGGGAGCCGGCCGACCTGCTGGATCGTGGCGATGACGCCGTGGGTGGCGTAGCGGTCCTCGAGGCGGGGAGCCACGAGGAGTCGGTCGTCATTGCTGGTGCGAGCCGCGTCGACGGCCGCGCGGGCCGCATCGTCCAGCTCGATCGGGACGACCATGCCGGGGAGGACGACGACGTCCTCGAGGGCCAGAACGGGGAACTGCTGCAGTTCGGTCATGCCTGCTCCTGAAAGTTGAGTCTGACCGGCTCAACCTGCAGGGCGCCGTCCTTGTTCCTGCGCGTCCCCCCTGTTCGCTGACGGCGGACGTCCCAGGGGAAATCGGTTTACCACGGTCCCTCCGCAAACCTCGTCCGCCCAGGGGAGATTTGCATGGGGCGGACGACGCTTGCCCCGGGCGGAGTCATCGAGGTCGACGGTTTGCCTGGGGACCGTGGTAAACCGTTGCTGCGGGCGGGCCCGGGTCAGCTGCCGAGCAGCCTGCGCGCCTCCCGGGGGGACATCGCCTCGCAGCCGTGCGCGACCGCTTCGGCGACGATGCGCGGCTCGTCCTTCATGAGCCGCCAGCCGCGGCGCACCAGCATCGACGGCGGCTTGCGTGCCTCCCGCAGATCGCGGAACAGCCGCAGCGCGAAGGTCACCGACGCCGGGCGGTACAGGCAGATCGCCGCGCGCAGCAGCCCGGCCTCGCGGCAGGCGTCGACGATGACGGGCGCGAACAGGCCCTCGGCGATGAAGCGACCGTCCGGGGCGGACAGGATCTGCGTTCCCGTCCGCCGGCTGGTGGCGATGTCGTACACCGGAACCTCCGCCGTCCCGGACGCGCACAGCTCGGCGATCGCACCCACCGCGGCCACGGCGTCCCACGAACCCGGGTGGTCCCAGTCGATGATCCCGAGCGTCGACCGCGGCATGTTGGGTGCGTCGACGTCGCGGTAGAAGTCGTCCAGACGCAGGATCGGCCAGCCCAGCCGTTCCGCGAGGTGGGACTTCCCCGATCCCGATGGTCCTGCCACGATCACGACTCCAGAGGGTGCGCCCACCGGACGAGCCTAGTCGCCGCCCACTCCTAGGATGGAGGCATGTCCTCACCCGTCACCGTTGCCGAGATCGCCGCCACCATCGACCACGCCATCCTCAAGCCCGAGCTGACCCGCGCGGAGGTCGACGAGCAGCTGGCCCTCGTGGCCCGGTACGGCGTCTTCAGCGCGTGCGTGCGTCCCAGCGACGTCGCGCACGCCTTCCGCGTGCTCGAGGGCTCGGGCGTCGCCGTCTGCGCCGTGATCGGCTTCCCGCACGGCACCACCACGACGCAGACCAAGGTCGCCGAGGCCACCGAGGCGCTCGACAACGGGGCGTCCGAGCTCGACATGGTGCTCAACATCGGCCGCCTGCGCAGCGGCCTGGTCGACGATGTCGAGGCCGACATCCACGCCGTCGTCACGGCGGCGGGCGAGCACGTCGTCAAGGTCATCCTCGAGACCGCCCTGCTGGACGACGACCAGATCGTGGCGGGCTGCCAGGCTGCCGAGCGGGCCGGCGCGGCCTTCGTGAAGACCTCCACCGGATTCGCCGGGGGAGGGGCCACGATCGAGGACCTGCGGCTCATGCGCTCCACCGTCGGTGACGCCGTTCAGGTCAAGGCGTCCGGCGGCGTCCGCGGCCTGGACACCCTGCTGGAGATGCGCGACCTCGGCGTCACCCGCTTCGGCACCAGCGCGACCGCCACGATCCTCGACGAGGTCGCCGCCCGCGAGGCCGGCCAGGCGTCGTCCGCCTCCACCGACGAGTCCTCCTACTGACCGCCAGCGGGAACTTCACCGTTTCGACATGTTTCGTCTCCGTGAAATGCGTTGACTTCGCAGGCCGCTCAGGGTCTTCTTGCTGAAGACATCCTGAGAGCTCTCTCAGGGGCACACTCATCGGGGGGATGAGCCGCTTGGGCCGCCTCTTCGATCGAACCCGGAGAGGTACCTGCGTGAGTTCTCTGTTCCGCCGCCTGACGGTGGTCGCCACCGCGACGCTGCTCGGCGCACCGATGCTGGCCGTCACATCGGCCCATGCCGCCGACGACGTCACGATCAACCTGATCGGCATCAACGACTTCCACGGTCGTATCGACGCCAACACCGTCCAGTTCGCCGGCACGGTCGAGGCGCTGCGCGCCGAGAACCCGACCAGCTCGCTGCTGATCTCGGCGGGCGACAACGTCAGCGCGTCGCTGTTCGCGTCGTCCGTGCAGAAGGACATCCCGACGATCGACGTGCTCAACGCGCTCGACCTCGACGCGTCGGCTGCCGGCAACCACGAGTTCGACCAGGGCGCGGACGACCTGACCGGGCGCCTGTCGGACGCAGCCGACTTCCCGTTCCTGTCGGCCAACACCTTCAAGGCCGACAAGACGCCGCTGCTGAAGAAGTACGAGTTGTTCACGGTCGACGGCGTCGACATCGCCGTCATCGGCGCGGTCACCGAGGAGACCCCCTCGCTGGTCTCGCCGGCGGGCATCCAGGGGCTGACGTTCGCCGACCCGGTCGACTCGATCAACGACACGGTCGACGAGATCGAGGCGCTGCCGGCCCCCCAGCAGCCCGACGTCATCGTCGCATCGATCCACGAGGGCGCCCCGGACGGCTCCAAGACGCTGGAGCAGAACGCGACATCGAGCCCGGTGTTCAAGAAGGTCGTCGAGCAGACCGATCCCGCCGTGGACGCGATCTTCATGGGTCACACGCACCAGGCCTACGCCTACGACGCCCCGATCCCCGGCCAGGCCGGCAAGACGCGTCCGGTGCTGCAGACGGGCAACTACGGCACGAACGTCGGCCAGATCAAGCTCACGTTCGATCCCGACACGGGCGAGGTCACCGGCCACACCAAGAAGAACCAGGCCCGCACCACGACGGCCGCCGGCGAGCTGACCACGAGCTACCCGCGGGTCGCCGAGGTCAAGACCATCACCGATGCCGCCCTCGCGTACGCCGCGGAGGTCGGCAGCAAGCCGGTCGGTTCCCAGACCGCCGACATCACCCGCGCGTACACCGGCAACACCGAGAACCGCGGTGCCGAGTCGACCCTGAGCAACTTGATTGCCGAGTCCCTCCGCGCCAGCGTGTCCAGGACCCCGGCAGGCGCCGACATCGGCCTGAACAATCCCGGAGGCGTCCGGGCCGACCTGCTGTACGCCGCCGGTGCCGCGCCCGACGCGCCCGGCACGATCCTGTTCTCCGAGGCACTCAACGTCCTGACGTTCGCCAACCAGCTGAGCACCGTGACGCTGAGCGGGTCCTCGTTGAAGAAGGTCTTCGAGCAGCAGTGGCAGCGCAATGCCGATGGCAGCGTCCCGACGCGGGCCTACCTGCAGCTGGGCATGTCGAAGAACCTGACCTACACGTTCGACTCGACTCGTCCCGAGGGCGACCGGATCACGTCGATCACGATCAACGGCAAGGTCGTGCAGCCCACCGACAGCTTCAAGGTCGCCGTTCCGTCGTTCCTGACCTCCGGCGGTGACAACTTCCGGGCCTTCACCGAGGGCACGGCGGTCGACAGCGGTGTCGTCGACTACACGGGCTTCAACGACTACATCGCGGCCAACAGCCCGATCACCCCGGACTTCTCGGCCCACGCGGTCGAGGTCACGGGCGTCAAGAGCTCCTACAAGGCCCTCGACACGGTGTCGGTGACGCTGCCCAAGCTCGATCTCACCTCCCGCAACAGCCCGGCCAACACGACGGTGGCGGCCACGCTGACGTACGGCGGCAAGACGGTCGACCTGGGCGCCTTCCCCGTCGCCGCAGGATCCTCGACGGTCACCTTCGACCTGCCGGCAGGCGCTGTGGGGGGCGTGACGCTGACTGCGACCGCCGCTCCCACGAACACGTCGGTCAGCATCCCGCTGTCGGTCGAGAAGATCGTGTCGACCACCACCGGCACGGCGCCGGCCAAGGCCAAGACCGGGACGACCTTCACGGTCGAGGCCGCCGTCGCGTCCGCCGCGGGCTCCGCTGTCACCCCCACGGGCACCGTCTCGGTCAAGGAGGGCGACACCGTCCTCGGCTCGGCCGCCCTGACCGACGGCAAGGCATCGGTCGCGGTCAACGCCAGCAAGCTGTCGGCCGACGAGCACGCCCTGACGGTGTCGTACTCGGGTGACGGCGTGCACGCTGCGTCGACGGCCTCAGCCGGGACGATCGAGATCGTCAAGGGCGGGTCCGGCTTCGGCGCGGTCGCCGCGCCGGGCACCTACGGGACGCCCACCACGGTGAAGGTCTCGGCCGATCCCGAGGCATCCGGCCTGGTCTACGTGACCGAGGGTGGACGTGCGATCGGCCTGGGCTTCCTGCGGGCCGGCACCGGCACGGTCACGCTGGACGGCACGGCGCTCGCGCCGGGCACCCACTCGCTCGCGGTCTACTTCGGCGGGGACGAGAAGTTCGACCCGACCAGCACGACCGCTTCGCTGACGATCGCCAAGGCGCCGACCAAGCTCAAGAAGGTGTCGGTCAGCCCGAGCAAGATCGTCGTCAAGCGCACCAAGGCGTTCGTGACGCTGTCGGTCAAGGCCACCGGGTTCACGGTCGACGGCGGCAAGGTCACACTGCGCCAGAGCGGCAAGAACTACTCCGGCACGGTCAGGAACGGCAAGGTCCGCATCCGGCTGGCGAAGTTCACGTCAAAGGGCTCGGCCAAGAAGATCACGGCGACCTACGGCGGCAACAAGCTCGCCGAGGGATCGTCGACGACCTTCACGGTCAAGGTCCGCAGCAAGTAGGCCGATCGGGTTCCCGGGGTGGTCCGACCACCCCGGGGACCCGCCGCGCCACCCATCAGCACGGTCATCTCTAGAGCTCGGGGAATCATGAAGACAACGATCGTCACGCGATGGGTGGCCGCCGCGGCCGTCGCAGTCGCCTCACTCGTCGCCGTCCCGGCGGCGCCCGCCATGGCCACACCGGCCGGCGACAACCTGGTCATCAACGAGGTGTACAACAACGGCGGCAGCGCAGGCGCCTCGTACGCCCACCGCTTCTTCGAGCTCTACAACCCGACCGACCACGACATCAGCGTCAACGGCTGGTCGTTGCAGTACAAGTCCGCGACCGGCGCCACGTTCTCCGGCAAGACCGAGCTGGGCGACAAGCACCTCGAGCCCGGCGGCACCCTCGTGGTCCGCGGAGCCAGCAACAACGCGGCGACGAACCCCGGCGCCCCCGTGACCGCCGACATCGCTCCGGACACCGGTCTGAACTCCGCCGCCGGCAGCGGCGTCATCGCCCTGTCGAGGTCGACCGCCACGCTGACCACCTCCCTGACCGACGCCAACCTGGTGGACCTGGTCGGCTACGGCACGACCGCGAACCTGTTCGAGGGCTCCGCGCGTGCCGCGACCGGAGGACTGGCCCTCTCCGTCACGCGCAGGACCGCCGGCGCCGACTCCGACGACAACGGTGCCGACTTCGCAGCCGTGGCGCCGAGCCCGGCCGCGTGCGGGACGACGTGCGACGGACCGGGGGACTCCGGCGGTGGTCCCGTCGACCCGCCGGCCGATCCGGTCGACGCGACGATCGCCGAGATCCAGGGCGCCGGTGCGGCCAGCCCCCTGGCCGGCAAGACCGTGACGACCCGCGGCGTCGTGACCGCGGTCTACAAGACCGGTGGGTTCAACGGCGCCGTCATCCAGACGCCCGGCACCGGCGGCGCGGTCGACGCGGCCACGCACACGACGTCCGACGGACTGTTCGTCTTCGACTCGGCGTTCGCCGCGGGCGTCGACAAGGGTGACTTCGTCGAGGTCACCGGTGACGTGTCGGAGTTCAACGGTCTCACCGAGCTCACGACGGCGGCCGGCAAGTTCACGAAGCTGACCGAGACACCCGCACCGGTCCTCCCCGCGACGATCTCGTTCCCGTTGAGCGAGGTGCAGCGCGAGTCGTTCGAGAGCATGCTGCTGCTGCCGCAGGGCGCCATGACGGTCACCGACAACTACGCGACCAACCAGTACGGCGAGATCGGTCTGGCCGACGGCAGCGAGCCGCTGCAGACACCCACCAACGTCGTCGCCCCGGGCGCCCCGGCCAAGGCGCTGCTGGCCGAGAACACCCAGCGCCTGGTCAACCTCGACGACGGATCATCGGTCAACTTCCTGTCGGCCGCGAACCAGGGCATCGCGCTGCCGTGGCTGCGCCCCGACAACGAGGTGCGCGTCGGTGCCGCCGTCTCGTTCGTCGACCCGGTCGTCCTCGACTGGCGCAACAGCGTCTGGAAGCTGCAGCCGACGCAGCACCTGACCTCCTCCGGCAAGGAGCCGGTGACGTTCAGCTCGACGCGCACCGCGGGCCCCACCGATGTCGGCGGCGACGTGCGGATCGGCACCTTCAACGTCCTGAACTACTTCTCCACGACCGCGGCCGACTTCGAGAAGTCCGGCCTGGGCACCTGCACGACGTACAAGGACCGGGCGGGCAATCCGGTCACCGCCAACTCCTGCACCAACAACGGTCCTCGTGGGGCCGCCGACGACGCCAACCTCGAGCGTCAGCAGGCCAAGATCGTCGCGGCGATCAACACCCTGGACGCCGACGTCGTGTCGCTGGAGGAGATCGAGAACTCCAAGGCGGTCGACCCGAAGGCCGACCGCGACGAGGCGCTGGCCACGCTGGTCGATGCCCTCAATGGGGCCGCCGGCAAGCAGCGGTGGGCCTTCGTCGCGTCCCCGGCGACCGTTCCGGCCGCTGAGGACGTCATCCGCACGGCGTTCATCTACCAGCCGAAGATCGTGGCGCCCGTGGGAGCCTCGTCGATCCTGGACGACCCGGCCTTCACCAACGCCCGCCAGCCGCTGGCCCAGGCGTTCAAGCGGGCCGGCGGGCCGGACACCACGACGTTCGCGGTCATCGTCAACCACTTCAAGTCCAAGGGCTCCGGCACCGGGCTCGACGCCGACCAGGGCGACGGGCAGGGGGCGTCCAACCACTCCCGCGTCCAGCAGGCCACGGCGCTGGTCGGATTCGCCGACCGGTTCGGCACCTCGGCCGGCACGGACAAGATCTTCCTGACCGGTGACTTCAACGCGTACAACAAGGAGGACCCGGTTCGCATCATCGAGGAGGCGGGGTACACCAACGTCCCGGCCGAGCGGACCACGAAGGAGACCTATCAGTTCGACGGGATGGTCGGCTCGCTCGACCATGTCTTCGCCTCCCCGGCTGCGTACGCGCGCGTGACGGGGGCGGACATCTGGAACATCAACGCCTACGAGGCGCTGGCGCGCGAGTACAGCCGCTACAACTACAACGCGACCGATCTGTACCGGGCGGATCCGTACCGGGCCAGCGACCACGACCCGGAGCTCGTCGGGGTCGATCTCGGGGCGGAGCTCGACGCGACGACCACGTCCGCGACGGCTCCTGCGTCGATCCGTGCCGGCGCCGACCTCACGGTCTCCGTGTCGGTCTCGGGCCGCGCCACCGGAGACGTCACGGTGACCGAGGGCGGGACCGTGCTCGGCCGGGCAACGCTGGTCGACGGTGCCGCCGAGGTCGTGATCGCAGGCCTGCCGATCGGTTCGCACCTGCTGACGGTGACCTACTCCGGCGATGCGACGCATCAGGGCTCGAGCACGACGGTCGCCACCCGGGTGGTCAAGGCGCTGTCCGGCCTCACGGCCTCGGCGGGCCCTGCCACCTACGGCACGAGCGCTGCCCTGACCGTGACGGGCGCGCCCGGTGCGTCCGGCCTGGTCTACGTCGCCTCCGGTGACCAGCTCGCGGGCATGGGCATGATGACGGGCGGTACGGCGACGATCACCCTGTCCAGCCGGTTGCCGGTCGGGACGTCGCAGCTGACGGTGTTCTACGCCGGCAGTGCAGGCTTCGACCCGGCGACCACGACGACCTCGGTGACCGTGGCGAAGGCGTCGACGACGCTCAAGAAGGTGTCGGTCAGCCCGAGCAGGATCGTCGTCAAGCGCACCAAGGCGTTCGTGACGCTGTCGGTCAAGGCCACCGGGTTCACGGTCGACGGCGGCAAGGTCACCCTGCGCCAGGGCGGCAAGAACTACTCCGGGACGGTCAGGAACGGCAAGGTCCGCATCCGGCTGGCGAAGTTCACCTCGAAGGGCTCGGCCAAGAAGGTCACGGCGACCTACTCCGGCAACAGCGTTGCGAAGGGCTCGAAGACGTCCTTCACCGTGAAGGTGCGCGCGAAGTAGCGACGAAGGATGAGGGTTTCGGGCAGCCATGGCTACCCGAAACCCTCATTGGTCGGCATCAGCGTTCAGTCATGTGAGGTATGCACGAGACGCGAGGCCGCCTCCGCATTGCCAGTCATCACGCGGTCACATGGAGCCTGACTTCCCGGCCCTCATGACGGGTCCAGCCATAACTGGCGGCATAGTCAATCATCCCGGCAAACGCCTCGAGCCAGGTCGCGTCCAGCGGGTGGCCGAGTTCGCGTAGTGAGTCGACCGGGACCCACACATGGTCGCTGTGGACCTCGGACTCGGGCAGGACCGTCGCGAGGGTTTGCTGCAGGCGGTTGATGCTGAGTCCGGGCGCAAGCGTGAGGTCGAGCTCGCGAAAGTTGTGTTCGTCCTGCAGTGAAGCGCTCGTACTGTCGACAATCAGATGCATGGGTCCTCCCGGGTCGACCTTGGTGTGATGCTTGACACACTCGGCGTAACCTACTCTATGGTTGGTTATGCGGTTCAAGCCGTGCCACCGGAGTTTTATCGCCGAGAGAGTCGTGATCGACAGTGATCGAGTTGCCGCCGGACGAAATTAACCCCGACCATCTGCGAGCCGCTTTCAGCTGCTTCCCCAGCGGTATCACGGCCGTCTGTGCCGTCGTCGACGACCAACCAGCCGGCATGGCGGCCAGTTCCTTCACCTCGGTCTCCCTGGACCCGGCTCTGGTGTCAATCTGCATACAGAACAGTTCTCGCACCTGGCGGCAGCTTCGGTCGCTGCTGCGTCTGGGGGTCAGCGTCCTCGCCAGTGGGCAGGACGAAGCGTGTCGCAAGCTCGCTCGCCCAGAGGGTGACCGCTTCCAGGGCGTTGCTTGGGAGAAGAGCAGCGACGGATCGGTCTTCATCAAGGGTGCGGCGGCCTGGCTGAACTGCGGCATCCACACCGTCGTGCCCGCTGGCGACCACGCCATCGCGCTTCTGCGCGTGCACGCGCTCTGGTGCGACGAACACGTCGAGCCCTTGGTGTTTCACGGCAGCAAGTTCCGCACCCTCGCCGGAGCCTGAGCGGCTCTTTGACACGACGCACACGCCCATCTCGACCCGCGACACCCAGGGCGAGCAGTTTCGAACTCCATACCCCGCACCTCGAGATTTTCATCAACGAGCCCCGAGAGGACAAGGAAGACGATCATGAAGTTCGGAATCTTCACCATGCCGGAGCATCCGCCACGAGAGAACTGGACGCTTTCCTACGACCGCGACATCGCCGAGATCGTCAAGGCTGAGTCGCTGGGGTTCGATGAGTTCTGGATCGGCGAGCACCACACCGGCGGATTCGAGAACGTCCCGATGCCTGAGCTGATGATCGCCAAGGCGTCCGCCGTCACCAGCCGTATCCGGCTCGGCACTGGAGTGGTCAACCTGCCCTACCAGGATCCCTTCCTTGTCGCCGAGCGACTGGCTTTCCTGGACCACCTGACCCACGGACGCCTCATCTATGGTTTCGGGGGCGGCGGTCTGCCCACTGACAAGAAGCTCTTTCAGATGGCCCCTGAAGAGGCGACGCCTCGCACCAACGAGTCGCTCGAGATCATCTGGAAGCTCTTGACCTCCGAGGATCCAGTCACCCACGAGGGAGTCTTCTGGCACTACGAGGACCGTCAGCTTCAGGTCGGGCCTCACCAGGAAGTGCCCCCGATCGCGGTTGCTGGACTCACCGGCACCCACAACTTCGAGAAGTGCGGCAACAGGGGCTGGATCCCGCTCAGCGTCTACTTCGCGCCGCTGCACAGCACCGACAATCCGGCGGCGCCGGACTTGGTGGCCCACCGCGACGCCATCCTCAAGGGTGCAGCCGATGCTGGCCTGGACGCCGGCGCTGCGGTCGCCGACTGGCGGGTGAGCCGCGAAGTCTATGTCTCGTCCAGTCGCAATGATGCGCTCAACGAGATCCGTGATGGTGTGAAACTGTCCTACGACTACCTGCTCGGACTTGGCCTCGGCGCGTTGATGAAGCAGGACGAGAACATGGCCGACGCGGACCTGACCTTCGACTGGATGGTCGAGCACATCCCGTGGGTGATTGGGAGCCCGGAGGACTGCATCGACCAGATTCATCACATTCGCGAAGAGGTTGGTGACTTCGGCACTTTCCTCATCAACTCGCGCGACTGGGTCACCAGTGACATGTGGCACCGCTCCCTGGAACTCTTCGCTCGGTACGTGATGCCGCAGTTCCAGTCGCACCAGCACATGGCGCGCAGGGAACGGCTCGCCAAGGTCGCGCTGGGCCTGGAGTAGAACCGGCGGTCACAGCCCTGGCGCGACCCAGCCGCTGTCGCGTCAGGGCCGTGGCCCGTTCAATGGGCCGGGCTCACGACAACCTCACGACAACAAGGACTTGAGCTTGATCGAGGTGTCAGCCGCCATGTCCTGGGGAAAGGACTTCCCTGTCGCCAGCGCACGGCGCACGGCCACGAAGTCTGCCCCGGCATTCACGCACTCGCCGGCGACCAACTGGCCTCGGCGATAACACAGGACGGTGAGCCTGTCGGGCGCGGATCCGCGGAGCACGACCTCGTCGTAGCCTATGGCAGCACCTGCCATTTGCAGCTTGAGGTCGAACTGGTCGGACCAGAACCACGGCACGGAGTCGTAGGCGGCCGTCTGGCCGCAGATCGTGGCTGCTGCGATGTCGGCTTGGTCGGTGGCGTTCTGCACCGACTCCAGACGAAGAAATGTCGCTGGTTCCAACGGGTGGGGCAGGACAGTCGCATCGCCGGCGGCAACCACGCGGGGGTCGCTGGTCCGGGCCTGGCGGTCGACGAGGATTCCGCCGTCGACCGCCAGGCCCATGCGGTCGGCCAGTTCGGTGCGGGGAACTACGCCGATACCGACGACCACCAGGTCCGCCGGCACGGTGGAGTCGTCGTCCAGCACGACCTCCTCGACTCGGCCCTCCCGGCCGTTCATGGCGACCACGCCTGTCTCCAGGAGCACACGGCTTCCGCGGTCACGATGCACTCCGGCAAAGAAGGCGGACATCTCCTCGGAGACCGAGCGGGCCATCAGCCGGTCTGCAGCCTCCACGACGGTGACATCCACTCCTCGCTGGCGTAGCACGGCGGCGGCCTCGAGCCCGATGAATCCACCTCCGACGACGACTGCTCGTCGCACCGGCCCAAGTGCCTCGCGCAGACCGGTGGCGTCCTGCATGTCGCGCAGGTAGACAACGCCGGCCAAGTCGGCGCCGGGTATGTCCAGACGTCGCACTCGAGCGCCGGTCGTCAGCGCCACGTGATCGAAGTCGAAGCTCTGGCCGGTCAAGCAGTGGGCCGTCCCGGCGGCCATGTCGATCTCCTCCACGCGGGCTCCTGGCACCAGTGTGATGGCCTTGCTCGAGTAGAAGGTCTCCGGGCGCAAGGACATCGACTCAGCGGTGACGCTGCCGGCCAGGTAGGCCTTCGACAGCGGGGGTCGGTGGTAGGGCAGGGGCGATTCCTCGCCCACGAGTGTCACCGGACCTTCGTGACCGCGCTCGCGCAACCGGGCGGCGAGCTGCACGCCGGCGTGACTTGCCCCGACGATCAGGACGTGGTCGTTCACAGCTGCTCCGGCGCCACTTCGACGGTCAGGCCATCCAGCTCAGGACCCATCGTGAGCTGGCACGAAAGCCGGCTTTCGGCGCGACGCTCGGCGAGTGCACCGTCAAGCATGTCGTCCTCCATCTCGGAAGGACCTCCCACCTGCGCGCTCCACGGCTGCTGGACGTAGACGTGGCAGCTCGCGCAGGCCAGCGACCCGCCGCACTGCCCGACGACACCGGGAACGTCGTGGTTCACCGCTGCCTCCATGACGGACTGGCCGAGCGTTGCTTCGACCGTCTGACGCTCGCCGTACGGGTCGATGAAGACTACTGTCGACATGTGCGTCGCTCCTTTGGATGTTCCCACACTTGGATAACACGTTAGCAAACGGATGGTAGGAAAAGAAAGACGCCAGTGATGTCATGTGGGTGGGGCCGACTGCGATAAGTTGGTTGCGCTTCGTAACGTTGTATACGTAGCACCACCACACCCGAGCGGAGCGTTCAGAAGTGCCTCGTCCAAGCCGTTGGGACGACGTCGTAGCGGCAGCCGCTCGCGTCTTCAGTGAGAAGGGATTCGGTGGAGCCTCCCTCGAGGATGTCGCCACCGAGGTCGGGATGCTCAAGGGCAGCCTGTACAACTACATCAAGTCCAAGGAAGACCTCCTCTTCGCGGTGGTTCGTCCAGACGCCGAAGAATTATTGACCAACGCCCGCCAGCTCAAGGTCAAGGATCTGCCTGCCTCGGAGAAGCTGCGGCAGATCGTGCTGGTACATGTGGAGATCATCGACCGGCACTTGCCTTACGTGAGCGTCTACGTCCAGGAGATCGCCGGACGGGGTATCTCCAAGGAATGGGCGGACATGGACCGCGAGTACATGCACCTGGTAGAGCAGGTCTTCGTGGAGGGGGCCGAGTCGGGTGCCTTCGACCGTGGTCTGGACGCGAAGATGGCAGCTCGTTCTCTCATCGGCGCCATGAACTGGATGACTCGTTGGTACGAGCCGGGTGACCCGGCTCAGGCTCGCGCCGTGGCAGCCCAGCTCTCCGACGTCTTCCTCTCCGGCGTGCTCGCTCGCCGCACGGCCGACCCGTCCTAAGTCACGCCTGACCACTGAGGATGGCCTGTACGGGGCAGTCCAGGATGGCGTCATCCAGCTCCTCGGTCCGCTCGACGGGCTCGTTCGTGGCGCGCCCCTTTCCGTCCACAAGGCTGAAGTGGGCCGGATCGACCATCGCGCAGGTTCCTGAACCCACGCAGACCTGCTCGTCGACCCTGGCCCACACCTTGTCCGACCCGCTCATGTCCTCGCTCCGATCTTCCTTCTTGTGCTGCTGGTCACATTCATGCAGAGTGTAGCCAGACATTCGGTCGGTTAAGACGACGAGCATCTGTGAATTCTTCGCGATGGCCGCCTGAGTGAGTCCACGAAGGAGCCTGCGATGACGAGCACCCTACGGTGGCGACGGATGCCACCGCGCGCGAGCAGGCGCAGGCCGCAGCCGAGGCGCGGCTTCAACGCACCCTGAGAGAACCGGAGACATTCATGTACAAGCTCATCGCCTGCTGGTCCGCACCGAAGAGTGAAGACGTCGACGCTTTCGAGCAGCACTATGCGGAGGTCCATCTGCCGGCTGCCGCGGCGTCGCCGCACCTCCGCAAGCTCGTCGCAATCCGTACCGACAGCAATCTGGAGGGGGCCGAGCCCTCCTTCTATCGGGTCGCAGAACTCCACTTCGACAGCGAGGCGGATCTGCATGCCAGCGAGAAGACCCCTGAGTTCGCGGCGATGCGGGCCGACGCCGGCCAGATGATCGAGCAGTTCGGAGTGACCCTCGAGGTCGGCATCGGCACCGCGATCGAAGCAGAGCTGAAGCCGGCATGACAATTCTGGTCACCGGAGGATCCTCCGGTATCGGTCGTGCGGTGGCCGAGCACTGGGGCGGCCGCCTCGGGCACGATGTCGTCATCAACTATCACGCCAACGATTCTGCCGCCCGGGAGGCGGTTGAATCGGTCGAGGCGCTCGGCGGACGTGCTCATCTCGTCAAGGCCGATGTCGGGACCCAGGCCGGGGTCGATGCGCTCGTCGCTGCGGTGCGGGACGCCACTGAATCGTTGGATCTCTTCGTGCATTGTGCGGGTCTCGCCGTCACAGGCAGCGCTCTGGACATCGATCCGGCGCGCCTCGCTCAGGCAATCGCCGTGAACGCCACGTCGTTGGTGCCGCTGACTCAGGGCCTGCTGCCGGTGCTCAAGCCCGGCAGTAGCTTGGTGTACATCAGTAGTCGCGGAGCCAAGAGCTATGTTCCGTCCTATGTCGCGTTGGGGCCGTCCAAGGCATTGGGCGAGGCCTTGATCCGGTACCTGGCAGTGGAGCTGGCACCGCACGGCGTGAGGGCGAACACCGTCGCAGCAGGTGCACTCGACACCCCTGCATTCCGCACGATGTTCGGCGAGCGGGCGCAGGATCGGCTGGATGCCGCGGCGAAGGCCAATCCGAGCGGACGTGGCCTGGGCATGGCAGACGTGGTCGCCGCGGTGGAGATGGTCTCGTCTCCTGGGGCCGCGATGGTGCAGGGGCAGACGCTCATGGTGGACGGTGGCATCTCTCTTTAGGTGCCCGTCCGTCGTGGATGCTTGATCTGTCCAGTTAGACAAACTATCGTTTGCCAACCACGATACTTTCGTGTGTGCTCGCAGGTCGAGCGTCAATGCACAAGGAGCCCCCCATGCCTGATCCTCGGCCCCAGGTCGACACCCACGAAGGGCCGGCCGTGCTAGGGGCTGCGTGCCGTTCCTGTGGCCACCCGATGGCCACGCAACGCCCCGTCTGCGCGGCGTGTGGTGGTGAGGTGGTGCCGGCCAAGTTCGGTCCATCAGGCACGGTCTACGCCTCGACCGTGGTACGGATCGCGGTCGGCAACCGCACCCCGCCATACGCACTTGCCTACGTCGATCTGGACGACGGCCCGAGGATCCTGGCCCACGTGGCGGGAAATGGCGCCAGCGCCCCGCCCGTCGCTTCCCGGGTACGTCTGGTCGCGCCCGCGGATGGAGACGTGGTCGTGGAGGTGATGTCATGACCGTCTACGTCACGGGGGTGGGCACCTCCCACTTCGGCAAGCAGCCGGATCTGTCACCTGCTGAGCTCGCGTGGACGGCGATCGGCGAAGCCTTCGCGGACCAGCAGCGCGAGAAAGGTGTCCGACCGCCGCTGGACGCGATCTTCGTGGGCAGCGTCTTTGGCGAGCCGGGGGTCGCAATGAGGGCGCTGCAGGGGTACGCGCTCACAGGCCTGCCGATCATCACGGTCGAGAACGCGTGTGCCAGCGGGACCTCGGCCATGCACGAGGCTGCCGTGGCGATCCGTCAGGGTCGGTACGAGAACGTGCTGGTGCTCGGTCTGGAGCAGATGAGCACGCTCTTCAAAGGCCCCATCGTCCCGCAGCAGACAGACGTCGAGGGACGAACGGGGCTGGCCATGCCGAGCCTGTACGCGATGGAGGCGAGCCGTTGGCTGCACGAAGGGCGGGTGACCCGCGAGCAGATGGCATCGGTCTCGGTGAAGAACCACCGGCACGCCATGCACAACGATCGTGCCCAGTACCGAGGCGAGTACACGGTGGATCAGGTGCTCGACTCGCCGATGATCTCCGATCCGTTGACGTTGCTGCAGTGCAGTCCGATCTCCGACGGGGCGGCCGCTGTGGTGCTCAGCGCGTCAGGCTCGTCACGTGACGTCGAGCTGATCGCGTCTGCGCAGCGTGCGGGCGGTCCCTGGGACCACAGGAGCTCAGAGGTGTGGGGGTACCGGCTGATCGGCGACACCGCCGCTGAGGCCATGGAACAGGCCGCCTTGGGCCCCGGTGACGTCGATCTGGCAGAGGTGCACGATGCGTTCACGATCGGCGAGCTCACCACGACGGAGGCGCTCGGTCTTGCCCCACCGGGCATGGCTGGCCACTATGCGCAGTCCGGCAGGACTGCCCTCGGCGGTCAGCTGCCGGTCAACCCGTCAGGTGGCCTGTTGTCCCGCGGACATCCCTTGGGCGCCACTGGGGTCGCGCAAGTCGCGGAGGTGGTTTGGCAGCTGCGTGGTCAGGCTGGGACTCGTCAGGTGGACGAAGCCCGCGTCGGCTTGGTCGAGACCATGGGCGGCGGCGTCTCCGGAGTCGACGGAAATGCTTGTGTAGTCGCCCTTTTCGGGCGCGCAGGGAGGAATGAGCGATGACAACCAACATGGACGACGAGATGTTGTCGACCAGCGCGGTGAACGATCCGTACGGGTATCTCGGCGGCCTGCGTGCAACGGATCCGGTGTATTGGAATGCGCGGTACCGGTCATGGGTGCTCACGCGTCATGCGGACGTGTCGGTGGCCATGACCGACACCCGCTTCTCATCGGACCGTATCGCGCCGGTGATCGCTCGTGAGCGGGCTCGGGCGCGGCCGGACTTGGACTTGATCGAGACCTTCGAGCTGCTGGACCGGTGGCTGGTGTTTCGAGATCCGCCGGAGCACACCCGATTTCGCCGGTTGGTCCACAAGGCCTTCTCCCCGCGGATCATTGCCTCGATGCGGGGCGAGGTGGAGCGGGTGGCCGACGACCTGGTCGACGCGGCGCGCGTGCAGGCGGACGCCTCGGACGGTGTGATCGACCTGATCCGTGAGGTGGCATTCCCGTTGCCGGCCATCGTGATCGCTTCGATGCTCGGGGTACCTGCTCAGGATCGAGACCGGTTCAAGGACTGGTCGGACGACATTTCAGCGCTCGTGTTCGGGGCCCTGGACGATCCGGGGCGGCACAGTCGCGCACGCCTGGGGATGATGGAGCTGGTCAACTACATCTCATCTCTGCTGGACCGCGTACGGGAGGCCCCGGACGACCATCTGGCCTCGGCGCTGGTGCAGGCGACAGATGGTGACGAGTCACTCACGGACGACGAGCTCATCGCGATCTGCGTGAATCTGTTGTTCGGCGGCCACGAGACGACGACGAACCTGATCGCGAACAGTGTGCTGGCCTTCATCGAGCACCCTGATCAGGCAGACCTGTTGCGCGCCGATACGTCCTTGGCGGGTGCGGCCATCGAGGAGATGCTGCGGTTCGACGGACCCGCCAAGTCGGTGGTTCGGATCGCGGCCGAGGACATCGAGATGGGTGACAAGACCATCCGTGCCGGCGACCGAGTATTCGTGATGCTGGCCGGCGCGAATCGGGATCCGGACGTGTTCGAGGATCCGGATCGATTCGACATCACCCGTAAGGGCGGGGGACACCTCGGGTTCGGGGTGGGCGTCCACTACTGCCTGGGCGCGACCCTGGCGCGGCTGGAGGGCACGGTGGTGGTGCCGAGACTGCTGGAGCGGTTCCCCGAGATGGAGCTCGCAGACGAGGAACTGGAATGGGACCGGGTGATCCTGACCCGGGGGATGAAGCGGCTCCCGGTGAGGTTGAACGCCTCGTAGGCCGGCGGGAGGGCGACGGCGGGTCTGGCTCAGATCGTCGAGCTGAGCCCGCCGTCGACCACCAGCGATGCGCCCGTCATGTAGGACGACGCAGGGCTGGCGAGGAACAGCAGCGCAGAGTCAAGCTCCTCCTGGCGGCCGAACCGGCCCAGCACAGAGTTGTCGGCGACCATTGTGACGAGGTTCTCGGCGCCCTCGGAACTGGTGATCTCTGACTCGAAGAAGCCAGGGCACAACGCGTTGACCCGGATGCCGCGGCGTCTCGACCACTGCTGGGCCAGATCCCGCGTCAGGCCCACGATCCCGGCCTTGCTCGCGCTGTATCCCGCCTGAGGAAAGCGCGAGGCGCTCAACCCCAGGACGCTGGCGATGTTGACGATTGACGATCCCTCCGGCATGTGAGGCGCGCAGGCGCGTGACATCCAGTAAGTCCCGTTGAGATTGATGTCGATGGTGCGTACGTAGTCGGCAGGATCTTGGCGCAAGGCGCTTCCCGGAAGTCCGATACCGGCGTTGTTGATCAGGACATCGATTCGACCGAACTCGCCCACGGCGGTGGCGGCCAGCTCCTCGCAGTCGGCCAGCACCGAGACATCCGTTCGGTGGGTCAGGACGGTGGTCCCCTGATCGCGGAGCTCGGCCGCCACGGCGGCAAGCCGGTCCTCCCGCCTTGCTGCGAGGACGACCGTCGCGCCCACCCCGGCCACGGCCCGAGCGAAGCCGACGCCGAGCCCCGAGCTCGCGCCGGTCACGATGACGACTTGGTCGTCGAGACGGAAACGGTCCAGAGGGCTCATTTATCTTCCTTGCTCATTTGGTATACGACAGGGTGTTCTTGATCTCTACGGGTGCCGCCGTCCGGCGATGCGCAAGGGGACCGTCGGCCGCGCTGCGGGGGCATCCGACGACGTCGATCGGCGCCGATGGCGGCCGTTCGAGGCCGACGGGGTCGTCTCTCAGGTCCGGCTGGGAGTTCGCCACGGCAGCCCTTCGTTCTTGGTTATGAACAGGCCGAGTGATGTACGGTCTCCGTCCAGTCTGGTCCATTGCCCGTGTTGTCGTACGGCTTGAGGGTTTCGGGTAGCCATGGCTGCCTGAAACCCTCATCGTCGGTCCGCCCTGCTGCGGAGGGCGGTGACCAGGGCCAGGACGAAGGCGCTGAGCATCAGCAGCGCGGCGGTTCCTGCCAGCAGGACGCCGAGCACGATGTACCGGACCGGCCGGGGGTTGTCGGCGTAGCCGACGCCCGCGAGGTCGTCGCCGCTGCACGACACGGTGAACGTCGTGCCCGGTTCGCCGGACAGGACTCCGACGCGTCGCCAGGTCCGCCCTCCGTCGGACAGTGACAGGCCCCTGCCGGTGCTGGTGAGCGTCTTGCGGGACGTCCCGTCCGCGGTGGCGTCGCAGGACACCGCGGCGTCCCGCGGTGAGACCCACACCGCGACCGAGCGGTCGCCCACGGTCACCGTCGACCCACTCGGATCGGGGAGCCGGGTGATGTCGTAGCCGGAGATGGCCCTCGCGACGATGACACCGAACAGCGCGCCGAGCGCCACCGCCACGACGACCAGCCCCGCTGCCACCGCATAGGGGCGACGGGGACCGGCCGCAGCCGACATCGTCTAGAGCCCGAGGACGTCGGACAGATCGGCCTTGATCGCGGCGATCTGGGTGTCGGCGGTCTCCCGAGCGGCGTCGACGAAGCCGGTGACCGGGATGACGACCTCGATGTAGCACTTGAGCTTGGGCTCGGTGCCGGACGGACGCGCGATGATGCGGGCCCCGCCGTCCAGGCCCAGCCGGATCCCGTCGGTGGGCGGCAGGCCGTGATAGCCCTCGGCGAGGTCGTCGACCGAGGTCACGTCCAGGCCGCCCAGGGACTGCGGCGGGGAGGTGCGCAGCACGTCCATCGCCCGGCTGATGATCGTCAGGTCGTCGACCCGCACCGACAGCTGGCTCGTGCCGTGCAGGCCGTGCTCGCGGTAGATGTCGTCGAGCCGGTCGATCAGCGTGCGCCCCTCGGCCTTGAGCTGCGCCGCCATCTCCAGCACCGTGACGATCGCCGAGACGCCGTCCTTGTCGCGTGCGATGTGGGGGGCGACGCTGTAGCCCAGCGCCTCCTCGTAGCCGAACACGAGCGTCGGGATCTTGCCGAGCCACTTGAATCCGGTGAGCGTCTGCTCCCACGGCTGACCGAAGGCTGCGGCCTGGCGGCCGAGCAGGTCCGAGGACACGATCGAGGATCCGTAGGTGCCCTCGATGCCGCGGCGCAGCAGGAAGTCCGCCAGCAGCACGCCGACCTGGTCGCCGCTCAGCATCCGGTACGACTCGCCGTCCTTGACGCCCACGGCGCAACGGTCGGCGTCGGGGTCGTTGGCCACGATGAGGTCCGCGCCGACCTGCGACGACAGCTTCAGCGCGAGGTCCATCGCGCCGGGCTCCTCCGGGTTCGGGAAGGCGACGGTCGGGAAGTCCGGATCGGGGTCGGCCTGCTCGCGCACGACGTGCATCGGCGGGAAACCGGCCCGCGACACCGCCTCGACGAGCGTGTCGCGGCCGACGCCGTGCATCGGCGTGTAGACCGCCACGATCTCACGCGGCCCGTCCTGGGGGAGCGCGACGACGGCGTCGACGTACGCCTCGGCGACCTCGGGCCCGAGCGTCTCGTAGTCGTCGCTGCGGGGCATCTCGTCGACCCGCCCGACGGCGTCGATCGCTGCGGAGATGTCGGCATCGGCGGGCGGGACGATCTGGCTGGAGTCCTCGAGATAGACCTTGTAGCCGTTGTCCTGCGGCGGGTTGTGCGAGGCGGTCACCATGACCCCGGCGCTGCAGCCCAGGTGGCGGATCGCGAAGGCCAGCACGGGCGTCGGCAGGTGGGTCGGCAGCAGGAAGGCACGCACGCCCGCGCCCTGCATGATCTCGGCGGTGTCGCGCGCGAAGACGTCCGAGTTGTGCCGGGCGTCGTAGCCGACGACCACGCTGGGGTCGTCCCCGTGCTCGAGCAGGTACGCCGCGAGACCGGCGGCGGCCTGCGCGACGATGACCCGGTTCATCCGGTTGGGCCCGGCCCCCAGCGCGCCGCGCAGGCCCGCCGTGCCGAACTGGAGCCGCTCGGCGAAGCGGTCCTGGAGGGCATCGGTGTCGCCGGCGTCGATGAGCTGCTGCAGCTCCTCGCGGGTGGCGGGGTCGGGATCCTGGCTCAGCCAGTCGGTGGCGCGCTCGATCAAGTCCATGAGGACAGTTTCGCGCACACCGAGATCACATGCGCGGCAGGACGTCCGCCAGCAGTGCGCCCATGCGGGTGGCGGCTGCCTGTCCGGCGGCCAGCACCTCCTCGTGGTTCAGCGGCTCACCGGTCATGCCGGCCGCGGCATTGGTGACCAGGGAGATACCCAGCACCTCCAGACCCTCGGCGCGCGCCGCGATGGCCTCCAGCGTCGTCGACATGCCGACCAGGTCACCGCCGATCGCGCGGACCATCCCGATCTCGGCGGGGGTCTCGTAGTGGGGGCCGGGCAGCTGGACGTACACGCCCTCGTCGAGGCTCGGATCGGCCTGCTTGCACAGTGCGCGCAGGCGGCTGGAGTACAGATCGGTGAGGTCGACGAAGTGGGCGCCCTCCAGCGGGGACGTCGCCGTCATGTTGATGTGATCGCTGATCAGCACCGGCGTGCCGGGCGACCACGCGGGGTTGAGCCCGCCGCAGCCATTGGTCAGCACCAGCGTATTGACGCCCGCGGCGGCGGCGGTGCGCACGCCGTGCACGACGGCGGCGACGCCCTTGCCCTCGTAGTAGTGGGTGCGGCCCAGGAAGACGAGCAGCCGCTTGTCGCCGATGGTCAGGGAGCGCACGGTCCCGCCGTGCCCCTCGACCGCGGGGGCGCTGAAGCCGGGCAGCTCGGCCAGCGGCACCTCGTGATCGGGGACGCCCAGGGCGTCCGCGGCGGGCAGCCAGCCGGAGCCCATCACGAGGGCGATGTCATGGTCACCACCGCCGGTCCGTTCGCGGAGAGCATCGGCGGCTTGGCGGGCGAGTTCGGTGGTGGTCACCTGCCGTACATTACGACAATGCCCAAGATCATCGGCGGCTCGCTCGAGCAGCACCGCGAGCAGACCCGTCGCCGCGTGTTCGAGGCCCTCTCATCATTGCTGGCCGAGCGTTCGTTCGACACCGTGACGATGGCGGACCTGGCCTCCGAGGCCGGTATCGGGCGCACCGCGATCTACAACCACTTCGCCGACAAGGACGCCGTCGTCGTGGCCTTCGCCGGCGCGGAGACCGATCGCTACCTGGACCGCCTGGGCTCGGCCCTCGAGCGCGCCACCGGACCGGCCGATGCGATGCGCATCTACATCCGCGAGCACATGGACTCCTCCGAGGAGTTCCACTTCGGCTTCGGTCCCGAGCTGTACGGGATGCTCTCGCGGGACTCGATCGCCGAGATCCGCGAGCACGTCGTCGCGGTCGAGACGGTCCTGCGGACGATCATCGACGACGGCGTGGCCGCCGGCGTGTTCACCGTCGAGGACGTCACCGCGACGATGGCGCTGGTGCACTCCTCGTTGTCGACCCGCCGGGTCACGGCCGAGGCGGTCGAACGCTTCGTCCTGCGCGCCCTCGGCGCCTGACGGCTCCGGACGCACGAACGGCGGGCCCCGAGGGGCCCGCCGTCCGCATGGTGCTGCTGGTTACTTCTTGACCGTGAACGAGCCGCGCGAGAGCGTGCCGGTCTTGGTGAACTGCGCCGTGCCGAGGTACTTGACCGAGACCTTCCACGTGCCCTTCGCGAGCTTGGGGATCGTGACGTTGGCCTTGCCGTTCTTGACCGTGACCGTCTTGGTCTTGGTCTTCTTGCCCTTGCTCTTGAAGGTGACCTTGACCTTGCCGCCGGTCACGACCGCACCGCTGCGCGCCTTGACGGTGACCGAGGTCTTGCCGGTCTTCTTGGTCGTGGGCTTCTTGGTCGAGCCGCGCTTGACCGAGACCTTCGACGGCTTCGCCGGAGCGGCAGCCGGGGGTGCTGCGGTGAACGTGATCGGCGTGTAGGTCTCGTAGCCGGCCGCCTTGGCGCCGCTGCCCGCGTAGGTGTAGATGCCGTAGTTGACGTGCGAGCCGTCCAGGCCGGCGATGCTGTCGATGTCCGCCTTGGACACGGTCAGCGTCGTGGAGAAGGTGCCGTCAGGCTTCAGCTCGATCGCGCCGGCCGCATCGCCACCGATCGCGGCCATGCTGTCGGCCGGGACGGCCCACTTCTGGCCACCCTTGTCGGCGGAGACGAGCTTGCGCGTGCCGGCGGCAGCATTCTCGGACGGACGCCACTGGGCGGCGAACTTGCCGACTCCGACGTAGGCGCCTGCCGGCTTGCCGGCCAGAGGCGGCCGGACGCCCGTCGCGTCCGCGAGGGCGAAGCCGCTGCCCGTCACCGTGACCGTTTGCGTGCCATCTGCGGCGAAGGAGGTCTGGCTGACGGCGACGGTCGCCTGGCTCGCGGCCTGGGCGCTGGTGGGCACCAGGGCGAGGGTCGATGCGGCAAGAGCCGTCGTCGCGACGCCGGCGAGGGTCCGACGCAGTCGGGTGCCCGGGCGGGTGATGGTGTTGCTCATTGATTTCCTTTCAAGGGGCGCGGCGAAGTGCCGCTGCGGGAGGGAGCTTTCAGGCGGGGCGACGTCAGGAGACGCGCGGTCGGATGAGCAGGGTGGGACCGGCGACCGCAGCGGCGGCCATCAGCAGGAATGTCACGGCGACCCACCAGCCGAGCTCCGAGGCTCGGCCGTCCGGGGCGGTCAGCACCGTGGGCGCGGACATCATCGACGCTGAGTTGCGGTATGCCGCCGAGGCGGGGACGGCCGCCGGCAGCGCGGACAGCTCGGAAGTGCTGAGCGGGACGAACGGGGGCACGCTCGCCGAGCTCAGCGGAGCGGACGGCCCCGTCGGCAGCCCGGCCGACGGTCCGGTGGAGGGTCCCGTGGCCGGAGCGCCGGCGGGAGCCTTCTTGGTGGGGTTGGAGACCGTCGGCTTCTTGGTCTTCTTCTTCACCGGGGGAGGGGTGACGGCGAGCGGGGCGGCGGCGTCGAAGCTGATCGCGACCGGCAAGCCGGGCTTGAGGTCGTCATCGGAGCCGCTGGTCATCCAGAACGGGGCCTGCCCGACCTGGTCGACGAACTTGATGAAGTCGGCCGGAAACGATCCCCACCCCTTCTTGGGGTCCTGGCGCTGCTCGGTGTGCGCCACCTTGACGCCGTAGAACACCGGGGTCGCGGTCAGGCCGGCCGGCTTCGACAGGTCGACCTTGCCGAGCTCGGCCAGCACCACGGTGGTGCTGGCGAGGGGGCCGCTGGCGCCGCCCGAGCCATTGCCGTCGCGGGACACACCGAAACCGCTCATCGTGCCCTCGAGCCGTCCGGTGCCGTTCTGGACGATCAGCACCGGATCGGAGACCGAGAAACCGGTCATGCCGGAGTACCGGGCGACACCGAAGCTGCCGCGCCACGCGATGCGCGCCGACCCCGCCGCGGCGTCGACCGTCCCGGTGCCGCCGTTGATCACGACCTGGTGGTCGGCGCCGGTGCCGAAGCCCTCCCAGGTGGCCGGCACGTACGAGCCGCCCGAGGCGCGCTCGATGCGGACCGCGCCCTCGGACTGCCTCCACCGGCTCGACGGCATCTCACCGCCCTCGGTGTCGGCCAGCAGGCCCGCGGTGAGGAAGTTCTTTCCGAAGTGCGGCGCTTGGTGCAGCAGGGAGTTCAGGCTCCACCTCAGCTGGGCGTCCTTGAGCGTCGTGCCGGTCGGTGTCTCGACCGTCGGGCTCGGCGTCGGCGTCGGGCTCGGCGAAGGGCTCGGCGTCGGCGAAGGGCTCGGCGTCGGGCTCGCCGAGGGAGTCGGGCTGGGCGAGGGAGTCGGGCTGGGCGAGGGAGTGGGATCCGGGGTCGCGGTCGGGGACGGGTCCGGGGTGGCGGACGTCGGCGTTGCCGCGCTCGGCGCAGCCTCCTCGCCCTGGGCCGACAGCGGAGCGCCCAGCATCAGCAGCGCCGCCAGCACGGCGGCGACCAGGGGACGAGGGTCAGCTCGCATGATCGGCTCCGTTCGCGGATCGAAGGCGGCGGGTGCGGACGACGGCAAATGCCACCGCCAGCAGGAACAGGACCGCAGCCGCAGCGGCAGCAGCCCACGGCAACCACTCTTGGTCCTCACCCTTCGTCGCGGAAGAGGACCTCGGTCCCTCCTCGGCCGCCACCGGGAAGTTCTGCTGGAGCTCGGTGCCCGAGCCCGCGGCCGTGAGACGCAGGGTGTGCGTGCCCGGCGAGGTGCCGGCGGGCACCTGGATGGCCGCCGCAAGCTCGCCATTGGCGCCGGTGACGATGGGGCCGACCGCCGCGACACCGTCGTCGAGCACGGCGATGACCTGCTCGCCCGGCGCGAATCCGACGGCGGTGAAGGCCATCACCCGTCCCTGCACCGCGGTGCGGCGGTCGATCGTGATCGCCCCGGTGGCCTTCCTGCTCGCCGGCGGCGCGGGGGTGACGAGCGTGGCCGCGGCGGGCGAGGGCTCCTCGGCGTTCTCGGGCTCGGTCTGGGTCTGGGACTCCGCCTCGGTCTGGGACTCGGGCTCCGTGACCGCCTGGGCACCGGAGAGCTTGGTGAACTTGACCGGGGTGAACGTCTCGTTGTTGGCGTTCTTGACGCCGTGGGCGCCGAAGGTGATGACACCGCAGCGCACCTTCAGGCAGTCGACCGTCGTGACGTTGTTGTTGCGGTCGTACGTCTGGAACTTCGGCCCGGGGATCGTCAGCGTCGTCGTGAACCGGCCGTTCTTGAGCGTCCCTCCGTTGGCGCTGGCCGCGGTGTCGCTGCCGGGGAAGGCGACATAGCGCAGGTAGCCCTTGTTGCCCTTCGCCTCCGTGTCGGGGACGTAGCGGTAGTTCTTGCCGGTGACCCCGCCCTGACTGGGCCGCCACGTGCCGGAGACCGTGCCGAAGGCGACGTACACTCCGCCGTGGGCGTTCTTGACGGACTGGAAGCCCGACCCCGTGACCGTGATCGTGGTCGAGTAGGTCGTGTCGGCCTCCGCCTTGCCCTGCTCGTTGCGGACGGACACGCTGCCGGCGGCGTGGGCCGCGGTGGGCGCCAGCAGGGCCGTCGCGACGACGGCCGAGGCGAGGACGGTGCCTAGTGCACGGGTGCGCATGAGGCCTCCTGATCGATGGGGACGAGGTGGGGCAGGACAATCGTGCGTCCTTGATGGGTGATGACGTCAACGGGATGGCCGTAGACCTCCGCGACGAGCTCGGGCGTCAGCACCTGCGCGGGTGGTCCGTCGGCACGCAGGCGCCCGTCGGCCAGGACGCAGATGCGGTCGGCGTGCGCGGCCGCGACGGTCAGGTCGTGCAGCACCGCCACGACGGCATGACCGTCGGCGGCCAGCCGGCGGGCCCGTGACAGGACCTGCTCGGAGTGCCGGATGTCCAGGGCGGCGGTCGGCTCGTCCAGCAGCACCAGCGAGGTCTGCTGGGCCAGGACCCGCGCGAACGAGGTGCGGGCCTTCTCGCCGCCGGACAGCGTCGGGAAGGCGCGGTCGGCCATGGCGTCGACATCGGTCTGTCGCATCGACTCGGCCACGATGACGTCGTCCAGATCCTCCTCGGGGCGACGCGCCCACGGCGCGCGTCCCATCCGGACGACGTCGACGACGCGGAAGCCGAAGGCGAGCCGCTGCTCCTGCGGGAGCACCGCCCGCTCGCGCGCCAGGTCCGCGATCTTCCAGCGGCGCAGCTCCGTCCCGTCCAGGCAGGCGGTGCCCGAGGTGGGGGTGATGTCGCCGGCCATGACGCTGAGCAGCGTCGTCTTGCCCGCGCCGTTGGGGCCGACGAGCGCGACGAGCTCGCCGGGACGGACCTCGAGGGTCACGTCGTGCAGGACGGGGTGTCCGCCGAGCTCGGCAGAGACGTCGGTGAGCTGGAGTGTCATGTCATTCACGCCCATCCGCCGGCACTCTTGCGCGTGCGTCGCAGCAGCCAGAAGAAGAACGGACCGCCGACGAGCGAGGTCAGCATGCCGATCGGCAGATCGGCGTAGGCCATCGCGGTGCGGGCGATCAGGTCGGCACCGAGCAGCAGCACCGCTCCCGCCAGGGCGCTGGCCGGGACGAGCACGCGGTGGCCCGGTCCGAGGATCATCCGCATGAGGTGGGGGACGACCAGGCCGACGAAGGCGATGATGCCGGCGAAGGCCACGGCGGCCGCGGTCAGCAGGGCGACCAGCACGATCGCCACGAGCCGCAGCCGTTCGACGTCGATGCCGACGTGGCGCGCGGCACGATCACCCAGGGACAGGACGTCGAGCTTGCGGGCCATGAGCATCGTGCCGACGATGCCCAGGACCACCAGGGGCGCGACGACCCAGACGTGGTCCCAGCGGGTGCCGTTCAGGCTGCCGAGCTGCCAGAAGATGATCTGCTCGCGCGCGGCGGTGTCGCCGAGGAAGATCATCATCGCCAGGCCGGCGCTGCACACCGCGTTGACCGCGATGCCGGTGAGCACCAGCGTCACGACCTCGGTGCGTCCGTCGGCACGCGACAAGAAGTAGACCGCCAGGGTCGTCACCAGGCCGCCGACGAAGGCGAACAGCGCCACCGTCCAGCTGCCGAGGAACTGGATCTGGAAGACGATGACGACAGCCGCCGCGAAGGCCGCACCGGTCGACACCCCCACGACGCTGGGCTCGGCCAGGGGGTTGCCGAAGATGCCTTGCATCATCGTCCCGGCCGCCGCGAGGGCTGCGCCCACCAGCAGCGCCATGGCGATGCGTGGGAACCGCACCTGCCACAGCGTGTTGTCGCCCTGCGGGTGGGTCGGCATCGTCCCGAGGTCCAGCCCCAGCCGGTGCATGATCGAGCCCCACACCTCACCGGCCGGAATTTCCAGCTGTCCGCGTCCGGCGGCGAACACCGTCAGGACGGCCGCGGCGACGAGCAGCACCACGAACACCGCGGTCACGAGTCGTGACCGGCTGGCCGGCAGCGCCGGCAGGTCGGTGTCGGGCGTCGTGCGACGCTCCGGCATCGTGGCCGTCACGACAGCGACTCGGGTGCGTAGATCGCGACGGCCAGCGAGTTGAGGATGTCCGCGGTGCGGGGGCCGAAGCTCAGGATCGCGTTGTCGCGCATGTCGACGATGCGCCGGTTCTTGCCCGCCGGGGTCTGCGCGATCGCGGGCAACCGGTCGAGCAGCCCGTCGACGCCGCCCACCGAGCTGAGCCCGTCGGACATCATCAGGATCAGATCGGGCTGCGCGGAGATGATGCCCTCGTCGTTGACCGGCTTCATGCCCTTCCAGGCGATCTCGCCGCTGACGTCGTAGCCACCCAGTGCCTCGATCAGGCCGTCAGCGCCGGAGTCCTGCCCGAACATGTAGTAGACGCCGGCCTGGCCACGCACGTACAGGAAGACCGTGCGCAGCTTGTCCTTCACGTCCGACGGCGCGACCGCGGCGATCGCGGCTGCGGTCTTGGCGGTCTGCTGGGAGATCCGGTCGGCCAGGATCTCGCCCTCCGGGCCCACGCCCAGGGCGTCGGCAATCTCCTGGGTCAGGCTGCCCACGTTGTCGAGGCTGCGGCTGGGGTCGACGACGACGACGGGGATGCCGGCATCGCGCATCTGCAGGACGACGTCCCACGGGCCCAGCGAGGTGTCCGTCAGGATGACGGTCGGGTCGAGCTCGAGGATCGCCTCGGCGTTCAGGTCGTGGCCACTGCTGGTGACCAGTGGCAGCTTCTTGGCCTCGGCGAACTGGGTCGACACGTCACGTCCGACGACGCGGTCACCGAGGCCGAGCTCGAAGACCGTCTGGGAGATGGTGCCGTAGATGTCGAGCGCGAGGATGCGGCTGGCATCGGTCACGGTGACCTTGGTGCCCTGGCTGTCGGTCACCGTGGCGGGCAGGCGGGGAGTGGGGTCGTCCGCGACCGGGTCGATCGCGGTCTCCGGCATGGGGGCGTGCGCAGGGCCCACGTAGCCCTTCGGGTCGTCCAGCAGCGAGGCCGACGCCAGATCGACCGCCTTCCCCTCCTCGGAGGCGCTGCCGGTGTCCGATCCGGTTCCGCAGGACGCCACGAGACCCATCGCCAGAACGGCGGCCGCGGCTCGGATCGGCAGGGCGCGAGCAAGGCGATGCACGTTTCTGTTTCCTCATCTCTGCGTGATTTTGCGGCCCCCCGACCGGTAAGCAAGGGTAGACTAACATTAGGAAGGCTCGCCTAAGAAGCTTTTGTGCTGACACTCTGTCAGAACATGCTGACTTTGTGTCATAATCCTTCGGACATCCGTTTTCCCCACAGCCAGGAGCCATCCATGACCGTCACCGCCGAGAACCAGGCGATCTCCCTGTCGGCCCTGCTGCGCACGGGTTCGCGGTCGGAGCACACCGCGGCCGAGGGTTCGGACTTCATGTCCGAGCTGATGGCCGGACGCATCAACGAGGCCGGATACACGCACTTCCTGACCCTCCTGCGCCGGGTGTACGAGGCCCTCGAGACCACGGCGGCCGAGCTGGCCGACGACCCGCTGGCCTCGGCGGTGATCGATCCCGCGATCGAGCGGCTCGGCACGATCGATGCCGATCTCGACCACTGGGGACGCGTCGACGTCCAGAGCCCGGCCACGGATGCCTATGTCGCGCGCATCCGGGCGTCGGCCGAGTGGGGCGGACTGTTCGTGGCGCACCACTACACGCGCTACCTCGGCGACCTGTCCGGCGGCCAGGCGATCGGGCGCATCATCAGCCGCGAGTTCGGCCTCGACGGGGCCGGGGTCGCCTTCTACGAGTTCGACGCCATCACCAAGCCCAAGGTCTACAAGGACGACTACCGGGCCCGGCTGGACGGCCTGCCGCTCGACGAGGCCGAGCGTCAGCGCGTCCTCGACGAGGTCAAGGTCGCCTTCGCCCTCAATGGCGGCATCTTCGCCGAGATGACGACGCACCTGGACCGGTACGCGCGCTAGCGCCCGGCAGGCGATTCGCCCGCGGCTGGTGCGGTGAGCGACAATGGCGAGGTGGCTCATGTAACGATCGTCGGCGGCGGACCTGGTGGATACGAGGCGGCGCTGGTCGCCGCAAGGCTGGGTGCAGAGGTCACGCTCGTCGAGCGTGACGGCATCGGCGGGTCCACGGTCCTGACCGACTGCGTGCCCAGCAAGACCCTCATCGCGACCTCTGACCTGCTGACCGACGTCAGCACCGCCGGCGAGCTGGGCGTGCAGGTGCCCGCATCGATCCGCGCCGATCTGGCGTCCGTCGACGCCCGCGTGCTCTCCCTGGCCCAGGCCCAGTCGGCCGACATCGCCCACCGCCTCACCGCCAGCGGGGTCACGATGATCTCCGGCACCGCGATGATCGAGGCCCCCGGCGTCGTCGTCGCCGAGACCGCGGACGGCCCGCGCCGCATCGAGAGCGATGCCATCCTCGTCGCGACGGGCGCGCATCCCCGGGTCAGCGCCGATGCGCAGCCCGATGGGGAGCGCATCCTCACCTGGGAGCAGGTCTACGGACTGCAGGAGCTGCCCGAGCACATGATCGTGGTCGGCTCGGGTGTCACGGGCGCGGAGTTCGCCAGTGCCTACAACGGCCTCGGTGCCGCGGTCACCCTCGTGTCGAGCCGCGACCGGGTGCTGCCCGGCGAGGACGTCGACGCCGCCAATGTCATCGAGGACGTCTTCACGCGGCGCGGCATGACGGTGATGGGCAACTCCCGCATGGCCTCGGTCGCGCGCACGGAGACCGGCGTCCTCGTGACGCTGACCGACGGGCGGACCGTCGAGGGCTCGCACTGCCTGCTGGCGCTCGGCTCGATCCCCAACACCGCGGGCCTCGGCCTGGAGGACGTGGGCGTCGTGCTCGACGACGGCGGGTTCATCAAGGTCGACCGGGTGTCCCGCACCAGCGTGCGCGGGATCTACGCCGCCGGTGACTGCACGGGCGTCCTGATGCTGGCCTCCGTCGCCGCCCAGCAGGGTCGGATCGCCATGTCGCACCTGCTCGGTGACGCCGTGCGCCCGCTCGACCTGACCAAGGTCTCCAGCAATGTCTTCACCTCACCGGAGATCGCGACGGTCGGCATGTCGCAGCAGCAGGTCGAGGGCAGTGATCTGCAGATCGATGTCGCGATGCTGCCGCTGGCCTCGAACCCCCGCGCCAAGATGCAGGGAGTCCACGACGGCTTCGTCAAGATCTTCTGCCGGCGCGGCGTGGGCATCGTGGTCGGGGGAGTGGTGGTCGCTCCGCGCGCCAGCGAGCTGATCCACGCGCTGTCGCTGGCGGTGTCCTCCTCGTTGACCGTCGACCAGGTGGCGGACGCCTTCACGGTCTACCCCTCGATGTCCGGCTCGGTGGCCGAGGCGGCCCGCCGGTTGCACCGGCTCGACTGACGCCTCCGACATCGTCTCGGCGTCCACCCCTGCAACCGCAGGAATGACACCGTTGTAGTTCCGAGCAACTCCGATTTTCGGTCGCATTTCGGCAAATTGTGTGAGCATAATCATCCGGCGACCACTCTGGTCACACCAGAAACATCAGTCACAGGAATGGACTTCCCCCATGCTTTCCTGGCGCGCGGCACGACGTACGTCCACCCTCACGATCGCTGTCGTGGTGGGCGTGGGCACGCTCATGCCCTCCTCTGCCCACGCCGCCGGCACCGAGGTGACCGGTGCCGGTCCCGGCGCCGTCGCACCCGCGGTGACGGCGCCGCCGGTCGATGTCACGTCCACCGCGGTGCCGGTCGTGCCGCAGGCGCGGACCAGCGCCCCCGCAGCTGCCGAGGCACCCTCGGCCGGCACTCTCGTGGCCGAGCTGCCGAAGACGCCCACGTCTGGATTCCGGATGATCGGCGTGACGTGGGCCGACGGCCCGGCGACGGGCGTCCAGGTCGAGGTCCGCACCCGCACCGCCGGCACGTGGTCGGAGTGGACGCCGCTGGAGGTCGAGGACGATGACGAGGGTGGCGTGCCCGGCACCGAGCCGCTGTGGGTCGATGACGCCGACGGCGTCGCGGCCCGCGTCACCAGCGTGTCCGGCACCCCGCAGGACGTCCGCATCGCCACGATCGACCCGGGCAGCGCCGACACCGCCTCGGGCGTCTCCGGCGCCTCCTACGCCGCCCCGCTGGACGGCGTGGCCCGCGCGACGACGACCGCGACCAGCGACGGGGCTCCGGCCTACACCCCGCAGCCGGCGATCATCAGCCGCAGCGCCTGGGGCGCATCGGCCGGGACGCCGTGCGACACCCCTGCAGCCGGCGACACCACGCGCGGCGTCGTCGTGCACCACACGGCGGGCTCCAACAGCTACACCAAGGCGCAGTCCGCCTCGATCGTCCGCGCGGTGCAGGCGTACCACGTGAAGTCGCGCAAGTGGTGCGACGTCGGCTACAACTTCCTGGTCGACAAGTACGGCCAGATCTTCGAGGGCCGCCGCGGGGGCATCGACCGCGCCATCCGTGCCGCCCACTCGGGCAATGCCGCCGTCAACACCTACACCATGGGTGTCTCGATGATGGGCAACTACGACAAGACCAAGCCCCAGGCCGCGCTGAAGGATGCGATGGTCAAGCTCATCGGCTGGCGCATGGGCACGACGTACCTGCCGGCCAAGGGCACCTACTCGCTGGGCGGCAAGAAGCTCAACATGATCGCGGGGCACCGCAACGTCGTCAGCACCGGCTGCCCGGGCACGCACGGATATGCATGGCTCTCGGAGTCCGGCGGCCTGCGTGACCGCGTCGCGGCCTACCTGGCGGCGTACTCGACGCCGGTCAAGGCCAAGTACACCGCCCTCGGCACCGGCGTCACCGGCGCGATCTTCGTCGGCGAGGCGAAGTCCTCGGCCGGCAGCCGGCTGCGGGCCAAGCTCGTCGACATCTACTCCCAGGGCAACAGCGCTGCGGCGTTCTACGTCTCCGGCCCCATCCGTGCCGAGTACGACCGGCTCAAGTCGCGCACCGGTGTGCTCGGCTACCCGGCGAGCGATCCGGCCACGATCGCCGGCGCCACCCGCCAGGTGTTCGCCGCGGGTCGCATCTACCAGGTGGGCAGCTCGGTGCACACGCTGCAGGGTGCGATCGCGACGGCCTACGCCAATCTCGGCGAGACCGCGAGCGCGCTGGGCGTGCCGACGTCGTCGACCATGACGGACGCCGCGGGCATCTCCCGGGCGAACTTCGCGACCGGGTACATCACGTCGAATGCGGCGACCGGCCAGACCAGGGCCTACACCAGCGCCGGCGGTGTCATCAGCGAGAGCGGCACCACCGGCGCCACCAAGAAGCCCGCGAAGGTCGGCAAGATCACGGTCAAGGCCGGAAAGCACTCCGCCCGCCTGACCTGGGGCGGTGTCGCGGGCGCGACGAGCTACGACATCTGCCTGTACGCGTCGAAGACCTCCAAGTCCTGCGCGCGCTCGGTCACCGGGGTCGCAGCCACCACGGCGCTGGTCCCGAAGCTGAAGCCGACCAAGGACACCGACTACTACGCCAAGATCCGCGCGGTCAACGGCTCGCTGAAGGGCAGCTACTCCGCGCTCAAGGGCTTCAACCTGGCCACGGGTGCGGTCAAGAAGACGTCCACGGCGCCTGCCGCCCTCATGCCCGAACCCGCTGCTCCCACCGGATCTGCCAACACCGTGACGGTGCCCGCCTCGGGCCGGATCACGTTCAACGGGCATGGCTACGGACACGGCATCGGGATGAGCCAGTACGGCGCCCAGGGCGCGGCGAAGGCCGGAGTCCCGTACGACCAGATCCTGGCCACGTACTACCCCGGGACGTCGCTCGCGAAGCGCTCGGGCAACATCCGTGTGCTGATCTCGCAGGACACCTCCGACGCCGTGGACGTCAAGCCGGCCTCCGGCCTGGTGTTCCGCAAGCTCACCAGCTCGTACAAGAAGTCCCTGCCGACGAAGATCGGTGGCGCCAAGGTCAAGAACTGGCGCATCGTGCGGGTGTCGTCGCGCAAGACGCAATCGGCCCTGCAGTACCGCACGACCGGCGGGTACCGCGGCTACAAGAACATCAAGTGGACCGGTGACGGGCAGTTCGAGGGGCCCTCGAAGATCAGCCTGATGCTGCCCGGCGGCTCCGTGGTCAAGTACCGCGGCGCCATCCGGTCGGCGGTGCCGTCGAAGGGATCCACGGCCCGCGACACGGTCAACGTGCTGCCGATCGAGCACTACGTCCGCGGCGTGATCGCGGCCGAGATGCCCGCGACCTGGGCGCCGGAGGCGCTGAAGGCGCAGGCGGTTGCCGCGCGGACCTTCGGCGTCCGCAGCATGTCGCCGGCGCGCTACTACGACATCTGCAGCACCACCGCGTGCCAGGTGTACGGCGGAGCGTCGCGGGAGACCGCGACCACCGACGCCGCGGCACGCGCCACGAGCGGCCAGTACGTGAGCTACCGCGGCGCCCCGGCGCTGACGCAGTTCTCGTCGTCGTCAGGCGGGCGCACGGCCGCCGGCTCGCAGCCGTACCTGTCGGCCGCCGCCGATCCGTACGACGGCTGGGCCGGCAACCCCAACCACACGTGGGCCACGACGGTCACGGCCAGCAAGATCCAGAAGGCGTACCCGACGATCGGGAAGCTGCGGTCGATCACGATCACGCGGCGCACCGGCGGGGGCTCGTGGGGCGGCCGGGTCAGCAGCATGACCCTCGTGGGGTCGCGCACGAGCAAGACGATCTCAGGCACGGACGCCCGCTGGGCGTTCGGTCTGAAGTCCCACTGGTTCGGGTTCCAGTAGTTTCAGACAGGTTTTCAGTCACACCAGTTCGGCGGTTAGGGTTTACATCATGCGTTATCTCTCGGGGGCGATCGCGGGGGCCGTGCTGGCCACGTCCGTGACCTTCATGTCATCGTCCAGTGCCCAAGCAGACGAGGTCGTGGCGCCCGCGGCGGAACCGGCTGCCGTCTCGACGACGGCCGTCCCGGCCCCGGCCGACACGGCGGCGGTGCAGAGCGCCGCGCACGAGGACGACCTCGTGGCGGAGCTGCCCCCGCGCGGCACGGACGAGTTCGGCATGGTCGGCGTCACCTGGGACGAGGGATTCGACGCCACGGGCATCGACGTCGAGGTCCGGCTGCGCAGCGAGGGCGTGTGGGGCGCGTGGCAGCACCTGCACGTCGAGTCCGACGACGAGGGCGGTCGTCCAGGCACCGAGCCGCTGTGGGTCGGATCGGCCGACGGCGTCGCCGTCCGCGTCGCGAGTCCCACCGGTCAGCGTCCCGCCGGCCTGCAGGTCTCCACGATCGATCCGGGCGCGACGCCCGCCGCCACGACGAGCCCCGCGATGTACAGCAGCACCGCGGACGTCACGATGACGGCCAGCTCCGCGGCCGCCACACCCCGTCCGGCCATCATCTACCGGTCCGGCTGGGGCGCCACCAAGAACACCAAGTGCGACAGCCCGACGGTGGTCGACAAGACCCTCGGCGCCGTGGTGCACCACACCGCCGGCACCAACTCGTACACCCGGGAGCAGTCGGCCTCGATCGTGCGGGCCACGCAGGCCTATCACATGAAGTCGCGCAAGTGGTGCGACATCGGCTACAACTTCCTGGTCGACAAGTACGGCCAGATCTTCGAGGGTCGCAACGGCGGCGTCGACAAGCAGGTCCGTGCCGCCCACTCCGGCAACGCGTCGGTCAACACCTATGCGATGGGCATCTCGATGATGGGCTCGTTCCAGACATCGGCACCCACGTCCGCCAACAAGGCCGCGGTGGTCAAGCTCATCGCGTGGCGCTTCGGCATCGGCGGCGTCCCCGCCACCGGCACCTACTCGCTGGGCGGCAAGACGCTCAACCGCATCTCGGGTCACCGTGACGTCGTCGGCACCGAGTGCCCGGGGGCCGCGGCCTATGCCTGGCTCAGCGCGCCCGGTGGGCTGCGACAGAGCGTCAGCTCGTACGTCGGCAGCTACACGACCGAGATCTCGGTCCGCGCCGCCAAGCTCGGCGTGGGCGCCACCGGTGCCGTCGTGGCGCCGGAGTACCCGTTCTACAGCGCACCGGGCGGCACGAAGGCGCGGTACAAGAAGATCGACATCATCTCCTCGCCGATGGGCACCTACTCGATCGGCGACGTGGTCCGCTCGCGCTACAACTCGCTCAGCGCCCAGTCCGGCGCCCTGGGCGTGCCCACGGGCATCATCACCACGACCAAGCGGTCGCAGGTGCGGCACCAGCGCTTCCACCACGGCACGATCTACCGGGTCAAGCGCAAGAACAAGAAGCTCGCGGCGTTCGCGCTGTACGGCCGGCTCGAGAACAAGTACCGGTCCCTCAACGAGGCCAGCGGCAAGCTCGGAGTGCCCACCAAGACGCACAAGAAGCTCAGCGGCGGACGCGAGCGGGCCTGGTTCACCAAGGGCACGCTGACCCTGGAGAAGAACGGACGCGTGACGGTGTCCGTCAAGAAGTGAGCCGCCCGGGGGAGCGCAGCGGCTTCTGGGAGAATCGGGACATGCCCGCAGTTCTCAAGTCCATCCTCATCTCGGCTGCGGCCAACACGGTCTCGCTGGCCCTGGCAGCGTGGATCTTCGAGGGGTTCACCATCGAGCTGGGCTGGTTCGTCCTCGCGGTCGTGATCTTCACGGTGCTGACGGTCGCGCTGCGCGGCGTGGTCATCAGCTCGGTCAACAGGTTCATGCGCGGGTACACGATCGTCGGCGGTCTGGTGCTGACCCTGCTCGGGCTGGAGGTGACCGATCTGCTGGTGCCCACCGCCGGTTTCTCGATCGACGGCTGGGGCACCTGGCTGGGAGTCACCCTGATCGTCTGGGCCGCCGGCGTCGCCTATGGCGAGGTCGACAACGCCGCCCCACAGCAGCGCACCCGGTAGGCAACGACACGACAGAAGGGCCCGTCCTCCACTGGAGGACGGGCCCTTCTGTCGATGCTGGGGACTACTCGGCGGCGGGTGCGTCCTTGATCTCCGCGACGATCTCGCCGGAACCGATCGGGCCGCCGACGGTGACCACCAGGCCGGTGATGACGCCGGCCTTGTGGGCGTTGATGGGCTGCTCCATCTTCATGGCCTCGACGACGATGACCTGATCGCCGGCGGCGACCTCCTGGCCCTCCTCGACGGCGACCTTGACGACGGTGCCCTGCATCGGGGCGACGAGCGAGTCACCGGATGCTGCGGCGCCACCGCCCTTGCCGGCCTTGCGCTTGGCCTTCTTCGCGCCCGCGGCGGGAGCAGCAGATGCGCCCAGCCCGCCGGGCAGGACGACCTCGACGCGCTTGCCGCCGACCTCGACCGTGACGCGCTCGCGCTCGTCCGGCTCGGAGTCCACGGACGGGCCGGAGTACGGCTCCAGGTCGTTGACGTAGTCGGTCTCGATCCACGTCGTGTAGACGTCGAACGAGCCCTTCTCGGCGGTGAACGCCGGGTCGCTGACGACCGAGCGGTGGAACGGGATGACCGTCGGCATGCCGTCGACGACGAACTCGTCGAGGGCGCGACGCGAGCGGGCCAGGACCTGCTCGCGGCTGGTCCCGGTGACGATGAGCTTGGCGATGAGCGAGTCGAACGATCCGGGGATCGTCTCGCCCTCCTCGTAGCCGCCGTCGAGGCGGATGCCGGGGCCCGACGGGGGAGCCCACTTGGTCAGGGTGCCGGGGGCGGGCAGGAAGCCGCGGCCACCGTCCTCGGCGTTGATCCGGAACTCCATCGAGTGGCCGCGGATCTCCGGATCGCCGTAGCCGAGCTCCTCGCCGGCCGCGATGCGGAACATCTCGCGCACCAGGTCGATGCCGGTGACCTCCTCGGACACGCAGTGCTCGACCTGCAGGCGGGTGTTGACCTCCAGGAAGCTGATGGTGCCGTCACGGGCCACCAGGAACTCGCAGGTGCCGGCGCCGACGTAGCCGGCTTCCTTCAGGATCGCCTTGGACGAGGTGTACAGGCGCTCGATCTGCTCGTCGGTGAGGTACGGGGCGGGCGCCTCCTCGACCAGCTTCTGGTGACGGCGCTGCAGCGAGCAGTCGCGGGTGGACACCACGACGACGTTGCCGTGGCTGTCGGCCAGGCACTGCGTCTCGACGTGGCGGGGCTGGTCGAGGAACTTCTCGACCAGGCACTCGCCGCGTCCGAAGGCGCTGACGGCCTCGCGGACGGCCGACTCGTACAGCTCGGGGATCTCCTCGAGGGTGCGGGCGACCTTGAGGCCACGGCCGCCGCCGCCGAAGACGGCCTTGATCGCGACGGGCAGGCCGTTGGCCTTGGCGAACTCCACGACCTCGTCGGCGTCCTTGACCGCGTCCTTGGTGCCGGGCGCCAGCGGGGCGTCGGCCTTGAGGGCGATCTGCTTGGCCTTGGCCTTGTCGCCGAGGCTCTCGATCGCCGACGGCGGGGGACCGATCCAGATCAGCCCGGCGTCGATGACGGCCTGGGCGAAGTCGGCGTTCTCGGCCAGGAAGCCGTAGCCGGGGTGCACGCTGTCGGCGCCGGAGCGCTTCGCGACTGCCACGATCTTCTCGATCGACAGGTACGAGTCGGCCGGCGTCGCTCCGTCGAGCGAGTAGGCCTCGTCGGCGAGCCGCACGAACAGGGCGTCCCGATCGGGCTCCGCGTAGACGGCGACACTCTCGATGCCGGAGTCCTTGCAGGCTCGGATGACACGGACGGCGATCTCGCCGCGATTGGCGATCAGGACCTTTGCCAGGGGCTTGCTCACTGAAATATTCTCCTCATTGCGACGGCTGCCGTCGCAGTCTAGGGCCTGGGGGCGGCGCGATCCCTGTGAGGTGTCTTACCCGGCGGCGCCGGGGCGTCGGCGGCCGAGGGCGAACGCACCGGCGACGAGGGCGACCACCAGGACGCCCAGACCGATCGGCAGCCACGGCACGGAGCCGCCGGAGTCTTCCGCAGCCGCCGACGTCTGCTTCGTCTTCTCCTTGGTCTCCTCGGACGTCCCGGACTCCGGGCCGGCGGACTTGCCGGCAAAGCGGGGCTCCCCATTCTCCTGGCCGTCCACCGCGATCGTGAGCGTCACGGGCGCCGCGAAGTTCATCCCGTCACCGCCCAGGGTCCCGCCCATCGACAGCACGATGTAGGAGTCGCCGGCCGCGGAGTGGGACGTGATGGCCGAGGAGTGGCTCTCGATGTTGCGGGCGCGCACCTCGACGCCCTCCGCCGTGAGCGTGACCGGCCGCTCGCCGGACCAGAAGTTGCCGCCGTTGGCTCCAGTGCGCCCCAGGGAGTGCAGGGTGGGCGAGATCATCGTCATCTCGGCGCTGATCCCCGGCTGGGACAGCTCAGCCGCCCCCTGCACGTCGCTCTCGAGCGTCGCCCTGGCGCGGGCCCGTTGACCCCACCCCACCGGGATCTTGTAGATCAGCTGCTCGCCGGGGCGCAGGGTGTCCGAGTACGTGCCGGGCTCGACCGTGGGCGCGTCGGTGAAGGCCGCTCCGCCGACGACGGGTGTCGGTGGACCGGGATCGGGGAAGGGTGCGTCCCGGGCGGCGCGCTGCTGGTCGTTGGTCACCGCCTCGGGCAGGGACGTGACGCCCTCGATGGGTGGGCGGGTGCTGACCAGCAGCTCGAAGGCGGTCCCGCCAGGTGCCTGCAGGGCCACGCGCGCCAGCAGGGTCGTGGCGGCCAGGCACGGCTCCTTGCTCGCGCCCGTCGAGCGGCCCGAGAACAGGGCGCCGGTGGTGAGGATCGAGGCGTCCTGCAGGACGTTCATCCGGATGTCCTGGTCGAATCCGCAGCGCCGGCCGTCTCGCGTCAGCAGCTCGACCTCGAGCTTGTTGTAGGTCTTGAAGTCGTACGGGGGCCGGGCCACGGCGGACACGACGACATCGGAGTCCTTCGGCTTGGTCACCACGTAGTACCGGCTGGTCGACGGTCCCTCGGTGGTGTCGGTGTACCGGCCCGGCTCGATGTCCAGCGGAGCGGCGGTGGTGGTGCCGCCGACGACGGGGGTGCCGGTCAGCCGGAACGCCCGGAGGGACCGCACCGACACCGAGACGAGGCTGGACGCCAGCTCGTCCGGCTCGTCCACGCCGTAGTACGTCCCGCCGCCGGCGTCGGCGATGCACTGCAGCGCGGACCGGGCCTTGCCGGAGACGTTCAGACCCACGACGTTGACCGTCAGGTCGATGCCGCCGGCGCGCAGGTCCCTGGCGACCTTGCACGGATCGGGGTCGCAGGTCGGCTCGCCGTCCGACAGCAGCACGATGGTGCGCTTGCCGGTGGGTCCGAGGTCCTTCGCGGCGCCCTTGAGCGCATTGCCGATGGGGGTCTCGCCGTAGGGCTTGTAGCTGCGCACCGCGCCGACGATGCCGTCGCGGTCGAGCGGGCCGACCGGGACGACGTTCTGGGTGTCGTTGCAGGCGCCCTTGTCACCGCGGTTCTCGACCGTGGCACCAAAGACGCGGACGCCGACCTGGGCGTCGTCGGGCAGGCGCTTGACGACATCGGTCAGCGCCGACTTGGCCGCCTCGATCTTGGTCGTCCCGCCGGTCGCGGTCTCCTTCATCGAGCCGGACGCGTCGAGCAGCAGCACCAGCTTGCCGTTGATCTCTGCCGAGCTGGTCGACTGTGCGGCGGCCGGCTGCGTCATGCCGACGGCCGTCATCGTGCCGGCCACGGCGATGGCGGCGGCGGTGAGTGCTGAAGATGTGCGTCGCATCGTCTCCCCCTGGACGTCGGTGCAAGTGGCAGCAGGGTAGCGGCAACCGGGGTGCGCGGGGTGACGAGGAAGGTTAATGGTTGTTAACATGCCTGGATGACCTTCGCCCTGTCCCGTGAACATGAAACCTTCCGTCGCAGCGTGCGCGAGTTCGCCGAGGCCGAGATCGCTCCGCACGTCGCGCAGTGGGACAAGGACCACCACTTCCCGGTGGACCTCGTCCACAAGATGGGCGATCTGGGCCTGTTCGGGCTCACCGCGCCGGAGGAGTTCGGTGGCGCGGACGGCGACTTCACCTCGCTGTGCGTCGCGATCGAGGAGCTGGGGCGGGTCGACCAGTCGATCGGCATCACCCTCGAGGCCGGTGTGGGCCTGGGCATCCTGCCGTTGCTGGCGTACGGCACGCAGGAGCAGAAGGAGCACTGGCTGCCCGATCTCGTCGCCGGGCGCACGCTGGCGGGCTTCGGGCTCACCGAGCCCGGTGCCGGCTCGGATGCCTCGGCGACGCGGACCCGCGCCGAGCTCGACCCTTCGACAGGCTCAGGGCAAGCGGAGTGGGTCGTCAACGGGTCGAAGCAGTTCATCACCAACTCGGGCAGCCCGATCACCTCGTGCGTCACCGTCACCGCGCGCACCGGGACGCGCGAGAACGGCTCGCCGGAGATCTCGGCGATCATCCTGCCCGCCGGCACGCCCGGATTCGTGGCCGAGGCTCCCTACGACAAGCTCGGCTGGCACATCTCCGACACGCACCCCCTGTCCTTCACCGACGTCCGGGTTCCGGCCGATTCGCTGCTGGGTGAGCGCGGGCGCGGCTACGCCCAGTTCCTGGCCACGCTCGACGACGGGCGCATCGCGATCGCCGCCCTGGCCGTCGGCTGCATCCAGGCCTGTCTCGACCTGTGCGTGGAGTACGCGGGCGAGCGCACCACCTTCGGGGTCCCGATCGGGACCAAGCAGGGTGTGGCCTTCCAGATCTCGGACCTGGCCGTCATGGCCCAGGCCGGTCGCGCGCTGACCTACCAGGCAGCGGCCATGAAGGACGCCGGGGCGCCGGCCAAGGACGTCAAGCAGGCCGCGTCGATCGCCAAGCTGTACACCTCGGAGTCGGCCGTCACCGCGACGCGCATCGCGACGCAGGTCTTCGGCGGGTACGGCTTCATGGAGGAGTACCCCGTCGCCCGGTTCTACCGGGACGCCAAGATCCTGGAGATCGGTGAGGGGACCTCCGAGGTCCAGCGCATGCTGATCGCCCGCGGTCTCGGCCTGCCCGTCGAGTAGCCCCCCGGGGGGAGACCGGCCGGTGGCGTCATAGCCGAGGACAACCTCTCTCTTCACCGGTGTGCGGCAGAGGCCGCCCATCTGAGTGGACGGAGCTCCAGTGTCGTGTCGCCTGTGCGGTTCGAGCCGATTGCGCAGCGTGCTCGATCTCGGGGCCACGCCCCCGTGCGAGCTGTTCCTGACCGCGGACGCCCTCGACCGTCCCGAGGTCACCTACCCGCTGCACCTGCGACTGTGCGAGGACTGCCTGCTGCTGCAGATCCCGGCGCTGATCCTGCCGGAGGAGACCTTCGTCGACTACGCCTACTACTCCTCGTTCTCCGACTCCTGGGTCGAGCACGCGCGGACGTTCGTCGACGCGGCGATCCAGCGGCTCGGCCTGGACGAGAGCTCGTCGGTGGTCGAGGTCGCCAGCAACGACGGCTACCTCCTGCAGCACGTGGTGTCCGCCGGGATCCCGTGCCTGGGCATCGAGCCATCGGTCAACGTGGGGGAGGCGGCCCGGGAGCGCGGCGTCCCCACGTTGACGACCTTCCTGGACGAGGCGGTCGCCGAGCAGGTGCGCGCCGAGCGCGGGCCGGCGTCCCTGGTGGTCGCCAACAACGTCTACGCCCACGTCCCGGACCTGCTGGGCTTCACGCGGGCGCTGCGCACGCTGACCGCCGACGACGGGTGGGTCAGCATCGAGGTCCACCACGCGCTCAACCTGGTGGCGCTGGGGCAGTTCGACACCGTCTACCACGAGCACTTCCAGTACTACACCGTCCTGTCGATCAGCCGTGCCCTCGCGACGGCCGGCCTGACGGTCGTCGACGTCGACCTGTTGAGCACCCACGGCGGATCCATCCGCGTCTGGGCGCAGCCCAGCCAGATCGCCGGCCCGCCGACGCAAGCGGTCGTCGACGCACTGGCGCAGGAGGAGCAGGCGGGTCTGCACACGGTCGAGGGCTACCTGGATCTCGAGCCGCGCTCGCAGGCGGTGCGCCAGGAGCTGTTGCGCTTCCTGCTGGACGCCAAGGCCGACGGCTTGCGGGTCGTCGGCTACGGGGCCCCCGGCAAGGGCAACACCCTGCTCAACTACTGCGGCATCCGCTCGGACCTGCTGGAGTACACCGTCGACCGCAATCCGTACAAGCACGGCCGGTTCACCCCCGGCACCCGCATCCCGATCCATGCCCCTGAGCGCATCGCGGCCGACCGGCCCGATGTCGTGCTGGTGCTGCCGTGGAACCTGGAGACCGAGATCGCCGAACAGCTGGCACATGTCCACGAGTGGGGTGGCCAGATCGTCGTTCCCCTCCCCACGGTCCACCGGGCCGGCACCCGCACGGAGGTCCTGTCATGAAGGTCGTGCTGTTCTGCGGCGGCTACGGCATGCGCATGCGCAACGGCGAGGGCGATCTGATCCCCAAGCCCATGCAGATGGTCGGTCCGCGGCCCCTCCTGTGGCACGTGATGCGGTACTACGCGTACTACGGGCACACGGAGTTCGTGCTGTGCCTGGGCTACGGAGCGGCTCGCATCAAGGAGTTCTTCACGACGTACTGCGAGACCGAGTCCAATGACTTCGTGCTGCGCGACGGGAAGATCGAGCTGTTGTCCAGCGACATCAGCAACTGGACGATCACCTTCGTCGACACGGGGCTGGAGACGCCGATCGGCGAGCGCCTGCGCCGGGTGCGTCCGTACCTGGACGGCGACGAGTACTTCCTGGCCAACTACGCCGACGTGCTGTCGGACGTCCCGCTGGACGCGATGATCAAGGAGTTCCACGACTTCGGTGCCGCGGCCTCGATGATCGTGGTGCCACCACAGTCGTCGTTCCACGTCGTCGACGTGGCCCCGGGCGGCGGCATCACCGGCATCACGCCGGTCAGCGATCTGCCGCTGGGCGAGAACGGCGGTTACTTCATCTTGTCGCAGGAGGTGTTCGACCACCTGCCCGAGAACGGCGACCTGGTCGCCGATGCGTGCGCCGCGCTGGCCGAGCAGGGCAAGCTGTACGGCTACCGGTACGACGGGTTCTGGAAGCCGGCCGACACCTTCAAGGAGCGCGCCGAGCTCGATGCGGCCTATCACGACGGCACCCGTCCGTGGGCCGTGTGGGAGATGCCCGGGCTGCCCGCATGATCCCGCTGGGGCTGGAGGGCGTCCGCGAGGTCGCCCTGCTGGCGGCGCACTGCGACGATCTGGCGATCGGGCTGGGTGGGACGCTGCTGACGCTGCGCAAGAACCGCCCGGACATCCGGGTGCGGGCGCTGGTGCTGGGCGGTGCCGGGACGCCGCGGGAGGCCGAGGAGCGGGAGGCGCTGTCGGCCCTGGCCGGTGAGGTCGACCTGACGATCCTGGACGTCCCGGACGGGCGGGCTCCCGCGCACTGGGACCGCATCAAGGACGCGATGGGCCAGTTCGCCCGCGGCGGCGACGCCGACCTGGTCTTCGCGCCGCACCGCGGGGACGCCCACCAGGACCACCGGCTCGTCGCCGAGCTCGCGCCCACGGAGTTCCGCGATCACCTGATCCTGGGCTACGAGATCCTCAAGTGGGAGACCGACACCCCGCAGCCCACCGTCCTGCACCCGCTGGATCCTGCCGTGGCCGACGAGAAGCTGCGCATCCTGATGGGCTCGTACCCGTCGCAGCAGTCCAAGGACTGGTACGACGAGGGCGCCTTCCGGGCCCTGCTGCGTCTGCGGGGCGTGCAGTGCCACCACGAGCACGCCGAGGCCTTCGTGCTCGAGAAGGCCGTCCTGACCCTCACCACTCCGCACCGCACAGGAGCTCGCTGACATGAAGATCGTCCTCACCGGCCACCAGGGCTACCTGGGCACCGTCATGGCCCCGCTGCTCGCGGCGCGCGGCCATGAGGTCGTGGGCCTGGACACGGGCCTGTTCGCCGACTGCGTCCTGGGCCCGCAGCCGCAGGACCCGACGACCCTGGCGGTCGACCTGCGCGACGTCACGCCCCAGCACCTGGCGGGCTTCGACGCGGTCATCCACCTCGCCGCTCTCTCGAACGACCCGATCGGGTCGCTGGCCCCGCAGATCACCTACGACATCAACCACGCCGCCTCGGTCCGGCTCGCGCGCGCCGCCAAGGACGCCGGTGTCTCCCGCTTCCTGTACGCCTCCACGTGCTCGGTCTACGGCTCGGCCGGTGAGGACCTGGTCACCGAGGACGCGCCGCTGCGCCCGCTGACGCCGTACGCCGAGAGCAAGGTCCGGGTCGAGGCCGATGTCAGTGCGCTGGCCGATGACTCGTTCAGCCCGTCGTACCTGCGCAATGCGACGGCGTTCGGGTTCTCGCCGCGGCTGCGCGCCGACATCGTGCTGAACAACCTGGTGGGGCATGCCGTGCTCACGGGGGAGGTCAAGGTGCTCTCGGACGGGACGCCGTGGCGTCCGCTGGTGCACGCCCGCGACATCGCCGCGGCCTTCATCCAGACCCTGGAGGCACCGACCGAGGCCATCCACGACCGGGCCTTCAACGTCGGCACGGAGGCCAACAACGTCACGGTCGCCGAGATCGCCCGGGCGGTCGCCGACACGGTGCCCGGATCACGCCTGTCGATCACCGGGGAGACCGGTTCCGACCCCCGTTCGTACCGGGTCGACTTCTCGTTGATCCGCAAGATCCTGCCCGGCTACGAGGCCACCTGGTCGATCCCCGACGGCGCCGCGGAGCTGTACGAGAACTACACCCGCCACGGCCTGACGCAGCACTCGTTCGACGAGCGCTTCACCCGGCTGGCGGTGCTGAAGCGCCGGCAGGCCGAGGGGACGCTCGATGACGCGATGCGGCCGTCATCGCCGTGACGTCAGCCCAGCGACGACCGCAGCGCGGCCCACGACCCGGCCGCCCGGTCGCGCGCCGAGACGACCGTGATCGGCTCCGGCCACGCGATCGCCAGGTCGGGGTCGTCGAAGGCGACCCCGATGTCCTCTCCCGGGGCGTGCGGGCGGTCGATCCGGTAGCAGACATCGGCTGCATCGCTGGTGACCTGGTAGCCGTGCAGCAGCCCTGGCGGGACGTACAAATGCGCCAGGCGCACGTCGTCCAGCTCGAAGGCTGCCTGCTGGCCGAACGTGGGGGAGTCCGGGCGGATGTCGACCAGCACGTCGAGCACCGATCCGTGGGCGCAGCGCACCAGCTTGGCCTCGCCCCGGCCGCCGCGCCCGTGCATCCCGCGGACGACGCCGCGGTGCGACCGGGACTGCGAGTCCTGGGTGAAGTCGGCCGCGCGCACCCCCGTCACCGCGGCGTCGAAGATCGCGGTGTCGAAGGTCCGGGAGAACCAGCCGCGCTCGTCCTGGAAGGGCTCGGGCACGAACAGCAGGACGTCGTGCAGGGACGTGGTCTCGACGCGCATGGGGTCATGATGCCCGGTCGACGGGGGCACGGGCACGTCGAGACGGGGCGCGGATGAGCGGGCGCACGCCGTGCTGCGCCTGCGGTGCTGCCGAGACCACGCCGGTGCTCGACCTGGGGGAGGTCCCCGCAGCGGACGTGTTCCCGTCCGGGGGAGGGCCGGCGACCGACCCGCGGCACCCGTTGGCGATGGTGCTGTGCACCGCGTGCGGGCTGGCGCAGATCGCCCACGACGACACCGCCCCCGAGCAGCCCTTGGGCATCGAGCCACGGGCGCTGGTCGAGCAGGCGGAGGCCGCGATCGCCCTTGCCGCCGACCGGGGCTGGCTCGCCGGCACGACCGTGCGGGAGTTCCCCAGCCCGCACGGCGGGACGTGGCTGCCGATGCTGCAGGAGCGGGGGCACGTCCGGGCGACGGGGCGGGCCGCGGTCGTGCTGGACAGCTTCGGCATCATGCACGAGGCCGACCAGCGGGCCGCCTGGCGGTCCCGGGCCGCCGCGACCGACCCGGACGGGGTCCTGCTGGTCCAGTTCCACTCCCTGGCCGCGATCGTGCGGCACGGCCAGTGGACGTCCCTGCGCCACGGCCACGCCGCCTACTACTCGCTGACCGCCCTGACGCGGCTGCTGGCCGATGTCGGCATGAGCGTGGTCGGCGTCGAGACCTTCGATCTGTACGGCGGCACCGTGCTGGTGGCGGCCCGTCACGGCGATCACGAGCCGGATGCACGGACGACCGAGGTGCTGGCCGACGAGACCCGCCTCGGCGTGACCGATCCGGTGGCGGTGGCGGCGCTGCAGACGACGGTCGACTCCGACGTGGCCGGGTTGCGCCGGTGGCTGCAGGACCGCCGCGACGCTGGTCTGCGGGTGCACGCGTACGGGGCGGCGTCCGTCGCCGTCGCGCAGTTCGGGCTGGCCGGCCTGGACCGCTCCCTCGTGGCGTCCGTGGCGGATGCGTCACCGGCCAAGCAGGGCCGCCGGATGCCCGGCACCGACATCGCGATCATCTCGCCCGCCGAGCTGGTCGCCGCCTCGCCGGACCTGGTGCTGCTGACGCTGCCCGACCTGCTGCCCGAGCTGGAGGCGTCGTACCCGGAGCTCGCCGGCCGTTGGGTGGTCAGGGGCGATCGTGACTCATCCTGATCGCCTCGTCGGGCAGGAACTCGCCCCCGCGACTGCCCGGCGCGATGCCGCAGTCGCCGTCGGACGTCGCCGGGGGCTTGATCCACAGCAGCAGGTCGAGCCCGTCCGGGTCCTCGACGAGCTCCGGTGGGCGGCCCAGCAGCCGACCGGGCGGGTTGCACCGCTCGTAGTCCCACACCGGGTTGCCGTTGCGGCCGGTGTCGACGACGTAGCGCGGATCGCTGAGCCCGTGCCGGTCGATCAGCGCATTGCGGATCTTGCGCGCATAGGCGGTGGCCTCGGGATCGGGCGAGTAGCCGGCGACGTTGACGGCGAACCCGACCGAGTCCGACACGCCGACATCGGTCAACAGCTCGGCCATCCGGGCCGGCACGACGGACCCGGGCCCGGACGCGGTGCCGGCATCGACGTAGACGCGGGCGCGCGGATTGCGCTCGACGAGCGTCGCGACGGCCAGGCGCAGGGAGTCCATCCGCTCCGCGCGGGCCGGGTCCTTGGGGGCCAGGCGATCGGTGAACCGCAAGGCGTCCGGCTCGATCACGACGATCGCGCGGGTGTCGCCGAGATCGGCCGAGATCTTCTCGACCCACTTGGCGTAGGCCGCCGCATCGGAGGCACCGCCGCCGCCGGCCGGATCGTTGCGCTCCGGGATGTTGTACAGCACCAGCTGCAGCGTGCGGTCCTTCGTGCGGGCGAGCTTGATCAGGCGTCCCAGCAGCCGGTCCGGCTTGGGATCGCCGACCAGCCAGAACGCATCGGGCTGGGCGCCGATCCGCTTCCGCACGGCCGGATCGGCCTTGCGCCCTTGGCGGTCCAACCAGGCAGCGGTCTCGTTCGGGACCCTGAGCAGCCCCTTGCCCAGATCGATCGGAGGACGCTCGATCTGGACGGCCGCCGGGGCGTCGTCCGTGGCCTCGGCGCGGCCGTTGCCGGCACTGGCGCCGTCGCCACCGTCCCGGCCGATCAGGACGGCCGTGACCAGCACCGCAGCCACGGCCAGCGCGAAGGCGGCGAGGGCGCCACCGCGCCTCACGCCCTGACCTGTCTGACCACGTCCACGCACATGGTTGCCACTGTAGGGGCGCGAGCGGGACGGGGCCGGGTCAATGGGTGAACTTCGCAGCGTGCGGGTCCTGACGATCGGGCCGGCGCCGTCGGGCCCGGACAGCCGGGGAGGCATGGCCTCGGTGCTGACCCTGATGGCGGCCCATCCCGATCCGCGCGTGGCGGTTCGGGTCGTCGCGACGTATGTCGACCGTTCGCTGCCGTGGCGGGTGTGGATCGGCGTGCGCGGGATGCTCTGGTCGACCGCGCTGATCGTGGCGGGCCGGGTCGACGTGCTGCACGTGCACCTGTCGCACGGGGGCAGCGTCGTGCGCAAGTCGCTGCCGCTGGCCGCGGCCCGGCTGCGTGGGACCGCGACCGTCGTCCACGCGCACAGCTATGACTTCGCCGGCTGGTTCGACCGTCTCCCCGCGTGGGGACGGACGCTGGTCCGTCGCGGCGTCGCCGCCGACCGGTGGCTCGTGCTGGCCACGCAGCACGTCGACGAGCTCGGGACCCGCCTGCACCTGCCCGCCGAACGCCTGGAGGTGCTGCACAACCCGGTCGTCCTGCCTGACCGCGAGAAGATGGCACGCGCCGCGGCCCCGGGTGGGGTGGTCCATGCGGTGAGCCTGGGCCGTCTGGGCCACCGCAAGGGCAGCTATGACGTCGTGGCGGCGGTGGCGACGCTCCCGGCGGAGGTCCGCAGCCGGCTGCGGATCGTGCTGGCCGGCGACGGCGAGATCGAGCAGGTGCGCCGGGCGGTCGCCGACGCGGACGTGGCCGGCGTCGTCGAGGTCCGCGGCTGGCAGGGACCGGCCGAGCGCGACGAGCTCATGCGCGTCTCGCAGGTGTTCCTGCTGCCCAGTCACGAGGAAGGGCTGCCGATGGCACTGCTGGAGGCCATGGCGCACGGGCTCGCGCCCCTCGTCAGCCCGGTCGGTGGCATTCCGGACGTCGTCGGTGACGGCGTCGAGGGCCTCCTGGTGCCCGCCGGGGACATCGAGGGCCTGGGCAAGGCGCTGCGCCGCCTCGTCGAGGACGATGACCTGCGCACCCGGATCGCCGGGGCAGCCGAGGCCCGTTCGGCGGGCTTCGACGTGCGGCGCTGGCACGACCGGCTCACCGGGCTGTGGATCGACCTCGCCGGCCGGCGGCGGCCTGCGCGACCGCATCGCTGAGGGCTGCTGCGACCCGGCTCTGGGCATGCCGGTCCAGATAGGCCCGGCGCGCCACCCGGCCGGCCCGGACCGCCTCGTGCGGATCGGCCAGCGTGTCGAGGGCGTCGGCCAGGCCGCGCGGGTCGTCCACGCCCACGACCGGTCCACCGGACGGCTGCAGCTCGGGCAGCGCGCCCTCGGGTGACACGACCGGCATGACGCCCAGCTGCATCGCGAGCATCTGGACGCCACTTTGGGTGGCCCGCCGGTAGTGCACCAAGGAGCCCTTGGCCCGCGCCAGGGTCGTCAGCTCGTCGGCGTACCGGAACGGCCCCCGCTGCCACCGGACGCCCTCGGGGAGGTCGTGCGGCACGTCGCCGTCGCCGATCAGCACGAGCCGGTCGCCCCGGTGGTGCGGACCGGACCGGTGCAGGCGCCAGGCCGCCAGCGCGACCGGGATGTTCTTGTAGTCGTTGAGCCGTCCGCTGAGCACGAAGTCACGCCGGCCGTCGGCCTCGACGAACGGCGGGACCGCGGCGTCCGCGACATCGCTGCTGAGCGGGACGACGACCCGCGGCTCGCGGCCGACGGCATCGGCGACGAACCGGCTGAAGAAGATCGTCAGGTCAGAGCGCGACTGCCAGCGGTCGAAGACCGCCCGCTCCCAGCGTGGCCGTTGCTCCGCGGCGTCATGGGGACGGTCGTCGTGGACGACGTCGATGCGCGGCAGGCCGCGCCCCAGCGTCAGCCACCGGGGATCGCGCACCAGCTCGGTGACCACGACCTCGGCGCCGAAGGCCGCGACCTCGCTGCGGACCCGCAGGAACGGCCGGTACGTGGACGGCTGCTTGGGCCGGGGGTCCAGCACCCACTCGTCGGGGCGTGCCGGCCCGGACTCCGGGTGCTGGTCCGATGTCACGATCCGCACCTCGTGGCCGGCCGAGCGCAGGGCATCGGCGTGCACCCGCGCCAGGGGTCGCAGCCACGGCGACAGCCACAGGACCCTCATGCCATCACCTGGGCGAAGGCGTCCTGATAGGCATCGGCCATCGCCTCGATCGTGTAGTGGTCCCTCATCCGCTCCAGACCGCGCGCGGCGATCGCGGGAAGGTCCTCGCGCGCGGACAGCACCTCGGCCAGTGCCCGCCGCCACCCCTCGACCGTGACATCGTCGACGACGATGCCGGCCTTGCCGTGGTCGAGCATGTCGGGGACGGCGCAGGTCGCCGAGGCGATGACCGGCAGGCGCCGGGCCATCGCCTCCAGGATGGTCAACGGGAACGCCTCGGAACGGCTCGGCAGGCACACCAGGTCGGCCCCCGCGAAGGCATGATCCGGTCCCGGGGACCAGCCGCGCCACCGCACCCGATCGCGCAGGTGCGCCGGGGTCAGCGCCTCGAGCCGTGCGCGGTCGGGCCCGTCGCCGAAGATGTCGAGCGTCCACGGGAGCTCGCGGAGCCCGTCGAGCGCCTCGACGAGCAGGTGCGGGTTCTTCAGCTCGACGATGCGCGAGAGCATCACCAGCCGCAGCGGGCCGTCGGGCACCGTCCGTTCCGGGACGTCCAGGAGCCCGTCGGCGTGGGCGACGCCGTTGGGGGCGACGAACCAGCGCCGCGCGACCCGCTGATGGGCCGAGACCTCGTCGCGGTGCCGGGGCGAGAGCGCGACGAAGCCATCGGCCCGGCTCATCGCACGGGCCAGCCCGGCCGAGTAGGTGGGCGCCAGCGGATCAGGCGGGACGTGCGCACCGACCAGCCAGTGCCGATCGCGCCGTCCGGCCCGCCACAGCGTGCCGAAGCCCGTCTCGGTGTTGGTGTCGCCGGTGACCAGGACGGCCGGGCCCGGCGGCACGTCGATCGCCGGGGCCCACCAGGGCTGTCGCACGACCCGCACGGTGTGGGGGATCTCGGCGACCAGGGGTCCGAGTCGTTGCATCGCGACGATCGTGACGTCGTGGCCGCGGCGGGCGAGCTCGGTGGCCAGCACGACGTGGTGCCGCTCCGCGCCGCCGTAGTCGAGGCGGTTGATCGTCAGGAGCACCGGAGGACGTCCGGACCTCCGGACGGGGACGCGGGCGGCGCGCTTCGAGCGCTGGACCCGGTCGAGCACCGACGTCCCGGCCAGGTACAGGTCGGCTCGCCGGGCCGAGGTGCCCTGCTCGATCTGCAGGGCGACATTGGCGCGCAGCAGGTCGTGCGATCGCCGGGACGCCGCGGGATCGGCGGCGACCGTCCCGGCGGCCTCGTGGACGACGCCCGGCTCGTCGGCCAGCACCAGTCGCCACCCGGCGGCGCGGGCGCGCTCCTGCCACTGGGACTCCTCGCCGTACAGGAAGTACTCCTCGTCGAACGGCCCGATCTCGTCCCAGGCCGCCCGGCTGACCGCGAGACAGGCGCCGGTCAGGTAGCCGCCGACCTCGCGGGGCCGCGCCGGGTACAGGTCCGACAGCGGGGTGCCGCGCAGCCGCTCGGCGTAGCCGGAGGCCGAGACCAGGGCACGCGCCAGGCCGCGCGGCCGATGGGCGACGTCCCACGGCCGGGACGTGGCGGACCGGGTCAGGACGTCGAGCGGCGCGGCCGCCGCGACGCCGGGGGTGCGGACGGCGGCCAGGGTCGCGGTGAGTGGCCCCTGCAGGACGGCGTCCGGGTTGATCAGCAGCAGGTCGTGCCCGGGCACCTGCGCGGCCAGTGCGTTGACGGCGGCGGCGAAGCCGATGTTCGGCCCTCCCCGGTGCCAGTGGACGTCGGGGTGCCGGCCGACGACGGGGTCGAGCTGTGCTGCGTGCTCGGCGGAGTTGTCGTGCACGTGGACCGGGACCCCCGGCAGGTGCGCCGAGATGCTCGTCAGGCACGACTCCAGGAGCTCGGGCGTCCGATAGGCGACGCACAGCACCGCGAGCGGGCGTGGCGTCGTCATGCGTCCTCCCCGTCGGCGGTGTCCTGGGCCAGCATCGCGCGCACCGTCGAGACGCGTACCGGGCCGAGCGCGGCGTTCACCGCCAGATAGGTCGCCGCCGCTGCTGCCAGCGAGACGGGCAACGGCGCGGGTCGCAGCAGCAGGGCGACCGCGGTCGACGCGGCCAGTGGCACCAGGAGCCGCAGCACGAACACCCACGGCGTCCGGTACTCGCTGAGCTGGGAGAGCCGCACCGACACCACGACCAGCCCGATCAGCTCGGTGACCGCCAGGGCCAGGGCCGCGCCGACGGCCCCCCAGAGCGGGATGAGTGCGAGGTTCAGCGCGATGTTGATGACCAGGTTGATCACGTTGATCCGCACCAGGAAGCCTTGCTGGTGGGCGGCGAACAGGGCCTGGCTCAGCGTGCCATTCAAGAAGGTGATGCCGACGGCGACGAACAGCAGGGCGAGGGCCGGTGCGCCGTGGCCGAGGAACGTCTCGGAGCCGATGGCCCGCATGACCGGCTCGGCCAGCACCACGCCGGTGGCGGCGACCGGCAGCCCGATGAACAGCATCGTCTCGATGCTGCGGGCGGTGAAGTCGCTGAACCGGCGCCGGTCGGCGGCCCACAGGCCGGTCATGGTGGACAGCGTCGAGGACTCGAAGAACGTGGCCACGACCGACAGGGTGAACGCCAGCGTCGTGGCGAGGTAGTAGGTGCCCACCTCGACGGGGGAGTCCAGCACGCTCAGCAGCACCCCGTCGAGGCGCCAGTACAGGACACCGATGATCAGCACCGCGGTCTGCGGCAGGCTCTCGCGCAGCAGCGCCCAGCTCTCGCGCCGGTCGAAGACCGGACGCCACCGCATGACCCGGGAGGCGGCGGCCCCCTGGATGATCAGCACGACCGCGGGCGGGACGACCTGCACGACCGCGAACCACATGAGGCCGGCGCCGGTCTGCAGCAGGACGACGGTCAGCGCCAGCGACAGCCCCCGGCTGAGGAGATCGGACCAGGCGACGGCCCGGAACCGCACCGTGACCAAGAAGACGGGCGCGACGCACGAGGCGATCGTCGTCAGCGCCAGCCCGAGCGTGATGACCGGCAGGACCGTGCGGACCTCCGGATCGTCGTGGTAGACCAGCAGGCCCGTCACGGTCGTCACCAGTGCCAGCGGGACGCAGTAGAGGATCGACAGACCGGTGTTGACCTGCACGAGCCGCTGCAGGTCGCCGTTGCCGGAGGTCGCGCGGCGCACCACGACGGCCCCGATGCCCAGCTCGCTGAAGCTCGTCCACAGGCTCACGAACACGATCGCGGTGGTCAGGTGCCCGTACGACTCACCGCCCAGGTGCCGCACGGTCAGGGCCACCGTCACGATCGAGGCGATCATGCCCAGGATCCGGAACACCAGCTGGTAGCCGAAGGCGACAGCCATGCGTTTCACCGTCGGTGGCCCGGCGGACACCGTAGTGTCTGCACCGTCTGTCGCCGAGGGGAGGTCGTGCTGTGCGGGTCCACATTCCACTGCCGGTGGGGACGTCGGCGTCCCGATGGGCTCACCGTCACGAGCGCGGCGAGGTCCCCGATGCCTCACCATATGGACTTCACCACCTGCAGGATCATGGGTGGGACGTCACCTTCGGTGGTCGGGAGCTGACCGGGCCGGTGGCCCGCATCGCGCGGTCCGTCCGGTACCGGACCTCCGGGCTGGAGCTCGTCGAGGTCGGGGCAGATCTGCGGCGCATGTCTCGTACGGAGAGTGACGTCGTGCTCGGTTATGACGAGCGCACGGGAGTTCCCGCCGCGCTCGCGGTGCCGCGCAGCCGGTTCGCCCCCGTGGTGACCGGGGTGGGGTGGCTGACCTCACGCGCCGCCGCAGCGCCGTTGCAGCGGCGACTGGCCGCGCGGGCCCTGCCACGGGCGGCCGCGGTGTGGACGCAGTGCAGCGCGATGCTGCCCATGCTGGGCCGCGAGTGGCAGGTCCCGGCGGAGCGCCTGCACTACGTCCCGCTGGGCATCGACACGGACTTCTACGCCGAGCAGCCGTGGGAGCAGGCGACCGCGACCGTCGTGAGCGCGGGCGAGGACGTGTTCCGCGACCACGCGCTGCTCGTCGAGGCGGTCCGCCGGGTCAGCCGGCACGTCCCGGCGGTCCGGCTGGAGCTCGCGACGAGCCATCCGATCGAGCTGCCCGACGACCTCGGGACGCTGCACACGCGGCGCATGGACGGTGCGATGCGCGGTCTCTACGCCCGCTCGTCCGTCGTGGCCGTCGCGCTGAAGCGCACGAGCACCGGCTCGGGGCTGACGGTCGTGCTGGAGGCGATGGCGAGCGGACGGCCCGTCGTCGTGACCGCGAACCCGGGGATGTCGGACTACGTGGAGCACGGCGTCGACGGCCTGCTGGTGCCCCCGGACGACGTCGATGCCTTCGCCGCGGCGCTGCGTGAGCTGCTGGCCGATCCGCAGCGGTGCGCCGAGATGGGCCGCGCCGCCGCCGCACGGGCCCGGGCGGAGTTCACCTCCGCCGGGATGTCGGCCGTCCTGGCGGGCATCCTCGCGTCGAGCGTGTAGCTGCCCGCCGTGACCGGAGACACACGGCCGATCGCCTGAACCCGCGCGACCGGCCGTCATTGTTCGGCCCGTGCCCTCTCTTCATGGGAGACGGACGATCGTCCGGGCCGCACGGTCCGGGTGGCGAACCAGACGGGGGAGTCTCACGGTGCGGGTTGACGAGCTGGTGCGATCGCTGCTGCGGCGACCGATGGGGCTTGTCCTGGTCGTGCTCATCGCTCTCGGCGGAGCCGGGTACGGGTGGCGATCGGCCTCGACGACGTACGAGAGCACCGCGAGCGTGCTGATCCTCCCGCCGGCCGGCTCGGACGGCACCGCCAGCAGCAACCCCCTGGTCAACCTGGACTACAACATGTCCCAGCTCGCCCTGACGGTGAGCTCGCAGCTGCAGAGTGACCAGGTCCAGGAGGCTGTCGCCGACGCGGGCGGCGACGGGGCCTACAGCGCGGACACCCTCAGCAGCGAGAACTCCGCCATCGCCCAGCTGACCCCGATGGTCGCGCTGGTCGCGTCGGCGTCGACCGCCGAGGGCGCGCGCAGCGCCGCCGCCGCGCTCGTCGACCAGGTGTCCGTCCAGCTCGCGGAGATCCAGGAGTCGGCGAACGTCCCCGGAGCCGCGCGGGCGACGGCCGTGATCTCCACGCCGCCCGGCGCAGGATCGGCCGTCGGCAGCGCCCGGCTCCGCGCCGCCGGTGTGCTCGGGCTGGCGTGCGGTTTCGCCGCGCTGCTCGGGCTCGTCGCGCTGCAGCCCTCCGCGCGGGGAGGGGGGCGGTCGCGCAGCGGCGTCCCCAAGGCGGCGATCCGTGCGCGTCTGCAGGAGGAGTGGGAGCGCAGCGGCCGCAACGTCGCCCTGAGCCGGGCCGAGGCACGAGAGGCCTGGCGCCGGACGGAGGCCCTGCTCGCGGCCGAACGAGGGACGGACGTGCGCGCGCTCGAGGCGACCGCCCAGCGGCGCTCGCGCCGTGCCTGACCCGGCGCCGATGATGCGCCCCGTCGTCGTGGTCGACCACCGGGTCGGGGTGGGCGCGACGACCGTGGCGGTGGCGTGTGGGTGGCTGCTGGCGACCCGGCAGTCGGCCGTCGTGCCGTTCACGCTGGGTCTGACCCCGGTCGTCATCGCCTGGTACGTGGCCGGAGCGCTGCTGATCCTGTGCTGGTCGGCGGGCCAACGGATCGCACCGCCGCACCGCGCGACGGCCCTGCTGGTGATGGGCACGATGCTCAGCACGCTGGTCTCCAGTGCCGCGCTGATGCTGCGCGGTCCGGCGGCGGAGTGGTCCGGCCAGTCCCTCACGCTGGTCAGCCGCGAGGCCTGCCTGCTCGCCGCCGCGATCTTCGTCCTCGTCGTGGTGAGGACCCCGGCTGCGCTGACCCGTGTCGTGCAGGGCCTGGTGATCGGCGCGTCCGTCAGTGCCGTCCTGGCCCTCGGGCAGGTGCTGACCGGCTTCGACGCGGCGCAGCACCTGGTGCTGCCCGGCCTGGTCCAGCACGGTGATGACGGCAGCCCGGTCGACCTGTTGCGCGCGGGCGCGCTGCGTCCGCAGGGCAGCGCGGCACATCCGCTGGAGCTCAGCGCCATCCTGACCGTGTGCTTCCCGCTGGCACTCGGCCTGGCCCTCGCACAGCGCGCGCGGGGCCTGCCGCACGCCGTGTGGGCAGTGCTGGCGACGGTCATCGGCCTGGGTGCGGTCGCCACGATCTCCCGCTCCGCGGTCGTCGGCGTCGCCGCGGCACTGGTCGTCATGGCGTGGCGCTGGCCGGTCCGGCGGGTCGTCCTCGGGGGCGTGGGAGTCGTCGGCGCGGTGGCCGTCGCCGTCATCGGTGGCGTCCCGATCGCGACCCGGCTGGCCGGGGTCGTGCTCAACGGATCGGAGGACGGATCGCTGGGATCGCGATCCTCGGGCCTGTCCTATGCGCTCGGCATCCTGCCCGAGCACTGGCTGTTCGGGCAGGGGGCGGGCACCTACGACGTGGCCCGGCAGCCGGTGCTCGACAACCACTACCTGACGCGGCTCGTGGAGACCGGCCTGTTCGGGCTCGGCTGCCTGCTGCTGATGCTCGCCGGCGCCTGGCTCATCTGCGTGCGGGCATCCCGCCGCGCGGTCAGCTCGGCCGATGCCGGCACGTTCGAGCTGGTCAACGGCGTGCTCGGAGCGCTCAGCGCGGTGATCGTGATCGCGCTGATCCTGGACATCGGGGGATTCGCCCAGATCTCGAACCTGCTGTACGTGCTGGTCGCCCTGGCGGGAGCGTCGGCCGTCGCGACCAGCCCATCGGACGGAGCCCTCCATGACTGAACCGTCGATGCCGCGGTCGGCACAGCTGCAGGAGCGGCTCCACCAGCTCGTCCCGGGCGGTGCGCACACGTATGCGCGGGGGTCCGACCAGTATCCCGAGGGCATGGCGCCGATCCTGACCGGCGGCTCGGGGGCGCGCGTGTGGGATGTGGACGGGCGCGAGTACGTGGAGTACGGGATGGGCCTGCGCTCGGTGACCCTGGGCCACGGGTACCGGCCCGTGGTCGAGGCCGTCACGGCTGCGATCGGACGCGGGACGAGCTTCAGCCGCCCCACCACGCTGGAGCTCGAGGCCGCCGAGACGTTCCTGCGCCTCGTCCCCACGGCCGACATGGTCAAGTTCGCCAAGAACGGGTCGGACACCACGACGGCCGCGGTCCGGCTGGCCCGGGCGGCCACCGGGCGGGAGAGGATCGCGGTCTGCGACCAGCCCTTCTTCTCCGTCGACGACTGGTTCATCGGCACGACCGCGATGAACGCCGGCGTCGACGCGGCCGCCCGCTCGTTGACGACCCGGTTCGCCTACAACGACCTGGACTCGGTCGAGGCGGCGCTGGCCGGCGACGACGTGGCCTGCGTGTTCCTCGAGGCGGCCACGGGCTCCGCCGAGCCGCAGCCCGGATTCCTCGAGGGCGTCCGGGCGGCGTGCGACCGGCACGGGACGCTCCTGGTCCTCGACGAGATGATCACCGGCTTCCGGTGGTCGCCGCACGGGGCGCAGCACGTCTACGGCATCCGGCCGGACCTGTCGTGCTGGGGCAAGGCGATGGGCAACGGGTTCGCGGTCTCAGCACTGGCCGGGCGCCGCGACCTGATGGAGCTGGGCGGCCTGCGCACCGACGACGACCGGGTGTTCCTGCTGTCGACGACCCACGGGGCCGAGACGACGGGGCTCGCGGCGTTCCTGGCGGTGGCCGAGGCGTACACGACCGGCGATCCGGTCGCTCGCATGGAGGACGCCGGGCGCCGCCTCGCCGACGGGGTGCGCGCCGCCGCGCAGGACGCCGGCGTCGGCGAGCTCGTCACGGTCAGCGGACGTCCGTCCTGCCTGGTGTTCGGCACGCGGGATCCCGACGGTCGGCCCAGCCAGGCCTGGCGCACCCTGTTCCTGCAGGAACTGATCGCCGGCGGCGTCCTGGGTCAGTCCTTCGTGACCTCGGCGGCGCACACCGCAGCCGACGTCGACCACACGATCGACGTCGTCGCCGATGCCTGCGCGGTCTACCGCAAGGCGGCGGAGGCGGGATCGGTCGAGGGCCTGCTGAGGGGTCGTCCGGTCGCACCCGCGGTCCGTCGCACCGCGGCTCCTCGTCGGCTGCCGTGAAGCCGGGTGCTGCGGTGGGGCTGGAGGACTACAGGGCAGACATCTTGGAGCAGGGAAGCGGGATGTGCTTGGGCCCGTCCCCGAAGTCGACCTGGGCCGATGTGGTGCCCTGGAGGCTCACGATCGTTCCCATGCCGTAGGTGTCGTGCGAGACGCGGGCTCCGACCTCGTACACCTCGTGCACGACCTCCGGACCGGCCTGGAAGGGACTGGATGCGTGGTATCTACGTTTGCGCGGTGTGGTTGCCATCGTGATTCCATTCTCCCACTTCTGGGAGCGCATGACCAACGAAAGTGATCAGGAACTACGGTTCCACAGGTCAGGCCAGCTGATTCCCAGGTCGCCGACCAGCTCGCGCAGCAGCGGGAGCGACAGTCCCACGACGTTGTGGTGGTCGCCCTCGATGCCGGTGATGAACGCACCGCCGAGGCCGTCGAGCGTGAAGGCGCCGGCGACGTGCAGCGGCTCGCCGGTGGCGACGTAGGCGTCGATCTCGGCATCGGTGATCGCCGCGAAGTGCACGATCGTCGATGCGGCCTCGAGGAACTCCTCGCCGCCGCGACGGACGCAGTGCCCCGTGTGCAGGACGCCGCTCCTGCCGCGCATGCGGCGCCAGCGGGCGGTGGCCTCGGCCGGTCCGGAGGGCTTGCCGAAGATCTCGCCCTCGAAGGCGAGGACGGAGTCACAGCCGATGACCAGGGCGTCGGGCTCGACCTGGGCGGCGACGGCGCGACACTTCAGCTGGGCCAGCGCCGTGGCCAGGTTCGCCGCATCGGTCGTGGTGATCTGGTCCTCGTCGACGCCGGAGACGACGACCTCCGGCTCGATGCCCGCGGCGCGCAGGGTCGCGAGGCGGGCCGGGGACTGGGATGCGAGGACGATCCTCACCGCAGGGCTCCTTCGTCGTAGCGTTGGCGGACGACCTCGAGGCGGGGGTCGCCCAGCAGGGTGGCGATCAGGGCCGCGGACCCGCCGACGCCGGTCCAGGTGCCCTCGATGCTGGTCGTGACGAACCAGGCCCGGTCGGCGGGCCACATCAGGTTGGGGCTGTTGATGTCGCGGGGTGCGCCGTTGCCCCAGCCGGCTGCGCCCCACCGTCCCGCCGCGGTCAGTGGTCCGGTGAACAAGAAATGCTTCTCGCCGTTGACCTCCAGCAGCGGACCATTCATCACGTGCACGGGGAACGCCGGCGGTGGGGGAGCCTTCGGCCGGTCCTTGGTGAACAACCGGGCCGGCCACAGGGGCGGGCCGGCGAAGGCGGTCAGGAACCGGGCGGCCTCGCCGCCGTGGATGTCCCCGTAGCCCTCCCACAGGGCGAAGAAGCACTCGTCCGGGCTCGAGGTGTGACCGGCCAGGTCCTCGACCAGCGCCGACAGCAGCGGCGCGTCCAGGTGGCCCTCGAAGCGGTCGCCCTGACCGGTGGGCGAGTGCAGCACCCGCGCGTACGCCGCGAAGCCGGACGGGCCGACGTGCGCACGCAGGGTCGCGGGAGCCGGATCCTCGGTCAGCCACTGAGCCACCGACAGATCGGCACAGGGAGTGAGGTTCATCGTTGATCCCAGTCGAGGGCCTGGTAGGCCGACGGGGCCGCGGCCAGGGTCGGTTCGGCCAGGATCTGGTCGATCAGCTCGTGGCTGCCGGCGACGGCGACCCAGTCGGGGTCGACGTCCTTGGCGACGAACCAGGCGCGGTCGGCCGGCCACATGAGGTGGGCGGGGTCCCCGCCGTCCCAGCCGGCGCTGTCCTGCAGGCTGCCCGAGTACAGGTGGTACCGGCGCCACGGCAGCTCACCGGGGGTCTCCGGGGCGCTCGGGAACGTCTGGAGCGCAGGCGGCGTCGGGGGCTCCCACCCGCTGCCCTCCCACTGGCCGAAGAAGCAGTCGTCCGGGGTGGCGGTGTAGCGGGGCAGGATGCGACGCAGCGCCTCGGCGGTGAACCGGGTGAGGTCGATGTCGCCGTCGTCGGCGTCCTCGTCATCGGCCGGGACGAGGTGCAGGCGGGCATAGGCCGCGTACCCAGGGGGTCCGAGGCAGATCTTGGTCCACTGGTCGGCCGGCGCGTCGACGAACCAGTCGGCCGCAGACACGTCGGTCAGCGGGGTCAGGGACATGGCTCCATCGTCCCAGACGCCCGGCACGGCGGCCGGATGAAGCCCGGGTGCTCGCCGGATCTCAGCGGCCGAAGGCCGAGCGGCGCCACTGGTCGGGGCCGAAGGCGTGCGCCGGACGCACCTGACGGGCCGGGTGGCCCCACTCCGAGCGGGGCTGCGGCTTCGCGCTGCGCGCTGCGGCGTTCGCCGCGGCGGCGTTGCGGGCCGCGACGACGGCCACCAGCGCCGCCACCTCCTCGGGGGTCAGGTCGCCCTTGACGACGCGCAGGATCGGCGTGTGCCCCTCTGCGCCCGTTGAACCGCTATCGCCCGTTGAGCCGCTTTCGCCCGTTGAGCCGCTTTCGCCCGCTGAGCCTGTCGAAGCGTCCGTTGAGCCTGTCGAAACGCCCGTCTCGTCGCTCACAGCGGGATGTTCCCGTGCTTCTTGGGGGGCAGCGTCTCGCGCTTGGTGCGCAGCAGCCGCAGTCCCTTGACGATCTCCGCGCGGGTCTGGCTCGGCTCGATGACCGCGTCGACGTAGCCGCGCTCGGCCGCCAGGTACGGGTTGCACAGCGTGTCCTCGTACTCGGTGATGAGCTGGGCGCGCAGGGCGTCGGGGTCGTCCGAGGCCGCGAGCTCCTTGCGGTACAGGATGCCGACGGCGCCCGTCGCGCCGACGACCGCGATCTGGCCGGTGGGCCACGAGATGTTCAGATCGGCGCCGAGGTGCTTGGAGCCCATGACGTCGTACGCACCGCCGTACGCCTTGCGCGTGATGACCGTGATGAGCGGGACGGTCGCCTCGGCGTACGCGTAGATCAGCTTCGCGCCGCGGCGGATGATGCCGTCCCACTCCTGGTCGGTGCCGGGCAGGAAGCCGGGCACGTCCACGAACGTCAGGACGGGGATGTTGAACGCATCGCAGGTGCGGACGAACCGGGCGGCCTTCTCGGACGCGTCGATGTCCAGGCAGCCGGCCAGCTGCATCGGCTGGTTCGCCACGACGCCGACGCTGCGGCCCTCGACGCGTCCGTAGCCGATCACGATGTTCTGCGCGAACAGCGGCATGACCTCGAGGAAGTCGCCGTCGTCCAGCACCGCCTCGATGACGGTCTTGATGTCGTACGGCTGGTTGGCCGAGTCGGGGATCAGCGTGTCGAGGGCGAGGTCGGTCTCGGTGCGCTCCAGATCGGCGACCTCGGGGTAGACCTCGGGCTCCTCCATGTTGTTCTGCGGCAGGAACGAAATGAGCGCCTTGGCGTACTCGATGGCGTCCTGCTCGTCGGCTCCCATGTAGTGGGCGTTGCCGCTCTTGGTGTTGTGCGCGCGGGCGCCGCCGAGGTCCTCCATCGTCACCTCTTCGCCGGTGACGGTCTTGATGATGTCCGGCCCGGTGATGAACATGTTGGACGTCTTGTCGACCATGATCACGAAGTCGGTGACGGCGGGGGAGTAGACGTGGCCGCCGGCGTTGGCGCCCATGATCAGCGAGATCTGCGGGATGACGCCCGAGGCGTGGACGTTGCGCTTGAAGATCTCGCCGTACAGGCCGAGCGAGACGACGCCCTCCTGGATGCGGGCGCCGGAGCCCTCGTTGATGCCGATGATGGGGCAGCCGGACTTGATCGCCAGGTCCATGACCTTGGTGATCTTCTCGCCGTAGACCTGGCCCAGGCTGCCGCCGAAGACGCTGAAGTCCTGGCTGAACACGCACACCTGGCGGCCGTCGATCGTGCCGTAGCCGGTGATGACGCCGTCGCCGAGGGGACGGTTCTTGTCCAGTCCGAAGTCGGTCGCGCGGTGGCGGGCCAGCGCGTCGAGCTCGACGAAGGAGCCCTCGTCGAGCAGCTGGTCGATGCGGTCGCGGGCGCTCTGGCGTCCTCGCGCGGACTGCTTCTCGTGCGCACGCTCCGCCATCTCCACGAGCGCCGTGTCGCGACGCTCGATGAAGTCGGCCAGCTTGCCGGCAGTCGTGTGCAGCTCGGGCTTCACTTCGATCTCGTGTTCAGTCACGGGGGTCAGCGTAGCCATCGTCGGCGGTCACCGATATGTGAGGCTGTTCTCATGTCATACCGCGACCTCGACCGTCCGCCGCTCGACGTCGCGGCCCTGCGTGCGGCGCTCACCGGCCCGGGGCGCTTCTGGACCGAGGTGGTCGTGACGGACCGGACCGGCAGCACGAATGCCGATGTCGCGGCCGCCGCCCGCGCCGGGGCGCCCGAGGGCACGATCCACACCACGGATCAGCAGACGGCGGGCCGCGGCCGGCTCGACCGGACGTGGAGCTCGCCGGCCGGGTCCGGTGCCATCGTCTCGGTGCTGCTGCGCCCCGATGCGGTTCCGGCCGCGCGCTGGGTGTGGCTGCCGTTGCTCGTGGGCCTGGCCGTCGACGCCACGGTGCACGAGTGCGGGGTCGAGTCCGGGCTGAAGTGGCCCAATGACGTCCTGGTCGACGGGCGCAAGATCGCCGGCATCCTGCTCGAGCGGGTCGAGACCCCGCAGGGCCCGGCCGCGGTCATCGGCATCGGCCTGAACGTCACCCTGCGCCGCGACGAGCTCCCGGTGCCGGGTGCCACCTCGCTGGCCCTCGAAGGAGCCACCAAGACCGACCGCACGGTCGTCCTGCGGGCGCTGCTGCGCAACCTGGAGGCGCTCTACCGGGCCTGGTCGGCGACCGGCGGAGACCCGGCGGCCGGCATCCGGGACTCCTACGCCCGGCGCTGCGTGACGCTCGGATCGCAGGTCCGGGTCATGCTCCCGCGCGACGAGGTGCTCGAGGGCCGCGCGACCGGCATCGACGAGCTGGGGCGCCTGCTGGTCGACGGGCGCGCGATCAGCGCGGGCGACGTGACTCACGTGCGCCCCGCGAAGTGAGAGAATTGGGCGCATGAGCCTTCCCCGCAAGCTGATGATCGACGGTGAGCAGACCGTCGAGACCACGCGAACGCACGTCAAGAAGCTTTTCGTGCCGTTCCTGGTCCTGCTGGCCGTGTGCGTGGCGGCCGGCTTCCTGATCGCCAGCATCGGTGACAAGGGCGACGGCAAGGCGGGCTGGGTCGTCATCGCGATCGCGGCGATCCTGATCGCGTGGGGATCGGTCCTGCCCTTCCTGGGCTGGTACCTGTGGACGTACACGCTGACCAACAAGCGGCTGGTCGAGCAGAAGGGGATCCTGACCCGCACGGGCCGGGTCATCCCGCTCAGCCGCATCAACGACGTCGCCTTCGAGAAGAACCTCAACGACCGCCTCCTGGGCTGCGGCACGCTGATCATCCACGACGCCAGCGAGCAGGCGGGGCTCGAGCTGGACGACATCCCGCGCGTCGAGGCGTTCCACCGCACCGTCACCAACCTGGTGTTCGAGATGCACGACCAGCAGAGGAACGATGAACCGGTCTGAGCTGCGCGAGAGGCTCGTCCAGCTGATCCTGGGCGGCGAGCTGAACCTGACCAGCGCCGAGGCCGCCGACAAGGGCGGGCTGTCGGTCGAGGACGGGCAGCGGCTGTGGCGCGCGCTGGGCTTCGCCGACACCGGTGACGGCGTCGCCTACGGGGACGCCGATGTCGACGCGCTCGCGACGGTGGCCGCGGCGCTCGACGGCGACGTCCTGGACGAGCAGACCATCTTCCAGATGACCCGGGCACTCGGCACGACGATGTCGCGCCTGGCCGACTGGCAGGTGACGACCCTCGTCGAGCAGATCGAGCGCGACGTCCAGGCCGGCCGCGCCGAGACCCGGCTGGACGCGGCGGTCGTGCTGGCCGAGGAGGCAGCGCCGAACCTCGAGCACCTGATGATCTACGCGTGGCGGCGCCACCTGGCCGCCGCGACGGCCCGCATGGAAGCTCTCGGAGCCGCCGACGAGGAGCTCTTGTCGACCGTCATGACGGTGGGCTTCGCCGATCTGTCGCGGTTCACGTCGCTGTCCAACGACCTCGACGACAACAGCCTGGGCGCCCTGGTCGAGAACTTCGAGATCCGCGCGTCCGACATCGTCACGGCACACGGTGGCCGGGTCATCAAGACGCTCGGGGACGCCGTGCTGTTCGTGAGCGACGACCCGGCGGAGGGCACCCGCACCGCGCTGGACATGGTCAAGCAGATCGCGAAGCGCTCCGAGCTGCCGAACATCTGCGTGGGTCTGGCGACCGGCTCGGTCGTCAGCCGGCTCGGCGACGTGTACGGACCGCCGGTCAACCTGGCGGCGCGGCTCTCGCACGTCGCGCGCAGCAACCGGGTGCTGGTCGACAGTGCGACCGCCGCCGCGATCGGCGACGAGTTCGACACCCGGACGCTGCCGCCGCGCCCGTTGCGTGGATTCGGCAACATCTCGCCGATCACGGTGAGCGAACGTCGTGGGTTCCGCTCCCGATAGGCTCGTGCCGTGCCCACACCAGACCTCGCCGTCATCGGCGGTGGACAGCTCGCCCGCATGATGCAGCAGCCCGCGATCGCCTTGGGGCTGCGCATCCGCCTCCTGGCCGAGGCGCCCGGCGTCTCGGCCGCACAGGTCGTCCCCGATCACGTCGTCGGCGACTACACCGACCTCGACACGTTGCGGGCCGTCGTGGCCGATGCCCCGGTCGTGACCTTCGATCACGAGCACGTGCCCTCCGAGCACCTGCAGGCGCTGCAGGCGGAGGGCCACGCCTGCCGGCCCGGCCCGCACGCCCTGCTCTACGCGCAGGACAAGGCCCAGATGCGGGTCCGCCTCGCCGAGCTCGGCGCCCCCTGCCCGCGCAACGCCCCGATCTCGTCGGTCGCCGATCTGGAAGCGTTCGGCTTCCCCGCGGTGCTGAAGACGACCCGCGGCGGCTATGACGGCAAGGGCGTGTGGGTCGTCCGCTCGGCCGCCGATGCCGACGAGGCGTTCGCCGCCGATCGTCCGCTCCTGGCCGAGGAGCTCGTGGACTTCCGCCGTGAGCTGTCGGCGCTCGTGGCCCGCAGCCCGTCCGGTGAGGTGCGCTCGTACCCCGTCGTGGAGTCGCGGCAGGTCGGTGGCGTGTGCGCCGAGGTCGTCGCCCCCGCGCCCGGTCTGGACGCTGATCTGGCCGCCTCCGCGAAGGCGCTGGCCGAGCAGATCGCGACCGAGCTCGACGTCACCGGCATCCTGGCGGTCGAGCTGTTCGAGACCACCGACGGCCGCCTCCTGGTCAACGAGCTCGCGATGCGTCCGCACAACACCGGCCACTGGTCGATCGACGGCGCCGAGACCAGCCAGTTCGAGAACCACCTGCGGGGCGTCCTCGACCTGCCGCTGGGGTGCACCCACGCCCGAGCCCCGTGGGCGGTCATGGTCAACGTGCTGGGCGGCTCCGTGGACGACCTCGAGGCGCAGCGGGCCGTCGTGCTCGCCGCCGAGCCGGACGTCAAGGTGCACCTGTACGGCAAGGCGGTCAAGGCCGGCCGCAAGGTCGGTCACGTCACCGCGTACGGCGACGATCTCGACGACGTGCTCGCCCGGGCCCGTCGCGCCGCCCAGCTCTTCACCTCAGGAGTCGACTCATGACCTCAGCAGCTTCGCCCCGCGTCGGCATCGTGATGGGCTCGGACTCCGACTGGCCCACGATGGAGGCGGCGGCGACGGCGCTCAAGGAGTTCGACATCGCCTACGAGGCCGATGTCGTCTCGGCGCACCGGATGCCCGACGAGATGCTGGCCTACGGGCGTGACGCGCACGGCCGCGGCCTCGAGGTCATCATCGCCGGCGCCGGCGGCGCAGCCCACCTGCCGGGCATGCTCGCGGCCGTCACGCCGCTGCCGGTCATCGGCGTCCCGGTGCCGCTCAAGCACCTCGACGGCATGGACTCGCTGCTGTCGATCGTCCAGATGCCGGCAGGGGTGCCCGTGGCCACGGTCTCGATCGGCAACGCCCGCAACGCCGGGCTGCTGGCCGTCCGCATCCTGGCCGCCGGCGACGCCGCGCTGACCGAGCGGATGATCGCCTTCCAGGCCGATCTCGCCGACGCCGCCCGCGCCAAGGGCGAGAAGGTCCGCAACCCCCCGACCGGCGGAGCCGGCTTCCGCTGACCCAGCCGACGGTTTACCACGGTCCCTCCGCAAACAGCGTCCGCCCCAGGGAAATCTCCCTGGGGCGGACGACGTTTGCGGAGGGACCGTGGTAAACCGCAACCCCCGGGGCTCAGGTCAGGAGAGCTCGCGCTCCTCGGTGAGGCGCAGGGTCTTGTCGGACCAGCGGCGCAGGTCTGACAGCAGCGTGGTGTCCTGCATCAGGTCGGTGCCGTAGGACGGCATCATGTCGACCAGGCGCGGACGCCAGGCGGCGAGCCGGTCGGGGAAGCAGCTCTCCAGCACGTCGACCATCGCGGCGACCGCGGTGGACGCGCCCGGGGACGCACCCAGCAGGCCTGCGATGGTGCCATCGGAGTGGCTGACCGTGCAGGTGCCGAACTCCAGCGTGCCGGACGCACCGTTGCGGCGGATGGTCTGGACCCGCTGGCCGGCTGTGATGAGCTCGAAGTCGTCGCCGTCGATGCTGGGGGCGAACTCCAGCAGGCTCTCGACCCGCTGGCTGCGTGACTTCAGCAGCTCCTTGATCAGGTAGACCGTCAAGGGCATCGAGTTCATGCCGACGCCGAGCATCGAGAACAGGTTGTTCGGCCGGATCGAGCGGGGCAGGTCGGTCAGGTTGCCGGCCTTCAGGAAGCGCGGTGAGAAGCCGGCGTACGGGCCGAACATCAGGCTCAGCTGGCCGTTGACGACACGGGTGTCCAGGTGCGGCACCGACATCGGGGGAGCGCCCACCGGCGGCTTGCCGTACACCTTGGCGTGGTGGCCCTTGGCCAGGTCGGGGTTGGTGGTCTTGAGGAACTGGCCGCTGACCGGGAAGCCGCCGAAGCCGCGGATCTCCGGGATGCCGGACTTCTGCAGCAGGTGCAGAGCGCCGCCACCGGCGCCGACGAAGACGAACCGCGCGTTGACGCGGGTCTTCTTGCCGGTGGTGGTGTCCTTGACCAGGACGGTCCAGGTCGAGTCGGAGTTCTGCTTGAGGTTGCGGACCTCGTGGTTGTAGTGGAGCTCGGCGCCGGACTGCCCCAGGTGATCCAGCAGCTGGCGGGTCAGCGAGCCGAAGTCGACATCGGTGCCGCCCTCGCTCCAGTTGAGCGCCAGCTTCTCGTCGTCGGAGCGTCCGGCGGACATCAGCGGGAGGCGACGGGCGATGTCGTCGCGGTCGTCGATGTACTGGATGCCCTCGAACAGCGGGTTGTCGACGAGGGCCTCGTGACGGGCCTTGAGATAGGCCGCATCGGCCTCGCCGCGGGCGAAGCTCACGTGCGGCACCGCGTTGATGAACGTGCGCGGGTCGCCGAGGAAGCCCTGCGTGACGCCGTGGGACCAGAACTGCCGCGACAGCTGGAACTGCTGGTTGACCTTGATCGCCTTGGAGACGTCGATGGTGCCGTCGGGACGCTGAGGCGTGTAGTTCAGCTCGCACAGAGCCGAGTGGCCGGTGCCCGCGTTGTTCCAGGGGTCCGAGCTCTCCTTGGCCGGCTCGGCCAGCCGCTCGAACAGGCTGATGCTCCAGCTCGGCTCGAGGTTCTTGACCAGGGCCCCGAGCGTGGCGCTCATGATGCCGCCGCCGACGAGCAGGACGTCCGTGTGGACGACCGCCGGGCTGCTGCCGTTCCGGATGACGAGGGAAGAGCTGTCAGTCACGCGAGGATCACCAAGAATTTCGGGTCGTAGGTCTGGTGCACATGCAGTGGCTCTTGTGAAGCCACGCACAAGCCTCGCGCGCGAGAGGGCAGAATGCCCCATCGATTCGATGTGATCTAGTCGAATCGGGGTGTGATATCGGTCTCGACGGGCCTGGACGGGCCTGGCTACGCCTCGCGGACGTACGAGGTCAGGGCCGTCACGGTTGGTCGGGCGGGCGAGGACGCGAAACCGAAGTGGACCGGCGGCGTGACGGGGGCCAGCTCGCCGAGCTCCTCGCCCTCCCACGTCGCGCGGGCGCACGTGAGTCGGCGCACCTGGGTCGCGGCGTACCACTCGGTGCGCCCCCCGCCGGCCGTCCCGAAGGTCTGGACGCCGGGCATGATGCGCCGGGCCACCGGGTTGCACGCTCTGGCCCACGCGGACCTGCGGCGGATCGTCGAGGGCACCAGGCGCAGGACGGGGGAGACCCACAGCCGTCGCCCGGGGGTGAACCGGGCCTGCAGGGAGCGGGTGTGCACCGACCACTCCTCACCACGGGCGACGGAGACCGGCTCGATCCGCACCTCGTCGAAGGCGTACGTCGACGCCACGAAGTCGGCGATGTCCTGGCGCGGCGCCAGCAGGATGCGATGACCGGATGGCTGCTCGAGCATGACGTCCGCGAACGGCCCGAACGGGCTGGTGTCCCAGATGCCGACGACGATGCGGGTGCCCGACGAGGTGCCCAGTCCGGCGATGTGACCCGCGAACGCGCTCGTCATGTCTTCAGTGTGTCCCACCGCACCACAGACGCGGCCGCCACGATGGCAGGCTGGCTCCCATGGCCCTCCTGCCGTTCGACCTGCCGCAGGCCCTCCAGGCGTACGCCGGACGGGGCGACGACTGGGCGCGGTGGATCGCCGGGCTGCCGCGGCTCGTGCGCGACCTGCTGGACGACTGGGAGCTCGCGGTCGATGGCGAGCCCGTCCACGGTCACACCGCGCTGGTCGTGCCGGTCACCGCAGCGGGGGAGCGGCTGGTGCTCAAGGTCGTCATGCCGCACGAGGAGGCCCGGCACGAGGCGCTCGCGCTGCAGCACTGGCACGGACGCGGCGCCGTGCGCCTGGTGCGGGCCGATCCGCGACGCGATGCGCTGCTCCTGGAACGCCTGCACGGGCGCGACCTGGGCGAGGTGCCGGTGCTCGAGGCCTGCTCGGTCGTCGCGGGCCTGCTCGGGCGGCTCCACGTCCCGGCGCCACCGCAGCTCGTCCCGCTCACCGCCTACGTCTCGCGGTGGACCGAGGAGCTGGCCGTGCTGCCCCGCGACGCCTCGCTGCCGCGCCGTGTCGTCGAGCAGGCCGTGCACCTGGGCCGGGCCCTGGTGTCCGACGACGACAGCACCGGGCGGCTCGTCCACGGCGACCTGCACTACGGCAACGTGCTGGCCGGCGACCGTGCCCCGTGGCTGGCGATCGACCCGAAGCCGGTGTCCGGGGACCCGCACTACGAGGTGGCGCCCCTGCTGTGGAACCGCTGGGCCGAGGCCGTGGCGTCCGGGGACCTGCGGACCGCGATCAGACGACGCTTCCACACGGTGGTCGACGACGCGGGGCTGGACGAGGACCGGGCGCGCGACTGGGTCGTCGTCCGGGAGGCGCACCGGGCGATGTGGGCGATCCAGGACGGCGAGCCGGACGGCGTCACCGCGGCGATCACGATCATCAAGGCCGTCCAGGAATAGCAGCCTCGATCGCTCGCAACCGTCGGTCGGGACCACTACCGTGACGACATGCCGATCGTGACCTTCAAGGACCTGATCATCGACGCCAACGACGTGTCCGCGATGGAGGGATTCTGGTCCAGGGCGCTGCACCTGGACAGCGAGTTCTTCGAGGATGACGGTTCGGCGGTGCTGCGTGGCACCCGCCAGTCGCAGACGGTCTGGATCAATCTCGTCCCGGAGGCGAAGGCGGTCAAGGACCGCGTCCACCTCGACCTGTGTGCCGAGTCCCTGGACGACTTCGCCGGCGTCCCCCAGGTCACCGAGGACGGCGAGTTCCCCTGGACGACCTTCACCGACCCGGAGGGCAACGAGTTCTGCGTGTTCGTCGGCGACCGGCGACCGCCCGGCCTCAAGGACGTCGTGGTCGACTCGGTCGATCATCGCGCGATCGGTGCCTGGTGGGCCGAGGTGTGGGGCGGGACGCTGGGCGAGGACGACGAGTACACCTACCTGGACGACATCCCGGGCGCCCCGGTCGAGTCCTTCGACTTCGTCCCGGTGCCCGAGCCCAAGACGGTCAAGAACCGCATCCACTGGGATGTCGTCCTGGAGCCGGGCGCGAGCGTCGACGATCTCGTCGCCAAGGGCGCGACGGTGCTCGCGGAACCGACCGAGGACGAGCAGTGGACCGTCATGGCCGACCCCGAGGGCAACGAGTTCTGCGTCTTCGAGCACCGTTGAGCAAATGGGCTCGCGCGGCGCGTGGCAGAGTGACGACGTGGCCACCATCGACCTGACCTCAGACATCGTGACGCTCACCGCGGCACTGATCGACATCGCGTCCGAGAGCCTGCAGGAGCAGGAGATCGCCGATGCGGTCGAGTCCGCGCTGCAGCCGCTGGACCACCTCGAGGTCGTGCGCGACGGCAACACGATCGTCGCGCGCACCGCCCTGGGACGACCCGAGCGGGTCGTCATCGCCGGCCACCTCGACACCGTCCCGGCCAACGACAACTTCCCCTCGCGCCTGGACGGCGACGTGTTGTTCGGCCTCGGCTCGTGTGACATGAAGGGCGGCGTCGCCGTGGCGCTGCTGCTCGCCGCGACCGTGCCCGACCCGGTCCGCGACGTGACCTACGTGTTCTACGACGGCGAGGAGATCGCCGCGGAGCACAACGGTCTGGGACGGCTCGCCCGCGAACGCCCCGAGCTGCTCGCCGGTGACTTCGCGATCCTGATGGAGCCGTCCGACGCCGGTGTCGAGGCCGGCTGCCAGGGCACGATGCGCGTGGAGATCCGTACGACGGGGGAGCGGGCGCACTCGGCCCGGTCGTGGATGGGCAGCAACGCGATCCACGCGCTGTCCCCGGTGCTGGAAACTCTCACCACCTACACCGCACGCGAGGTCGAGATCGACGGGCTGGTCTACCGCGAGGGGCTGAACGCCGTGGGCATCCGCGGCGGCGTGGCCGGCAACGTCGTGCCCGACGAGGCCGTCGTGACCGTGAACTACCGGTTCGCCCCCGACCGCTCCGAGGAGCAGGCCCACCAGCACCTGCAGGACGTGTTCGCCGGCTTCGAGCTGACCATCACCGACTCGGCCCCCGGCGCCCTGCCCGGGTTGTCGCGACCGGCAGCCGCAGCGTTCGTGACGGCCGTCGGTGCGCAGCCGCGGCCCAAGTTCGGCTGGACCGACGTCGCCCAGTTCACCCAGCTGGGCATCCCGGCCGTCAACTACGGCCCGGGCGACCCGATCTACGCCCACAAGGCGGATGAACAGGTACCCGTCGAGCACCTGCACCGGGTGCACGAGACCCTCACGAGATGGCTGCAGACATGACCGATTCCCGCGCCCACCGGATGGGCCCCGTGGAGCTGCGACGTGGCAGGCTCCCCGACAGCACCACCGACCAGCGGCTGCTCGACTCGCGCGGCGACGCCGGCTGGGTGCACACCGACCCGTGGCGGGTCCTGCGCATCCAGGCCGAGTTCGTCGAGGGATTCGGCTCCCTCGCCGAGCTGGGGCCCGCGGTGAGCATCTTCGGCTCCGCCCGCACCCAGCCCGAGGACCCGATGTACGCCGCGGCCCAAGAGATCGCCCGGACCCTGTGCGGCGAGGGCTACGCGATCATCACCGGCGGTGGACCGGGCGCGATGGAGGCCGCCAACAAGGGCGCCAGCCAGTGCGGAGGGGTCTCGGTCGGTCTCGGCATCGAGCTGCCGCACGAGCAGGGGATGAACGAGTGGGTCGACCTCGGCATCCACTTCCGGTACTTCTTCGTCCGCAAGACGATGTTCGTCAAGTACGCGCAGGGCTTCATCGTCCTGCCGGGCGGCTTCGGCACGATGGACGAGCTGTTCGAGGCGCTGACGCTGGCCCAGACACGCAAGGTCACGTCGTTCCCGATCGTCCTGTTCGGCAGCGCCTACTGGGGTGGGCTGGTGGACTGGCTGCGCGACACGATGGCGGTCGACGGCAAGATCGGACCCGACGACATCGGGATGCTGCACGTCACCGATGACGTCCAGGAGGCCGTGTCCTACTTCGTCGGCAAGGACACCTGACCGGCGGTGAACGACAGTCGCGAGGTGATCGTCCGGTGCCCCTGGGGCGACGACCCGGCGATGACGGCCTATCACGACACCGAGTGGGGCCGTGAGCTGCGCGGCGACCGCGAGCTGTTCGAGCGGCTGTCGCTGGAGGCCTTCCAGTCCGGCCTGTCCTGGGCGGTCATCCTGCGCAAGCGCGAGCGGTTCCGCGAGGTGTTCGGCCGTTTCGACCCGCAGGCCGTTGCCGCCTTCGGGGAGCCCGACGTCGAGCGGTTGCTGACCGATCCCGGCATCGTGCGCAATCGCCGAAAGATCGAGGCGACGATCAGCAACGCCCGTGCCGTGCTCGACCTCGACCAGCCGCTGAGCGACCTGTTGTGGTCATTCGCCCCCGGTCCGCGTCCGGCTCCGCGGTCGGCGGCCGACGTGCCGGCCACGACGCCGGAGTCGGTGGCGATGGCCGCGGAGCTCAAGAGGCGCGGCTTCCGGTTCGTCGGACCGACCACGGCCTATGCGCTGATGCAGGCCACCGGCATGGTCAACGACCACCTCGCCGACTGCATCGTCCGCACAGGACGGGTGCCCGCCTGACACCCGTGCCACATCCGTCGCGCCGTGGCCAGGCGTGGCGCCGCGAGATGGCGGCCCCGGCGGCTTACGATCCGGTCATGTCGAACCGGAGAATTCCTCGCTCCCGCCGCGCGATCGGCGCCGTCGTCCTGCTGCTGAGCGCCGTGCTCGTGGCCTTGGTCGGGATCATCGTCTCGACCGTTCCCGTCCTCATCGTCTCCACGTTGTACGCCGTGGTCGCCGGTGGCGTCGCCGCGCGCCTGCTGACCGACGAGGTCGCCCAGCTGCGCCGCGACTGGGCCGCCGACCGCGCCCAGCTCGCCGACAGCAACCGCAATGCGTCCGTCGCGCGTTCGCGCGAGCACATCGCCTTCGCCGACGAGATGGGGCAGCGCGTCCGTGTGCGGGACGAGCAGATCGCGAGCCTGCGCGATGCCATGGTCACCGCCGAGATCGAGCTCGCCCAGGCCCGCGAGCGGGTGTCGGCCGAGCGTGCCCGCAGCGCTGCCCTCGAGTCCGATGCCAACTCGGCGCAGTCGGACCTGGAGTCCGCCCGCATCGACCTGCGCCGCGCCAGCGATGCGCTTGCGGCCAGCGAGAGCGCCGAGCTGCAGGTCCGTGCCGAGCTGCTCGCCTGGCAGGAAGCCGCCTCCGAGGAGAGCCGGCGCAAGTTCGCCTGACCCGGCGCCTCACCGGCCGGTGAACACCGGCTTCTGCTTGGCCAGGAAGGCCTCGACGGCCACCCGGTGATCCGAGGACGCGCCGGTGATCGCCATCTTCTGCCCTTCCTGCTCCAGCGACGACGCCAGGTCGTGGCTGGCCGAGTGGACCAGCACCCGCTTGATCGCGCCATAGGCGAGCGTCGGCCCGTCGGCCAGCTCCCGGGCCAGCTCGGCGACCGCGGCGTCGAGCTGCTCGTCGTCCACGACCGAGGTGGCCAGCCCGAGGCTGAGCGCCTCGTCGGCGCCGACGGTGCGGGGCCGCATCAGCAGGTCGGTGGCCCGGGCGTGGCCGATCAGCCGCGGCAGCGTCCACGACGCGCCGGTGTCGCACGAGAAGGCGATCGCGGCGAAGGCCGTGTTGAATCCGGCGGAGCGGCCCAGGACGCGGAAGTCGGCTGCGAAGGCCATCGACGACCCGGCTCCGGCGGCGATGCCGTTGACCGCGGCGATGACCGGCTTGGGCATCGTGGCTATCGCCGTGACGATGGGGTTGTAGTGATCGACGACGGTCGTGGCGCCGCCGAGCTCCTCGTCACCAGCCAGCCAGGCCACGTGCTCCTGGAGGTCCTGGCCGACGCAGAAGGCGCGCCCTGAACCGGTCAGGACGACGCAGCGGACGGCGCTGTCGGCCGCGGCGGCGTGCAGCGCATCGCGCAGCGCAACCTTCGTCTCAAGTGTCAGGCTGTTCATAGCATCGGGCCGGCGCAGTCGCACGGTGGCGATCCCGTCGGCGACGTCATACGAGACAGGTTGGACGTCTGGATCGCTCATGGAGGGCTCCTGCGGGGGACTGCGGTCGTCAGCGGTCCGAGCATAGGCGATAATGGTAGGCACGCTTCGACCGTTGCGGTTGAGCACCAGGACGAGAGGGGAACTGATGGCCGCCATGAAGCCACGGACCGGAGACGGACCGATGGAGGTCACCAAGGAGGGACGCTGCATTGTCATGCGCGTCCCGCTCGAGGGTGGTGGACGTCTGGTCGTCGAGCTCAACAACGAGGAAGCGGCCACTCTCGGCGACGCACTCAAAGCCGTGTAGATGTACGGCCTGACCGTGCGCTGGTCGTTGGCCGACGCACCGAAGGGGACCTTGAAGGCCTTGAGGGCCTATGTCGAGGACGAGTCGTACGCCAAGTTCGCCGGCCTGGACGGTCTGCGGTTCAAGACCTGGCGGGTCCGCAAGGGCGAGTGGTTCGAGGGCAGCTATGTCTTCGTGTCCGACGAGGCGCGTGCGGCGTTCCAGGCATCCTTCGAGCCGGGCGCTGCGGACGCGCCCGGCTCGAAGCTCATCGGCTCTGCGCCGATCCTGATCGAGCCGTGCGAGATCGTGGCCGTCGTCCGCGGTCCTGCGGGCTTCCGCTCGTCCAGCCACTTCGAGCACGAGCCCCAAGAAGACTGACCACCCCCGTCGCTGACGCGTGGCTTGCGCACGCTGACGCGTGCCTTGCGCACGGTGACGCGTGCCTTCCGTACGGTGACGCGTGGCTTGCGTACGGTGAGGCGTGGCTTGCGCACGTGCGTAACCCCCGCGTCAGCGTGCGCAACCCACGCGTCGGCGTCTAGAACCCACGCGTCGGCGTGCGCAACCCACGCGTCGGCGTCTATAACCCACGCGTCAGCGTGCGTAACCCACGCGTCAGCGTCAGGGGAGGAGCTGGGCGACCAGGAGGCCGTCGCCGAGGGGGACGAGCATGCTGCGCAGGCGGTCGTCGTCGGCGACTCGCTGGATGACCTCGCGGATGGCCGTGGTCTCGGCATCGCGCTGGGCCGGATCGGCGACGCGGTCGTGCCACAGGGCGTTGTCGAAGGCGATCAGGCCGCCGGGACGGACCAGGCGCAGCGCCTGGTCGAGGTACTCGCCGTACTCGACCTTGTCGCCGTCCAGGAACACCATGTCGTAGCCGGCATCGGTCAGCCGCGGCATGACGTCCAGACCTGCACCGGCGATCAGCCGGAAGCGCTGCGGGGCGTACCCCGCCGCGGTGAACGTCTCGCGTGCGAGACGCTGGTGCTCGGCCTCGAGATCGACCGAGGTCAGCGTGCCGTCGGGCTGCATGCCGCGCAGCAGCCACAGCCCCGAGACACCGGTACCGGTGCCGATCTCGGCGACCGACTTGGCGCCGATCGCGGAGGCGAGGAAGGACAGTGCGGCGCCGGCCCCGGGTCCGATCGGGGTGACCTCCACCTCGTCGGCGCGTCGTCGTGCAGCAACGAGATGCTCGTCCTCGCTCTGGTGGTCCTCGGCAAATGCCAGGCTCGCTGCGGTGGTGATGTCAGACTCCTCGTTCGATGGTGTGGCCCCAGCCTATCGGCGCGGAGCCGCCAGACGGGGGAGGCCGCGACGCGAAATTGCGGAACAGTCAGGGCGTTCTGTGCGTTCTCTCAGGTGAAGGCACAACGATCGACGCATGAAGGCGGATGAAGTGACCACGACGACCCTCGACGGGACTCCCATGGACTGGGAGGGAATCGTCGCGGAGCACTCGGCACGCGTCTACCGGTTGGCCTACCGTCTCAGCGGCAATCGGCAGGACGCCGAAGACCTCACGCAGGACGTGTTCATCCGGGTGTTCCGGTCGCTGGACTCCTACGAGCCGGGCAACTTCCCCGGCTGGCTGCACCGCATCACGACCAATCTGTTCCTGGACCGGGTGCGTCGCAAGTCGCGGCTCCGGATGGATGGCTTCGGCGACGGCGCCGAGGACCGGCTGCTGAGCCACGAGGTGCTGCCGGAGTCGGCCGTGCACGACGCGAACTTCGATCCGGACATCGAGAAGGCCCTGGCGTCGTTGTCCGATGAGTTCCGCGTCGCGGTGGTCCTGTGCGACATCGAGGGTCTGTCCTACGAGGAGATCGCCGACGTACTGGGCATCAAGCTCGGCACCGTCCGGTCGCGGATCCACCGCGGCCGCACGCAGCTGCGCGAGACGCTGGCCCACCGCGCGCCCAGCAAGGGACGCACCAGGTTCGCGGGCCCGGTCGGGGCGTAGTCATGCCGCATCTGGGTGCCGATGTCGCCGCATACGTGGACGGACAGCTGTCCGATTCCGCGATGCGCGATGCGGTGACCCATCTGCAGACCTGCGACGAGTGCGAGAAGGCCGTCCGGCAGCAGAGGCTGCTGAAGTCGCGGATGTCGACCGTGACCACCCCCGGGCCGCCGCCGGCCCTGCTGGCGTCCCTCACCGAGCTGGCCAGCGTCCCGCCGCAGCGCGAGGGATGGTGGACCCGCCTCGCCCGTTCCGCGCCGTTCCGAGCCGGCGTCGTGCTGGTCAGCGCCTCGCTGGCCGTCATCGGGGCCGCGTACGTGGTCGGTGGGGGCGCCGAGCGCATGGGCGACGAGGTCGCCCCGCCGTACAACCGGTACGTCGAGGACTTCGAAGGGCGCTCGTCCGCGCGTCCCGGCGACGTGATCACTGCGGCCGCGATGGACGACCTGAGCGAGTACGGCTGGGCCTGCCACGACGTGCTGGCCGGCGATCTGCGCCGCGTCTCGGGCGCGTTCGCCGACGGCACCGAGGTCATCGCGCTGAGCTACTCCGACGGCGTCTCCCGGCTGAACCTGTTCGAGCAGGCTGGCGCCCTGGACACCGACCGGCTCGACGGCTTCCGGCCCGAGCAGCTGGGCCGCTCGCAGGTGTGGGTGCGTCACAGCGAGCCGATGGTCGTGACCTGGGACGACGACGGGACGGTCTTCACGATCGTGACGGATCTGCCGGTCGACCGCGTCGAGCGGGCGGTGGACGAGCTGCCCGGCGGCTCGCAGGAGCGGGGGATGGGCGAACGCGTCAGCGACGGCTTGGACCGCATGTCGGCGTGGATCGGTGCCGCCTGAGGTCAGGTCGCCTCGGGATCGAAGGGTGCTGACTCACCCGGGCGCAGGATGCGGGTCTCCCTGACCGCCGCGGGCGTCGTGTCGTCGTCCAGGATGTTGCGGCGCACGATCTCGCGCGGGTCCAGGCTGCTCAGGTCGAGGTCCGAGAAGTCCTCGCCGAGCTCGCGGCTGAGATCGTTCTTGGCGTTGTCGGCCATCTTGCGCACGGTCCGGACGAAGCCGGCCGCCTGCTTGGCCAGCTCGGGCAGCTTCTCGGGACCGAACAGCAGCAGGGCGAGCACCATGATCACCGCGATCTCGGGCATGCCCATGCCGAACATGGTGCGACCCTACAGGCGGCCGGCGGGGGCGAGCCCCAGCTGCATGCCGGCGAGGCCCCGCGAGCGTCCGCTGAGCTGATCGGCGACGCCCTGCAGGACCTTGGCGGACTCCGAGTCGGGATCGGCCAGGACGATCGGGTCACCGGCGTCACCGCCCTCGCGCAGCGTCTGGTCGAGCGGGATCTGCCCGAGCAGGGGCACGTCGTAGCCGAAGCGTGCGCTCAGGGTCTCGGCGACCTTGGCCGCGCCGCCGGATCCGAAGATCTCCATCCGCTCGCCACCGGGGATCTGCAGGTACGACATGTTCTCGACGACACCGACGACGCGCTGGTGCATCATCGAGGCCATCGTGCCGGCCCGCTCGGCGATCTCTGCGGCAGCAGGCTGCGGCGTGGTCACGACGATGACCTCGGCATTGGGCAGGTGCTGGCCCAGGCTGATGGCCATGTCGCCGGTGCCCGGCGGGAGGTCGAGCAGCAGCGCGTCCAGATCTCCCCAGTAGACATCGCTGAGCATCTGGACGAGCGCGCGGTCGAGCATCGGGCCGCGCCATGCGACGACCTGGTCCTTGCGCGGCTTGAGCATGCCGATGCTGATGACCTTCAGGCCCTTGATCGGGACCGGCATGATCATGTCCTCGACCTGGGTGGGGCGGACGTCGCCCACACCGAGCATGTCGGGGATCGAGTGGCCGTAGATGTCGGCGTCGACGATGCCGACCTTGAGCCCGCGCTTGACCATCGCGAGCGCGAGGTTGACCGTGACGGTCGACTTGCCGACGCCGCCCTTGCCCGACGCGATCGCGTAGACCTTGGTCAGTGAGCCGGGCTGGGCGAAGGGCACCTCACGGTCGGCGCGGCCGCCGCGCAGCATCGTCTGCATGTCCTTGCGCTGCTCGTCGGTCATGACGCCCATCTCGACGACCACCGCGGCGGCGGGGGCCACCGTCACGACCGCTGCGGTGACGTCGCGCGTCAGCGTCTCCTTGAGGGGGCAGCCCGAGACCGTCAGCAGGATGCGCACGGTGATCTGCGTGTCCTCGATCGTGATCGTGTCGACCATCCCGAGCTCGGTGATGGGACGCTTGATCTCGGGGTCGTTGACTCCTGCAAGGGCCGTGCGGATCTGTTCTTCGGTGACTGCAGCCATTGCTCCATGGTACGTGGGGCTGGTGGCCGATCAGGCTGAGTGTGACCTAACCGCGGAGGCGGCTGCGAGGATGGTGCGGTGGCACACCTGGACCTGAGCTCGATCGACTTCACCCTGTCCGACGGGCGACCGCTGCTGGACGAGGTCAGCCTGCGGGTGGGGGAGGGCGCCAAGGTGGCCCTGATCGGCCCCAACGGCGCGGGCAAGACGACGCTGACCCGCATCGCGACCGGCGACCTGGCCCCGCACTCGGGCGCCGTGACGGTGACCGGCGGGCTCGGCGTCATGCGCCAGTTCATCGGGTCGGTCCGCGACGACACCACGGTCCGCGACCTGCTCGTCTCGGTCGCTCCCGCCACGGTCCGCCTGGCCGCGCTCGAGGTCGACCGCACCGAGCTGATGATGATCGAGCGCGACGAGGAGCAGGACCAGATGGCCTATGCGCAGGCCATCGTCGACTGGGGTGACGCCGGGGGATACGAGCACGAGGCGATGTGGGACGTCTGCACGATGGCGGCCCTGGGCCTGCCGTTCCAGCAGGCGCAGTACCGGCAGGTCTCGACACTGTCCGGCGGCGAGCAGAAAAGGCTCGTGCTGGAGGCCCTGCTGCGCGGGCCCGAGCAGGTGCTCCTGCTGGACGAGCCGGACAACTACCTCGACGTCCCGGCCAAGCGCTGGCTGGAGCAGCAGCTGGTCGACAGTCCCAAGACCGTCCTGTTCGTGAGTCACGACCGCGAGCTGATCGAGCGGGTGGCCGACCGGATCGCGACGCTCGAGCCGGGCCCCGGCGGCAGCACCCTGTGGGTGCACCCGGGACGTTTCTCGACCTATCTGCAGGCGAGGATCGACCGCAACGCCAAGCTGGAGGAGCGGCGGCTGCGCTGGGACGAGGAGCGCGCCAAGCTGAAGGCGCTGGTGATCATGTACCGGCAGAAGTCGACCTTCAACTCCGACATGGCGTCCCGCCTGCATGCCGCGGAGACGCGCCTGGATCGGTTCGAGCGTGAGGGCCCGCCCGAGGCCGTCCCGATCGCCCAGACCCTGCGGATGAGGCTGGACGGCGGACGCACCGCCAAGCGCGCCGTCGTCGCCGAGCAGGTCGAGCTGACCGGGCTGATGAAGCCGTTCGACCTGGAGATCTGGTTCGGGGAGCGGGTGGCCGTGCTGGGCAGCAATGGCTCGGGCAAGTCGCACTTCCTGCGGCTGCTGGCCGCGGGCGGCTCCCGGCCGGACACCGAGCACGAGCCGGTGGGCGACATCGTCCCGCCGCCGGTCGAGCACACCGGCATGGTCCGGCTGGGCTCGCGGGTGCGTCCGGGCTGGTTCGCGCAGACCCATGAGCATCCGTCGCTGATGGGGCGGACGCTGCTGGAGATCCTGCACCACGGGGACGGGCACCGCCGCGGCATGGGCCACGAGGGATCGGCCAAGGCGCTGGACCGCTACGGCCTCGCCAAGGCCGGCGACCAGGTCTTCGAGCAGCTCTCCGGTGGACAGCAGGCGCGGTTCCAGATCCTGCTGCTGGAGCTGGCGCACGCGACGGTCCTGCTGCTGGACGAGCCGACCGACAACCTCGACCTGGAGTCGGCCGAGGCGCTGGAGTCGGCGCTGGCGACATTCGAGGGCACCGTCGTGGCGGTGACGCACGACCGGTGGTTCGCCCGCGGATTCGACCGCTTCGTGGTCTTCGGTGCCGATGGCAGGCTGTATGAGTCGGACGAACCGGTGTGGGACGAGCAGAGGGTCGCAGGTCGATCCGGAGCAGTGAGGAACGTATGAGCCAGGACTTGTTCACCGAGGACTACTGGGACGATCGGTACGCATCGGAGGACCGCATCTGGAGCGGGCAGCCCAATCCGCAGCTCGTCGACCGGATCGCCGCAATGGCGCCCGGCCGTGCCCTGGACGTCGGCTGCGGGGAGGGGGCGGACGCGATCTGGCTGGCCCAGCAGGGCTGGACCGTCACGGCGCTGGACGTCTCGCAGGTCGCGCTGGACCGGGCCGCGCGCCACGCGGCCGATGCCGGGGTGGCGGACGCCATCACCTGGCACCGGGTCGATCTCAGCGCGTGGGCGGGGGAGCCGGGCGCCTACGACCTGGTGTCGGCGCAGTTCATGTACCTGCCGCCGCCGGCGCTGCCGACGCTGTACAGGCAGCTGGGTGACGGGGTCGCCCCCGGTGGGACGTTGCTGCTGGTGGGTCACCATCCGATCGACGAGCGGCCCGGCGACCACGACTTCCCCGACATCCGCTGGACGCCCGAGGAGGCCGTGGAGTGGCTCGATGCGGACGACTGGACCTCGATCGAGACGGCCACGGTCCGCAGGCAGGGCCACTCGGGGACGATGCACGACGGGATCGTCCAGGCGACACGCGCCTGAGACACAGCGAGACCTGATGCATCGGCCTGCGGCCACGATGCATCAGGTCTCGTGAGTGGGTCAGCCCTTCGGGCGGACCTTGGCGTAACCGAAGGTCGCACCCTTGGCGAAGGCGTCCACGCCGAAGGTCGCGTTGAGCGCGCCGGCCGACGTCTTGGTCAGCACGAGCTTGAGCGGGCCGTACTTGGTCCGGTCGCTGCTCTCGAGGGTGAACAGGAGAGCGGACTTGGCATTGGCCTTGGATCCGCTGACCTTGCCGTAGACGCGCAGCTTGTTGACGTCGATCTTGAAGTTGCGCAGCGAGATCTTCGCCTTTCCGGCCGCCAGCTTGATGCCGCCCGTGTGGCTGATCTGGAGCTTCGAGACGTTGATCGAGCTGATCGGGAAGCGGGCAGCCAAGGTGCTGCCCGCCGGGCCCGCGGTGGCCGGCTTGATCGCGCTCGGCTTGATGCCGGCCCCGGCGACGAGCTTGTAGACCTCGGGAGCGACGACGACGCGGGTGTCACCGTTCTCAAAGCTCGAGTGAGTGGCGGCCTGAGCGGTCGTGGTTCCCGCTCCGACCAGTGCGAAGCCGGCAACGGCTGCGACGAGTACTCGCCATGACCTGGTTCTCATGGGTGTTCCCTTTCGTTGCGGACCAGCAGATTCCGGTCCTCACTCCTTTCGGCCCGGGGGCCCGATTTGGATGCGCGGGAACCGCAGGGTTCTGAGATGCTGACAAGGGTCGAGCGAAGGAGGGTGTCATGGGCGTCGGCTCATCGCTGGACGACGACGGACATCCGGCTCGGGCCGCGGCGGACAACCCGACCGAGGCTCCCGACGAGCACATCGCGTCGGCCTTCGCGGCCGGCCTCGACTGGGCGCTGGCCGAGGCGTTCCGCCGCTGGGCGCCGCTGGTGCACACGATCGCACTGCGCAGCCTGGGGCACGCGGCGGACGCCGATGACGTGACCCAGCAGGTCTTCGTGCAGGCCTGGCGAAGTCGCGGCAGCTATGACGCCGCGATCCGTCCCCTGCCGGCCTGGCTGACCGGCGTGACCCGGCACGCGATCGCCGATCGGATGGCGATGCGGGCCCGGGAGCGCAATCTCGCGCTGCGCCTGGTGCGGCTGGCCGCGCCGTCGGTCGAGTCCGTCGACGTGGCCGATGCGGTGTACGTGGGTCATCTCCTGGACCAGCTGCCGCAACCGCGCCGAGGGATCCTGGAGCTGGCCTACCTCGGACACCACACCCATGCGGAGGTGGCGGCACGGACGGGACTGCCGCTCGGTACCGTGAAGAGTCATATCCGCCGCGGGCTCGCTGACCTGCGCTCCCACCTGGAGGCCACGGATGAACCATCCTGAGGTCGACGAGCTGCTGCAGCTCGCGCGCGATGGCTCGTCCGACGAGGACGTCCGGCGCCACGTCGAGGACTGTGAGCAGTGTGCGGCCGAGCTGCAGTCCATGAGTCGTCTGGTCGGGGCGGCGGCGGCCATCGGGCCCGCTCTCGAACCCGACGCGCTGGTCGCACCGTCCAGCGCGGTGTGGGACCGCATCCAGGCCGAGCTCGCAGCGTCCGACGCGCAGCCCTCTGTCGGGCCGGACCGTTCCGCGGCACCCCGTCGGGGCCGGCGCCCGATGGTGGTCGCCGTCGCCGCAGCCCTGACCGGGATCGTGCTCGGTGGGGTCGGCGGCTATCTCCTGGCCGATGACGGGTCGGGGGACCGGACGGTCGCCGATCCGCGCGACCCCGTCGCCGTCGGGACGCTCACCCCCGTCGGACGCGATGACGTCACCGGCCAGATCGCGATCAGCCCCGGGGACCGCTCGCGGTCGCTGACGATCACGTTCTCCCGCGCCGTGACCGGCCCCGGGTACGTCGAGGCCTGGTTGCTGGACCCCCTGACCAACGAGATGCTCGCCCTCGGGGTCGTCGGACCCGAGGGCGGCACCGTGACCGTCCCGGCCGATGCCGACCTGAGCCGGTTCACCACGGTGGACATCTCGCGCGAGCCGTTCGACGGGGACCCGGCGCACTCGGTTGAGAGCCTCGCGCGGGCCGTCCTGCGCCAGACCTGAGCCGCAGACGCCGGCCGGGTCTCAGCCCTGCTCGGCGTCCCGCGGGTCGTCGGCCTCGTCGCGCCGTTCATCCAGGTCCTGGACCAGGTTGCGCAGCTCGCCGCGGATGAAGTCACGCGTCGCGACCTCGCCGATGCCCATGCGCAGGCTGGCGACCTCGCGGGCCAGGAACTCCATGTCGGCGGTGGTCTGCGCGGCAGTGCCGCGGTCCTGCTCCTGCGTGACGCGGTCGCGAGCCTCCTGGCGGTTCTGCGCCAGGAGGATCAGGGGTGCGGCGTAGGACGCCTGCAACGACAGGATCAGCGTCAGGAAGATGAACGGGTACTCGTCCCAGCGCGGACGATCGGGGCCGTAGGGCATGTTCCAGCCGATCCAGATCACCACGAACAGCGTCATCCAGGCGATGAACGTCGCCGTCCCGAGAAAACGGGCCGTCGACTCGGCGAAGCGACCGAAGCGCTCAGGGTCTATCTCGCCGCGGCGGGGGCGGAAGCTGCGACGGACCTCGCGGGGCTGGTCGAGACGGGCGCGCTCAGCCACGGCTCATCACCTCCCCGGTGTCGGGATCGCTCTCCCGCCAGCCCTTGGGCAGCAGGTGGTCGAGCACGTCATCGATCGTGACGGCGCCGAGCAGGCGGGCGTTCTCGTCGACGACGGGCAGCGCGACCATGTTGTAGGCCGCCAGCAGATTGGCCACGTGCTCCAGCGATGCGGTGGGGCGCGGCCAGTCGATGTCGTTGTCGACGATAGCGCCGACCAAGGTCGACGGCGGTTCGCGAAGCAGCGCCTGGAAGTGGACGACGCCGAGGAACTTGCCGGTGGGGGTCTCCAGCGGCGAGCGGCACACGTAGACCATCGACGCCAGGGCCGGGATGACATCGGGGTTGCGGACGCGCGCCAGCGCCTCGGCGATCGTCGCATCGGCGGGCAGCACGACCGGCTCGGTCGTCATCATGCCGCCGGCCGTGCGCTCCTCGTACGACAGCAGGCGCCGGACGTCCTCGGCGTCGTCGGGCTCCATCTGGGCCAGCAGCTGCTCGGCCGTGGCGGGGGGCAGCTCGCCGAGCAGGTCGGCGGCGTCGTCGGGGTCCATCTCGGTCAGCACGTCGACGGCACGTCCCGGGTCCAGCACGCCGAGGATCTCGACCTGGTACTTCTCGGGCAGCTCCTCCAGGACATCGGCGAGGCGCTCGTCGTCGAGCTCGGTGACGACCTCCATCCGGCGCTTGGGCGGCAGGTCGCGCAGCGCGTTGGCGACATCGGCGGCGCGCATCTCGTCCATCGTGGCCAGCAGGTGGGTCGCGCCCTGCGTGGTCTCCTCGCTGGTGAGGCCCTTGACCTCGTCCCACTCCAGGACCTGCTGCGGGCCCCGGCGCCCGAACCGCTTGCCGGCCGCCTGCACGGCGAGGTTGGAGATGTACCAGTCGCGACGTGGGTCCTGCTCCATCGCGAGGTCGTAGACCGTGCCCGGGCTGCCGTCCGGCAGGGTCACGCTGCGGTCGAGCAGCTCGTGGATCGCCAGCGTCTCGGTGCTGCGCTGCTCGAACCGGCGCACGTTCAGGACGCCGGTGGTGATGATCTGCCCGGAGTCCATGGACGTGACGCGGGTGATCGGCAGGAACACCCGGCGGCGACCGAGCACCTCGACCACGATGCCGAGCACGCGGGGACGTTGCTTGGCCGAGCGGACGGCGACCACGACGTCGCGCAGCTTGCCGACCTGGTCTCCGGCGGGGTCGTAGACGGCCTGCCCGACGATGCGGGACAGGAAGATCCGACCGGGGGTAGCGCTCACGCCAGAACTCTACCGGGGGCAGGGGGGTCGTACCGGGCCAGCGCTGTCCGCGTCCGCGCGCCGTTCACACGTGCGGACCGGGCCTTTGGACCCTACGGTGAGACATGAGTCACACATCGACCTCCTGGGGGAGACATGGCCATCGCTGTCCTTGACCGTCGGCACACCATCGCCAAGCCGGGATTCAACCGGTGGCTGATCCCGCCGGCTGCGCTCGCGGTGCACCTGTGCATCGGGCAGGCGTACGCGACCAGCGTCTACAAGTCGTCGCTGGTCAAGCACTTCGACGCGAGCCTGACGCAGATCGGCATCATCTTCTCCATCGCGATCGTGATGCTGGGGCTGTCCGCAGCGGTCTTCGGCACCTGGGTCGACACCGGCGGTCCGCGTCGGGCGATGGTCACCGCGGCGCTGCTGTGGTCCGGCGGCTTCCTGGTCGGGGCGCTGGGCATCGCGAGCGACCAGCTGTGGCTGGTGTACCTCGGCTACGGCGTCATCGGCGGCATCGGCCTGGGCATCGGCTACATCTCGCCGGTCTCGACGCTGATCAAGTGGTTCCCCGACCGTCCCGGTCTGGCGACCGGCATGGCGATCATGGGCTTCGGCGGTGGAGCGATGATCGCCAGCCCGCTGTCGGCCAAGCTGCTGGGCATCTACGACGACAAGTTCGACACCGCGACCGGCATCGCCTCGGGATCGGCGGTCGCCAAGCTGTTCGTGACGCTGGGCCTGATCTACCTCGTGCTGATGCTGTTCGGCGCGTGGCTCATCCGGGTCCCCGCCGACGACTGGAAGCCCGCGGGCTTCGATCCCGCGTCGGTCAAGAGCAAGGCGCTGGTGACGACCGACAACGTCTCGGCCGCCAACTCCATCCGGACCCGCCAGTTCTGGCTGCTGTGGATCGTGCTGTTCTGCAACGTGACGGCCGGGATCGGCATCCTGGAGCAGGCCGCCCCGATGATCCAGGACTTCTTCCGGGAGGGGTCCACCTCGACGGTGAGCGCCGCATCCGCGGCGGGCTTCGTCGGGTTGCTGTCGCTGTTCAACCTGTCGGGACGCTTCATCTGGTCGTCGACCTCGGACGTCGTGGGTCGCAAGAACATCTACGTCGGCTACCTGGGCCTCGGCATGGTCCTGTACGCATTCCTGGCCTTCCAGGGCTCGTCGTCGACGATCCTGTTCGCCCTGCTGGCCGGCGTCATCATCAGCTTCTACGGCGGCGGATTCGCGACGGCACCTGCCTATCTGCGTGACCTGTTCGGCACCTACCAGGTCGGCGCGATCCACGGACGGCTGCTGACCGCGTGGGCTGCCGCGGGCGTCGTGGGGCCGCTGATCGTCAACGGCTTCCTTGACGCCCAGGGCGAGCCCGGCAAGCTCAACGCCGGGGACTACCGTCCCGCCCTGCTGACGATGGTGGCGATCCTGGCGATCGGCTTCGTGGCGAACCTGCTGATCCGTCCGGTGGCCGACCGCTTCCACGAGGAGACGACCGCGGAGACCGACGCGCCGGCCCCAGAGAGTGCGGCTCCCGGCGGCGGCCACGACATCGCAGTGGACAAGGCCGGACCGCTGCTGGTCATCGCATGGATCGTCGTGGCGGTGCCGCTGGCCTACGGGATCTACGAGACCGTGGTGAAGGCGGCCAACCTGTTCTGACGCTCAGAGGCGTTCGAGCGTCGCGGGATCGTCCCGGCCGTCGAAGTGCCGGTCCAGGACGGCACGAAATGGCCCCGGGTCGTCGCTGACCGCGGCGAACAGGGTCATCGACGAGCACAGCTTCTGGGCGTCGACGCCGCCCAGGACATCGGTGGCCGAGCCCTGGACGTCCGCCATGATCTGCGTGCACTCGAGCAGGCGCGGGCCCAGCACCGGGTGCGAGAGGTAGGCGAGCGCCTCGTCGCGCCCCGAGATCGCGAAGCGGGCCGCCGTCTCGCTGCGGCCGAGCCCGGCGACCTGGGGGAGGACGAACCACATCCAGTGCGTCGTCTTGTGCCCGTCACGCAGCTCGGCGACGGCGCGCTCGTAGGTGCCGTTGTCCTGGGCGTCGACGAAGCGCTGCAGATCGTACGGATCGGCGCCCGTCACGACAGGTGCCGCGGCTGCCGGTCGGACTTGTGGCCCTCGTCCGAGCCCACGCTGTCCTGCGACGCACCCTGCTCGGCGCCGGCCTCCTGGCCCGTGCCCGCCGGAACCAGCCGGACGATGACCGACTTCGAGCTGGGCTGGTTGCTCCCGGTCGCGGTCGAGTCAAGCGGCACCAGGGGATTGGTCTCGGGGTAGTAGGCCGCCGACGACCCGCGGGGGGTGTCGTACGCGACGATGCGGAATCCCTCGGCGACGCGCTTGACGTCATCGTCCTCCCAGTGCGCCACGATGTCGACGAGATCGCCGTCGTGGAAGCCTTGGGTGACGATGTCGTCGGGGTGCACGAACACGACCCGGCGACCGTCCTCGATGCCGCGGTAGCGGTCACTGAGGCCGTAGATGACGGTGTTGAACTGGTCGTGGCTGCGCAGCGTCTGCAGCACCAGGTGACCGTCGGGCACCTGCAGGACCTCCAGCGGCGAGGCGACGAAGTGCGCCTTGCCGGTCTTGGTCTCGAAGGTCCGCGAGTCCCGCGGCGGATGGGGCAGCACGAAGCCGCCGGGACGATCGGCCTTGCGCGAGTAGTCCTCGCACCCCGCGACGACGCGCGAGATGTGGTCGCGGATGATGTCGTAGTCCTCGGCCATCGCGGCCCAGTCGATGCCGTGACGCTTGCCGATCGTCGCCTCGGCGATGCCGGCGATGATCGCGACCTCCGAGCGCAGGTAGGGGCTGGCGGGCTCGAGCACGCCGCGGGAGGCGTGCACCGCGGACATCGAGTCCTCGACGGTGATGAACTGCTCGCCCGAGCCGCTCATGTTCTTCTCGGTGCGGCCCATCGTGGGCAGGATCAGCGCGGTCTCGCCGCACTCGAGCATCGAGCGGTTGATCTTGGTCGCGACCTGCACCGTCATCGCGGCCTTCTTCAGAGCCTTGGCCGTCACCTCGGTGTCGGGCGCCGCTGCGACGAAGTTGCCGCCCAGGCCCATGAAGAACGATGCCTTGTCGTCGCGGAACGCGCGGATCGCGTCGACCGTGTCCAGGCCGTGCTCGCGCGGCGGGTCGAAGCCGAACTCGGCCTGCAGGGAGTCCAGGAAGTGCTCCGGGGCGCGCTCCCAGATGCCCATCGTGCGGTCGCCCTGCACGTTGGAGTGCCCGCGGACGGGGCACAGCCCGGCGCCGCGCTTGCCGATGTCGCCGCGCGCGAGGGCGACGTTGACGATCTCCTTGATCGTCGCCACGGAGTTGCGGTGCTGCGTCAGGCCCATCGCCCAGCAGTAGATCGTGGCGTTCGAGTCGCGGATCATCTCGGCGACCTCGGTGATCTGCTGCCGGGTCAGGCCGGTCGTGCTCTCGATGACCGGCCAGTCCACCGCCCGGACGTGCTCGGCCCACTCCTCGAAGCCATCGGTGTGCTCGGCGACGAAGTCATGGTCGAGGGCATCCCACTCCACCAGCAGCGAGCCGATGCCCTGGAACAGGGCCAGGTCGCCGTTGAGCCGGATCGGCAGGTGGACGTCGGCGATGTCGGTGCCCCGTCCCACGACGCCACGCGGGACCTGCGGATTGCGGAAGTTGACCAGCCCGGCCTCGCGCAGCGGGTTGACCGACACGATCTTGGCGCCGCGGCGCTTGGCGATCTCCAGCGCCGACAGCATGCGCGGGTGGTTCGTCCCGGGGTTCTGCCCGGCGATCACGATCAGCTCGGCGTCGTAGATGTCGCGCAGGCTCACGCTGCCCTTGCCGATGCCGATCGACTCGGTCAAGGCGGTGCCGCTGGACTCGTGGCACATGTTCGAGCAGTCCGGCATGTTGTTGGTGCCGTAGGCGCGGATGAACAGCTGGTACAAGAAGGCGGCCTCGTTCGAGGCTCGGCCCGAGGTGTAGAAGACGGCCTCGTCGGGGTCGATCGACTTCAGGTGCCCCGCGATCAGCCCGAAGGCCTCGTCCCACGGGATCGCTTGGTAGTGGGTGGCGCCGGGGCGCTTGACCATCGGGTGGGTGATGCGGCCCTGCTCGTTGAGCCAGTAGTCGTCCTGGGCCTCGAGCTCGCGGACGCTGTGCCGGGCGAAGAACTCGGGCGTGGCGCGGCTGCGGGTGCCCTCGTCGGCGACGGCCTTCGCGCCGTTCTCGCAGAACTCGGCGGTGTGCCGGTTCTCCGGGTCGGGATCGGGCCACGCGCAGCTCATGCAGTCGAAGCCGTCGGTCTGGTTGAGCTTGAGCAGCGTCCGCGCCGACCGGGTCACCCCCATGTTGGCCAGCGACCGCGTCAGCGCGACCCGTACGCCGGTGATTCCCGCCGCGGCGTTCTTGGGATAGTGGACCTCGAGCTCGGACTCGTCGATGTGGTGCGACTTGGACATGGCTGCCTCTTCCCTCGTGGCTTTCATTGTCCGGCGGGGACGCCACGTGCGCTACCCGGGAGTGGGGAGCGGGGACCGTCAGAGGCCCGATGCCGCGGCCGTGTCGGTCGTCGGCACCGCCGCGGCCACCGGCGCCGCCGCGCTGGACGGGACCTCGCGCTCGGCCAGACCCCGCACGAAGGCGCCGATCTCCTCGATCGCGAGCCGCGCCTCGGGCACCCACGACGCGGCCGCGTGGAAGACGTGGATCTGCTTCTCCCACACCTGCAGCTCGCAGGGGACCCCGGCCGACACCAGACGGTTGGCCATCAGCTCGGCATCGGCCATCAGGACCTCCCGGGAGCCGACGTGGATCATCGCCGGCGGCATGTCGGCCAGCGGCATGTTGACCGGGTCGACGCGCGCCGTCGTGATGCCACGGCGGGTGTCCATGCGCAGCGTCACGTCGGTGAGCTTGGCGACGGCGTGCAGGGGGAAGAGCTGGCACCGATCGGCATTGCGGTGCGCCTTCTTGCCGGCGGGGTCGAAGTCCAGCAGCGGCGAGAGGGCCACGACGCCGGCCGGCCGCCCCCAGCCCTTGTCGATGACCGCTCGGGCGACGCTGAAGGCCAGGTAGCCGCCGGCCGAGTCGCCGGTGATCGTGATGTCCTCCGCGCGGTAGCCGCGGTCGAGCAGCCACGCGAAGGCGTCCACGCCGTCGGCGACCGACTCGTTGATGGGCTCGTACGGCATCTGGCGATAGCCGACGTTGAGCACCGGTTGCTTGGCCGCATACGAGATGCGCGAGACGAGCCGTCGGTGGGTGTTGAGGCCGCAGGTCAAGAAGGCGCCCCCGTGGAAGTACAGGATCGCCTTGTCGTTGCCCCCGCTGATCTCGTCGACGCCCTTGGCCTGGAGCCACTCGCTGGTGGTGGTCGGCAGGTCGATGGTGCGCCACATCGTGCCCTCGTGCACCGGCAGCAGCTTGGCGGCGTGCTCCACGACATTGGGCGGAAAGACGTCGAACGGCAGATGGCCCCACAGGCCCAGCAGAGGACGCAGGGTGTGCCGCAGGCCGAGCCCGAGGACCTTGGACCTCAGGCTCGAGCCGCGGACGTACGTCGGTCGGGCTGCGAGCGCCAGATGTGCCATGGATCCTGCCTTTCCCGAGCGCCGCCGGGTGGCAGCGGCGCTCACTATTGCACAGGAAGTGACTTGCGCCACATCATTCACAGCGTACTCTCGGTACGTCACTCCCGCAGAAGGACCCGCTCAATGCCGTTCATGCCGCCCACCGACTCGATGTTCCTGCTCGCCGAGTCCCGCGAGCACCCCATGCACGTCGGGGGACTCCAGCTCTTCTCACCGCCGCCGGACGCGGGTCCGGAGTTCGTCCGCGACATGCTGGACGCCTTCACCGCGCACGAGACGTCGCCGTTGTTCCGCCAGCGTCCCGCCGAGCCGGTCGCGTCGCGCGGCAGCACGTGGTGGAAGGTCGACCCCACGCTCGACCTGGACTATCACGTGCGCCACTCCGCGGTGCCGCACCCGGGCCGGATCCGCGAGCTGCTGCAGCTCACCTCACGCTGGCACGGGTCGTTGCTGGACCGGCACCGCCCGCTGTGGGAGGCCCACGTGGTCGAGGGGCTGGCCGACGGGCGCATCGCGGTCTACACCAAGATCCATCACTCGATGCTGGACGGCGTCTCGGGCCTGCGCCTCATGCAACGCTCGCTGAGCCCTGATCCGGACGCCCGTGACTGCGTGCCCCCGTGGGCGCTCCGCAGCCGCGACGCAGACCGGGCGCCGAGCAGGGGCATCGACCCGATCGGCCTCCTGCGGGCGGGTGCAGGAGCGGTCAGCGAGATCGCCGGGCTGCTGCCCGCGTCGCTGCGCATCGCCGGCCAGATCGTCCGCGACGGGGACGTGACACTGCCGATCGCACCCAAGACGATGCTCAACGGCTCGGTCGGGGGAGCGCGCCGGTTCGCTGCCCAGTCGTGGGAGATCGAGCGGATCCAGCAGGTCGCGAAGTCGTCGGCCACGACGCTCAACGATGTCGTGCTGGCCATGGTCTCGGGGGCGCTGCGCACCTACCTCCTGGAGCAGCACGCCCTGCCGGACGAGCCGATGACCGCGATGGTGCCGGTCTCGCTCGCGCTGCGGGCCGGCTCGGCCGAGGACGCGGAACCCGGCAACGCCACCGGGGCGATCGTGGTCAACCTGGCCACCGACCACGAGCACGGCGCGACCCGGCTGGAGGAGATCGCCTACTCCTCGCGCCAGGCCAAGAAGATCATGGGCGACCTGACGCCGACCCAGATCCTGGCGTTCTCGGCGCTGCAGGTGCTGCCGCTGGCGTTGACGCCCGTGCCCGGATTCGTCCGGTACACCCGCCCGCCGTTCAACGTCATCATCTCGAACGTGCCCGGACCCACGGAGCAGCTGTACTTCAACGGCGCGAGGCTGGACGGGATGTACCCGGCGTCGATCGTGCTGGACGGCCAGGCGCTGAACATCACGCTGACCAGCCGCGACCGTCACCTGGACTTCGGGCTCGTCGGCTGCCGCAAGTCCGTCCCTCACCTGCAGCGCCTGCTGACGCACCTGGAGTCGTCGCTGGCTGAGCTCGAGGAGAGCTGGGGCTAGCCAGCGCTGCCGCTGTGTCGTGGCGACAGCGTGGCACGTGCACACTGATCGGGTGAACGCGCTCCTCGCCGTCGTGGCGATCCTCGGCGTCTCGGCGTCCGGCCCGCTGATGGCCGGGGCATCGGCACCAGCCCTGGCGATCGGGTTCTGGCGCAATGCGCTCGGGACGCTGGCCGTCGCGCCCTTCGCAGCCCCCCGGGCCCGGGGTGAGCTCGGGTCGCTCGGCCGCAGCGGCTGGCGGACGACCGTGTTCGCCGGCGTGATGCTGGCCGCCCACTTCGGCACGTGGGTCACCGCCCTGAAGATGACGTCCGTCGCCGCGGCCACCGCGATGGTCAGCATGCAGGTCGTGTTCGTCGTCGTGATCGATCGGCTGCGTGGAGAGGTGGCGCCGCGCGCCGTCGTCGCCGGGATGGGGCTGGCGGTCGTCGGCGTGCTGGTCATCACCGGCGTCGACTTCACGCTGTCCGCCCGTGCGCTGACCGGGGACCTGCTGGCGCTGGTGGGCGGCCTGACCGCCGCGCTGTACCTGATCGCCGGCAGCCAGGTGCGCGAACGCGTCTCGACGGGGTCGTACACGGTCGCCTGCTACGGCATCTGCGCGCTCGTGCTGGCCGGCGCGTGCCTGGTCGGCCAGGTCGAGATGGTCGACTTCTCCGGTCGCACCTGGCTGGCGATCATCGGGGTCACGATCTGCGCCCAGCTGCTGGGGCACTCGGTGCTGAACCACCTGCTGGCGGTCATGAGCCCGGGGCTGATCTCGCTCCTGCTGCTGCTGGAGGTCCCGGGCGCCGCGCTGCTGGCCGGCATCTTCCTCGGCCAGACGCCGCCCGTGGGGGTGTACGCCGGGCTGGCGCTCATCCTGGCCGGCCTCGTGCTGGTCGTCGTACGGCGTCCGCCGCCCGAGGCCGCCCTCGCCGACTGACCCGGTCCTGCTCGGGGTGGCGCGCGTCACCAGGACGAGACGCGGAGGTTACCAATGGGTACAGTCGGCGGGTCATCGTCGCAGCAACGGAGGAGCCTCCCTCATGGGTCGTCTTGTCAGCACCGAAGGTCTCACCGAGGATCAGCAGGAGATCCTGAAGCTGGTCCGCCAGTTCGTCGAGAAGGAGATCATCCCGGTCGCGACCGAGCTCGAGCACAAGGACGAGTACCCGACCGACATCGTCGAGGGGCTCAAGGAGCTGGGCATCTTCGGCCTGATGATCCCCGAGGAGTTCGGCGGACTCGGCGAGTCGCTGCTGACGTACGCGCTGGTCGTGGAGGAGATCGCCCGCGGCTGGATGAGCGTCTCGGGCGTCATCAACACCCACTTCATCGTCGCGTACCTGCTGATGCAGCACGGCACGGACGAGCAGAAGGCCAAGTACCTGCCCAAGATGGCCACCGGCGAGGTGCGCGGCGCCTTCTCCATGAGCGAGCCGAGCCTCGGCTCGGACGTCTCGGCGATCAGCACCAAGGCCACCAAGACCGATGACGGCGGCTACGAGATCACCGGCCAGAAGATGTGGCTGACCAACGGTGGCAGCTCGACGCTGGTCGCCGTCCTGGTCAAGACCGACGAGGGCCAGGACTCGGTCTACAAGAACATGACGACGTTCCTGATCGAGAAGGAAGCCGGCTTCGGCGAGACGGCCCAGGGCATCACGATCCCGGGCAAGATCGACAAGATGGGCTACAAGGGCATCGACACCACCGAGATGATCCTGGAGAAGCACAGGACGACCGCCGACCAGATCCTCGGTGGGGTCCCCGGCAAGGGCTTCTACCAGATGATGGACGGCGTCGAGGTCGGTCGCGTCAACGTCGGCGCCCGCGCCGTCGGCATCGCCAACCGCGCCTTCGAGCTGGGCGTGGCCTACGCGCAGCAGCGCGAGACGTTCGGCAAGCCCATCGCGCAGCACCAGGCGATCTTGTTCCGTATCGCCGAGATGGCCACGAAGGTCGAGACCGCGCACGCGATGGTGGTCAAGGCCGCCCGTCTCAAGGACGCCGGCAAGCGCAACGACGTCGAGGCCGGCATGGCCAAGATGATCGCCTCGGAGTACTGCAACGAGGTCGTCCAGGACTCATTCCGCATCCATGGTGGTTACGGTTACTCCAAGGAGTACGAGATCGAGCGGCTCTACCGTGAGGCAGCCTTCATGCTGATCGGCGAGGGGACGTCCGACATCCAGAAGATGATCATCGGTCGCGCGCTGCTCAAGGAGTACAAGCTCTGAGAAGAGCCCGAGCTCGACCGATGTTGGCAAAACTACATCGGTGTGCTTCCTGGACCCCTACGATGGCGTGGCCCGTCTGAGTGTGACCGGCCTTCCCCCGTCGTTGGCGCGAGCCCTGCTCGCGAGTCTTGAGGTCCTTTCATGATGTTGTCCCGACGCGTCCTCGCGTCCTTCGTCGCGGCGCTCCTGGTCGCCGCCGTTCCGGTCGTCACGGCCCCGGCGGCGACCGCCGTCGCCGATCCCGCGCCCACCTACTACCCGTCCGGCCCACAGAAGAACGTGCCGGTGTCGACGGTCACCGGCGGCGGCTGGAAGCAGTGCTACTCCAGCACCTTCGACACACCGTTCGGGGAGGCGGCCGAGAAGATCCTCGACCCGTGCGACGGCCCCTACATCCTGCTCGCCGGGCGGGCTACCGGCAGCGACACCCTGCTGCTCGCGGCAGCCGCCCCTCGGGCCGAGGCGATCGCCCCGCAGGTCGGCGGAGGCGCTCAGACCCATCTGGTGAACGGGTCGGAGTGGTACTACAAGACGGCGTGGTCGTGGGGCTTCGCCCCGGCCGGCGCGCCGGTGCAGCTGGGCACCTGCGACATGCTGACGGGCGATGAGCGGCTGTGCCTGCACACGCTCGCGGGCCTGGGTGGCTACCGCATCGGAGACATCACTGCCCTGAACTACAGCAGTGACTACGAGGTCGTCGCCTACGAGCCCGTCGTCAAGACGGACCAGACGGTCACGATCACGTCGACGCGTCCCGATCCGGCCGCGATCGGCTCGTCCTACACCGTGACCGCCACAGGTGGCGGCTCCGGTGAGCCGGTGACCTTCTCGCTCGCCCCGGGCAGCGCGGACGTCTGCTCGATCAAGGGCGCGATCGTCACCTTCGACCACGCCGGGGCCTGCACCGTGCTGGCCGACCAGGCCGGCACCGCGCTGTTCAACGCGGCTCCGACGGCGCAGGAGACCATCACGGTCGCCAAGACCGCGCAGACCGTGGCATTCGACTCGACCCCGTCGGCCGCGGTCGTCGGGGCGACCTACACGCCGACCGTCGCCACCAGCGCGGGCGGACAGCCGGTCGCGCTGGGCGTCGAGGGCGCCGCCTGCTCGCTGGCGGCTGGGGTGGTGTCGTTCGACCACGCGGGCCTGTGCACCGTCGTGGCCGATCGCGCCGGCAGCCGCGACCACGCTGCCGCGACCCAGGCACGCCAGGAGATCGTGGTCGGGCAGGCCGCGACCACCACGACCCTCACCGTCGAGCCCGACCGGCTGGTCGCGAAGATCGCCGTCACGGCACCCGGTGCCGGTCTGCCCGCCGGGACGGTCGACTTCATGGTCGGCGGCACGTCGGTGGGAACCGCATCCGTCGCCGCGGGCGAGGCCGTGCTGTCGTACGCGGTCCCGGCCGGGCAGTCCCGCCTGGTGGCCGCGAGCTACTCCGGCGCAGCCGACTTCGCCGGCTCGTCGACCTCGCTGACCCGCAACGACCCGGCCATCACCGCATCGCTCAGCAGCGCGGCACCCCGGGCGGCGTCCGGCTGGTACCGCACTCCCGTCACCGTGACCTTCACCTGCACGCCGAACGGCGCGCCGCTGGTGTCTGCGTGCCCGTCGCCCGTCACGGTCGGCGCCGAGGGCGTCGCGCCGGCGCTCGCGCGCACGGTGTCCTCGACCGACGGCGGCGTGGCGAGCGTGAGCGTCGACGGCATCGCGATCGACCGCTCCACCCCGCGCGTGAAGGTCAGCAAGGTCAAGGCCGGGCGCAGCTACGCGGGCCAGGCACCCGCCGCGCGGTGCTCCGCATCGGACTCCCTGTCGGGCGTCCAGTCCTGCAAGGTGTCCCGGCGGACCACAGGGGACCGCACGACGGTCACCGCCATCGCCAAGGACCGGGCTGGCAACACCGCCCGCACCTCGGTCAGCTACACGACGCGGCGGGTGTACATCGACGGTGCGCGGTTCTCGAACGGGGTGTACACGGTCACGGCGGGACGGTCCTACCGTCTGGTCGTGGCGGGCCGCTCGGCGCGCCCGGTCTACTACGACGCCGAGGTCTCCCCGCGCAAGCCGTTCAAGCGTGACCACGCCTTCAAGAAGGCCGGCAAGAACCGCTGGGCTCTGTCGGTGACTATGCAGAACGGCATGCAGCGCCAGAGGCAGTGGAACCTCGGCGTCAAGATCGGGTCGACCATGAAGGTCCTGAAGGTCCGCGTGAAGTAGCACGCACCCGCCGAAGCGCGAGGCCCCGGACGAGTCCGGGGCCTCGCGCCGTCCCACGGCGTCCCGAGGCGTCTACGCTGGGGCCATGCCCCCCGCCCAGAACGGAATCTTCGAGCTCGAGTACCCGCAGTCGTTGGGTGTCTATGACCAGTACGCAGACGCCCAGAAGACGGTCGACTTCTTGTCCGACCATGATTTCCCGGTCCAGAACGTGCTGATCGTCGGCACCGAGCTCAAACAGGTCGAGCGGGTCACCGGTCGCCTGACGTGGGCCAAGGTGCTGTCGGCCGGCGCGGCGTCCGGCGCCTGGCTGGGCTTGCTGATCGGCGCGATCCTGAGCATCTTCGCCGAGCCCGGCTCGGTCATCGGTACGATCCTGGGCGGTATCGCCTTCGGCATCGTGTTTGGCCTGATCTCCGGCGCGTTCGGCTATGCCGCGACCCGCGGGCAGCGTGACTTCAGCTCGGTCCAGAAGGTCGTCGCGACCAAGTACGAGGTGCTCGTCGAGCACAAGTTCCTGGCCGACGGCACGGCCCTGCTGGCCGAGATGCCCGGCAACCCCGCCCAGAATCCCTTCGCCTGAGACATCCAGAGGAACCGCATGACCAAGACCAATCCCGGCCACTTCTTCGAGGACTTCAAGGTCGGGCAGGTGCTCGAGCACGCCACGCCGCGCACCGTCACCGAGGGTGATCGGGCTCTGTACGGTGCGCTGTACCCGACCCGGTTCGCGATTCCGTCGTCGGCGCAGTTCGCGGCATCGGTGGGTCTGGATCCCGCGCCGGTCGAGGACCTGATCGCCTTCCACATCGCCTTCGGCAAGACCGTCCCGGACGTGTCGCTGAACGCGGTGGCCAATCTCGGCTACGCCGAGTGCCGGTTCCACCGTCCCGTCGTCCCGGGGGACACCCTGAGCACGGCGTCGGAGGTCATCGGCCTCAAGGAGAACTCCAATGGCCGCACCGGGGTCGTGTACGTGCGATCGACCGCCACGAACCAGCGCGGTGAGATCGCCCTGGACTGGGCCCGGTGGGTCATGGTCCACAAGCGGGACGCCGCGGCACCCGCGCCGGAGACGGTCGTGCCCGAGCTGGCCGCCGTGGTCGCTCCGGAGGAGCTGGTGCTGCCGGAGGGGCTGGACTTCACGACGTACGACTTCGCCGCGGCCGGCGAGCCGCACCGCTGGGACGACTACGAGGTCGGCGAGAAGATCGATCACGTCGACGGCGTCACGCTGACCGACGCCGAGCACATGCTGGCCACGCGGCTGTGGCAGAACACCGCCAAGGTGCACTTCAACACCGAGGCTCGCCCCGACGGCACGCGCCTGATCTACGGCGGCCACATCATCTCGATGGCGCGGGCGCTGTCGTTCAACGGCCTGGCCAATGCGCAGCTCATCGCGGCGATCAACGCCGGCGCGCACACCGCGCCTGCCTTCGCCGGCGACACGGTGTACGCGTGGTCGGAGGTGCTCGACAAGGCCGAGACGGCCGCCCCCGGTGTCGGCGCGCTGCGCCTGCGGCTCGTGGCGACCAAGGGGCGCGACGAGTCGATGACGCTGCGTGACGGCGACCCCTCGACAGGCTCAGGAGGGACCGGCAAGTACGCGCCGGGCGTCCTGCTCGATCTCGACTACTGGGCGCTCGTGCCGCGATGACCATGCCCTCGCACGAGCTGCACGAGCTGTGGCTCGTGCGCCACGGCGAGACCGCCTGGAGCATGAACGGCCAGCACACGTCGGTCACCGACCTCGAGCTCACCGCGAACGGCGAGGCGGTGGCCGAGGGCCTGGCCGCCCCGCTGTCGCGGGTCGACTTCGCCCAGGTGCTCACGAGCCCCCGGAAGCGAGCCAGGCGTACTGCCGAGCTGGCCGGTTTCGCCTCGGCCGAGCCCGACGAGGACCTGGCCGAGTGGGCCTACGGCGACTACGAGGGCATGACCACGCCGGAGATCCAGGAGAGCGTGCCCCGCTGGTCGGTCTGGACGCACGACAGCCCCGGTGGTGAGTCCGCGGCCGAGGTCGCCGCGCGCCTCGACCGGGTCGTGCAGCGGGCGCGCGCGGTCGACGGCCGCACATTGGTGTTCGCCCACGGGCACTCCTTGCGCGTCCTGGCGGCCCGGTGGCTCGGCCTCGAGGTCGCCGGCGGACGGATGTTCGACCTGGACACCGCCACGATCTCGGTGCTCGGCGACGACCGCGGCACCCCGGTCGTCCGACGGTGGAACGTCTCGGCCCAGCAGTAGGCGCAGCCGGGTTCGGCGCCGTCAGTCGTTGACCTGCGCGAACAGCCAGTCGCGCACCGCGGGGATCTTGTAGGCCGGCTCGAAGGACGCCATGTGCTCGGCGGCCCCTGCGTCCTGGCCGGTGCCGCCGGCGTCCTGTCCGGCGGCGCTGAGCACCGTGCCGGTCTTGAAGGTCGCGAAGTGTGCGTTGTACCCGTCGTCCAACAGCTTCTGCGCCGCGGCGTCGAGCCTGCTCTCGGACCAGGTCGCGTCGAAGGTGGCGGTGCCGTAGGGGACCTTGGCCTCGTCCAGCAGCTCCTGCAGGTCCTTCTGGCCGCCCGTGGACCGCGAGTCGCCGCCCGCAGCGATGTAGAAGAACTTCTGCTCGGTCAGGCCGCCCAGCTGCTCCTTGTCCCACTGACCCGAGACCAGGAGCTCGGCGGCGAACAGGTCGGGATGCTCGGCGGCCAGGTACAGGATCGCCATGGCGCCCATCGACTGCCCGGTGCCGTAGATCGCGTTGTCGTTCACCTCGTACCTGTCCTCGAGATCGTCGATGAGTCGCGCGGTCAGCTCCACGTACTCCGACGTCGTGTACGACTCCTGGTCGTCGATGATGACGCTGGGGTACTCCGGGACGACCACGATGCTCTTCTGCCGCTGCTGGTCCCGATCGCTGGCCCACACCAGTGCCCCGTACTGCGACAGCGGTGCCTTGACGTCCTGACCCACCAAGCTGGAGTCGGCGATGAACAGCACCAGCGGGTACTCGTTGGACGAGTCGTACCCATCGGGCAGGAAGATGTTGTACGGCAGCGACGAGCCGGTCTTGGAGTCCTCGTAGACCTGCTGCTTGAACTTGCTCCTGACCTGTGCGGCCAGCTCGGCCGCGTCCTCGCTGGTCCGTGAGCCCTGTTCTGCGGTGGGGCCGTCGGACGTCGGGGTCGGCGTCGACGAGGTGCGGGTGTCGCCGTCGCTGTCACTGGACGAGTCGCAGGCCGCCAGACCCAGCACCGTGAAGGTGCAGATGGTCACGACGGCCACCAGACGCGAGGACCGGGTGCGTGTCATGTCAGATGCCTACCTGCCGGGTCGGGGAACTGGGGGCTGCCCAGCGCTCGACTCTGCCGTGCGGCGCGTCCCCGGGGCAGGGGACGAAGTCCTGCGCGGCCGATAGCCTGACGTCGTGCGCATCGATCTCCACACCCACTCGAATCGTTCGGACGGCACCGACACCCCCACGGAGCTGGTGGAGAAGGCCAAGATCGCGGGGCTGGACGTCGTGGCGATCACCGATCACGACTCGACCGCCGGCTGGGACGAGGCGCAGCAGGCTGCCGACCGGGTCGGCATCACCCTGGTGCGTGGCATCGAGATCTCCACGATGCGCGAGGGGACCAGCGTCCACCTGCTCGGGTACGGCTTCGACCCGACCGATCCGGCGCTGCTCGCAGAGCTGCAGCGCGTCCTCGACGGCCGGGACGACCGCCTGCCCGGCCTGGTCCGCAAGCTCGCCGAGCACGGCATGCCGCTGACCGTCGACGACGTCACAGCCCAGTCGGGCAGCGCCGCGGCATCGGGCCGTCCGCACGTCGCCGACGCGATGGTCGCGGCCGGCTACGTCGCCGACCGGGACGAGGCGTTCCGTGACTGGCTCTACGACAACGGGCCGGTCTACATCGAGCGGTACGGCACACCGCTGGCCGATGCCATCGGGCTGGTCAGGGACGCGGGCGGCGTCACGGTGCTGGCCCACCCCTGGGCCCGCAAGGGGCGGCGGGTGCTGAGCCCCGACGTCATCGCCGATCTCGCGCGGCAGGGGCTCGGCGGCATCGAGGTCGACCACGTCAACCACTCCGAGGAGGTGCGAGCCGAGCTGCGCGCGATCGCCGCCGACCTGGGCCTCGCCGTGACCGGCTCGAGCGACTACCACGGCACTGGCAAGGGCCCGGAGTTCCACCTGGGCGCCCGCACGACAGCGCCCGAGGAGTTCGAGCGGCTGTTCGGCTAGCTGTGATGTCCAGGCAGGTTGTTCAGCCGGCTGATGGGTGTGCCATTGATTGCGGAGTGGATCCTGTGATTCCAGGTAACCGTCCAGCTAGCCGGTCGGCCCGAACTGCTCGACGCGCACGGTGTCGCTGCGGACACCGGCCTCGCCGAGGCTGCGTCCCACGAAGCTGACGAAGCCCACCGAGCCGCAGACGTAGGCCCGCTCGACACCTTCGGCCAGCGGCACGAGCTCATCGGGGTAGATGTGTGCCGCGACCCGCTCCGAACCGTCCGGCAGGGGCTGGTTCTCCCGCGTCAGCGCGATGAAGGCGCCGAACTCCTCGAGCTCCTCGACGTACGGCAGCTTCTGCCGGGTCTGGGCCGAGGCGACGACCCGCAGCAGGTGCTCGGTGCCGGTGCGCCGGGCGTACCGCATCATCGAGACGAACGGGACGACTCCCGAGCCGCCCGCGACGCACAGCGACGGCGTCGTGCCGCCCCACACGAACCAGCGCCCGATCGGACCGCGGACCTCCAGCTCGTCGCCGACCTCGACGACATCGTGCAGGAAGCCGGACACCTCGCCGCGCGGAAGGCACTCCACCATCAGCTCGACCAGCGGATCGGCCGGATCCGATGCGATGGAGTACGAGCGCTGCGCGGTGTACCCGTCGGGCGCGCGCAGGCGCACGACGTAGTGCTGTCCGGGGACGTGGTCGTGGCGGTCGGCGACCTCCAGGCGCAGCTTGACGAAGTTCTCGCCGAGGTGCTCGACCTCCCGGACAGTGCCCGTCGTCCAGCTGCTGGCGACAGCGCTGGTGGTCTCCTGCGTCAGGTCGCTCACGCGTCACCCTGGTAGCGCTGCTCGAGCCACGGGTCGCCGCGGTCGTGGTAGCCGTTGCGCTCCCAGAAGCCCGGCTCGTCGTGATCGCGCAGCTCCAGGCGCGTGATCCACTTCGCCGACTTCCAGAAGTACAGGTGCGGGACCAGCAGCCGCACCGGTCCGCCGTGCTCGGGGGGCAGCGGCTTGCCGTCGAAGTCCCACACGATCCACGCCTTGCCGCCGGTAACGTCGGCCAAGGGCAAATTGGTCGTGTAGCCGGTGGTCGACGTGGCGAAGACGTGCGTCGCCTCGGGCTTGACGCCGGCGACGTCCAGCAGGGCATCGACGCTGACCCCGCTGAACGTCGTGTCGAACTTCGACCAGGTCGTGACGCAGTGGATGTCGCCGAAGTAGCTGGACGGCGGGAGGGCGTGGATGCCGCGCCAGTCCCAGGTCGTGGGCGTGTCGACCAGGCCGTCGACGGCCATGGTCCACTCGTCGACGTCGATCGTCGGGGTCAGCTCGGCGGTGAGGGTCGGCCAGCTCTCGCCGGTGTCGTACTGGCCGGGCGGCAGCCGGTCGTTGCCGCCGCGACGTGGACGTCCGGTGAATCCGCGGGTGAAGTGTGCCATCAGTGCGCCTCCAGGAACGGTAGCCAGGCCTGCATGAGTGCTTCGGGGTTCTCGACCGCGGGGGAGTGGGCCGAGTCGGGGACGACCGCGATCTCGGTGCCGAGGCGCTTCGCCATCATCTCCTGGACGTCGTGTGGCCACGCGTCGTCGTCGGTGCCACGGCCGACCCACGTGGGGACGCCGGTGGCGCGGACCGCGTCGACGACATCGGGCGCGTCGATCAGCAGCTGGGTCATCGCGCGCAGCGACCGTGGATCGTTGGCCGTGAACCGCTTGGCCAGGAACGCGGTGATCTGCGCGGGACGCTTGATGCCCTGCTCGCGCAGCTGGTGGATCTGCAGCAGCGGGACCTTGCCGATCGCGTCGACGACCCGCCGCAGCGGACGCGTGGGGGAGTCGCCGAGCGCCCCGGGACCGGAGCACAGCAGGCTCAGGCTCCGCACCTGTGGAGGGTCGATGAGGGCGGCCTGCTGGGCGACGAGCCCGCCGAACGAGTGCCCCAGCAGGTGCGTGCGGGAGCTGTCCATCTGCGCCAGCCGCAAGGCGCCCCGGGCATAGCTCTCCAGGGTGTAGTCGTCGCCCGGATCGCTCTCGTACTGGCCGGCCTGGTCGTAAGCCGTCGCGTCGTACCCGGCCGCCGCGAGCAGCGGCAGCAGGGGCAGGAAGTCCTCCTTGCTGCCGGTCCAGCCGGGGATCAGCAGCACCTTGCCCTTGCTCGGCCCGATCGCCTTGGCCGACAACATCGCGACGTCGCCGTGCAGACCCCCGAGCTCGAACGACTTGGTGACGCCGGGAGGCAGCTGCAGGGTCCGGGGGACGCTCATCGGTTCACCGTCCTCGCTTGGCGGCCCGGGTCACGACGCCCGCGGGCAGGTGGCGGGCCAGGAACGCGAGGAACTTGTAGCGCAGCGAGGGGATCGAGACGGCGCGGTCGTGGGCGAGATCGGTCAGGGACGCCTTGACGACCTGCTCGGGCTTGAGCCACATCCAGCGGGGCACGTCCGAGACGTCCATGTCGCCGCGCTGGTGGAACTCGGTGCGCACGAACCCGGGGCACAGCGCCTGCACGGAGATGTTGACGTCGTCGTAGTGGACGTCCGCCCACCGCGACAGGTTCAGCAGCCACGCCTTGTGCGCGGAGTACACACCGCGCGGGGTGAAGGCCGCAACACTGGAGACATTGATGATCTGGCCTCCGCCACGTCCGGCCATGGTCTTGATCGCAGCGTCCATCAGGTGCATCGGGGCGCGCACGAGCAGATTGAGCTGGCTGTCCTCGTCGGCGATGTCGGTCGTCCCGAACCAGCCGGCCAGCGAGGCCCCCGCGTTGTTGACCAGCAGGTCCACCGGCTGGGCGCTGTCGGTCAGCGCGTTGGCGGCCGTCTGCATGCCCTCGAGGGTGGACAGATCTGCGGTGACGACGCCGACGTCCACCCGGTACTTGGTGCGGATCTCGGCGGCCACGGACTCGAGCCGATCGGTCGTCCGGGCCACGATGACCAGGTTGTGACCACGCTTGGCCAGCTCGACGGCGAAGGCGTGGCCGATGCCCGAGGTTGCTCCTGTGACCAGGGCGCGACGTGTCATGCACCAAGCATGCCAAACCCCCGCGCTGACGGGGTCCCCACAGGTGTCATCAATGACACAATGGCGATCGTGACGACGACGATCGCGGTGACGAACCAAAAGGGTGGGGTCGGCAAGACGACCACGGTGGTGTCCCTCGGGGCAGCGCTGGTCGAGGCCGGGCAGCGGGTCCTGCTGGTCGACGTCGACCCCCAGGGCAGCCTGACGTTCTCGCTGGGCATCGACCCCGAGGACCTGGACGTCACGGTCGGCCAGGTGCTGCTGGGCACCAAGCAGGCCGATGACGCGATCGTCATCACCGATGACGGGATGCACCTGCTGCCGGCCAACATCACGCTGACCCAGGCCGAGGAGAGCCTCGTCGGCCGCACCGGCCGCGAGCAGCGCCTGCGGGTCGCGCTGGACAAGATCGCCGACGACTACGACTGGATCCTGATCGACTGCCCGCCCACGCTGGGAGTGCTGACCGTCGGTGCACTGTCCGCCGCCCAGCGGGTGCTGATCCCGCTGCAGGCCGAGACGCTGTCGCACCGCGGTGTCGGCCAGCTGCTCGACACGATCCATGACGTCCGCCAGTTCATCAATCCCAAGCTGGAGATCTGGGGGGTGCTGCCCACGATGTTCGACGGTCGCACCAAGCACGCCCAGAACGTCCTGCAGGCCATCGGCGACACGTACGGGCTGCCCGTCGTCACACCGCCGATCCCCAAGACGATCCGGTTCGCCGAGGCGCCCGCGTTCGGCCGCTCCGTCCTCTCGACGGCGTCCAGCCACAAGGGCGCCGATGCCTACCGGCAGGTCGCCGCAGGCCTGCTGGCGCCCTGAGCCTCTGCGCCGGTGCCCGGCCGAGGCGAGCGATCCTGTCCCCGCCGTAGAATGAGGACGTGTCCAAGCACCGCGCCGAGCATCGCACCACCCGCAGCCGCGGGGGCGTGAACCGCGTCGCACTCGCGCTCGGCGTCACGATCGTGGCCGGTGCCACCGCCGTGGCCGTGGTGCCGCAGCTGATGTCCGGGGCCGCGACGGCCGGTACGCCGGCGACGTCCACGGTGGCGACGGTGCTCGCTGAGGCGTCCCCGTCGTGGGTCCAGCCGCCGGTCGTCCAGGCTCCTCCGCCCGTGCCGCAACCCGATCCAGCCGTGCCGGCCGGATCGGGGACAGGGCGGCGAATCGTGTTCGACCAGAGCGACCAGCGGGTCTGGCTCGTGCGCTCCGACGGCACGGCCGAGCGCACCTATGCGGTGTCGGGCAGCCGCTTCGACAACCTCGAGCCGGGCTCGTACACCGTCCAGTCGAAGACGCGCCACGCCACGGCGTTCGACGCCAGCGGGACGATGGAGTACTTCGTCCGCTTCGCGACAGGATTCAGCGAGCCGATCGGCTTCCACTCCGTGCCGCGCGACAACTCCGGCAAGCTCGAGCAGACCCGGGCCCAGCTCGGCACGCCGCTGTCGGCGGGCTGCGTGCGCCAGTGGAAGCCCGACGCGATCGCCCTGTGGGACTTCGCCCCCGTCGGCACCCGGGTCGTCGTCACTCCCTGACCCGGGCCGGGGACAAAGAAATCTGGGTCCGTCCGCAGTGGTGCGGACAGACCCAGATTCTCTTGTTCCTGACGGGCTATTCGGCGCTGCCGGCCCGCTGGCTGCCGCGGGTGCGGCTCCGCGTGCGCTTGCGGAGGCGGGGCGCGTCCTCGCCGGTGGGCAGGGGCGCCGGGGCGTCCTCGGTCACCGCGGGCTTGCCGCCGCCCGATGACTTCTGCCGTCCGCCGCGATCCTCGGAGCGTCCGCCGTTGCGGTCGCCACCGCGGGAGCCACCCTTGCGTCCGCCGCCCTCGCCACGTCCGCCGCCTTCGCCACGTCCGCCACCGCTGCGCGAACGACCACCGCGGTCGTCGTCCTTCTTGGGCTCGCGGGGGGCTGCCGGCTTCAGGCGTCCCTTGACGTTCGGGTCGATGCCCAGGTCGTGGAACAGGTGCTCGGACGTCGAGTAGGTCTCCTGCGGCTCGTCGAACGGCAGGCCGAGGGCCTTGTTGATGAGCTTCCAGCGGGTGATGTCGGCCCAGTCGACGAAGGTCACGGCGATGCCGGAGGCGCCGGCACGGCCGGTGCGACCGATGCGGTGGACGTACGTCTTGTCGTCCTCGGGGCAGTTGTAGTTGATGACGTGCGTGATGCCGGCGACGTCGATGCCGCGGGCGGCGACGTCGGTGGCGACCAGGATGTCGATCTTGCCCTCGCGGAAGCGGGTCAACGCCTTCTCGCGGGCCGGCTGGGCCATGTCGCCGTGCAGCGGCGACGCGGGGAAGCCGCGGTCGATCAGCTCGTCGGCGACCCGCTGCGCGGTGCGCTTGGTGCGGGTGAAGATGATGACGCGGCCCACGTCCTCGGCCTGCAGGATGCGGCCGACGATCTCGGGCTTGTCCATGTCGTGCGCCTGCCAGACGAACTGCGCCGTCGCGGGCACCATCTGGCTGTCGTCGTCACCGGACTCCGCACGGATGTTCATCGGGTGGCGCATGTGCTTGCGCGCCAGGCCGACGATCGCGCCGGGCATGGTCGCCGAGAACAGCATCGTCTGGCGCGACTCGGGCGTCTTGGCCAGCAGCGACTCGACATCGGGCAGGAAGCCCAGGTCGAGCATCTCGTCGGCCTCGTCCAGCACCAGCGTGCGGATGTGCGACAGGTCGAGCGCGCCGCGGTTGGCCAGGTCGAGCAGACGACCGGGGGTTCCGACGACGATGTCGACGCCGGCGGTGAGGGCGTCGAGCTGCGACTCGTAGGGAACACCGCCGTAGATCGTCAGGTTGCGGGTGCCGCGGCCCTTGGAGGCCACGGCGACATCGCTGGCGACCTGGATCGCGAGCTCGCGCGTGGGCGCCACGATGAGGGCCTGCGGCTTGCCGGCGAGCTCCTCGTCGTAATCGGCGTCGGCAGGCAGCGAGATGCGCTGGATGACCGGGATGGCGAATGCCAGCGTCTTGCCCGTGCCGGTGCGTGCCTGGCCGATGAGGTCGGTGCCCTGGAGTGCGACGCCGAGCGTCATCTCCTGGATCGGGAAAGCTTCTTCGATGCCGACGGCGATCAGCGCGTCGGCGATCTCGGGCGTGACGCCCAGATCTTTGAACGTAGTCAGGGTCTTCTCGAATTCTTCAGATTCGTGGGATTTCTGCTTCCAGTCTACCGGCTGACGGGCCGTCGCCACGCGCTACGCTGCCAAGCATGGTCCTCAATGACGTCCCGCCCCCGTCGACGGTCGACGATCCGGTGTACCGCACCGGCGTGCTGGAGCTGCTCGGCCTGCTTGCCTACGGCGAGATCAGCGCGTGCGAACGGCTGGCCGAGGACGCCAAGATGGCCCCCGATCTGCGCCTCAAGGTCGAGATCGCCGCGATGGCGTCGGCCGAGTTCGGCCACTTCGCGAAGCTGCGCGACCACCTGGTCGCCATCGGTGAGGACCCGTTCGAGGCCATGCGGCCGTTCGCCGCCACGTTCGAGCGTTACCACCAGCACACCAAGCCGTCGGACTGGCTGGAGGGGCTGGTCAAGGCCTATGTGGGGGACGGCCTGGCGGCGGACTTCTACCGCGAGATCGCCGCCTACCTGGACGCCGAGACCCGCGAGCTGGTGCTGGAGACGTTGAGCGGCACGGGGCACTCGGAGTTCGTCGTCGAGGCGATCCGCGCGGCGATCGAGCAGGACCCCCGTCTCGGCGGCCGCCTCGCGCTGTGGGGGCGCCGGCTCATGGGTGAGGCGCTCAGCCAGGCGCAGATGGTCGTGGCCGAGCGTGATGCGCTCAGCACCGTGCTCGTCGGCGGCGTCGACCACCCGGGCATGGACCTGGCCGCGATCGGCCGGATGTTCACCCGCCTCACCGAGGCCCACGCGGCCCGCATGGAAAAGCTCGGCCTCGCCGCCTAGGCCCCTTGAGCTTGTCGAAAGGCCCCTTGAGCAAGCAAACGCCCCTTGAGCGAGCAAACGCCCCTTGAGCTTGTCGAAAGGGCCTTTCGACAAGCCCAAGGGGCGAAGGGCTCAGCTGTTGGCGGTGACCGCTTCGCTGGCGGCCAGCCCGAAGCCGACCTTGCGGCCGGCGTCCGAGGTGAAGTCCAGGTAGGCGACCTTCTCGGCGGGGACCGCCACGGTGCGTCCCTTGGTGTCGGTCAGGGTGAAGACGGTGCCGTTCTTCAGCGCGTCGTCGAGCTGCGCCAGCACGGCGGCCGGCTCCTGCTCGGTCGACACGGACAGCTCACGAGGCGCGTACTGCACGCCGATCTTGACCTCCACGGTCACTCAACTCCTTGGATGTTGTCATCTTCGTTGCGGGGAAATCCGCCGATACCTCGCCAGGCGAGGCCGGCGACGAGCTGGACTGCTTCGCTGCGGGTCAGGCTCGAGTCCTGCGAGAGCCAGTTGCGCGCTCCCACGTGACCCATGCCGACCAGGCTCACGGCGAGCAGGTGGGATGCGGCCAGCGGCAGGCCGGTGTCCTCGCGGATCACCTCGGCGACGAGGGCTGCCGATTCCTCGACGACCCGGTCGACCTGCTCGCGCACGGACGGGTCGCTGGTCAGGTCGGACTCGAACACCAGGCGGAACGCGGCGCCCTGGTCGGCGACGTAGTCGTACCAGAGCTCCATCGTGGCCTGGACGCGCTTGCGGTTGTCCTGCGTCGAGGCCAGAGCCGTCCGGACGCCTTCGATGACGGTGTCGCAGGAGGTCTCCAGCAGCGCCAGGTACAGGTCGAGCTTGCCCGGGAAGTGCTGGTAGAGGACCGGCTTGGAGACCCCGGCACGCTCGGCGATCTCGTCCATCGACGCGGAGTGGTATCCCTGCTCGACGAACACCTCGAGGGCAACCTCGAGCAGCTGGGCCCGGCGCGCGGTGCGCGGCAGACGGCTGGTGCGCGGACGCATCGGAATGGCTTCGGTCACGTCCTCACCCTAGCGGCTGGCCCATGATGCGGACGGGCGGCGGCGGTTGTGCGGGGACCGGGAACAATGGGGACCGTACGCGGCGTTATGCCGTGCACTACGCACGTACCAGAGGAGAACCCGTGGTCGCCCCACTCGTGGAACCCGCAGACGAGCTCACGATCGACGAGGTGCGCCGTTACAGCCGCCACCTCATCATTCCCGACGTCGGGATGACCGGTCAGAAGCGTCTCAAGAACGCCAAGGTCCTGGTCATCGGTGCCGGCGGACTGGGCAGCCCCGCGCTGCTGTACCTGGCCGCGGCCGGTGTCGGCACGCTGGGCATCATCGACGACGACGTCGTGGACGAGTCCAACCTGCAGCGCCAGATCATCCACGGCCAGTCCGACATCGACAAGCCGAAGGCCGAGTCGGCCGCCGCGTCGGTCGCGGAGACCAATCCGTACGTCAACGTGATCGTGCACAACGAGCGTCTCGACACCGACAACGTGCTCGAGATCTTCAGCCAGTACGACCTGATCGTCGACGGCACCGACAACTTCGCGACCCGCTACCTGGTCAACGACGCCGCGGTCATCCTGGGCAAGCCGTACGTCTGGGGCTCGATCTACCGCTTCGAGGGTCAGGTGTCGGTGTTCTGGGCCCAGGAGGGACCGCAGTACCGCGACCTGTACCCCGAGCCGCCGCCGCCGGGCATGGTCCCGTCGTGCGCCGAGGGCGGCGTGCTGGGCGTCCTGTGCGCCTCGATCGGCTCGATCATGGTGACCGAGGCGATCAAGCTCATCACCGGTATCGGTGATCCGCTCATCGGCCGTCTGATGGTCTACGACGCGCTGGAGATGCGGTACTCGACGCTGAAGATCCGTCGTGACCCCAACGGTGTCCTGCCGACCGAGCTGATGAGCGACTACGAGGCGTTCTGCGGAGCGATCAGCGACGAGGCCGCCGATGCGGCAGCCGACTCGACGATCTCGGTGGCGACGCTGGACGGCTGGCTGAAGGAGCGGGGCGACGGGGGCCGTGACTTCGTCCTGGTCGACGTGCGTGAGCCGAACGAGTACGAGATCAACAAGATCCCCGGCTCGGTGCTGATCCCCAAGGGCGAGTTCCTCAACGGCAAGGCGCTCGAGCAGCTGCCCAACGACAAGCAGATCGTCCTGCACTGCAAGTCGGGCGTCCGCTCGGCCGAGGCGCTGGCCGTGCTCAAGGGCGCGGGGTACAAGGACGCCGTCCACGTCGGTGGCGGTGTCGTGGCCTGGGTCAACCAGATCGACCCGAGCCAGCCCACCTACTGACCCACCACCCCGCTGAGTGCGACGTTTCTGCGCCCGTCCCCGCGGCGCCCGCGTCGCAAACGTCGCACTCAGCGGGTAGGGGTGCCATGAACGCTGAGTTCACGGAACGGGTCCTGGACCTGGTCGAGCGGATCCCGCCCGGCCAGGTCCTGTCGTACGGGGCGATCGCCGAGATCCTCGGCGAGGGCGGCCCCCGTCAGGTGGGCCGCGTCATGGCGATGGAGGGCGGCGCGGTCGCCTGGTGGCGGGTCGTCCGTGCCGACGGCAGCCTGACCGCGGCGCACGGCATCGGCGCGCAGGAGCACTACGCCGAGGAGGGCACCCCGATGCGGGCCAGTGGCTCGGCGGTCGACATGCGACAGGCTCTGTGGACGTTCCACGAGTGAGTGTCGGACCCGTCTGATGGGATGGGGTCATGCCTACCGAGTACGTGCTGCAGGCGCCTGCTGCCGCGCCCCCGTACGTCCCGACGCTGGACGACGAGCAGCGTTCCGTCGTGGAGCACCCGGGCGGCCCGCTGCTGGTGCTGGCAGGGCCCGGCGCGGGCAAGACGTCGACACTGGTCGAGGTGGTCGCCGACCGGGTCGCCCGTGGGGTGGCGCCCGAGCAGATCCTGGTCCTGACGTTCAGCCGCAAGGCCGCCGACGAGCTGAAGTCGCGCATCGCGCGCCGGCTCGCGCGCACCACCGCGTCCACGCCGGCCATGACCTTCCACTCCTTCTGCTACGGGTTGGTGCGTGAGGCGCTCGACCCGGAGTCGTACGCCGAGCCGGTGCGGCTGCTGAGCGCCGCCGAGCACGAGGCGATGATCGCCGACCTGATCCGGGACGGCGACGCGCGCCGGTGGCCCGACTTCATGCGCCCGGCGCTGCAGACCCGGGGCCTGGCCGCCGAGATGCAACGACTGATCGCCGCGACCCGCTCGCTGGACATGGACCCGGAGGATCTCGCCCGGGTGTCCGCGGCGTCCGGACGCGACGAGTGGTCGGCCGCGGCGCAGTTCCTGCGCGAGTACGCCGAGGTCTCCTCGCTGGCCAATGTCATCGACCACACCGATCTGGTCTACCAGGCGGTGCAGCTGCTGCGTGATCCCGCGCGCGGTGACGAGGTGCGCTCGCGGTACCGGCTCGTGGTCGTCGACGAGTACCAGGACACCGACCCGCTGCAGGTCGAGCTGCTCCAGCTGCTCGCCGGCCAGGGACGCGATCTGGTGGTGGTCGGCGATCCGTACCAGTCGATCTACGGCTTCCGCGGCTCGGACGTGCGCGGCATCATCGAGTTCCCCGACCGCTTCCGCACCGCCGGCGGGCGGCCCGCGCCGCAGATCACGCTGACCCGCACGAGCCGCTACGGGGCGCGCATCTCGGCGGCCGCCGGCTCGATCATCACCAACCGGGGCGTGCTGGGCGCGGTCGACGGCGGGGCCCATGCGGGGCTGCGCCGCCTCGTGCCGCGCGAGCCCAAGCACGGGACGGTCGAGGTCGAGACGTTCGCGACCCCCGCCGCCGAGGCCGAGCACCTGGCGCTGATGCTGCGGCGGGCCCACCTGGACGACGGTGTCCCGTGGTCGCAGATGGCCGTGCTGGTGCGGACCTCCAGCCAGCTGACGCGTCTGCGCCGCACGCTGGCCGCAGGCGGGGTGCCCGTCGAGGTCGCCGGTGACGAGATGCCCCTGCGCGCCGAGTCCGCCGTCCGGACGCTGCTGGTGGCGCTCGGCGTCGCGGACGACCTGGCGCACGGCCGGCCGTTGACCGTCGACGTCGTCGACACGGTCCTGACCGGGCCGCTCGGACGCCTCGACGCCACGGCACTGCGGCGGCTCGGCCGGGCGCTGCGCACGGCGGACGCCGCGGACGGGGACGCCCCGCGTCCCTCCGCGATGCTGCGGGCCGCCAGCCTGCAGGACCCGGCCCAGCTGCGGCTGCTGTCGGCCCGTCCCGGTTCGCCGCTGGCGGTCGCCGCGCAGGGTGCCCTGCGGGTGTCCGCGCTGCTGCACCACGCGGCCGAGCAGATCACCTCCCACGCCACTCCCGAGGAGGTGCTCTGGACGCTGTGGGACGGCACCGACTGGCCCCGCCGGCTGCGCGAGGCAGCGCTCGGCGACGGTGAGGAGGCGGCTGGCGCCGATCACGACCTCGACGCGGTGTGTGCCCTGTTCGCCCAGGCCGCACGCACCGAGGACCGGCAGCAGCGCCGTTCGGTCGCCGCGTTCGTGCGTGAGCTCGACGCGCAGGCCATTCCGGCCGACTCGCTCGCCCAGGGGCCCGTGGTCGGACGCGCCGTGCAGCTCATGACGGCCCACCGGTCCAAGGGCCTGGAGTGGGATCTGGTCGTGGTCGCCGGCGTCCAGGAGGGCACCTGGCCGTCCGCGCGGGGACGCGGCTCGTTCCTGCGCTCGGACCGCCTCGGCCCCTACGGCGAGACGCTCCCGCCGTCGCCGCGCGAGCTGCTGGCCGAGGAACGCCGGCTGTTCTACGTCGCCTGCACGCGGGCGCGTCGCCGGCTCGTCGTGACGGCGGTCGAGAACGTCCGCGAGGACGCCGAACAGCCGTCGGTGTTCGTCGCCGAGCTGTGGGAGCACCTGCACTCCGGCGCGGAGCGGGTGCCCGCCCGCAGCCCGCGCACCCGGCCGGTCCGGCCGCTGTCGCTGCGTGGATCGATCGCTGCCCTGCGCCGGATGGGGGAGTCCACCGACAGCCCGGCCGTCCGCGACCGGGTGGCGCAGCTGCTGGCGACCCTCGCGGCCCGCGGGTCCGGCCAGACCCGCGCCGCCCATCCGGACCGGTGGTGGGGCCTGGTCGAGGCCACGGCATCGGCCGAGCCGCTGCGCGATCCCGGCGAGCCGTTGGCGATGTCGGGCAGCACCGTCAGCGGCATCACCGAGTGCTCCCTGCAGTGGTTCCTGTCGCACGAGGCCAAGGGATCCAGCGGCACGTCCGCGGCCCAGGGGTTCGGCTCGGTCGTGCACGCGATCGCGGCAGAGGTCGTCGCCGGGCGGCTGCCCGCGGACCTGGAGGTGCTGGACGCCCAGGTCGACGCGGTCTGGGCGCGGCTGGACCACGCCGCCCCGTGGATCGCCGACCGCGAACGCGAGGAGGCGCGGGCCGCCCTGCACCGCTTCGTCACGTGGCACGACGCGCACGGTCGCCGGGCCCTCGCGGCCGAGTACGACTTCGAGGCATCGGCGGTCGTGGACGGGCGGGCCGTCCGCCTCGGTGGGTCGATGGACCGGGTCGAGGTCGACGAGGCCGGCGCCGTGCACGTCGTCGACCTGAAGACCGGCACCGGCAAGGTCAGCGGCAAGGAGGTCGAGCGGCACGCCCAGCTGGGCTTCTACCAGCTGGCGGTCGGGCTGGGCGCCACCGAGGGCATCGCGCCGGGCGCACCTCCCGGCGGCGCCGAGCTCGTGCAGCTGCGCCAGTCCGGGGCCAAGACCCCCGACCAGCCGATCGTGCAGCAGCAGGCGGCGCCGACCCCCGGCGAGCCGTCGTTCGCGGTCGACCAGCTCGCCGGCGCGGTGCGCACGATCGTCGACGAACACTTCGAGGCCAGCCCGTCCGACAAGGTCTGCCGGCGCTGTGAGTTCCGCCGCGTCTGCCCGGCCCAGCCCGATGGCGGCACGATCCTGGACGGAGCCTCATGACACGCCTGGAGACGATGGATGACCTCGACGCGGTGTTCTCGCGCCTGTTCGGGGGCCCGTTCGCGTTCTCGCCGCCGCAGGTCGAGGCCATCACGGCGCCGCTGGACCGCCCGTCGGTCATCATCGCCGGCGCAGGATCGGGCAAGACGACCGTCATGGCGGCGCGCGTCGTGTGGCTCGTCGGCCACCACGGCCTGGAGCCCGACCGCATCCTGGGACTGACGTTCACCAACAAGGCGGCCGCCGAGCTGGGCATGCGGGTGCGGCGGGCACTGGCCGCCCTGCTGGCCGACGCCGACGAGGCGCCCGCCGATCCGCTGACGTCCACGTACCACGCCTTCGCCGGCACCCTCATCACCGAGCACGGTCTGCGCCTGGGTCGCGAGACCGACCTGCGGATCCTGTCGGACGCCTCACGGTTCCAGCGCATGGCGCGCGTCGTCGAGGCGTACGACCAGCCGCTGCGGCACGTGTCGACCCACGTCCCGACCCTGATCAACCAGACGATGGTGCTGGACGGCCAGCTGTCCGATCACCTGGTCGGCACCGACGAGCTGCGCCGGTTCGACACCGAGGTCATCGCCGAGGTGGCCAAGGCCGACAAGGCCTACGCGCTGCACAAGGCCGTCGTGGAGGCCAGCCAGCGCCGCATCGAGCTCAGCCGCTTGGTCGACCTGTACCGCGCAGCCAAGATGCGCGACGGCGTCATGGACTTCTCCGACCAGATGGCCTGGGGCGCCGAGCTGTCCGAGATCGAGGACGTCGGCGCCGAGCTGCGCGGCCGGTACGACGCGGTCCTGCTCGACGAGTACCAGGACACCTCCGTCGCCCAGCGCGATCTGCTGCAGCACCTGTTCGCCTGGGCGCCGGGACGCGATGACGCGCCGAGCCTGACGGCGGTCGGTGACCCGGCGCAGGGCATCTACGGCTGGCGCGGCGCGGCGTCGGGCAACCTGACCGAGTTCCTGACCGACTTCCCGGCCGCCGACGGGGCGCCGGGTGTCCCGTACGCGCTGGTCGAGAGCCGGCGCTGCGCCGTGGGTGTCATCGGCGCCGCCAACGACCTGGCCGCCGACTTCTACGCGACCTCCGAGGTCGTGCAGCCGTTGGCGGCCCACGCCGACAGCCCCGACGGCCACGTGTCGGTCGCCCTGCACGAGACCGTCGCCGACGAGATCGACGATCTCGTCGTGCAGGTCCAGAAGGCCGTCGCCAACGGGGTGCCACGTAGCGAGATCGCCATCCTGGTGCGCATCACCCGCGAGAACGACGCGATCGTCCGAGCCCTGCGCACCGCGGGTGTGCCCTTCGAGGTGGTCGGCCTGTCCGGGCTGCTGTCGCAGCCTGAGGTCCAGGACCTGCTGGCGCTGCTCGGCGTGCTCGACGACGTCACGGACAACCCCGCGATGCTGCGACTCCTCACGGGGCCCCGCTGGCGCATCGGTCAGCGCGACCTGCGGCTGCTGGGCCGCCGGGCGCTGGCACTGAGCGGACGCGTGGCCGGTCACGTGTCCGACGACCACCTGATGGCCCAGCTGGCCCGTGCCGTCGAGGGTGCCGACCCGACCGAGATCGTGTCGCTGGCCGATGCGGTCGAGGATCCGGGCGACCTGTCGTACTCGACCGAGGCACGCGTCCGGTTCAGCTCGCTGAGCCGGATGGTCGCCGGGCTGCGTCGCCACGTCGGCGAACCGCTGCCCGAGCTCGCCCGCCGGGCGATGTACGCGCTCGACCTCGACGTCGAGCTCGAGGCGGTCGGGCATCCCAGCGGTCTGGACAACCTGGCCCTGCTGCACGATGCGATCGCCGCCTACGCCGAGGAGGACCGGTTCGCCTCGCTGTCGGGTCTGCTGGCGTACCTGGCGGCCGAGGAGGAGTTCAACGACGGCATGGAGGTCTCCACGCCGTCCACCGCCGACTCGGTCAAGCTGTTGACGGTCCACAAGGCCAAGGGCCTGGAGTGGCACACCGTGTTCGTGCCCTTCCTGTCCGCGAAGGTCTTTCCCGGTGGCAAGGGCCGCAACCGCTGGTTCTCCAGCCCGTCGGTGCTGCCGGTGCCGCTGCGCGGCGACGCGGCGAACGTCCCCGATCTCGAGGACTACACGGCTGCGGCCGAGAAGGTGTTCGCCGCGGCGAACAAGGCCGACGCCCTGATGGAGGAGCGTCGGCTCGGATACGTCGCCTACACCCGCGCCAAGCACGATCTGCACCTGTCGGGCCACTGGTGGGGGCGCACGCAGGTCGGCGCCCGTGGTCCCTCGTCCTTCTTGCTGGGCACCCGCGACTGGGTCGTCGCCTCCGGCGCTGGCGAGGTCCGCCTGTGGGAGCCGCAGCCCGAGCCCGATGCGGTCAACCCGATGACCGAGCTGCAGGACCGGATGGCATGGCCGGCCGGCCTCCCGCGGCTCGACCGGCGCAGGATGCTGGCCGATCTGGTCGAGGCGCACCTGGACGGGATCGTGCCCGAACGGCCCCAGCCGCTGCCGGAGGACCACGCGGCCCTGCGCGAGCTCGACGTCATCGAGGGGGAGCTGGAGATGCTCATCGCCGAGGCTGAACGGGCCGCCGACCCCGTGCGCAGCGTGAGCCTGCCGCCGACCATCTCGGCGACGGCCGCGCTCGAGCTGGAGTCCGATCCGGCGGCGTTCGCGCGCCACCTGGCCCGGCCCATGCCACGCCGGCCCTCGTCGGCGGCCCGGTTCGGCACCCGCTTCCACGCCTGGGTCGAGGCGCGGTTCGGTCAGCAGACCCTGCTGGACCCGACGGACCTGCCCGGACAGGCCGACCCCCACATCCAGTCAGATGCCGAGCTGCGCGAGCTGACCGAGCTGTTCGACGAGGGGCCGTACGCGGACAAGCCCCCCCAGTGGGCCGAGGTGCCGTTCTCGATCCTGCTGGGCGGCCAGCAGGTCATGGGGCGCATCGACGCGGTCTACGAGACGTCCGACGGATTCGAGGTCGTCGACTGGAAGACCAACCGGTCGGCGAACGCCGATCCCTTGCAGCTGGCCATCTACCGGCTTGCCTGGGCCGAGCTGCGCGGCGTCGATCCGTCCTGCGTGACCGGCGTCTTCTACTACGTGCGCCTGGGCGAGGTGAAGCGGTTCACCGACCTGCCGGACCGGGCCGAGCTCGAGCAGCGGCTCGGGCTGGCCTGACCGCACTACTGTCAAGGGCGTGGACTTCGCCTTCGAACACGCCCAGCACGATCGCGCCGCACATCTTCGCAAGGATGACGCCTGGCGTCGGGGCGGTGGTCCCGACGTCAAGGTGCTGGTGATCGGCGGCGAGCACGTCGCGACCGTCGGCGGGCGCGGCCTTCGCTGGGTCACGCTGGAGGAGGCGCCGCAGGGGGACGCGATCTTCCTCGGCACCCAGGGCGACCAGCGGTACGCCGCCGTCATGGTCGACCGGGTCCCGGCCGAGCTCGACCCGGCCAGCCTGCGGGTGATCGGCCCGACCATCGCGCCCGACGAGGCATCGCTGGCGGTGCACGCCGTCGGCATCGCCCGGTGGCACCAGACGCACACCTTCTGCGCCCGGTGCGGGCACCCGACCGATGTGGCGAAGGCCGGGCACGTCCGCGTGTGCCCGGCCTGCGGCGGCCACCACTTCCCACGCACCGATCCGGCCGTGATCATGCTGATCACCGACGGGGACGATCGTGCGCTGCTGGGTCGCCAGCCGGTGTGGCCCGAGGGACGGTTCTCGACGCTGGCCGGATTCGTCGAACCGGGGGAGGCGCTCGACGACGCAGTGCGCCGTGAGGTCATGGAGGAGGTCGGCATCGAGGTCGGCGAGGTCCGCTACGCGTCGAGCCAGCCGTGGCCGTTCCCGTCCAGCCTGATGCTGGGATTCTTCGGCGAGGCGCTGAGCACCGACATCCACGTCGACCACGACGAGATCGCCGAGGCCCGGTGGTTCAGCCGCGACGAGGTCACCGCGATGACCGCGTCCAGCGATCTGCTGCTCCCGCCGAACGTCTCGATCTCCCGCTGGCTCCTGCAGCAGTGGCACCAGGGCGCCATCCACGGCACCTGGTGACGCGTGGGTTGCGCACGCTGGCGCGTGGGTTGCGCACGCCGACGCGTGGGTTGGCGTCGCGCTAACCCACGCGTCACGGTGCGCAACCCACGCGTCAGCGGATGGGGTGCGGGTGAGGTGAGGTGGGGTGCGGTGTCAGGCCTGGGACGCGAGCTCGAGCTGGGCCTTGATCTGCGCCAGGCTGGGGTTGGTCAGCGCGGTGCCGTCCTCGAAGACCAGCGTCGGGACGGTCTGGTTGCCGTTGTTGGCCTTCTCGACGATCTGCGCAGCCTCGGGCTGCTGCTCGATGTCGACCTCCTCGAAGCTGATGCCCTCGCGCTTCAGCTGTCCCTTGAGTCGGTGGCAGTAGCCACACCAGGGGGTGGAGTACATCGTGAACGTGCCGGCCATTGGGTGTCTCCTTCGACGACTATTCTGGACATCTCAACACACTGTGGCCCATGGCCATTCCACGAGGAGACTGAGTGCCCGACGCCGACGACCTGCTGACCGGTCTCGATCCCGAGCAGCGGGAGGTCGCCCTGGCCCTGCGCGGGCCGGTGAGCGTCATCGCGGGAGCGGGCACCGGCAAGACCCGGGCCATCACCCACCGCATGGCCTACGGGGTCGCGACCGGCGTCTACAAGCCCACAGAGGTCCTCGCGGTGACCTTCACGACCAAGGCCGCCAACGAGATGCGCGTGAGGCTGCGTGACCTGGGTGCCGAGGGCGTCCAGGCCCGGACGTTCCACTCCGCGGCGCTGCGGCAGGCCCGGTACTTCTGGCCGCATGTCTACGGCGGTGAGTTCCCCGAGGTCACGCAGTCCAAGTTCGCCCTGGTCGCCGAGGCCGTGCGACGCCTCGGCAAGCGCGCGGACACCCCGCTGCTGCGCGACCTGTCCGCCGAGATCGAGTGGGCCAAGGTCTCCAACATCGTCCCGACGGCGTATGCCGACGCGGCCGGCCCGGCCCGCCGTGAGGTGGCCGAGCTGAGCCCCGGCGAGGTCGCCAACGTCCTGGCCGCCTACGAGGAGGTCAAGCGCGAGCGCGGCCGCATCGACATGGAGGACATCCTGCTGGTCACGGCCGCGATCCTGGCCGATGACGAGCGGATCGCCGCCCGTGTCCGCCAGCAGTACCGCTGGTTCGTGGTCGATGAGTTCCAGGACGTCAACCCGCTGCAGTCGACGCTGCTCGAGCTGTGGCTGGGTGGTCGCGACGACATCTGCGTGGTGGGTGACCCCCGCCAGACGATCTACTCGTTCGCCGGTGCCTCGCCGAAGATCCTGGCCTCCTTCGCCCGCCGCCACGAGGGCGCCCAGCGCATCGAGCTGGTCCGCAACTACCGGTCGACGCCGCAGATCGTGGCCGCGGCCAATGCGGTGTTCGCGCGCACCCCGACGACCGGCGACATCCGCCTGCAGTCACAGCAGGAGCCCGGCGACCCGGTCAGCTACATCGGCTACCCCGACGAGCCCGCCGAGGCCAATGCGGTGGCCAGCGAGATCGCGCTGCTGCACCGCCGCGGCGTCCCGTACCGCGAGATGGCGATCCTGTTTCGCATCAACGCCCAGTCGGAGGCCTTCGAGGAGGCGCTGGGCGAGCACGGCATCCCGTACGTCATGCGGGGTGCCACGGGCTTCTTCAACCGGCCCGAGGTGCGCCAGGCCGTGACGCTGCTGCGCGGCTCGGCCCGCGCCCAGGAGGCCGAGGGCACCGACCTGGTCCACGACGTCCGCGCGATCCTGTCCACGATGGGGCACACCGACGAGCCGCCCAGCGGGGCCGGTGCGGTCCGCGACCGGTGGGAGTCGCTGCACGCGATCGTCTCGATGGCGTCCGACCTGGCCGAGGCACGCCCGACCGCCGGCATGACCGAGCTGGTCGCCGATCTCGACCGCCGTATCGAGCAGGCCCACGCGCCGGCCGCGGACGGCGTCACGCTGGCGACGCTGCACTCGGCCAAGGGCCTGGAGTGGGACGCCGTGTTCTGCGTCGGCATGCACGAGGGCATGATGCCCAGCATCCACGCCGACACCCCGGAGATGGTCGAGGAGGAGCGCCGGCTGTTCTACGTCGGCGTCACCCGGGCCCGCCACGACCTGATGATCTCGTGGGCTGCGGCTCGCAAGGCCGGCGGGCGTGGCAACCGCCAGCCGACCCGCTTCCTCGACACGCTGCTGCCGGCGAACCACTCCGCGCGTCAGGTCTCCTCGCAGGCCCGCCAGCGCAAGGTCGCCAAGTGCCGCGTCTGCAACACGGTTCTGGCGGTCGCCGATCGCAAGCTCGGACGCTGCGAGGACTGCCCCGCGACCTACGACGAGCAGCTGTACGAGGCGCTGCGCACCTGGCGCCGTGAGCAGGCCACCGAGCAGGGCAAGCCGGCCTACGTCATCTTCACCGATGCGACGCTGCAGTCGATCGCGGAGGCGAAACCGGCCGACGCCGCAGAGCTCGCCCGGCTGCCCGGGGTCGGGCCGGCCAAGCTGGACCAGTACGCGGACGAGGTGCTAGGCCTCGTCGCCGAATCCCGGTAGGGACTCCTCCAGGATCTGGCGGAACGGTGCGGTCGCGCCGAGCTGGCTCAGCACCCCGATGCCGCCGATCCAGACCCGGTGGATCAGCAGGTACTGCGGCGGCAGGTTGATCTTCATCGCGGTGCCCATGCCCTCGGCGGTCGGGGCGCTGACCCGCAGCGTCTGCTCCCGCATCCACTCGCGGCTGAAGCTGAACCGCTCGACCCGGGCCGGCTCGACGAACGGACCGACGTACCGGGCGATCGTCTCGGGGTCCAGATCCGAGGCGCTCTTCAGGAAGCCCTCGTCGCGCAGCCCTTCCAGGACGAGGTCGTAGCGGTCGTCGACGGCGTACCGCACCAGCCGGCCCATCGAGAGCGGGAGTCCCTCGGGGAGGCGGGCGACCGCGCCGAAGTCGACGACGCCGAGACGTCCGTCGGGCATGATCCGGAAGTTGCCCGGGTGGGGGTCGGCGTGCAACATCCCGACCCGGCTGGGGCCGGCGAACAGGAACCGGACATAGGCCTCGCCGTAGCGGTCGCGCTCCTCCTGGTTGCCGGTGGTGATGATCTGGGCGAGGGAGGAGTCGCTCTCCAGCCAGGTGGACACCAGTGCTCGCTCGGTGTGGGCCAGCGGCTCGGGGATGACGATGTCGGCGTCGCCGTTGAACTCCTCGGCGAAGAGGCCCTGGGCGCCGGCCTCGAGGCTGTAGTCCAGCTCCTCGGCGACCCTGTCCTGCAGCTCCCTGACCAGCGGCTTGACGTCGAGGTTGGGTGCGATGACGCCGAACATCCGGGCCAGGCGCGAGATCTGCTTGAGATCGGAGATCAGTGCCTTCGCGGCGCCCGGGTACTGCAGCTTGACCGCGACCGCGCGGCCGTCCTCCCACGTCGCCCGGTGCACCTGGCCGATGGACGCCGATGCGGCCGGCTTGTCCTCGAAGGACGGGAAGCGGTCGCGCCAGTCGGCGCCGAACTCCTGGGCCATGACCCGGTGGACCGTCGCCGGGGGCATCGGCGGCGCGGAGTCCTGCAGCTTGACGAGGGTCTCGCGGTAGGGCCCGATCAGCTCCTCGGGGAGGGCGGACTCGAAGATGCTCATGGCCTGGCCGAACTTCATCGCGCCACCCTTGAGCTGACCCAGGACGCTGAAGATCTGGTCGGCGGTGCGGCGCTGCACCTCGTCCATCACGAGGTTGGCGGGGGCGCCGACCATGCGCTTGCCCAGACCGAGGGTCGTGCGGCCGGCGAAACCGACGGGCAGCGACGCGAGGCGGGCCGTGCGGGCGAACGCGCTGCCGTTGAGCGGCCGTCCCTTGGCGGGATCCTTCTCGGGGGTGTCGGGCACGTGGTCAGGATAGTCCGGACGCCGGCATCACGCCGCGGACAACAGATCGCAGGCGCACCGGGGGTGGAATGCCACCAATCGGGACGTCCGCTCGTCGTGGCGCGGCCCGATGTACAGGCAGTGGCCGGTCGTGCGTGGCACCTGACCGTCCAGATGGGCCAGGACCTCCGCCGCGATCTCGATGGCGGCGGCGTGGGACGTCAACGGGTCCAGCGCCGTGACCCGGGGCAGGGGCGGTCGCCGCCCCAGCTGGTGCAGCAGCACCGGCCACGCCGGGTCCCAGTCGGTGCGGTAGCGGTCGTGGCAGCCGACGCAGGGGGTCCGCCCCGGCCGCACGAGCGGGCCGAGGCGGACGCGGTCCTCGTCGACGACCACCGGCAGATGGTCGATGCCCAGCAGCGCGGGTCGTTCATAGACGCTGCGGGCCGGCTCGCCGAACGACGCGATGACCAGCAGCTCCGGCTCCGGCGAGGCGAGCTGGGCGACACCGGCAGCCGCGAGGATCGAGCGGGCGGCGGCCGCGACGTCGTCCGTGCCTGGTGCGATCTCGAAGCCGACCCGCCGTCTGGCCCGTGCCCGGTGACGGCCGGCGCCTCCTCCTGCATCGACGACGGCCCCGGCGGCGCGCAGCTCGGCCAGCGCCGCGGCGGCGGTGCCCTCGAGCTCCGGCACCGTGACCCGCACGATGGCCTCCAGCCGGTCGATGTCGCGGACCCCGTCCAGCAGGCGCAGCAGGGGCAGGAGGCCGGGGCGGTCGGCCACGACGATCCCGGGGGAGGTGCCGATCTGCAGGTGGGTCGCATCGCGGCGCAACAGGGGAGCTCCGGGGCGCAGCGCGGGACGGTAGGACATGCCGTCAGCGTCGCTCCGATGACGCCGTGCGACCAACCGTCCGTCCACAGTGGGGCCGGGCCGGCGGCGCCCCCGCGAGAGCCCTGTGCGACTCGCCGGGGCGTTTTGGTCCGCACGGAGCGTGAAATGACCCCTTCCCGCGTACGCTGACAGTGATCAGCACCACATCGGCAAGGAGGCCGCAATGTCGGAAACATGGAGTGGCGAGTTCTACTGCGTCAAGTGCAAGGAGAAGCGCGAGACGTCAGGAGAGGTCCACGTCAGTGACAAGGGCACTCGCATGGCCAAGGGAGTCTGCCCGGTCTGTGGCACGAAGCTGAACCGGATTCTCGGCAAGGCCTGAATCCACGCCACGGGACCCCATGTCCCGTGACTTCCCCACATCTCGCGGAAGGCCCGGCACGTCCGGGCCTTCCGCAGTTTTGTGTCCGGGCACGAAAAGACGGCCCCGGGCGGCGCATGCCTTCCCCTTGCGCGCGCCACCCGGAGCCTGGTGTGGGCTGACGCTATGGCCACGGAACCGCCACGTCAACCGATTCCGGTCCCTGCTTTTCCACGCCTGTGGACGCAACTGGGGACAACCTGTGGGGATCGCCGCGAAACCCTGTGGACGAAGCGGTGCACAAGCTGTGCGCGACCGCGCCGAGCGGCCGTCTTCCGCCCGGGTGACCAGCACCTTCGTCGATTCCGGCCTGTGGATGACCGATGGTGGACGTCGCCGGATAGATTGCCCAGGTGGGAGATGTGGAGATCCGTCGCAGCGCACGGCGCAAGCGCACCGTGCGGGCCTACCGCGAGGGCGACAAGACGATCGTCCTGATGCCCGCGAACCTCCCGCGGGCAGTGGAGCAGGAGCACGTCCGCAGCCTGCTGGCACGCCTGGACAAGCGCGAGCAACGGGTCCGTCCCAGCGACGACGAGCTGCTCACCAGGGCCACCGCCCTGTCGCGGGAGTGGTTCGCCGGCCGGGCCGTGCCGTCATCGGTGCGCTGGGTCACCAACATGGACAAGCGCTGGGGCTCGTGCTCCAGCGCCGACCGCAGCATCCGCTTGTCCCACCGGCTCCAGGGGATGCCGCCATTCGTCGTGGACTACGTGCTCGTCCACGAGCTGGCGCACCTCATCGAGGCCAATCACAGCGACAGGTTCTGGGCCCTGGTCAACGACTACCCGCAGGCTGAGCGGGCGAAGGGGTTCCTCGAAGGCGTGTCGTGGCAGCAGCGATGAGGTCACGGACCGACTGATCGGTGTCGACCGGCAGGTCGTCGACACCGAACCAGGCCAGATCGTCCGACTCGTCGCTGATGACCTCCTGCGCGTCCGCCGCAGCGACGGCGACGTACTGGACGTCGAGGTGGTGCGAGGGCCGGATCGGCCCGCAGGAGGGCACCTCGTGACGGGACAGGAGCACGGGGACGGGATCGACGACCAGGTCGTGGATCCCGCTCTCCTCGCGTCCCTCGCGCAGCGCGGCGTCGACGAGCGTGGCATCACCGGCTTCGCAGTGGCCGCCGGTCTGCAGCCACCGCTTGATGATGTGGTGCAGCGTCAGCAGCACCCGGGTGTGGTCCGCCGAGACGATCAGCACGCTGGCGGTGAGGTGATCGGGATGACACGCGCGGCTCATCGCATCGGGACGGGCGACCAGGTGGTCCAGGTAGAGCCCGCGGAGTCGCTGCTGCTGCGGGTCGGGAGCCTCCCACCGGGACAGGACGTCGTGCGCATCGTCGCGCAGCGTCACTCCTGTGGGTCCTGGCCGTCGAGCAGCTCGCCGATGGCGGCATCGAAGTCGTCATCGCTCTGGGTGCGACCCTCGCCCTGCGCGAAGCCGAGCGGATCGTCCAGGTCCGCGGCGACGGGCATCAGGTCGGGATGGCGCCAGACCGCGTCGCGTGCCTCGGCACCCTGGCGGTCGCGCAGCGCGGCCCACAGGGTCGTCGCCTCACGCAGCTTGCGGGGACGCAGCTCGAGCCCGACGAGGGCGGCGAAGGTCTGCTCGGCCGGCCCGCCGGTGGCCCGGCGGCGGCGCATCGCCTCGGCCAGCGGGGCCGCCGCCGGCATCCGCCCGTTCGTGGCCTGGGCGACGACCTCGTCGACCCAACCCTCGATGAAGGCCAGCAGGGTCTCCAGCCGGTCGAGGGCGCGCTGCTGCTCCGGCGTGCGCTCGGGCTCGAACAGGCCACCGGCCAGGGCCTCTTGGATGTCCTCGGGGCGCGACGGGTCGAGGCCGCGCATCTGCGACTCGATCGACGCGACGTCGATGCGAGTGCCGCGGCCGTACTCCTCGATCGCGCCGACCAGGGCCGACCGCAGCCAGGGGGAGTGCTGGAACAGGCGATGGTGCGCGCACTCGCGCAGCATCACGTAGAGCAGGACGTCCGATGCCGGGTGCTCCAGCCCGTCGCCGAAGGCGGCGATCCCCGAGGGCAGCACCGCTGCCACGCGCGGCGGGCCCAGCGGCAGGCCGATGTCGGTCGACGACAGCACCTCACCGGCCAGACCGCCCAGCGCCTGACCGACCTGCTGGCCGAACATCGCGCCGCCGGCCTGCGACAGCATGCCCAGCAGCGGGCCCGCCATGGCCTTGGCCTCCTCGGGAAGGGCCTGGCTCATGGCCGTGACGACGTGCGCGGCGATGGGCTCGACCAGCTGCTGCCAGGTGCCGGCGGTCGCCTCGATCCACTCGGCCTTGCTCCACGCGACGGCGCTGGTGGCACCGGCGGGGAAGGACGTCGCGGTGTCCAGCCACATCTCGGCCAGGCGTGCGGCGTCGTCGACGGCGCTCTGCTGGTTCGCCGTGGGGGACGGATCGGGGCCCGCGGCGGCGAGGGTGTGCCGGGCGACGTCCTTGGCCAGATCGAAGTTGACGCTGCCCTCGTGCGGCGCGAACATCTTCTGCATCTGGCCCAGGATCTGGTTCATGTCGATCTGGCCGCTCGAGAACGCTCCGAAGATCTGCTCCATCGGGGTGCCCGCGAACGGGTTCTGGGGCTCTTCCTTGTCGTCATCGGCCATGTGCCAACACTACCGACTGCGATCGACAACCCCTCACCGATCGTGTTCGCCCTACGATGAATCGGTGAACCCTGCCGTCCGCCTCATCGACGTCCGTGACACCCCGCTGAGCCTCGACGAGGTCTACGGTGCGGTCACCGACCCGACCGCCGGCGGGATCTGCGTCTTCGTCGGGACCGTGCGCGATCACGACACCGGCCAGGCCGTCGCGGCGCTGGGCTACTCCTCGCACCCGACCGCTGCGGCACGGCTGCGTGAGGTCGCCGAGCGGATCGCCGCCGAGTGCGATGTCGTCGCCCTGGCAGGGGTTCACCGGGTGGGTGACCTGGCCATCGGCGACCTCGCCGTGGTCGTCGCCGCGTCCGCCGCGCACCGTGCCGACGCCTTCGAGGCGTGCCGTCGGCTCATCGACGAGCTGAAGACCGAGGTGCCGGTCTGGAAGCACCAGACCTTCGTCTCCGGCGACGCCGAGTGGGTGCATCCCCACTAGGTTGCCCGGAGTCACTAGGATTCACCCTGTGTCAGACCCCGCACGACTCAGCCGTCGCTACTCGACGATGGTCGTGGCGACGATCTCCCTGGTGGTCCTGACCTGCGTCGCGTACCTCATTCCGGTGCCGTACGTGACGATGCGACCCGGCCCGGCCTTCAACACGCTCGGCACGTTCGACGGCAAGCCGGTGTTCAGCTTCGGTGCGGGCGTCAAGACCTATCCCACCACCGGCGCGCTGGACTTCACGACGGTCTCGGTGTCGCCGCCGGATGCGAAGTTGTCGCTCGCGGACGCGGTGCGGGCGTACTTCGAACGCGACGTGGCCGTGGTCCCGAGGTCGCTGCGCTATCCCGACGACGAGAGCGCGAAGCAGTCCAATGCCGAGGCAGCCGCGCAGCTCGACAGCTCCAAGGACGCCTCGACCGTGGCCGCGTTGCGCGCAGCCGGGTACACCGTGACCGCGCGGCCGCAGGTCGACTCGGTCGTCAAGGACGGTCCGGCGGCGGCGGTCCTGAAGGCGGGCGACATCATCACCTCCGTCAACGGCACGAAGGTCGCCTCCGCCCGTGACGCGGTGACGGCCATCGCGAAGGTCAAGCCCGGCGACCCGGTCGACATCGGAATCGAGCGCGACGGCAAGGACCAGAGCTTCGACATCGTGACCAGGCCGGACGAGGCGGACCCGGCGGTGCCGCGGATCGGCATCGCGCTGGGCACCAAGTACACGTACCCGATCGAGATCACGAACAATGTCGGCGGCAATGTCGGCGGCCCCAGCGCAGGATCGATGTTCGCCCTCGCGATCTACGACCAGCTCACTCCCGGCCAGCTCACCGGCGGCAAGAAGATCGCCGGCACCGGTGAGATCACCGCGGACGGTGTGGTCGGCGCGATCGGCGGCGTCCGCCAGAAGATGCGCGGAGCCGCGAATGCGGGGGCGTCGATCTTCCTGGTACCGGCCGCCAACTGTGCCGAGGCGACCGACGGCGACGACGACGGCTTGACCTTGGTCAAGATCACTAAACTCGACGACGCGATCTCCTCCCTCGAGGCGCTCGCGAAGAATCCCGACGCAAAGGTTCCCGCATGCAGCTGATGCCCGACTCACCCCTGCGCCAGGCAGCCCTCGAGATCGAGCGGCACGTGGCGGCCGAGGGCTGGGACCAGCCTCCTCGGCTGTTCGCGCTGGTGCCCACGGCCGACCTGATCGCCCGCGAGCCCGCGCTGGCCGACCAGCTGTCCTCCGATCCGGCGAGCATCACGCCGATCGAGCAGGAGCTCGACCACGACCGTGAGCTCGAGGACCTGCTCACCGAGATCGAGTGGCCCGACTCGGTGATCGGCTGCGCCGCGGTAATCGAGCGGATCATGCTGCCGCCCGAGGCCGAGGAGTCGCTGCCGCAGGACCCGGACGCCCTGCTGGCGGCCGCTGCGGCGCACCCGGATCGCCGCGAGGTGCGGCTGGTCGCAGCGGTCACCCGCGGCAAGCAGGCGCACAGCGCCGTCCGCGCCAAGGAGCCCGCCGACGCCGAGCTGCTGGAGGGCCCTGATCTGGTCCCCGGTCTGATCGAGCACCTGCGCGACACCCTGACATAGAGTCATGAACCACCCCTACCCAGGAGCCCTGTGAGCGACATCTTCGGAACCCCCCGACCACGACAGCCGCGTCCGCCGGCCGGCCGCCGTCAGAAGGTGCTGATCCCCACCCTCATCACCTTGGCCGTGCTTTTGTTCCTCGGCTCGATCTTCACCAGCGTCTGGACGGACCGCCTCTGGTTCAAGTCCGTCGGCTACAGCGATGTGTTCCGCAGCGTCCTGTTCAGCCGGATCGCGCTGTTCGTGATCATGGGCCTGTTCTTCGGCCTGTTCGTGATGGCCAACCTCTACATCGCGTACCGCACGCGGCCCGACACCGTCCCGGCCCGTCGTGACGACCCGGCCTACCGGTACCGCCTGGCGTTGACGCCGATCCTCAAGCCGATCGGCATCGGCCTGTTCGTGGTCCTGACCGCATTCGCCGGCTCGGTGGCCGCCAGCCATTGGGACACGTTCAAGATGTGGCGCAACGGCACGTCGTTCGGCACGAAGGACCCGCAGTTCGGCAAGGACGTCAGCTTCTACGTCTTCGACTACCCGTGGTGGCGCTTCGTGACGTCGTTCTCGTTCGCGATGATCATCGTCACGGTGCTCGCGGTCGTCTTCGTCACCTACGTGTTCGGCGGCATCCGCATCGCCGGCCGTGGGCCCAAGCTGACCCGCGCCGCGCAGATCCACCTGTCGGTGCTGGTGGGCATCGGCATCCTGACCCGTGCGGTCTCGTACTACCTGGACCGCTTCGGGATGCTGATCTCCGACGGGGGACTGGTCGACGGTGGAACCTTCACCGACATCAACGCGCGCATCCCGGCCAAGAACATCCTGATCTGGGTCGCCATCGCGTGCGCGCTGCTGTTCTTCGCCACGGCCTTCTTCCGCTCGTGGGCGCTGCCGGCGATCGGCCTGGGCCTCCTGGCGGTCACCTCGATCCTGCTGGGCGCCATCTGGCCCGCCGTGATGCAGGGCTTCCAGGTCAAGCCGTCGGAGCCCGACAAGGAGGCGCCGTACATCGCGCGCAACATCGAGGCGACCAGACAGGCCTATGACGTGGCCGACACCGAGGTCGAGTCGTACAGCGCGACCACCGACCTGACGCCGCAGGCGCTCGCCGCGTCCGCCGAGTCGCGGGTGAGCACCCGTCTGCTCGACCCGACGCTGATCTCGGACGCCTTCGAGCAGCTGCAGCAGGTGCGTGGCTACTACTCGGTGCCGACGACGCTGGACGTCGACCGCTACACGCTGCCGGGTGACACCCAGCCGCAGGACACGATCATCGCGGCCCGCGAGCTCAACCTCAGCGGCCTGCAGTCCAACCAGCGCAACTGGGCCAACGACCACACCGTGTACACGCACGGCTACGGCATCATCGCGGCCCGCGGCAACCAGCGCGGACCCAATGGTGAGCCGGTCTTCACGGCCAAGGACATCCCGCCGGCCGGTGAGATCAAGACGACGACGCCGCCGCGTATCTACTTCGGCGAGCAGTCCCCGTCCTACTCGATCGTCGGACGCCCGAAGGGCGCCAAGCCGATCGAGGTCGACATCCCCCGCGGAGGCGCGGCCGCGTCCGCCGACACCGACGCCGAGAACGTCACCCAGAACACGTACGACGGCAAGGGCGGCGTCCCGATCGGGAACCTGTTCCACAAGATGCTGTACGCGTTCAAGTTCGCCGAGCCCAACATCGTCCTGTCGGGGCGCGTCAACTCCGAGTCGAAGATCCTGTACGACCGTGAGCCGCGTGACCGGGTCAAGAAGGTCGCTCCGTGGCTGACGGTCGACGGCGACACCTACCCGGCCGTCGTCGACGGTCGCGTGGTGTGGATCGTCGACGGTTACACGACGAGCAACTCCTACCCGTACTCCCAGCACCGCTCGCTGCGCGAGGCCACGGCCGACACCCTGACCGACGGCAACGCGCAGGCCGCGCTGCCGACCGACCAGGTCAACTACATGCGCAACTCGGTCAAGGCCGTCGTGGACGCGTACGACGGCACGGTCAAGCTGTACGAGTGGGATACCAAGGACCCGGTCCTGAAGACGTGGAAGAAGGTCTTCCCCGGGATCGTCGAGTCCAAGTCGTCGATCGACCAGAGCCTGCTGGAGCACCTGCGCTACCCGGTCGACCTGTTCAAGGTGCAGCGTGACGTCCTGCAGCGCTACCACGTGACCGACGCGCAGACGTTCTACGAGGACGGCGAGCGCTGGAAGGTGCCCGAGGACCCGACGGCGCCTGCGAGCTCGCGGGCCCTGCAGCCGCCGTACTACCTGTCGACGGCGCGCCCGGGCGAGACCGAGCCCAAGTTCTCGGTCACCAGCGTCTACCTGCCCAACAGCCGGCAGAACCTGGCGGCGTTCGTGTCGGTCAACTCCGAGGCGACCGACACCGAGAACTTCGGCAAGATGCAGATCCTGCAGCTGCCGAGCGAGACCCAGATACCGGGTCCGAGCCAGATCGCCAACAGCTTCCAGACCGACCGAGGGGTCACCCAGGCGCTGTTGCAGTTCGAGCAGTCCAGGGAGGCGCGGATCCTGCGCGGCAACCTGCTGACGCTGCCGGTGGGCGGATCGCTGCTGTACGTCCAGCCGGTCTACATCCAGCGCAGTGCCGCCGAGGGAAGCTTCCCGGTGCTGCAGTTCGTGGCTGCGACGTTCGGTGAGTCGGTCGGCTTCGGCACGACGCTGGACGAGGCGCTGCGTGTGGCGCTGGGCATCGAGGAGGGCACGGCGCCGCCTGCGGAGGACGAGGGCGCCAAGCCCCCGGCCGAGGGTGACAAGCCCGCCGAGAAGACCACCCAGCAGTGGTTGAAGGATGCGTCGGACGCCTACAACGCGGCCCAGAAGGCGCTGGAGGGTGGCGATCTGGCCGGTTACCAGCGGCAGATCGAAGTGATGAACGACGCCATCGAAGGTGCCCAGGACAGCCTCGGCACCGAGAAGAAGTAGCACGGCAACGCGAGCGACCCCGGGGCCCACGGACCCCGGGGTCGCTCGCGTTCGGTCGTGTGGGTAGAGTCGATCACGCGACGCGGGGTGGAGCAGCTCGGTAGCTCGCTGGGCTCATAACCCAGAGGTCACAGGTTCAAATCCTGTCCCCGCTACCAGATCGAAAAGGCCCGGGATTCTCAGAATCCCGGGCCTTTTCGCATCATCGGTTCACGCTGGTGCGGCCTGACTCGGTCGCGAGGCCTTCAGCAGGGCCGTCGCGGCGACCTCTGCGATGGCCGAGACCTCCTCGGCGGTGCCTCCGTCGCGCGCGCAGCCCGACATGCCGCGCATCACCGCCACCAGGAACGAGGCGAGTCGCTCGGTGTCTGCCGTGGCGTCCAGGTCCCCGTCCCGCTGAGCCTGGTCGAGGCGGCTCTTGAGCCGCTGACGGATGACCTCGCGCTGCGGCCCGAGGCGTGGCTCCGTGAGCAGCAGGCAGCCGGGCGGGGTGGCCGAGTCGGTGTGCGCCCGGGCCGCGTCGTCCAGCACCTGCCTGATCGCTTCGTACGCGGTCGGCAGAGCCGCCGCGTGATCGACGGCCTCGCACGTCCGCTCGAAGTACCAGGTCGAGGCCTCCTCGAACAGGTGGTGCTTGTCGCCGAAGGCGGCATAGAGGCTCGGTGGTGTCACCCCCATTGCCGCCGTGAGCATCGCGACGGACGTCCCTTCGTAGCCGGACCGCCAGAACTGTTCAACGGCGACTCTCAAGGCTGCGCCCCGGTCGAAGCTGCGTGGTCTTCCTGCCATGCGCCCCAGCATACCGTAGTGATCGATACAGAACGTGCTACGCTGGCCGAGCTATCAATAGCGATCACTACAGAATAGGGTTTGTCATGAACATCGAAGGCGCGGTCGTGCTGGTCACCGGAGCAAATCGGGGCATCGGAGCGGCATTTGTCGAGCAGCTCAAGAAGCGTGGAGCGGCCAAGATCTATGCGGGCGCGCGCGATGTGAGTGCCCTCGACGGCGAGGGCATCCATGCGCTGGAGCTCGACGTCACCAATCCCGATCACATCAGCGCTGCGGTGCGTGAGGCCGGCGACGTCCAGGTGCTGATCAACAATGCAGGGATCTCGACCGGCACTCCGTTGGTGACCGGGCCAGAAGAACAGATCCGGCGCGAGATGGACACGAACTTCTACGGTCCACTGCTCCTGACCCGCGCCTTTGCACCTGTGCTGGCGGCCAATGGAGGCGGCGCGATCCTCAACCTTGTCTCGGCCCTGTCGTGGTTCACGTCGCCGGGCGACGGGGCCTACGCCGCGTCGAAGGCGGCGAACTGGATGCTGACCGACAGCACGCGGTTGGAGCTTGCGTCCCAGGGCACCCACGTGGTCGGGGTGCACATGGGGCTGGTCGACACCGACATGGTCCGCGGCCTCGACGGGCCGAAGGTCTCGCCCGCGGACCTGGCGAGCGCCGCTCTGGACGCCATCGAGTCCGGCGCGCAGGAGGTGCTGGGGGACGACTGGGCGCGGTTCATCAAGTCCGGACTCACGCTCGACCCCAAGGCCCGCTACGAGCAGATCCTCGGTGCCGTGGCTTCCTGACCTGTTCGCGGGTGGGGGCGATTTGGGGGTGGGGGAGTTCTCCAGTAGACTTGAACCACCGACGCGGGGTGGAGCAGCTCGGTAGCTCGCTGGGCTCATAACCCAGAGGTCACAGGTTCAAATCCTGTCCCCGCTACCACCACGAAGGCCCTCACAGACTCATCTGTGAGGGCCTTTGTCGTGTCTGCTGGTCCTCGACCGGTCGATGCGCCCGCTCGCCGTCGCCGCGGCGATGCCATCATCGGCGCATGTCATCTTCGGATCTTCCTCGGCTCCTCATCGTCATCGGCAGCTCGAGACCCGGTCGGCTGGGTCACCACGTGGGGCGCTGGTTCGAGTACCGGGTCCGCGAGCACGGGCAGTTCGAGCCCGTGGTGGCCGACCTGGCAGAGATCGCTCTGCCATTCTTCGACGAGCCACGGCACCCCCGACTCGGGGACTACGCGCACCAGCACACTCGTGACTGGGCGGCGCTGGTCGGATCGACCGACGCGGTGGTGCTGGTGACGCCCGAGTACAACCACGGGCCGAGCGCGGTGCTGAAGAACGCGATCGACTTCCTGCACGCCGAGTGGCGGGACAAACCCGTCGGGTTCGTGAGCTATGGCGGGGTCGCAGCGGGTACCCGAGCGGTCCAGCAGCTGGTGCAGATCGTCGCGACGGTGAGGATGATCCCGGTCTTCGACGCCGTGGCGATCTCCGGTGTTCGCCAGGTCGTCGGTGAGGGCGGTGAGGTGGCGTCGACCCAGAGCATGGACCGCAGCTCGATCGCGTTGCTCGACGAGCTCGCCCGCCTCCTGCAGCAGCTGCACCCCGTGCCGGCGGGAAACTGAGGCGCTTTTCGGCAGCGTTCGGCTTGACGCGATCTGGGTCACACCGTAACTTGGTTGTGAAATCACATTCCGCCAGGTGAAACTAGGAGTCCTGATGACCCTGACCGCATCCACCCTTCCCGCTATCGAGGTCGATCCCAGGCGGCACTTCCGCAATGTTCTGGGGCACCTGCCGACGGGGGTCGCCGTGGTGGCGACGAGCGGCCCGGACGGGCCGATCGGCATGGCGGTCAACTCCATCACCTCGGTCTCGCTCGACCCCCCGTTGATCTCGATCTGCATCGCTCGAACCTCCTCGACGTGGCCGAGGATCCGGTCGATGGGCCGCTTCTGCATCAGCATCCTGGCGGAGCATCACGAGCAGACCAGCCGCCGTTTCGCGGGGCCCGACCCCGACCGGTTCGCAGGAGCGTCATGGCGCTCGCAGTCGGGTGGTCCGGCCCTGGACGATGCCGTCGCGTGGCTGGACTGCGACGTCTACGCCGAGTACGCGGCCGGTGACCACACCATCGTGGTGGCGCAGGTCCGCGACCTGGGGTCCACGGATGATGGCCGCGCGCTCGTGTTCTTCCGCGGCTCCTACGGAACCTTCGCGCCGCACGAGCAGATCTGAGTCGTGATCGACCAGGTCTGTGAGCCTGCCTCTCACGTACGGTGACGATCATGACCTCGACCCAGGCCGCACCGCCCGCATCTACCGCCGTGTCGACGCGATCGATGCGATGGATTCCCGGTGGACGGTTCGCCATGGGCTCTGACCTCGCGGAGTATCCCGAGGAGGGCCCGGTGCACGACGTCACCGTGGACGGCTTCTGGATGGACGAGTCTCCCGTCACCGTGGCCGCGTTCAGGCGCTTCGTGAAGGCGACCGGTCACGTGACCGTGGCCGAACGACCGATCGACCCCGACGACTACCCGGGGGTGGAGGCCTCGCTGCTGGTGCCCGGCTCCCTGGTGTTCACGCCCACGGCCGGCCCGGTGCCGCTGGACAACTGGCGGACGTGGTGGCGCTACGTGCCCGGCGCGAGCTGGAAGCACCCGGAGGGCCCCGGATCCGACACGCGCGGTCGGGAGCTCCACCCGGTGGTGCACGTGGCGTGGGAGGACGTCTCGGCCTACGCGGCCTGGGCCGGCAAGGACCTGCCCACCGAGGCCGAGTGGGAGCGCGCCGCGCGCGGCGGGCTCGACGGTGCGACCTACGCCTGGGGTGACGAGCGGTCTCCGTACGGCAGGCGCCTGGCGAAGTACTGGGTGGGGGAGTTCCCGTGGCGCAACCTCGATCCTGCCGGCCAGCAGCGCACGATGGCCGTGCGCTCCTTCCCGCCCAACGGCTACGGGCTGTACGACGTGACCGGCAACGTCTGGGAGTGGACGTCGGACTTCTACCGATCCGACCATGCCGAGACCAGCGGCCGCGCGTGCTGCGGACCGCAGCAGAATCCGCGCGTGGCCACCCCCGAGGGCGGCGATGACGCGGGGGACACCGCTGCGCGGATTCCGCGCCGGGTCCTCAAGGGCGGGTCGCACCTGTGCTCGGACAACTACTGCCAGCGGTATCGCCCGGCCGCTCGCCAGGCCCAGCCGATCGAGTCGTCGATGTCGCACATCGGATTTCGCTGCATTCTGCGGGCCCCCGGCCCCGTCGGCTGAAACCGTCCAGCCGGCTTGATGTGACGCTGGACACGGCCCACGTGCGCTGCTACCGTGGAAACCGATACCGCTAGACGGAATCACATATCTGTTTCTCGCCCTAGGAGCGCTCGTGTCAGTTCGTCAGGATGTTCCCCCGGTCGCCATCTCGGGCGCGGGTCCCGTCGGGATGGCACTGGCCATCGACCTCGCACTGCGGGGCATTCCGAGCGTGCTGTTCGAGAAGCGCTCGGAGGAGGAGCGGATCGTCGCTAGGGCCAACATGACGAACGTGCGCTCGATGGAGCACTTCCGCCGCTGGGGGATCGCCGATGCGCTGCGCGACAACGACCCGGTGAGCACCGAGGTCCAGCGCGACGTCGCATTCGTCACCCGCCTGAGCGGTCACGAGATCCTGCGGTTCCCCCGCGCGTACGAGTGGTCGGAGCGGCTGCCGATCGCGTCCGAGGTGGCCGAGTGGGCCCCGAACGAGGCCATCGAGAAGACGTTGCGCGACCGCGTCCGATCCCTCCCGATCATCGACCTGCGCTTCGACAGCGAGGTCCTGTCCTTCGAGCAGGACGACCAGGGTGTCACGGTGACGGTGGACGGCCCGAACGGCGAGGAGTCACACACCGCCCAGTACCTGGTGGTGGCCGAGGGCAGTCGCAGCAAGCTGCGTCGTGAGGGGCTCAACGTCCGCATGGAAGGTCACCCGAACCTGGCGCGCAGCTTCCTCTGGCACATCTACGCCCCGGGCCTGGCCGAGCTGTGGAAGGCCACCGAGATGTCGTCGATGCTGCTGTTCTACAACGAGGACCGCGCCGGCGACAGCCTCGTGCCCCAGTCCGGCACCGATCACTGGGCCTACTTCGCCTCGCCCGTCCCGGACGGCGTCGACGGCGACGACTGGGAGGCCTGCCGCGCGATGCTGTTCCGCGCCATCGGCGAGGAGTTCGAGGTCGAGCCGCTGGCGGGCGGAACCTTCATCACCCACTCGATCCAGGCTCCCCGGTACGACTTCGGGCGCGTCCTGCTGATCGGCGACTCCGCCCACATGGTGTCGCCCATGGGCGGGTTCGGCATGAACATCGGCATCGGCGACGCAGCCGATCTCGGCTGGAAGCTTGCCGCCGTCCTGGACGGCTGGGGCGGCCCGGCGCTGATCCCCAGCTACAGCATCGAGCGCGGCGAGGCGGCACGGTTCATCCTCAAGGGCTGCGAGAGCAACCAGGCGGTCGGACCGCGTGAGCTCGTGCGCGACGGCATCGAGGAGGACGGCCCGATCGGTGACGCCGTGCGGGCCCAGGTCGCCGAGGACATCAAGATCCAGAAGGCGCGCCAGTTCAAGCGGATGGGCGGACAGCTCGGCTACCGCTACTCGTCCTCACCGGTCATCTTCCGGGACGGCACGGATCAGCCGGCGCCGTCCTTCGAGGACTACGTGCCGTCGTCCGCGCCCGGAAACCGCGCGCCGCACCACTGGCTCAAGGACGGATCGTCGCTCTACGACCACCTCGGCAACGGCTTCACCCTGCTGGTGCTGGGCGACCTCGACGCCGGAGAGCTCGTCCGGCTGGCCGAGTCCCGCGGCGTCCCCCTGCAGGTCCTGACCGTCGAGGAGCCCGACCTCGCCGAGCTCACGATGCTCTACGAGACCGGCGCGGCGCTCATCCGCTCGGACCACCACGTGGCCTGGCGCGGCGACGCGCTGCCCGACGACCTCGACCGGCTGCTCGACGTCATCACCGGATCGGTGTCCTGGGCCTAGCCCGGACCCGCTCGCACCCACTCAACCACGGCAACACCCACACGAAAGGCTCCATCATCATGCCCGCTGTCACCCGTCTCGGCCACGTCGGACTGTTCGTCAAGGACACCGAGATCATGCTCGACTTCTACTCCAACTTCCTCGGGATGACGGTCACCGACCGCGACGAGCGACGGGTCTTCCTCAGCGCTCGTCCGGAGGAGGAGCACCACGAGCTCCTCCTCGCCAAGAACGAGGAGCGCCACACCGACCCGCAGCAGCTGTCGTTCCACGTCCAGAACCTGGCCGACCTGCGCCAGTTCTACGCCGAGATCGTCGAGCGCAAGTACGAGGTCGACCACATCAGCAACCACGGCAACGCCATCGGTTGCTACTTCCGCGATCCCGAGGGCAACCGCGTCGAGGTCTACTGGCCGACCGGCATCAACTGGCCCCAGCCGTTCAGCGAGCCCATCGACCTGCACCTGTCCGAGGCAGAGCTGATGAAGGTGCTCGACGACATGGTCGCGGCCTAGGAAATAGAGGACCAACGGTGAAGGACGGAATGATCGCCGAGGTGATCGGGTTTCCCGGTCACAACGGCGACATCATCGAAGGCTATTCGGCACGGCCGACCACGACCGAGCCGATGGGCAGCGTGGTCGTCCTGCACCACGCGCCCGGGCTCGACTTCTGGTGCCGGGAGGTCGTGCGCCGGTTCGCGGAGGGCGGATATGCGGCGCTGGCGCCGAATCTGTATCACCGGCGCGGTCCCGGCCACTGGGCGGACGTCGCTGCTGCGGCGCGCGCCGAAGGGCTCGGCAAGGCGATGCCGAACGACCAGGTCATGGGTGACATCTCCGGCGCCGTCGACCACCTGAAGTCGCAGCCGACCTCGAACGGCAAGACCGGCGTGATCGGCTTCTGCTCAGGCGGCCGCCAGGCATTCCTGGCTGCGTGCGACGTGCCGACGCTGGACGCGGCGGTCGACTGCTGGGGTGGCAGCATCATGCCGCAGCCGGCCGACCCCGACAAGCCCAATGCGCCGTCACGTGGTGTCATCCACCGCGCGCCCGACATGTCAGCCCCGCTGCTGGGCATCTTCGGCAACGACGACACCAACCCCGATCCGGCCCAGGTCGACGCGATCGAGGCTGAGCTCACGAGGCTCGGCAAGGAGTTCGAGTTCCACCGATACGACGGTGCAGGGCACGGCTTCTTCGCGTCGGATCATCCGCACTATCAACAAGCCCAGGCGGTCGACGGCTGGATCCGGGTGTTCGAGTTCTACGACAAGCACCTGCACTGACCATGGATGGCGTGACCACCTCGGGCACGACCCGTGACCGAGCAGACGATGCGGGAGACCTCCTGGTGTCCCGTGTCGTCGGATCGTTCGACCGCTGTCAGGATCCGCGGCTGAAGACCGTCATGGGCTCGCTGACCGAGCACCTGCACGCCTTCTTGCAGGAGGTGCGGCCGACCGAGACGGAATGGGCGAAGGCGCTCGACTTCCTCGTCTCGGTCGGCCAGTTCACCAACGACGAGCGCCGAGAGCTGGTGCTGCTGTGCGATGTCCTGGGGGCGTCGGCCCAGGTCGTGGCGCTCAACACGGTGCCCGGCGGCTCGACCCCACCGACCGTGATCGGGCCGTACGTCATCGACGACAGTCCTGAGATCGCCGTGGGTGACGTCCTCCCTCGCGTGGAGGGGGTGCCCTGCTGGATCGAGGGGACCGTGACGGACGCTGCTGGGCGCCCCGTTCGTGGCGCCCGCGTCGAGGTCTGGGAGACCGACGACTACCGACGTGCCGGCGCCGAGTACGGAAATGAACGGGCAGCGCCGCGAGCCCACGTCATGACCGACTCGTCAGGGCGTTACGCCTTCTGGGGATCGGTCCCCTCGCCGATCGAGGTGCCACAGGACGGCCCGGTCGGCACGTTGCTCCACGCGCTGGGGCGCGCTGGGCATCGCGCCCCTCACCTGAGGCTGCGCGTCAGTGCGCAGCACCTTCGTACCGTGGTGACCCATGTCTTCGTCGCGGGCCACCCGCTGCTCGAGGACGACTGCGTGTTCGGGGTTCGCGACGGGCTGGTCCAGCGCTTCGCGCACCACCCGAGCGGGACGCCGGCCCCCGACGGCCGCGCCCTGGACGGTGAGTGGGCCAGCGTCCGGTTCGACGTCGCGCTGGCTCCTGCCGGGTCGGCGCGCGCGCTGACGGCCCCGCTTTTCTGACTTTCCCCCGCCGCGGCAACGGCCGGAAAAACAGATCGCCAAATAGGTTGTGTGACCGGGCCCACATGGCTACGATCCATTCCGTACCTCGGAAACATATTCCACAGTTGTCGTGCGAGCCGCTCGGGAAGCGCGTGCGCATCTCCGCCGGATGCTCTCGAAGGAAGTACTGGAAATGGCAAACTCTCTTGTGGGTCGCACGGTCACCAAGACCGTCCGTACCAGGACCGCGCGCATGGCCGCGGGGTTCATCGCGCTGACGCTCGTGACCGCGGCGTGTGCCGCGGAGTCCGACGGCGGCAACGCGGCCGACGGCTCGGCGGGCGGGGACACACCCACCGCCGTGGCCGACAACCCGGCCGCCGTCACCGATCTGGTCAAGTACACCGGAGGCTCGGCCGGCGCAGCCGACGACAGCCTGGAGCCGGTGACACTGGGCTGGGTCAACCAGCAGGGCGGCGCCCTCGGGTTCCCGAGCGCCACCGACGGGGCCGAAGCGGCCGTCAAGTACATCAACAAGAATCTCGGCGGCATCGGCGGGCACCCCGTGAAGCTCGAGACGTGCTTCGTCGTCGAGAACGAGCAGGACGGCAACGCCTGCGGGCTGAAGCTGGTCAACAACAAGGCCGTCAAGACCGTGTTGTTCGGCTCCACGATCACCGGCAACCAGTCGTTCCTGGCAGTCAACAAGGGACAGAAGCCGGTCCTGATGGCCAACTCGATCAGCTCGACCGACGCCCAGGCCGACAACGTGTTCATCTTCAACGGCAACCCGGGCTCGATCTTCCGCGGTCTGGCGACCTACCTCGGGACCGTCGTGAAGGCCAAGAAGGTCTCGGTGATCTATCCCCAGGACGCACAGAGCGCCGATGGCGTGAAGGTCCTCGAGCGGGCTCTCGGCGCCCTCGACATCGATGTCAAGGCGGTCGGCTTCGACCCGTCGACCACCAACCTGACGTCGGCGGCGGTCGCCTCCGGCGCTGCGGACGCCGACGCGATCATTCCGCTCGTCTCGTCGCCGCCGGCGTGCGTCGCCGCGGCCAAGGCCCTGGACACCCTGAAGGTCAAGGCCCCCGTCGTGTCGGCCGGAGCCTTCTGCTTCTCGGCGCCGGTGGCTCAGGGCCTCGGCGGCGAGGCGCCGAAGTGGCAGCAGATCTCCACCCAGACCAATGTCGCCGACAAGTCGCAGCCCGACGTCCAGACGTACGTGGAGGCGTCCTCCAAGACAGGACTGTCGCCGCAGTCGCAGTCAACTCCTGACGCGGCCCTCGCGTGGGGCCTGGTGTTCACCGCTGCTCGTCTGGCCAATGCTGCAGGTGGCGCCGACGCCACCGAGGTGACGATCGCCGAGCAGGCCAAGTCCTTCGCAGGTCCTCTGCTGCTGGGCAGCCAGACCCTCTCGTGCGGCAGCGACTCGACCGCGCCGGGTCTCTGCGGCGCGCAGACCCGAGTGTTCGAGTACTCCGGCAACGGCGCGTACAAGGCGCTCACCGACTGGCTCGACCCGTCGGCGAAGTAGTTCCATCCCGGTCGGCCGGTCCGCCGGCCGACCGGGCCCTTCCTTTTCGACACACCACTTCCATCTCCGAGAAAGCAGGCCATCGTGACCGCGATCGCTAACGCCCAGTCCGAACAGTCCGATCCAGGTCTGAGCCCCGAAGACCTCATCGAGCGGGCGCGATCCTTCCGCGACCACCTGCGCAGCGAGCAGGACGCCACCGACGACCGCGGCACCTACTCACCCGAGACACATGAGCTGTTCCGCGAGGCCGGCCTGTACCGCACGTTGGTGCCGAGCCGCTTCGGTGGACTCGAGTTCGACGTCAAGACCTTCGTCAAGATGGTCGTCGAGATCGCCCGCGGATGCCCGGGCACCGGCTGGTGCCTGAGCCTCGGCGCCGGTCACGGCCTGCAGATCGGCAGCCTGTGGGGCGAGAAGGCGCAGAGCCAGGCGATCGGCGAGAACGGCGAGTTCATCGCGCCCATGCGCGGCATCCCGATGGGCACCGCGACCCGCCAGGACGACGGCGGCTGGGCGATCGAGGGCAAGTGGGACTACTGCTCCGGCTCGCCGTACGCCACCCACGCCATCGTCGGCGTCCGCATCATGGAGGGCGACGAGATGACCGGGCAGGGCCTGGCCCTCGTCCCGCGGAATGGTTGGATCCTGCAGGACGACTGGCGCCACCGCGCCTTCGGCATGCGAGGCAGCGGCTCGAACAGCATCATCGTCGAGGGTGCCCGCGTGCCGGACGAGTTCGTCGTGCGCGGCAACGTGCTCCAGCTCGAGGGCGGTCTGGATACCCCCGGGTACGAGGTGCACAAGAACGCGATGTACGCCGGGCACTCGACCGGCTTCCTGCAGCTGGAGATCACCTCGGTCCTCGTGGGATGTGGCTACGCAGCGCTTGACGAGTACGAGCGGATCCTGCGCGAGAAGAAGACGCTGGGCCCCAACCCGGTGCCGCGCTTCCACAACAAGGACTTCCAGCGCTACTGGGGCCTGGCCTCCGGCAAGATCCACGCCGCCGAGGACGTCCTGCTGCAGATGAGCGAGTACTTCGCCGAGCTGAGCGAGAAGGCCGTGACCGGCGCAGGCTTCGACGCCGAGGAGCTGCAGAGCATCAACTCCAGCACGCACCACGCCGTGAACCTGATCTGGGAAGCCGTCGAGCTGCTGTTCCGGACCTCCGGAACCAGCGAGGGCGGCAGCAACGGCTCCAAGATGCAGCGGTACTACCGCGACATCTCGACCGCGCGCACCAACATCGGCCTGCAGTACGAGGCCTACGCGACGGTCGTCGCACAGCAGCACTTCGACCTGCAGCTGGACATCCGCGCGTGATGCCGGCCGTCGCGAGCCCCACCCGGGAGGTGTGACGCAGATGCAGACTCTGCTTCTGTTCGCTCTTCTGGGTCTGGGATCCGGCGCGCTGATCGCGAGCATCGCGATCGGCGTGGTGCTGAGCTGGCGTGGCAGCGGAACGATCAACATCGCCGCGGGAGCGGTCGTCATGGTGGCCGGGTACCTCTTCTGGGCCCTTCGCACGGGATTCTTCTTCCCCGCGCTGACGACCCCGGCGGCGCTGGTCCTGACCCTGGTGCTGATGGCCGTGCTCGCGGTGCTCGTCGAGACCGCCGCGGTCAAGCCGCTGCGATCGGCTTCGCCACTGGCCAAGCTGGTGGCGTCGATCGGCGTGCTGCTGCTGCTGCAGTCGGTCGTGCAGCTGGTCTTCGGCACGTCGCCGCTCAACAGCCCGCCCGTGCTGACCGAGTCGGTCGTGACGGTGGCCGGCGCGACGGTGCCCGTCGCCCAGTTCATCCTGGCGGGCGTCGTGGTGGCCATCGCGCTCGCGCTGACGGCGCTCTACCGCTTCACGCGTTTCGGCGTCGCGACACGCGCCGCGTCCGAGAACGAGCGATCGGCGGTGCTCGCGGGTCTCTCGCCGGCATCGATCTCGATGGCCAACTCGGTCCTGGCGTACGTGACCGCGGGTTTCGTGGGCATCCTGGCTGCATCCATCGTGGGGATCAGTGCCTCGACGCTGCCGCTGCTGATCATCCCGGCCCTGGCCGCGGCACTGTTCGCCGGCTTCACCTCGCTGGGGATCGCCTGCGCGGCGGGGCTGCTCATCGGCATCGCCGAGTCGTTGCTGTCGTACGCCTCGACCCAGCCGTGGTTCCCGTCCCAGGACGGGCTGGCGCTGCCAGGCCTCCAGCAGCTCGCGGAGTTCCTGCTGATCGTCATCGCCCTCTGGTGGCGTGGCTCGACCCTGCCGCAAAGAGGGGAGATCGCGGGTCGGTCCCTGCCGCCCGTGCCGCGCCAGGAACGGTTGATGCGCAAGGTCGCACCGGTGTTCGTCGCCGGTGCCGTGGCCCTGGTCGTGCTGCCATCGGAGTTCCGTCAAGCGGTGACGGTGGGTCTGGTGGCCACGGTCCTGTGCTTGTCGTTCGTGGTCATCATGGGCTACGTCGGTCAGCTGTCCGTCGTCCAGCTCGCCCTGGCAGGCTTCGCGGCGTTCGCAGTGTCGCGGCTGGGTACCGAGTTCGGGCTGGGGTTCCCGCTGGCCCCGATCATCGCGATCGTCCTGGCCACCGCACTGGGCATCGCGATCGGCGCGGCGGCGCTTCGCGTACGCGGGGTGACGCTGGTGGTCGTGACACTCGCGGCTGCCGTGGCGATCGAGAACTTCGTCTTCGCCAACTCCCAGTGGGGCGGCGGTCAGACGGGTGCGCGGGTCGACTCGCCCAGCCTGTTCGGCCTCAACTTCGGTCCTGACGCCGGCCTGCGCGGTCTGGACGGTTCGCTGCCCAGCCCGGTCTTCGGATTCGTGGCACTGGTCGTCGCGACGCTCATGTACATCCTTGTCGCCCACCTGCGAAGCAGCGACCTGGGTCGCCAGATGCTGGCGATCCGCTCCAATGAGCGGGCGGCCGCCGCGTCGGGCGTCAACGTGCGCTCGGTCAAGATCGTCGCCTTCGGGATCACCTCGGCCCTGGCCGGCATCGCCGGCGTCATGTACGCCTACCAGTTCGGCACGGTCTCGGCGAACAGCTACTCGATCACGGTGGCCCTGACCCTGGTGGCCAGCGTGTACGTCCTGGGCGTCACCCTGGCGCAGGGAGCCGTGCTGGCCGGATTCGGAGCCATCGGTTCGGTCATCCCGTTGATCCTGCAGAAGTGGGTCCTGCCCGAGGACCGGGTGTCCTTGTACGTCCAGCTCCTCATCGGCGGCGGACTGCTGATCCAGCTGCGGTTCTTCCCCGACGGCCTGCTCGTCGCGAGCTCGGTCAAGAAGCAGAACAAGGCACAAAGGCCCCGGGCGACGGCGCCCGCACCACAGCTCGAAGGGAGCGTGCGCTGATGAGCGCCACGGTGCTTGCTGCCCGCGGGGTGGAGGTTCGATTCGGTGGCGTCCGCGCCCTGCGCGGCGTCGATCTGGAGGTTCGACCCGGCCAGATCGTCGGACTGATCGGACCCAATGGTGCCGGCAAGACCACTTTCGTGGACGCCATCACCGGGTTCGTGCCGTCGACCGGATCGGTCCAGATCGGGGGCCGGGAGATCAGCCATCAGCGGCCGCACGCGCGGGTCCGCGCGGGTCTGAGTCGCACCTGGCAGGGGGTCGAGCTCTTCGACGACCTGACCGTCGAGGAGAACCTCACTGTCGCCTCACGGCGGCTGAGCCTGCGGTCCACCGTCCGCGACCTGGTCGGTCGCCACTCAGGGGATGTGTCGAGTGTTCGTGACACCCTCGAGGACGTCGGCATCTCCGAGCTGGCCGAGGCCTTCCCGCCCGAGCTGTCCGAGGGGCAGCGCAAGCTGGTCGGGATCGCTCGTTCGTTCGCGGCGCGACCCAAGGTCCTGTGCCTGGACGAGCCGGCCGCGGGTCTTGACACCGCGGAGAGCGCGCACCTCGGCAAGCAGCTGCGCAGGCTGGGCGACCAAGGCACGCCCATGCTGCTGATCGACCACGACATCTCGTTCGTGTTCGGCACGTGCGATCACGTGGTCGTGCTCGAGTTCGGCCAGGTGATCGCCTCGGGGGAGCCGAGCGTCATCCGGTCCGATCCACGGGTCATCGCGGCCTACCTCGGGCAAGAACCCGCAGGAGAAGGGGATCAGTCATGAGCTCGGTACTGAGCGTCCAGCAGTTCTCGGCCGGCTACAAGCGGTCGGTCGTCGTGCGCGACATCGCGATCGAGGTCGGCGCCGGCGAGGTCGTGGCCTTGCTCGGGCCCAACGGGGCCGGCAAGACGACCACGCTCCAGTCGGTCTCGGGTCTGGTCAAGTCCTTCGGCGGCACGGTGAAGCTCCTGGGTGAAGACCTGGGAGGCGTCTCACCGACGCATCGCGCCCGTCGCGGAATCGCCCACGTGCCGGAGGACCGCGGCATCTTCTCGGGCCTCACCGTTGCCGAGCACTTCAAGCTCAGCAGGAGGGGTGAACACCTGGACGCGGACATCGCGTACGGCTATTTCCCAGCACTGCGCAACCTGACGACACGGCAGGCCGGAGTCCTGTCGGGCGGCGAGCAGCAGATGCTCGCGGTCGGGCGGGCCCTCGCGAGGGGGCCGGCCCTCCTCCTGCTCGACGAGCTGAGCCTGGGACTGGCCCCTGTCATCGTGCAGAGCCTGCTTCCGGTCATCCGCCGGTTCGCCGATGACACGGGCTGCGGGGTGCTGCTCGTCGAACAGCACGTCCAGCTGGCACTCGAGATCGCCGACCGCGCCTATCTCATGGCGCACGGTGACATCTCGGCCAGTCACGACGCGGCGGCACTACGGCAGGATCAGAGCCTGCTGCGGGCCAGCTATCTGGGCGGCGAGCAGTGGGAGGACAGCGATCTGGATCCGTCCACCCACGACCACACATCAATGACACCATCAAGAGGAGAAAAATGAAGATCGGAATCATCGGCGCAGGCCGTATGGGCCAGGCGCTGGCCGGACTGTTCACCCGGGCGGGCCACGACGTCGTGCTCAGCAACTCGCGGGGTCCGGAGTCACTGACCGACGTCGTCGAGGAGTTCAACGAGCGCTGCTCCGCCGGCACCGTGAGCGACGCCGTGGAAGGCGCTGACATCGTCATCCTCGCGACACCGTGGGCCAAGACGGCCGAGGCGGTCTCCGTCGTCGACGACTGGACCGACCGCATCGTCGTCGACACGACGAACAACCGCCGTGCACCGGGCCCGGACGGGCTCATCGACATCGACGGACGCATCTCGAGCGAGATCGTCGCCGAGTACGTGCCGGGCGCGCGCCTGGTCAAGGCGTTGAACGTGACCCCCATCCACATCATGGCGACCACGCTGGGGACCGGCGACGGATCGGAGCACGCGGTGTACGTCGCGGGCGACGACGCCGATGCGAAGAAGAAGGTCGCCGAGCTGCTGGCCACCGTGGGCGGCGTGGCCGTCGACACCGGTGACCTGCACGAGGGCGGTTTCCTGCAGGGCATGAGCGGTCCGCTCCCCGGCGTCATGGAGATGCAGTCCGTCGAGGACGCGAAGGCGCGCCTCGCCGAGGCGACCAAGAAGTAGCCGAGCACCCAGCACCACGTCGCACCTGCGACACACCCCAGCATCGTGCACCAGGCAAGATGCCGACCAGAAGAGGAAACACCACCATGACGATTGTCCAGCTGAGCAAGACGACCGCCCTTCCCGCCGACGCCGACACGGTGTGGGCGTTCGTGAGCGACTTCGGCGGCTACGCCTCCTGGCAGCCGCACATCGACGCCGTCGAGATGCAGCCCAACGGTGACCGCAAGGTCGACTTCACCCGCGGCGACTCCGTGTTCGACCGCATCGCCAGCCAGGACGACGCCGCTCGCACCCTGACGTACGAGCTCGTGCCGGGACAGCCCGGACCCATGCAGCACCTGGCAGCGACCTTCACGGTGCGCGAGGCGGGCGAGGGCTCCGAGGTCGAGTACGCGATCGAGGCCGACGTGCCCGACGAGATGCAGGACATGGCGCGGATGGGCATCGGCGCGGACATTGACGGCGCCCTGAACGGTCTGAACAGCCAGTTCGGTGCCTGAGAGCACCGAATCCCCGGTCGCCCTGGTGACCGGGGGGGCCGGGTTCATCGGCTCGTCGATCGTCGAGCTGCTGCGCGCATCGGGCCACCGTGTCGTCGTGCTCGACCTGAAGGGCGGCGACATCGCCGTGGATCTTTCCGACGAGCAGGCGGTGCGGGCTGCCGCGCGCAGCGTGCTCGCCGAGCACGGTCGGGTCGACGTGCTGGTGCACGCGGGGGTCTCGTTCCACCGCGCGACCCTCGGCGATCTCAGCGCCTCGCTGCTGCGGGACGTCATGGCGGTCAACGTGGAGGCCGCCCTGTGGCTGACCCAGGAGCTGCAGCCGTCGATGAGTGAACGGGGGTTCGGGCGGATCGTGTTCCTCGTGTCGGACACGTTCTACAACCCGCCGCCAGTGTCGGACATGCTCCCTTACATCATGAGCAAGGGAGCGCTCATCGGCGCAGCGCGGTCACTGGCCCGGTCCCTGGGTCCATCGGGGATCACGGTCAACTGTGTCGCGCCGGGCCTCACACCCCCGCCCGTCAAGGTCATGACGGAGGAGGTCAGCGAGGACGTGCAGTCCAGGCAGGCGCTCACCCGCCCGCTCGTCCCTGCCGACGTCGCAGAGGTCGTGGCCTTCCTGGCGCGACCCGAGGCGCAGGCCCTCACGGGCCAGACGATCTGTCCCGACGGCGGGCTGGTCCTGCTGTGACGCTCCAGTCGGGGTGCTGACGGGTGGACAAGCTCGTCACGTCCGCCGCCGAGGCGATCGCCGACATCCCCCACGGCGCGACCGTCGCCGTGGGGGGTTTCGGCACGTCCGGGGTGCCGTGGGCCCTCGTGCGGGCCCTTCGCGCCCAAGGTGCGTCGGGCCTCACTGTCGTCACCAACAACTGTGGCGTGAACGGCGCCGGTCTCGCGATGCTCCTGCACGACCACCGCATCGAGCGGGTGATCGCGTCGTACATCGGCCAGAACAAGGAGTTCGCACGTCAGTACCTCGCCGGTGAGATCGAGGTCGAGTTCAATCCCCAGGGGACCCTCGCCGAACGTCTGCGCGCGGGCGGAGCGGGGATCGCCGCCTTCTACACGCCCACGGGGGTCGGGACGCTGGTGGCCGACGGCGGGTTGCCGCGTCGTCACGGCCCCGGCGGGGAAGTGGTGACGGCGTCGCCGCCCAAGGAGGTCCGTCGATTCACCGTCGACGGGCGTGAGCGCGACTTCGTGCTGGAGGAGGGGATCGTCACGGACTTCGCCCTCGTGCGGGCAGCGGTCGCCGACCGCCACGGCAACGCGATCTTCCATGCCGCGGCCCGCAACTTCAACCCGGACGTCGCCATGGCCGGTCGGGTCACCGTGGTGGAGGCCCAGAAGATCGTCGAGCCGGGGATGCTCGACCCCGACATGGTTCACCTGTCCGGTGTCTTCGTCCAGCGTGTCGTCGAGGTGCCAGAGGAGATCATCGAATGACGGGCAAGGGCTGGGGCCGCGACGAGCTCGCGCGCCGCGCCGCCCAGGAGCTGCAGGACGGCCAGTGCGTCAACCTCGGCATCGGTCTGCCGACTCGTGTCCCAGACCATGTCCCGGCAGGCGTGCACGTCGTCGTGCAGAGCGAGAACGGTGTGCTGGCGACCGGTCCGTCGCCACGTCCCGAAGAACTGGACCCGGATCTGATCAACGCGGGCACCGAGCCGATCACGGTGCTGCCGGGTGCGTCGTTCGTGTCGTCGTCGACATCGTTCGCGATGATCCGCGGGGGACACGTCGATGTCACGATCCTGGGTGCCATGCAGGTGTCGCTGGGCGGTGACCTGGCCAACTGGATGGTCCCGGGACAGCTGGTCAAGGGAATGGGTGGCGCGATGGACCTGGTCGCCGGCGCGCGGCGGGTCATCGTGGTCATGGAGCACACGGACCGCACCGGTGCGCCCAAGCTCCTCACGCGGTGCACCCTGCCGCTCACCGGGCGTGGCGTCGTCGATCGGGTCATCACGAACCTGGCCGTCCTGGACGTTGCCGAGGACGCCTTCATCGTGCGCGAGCTGGCGCCCGGGGTGGAATTCCAGGACGTGGTGGACCAGACGGAGGCGCGAATCATACTGTGACAACAGTGCGCAGAGGGCACGCAGTAGGACATAATCCTGGTATGGAGATGTCGTGAGCGATCAGGTTGCCGTGTCCGGATCCACGTCGTCCGGTGGCAAGAGCCGCGACTCGGGGCAGGTACGTGCGGTGGCGCGCGCGACCCGCATCGTCACGGCACTGGCCGAGCATCCCTTCCCCCTGGGCATCGTCGAGCTGGCGCAATTCGTGCAGCTGTCGCCCGCGAGCGTGCACCGGATCCTGGTGACGCTGGTGCAGGTGGGGTGGGTCGAGCAGAACACCCGCACGGCGAAGTACCGGCTGGGCATGCAGGCCGTCGGTGTGGGCATGGTGGGCCTGGTCTCCAACCCGGTGCTCCACGATGCGCGGATGTTCCTGTCCCGGCTGGCTCAGTGGTCGGGTCACGACGCGGTGCTGAGCACGTTGGTGGGCTTCAAGACGGTGCAGCTGACCCGCGTGGCGGGTTCTGCCACGGAGTTCATCGAGTTCGAGCCGGGGCATCCGCAGCCGGCGCACGCGATGGCTGACGGCAAGCTTCTGATGTCGTACATGCCGGTGGAGCAGCGTCGTTGGCTGTACGAGGCCGAGCCGTTGCGGATGTTCACGCCCAACACGATCACGGACCCGGAGGCGATCGAGCGGGAGTTCGTCGCGATCCAGGAACGTGGTTACGCCGTCGACAACTACGAGCGGTTCGCCGTCGGTCGAGGCATCGCAGCGCCCGTGATGGACACCGAGGGGCGTCCGATCGCCGCGATGCTGTGCCTGGGCAAGATCGATCCGGCGCAGGACGAGGAGATCGTCCAGCAGATGCTGGCCCTGACTCGCGAGATGTCCGAGCGGCTCAAGGGTGCCGGCGACCTGCCGGCGTCGGCGCTGGACCTGGCCGAGCCCGACGAAGAAGCTCTCTGAGCCGAGGGCCCGAGAAGGTCCGTCCCGCGCCCTTTCGTCCGAGGGGTTGACGGTCCCGAAATCTGTGCCCTACGATCTGATGAAATCATATTTCATCAGACGGAATCACATTCGGACGGAGCAGGCACCATGACGGCACTCTCCCCGAAGTCGGACGCCGCCCTCGAGGCGGCAGAGACCGGACGCGAGTTCCGCAAGGTGCTGGGGCATCTGCCGACGGGCGTCGTCCTGGTCGCAGCGCACACCGCGTCGGGACCCGTCGGGATGGCCGTCAACTCCATCACCTCGGTCTCGCTGGACCCGCCGCTGGTGTCGATCTGCGTCGCCCGGACCTCGACCTCGTGGCCCCGCATCCGGTCCGCCGGACGGTTCTGCATCAGCGTCCTGGCCGATCATCACGAGCAGACGAGTCGCCGGTTCTCCGCCCCCGGCGAGGATCGTTTCGCCGGTGAGACGTGGCACGACGAGCCTGCCGGCCCGGCGCTGGACGGCGCCGTCGCGCGCCTCGACTGCGAGATGTACGCCGAGTACGGCGCCGGCGACCACACGATCGTCGTCGCCCGGGTCGCGGCCCTCGACGCCGTCGAGGACGGCCACGCCCTGGTCTTCTTCCGCGGCCAGTACGGGCGCTTCGTGCCGCACCAGCAGCCCTGACCACCTGCATCCCATCGTTCTCACCACCAGACCCACCCCATCAGAGAGGCACCACCCCATGAAGCTGATGTTCTTCGACGACTTCAAGCTCGGCGTCCTGCATGACGGAAAGGTCATCGACGTGAGCGGCGAGGTCAAGGACGTCCCTGCCGCCCACCCGCAGGACCTGATGAACGCGGTCATCGCCGGCTGGAGCGAGTTCCAGCCTCGCCTGGAGGCGGCGGTCAGCGCCGGGGCAGGCGTCCCGCTGGAGGCCGTTCGCGTCCGTCCGCCCCTGCCTCGTCCGCTCAACATCGACTGCATGGCGCGCAACTACATGGAGAACGGCACCCTCTCGGAGCGGCCTCCGATCAACGGCTTCGCCAAGTCGCCGAACTCGATCATCGGGCACGGCGACACGATGGTGCTGCCCGACATCCCGGCCACGATCTTCGAGGGCGAGGCCGAGCTCGCGATCGTCATCGGCAAGCGCGCGCAGAATGTCCCCGCGTCCGAGGCGTTCGACTACATCTTCGGCTACACCAACTTGATCGACGGCTCGGCACGTGGCATCCCGCCCATGCAGAACGCGTTCTACCAGATGAAGTCGCGCGAGACGTTCTGCCCGATCGGTCCCTACCTGGTGACGGCCGACGAGGTGCCGGACCCGCAGAACCTGCCGGTCAAGCTGTGGAACAACGGCGAGCTGAAGCAGGACTTCAACACCAGCGACATGGCGTACGACATCGCTGAGTCGGTGGCCTTCGTGTCGGCGATGCACACCCTCGAGCCCGGCGACATCATCGCGACCGGCACCAACCACCGTGGTCTGCACTCCTTCCAGGACGGCGACCAGATCGATCTCGAGGTGGGCGAGCTGGGACGTCTGACGATCTCGATCCGCGACGACCTGCACCGCACGTGGAGCCGCCAGACGCGTCTGGAGTGGACCGAGGCCGGCAACGAGGGCAGGACGCCTCCGCAGCTGACCGGCCCCTACGCGCCGTCGGCCTGACGAGCGCATGAGGGTTCTGCGGGTCCGCGAGACCTCCACCGGGGTCGACGCCGAGAGCGGGTACCTGCCCCACCGGGACTCGCGGGTGAAGGGGCCGGCGGACGTCATCCCTGCGACGGCGTTCTGGCTCACGCGGGCCGGCACGGATGACGTGCCGGCCCCGGCCGCGCTGGGCAGCCACGCGGTCGTCGTGCTGTCCGGCGAGGTGGGGGTGGAGCCGCGCGGGGCACAGCGCACCGTGCTGACCGCTGGGGACGTGCTGTTCGCCGACGTCCACAGTGACGATGCGCTCGAGCTGTCGTGGGACGGCTTCGCATGGCTGCTCTACTTCACGACCGACGGCTGGCTGCCCGAGATCGGCGACAACGAGGCACGGCCCGATGCGGTCAAGCGCGCCGGTCGGCCGTTGCTGACCTGGATCTATGACGACGCCGGGACCTCGCGCTCCGAGCCGTTGCGATGGCCCGGTGACCTGGCGCCGGTCCCGCCCGTCGAGCAGTGGCCGAGGTCCCGCGGCGCCTTCGTCACCCGGCGCGACTACGGCGACGACGGCTACGTCCCAGGGGTGTGGCACAACGGGCCGCGCTCACAGCTCGGCATCACCCTCAACGGATGCGCCGAGAACGAGACCGGTGACGGGACGATCACCTCGCCGGTGGCGGGCGACATCGCCTACATCGACGACGTCACGGGCGACGGGCACCTGACCCGCGGTCAGGGCGACCGCTGGATGCTGTTCGTCACCGTCGCTCCCGGTCACCTCGAGCTCACTCCGGAGCGCTGACCCGCGCGGACGGGCCGGTCCCTTCCGGGATCGGCCTGTCCGAAACCGCCATCGGTTCGCAGATGTGCCCTGAATGGTCCTCGACACCGGGTGGACCATGACGCAGGTCACAGACTGTGGCGTGCAGAGGCTCTGCACGTCGTTGCCCACGGCACACGGTTTCAGGAGGGTTCCATGAGAATCTCACGCACACTCGTCCCGACGGCAGCTGCCGTCATGGCAGTCACCCTGTCGGCCTGCTCGGGCTCGGTGGGCGGTGGGGACTCGGCCAGCGACAAGACGTTGACGATCGGCTTCGTGTCGACCACGACGGGGGCGTCGGCACCGTTCGGCGAGGCGAACACGTTCGTCGTCGACGAGATGAAGGCGTACTTCAAGAAGAATCCGTTGAAGGTCGGGGCCGACACGTACGACGTCAAGATCGTCGTCCGTGATGCGCAGAGCGACTCCACGCGTGCTGGCGAGGTCGCCTCGCAGCTGATCAACCGCGACAACGTCGATGTCGTGATCGCCTCGTCGACGCCGGACATCGTGAACCCCGTGTCCGAGCAGTGCGAGGCCAACTCGGTCCCGTGCATCACGACGGTCGCACCGTGGCAGCCGTTCGCGATCCGCAGCGGCGACGAGCCGGCTGATCTCAAGTACAGCCACCACTTCTTCTGGGGACTCGAGGACGTCGCTGCCGTCTACTCCGACATCTGGAGCCAGGTGGACAACAACGGAAAGGCCGGTGGCCTGTTCCCGAACGATCCCGATGGTCAGGCCTGGGGAGCGAACTTCCCGACGCTGACGAAGGACTCCGGGGTCACGATCGATGATCCCGGCAACTACGCGAACGGCACGAAGGACTTCTCGGCGCAGATCTCGGCGTTCAAGGGCAGCGACATCCTCCTGGGTGTCCCGATCCCGCCGGACTTCACGACCTTCTGGAAGCAGGCCAAGCAGCAGGGCTACGAGCCGAAGGTCGCGACCATCGGCAAGGCGTTGCTCTTCCCGTCCTCGGTCGAGGCGCTGGGCAAGATCGCGACGAACCTGTCCAGCGAGGTCTGGTGGACGCCGACGGCTCCCTACAAGAGCTCGCTGACGGGACAGAGCGCCAAGGAGCTCGCGGACTCGTACGAGCAGAAGACCGGGCAGCAGTGGACCCAGCCGCTCGGTTTCGCCCACGCCCTGTTCGAGGTGACGGCAGCCGCCGTCGAGAAGGCCGGTTCGACCGATCCGGAGGCGATCACCAAGGCGATGAAGTCCCTCGCGGTGTCGACCGTCGTCGGTGACGTGGCCTGGGGCAAGGACCCGAACGTCCCGCCGTACGTTGCCAAGACCCCGGTGGCGGGCGGTCAGTGGCGACCGGGCACGGACCACCCCTTCGACCTGGTGGTCGTGTCGAACAAGCTGGCTCCCGAGGTCCCGCTGGGCGGCAAGGCTGAGCCGCTCCCATGAGCACCGCCACGGGGGTGGCCCCGATCATGCGGGCGCAAGGTCTGGCCAAGCGGTTCGGCCGGGTCACGACCGCCAACAGCGTCTCCTTCCACGTCAGCGCGGGGGAGGTGCTGGGGGTGGTCGGCCCGAACGGTGCCGGCAAGTCCACCTTGCTCGACCTGGTGAACGGCGGTCAGCGTCCGGACGCCGGGAGCATCCACTTCGACGGCCAGGACGTGACGTCCCTGGACGCCGCCGCGCGGGGCAGGCGCGGTATCGCCCGCACCCACCAGATTCCGCGGCCGTTCGGCGGGCTGACGGTGTTCGAGAACGTGCTCGTCGGAGCGACCTTCGCCGGACAGACCCGGCGAGGGGAGGCCTTCGGGCGAGCCCATGACGCCATCGAGACTGCAGGACTGACCCACCTGGAGAACGTGCAGGCCGGAAGTCTGCGCCTGCTCGACCGCAAGCGGCTCGAGCTCGCCCGGGCCCTGGCCACCTCGCCCCGGCTGCTGCTGCTGGACGAGATCGCCGGTGGCCTGACCGACCGTGAGCTGCCCGAGCTGATCGAGGTCATCGCCCGCCTGCGGGACGACGGGATGGCGATCATCTGGATCGAGCACATCGTGCACGCGCTGCTGCAGGTCGTGGACCGCCTCATGTGTCTCGCGATGGGCGATGTCGTGGCGACCGGCGATCCGCACACCGTGATGCGCAGCCCCGAGGTCACCGAGGTGTATCTCGGCAGCATCCCCGAGCCGGAGGGTGAGACCCCGTGACCGCGTTGCTCGATCTGGAGTCGGTGGACGTCCACTACGGGGACTTCCAGGCCATCCATGGCGTCTCCCTGAGCCTGGACGAGGGCGAGACGTTGGCCGTGATGGGCGCGAACGGCGCCGGCAAGTCGACATTGCTGAAGGCAGTGGCCGGGTTGATGGCCACATCCGCGGGAGCGGTTCGCTTCGGCGGGCAGGACCTGGCCGGCATGGCACCGCACCAGCGCGTCGCCGCGGGCATCTCCCTGGTCCCCGAGGGACGCCGGGTGTTCAAGTCGCTGACGGTCGAGGAGAACCTGCTGGTCGGCGGGTACAGCGGCCGCCCGGGCCCTTGGGATCTCGCCGCTGTGTTCAAGGCGTTCCCGCTGCTGGCGGAGCGTCGCAGCCGGACCGGGATCCACCTGTCCGGTGGTGAGCAGCAGGCCACCGCGATCGGCCGCGCCCTCATGGCGAATCCTCGCCTGCTGCTGCTGGACGAGGTGTCGCTCGGTCTGGCTCCTGTCGTCGTGAAGGACATCTACCAGGCCCTGCCCGTGATCAGCTCCCGGGGCACCACCGTCCTGATCGTCGAGCAGGACGTGTCGCAGGCGCTCTCCGTGGCCGACCACGTGCAGTGCCTGCTCGAGGGCCGGACGGTGCTCGAGGCATCGGCCGCCTCGGTGACGCGGGACGACGTGGCAGCGGCCTACTTCGGTCTGGAGGCCCGCTGATGGATTGGATCAACGCCTTCGTCCAGGGACTTCTGCTCGGCGGGCAGTACACCCTGCTGGCGTGCGGTCTGTCGCTGATCTTCGGCGTCATGCGCATCGTCAATCTCGCGCACGGGGCGCTCGCCGTGGCCTCGGCCTATGTCGTGCTGTTCCTGGTGGACACCGTCGGCGCACCCCTGCCGATCGCGCTCGCGCTGGCCGTGGCCGTCGCGGCCGGCGTCGGGTACGTGCTGCAGCGCGGCCTGCTCAACGCCGCCCTGTCCCGCGGTGAGCTGGCGCCCCTGCTGGTGACGTTCGGACTGGCGGTCATCGTCGTCAACGTCCTGCAGGAGACCGCCAGCGCCAACTCGCGCAGCATCGACATCGGCGATCTCGGGACCGCCAGCATCCGGATCGTCTCCGGGCTGTCGGTCGGCGTGTTCTCCCTGGTGACCTTCGTCGTGGCGCTCGTGGTGATCACCGGCATCCAGCTCTTCTTGGCCAGGACGCGGGTGGGTCGCGCCATGCGGGCCACCAGTGACGACCGGGAGGCGGCGCAGCTCATGGGCATCAACGACCGTCACCTCTACGCGCTCGCCACGGCCATCGGGGTCGGCAGTGTCGCCCTCGCCGGCGCGTTCATCGGGATGAGCACACAGTTCACACCCGGCTACGGCGACCTGGTGCTGATCTTCGCCTTCGAAGCCGTGATCATCGGCGGTCTCGGATCCCTGTGGGGCACGTTGCTCGGCGGGCTGGTCCTGGGCGTCGCGCAGACCATCGGTGCCCAGATCGACCCCGCGTACGGCGTGCTCGCCGGCCACCTCGTGTTCCTTGCCGTGCTCGCCTTCCGCCCCAGCGGCCTGATGCCAAAGATGGTGACCGCATGACCACGACCGCCCCGGCCACGACCTCCACGCCATCGCGCGTCGACCGAGGGGGGCGACGCTCTCTCGTCGGCCTGGCGGGCCTCGCCGCCGGGGTGCTGTTCCTGGCCCTCTGGGTGCCGTACAACGTGTCGCTCGGCGCGCTGACCGACCTGGTGGGGCTGTTCGTGCTGATCATCATGGCCACCACCTGGAACCTGCTGGCGGGCTACGGCGGACTCGTCTCGATCGGTCAGCAGGCATTCGTCGGGGCCGGCGGATACGGCGTCATCTACGTGGCCGACCAGCTCGGCGTCCCGCTGGTGGCTGCTGTGCTGCTGGCCGCCGTGGTGTGCGCCGCGCTGGCACTTCCGACCTCCTTCCTGGTGTTTCGCCTGGTGGGCGGCTACTTCGCGATCGGCACCTGGGTCGTGGCCGAGGTGTTCAAGCTGCTGACGACCCAGATCGACTTGCTCGGCGGCGGCTCGGGCCTGTCGCTGGAGGCATTCAGGGGCGTGGATCGGACCGAGCGGGTCGCCACTGTCTACTGGCTCGGTCTGACGCTGGCCGTGCTCGTGGTCGCCGGCACCTATCTGCTCATGCGGTCGCGCATGGGTCTGGCCCTGCTGGCGATCCGGGACGATCCCACGGCGGCCGCCAGTCTCGGTGTCTCGGTCCGCAGGTCCCAGCGCATCGTGTACGTCCTCTCGTCCGCAGGCGCAGGCCTGGCCGGCGCGCTCATCGCCATCAACACCTTGCGCGTCGCCCCGGACTCCATCTACTCGGTCAACTACAGCGCCTTCATGATCTTCATCGTCGTCATCGGCGGGATCGGCACGATCGAGGGTCCCATCATCGGTGCGGTGATCTTCTTCGTGCTGCAGCAGCAGCTCGCCCAGCAGGGCACCTGGTACCTGGTGGCGTTGGGCGTCGTGGCGATCCTCATCGTGCTGGTGGCCCCCCGTGGTGTCTGGAGCCTGCTGTCGCGGGGCCGGTTCTCACTCTTCCCCGTCACCTTCCGGGTACGCCGTGACCGGTCCGTCGAGTAGTCTGCGTGCTATGGCGTACGTCACACCGCACCGCCCGGACAGGTCGGCCATGAGTGCCCTCTCGCCGGTCGAGTTCTCCACGGTGGGGCTGCCGGACCAGGAGCGCATCGAGCTGTGGGAGGGACACAACGCCGATGCCCTGATCGGGTTGCGGTGCCGGACCTTGGAGGCGTCGCAGCTCGAGGCCACCGAGGTCAACGTCCAGCTGAACTCGATCGGACTGGCGCGCGTGGTCGGCACGTCTCACGTGGTCGAGCGTGACGCCGAGCTGATCCGTCGCCGGCCGTCCGACTCGGTCGTCATGTACTTCAGCCTGGTGGGAGACGCCTTCTTCTACTCCGAGGACGGCGTGCGGACGGTTCGGCCGGGCCAGCTGCTGCTGTGCGACGCCGACAAGGCGTTCATGCGCGGATTCTCGCGAGGCCTGGAGGAGCTGGTCATCAAGATGCCCCGCTCGATCTTCGCCGACGTGGCGGACATCAGGGCGTTGACCGATCCGATGGTCTTCGACTTCAGCAAGGGCGGCAATGCGCACGCGGCGGCGCTGGCGCAGCACGTCAACCGCGCGACCCGCTCGAACGAGCGCGTGCCGCCGGACGAGCAGGCGATCCTCGAGCTGGTCTCCGTGCTGGCGAGCGGGGCACGCGACGACTTGAACACGGCTCATCGAGCCGCCGCCAAGGCGTTCATCGAGGGTCGCATCAGCGATCCGTCCCTGTCGGCGACGAAGGTCGCCGACGCGATCGGCATCAGCGCCAGGCATCTGTCGCGGGTGTTCGCCGCCGACGGTGTCAGCGTGCCGCGGTACATCCTCGCGCGTCGCCTCGACGTGGCCCGTGCCCTGCTGGAGAAGCCAGCGGCGGCGTCCATGACGATCGCCGAGATCGCGCACCACTGCGGCTTCGCCTCGGCCGCGCACTTCTCCAACGCCTTCGTGCTGAAGTTCTCCGAGCGCGCCTCCGACGTCCGCCGCGACGCTGCTGCGGCGCGGGCCATGTCCGCTTCCTGAATCGGCCACTTCTTGGGCTTTGCGCCGTGATCGGCGCCGTGGGGCCTCCTCGCGCGTGTGACGCACGACACTGATCGGGACGCTCGCGCGCAGCGAGCATGACGAGAGGTGACCCGGATGCCCGTGTTCGATGACGGTCAGCAGATGACCGCCCTGCCCGATTCCTCGGTGATCGAGACCGACGTGCTCATCGTCGGTTCCGGCCCGGCCGGATCGTCGGCGGCGCTGTTCCTGTCGACGCTCGGGATCCCGAACATCATGATCACGAAGTACCGCTGGACGGCGAACACGCCGCGGGCGCACATCACCAACCAGCGGGCCATGGAGATCTTCCGCGACATGGACATCGACGACCAGGTGCTCGCGGACGCGACCGAGCACGGCCTCGTCGGCGACACCGTCTTCTGCACCTCGATCGCGGGCGAGGAGATCGGACGCATCCGGACCTGGGGCACAGGGGCCGACCGGGAGGCCGACTACCAGCTCGCATCGCCGTGCCTGACGGTCGACATCCCCCAGACCTACCTCGAGCCGATCCTGGTCAAGAACGCCACGATGCGCGGAACCCAGACTCAGTTCTCGACCGAGTACGTGTCGCACGAGCAGGACGCCGACGGGGTGAACGTGTCGGTCGTGGACCGCCTGACCGGCCAGGCCTACACGATTCGCGCGAAGTACCTGATCGGGGCCGACGGCGCCCGCTCGAAGGTCGCCGCCGACATCGACCTTCCGCTCGTCGGTTCGATGGACATCGCCGGCTCGATGAACATCACCTTCAAGGCCGACATCGCCGAGCTCGTGGGTCACCGGCCCTCGGTGCTCTACTGGGTCATCCAGCCGGGCTCGAACGTCGGTGGCATCGGCGCCGGACTCGTCCGCATGGTGCGCCCGTGGAACGAGTGGCTGATCGTCTGGGGCTTCGACATCACGCAGGAGCCCCCGGTCGTCGACAACGCCGCGGCCATCCAGATCGTCCGCAACCTGCTCGGCATGCCCGAGCTCGAGGTCGAGATCACGGGCACGTCGCTGTGGGGCAACAACGAGGTCTACGCGACGCACCTGCAAAAGGGCCGGGTCTTCTGCGCCGGCGACGCGATCCACCGCCACCCGCCGAGCAACGGGCTGGGCTCGAACACGTCGATCCAGGACTCCTACAACCTCGCGTGGAAGATCGCAGCGGTGCTCCGCGGGCAGGCCGGTCCGGCTCTCCTGGACACCTACTCCACCGAGCGCGCGCCGGTCGCGGAGCGGATCGTCAAGCGTGCCAACCAGTCCGGACGCGAGTTCGCCGATCTGTTCGTGGCGCTGGGGGTCACGGACGCCGAGACCGAGCAGGAGATGATCGAGCAGATCGAGGAGCGCAAGGCCAACACCCCCGAGGGCGCGGCGAAGCGGGCGGCGCTGGTCAAGGCCATGGCGATCAAGAACTACGAGTTCAACGCACACGGCGTCGAGCTGGGACAGTTCTACACCTCGACGGCGATTGCCTCGGACGGCTCGACACTGCCCGAGCCGGAGCGCGACCCGGACCTGTACTACCAGGTGTCCACGGTCCCCGGGTCCCACCTGCCGCACGCATGGGTCGGCGACCACCGGCACAAGGTCGCCATGATGGACCTCGCGCCGTACGACCACTTCACGCTCATCACCGGTGTTGCGGGATCGGCCTGGGAGGCGGCCCTGGAGACCGTTGGGCGCGAGCTGGGCCTGCCGGTCAAGACCGTGGTCATCGGACCCGGCCACGAGGTCACCGATCTGTACTTCGACTGGTCCCGGCTGCGGGAGGTCGAGGAGAGCGGAGCCCTCCTGGTGCGACCGGACAAGCACATCTGCTGGCGGTCGAACGAGCTGGCCGACGATCCCGAGAGCGCGCTGCGCGAGGCGTTCTCGACGATCCTGTCCCGTCAGGACTGACATGCGGTTCAATCACGAGACACTCGGCCAGCGGGTGCGGTTCGCCTCGGGACAGGCGCGCGAGAGCCTCGCCGCCGAGCTGGACCTGCTGGGTTCGGCCCGGGCGATGCTCATCGCCGGCACGGAGGAGCGCGAGCTCGCGGAACGGGTGACCGCCGGGCTGCCCGTGGTCGTGCATCACGACGAGGTCGTGATGCACGTGCCGACCGACGTGGCGCGCCGGGCCCGGGAGGTGGCCACCGAGCACCAGGTCGACGTGATCGTCAGTGTCGGCGGGGGGTCGACCACCGGTCTGGCCAAGGCGGTCGCGTTGACGTCCGGGATCCCGATCGTGGCGGTGCCGACCACGTACGCCGGCTCGGAGGCCACCAACGTGTGGGGCATGACCGAGTCGGCCAAGAAGACGACGGGCGTGGACGACCGCGTGCTGCCGCGCACGGTCATCTACGACGCCTCGTTGATGCTGAGCCTGCCGCAGCACCTGAGCATCGCATCGGGACTGAACGCGCTGGCGCACTGCGTCGACTCGATGTGGGCGCCTCGGGCGGACCCGATCAACGCTGCGCTCGCAGTGGAAGGGATCCGGGCCCTGAACCTGGGGCTCCCGGCGATCCTCGACGACCCGAGCGGCCTGGACGGCAGGGAGCAGGCGCTCTACGGCGCCTACCTGGCAGCCGTGGCCTTCGCCTCGGCCGGCTCGGGCCTGCATCACAAGATCTGTCACGTCCTGGGCGGCATGTTCGACCTGCCGCACGCCCAGACCCACGCCGTCGTGCTGCCGCACGTGCTCGCGTTCAACGTCCCTGCTGCCCCGGAGGCGGCGGAGCGGATCGCGTCCGCGTTCGGCAGCGCCACCGCTGTCGCCGGGCTGGCGACGCTGCGTGATCGGATCGACGCCCCGACCGCGCTGCGCGACTACGGCATGCCCGAGGACGGCATCGAGCAGGCGGCCCGCGCCGTCGTCGAGGCAGCACCCAAGGACAACCCCACCGACGTCACTGTCGAGAACATCACCACGCTGCTGCAGGCCGCGTGGGAAGGAGCAGAACCGCGATGACCACTGACATGCGCCTGTCCGACGAACAACGCGATCGCGAGGAGGAGCTGGTCCAGGTCGTCCTGTCGTCGTTCGACGGCACGCCGGATGCGCGGTTGAAGGAGCTGATGCAGGGCGTCGTCCGACACCTGCACGCCTTCCTGCGTGACGTCAGGCTGACGGAGCGGGAGTGGCAGCAGGCCATCGAGTTCCTGACGGCCGTCGGCCACATCACCGACGACCGGCGTCAGGAGTTCATCCTGCTCTCGGACACCCTGGGTGCCTCGATGCAGACCATCGCGATCAACAACGAGGCCTACGGAGATGCGACCGAGGCCACGGTCTTCGGCCCGTTCTTCGTCGAGGACTCACCACGGGTCGAGCTCGGCGGCGACATCGCCGGGAGCGCCTCGGGGCAGCCCTGCTGGGTCGAGGGAACCGTCCGGGACGCCGACGGACAGCCGGTCGCCGGAGCGCGCATCGAGGTCTGGGAGGCCGACGAGGACGGGTTCTACGACGTGCAGTACACCGACGACCGGGTGGCGGGACGCGCGCACCTGTTCAGCGACGACGACGGATCGTTCCGGTTCTGGGCCGTGACACCCACGCCCTACCCGATCCCGCACGACGGTCCCGTGGGCGCGATGCTGGCCGCGACCGGACGCTCGCCCATGCGGGCCTCGCACCTGCACTTCATGGTCGACGCCCCCGGCTGCCGCACCCTGGTCACGCACATCTTCGTGCGCGGTGACGAGCTGCTGGCCAGTGACAGCGTCTTCGGCGTGAAGGACTCGCTGGTCAAGGACTTCGTCGAGCAGCCGGCGGGAACACCCACCCCGGACGGCCGCGCCCTCGGTGACGTCAGCTGGAGCCGGGTCGCGTTCGACATCGTGCTCGCCCCCGAGCAGCAGTGACCGGCACGGCCTGACGGGCGAGGCCCGTCAGGCCGTGTGGGCGAGGTCGGCGCTCACAGCGGCGGCCGCAGCCTGCAACGGCGGGAGCGCAGCCGACACGAAGTCGGCCGGATCGCCCGCCGCCATCGAGGCCGACACGTTCAGGGCGGCCACGACACGTCCGCCGGGGTCGGTCACCGGCACCGCCAGCGATCTGAGGCCCTGCTCCAGCTCCTGGTCCACGAACGACCAGCCGTTCTCGCGGACCCGTGCCACCTCGGCACGCAGATCGGCCGGGGTGTGCAGGGTCGACGGGGTGAGGGCCACCAGGTCGGTCGCAGCCAAACAGGCATCGAGCGCATCCGATGTCATGCCGGCGAGCAGGACGCGCCCCATCGAGGTGGCATACGCGGGAAAGCGGGTTCCGACCGTGATGCCGACGCTCATGATGCGGCGGGTCGCGACGCGGGCGACGTAGACGATGTCGGCGCCGTCCAGCACCGCGGCGGAGGTCGACTCCCCGAGCTCGGCGGACAGCCGTTCGAGATGGGGCTGCGCGATCTGGGGCAGGCCGGAGCCGGACAGATAGGCCGTGCCGAGTCTCAGCACCTGGGGGGTGAGGCTGAAGAGCCGGCCGTCCGTGCGGACGTAGCCGAGCTCGACCAGGGTGTGCAGGAAGCGTCGTGCGGTGGCCCGGCTGAGATCGGTGCGGACCGCCACCTCGCTGAGGGTCATCGCGGCGTGCTCGGCATCGAAGGCCGTGATCACCGAGAGCCCCCGCGACAGCGACTGGACGAACTGCTCACCGGCGACGCGAGGCTCGGGAGTCATGGCGTCAGGGTTGCAGCCGGCGCAGCGGGACGTCCAGTCGGGTCGCGAGCTCGTCGACGGTGGTGCCGAACGTCTCCAGCACCGTGACGCCGTCAGGACCGGTCAGGAAGGTCGCGTGCTCGGTGTAGACACGGCTGACGCACGCGAGCCCGGTCAACGGGTAGGTGCAATGGGGGACCAGCTTGGCGGAGCCGTCCTTCGCGAACAGGTTCATCATCACGAAGACGTCCTTGGCGCCGATCGCCAGATCCATGGCGCCGCCGACCGCGGGGATCGCGTCGGGAGCACCCGTGTGCCAGTTGGCCAGGTCGCCGTGCTCGGAGACCTGGAAGGCACCGAGCACGCAGACGTCCAGATGGCCGCCGCGCATCATCGCGAACGAGTCGGCGTGATGGAAGTAGGACGCTCCGGGTAGCTCGGTCACCGGGATCTTGCCGGCATTGATCAGGTCGTGGTCGATGTCGTCGCCGGCCGCGACCGGGCCCATCCCGAGCATGCCGTTCTCGGTGTGCAGGACGATCCCCGAGCCGGGGGACAAGTGGTTGGAGACCAGGGTCGGCAGGCCGATGCCGAGATTGACGTACGACCCGTCGGGGATGTCCCGGGCGATGGTCGCGGCGATCTCGTCGCGCGTCAGCGGGGCAGCGTCGGGACGCTCGGTCGTGCGGTCGTCAGGCGTCATGCCGGGTTCTCCTGCTCGTGCGTGGTGCCCGCGACGCGCACGATGCGGTCGACGTAGATGCCCGGGGTCACGACGGCCTCGGGGTCGAGGGCTCCGACATCGACGAGGTGACTCACCTGGACGACGGTCACCGCCGCCGCCGTGGCCATGACGGGACCGAAGTTGCGGGCGGTCTTGCGGTAGACCAGATTGCCCATCGGATCGGCCGCGTAGGCGCTGATGAGGGCGAAGTCGCCCTTGATGGGCAGCTCGAGGACGTAGTCGCGTCCGTCGATCGTGCGGCTCTCCTTGCCCTCGGCCAAGGGGGTGCCGACACCCGTGGGGCTGAAGAAGGCGCCGATGCCGGCCCCTGCGGCGCGCATGCGCTCCGCGAGATTGCCTTGGGGGACCACCTCGAGCTCGACCTTCCCGGCCCGGTACAGATCGTCGAAGATGTAGGAGTCGGCCTGCCGAGGGAACGAGCAGACCACCTTCCGTACCCGCCCGGCCTGCAGCAGCGCGGCCAGGCCGGTGTCGCCGTTGCCGGCGTTGTTGCAGACGACGGTCAGGTCGGTCGCGCCCTGACCGATCAGGGCGTCGATCAGGGCGACGGGCATCCCTGCCATGCCGAATCCGCCGATCAGGACGGTGGCTCCGTCCTGGACGTCTGCGACGGCCGAGGCGGCATCGGGGGCGATGACGGTCATCGGGCGACGGGACGGCCGGAGGTCAGCCGGTCGTTCTCGAGCACGACGGCCAGGGCCTGTCCGACACCGATGCAGATCGCGGCCACGCCCCACCGCTGGTTCGACTCGACGAGCCGGTGCGCGAGGGTGCCGAGGATGCGGGCGCCGGACGCGCCCAAGGGGTGACCGATGGCGATCGCTCCACCCTTGGTGTTGACGATCTCCGGATCGATCTTCCAGGCGTCGACACAGGCGATCGACTGCACCGCGAATGCCTCGTTCAGCTCCACGGCCTCGACATCGGACCAGCTGATGCCGGCACGTTTGAGCGCGGCGTTGGCAGCCTCGACCGGTGCGAAGCCGAAGTCCTGCGGATCGAGGGCGTGGACGCCACGACCGGCGATGCGGGCCAGCGGGTCCAGACCGATCGACGACGCCGCGTCGGCGGAGCCGATCAGCAGCGACGAGGCTCCGTCGTTGAGCGGTGACGCGTTGCCGGCGGTGATGGTGCCGTCGGGACGGAAGGCGGGCTTGAGCCCGGCCAGCTTCTCGGCCGTGGTGCCCTCGCGGATGGACTCGTCGCGCGCGAGCTCCACACCGTCGACGGGGACGATCAGGTCGTCGTAGAAACCCTCGCTCCACGCGGCGGCCGCCAAGCGGTGCGAGCGGGCCGCGAACTCGTCCTGCCGGTCGCGGCTGATGGCGAATCGTTCCTGCAGCAGCTCGTTGCACTCGCCGAGCGACGCGGTCCACTCCTTGGGCATGCGCTGGTTGACGAAGCGCCACCCGAGTGTCGTCGAGACCGCCGTCATGTCGGTGGCGGGGAATCCACGAGCCGGCTTCGGCAGCACCCAGGGGGCTCGAGTCATCGACTCCACCCCGCCGGCCACGACGACGTCCGCATCGCCGGTCTCGATCGCACGCGAGGCCATGATGGCCGCGTCGAGGCTCGATCCGCACAGCCGGTTGACCGTCACGGCCGGCACGGATGTCGGCAGGCCGGCGAGCAGCACGGCCATCCGGCCGACGTTGCGGTTGTCCTCGCCGCATCCGTTGGAGTTGCCCCAGAAGACGTCGCCGATCGTCGACGGGTCGAGGCCCGGCGACTTCGCGAGCACCCCGGACAGTGCCGTGGCGGCGAGGTCGTCGGGCCGTGACGCCGCCAGCGCGCCTCCGTATCGTCCAAAAGGCGTGCGAGCGGCGGCGTAGAGGTGTGACTCCGGCATGAGTGATGACTCCGGTTCGGTATGCGAACGAGTGTTCGTTGGATGAACACCCAGGAGCCTACTGCGAAATCGGCCCGAGGACCAGACCTGTCAGATGCCGGTGGACTGGTGGATGTACAGCAGCCACGAGGTGTCGCGTCGCACCCAGGCGGAGAGCAGGACGTTCTCGAGCGCCAGCTCGCGCTCGCCGGCGCGCAGCTCGAGGGACATGGTGCTGTGCAGCAGCACCACGTCGGGCGTCACCAGGACGCGATCCACGGCGCTGTCGATCCGGTGGTAGTCGTAGAAGCCGCCGCGCAGCTTCTCGAGGTAGGAGTCGCGGGTGTCGATCGCGCCGCTGGCATGGATGTAGCGCAGGTCGGTGTCGCAGAGTGCTGCGAATCCGTCCCAGTCCTCGGCCACGATCGTGGCGAAGCGCTGCTTCTCGAGTGCGCGGATGGTGGTCTCGATGTCTGTGGTCATGGGACGGAGCGTACGGGTCCGCCGTCGACCACCGCCGCATCGGGAGCCGGCCCACCCGGGCGAGCGGTGAAGCTGGCGCGCTGAGGTTCGGCCCTAGGGTGGTCAGCGTGACCGACGCCGAGAAGCCCGACGCCCCGGCGACCGACGCCGCTGCGCGTGGTTCGCGCCGCAGGGAGCGCACGCGTGCGCAGGTGCTGGACGCGGCCGAGCTGTTGCTGTCGCAGCGGGCGCCCGACGAGATCCGGGTCGAGGACGTCGCGGCCCAGGCGTCCATCTCGCCGGCGTCGGTGTACGTGCACTTCGGCACCAAGGACGCCCTGCTGGCGGCCGTGACCGAGCGGGTGCTGGCCGTCGCCACGGACGCGCTCCGGTCGGCGTACGCCGCACAGACCTCGCCACTGGAGCGCTTCGCCGGCGTCGGCGCGGCCTACCTGCGCCTGCTGGTCGACCACCCCGCAGTGCTCAGGTACCTGACGGCGACGGGGGAGCGGGGGCCCCGCACCCCCGCCGAGGAGGATGTGGTGGCGGGGTTCAGCCAGCTGCGCCGCGAGTTCGAGCAGAGCATCCGCGACGCCGTCGACAGCAAGGCGATCCGCCCGGTCGACCCCGAGCTGATGTCGTACTTCCTGTTCGGGGCGTGGAACGGGGTCGCCGCGCTGGCCCTTCGCCGCGACGCGCTGACGCTGTCGCCGGAGCAGGTCGAGGGCGCGGTGATCGAGGCCGGGCTCATGCTGCTCGACGGCCTGATCGCCGAATCGTCGTCCTCCTGACGGGGTGTCCACTTGGCACGACGGCCGCCAACGAGTTAACTGGAGTCCGACTCTAGATTCACCCTTCTTGGAAGCGAACCCGATGACGCAGACCGCCCCGCCCCTGACCCCGACCCCCGAGGCCGAGCACGAGACCTGGGACGCGGTGGTGGTGGGAGCCGGCCCCGGCGGCCTGACCACGGCGGCCTATCTGGCCGCCAACGGCAAGAAGGTCCTCGTGCTGGAGGCCAACCAGGTCGTCGGCGGCAGCACCCAGGTGTTCCGCCGCGTGGGCAACAAGTTCGAGTTCGACGTCGGCACCCACTACGTCGGCGAGTGCGGACCCGGCGGACGCATGCAGACCGCCCTGTCGGGCCTGTCGCTCACTAAGCGCATCGACTGGCTGCGCCAGGACCCCGAGGGTCACTGCCGCATCATGATCCCCGGCACCACGTTCCACACGCCGACCGGCTGGAACACCTACCTCGAGCGGCTCATCGAGGCCTTCCCCGACGAGGAGGCGGGCCTGCGACGCTGCGTGCGGATCCTGCGGATCATCTCCGCCGGCGAGGAGCCGCGGCGCAAGGCGTGGAACCTGCTGCGATGGGGCCTGCGTCCGATCACCACGCTCATGGACGCCTGCAACCTCAGCGCTGACGCACAGGCCGTGATCCTGGCGGAGAACGGCGACTACACGTGGCCGCCGCACCGCACGCCCGCCGTCATGCACGGTGGCCTGCTGCACCACTACCTCCAGGCGGGCGCCTACTACCCCCGCGGCGGCGGCCAGGTCATCGGCGCGCACCTCACCGACGTGATCCAGACCCACGGTGGCACGGTCCGCACGAAGGCGCGCGTCGACCGCATCCTCATCGAGGAGGGTCGCGCGGTGGGCGTGCGTCTGCGCAGCGGCGAGGAGATCCGGGCCGACATCGTCGTGGCCGCGGGCGACTACAAGAAGACGTGGACCGAGCTGGTCGGCGACGAGCACCTGACCCGCCGCCTCCGCAAGCGCCTGGCGGGCCTCGAGATGACCCAGCCGATGTTCGCGGTCTACGTCGCGCTCGACGTCGACCTGCGTGAGCGCGACACCCCGCCGCTGGCCTGGGTCTGGCCGAACAACGACGTCGACGGCTACTACCGCGAGGTCGCCGCCGGACGCTGCCCCGAGCAGATGCCGGTCGGCATCAGCTGCCCCACGGCGAAGGATCCCGACGGCACGCACTCGGCGCCGCCGGGCTACTCGACCCTCGAGCTGGTCAGCTGGGCGCCGAAGGAGCACGCCTTCTGGAACGTGCAGACCGACCCGATGGAGGGTGCCGAGTACGGCCGCGACGAGCAGTACCGCAAGCTCAAGGACGAGCTCACCGAGCGCGTCCTCGACACCGCCTCGCTAATGATCCCTGACCTGCGTGAGCGGATGGTGTTCTGTGAGGCGTCCACCCCCATGACGCAGGAGCGCTTCACCCTGACCTCGGACGGCTCCTGCTACGGCATCGCGCCGCTGATGCGCAACCTCGGCCCGTTCCGCCCGCGCGTGACGACCCACATCCCGGGACTGTTCCTGGGTGGCGCCAGCACCGAGCACATGTTCGGCATCAACGCCACGATCTGGGGCGGCATGAAGACCGCCGGCACGATCCTGGGGCGCGATCTCGAGCAGGAGGTCAAGGACGGCGCCGTGTTCGTGGACGAGTCGAAGCTGACCGAGATCACCGAGGACTGGGACCCGCTGCTGGCGTCCAAGCCCGGCTCGGTGATCCGCCGGGCCGCCCGCCGGCGCCCGGCGGCCACGGCCTGACGCCGCGCGCAGACGCTCAGGAGCCGGTGGCGACCGTCAGCAGCACGACAGCATCGGTCACTGCCAGCAGGTCGTGACGTGCACCCGGGATGATCAGGTAGTCGCCGGCTGCGCCGTCCCACGAGTCGTCCCCGGCGGTGAGGCGCACCTGCCCGGACAGCACCTGCAGCGTGGCCTCGCCGGGTGGCTCGTGCTCACCCAGGGAGTGCCCCTCGGCCAGTGCGATCAGCGTCTGGCGCAGATCGTGCTCCTGGCCCCCGTAGACCGTCGTGGCGGCCCGGCCGCTGCTGGCCGCGCGTGCGGTCGCCAGCTCGGTCTCGGCCAGCTCCAGCAGTGATCGTCCGTTCATCGGTCTTCGCCCTTCGTCAGTTCGGATGACGTCCCGCCCCACACTAGTGAGGGTCGACCCTCCCCGCGAAGCGCAGCAGCACGTCGGCGAGGGACTCCGGGTCCTCCTGGGCGACGAGGTGCCCGACGCCCTCGATGGTGACCGCCTCGAAGTCGCCACCGGCGACCTGGCGCAGCGTGCTCTCGGTGAAGGGGCGGTTGACGCCGTCCACGGCCAGGACGGGCACCCGCACCGGATGGGCGGTGGCGCGCGCCCGCGTCGCGCCGTCATCGATGAACAGCTGCCGATAGAGGCCCTCGGTGCCGCGCCAGCCGTGGTCGCGCGAGTACGCGCGGACGATCTCGTCGATCGTCTCGGGGCTGATCCCGCCCGCCGGACCGGTCATCAGTGGATAGGCCCAGTCGGCGATCAGCTCGCGCTCGTGTCCGGGCGCCAGCATCGACGCGATGCCCGGTGTGCCCAGGAAGGACGCGTGCCACGAGCCGCCGTGCAGGACATCGGCCAGCATCTCCAACCCGAAGCCGGCCAACGAGGTCTCGATGCCCGTCAGGCTCAGCACGTCACCCGGGTGCTCGGCGGCGAGCCGAAAGCCGACGCCGCCGCTGATGTCCTGGCACACGACATGGACGGGACCGATGGCCAGACGCTCCACCAGCTGGTGGAGGTCCTCGACGGTCGACTCCTCGTCGTAGACCTCGGCCTCGGTCCCGGAGTCGCCGAATCCCCGCAGGTCGACGGCGACGACCCGGTGCCGCGCGGCCAGGAGGGGGATCAGGCGGTGGAAGGCGTACCAGGTCTCCGGCCAGCCGTGGATCAGCAGGAACGGCGTCCCGGCGTCTCCTGCGGTGACGTGGTGCAGTGGGACTCCGTTGATGTCGTCGAGATGATGCTGGACGCCGGAAATGGTGGCGCCGATCGGATCGATGGTCGTCATGGGACAGCTCCAAAATGGACAATGCGGTTGTCTAATACTAGACAACCCGGTTGTCGATCACAAGATCCCGGCTAGGCTTCTGCCGTGTCCAGATCTGGCCCCGACCTCGCCCTGCTGCTCCTGGGCGGCTTTCGCACCATGGTGGATGCGGCGACCTCTGGCCTCGCCGAGCTCGGCTACGAGGACGTGCGTCCCGCCCATGACTTCGCGCTGCGTGCGATCCTGGCGGGCGCCGACTCCGCCTCGGAGCTGGGACGCAGGACGGACGTGACGAAGCAGGCCGCGGCGAAGACGATCGCCGTGCTCGAGGAGCGCGGGTACGTCACGCGCGCGGCGGACCCGCTGGACCGGCGGCGCATGCACGTGCACGTGACGCCGCGCGGCAGGGCCATGCTGGCCGCGGGCGAACGCATCCTCGATGAGGTGTGCCGGCAGTGGGAGCAGCGGGTGGGGGCGCAGACGGTCACCGCGCTGGAGGCCGCGCTGCGCGACCTCGTCGGGACCGAAGGTGTGTCCCTCGCGTCCCCCGGATGGGTCGCCACCAGCACCGACGTCTGAGCGTCGACCCGCTCGAAAACAGGGTGTGCGCGGACGCTGCGACCTGCCCGCGTTAAGAACGCGCCAAGACCCGCTAAGAGGCTGTCAAGGCGCCCCGATCCACGCGGATCCGGCAGTTGACTGGCACCCATGAGTATCGAAAACGGTGTGTTGATCGCCCTCGTCGCCGCGCTCGTGGCGTACCTGCTGGCGGCCCTGATCTTCCCGGAGCGCTTCTGATGTCCGACACCTGGAGCGGCCTGCTCACCATCGTCACGCTCGTGGGCGTTCTCGCCCTCGTGTACGTGCCGCTCGGTGACTACATGGCCAAGGTCTTCACGACCTCGCGTCACTCCCTCGTGGAGCGGCGCATCTACCGCCTCGGCGGCGTCAATGCCGATGCCGAGCAGAGTCCGCGCGCCTATGCGATGAGCGTGGTCGGCTTCTCGCTGGTCAGCGTCGTGGTCCTGATGGCCATCCTGCTCGGCCAGGCGCACCTGCCGTTCAGCCGTGACCTGCCCGGCATGCCGTGGTGGATGTCGTTCAACACGGCGATCTCGTTCGTGGCCAACACGAACTGGCAGTCGTACGGCGGCGAGTCGACGCTGGGCTTCGCCGCGCAGGCCGGCGGGCTCGCGGTGCAGAACTTCCTGTCCGCCGCGGTCGGCATCGCCGTGGCCGTCGCCCTGATCCGCGGCTTCGTCCGTGTGGGCAGCGGCGAGCTCGGCAACTTCTGGGTCGACCTGACCCGCGGGACCCTGCGGATCCTGCTTCCCATCGCCGTCGTGGGCGCTCTCGTCCTGGCCGGCAACGGGGTCGTGCAGAACTTCACCGACACCTCGGTCGACACGCTGGCCGGTCACAGCCAGACGATCACGGGCGGGCCGGTCGCGAGCCAGGAGGTCATCAAGCTCCTCGGCACGAACGGTGGCGGCTTCTACAACGCCAACTCCGCCCACCCCTTCGAGAACCCCAACGGCTTCACCAACCTGTTCGAGATCTTCCTGATCCTGCTGATCCCGATCTGCCTGACCCGCACGCTCGGCACGATGCTGGGCAACCGCCGCCAGGGGCTGACGGTCCTCGGCGCGATGGTCGCGCTCATGGGCACCTTCGTCGCGGTCGTGACCTGGGCCGAGGCCGGCGCGCACTCGCAGTCCGCGCAGGCCGCCGGTGCGGCGATGGAGGGCAAGGAGACGCGTCTGGGGGAGTGGGCGTCGTCACTGTTCGCGGTCATGACGACCGGCACCTCCACGGGGGCGGTCAACGCGTCCCACGACTCCATGACCCCGGTCGGCGGCGGCATGGCGCTGCTGAACATGATGCTCGGCGAGGTCACGCCCGGCGGCGTGGGCTCGGGCATCTACGGCATCTTGATCATGTCGATCCTCACGGTGTTCATCGCTGGGCTCCTGGTCGGGCGCACGCCCGAGTTCCTGGGCAAGAAGATCGGCGCGCAGCAGATGACGTACGTCGCGCTCTACGTGCTGACGGTGCCGGCGATCATCCTGGTCGGCGTCGGGACGGCGATCTCGCTCGGCAGCACGCCGGGTGCGATGGGCAATCCGGGCGGGCACGGCTTCAGCGAGGTGGTCTACGCCTACACCTCGGGAGCCAACAACAACGGCAGCGCGTTCGGCGGCATCACCGTGACCTCGGACTTCTTCCAGATCACGATCGGCCTGGCCATGCTGCTCGGCCGCCTGGTCCCCATCGTGCTGGTCCTGCTGCTCGCCGGGTCGCTGGCCAAGCAGGCCAAGGTCCCCGAGACCGCAGGCACCCTTCCCACCACCACACCCCTTTTCGGAGGCCTGCTCGTCGGCGTCATCCTGCTCATCACAGGACTGACCTTCTTCCCGGCGCTGGCCCTCGGTCCCATCGCGGAGGCCCTCGCATGACAGTTCAGCTCCTTCTCAGGCAGATGCTGGCGCAGCTGCCGGCAGCGCTGCGCAAGCTCGACCCGCGCCACCTGTGGCGCAGCCCGGTGATGTTCATCGTCTGGCTCGGCTCGGTCGCGACCACCATCGCAGTCTTCGCCGATCCCAGCACCTTCACGATCTCCCTGGCGATCTGGCTGTGGCTGACGGTCATCTTCGGCAACCTCGCCGAGGCCGTCGCCGAGGGACGTGGCAAGGCGCAGGCCGCATCGCTGCGCGCCGCCCGCACCGACACGATCGCCCGGGTCGTGGGGCCCGACGGCACCGAGACGTCCGTGCCCGGCACCCAGCTGGGGATCGGTGACCTGGTGCTCGTCGCGGCGGGCGAGGTCATCCCCGGCGACGGCGACGTCGTGGTGGGAGTCGCCTCGGTCGACGAGTCGGCCATCACCGGCGAGTCCGCCCCCGTCATCCGCGAGGCCGGTGGCGACCGATCGGCGGTGACCGGCGGCACCAAGGTGCTGTCGGACGAGATCACCGTCAAGATCACGTCGGCCCCCGGTGACACGTTCCTCGACAAGATGATCGCGCTGGTCGAGGGCAGCTCGCGCCGCAAGACGCCCAACGAGATCGCCTTGTCGATCCTGCTGGTCAGCCTGACGCTGGTGTTCGTGCTCGCGGTCGCCACGCTGGCGCCGATGGCCGAGTACGCCGGTGCCCCGCAGGACCTGACGGTGCTGATCGCGCTGCTGGTGTGCCTCATCCCGACCACGATCGGGGCGTTGCTCAGCGCAATCGGCATCGCCGGCATGGACCGTCTGGTGCGGGTCAACGTGCTGGCCATGTCCGGCCGCGCGGTCGAGGCCGCCGGTGACGTCAGCACACTGCTGCTCGACAAGACCGGCACCATCACGTACGGCAACCGCCAGGCCGCCCGGTTCGTCCCGGTCAGCAACGTGACCGAGGTGCAGCTGCGTGATGTCGCGCGGCTGTCCAGCCTGGCCGACCAGACACCCGAGGGCCGGTCGATCGTCGCGCTGGCCCTGGCCGAGGGGGCGGACGACAACGACCTGCCCAGCGGCGCGTCGTTCGTCGAGTTCACCGCACAGACCCGCATGTCGGGGGTCGACCTCGTCGACGGCACCCAGATCCGCAAGGGCGCGGGATCGGCGATCCACAGCTGGATCGGCGGGACCATGCCGGCCGAGCTGACCATCATGATCGAGCAGATCTCCGGCGATGGCGGCACGCCGCTCATCGTGGCGTCGAGGACCGGCGACCAGGGCAGGGTGCTGGGCGTGATCCACCTCAAGGACGTCGTCAAGGAGGGCATGGTCGAGCGCTTCGCCCAGCTGCGCTCGATGGGCATCCGGACGGTCATGGTCACCGGCGACAATGCGCTCACCGCGAAGTCGATCGCCGCCGAGGCGGGCGTCGACGACTTCCTGGCCGAGGCCACCCCCGAGGACAAGATGGACCTGATTCGCAAGGAGCAGGCCGGGGGGCGCCTGGTCGCCATGACCGGTGACGGCACCAACGACGCGCCGGCGCTCGCCGCCGCCGATGTCGGCGTCGCGATGAACACCGGCACGTCGGCCGCCAAGGAGGCCGGCAACATGGTCGACCTGGACTCCGACCCGACCAAGCTCATCGACATCGTCGAGATCGGCAAGCAGCTGCTCATCACCCGCGGCGCGCTGACCACGTTCTCGATCGCCAACGACGTCGCGAAGTACTTCGCGATCATCCCGGCCATGTTCCTGGTGGCCTATCCATCGCTCGACGCGCTCAACATCATGGGGCTGGCGACTCCCCAGTCCGCGATCCTCTCGGCGGTCATCTTCAACGCCCTGGTGATCGTGGCACTGATCCCGCTGGCCCTGCGCGGCGTCAAGTTCCGTCCCGCGTCGGCCTCGGCCATCCTGCGGCGCAACATCCTCGTGTTCGGTGTCGGTGGCGTCATCGCACCGTTCGTCGGCATCAAGCTCATCGACCTGCTCATCTCCACCATCCCAGGAATCGGGTAATTCACCATGCTCAAGGACTTCGGCCGTCAGTCCCTCGCGGGACTGCGCATCCTCCTGGTCTTCACCGTGATCCTCGGCGTCGCCTATCCGGCAGCCGTCTGGGGTGTCGGACGGACCGTGCACCACCAGACCGACGGGCAGCCGATCACGACGGACGGGCGTGTCGTCGGCTCGGCCATCATCGGGCAGAACTTCACCGGCGAGGAGTGGTTCCACTCCCGTCCGTCGCCCAACGACTACGACACGCTCGCCTCGGCGCCCTCCAACCTCGGGCCGTCCAACACCGATCTGCTGGCCCTGATCGAGGAACGTCGTGCCGAGGTCGCCAGAACCGAGTCGGTCGACCCGTCGGACGTCCCGCCGGACGCGGTCACCGCCTCGGGCTCCGGCCTGGACCCCCACATCTCGGTGGCGTACGCCCGGATCCAGGTCGAGCGGGTCGCCAAGGCCAATGGCCTGGGCGTCGCGGCCGTCCGGCAGATGGTCGCCAACAACACCGATGGGCGGTCGCTGGGCTTCCTCGGCGAGCCGGGGGTCAACGTCCTGCGGTTGAATGTGGATGTGAAGGACGCGGCAACGCAGACGGCGGGCTGATAACCAGTGGAGAACCGAGGCAAGCTGAGGGTCTACCTCGGCGCGGCCCCCGGCGTGGGCAAGACCTACGCGATGCTCGACGAGGCACACCGCCGCCTGCGGCGCGGTACCGATGTCGTCGTGGGGGTCGTCGAGACCCACGGGCGGGAGAACACGTCCCGGGCGCTCGAAGGCTTGGAGGTGGTGCCGCGGCGGTCGATGGACTACCGCGGCACCACCTACCTTGAGATGGACCTGGACGCGATCCTCGCGCGCCGGCCCGAGGTCGTCGTCGTCGACGAGCTCGCCCACACCAACATCGGCGGGTCCCGGCACGACAAGCGGTGGCAGGACGTCGAGGAGATCCTCGCGGCCGGGATCCATGTCATCACGACCGTCAACATCCAGCACCTGGAGTCGCTGAACGACGTCGTGGAGTCGATCACCGGCGTCCGCCAGCGCGAGACGGTCCCCGACCGGTTCGTGCGTCAGGCCGACGGGATCGAGCTGGTCGACATGAGCCCTCAGGCCCTGCGTCGCCGGATGGCTCACGGCAACATCTACGCGCCCGACAAGGTCGACGCCGCGCTCGGGCAGTACTTCCGGGAGGGCAACCTGGCGGCCCTGCGGGAGCTCGCGCTGCTGTGGCTGGCCGACCGGGTCGAGGAAGGGCTCGACCAGTACCGCGACAAGCACGACATCGAGTCCACCTGGGCCACCCGCGAACGCATCGTGGTGGCGCTGACCGGCGGCCCGGAGTCGGCGGCGCTCCTGCGCCGCGCCGCGCGGATCGCATCCCGCGGTGCCGGCGGAGAGTGGCTCGCGCTGTACGTAGCCCGCCGCGACGGACTGTCCGGCGTGACGCCCGACCAGCTGCTCAAGCTGCGCACCATGACCGAGGATCTCGGCGGCACGCTGCACAGCGTCGTCGGTGACGACACCGCGACCGCGATCCTGGAGTTCGCGCGGGCCGAGAACGCCAGCCAGGTCATCATCGGTGCCAGCCGGAGGGGCCGGCTCGCGACGCTCCTGCGCCCCGGGGTGGGGGAGCGGGTCATCGCGGCCTCCGGCGACATCGACGCCCACGTCGTCACGCACGACTACGCGCGCCGCAAGAACCTCACCGTCCGCACCTCGAGCAACCTCAGCCGCCGGCGGCTCGTCCTCGGCTACGCCTTCGCGGTTCTGGCTCCGCTGCTGGCCAGCGGTGTGATGGTCGTGACCGATCCGCTCCACGGGCTGCCCACCGAGGCGATGGTCCTGATGGCCGTCGTGGTCGCCACCGCCCTGGTCGGAGGCATCATCCCGGCGATCGTCTCGGCGGCGCTCAGCAGCATCCTGCTCAACGTCGTCTTCACCCCGCCGCGGCGGTCGTTGACGATCTCCGACCCGGAGAACGCCTTCGCGATCGGCTTGTTCCTGGTCGTGGGCATCGCGGTCGCGTCGGTCGTGGATCGTGCCGCGCGCAGCACGGTGCTCGCGCGCAAGGCCCGGGCCGAGTCCGAGGCGCTGACCGTGCTGTCCCACAGCCTGCTGCACGTCGGTGACGACATCGAGTCGCTGCTGGCGGGTGCCTGCGAGCTCTTCGGGGCCCGAGGGGCGGCCATCTTCACCACGGTGGATGGACGCGCCGAGGCGATCGTGTCGTCCGGCTCGCCACCTGCCTCACCGGACACCGCGGACGTCACCGTCTCGATCGACGACTCGACCACCCTTGCGATGTGCGGCCGTCAGCTCGACGCTTCCGACCGCCGGCTCCTGAAGGCTTACGCTGCGCACGCCTCGGTGCTGGCCGAGCGCACCCGTGCCCAGCAGGCCGAGACCGAGCGGGCGCAGCTCGCGGTGGCCAACAAGACCCGCACCGCCCTGCTGGCGGCGGTCTCGCACGACCTGCGCTCGCCGCTGGCAGCTGTCAAGGCAGCCGCCGCGAGCCTGCGCAACACCACGATCGCCTGGTCGCCGGAGGACGAGGCGGCGCTGCTGGAGACCATCGAGGACTCCGCCGACCGGCTCAACGCCCTGGTCGCCAACCTGCTGGACATGAGCCGGATCCAGACCGGCGCGCTGACACCGGTGCTGGCCGAGGTCGACCTCGGTGCGGCCGTGCGCCAGGCCCTGGACACGATCCCCGACAGCAGCCGGATCGCGGTGCACATCGGCGAGGGCGCGGTGGCGATGGCCGACCCGGGGCTGCTCGAGCGGGTCATCGCCAACATCTGCGAGAACGCGCTGAAGTACGCCCCCGACGGCGCGCCGATCACCATCGACGCCTCCTGTGCGGCCGGCCGGGTCCTGCTGCGCATCGCGGACAGCGGCCCGGGCGTCAGCAAGGAGAGCCACGGACGCCTGTTCGCCCCCTTCCAACGGCTGGGCGACGTGCCCGCCGGCGACGGCGTGGGCCTCGGCCTGGCGGTGGCCCAGGGACTGACCGAGGCGATGGGTGGGACGCTGGGCGCCGAGGACACGCCCGGCGGCGGCCTCACTCTCGTCCTCGAGCTCACCACCCCCCAGGAGATGCCATGACCATCGTGCTCACGGTCGACGACGATCCCGCGATCCTGCGCACGCTGGGGATCAACCTGCGCGCCCGCGGCTACGAGGTCGAGGTGGCCTCGGACGGGCGGTCGGCCCTCGAGATCGTCCACGAGCGGATGCCCGATGTCATCCTGCTCGACCTGGGCCTGCCCGACCTGGACGGCATCGCGGTCCTGCGCCAGCTGCGGTCGTTCAGCCAGGTGCCGGTCATCGTGGTCTCGGCGCGCGCCGAGTCCGACGACAAGGTCGAGGCGCTGGACCTGGGCGCCGACGACTACGTGTCCAAGCCCTTCGACCTGGAGGAGCTGCTCGCCCGGGTGCGGGCGGCGACCCGGAGGTCCGTCAGCGGTGCCGCCGAGCCCGTCGTGCAGGCCGGTGGCCTGCTGATCGACACCGCCGACTCCCGGGTCAGCCGCGACGGTCAGATCATCCATCTGACCCCGATCGAGTGGAAGATCGTCTCGGCGCTGGTGCGCAACCGCGGCCGCCTCGTGCGGCAGGTCGACCTGCTGCACGAGGTCTGGGGGCCCGGCTACGAGCAGGAGACGAACTACCTGCGGGTGCACCTGGCCAGCATCCGTCGCAAGCTCGAGCCGGACCCGGGACGGCCGTCGCTGTTCATCACCGAGGCCGGGCTCGGGTACCGGTTCAACCCCGAGTGAGGACCGCCCGGCCGCCCGGCCTCAGGCTCGGGCGGGGGCGGGCCAGCTGCGCAGCATCACGTCAAGGGCGTCCAGGATGCTGGCCCACGAGGTGGCCGAGTCGGGCTCGCTGTGCGCGAGACCCCCGCTGCCCTCCAGGCTGATGTAACCGTGGAACAGGCTGCCCACGAGCCGCACGGCATGGGTCTGCTCGGGCTCGGCCAGGTCGTAGCCGCGCACGGCGTCCCGCAGCATCTGGGACAGGCGGGGCCCGGCGCTGGCGGCGGGGACCTCCGGGGCCAGCCGCAGCCGCGCCGCGTCGTAGCGCCCGGGGTGCTCCGTCGCGTACCCGCGGTACACGCCGGCCAGGGCTATCAGCGCATCGCGTCCTGACCGCCCCGCGACCCGGACGCCCAGGCGCCGTGCCAGCTCGGAGATCGTGACGTGCTCGAACCCGAGCTCGTCGGCCAGCTGGGCGCCGGCCTGCGCCACCTTGTCGGTCGTGAGTCCCGCGCGTGCCATGCGCCTGGCCCCGGACTCGGTCGACGAAGGAGGCCACGCTCGACGAGCGACTCGACGCGCGTGTCGGGCCGGCCGGACACCGAGCGCTCGTGATCCTTGAGCGGCCGGCGTGCCCGGGCTAAGCCCGCTCGCGCGCCACGATCTCGCGCACCGCGGGGGCCACCTCTGCGGCGTACTGCTCGATCGTGCGGGGGTCGTCGCTGGCGATGATGAACCCGCTGATGCCGTGGTCCAGCGCCAGCGCGCTCAGCTGGTCGACCCACGACCCGGCCGGGCCGTCCAGCAGGCCGGCGGACCTCTGGCTGAACCGAGGGGTCGCGAAGTTCAGGAGACGCCGGATGTCGGCAGGCCGGCGACCGGCTGCCTGCGCCGCATCGTCGATGCGTTCGTTCAGCTCGGGCAGGGCGGCGGGTCCGCCGTCCAGGTAGTTGATCGAGGGCAGCCACCCATCGGCGGCGCGGCCGACGAGTGCGAGCATCCGCGGTTTGTAGGCGCCCACCCAGATGTTGATGGGATGGGCCGCACGGGGCCCGCGCTTCGCGCCGCGGAGGCGGTAGTACTCGCCGTCGAGGTGGGTCCGGTCCCGCTGCTCGGTGTCCCACAGCTGACGGATGACCTCGATGGCCTCCGCCAGCGCGTCCACGGCCTGCCCCGGGGTGAGGCGCCGTCCGCCCATCGCGTCGACGGCGTCCCAGAAGGCGCCGGCGCCGAGACCGAGCTCGAAGCGACCTCCGCTGAGCAGGTCGAGGGACGTCGCGGCCTGCGCCAGGACCGCCGGCGGCCGCAACGGCAGGTTGAGGACGTTGCCGCTCAGGGCGATGCGCTCGGTCCTGGCGGCCACGTACGACATGAGGGTCCAGGTGTCCAGGAAGGCCGGTTGGTAGGGGTGGTCCTGGAAGGTCACCAGGTCGAGCCCCGCGCGCTCGGAGGTGACCGCCAGATCGACGGTGTGCTGCGGATCGTGGGCGGTGGGGGTCACGAAGCTGCCGAACAGCAGGTCGTGTCGGTAGTCGATGCTCATGGCTGTGTCTCCTGATCTGGGTCTGCCTCGGTCACGAGGACGTTGAAGTTGTCCCGGAACAGGTTCTCCGGGTCGTGCTGGTGCTTGAGCGCGATCAGTCGCGAGAGCGTCGCGCCGGGGAAGGCCGCACGGATCTGCTCGGGTCCCGTGCGGGTCTCGAAGCTCAGGTACAGCCCGTCGGACACCGGCTCGACGAGCGCCCAGGCGGCGTCGAGGTCGGGGGTGCCCAAGCCGGTGAGCTGGAAGGCGGGGGAACGGTGGGCGAACGCGGTGCGGTCGGGTGGCACGTCGCTGATCGCTCCACCCATGGTGCGCAGCTGCAGGAAGAAGATCTGGCCGGTCGCGAGCATCGCCTCAATGCGCTGCGCCGTGTCCCCGTCGAGGATGGGCAGGAAGCTCGAGCGCGAGGATGGCTCCCCGAACCCGTGGTGCCCGTCGGGCCCGACGTCCGGCGCCAGCTGCATGATGTCGCGGTAGGGCGTCACCACCACCTGCTGCCGCACCACGGTGCCCAGGTCGAGGAACGGGGTGAGCCGCTCCACGATGACGTCCGGCTCCGGATCGGCGACGACCGCGTACAGCGCCAGGTGCGTCTCCGTGCCGTGCGGTCGCCCGGCGACCAGGAATGCCGTCGTGTCGCGGGGCGCTGCCGTGGCCAGCTGGCCGAAACGGGTCAGTGAACCGGCGAGATCGGAGGTGGTGAGGGTCAGGTGAGCCCAGCCGACGGGGCCCAGCTCGTCGGCCTCGAGCTCGAAGCTGGTGGCCACCCCGAAGTTCGCGCCGGCCCCCCGAACGGCCCAGAACAGGTCGGGGTTCTCGTCGTCGGAGGCGCGCATCGTGCTGCCGTCGGCCAGCACGAGCTCGACGGCGCGCACGTGGTCGATCGTCAGCCCGAATCGCCGGCCCAGGTAGCCGATTCCTCCGGCCGTCGCGAGGCCGCCGACCCCGACACCGCCGTAGTCGCCCGATCCGATTGCCCAGCCATGCTCGTGCAGCACCGCCGAGACCTGCTTCCACGTGGCCCCCGGCCCGATCCGCACCCGCCGCGCCGCCTCGTCGAGGACCTCGACGCCGTCGAGGGCGCTGACGTCGATCACCAGGCCGCCGCGGTTGGTCGACCGGCCGCTGATGCCGTGGCCGCCGCTGCGGATGCCCAGCGGCAGCGCCCGGTACTCGCGGGCGAAGGCGACGGCCTCCACCACCTCCGCGACCGAGGTCGGGCGCAGGACGAGAGCGGGGCGGCCGCCTCGCAGATATGTCGACGACACCGATCGGTAGGCCGGGTCGCCCGGTCCGAGGGCGCGTCGAGCGAGCGAGGCCGGGAGCGCCTCACGGATCTGCGGATGATGGACGACCATACAACCATGCTGTCACACAGATGATCTGTAATCAAGATCAATTCGGATGCCTGCGGCAGGACACCCCGCTTCAACGGGGCGTCCGCGGGGTACAGACGGTCCCATGGAGACGAGAGACGAGACCCGCCCCGCCCGTACGCACGCCGCTCCGAGGTGGCTGGCCTGGGCGGTGCTGGCCGCCGCGGTCGTCGAGGTCGTCGCTCCCGTCATCACCGCCAACGGGCCGGGCAGCTCGCCTGGCGAGGGATCAGGACCGGAGCTGCTCATCACCCCGGTCGGCTGGGCGTTCTCGATCTGGGGCGTCATCTACACCCTCGCGATCGTGCAGGCCGTCGCCGTGCTGGTGCGCGGGCCCGGCAGCGTGCCGCGCCGCCTGCAGGTCGACCTGCTCGTGCTGTACCTCGGCGGGGCGCTGTGGATCGTGCTGGCCGGGCTCGACAGCAGCCTGGCCACCGCGGCCGCTCTGCTCCTGATGCTCGTCGCCGGCGTCGACGCAGTGCTCACCGTCGCCGGTGCGCGGATCACGCCCGGCTGGCTCGCGGTGCTCACGCAGGCGTCCGTGGGACTGTACGCCGGCTGGGTCACCGCCGCGTTCTTCCTCAATGCGTCCACCGCCCTGGTCGATGCCGGGCCGGTCGAGGCCGAGGAGCTGACGTGGCAGCTCGTCGTGCTGGCGGTGGCCGCGGTGGTCCTGCTGGCTGTGCTGGTCAGGACGGGCGGCCTGCTGGCCTACGCCGCCGCCGGCATCTGGGCAATGATCGGCATCGCCGTCACCGGCCGGGACGACGGCACCACAGAGGTGGTCGTCGGCGCGGTGGTCGCGGCCGTGGTGCTCGCGGTCACCGCAGCAGCGCTGACCGTGAACAGGCGCCGCGCCTAGCGCGAGGGGTTCGCGACCACCAGGTCCCCCGGGATCGCGCCGGCGTGGGTGGCGCCGGTCAGCGCCATCGTGAGGTCCAGCTCGGCGATGATGTTGGAGATGACGTCCTCGACGCCCTGCTGGCCGGCCACGGCGAGGCCGTACATGTAGGGGCGGCCCAGCAGGCAGGCATCGGCCCCGAGGGCCAGCGCCATGAAGACATCCGCCCCGGTGCGGATGCCGCTGTCGAACAGCACCGTGGGCTCCGGACCGATCGCGTCCCGCACCGAGACCAGCGCGTCCAGCGAGGCGATCGACCGGTCCACCTGGCGTCCGCCGTGGTTGGACACGACGATCGCGTCGACACCCAGCTCGAGGGCGCGTCGGGCGTCGTCGGGGTGCAGGATGCCCTTCAGGACGATCGGCAGGCGGGTGCGGCCGCGCAGCGTCTCGAGGTGGTCCCAGCTCAGCCCCGGGTTGGAGTAGATGTCCAGGAAGGTCTCCACCGAGGCCCGCGGCACGGGGGAGCGCAGGTTGGACCAGAACGATCCCGGGTGCTCGCGGGTCATCGTCAGCAGCGAGCGGATGGCGCCCAAGGTGATCTTGACGTCCGAGGCGGCCCCGGAGCTCTTGGCCGCCGCGATGCGCTCGGCGACGATCTCGCGGAAACGCGGGTCGGACGTGTACTGGCCGATGCCCTTGCCCTGGGCGAACGGCAGCGAGCCGAGGTTCAGGTCCTGGGGCCGCCAGCCCAGCAGGGTCGTGTCGAGCGTGACGACCAGCGCCTGTGCGCCACTGGCCTCGGCCCGGCCGATGAGGCTGTCGACGAGCCCTTCGTCGGTGCTCCAATACAGCTGCATCCAGTGCCGGCCGCCGGGCATCGCCGCAGCGGCCTGCTCCATCGGCGTCCCGCCCTGGTTGGTGAAGATGTACGGCACACCGGTCGCCTCGGCGGCGCGGGCCACGTGCAGGTCGCAGTCGGGATCGATGAGCTGGCCGGCGCCGACCGGCGCCAGCAGCAGCGGGGTGGGCAGTCGCGTGCCGAGCAGGTCGACCGACAGGTCGCGGACCGCCTCGCCGTGCGCCATCCGGGGCACGATCGACCAGCGGTCGAAGGCGGCCCGGTTGTTGCGCATCGTCTGTCCCTCGCCGGCTCCGCCGGCGACGTAGGCCCAGGCCTTGGCGGAGCTGGCGCGGCGCGCCCGGCGCTCGAGCTCCGCGAAGTCGGTCGGCACCGATGGCCGCCGTCCCAGCACCCCGTCGCGATAGATCGCGCTCTGCCGGGCTCGTCCTCGGCCTTCGGTCGCTGTGGGCTCGGCTGGCGGTGAGGACTGTTCTGGCACGGACCAACTCTAGGCTGACCCGACCGAATTTTGGCGTCTGAGCAACCGTTCTTGACGGTTACACGTCGTGGAACGGTTGCTCAGACGCCAAATTTCGGTTCGGGGCGAGGTCATCGTCCGGTCTGGGTAGGGGACGAGCGCAGCAGGTGGCGGGTGGGCAGCTCGACCGAGCCCAGGATGATCGCGAAGACCAGCAGAACCGTCGCGGGCAGCAGCCAGACCGGTCCGGCCGGCCACGGGCGTTCGAGGAAGCCGATGCTGAGGAACAGCAGCGGCACCGCGGCGACCACCAGCGCGCCGACGCTGGCGACGGTGGCCGTCATCAACGCCTCACGACGGGTCATGGCCAGCACCTGGCGACGGGTGGCCCCGGCGAACCGGATCGCGGAGATCTCGCCACGCCGCTGGGTCGTCATCGCGACGATCCGGTTGGCGATCGTCAGGGTCAGGTAGCCCAGCAGGACCACGAGCGTCGCCGCGTTGAGCGCCAGGCTCTGCGTGGTCGCGGACGGACCGTCCGGGTGTGCGACGTCCTCCACGGCGAGGCCGGGGTGGGACGCGGTGAGCGCCGCCAGCGACCGGGTGGCCCGGTCCATGTCGTCGGCCCGGACGAGGATGCCCTGGTCGAGACGGGACGTCGTGTGCTGCAGCGCCAGGTCGCGGGACAGGACGATCGAGCCGAAGCCGAGCTGGCGACCGTAGACGGCGACCACCTGTGCCTTGACGTCGGTCCCGTCGCCCAGGGCCATCCGGACGACCTTGCCGACCTCGGCATCGCGCGAGGACGCCACGTCGGAACCGACCGCGACGGTGTTGCCGGTCAGTCCCCGGAGGCTGCCGTGCTGGACGTCCAGGTCGAGGACCTTGGACGCCTGCGGCGTCAGGATCATCGCCGACTCCGGCTCGGTCGCCTCATCGCCGAGCGTGCGGTGGGTCCACGCCACGGACGTCGTCGACACGGGTGCGGCGGCCTGCACGCCGTCCGCGGCGCGGATGTCGGCAAGCACGTCGTTGGGGACACCGCCCAGCGCGCCGCCGGTGACGCTCAGCTGCGCCATGGTCCCGTCGCGCGCGGTGTCCTCCATCGCGCGGATCAGTGTGGTCTGGGACAAGGCGTAGGTCAGGGTGAAGATCATCAGCATCGCCGAGGCGGCCATGACCCCCGAGAAGCGGCGGCTGAACACCCGCAGGTTGGCGACGGCCAGCCAGGTCGGCGCCGAGGCGCCCGTCCGGACCCGGCCGGCGAAGGCCTCGACCACGCGGCCCAGCAGCATCGGTGCGCAGACGGCCAGGCCGATCGCCGCCAGGATGCCGACGGACGCGGTCGCCGCGGCACCGTTCTCGTCCGGCATGACCAGCGGGCCGACGGAGATCACGAACGAGGCGGCCAGCAGGCCCAGGCCGACCCAGCCGCGCACCCGCGACGGGCGGCGGGCCTCGGTCGCGGACTCGACCATCGCCTGGGTCGACGTCATCCGCGAGGTCCGGCGGGACGCGGCCTGGGCGGCGATGTAGGCCGCCACCACCATCGTGACGAGGGCGGCCAGGCCCGGCAGCGGGCCGACGGTCAGGGGCAGGCTGTCGGGCAGGATGCCGACCGAGCGCAGCAGATCGGCCAGCTGGCCCGTGATGGCATAGCCCAGGGCGATGCCCGGCAGCGCGGAGAGCGCTGCGACGATGGCCGTCTCGTTCGCGACGAGCCCGCGCACCTGCGCCGGGGTGCCGCCGATCGACCGGATCAGCGCCAGCTCGCGGCGACGCCCGGCGACGGACACCGTCACGGCGCCGGCCAGGACGAAGGCCACGAGCATCGCGACGGTCCCCGCGAACGAGGCGGCGACGATCAGCAGCAGGCCGCGCGCTGCGGTGACGTCGGGGGCGGTGGTGTCGCCGCGGGCCGCTCCGGTGGACACGACCAGGTCCGTGCCCCGCAGCGTCTTCTCGACCGCGGCGGCCACCGAACCGGTCGATCCCTTCTCGACCTGCAGGCCGATGAGGTCGGCCTGCGGCGAGCCCTGCCCGGTCCCGTCGGACACGAGCGTCGCGGCGGCCGAGTCACTGAGGTACAGCTCGTCCCCGCCGCCGGGCAGCACGCCCGAGACGCGGTACTCCTGCTGCGGGCGACCGGCCGCGACGACGCGCACGGTGTCGCCCACGGCGGCGTCGGCCCTGGCCGCGGCGGTGGCGCCCAGCGCGATCTCGTCGGTGCCGGTCGGCGCGCGGCCGTCGGTCCGGCGGTCGCCCAGCAGGTGGGCCGCCGACCAGTTGTGGGCCGCGACGGCCGGGTCGCCGAGGTCGACGGGGCGGTCGTCGCGGCCGAGCAGGGACGCCGGGAAGGACACATCGGCCACGGCCCGTCGCACACCGGGGACGCCGGCGAGGTCGTCGGCCACCGAGCTGTCGATGCGCCGGCGCTCCGGCAGCGCCGCATCCAGGTCCTCGGGGACGGGCACGCTCTGCTGGGCGGTGACAACGATGTCGGCGCCGGCAAGACGTCCGAGGGGGGCGTGCGAGCTCAGGCCGGACTCGGCCAGCACGCCGGTGGCGGTGACGAGTGCGGCGCCGCCGAGCACGGCGCACGCGACGGCGATGAGGGAGGTGATGCGGTGGCGGGCCATCCGCAGGGCGATCGTGATCATGGCTCAGACCCCGCTCATCGCGACGAGTCGGCCGGCCAGGTCGGCGGCCGTCGGCTGCTGCACGGTCTGGACGATGCGTCCGTCCGCCATGACGACGGCGGTACCGGCGCGGGCCGCGACCGCCGGGTCGTGGGTCACCATGACGATGGTCTGGCCGAGGTCCTCGGCGACCTCGCCGAACAGCTCCAGGACCTCCTGCGCGGTGCGCAGGTCGAGGGCGCCGGTGGGCTCGTCGGCGAAGACCACGGCAGGCCGGGCCACCAGGGCCCGGGCGATCGCGGCGCGCTGCTGCTGGCCGCCGGACAGCTCGGCCGGGCGGTGCTCGAGCCGGCCGCTGAGGCCGACACGGTCGACCAGCGACGCGATCCAGGCCACATCCGGCGCACGCCCGGCCAGCCGCAGCGGCAGCGTGATGTTGTCGGAGACCGACAGCGAGGGCACCAGGTTGTAGGACTGGAACACGAAGCCGACCAGGTCGCGACGCAGCTCGGTGCGCTTGGTCTCGGACAGGCCGCGGGTGTCGCGCCCGTCGATCCGGACCGTGCCGGACGTGGGGACCTCGAGGGCTGCTGCGCTGTGCATCAGCGTCGACTTGCCGGAGCCCGAGGGGCCCATGACGGCGAGGAACTCCCCGCGCTGGACGGTCAGGGACACGTCGTCGAGGGCGAGGACGCCTCCGTCATACGTGTGGCTGACGTGGTCCAGCGCGATCGCGGGCGCATCCGGGGAGACCGGACGCTCGGTGGGATCAGAGGTGAAGAACATGTCTCCAACGCTAGGAGCCCGGGGGCCCCGTCACGATCCTGCGAACGGGCCTCTTCGAGGTACAGCCAGCACTACCACCGGCGCCGCGGGCGGGCGCTCATCCGGCGCCGTCGAGGTAGCGCAGCACCGCCGCCACGCGCCGGTCGGCCTCGTCGTCGGGAGCCAGGTCGAGCTTCGCGAAGATGTTGCGCACGTGCTTGTGGATCGCTCCCTCGGTCACGTGCAGCCGGGCCGCGATCGCGATGTTGCCCAGCCCTTCGGCCATCAGCGCCAGCACCTCGTCCTCGCGCCCGGTCAGGCGGGCCAGGCGGGGATCTCGCTGGTGGCGCGACAGCAGCTGGGCCACGACGTCCGGGTCGAGCGCCGTGCCGCCTGCCGCGACGCGGTGCAGTGCCTCCAGGAACTCCTCGACCCGCCCGACCCGCTCCTTGAGCAGGTATCCGAGGCCCTGGACGCCGTGGGTCAGCAGCTCGGTGGCGAAGGCCTGCTCGACATACGCCGACAGCACCAGGATCGCGAGACCGGGCTGGCGGCGCCGCGCCTCGACCGCCGCGACGATGCCCTCGTCGGTGTGGGTGGGCGGCATCCGCACGTCGATGACCGCGACGTCGGGGTGGTGCTCGTCGATCGCGGCCAGCAGATCGGCAGGATTCGACGCGGTGGCGACGACGTCCAGCGACTCGGCCCGCAGCAGCAGGGCGAGGCCCTCGCGCAGCAGGGCGTCGTCCTCGGCGATCACGATCCGCATGGCATCCTCCCGGTCATGACGGTCGGGCCGCCCGGAGGGCTGGACACCTCGAACCATCCGTCGTGCGCCTCGATCCGGCGGCGGATGCCGGCCAGTCCCGAGCCCGCGTCCTCGTTCGCCCCGCCGTCCCCGTCATCGGTCACCACGACCTCCAGGTCGCCCTCGTGCCGGCGCACCGTGACCCGGGCCCGGGCGGCGTGGCTGTGCCGCGAGATGTTGGTGAGCGCCTCGGAGACCATGAAGTACGCGCTGGCCTCGACTGACGCCGCACACCGGTCGGCCGTGACGTCCACCTCGACCGGCACGCCGGAGGTCGAGGCGAGGCCGGCGATCGCCCCGGCCAGGCCGCGGTCGGCCAGCACCGGGGGCAGGATGCTGCGGACGGTCGCCCGCAGCTCGCCGAGTGCCCGTTCGACCGAGGTCTGCGCCAGCTCCAGCAGCTCGTCGGCGGCACCGGCATCGGTGGCCAGCTTGCGCCGGGCGGCGCCGATCAGGACGTTGGCGGCGACCAGCGGGTTCTGCGTGCTGTCGTGCAGCGATCGCTCGATGCGGCGCAGCTCGGTCGCGTGGGCGTCCAGGGCCGCGGCGCGGGTCGCGGTCAGGGTCGCGATCCGCAGGGACAGGTCGACGCCGGGAGGGGGAGTCAGCAGGGCACGACCCGGACGGGACTGGAGACGGGCCAGCCCCGGGGCGAGCAGGATGGTCAGGAGCGCCCAGCCGAACGCCGACAGGCACACCCACAGCGCATCGGACCAGGAGTGGACCAGCCAGAACCACAGGGCGGCGCTGACCTCGCCGCTGGGAGCCAGCCACCACCACAGGGGTAGCGTGACGTCCCTGATCGCGGACCAGGGCAGGGCGAGGCCGACCAGGCCGAGCAGCAGCCCCCACGTGCCGTGGATCGCCAGCCAGCGCACCTCGCGCCGCACCGTCGCGTCGCGCACGGCCCAGCCGAGCGTCGGGCGTTCCGGCAGCGGTGGCGCCTCGGGGACGGGACGGCCCCACCGGCCGAGCCGGGCCCGCTCGCGGGCGGCCACCGCGCCGACTGCGCGCACGGTCTCGGGCACCAGCACCAGGCCGATGCCGAACAGGCAGGCGGCCAGCACGAGCACGACCCAGATCAGCACCAGGAACGCGAGGGCTGCCGTACCGAGCCCGCCGACCAGCTGACGCAGCGCGAGTCCCACGCCGTCGAGCCACGCAGGCGCGGCCCGGCGTGCGCGGTCGGCTGTCATGCCCACAAGGTACCGGTCACGTCGCTGTGGACAGCCGCCCGACGCGTGGGGCGGTGCCTGAGCCACCCGTCCGCGCTGCGTCGGTGCGTGAGCCACCTGTCGTGGGCATCGACGGGTGGGTGAGCCACCGGCGCTGTCCACGACACGTGGCTGAGCCACCGCCCTCCCGCGGCCACGCGGTGGATCGGGACGCGGGACGGGTCGTCCTGTCGCAACCGACGACTCGGCCCGGCCCGGCTTGTCGGTGCGGACGAACACAGCACGGGGGATGACTTCTACCGTCGAGGGCGTGACCACCCTCAACGACACGAAGACCTGGCTCGACGAGCAGCTCCCGGCGCTCCTCGAGAAGCACGACGTCCCCGCCGCCGCCTGGGCGGTGCTGCACGACGGGGCAGTCGTCGACGGCGCGGCGGGCGTCCTCAGCAAGGCCACCGACGTGGCGGCCACCCCCGACTCGGTCTTCCAGATCGGCTCCATCACGAAGCTCTGGACGAGCACCCTCGTGATGCAGCTGGTCGACGAGGGGGCCGTCGACCTGGACGAGCCACTGCGCACGTATCTGCCGGAGTTCCGGATCGCCGACGAGTCCGCGGCCGCGATCATCACCACGCGACACCTGCTCAACCACACCGCCGGCTTCGAGGGCGACATCTTCACCGACACCGGTACCGGCGACGACTGCCTCGAGAAGTACGTGGCGCTGCTGGCCGACGTCCCGCAGCTGTTCGAGCCCGGCGAGCAGTTCTCGTACAACAACGCCGGGTACTGCGTGCTGGGGCGCCTGGTGGAGGTGCTGCGCGACAAGCCCTATGACGTGGCCCTGCGCGAGCACGTCATCGCACCGCTCGGCCTGACCCACACGGCCACCGGCCCCTACGAGGCGATCCTGTTCCGCGCCGCGGTCGGACACATCCAGACCGGGCCGGACTCCGGCTACGTGCCCGCCCCGATCTGGGCGATGGCCCGCTCGAACGCCCCGGCGGGGTCGATGCTGGCGATGCGTCCGCGTGACCTGATCGCCTTCGCCCGCATGCACATGGAGGACGGCGCGGCCCCCGACGGAACCCAGGTGCTCGCACCGGGGACGCCTGCGGCGATGCAGGCCCACGCGGTCGAGGTGCCGTACACCGGCATCATGGGCTCGTCCTGGGGCCTGGGCTTCGAGCGGTTCGACGTCGCCGAGGGCGACATCATCGGTCACGACGGCAGCACGATCGGCCAGAACGGTTTCCTGCGCCTGGTGCCCGAGGCCGGGCTGGCGGTCGCCCTGCTCGTCAACGGCGGCGATGTCATCTCGCTGTACCACGAGATCGTCGGGCACATCGTCGAGGAGCTGTCCGACACCGCGCTGCCCGAGCTGCCCACGCCGCCGGCCGAGCCGGAGCGCATCGATGCCGGTCGGTACGTCGGCACCTACTCCGCCGACGTGATGGACCTGATCGTGTCGCAGGACGATGACGGCCGGGTGTGGATCGACACGGTCCTCAAGGGCATGTTCGCCGACATGGAGGACCAGCCGCGTCAGGAGCTCGTCTTCTTCCGGGACGATGCGCTGATCCCGGTACAGGGCGAGCACGGCATGCACATGCCCCACTGGTTCCTCGGCGACGACGGCCACGGCAACGCGCAGTACCTTCACATCGGCCGCGCCATCCGGCGCGCCTGAACCGCACGCGACATCCACGAGACATGAGGACTTCGATGAAAAAGATCATCACGACAACGGCCGGCGTGTGCCTCACCGCCTCGGTCCTCGCGGCGTGCGGTGGCGGATCGTCCGGCTCGTCGGGCGGCGGCACGATCGTCGACGGCGGCACGTTCACGATGGCGCTGAACGCCGACCCGGGAACCCTGGACCCGGCCATGTCGGTGTCGAACCAGCAGATCTCCATCAGCCACCTGGTCTACGACCCGCTGGTCAACATCAACTTCAAGGACGGCTCGCTCGAGTCGGGCCTCGCCAAGACCTGGAAGGTCGACGGCACGAAGGTCACCGCGACCCTGCAGGACAAGATCACCTGCTCCGACGGCACCGAGCTCAAGGCATCGGACGTCGCGGCGAACTACGACTTCATCGCCGACCCGAAGAACGAGAGCCCGCTGCTCGGCACGTTCCTGCCGGCGGGTGCCAAGACCACCGCCGATGACGCGACCCGGACCGTCGAGATCACGCTGGCCGAGCCGGCTCCGTTCGTCCTGCAGGGCCTCGCGAACATCTCGATCGTGTGCTCCAAGGGGCTCGCCGACCGCAAGCTGCTGGCCAGCTCCGCCGTCGGCACGGGGCCGTACGAGCTGACCAAGGCCGCCTCGGGCAACCAGTTCACCTACAAGATCCGCGACGGCTACACGTGGGGTCCGGACGGCGCCACCACCGCGACCAAGGGCATGCCCGACAACATCGTGGTCAAGGTCATCGAGAACGAGTCGACCGCGGCCAACCTGCTGCTGTCGGGCGAGCTCAACGGCGCGGTCGTGACCGGGTCGGACCGCAAGCGCCTCGACGCGGCCAAGCTCTCGACGTACGACACCGCGGTGCTGTCCGGCGAGCAGTTCTACAACCAGACCGAGGGCAGGGCCACGGCTGACGCGAAGGTGCGGATGGCGCTGACGCAGGCGCTGGACTTCGGCGAGCTGCAGAAGGTGCTGACCTCCGGCAGCGGCAAGGCGGCCACGACGTTCGCGGCGCTCGACCCGATCGCCTGCCAGGGGGACTCCGTCTCCGGGGCGATGCCCAAGAGGGACGTCGCCGCAGCCAAGGCCGTGCTGTCGGCGGCCAACCTGCCCGAGCTCACCTTCGTGTACAGCCCGTCCGCCGGCGGCGGCGTGAGCGCCGCGGCCGAGCTGGCGGTCGAGCAGTGGAAGGACGCCGGCGTCAAGGTCAAGGCCAAGTCCCAGAACTCCACCGCGATCCAGGAGACCGTGTTCGGCACGAGGGACTGGGACATCGCGTGGCTGCCGGTCAACGTCAACAGCCCCGACCAGCTGGTCCCGTTCCTGTCCGGGCCCGGGGCGCCCGACGGCACCAACTTCGCCAACATCAAGAACGCGACGTACGAGGCCGGCGTCAAGAAGGCCGCGGCGATGGACGGGCAGGAGGGCTGTGACACGTGGCTGGAGGCCGAGTCGGCCCTGGTCGAGGCGGCCGACGTCATCCCGTTCGCCAACACGATCGGCAAGGCGTACCGCGCCAAGGCCAAGTTCGACTACCCCGGCCAGATGGTTCCCACGAGCATCCGGATGCTGGCGAACTGACCCATGGTCGCGATGCAGACCCCGGTGGTCGCACCGGTCCCACGGGTGGCGAGGACCGCCAACCCGTGGGCCCGGTTCGCCGTCCGACGTCTCGGCCGACTGGTCGTGTCGCTGTGGGTGCTGGTGACCGCGGCCTTCTTGATGATCCACCTGATCCCCGGTGACCCGGTGCGTGGTGCGCTCGGCTCCACCGCGACCCCCGAGCTGGTCGCCAGCAAGCGGGAGTCGCTGGGGCTCAACGACCCGTTGTGGGAGCAGTACCTGCACTACCTGAAGGGCGTGTTCACCGGCGACTTCGGCACGTCGTTGATCTCGCAGCTGTCCACCGCCGACATCATCTCCCAGCGGCTCCCGGCCACCCTGTGGCTGGCGGCGCTCGGGTTCCTGCTGGCACTGGCCATCGCCGTCCCCGTCGGCATCGGTGCCGGGGTGCTGACCCGCCGCGGCCACGGGCGGCGCACCGAGCTCGGCTTCACCACCACCAGCGTCGTGCTGGGCACGATCCCGGACTTCATGATCGGCGTCGCCCTGGTGTACGTGTTCGGTGTCCAGCTGGCGGTGCTGCCGGTCGCGGGCAACGCATCGCCATCGGCCTACGTGCTGCCGGTCCTCTCGCTGGCGATCGGGCCGGCAGCCATCCTGGCGCGGGTCATCCGGGTCGAGATGGTGACGGTCCTGCAGCAGGACTTCATCCGCACGGCGCGCGCCAAGCGACTGCCGAATGCCCGGGTGTACCTGTCCCACGCCCTGCCGAACGCCCTCACGGCCGCCCTGACGCTGTCGGGCATCCTGCTCAGCGCGATGGTCGCCGGCACCGTGCTGGTCGAGAACGTGTTCGCGTGGCCGGGCCTGGGCAGCACGATCGTGTCCTCGATCCTCAACAAGGACTACCCGGTCGTGCAGGGCATCATCTTGATGTACGGCATCGGCGTGCTGCTGATCAACACGATCGTCGACGTCGCCCTGGCGCTGCTCGACCCCCGATCGATGATCCGGGAGGCGTGACCGATGAGCCAGGACACGACCGCGACCGTCCCGCGCCGCCCCAACCGCTACACCGCGGTGCTACGCAGTCCGCTCGGCCTGGCCGCTGCGGCACTCGCGGTGGCGATGCTGGTGCTGGCGGTGGTGGCCCCGCTGCTGTGGGGCGATGCCGCCCGCGAGACCGACACCAACGACATCCTGGCCGGGCCGAGCGCCGAGCACTGGGCCGGCACCGACAACCTGGGCCGCGACATCTTCTTCCGGACGCTGGTCGCGACCCGGCTGTCGATCGAGCTGGCGCTGAGTGCGACGGCGATCGCCGTGGTGGTGGGGCTCGTGCTCGGCACGGCGCCGCTGGTGCTGGGCCGCCGCGCCGGCCGGCTGGTCGTCGCGGCGGTCAACATCGCGGTCGCGTTCCCGGGGCTGCTGCTGGCGCTGTTCTTCGCGGTGGTGTTCGGCATCGGCGCGACAGGTGCGGTCCTGGCGATCGGTCTGGCCGGTGCGCCGGCGTTCGCCCGCCTGGTGCAGACGATGGTCGCGGGCGTCGCCTCGCTCGACTACGTCGCGGCGGCACGGACCGCCGGGGTCGGACGCTTCCGGGTGCTGATCCGCCACATCCTGCCCAATGTCGCCGAGCCCTTGATCGTCAACGCGACGATCGGCGCCGGTGGTGCGCTGCTGTCGTTCGCCGGCCTCTCCTTCCTCGGGCTCGGCGTGCAGGCCCCCGCGTACGACTGGGGCCGTCTGCTCTTCGACGGCGTCGGCTCGCTGTACGTCAATCCCGGCGCCGCCCTGGCCCCCGGGCTCGCGGTGCTGATCGCCGGGCTGAGCTTCAACCTGTTCGGCGAGTCGCTCGCGAAGGTCGCGGGCGTCTCGACGGGGGTGCCGCTGGGCCGCTCCCGGACGCCGGTCCCCGCGCCGCTGCGCCGCCTGACCGACCGACCCGAGCCGGCCCGGACGTCATCCGCCGACGACCTCCTGCTCGACGTGCGTGGCCTCGAGGTCACGTTCCCGGCGCAGGGCGGCCCTGTGCGTCCCGTCCGGGGCATCAGCTTCGGGGTGCGCCGCGGCGAGTCGGTCGGCATCGTCGGCGAGTCCGGCTCCGGCAAGTCGCTGGCCGCGCTGGCCATCTCCCGGCTGATCGACGACCCGGGCCGGGTCGACGCCGAGCGCATCCGGTTCCTCGGCGAGGACCTGCTCGCCCCCGACAGCCGGGCCCAGCGCCGCTTCCTGGGGACGTCCCTCGCGATGGTCTTCCAGGACCCCATGACCTCGTTCAACCCCACCCGGCGGATCGGCGCCCAGCTCGCGGAGCTCTCGCGCCAGCACCACGGCATGGACCGCAAGCAGGCGATGGCCCGCGCCGTCGACCGGCTCCGCGCCGTGCGCATCCCCGATCCGGAGCAGCGCGCTCGCCAGTACCCGCACGAGTTCTCCGGGGGCATGCGCCAGCGCGCCATGATCGGCATGGGCGTCATGGGCAGTCCCGAGCTCATCATCGCCGACGAGCCCACCACCGCCCTCGACGTCACGGTGCAGCAGCAGGTGCTCGACCTGTTGGCGACGATCCGCGATGACGACGGCGTCGCGCTGATCCTGATCAGCCACGACGTCACGGTGGTCGCGGAGGTGTGCGACCGCGTGCTGGTCATGTACGCCGGACGCATCGTGGAGGACCTGGCCGCGGGCGATCTCACCACCGCGGCCCAGCACCCGTACACGCGGGCGCTGGTCGCTGCGGTGCCGTCGATGGACACCGACCTGGACGTCCCGCTGGTGGTGATCCCCGGACGTCCCGTCGACCCGTCGGACGTCCCGCAGGGATGCGCCTACGCGGCCCGCTGCCCGCTGGCGACCGAGCGCTGCGTGGTCGAGGACCCTCCGCTCGCGCCCCACGGCAGCAGCCGGGTCGCGTGCTGGCACGCCGGCGAGCCGATGGATGCGAGGGAGCCCGTCGACCTGGCGCTCCAGCCGACCCGGACGGAGGCATCGTGAGCGAGCTGCGATTCGAGGACGTCCGGGTCTGCTACGGCGGCAACACCGCCGTCGACGGGGTGAGTCTCGTGGTGCCCGCGGGGCGGGTCGTGGGCCTGGTCGGCGAGTCCGGATCGGGCAAGTCCACCCTGGCGCGCGCCGCGGTCGGGCTGGCGCCCGTGGAGAGCGGACGGATCCTGCTGGACGGGGAGCCGGTGCCGACCAAGGGACGCCACCGCCCCGTGCAGATGATCTTCCAGGATCCGTTCTCGTCGCTCGATCCCCGCATGAGCATCGGCGAGAGCGTCGCCGAGGCGATCCCACGCGGCGTCCCGCGGAGGGAGCGACGCGGCGAGGTCGACCGGCTGCTCGACCTGGTCCACATCGGCTCGGCCCGCGCCTACTCGCGACCGTCCGAGCTGTCCGGCGGCCAGCGTCAGCGGGTCGCGCTGGCCCGGGCGCTCGCGGCCCGGCCCTCGGTCGTCGTCGCCGACGAGATCACCTCGGCACTGGACGTGTCGATCCAGGGCACCGTCCTGAACCTGGTCCGTGAGCTGCAGGCCGAGCTGGGCCTGTCGATCCTGTTCATCTCCCACAACCTGGCGGTGGTGCGCTACGTCGCCTCCGAGGTCGCCGTCATGTACCGCGGCCGGATCGTCGAGCACGGCCCCACCGCCGAGGTGCTCACGGCCCCGGCCCACGACTACACGCGTGACCTGCTGGCCGCCGTGCCCGGACGCACCCGACGAAGGAGTTCCCCATGACCCGCCGCATGAGCATCGACGACCTCACCGCGATCGCGGTGCCGTCCCAGCCGGCGCTGTCGCCCGACGGGTCCCAGGTGGCGTACGTCCTGCGCACCCTCGACACCGAGCACAACCGCAACCACGACGAGGTGTGGCTCGTCCCGGCCGCCGGCGGACGGCCCGAGCGACTGACCGCAGGTCCCGAGGACACGGCTCCGGCCTGGTCGCCGGACGGATCGCAGCTGGCGTTCCTGCGTGCCGGGCAGGTCCACGTGCTCACGCCGGGCGGTGGCGAGCCGCGTCGGCTCACCGACCTGTCGTCCGGCGCGGGTGCACCGGTGTGGAGCCCCGACGGCCAGCGGCTCGCCTTCACGGCGCCGGTCGACCCGACCGACGGCTCCGGCCCACTCGTGGCGTCCCGACTGGACTACCAGACCGACGGCGCCGGGATGTTCGGCGCGGTGCGGCACCAGCTGCACGTGCTCGACGTGGTGTCCGGCTCCTGCCGTCAGGTGACCGACGGGGTCGAGCACGCCGGCCAGCCCGCGTGGGCCCCCGACGGACGAACCCTGGCCTTCACCCGCAGGATCGGCGAGGACAGCGACCTGACCTTCCGCACCGGGGTGCTGCTGCTCGACGTCGACGACCGCCTGGCCGTCCCGCACACCGTGGCGCTGGCCGACGGAGTCGCCGGCACGGTCGCGTACGACACCGACGGCGAGCACCTGCTGGTCGTCGGCCACCCGGGTGACCCAGTCGGCCACCAGCACCTGCTGCGGGTGCCCCTGGCCGGCGGGGAGCCGGTCAGCCTCACGGCCCACCTGGACCGCAACGTCATGGCAGGTGCGCCGGCGTACCCCGGCGGCCGACCGCAGCGTGATGCAGCCGGACGGCTGCTGTTCTGCATCCGCGACCGCGGCTGCACGCATGTCTGGACCCTCGACGACCCGGCAGCGCCCGAGGGGCGGGCGCTGCTCGACGGGGCGGACCGGGTCGTCTCCGGCCTGTCGGTCGTCGGCGACACCGCCGTCGTCGCGCTGGCCACGGCGACGTCCTACGGCGAGATCGTCGCGCTGGACCTGGTCAGCGGGGAGGAGACGGTCCTGACCGACCACGGTGCGGCCCTGGCCGGCATCGAGATGTTCCGTCCCGAGGCGCGGACGTTCTCGATCGCCGACGGCACCGACGTGCAGGCCTGGCTGCTGCGCGACCCCGAGCGCGAGGGGCCGCGGCCGTTGCTGCTGGACGTGCACGGAGGGCCGCACAATGCGTGGAACGGGGCCGCCGACGAGATGCACCCGTACCACCAGGAGCTCGTGGAACGCGGCTGGGCGGTGCTCCTGGTCAACCCGCGCGGCAGCGACGGGTACGGAGAGGCCTTCTTCGACGGCGTCAACGGCGCGTGGGGAGTGGCGGACGCGCAGGACTTCCTGCAGCCGATCGACGCCCTCGTGGCGGAGGGTGTCGCCGATCCGGACCGGCTGGCCGTCACGGGCTACAGCTACGGCGGCTTCATGACCGGGTGGCTCACCGGCCACGACGACCGGTTCAAGGCCGGTGTCGCGGGCGGCATCGTCAGCGACCTGGTCAGCGAGTTCGGCACCGCCGACGACGGCACCTGCCTGAGCACCTACGAGCTCGGCGGCGCGCCCTGGGACGATCCGCCGAACTACGCGGCGATGTCGCCGCTGACCAACGTCGCGAACGTGACGACCCCGACCCTGGTGCTGCACGGGCTGGCCGACCTGACCTGCCCCGTCGGGCAGGCCCAGCAGTGGCACAGCGCGCTGCGCTCGCGCGGGGTGCCCACCGAGCTCGTGCTGTACCCCGGGGCATCGCACGCGTTCATCCTGCTCGGACCGCCGTCGCAGCGACTCGACTACGCGCATCGCGTCGTCGACTGGGTCGAGCAGCACACGCTGCGCGCCGGCCGCGCGCGGATCGACACCGCGCACTGGGAGCGCCGCCTGTCCCAGCTGGCCGAGCGCTACGGCGTCCCCGGCGTGCAGCTCGGCGTGCTGCGCCTCGACGCCCAGGGGGACGACGAGATGGTCGTGGCGTCCCACGGCGTGCTCAACGTCGACACCGGCGCACCCGTCACTGCGGACTCGGTCTTCCAGATCGGCTCGATCACCAAGGTGTGGACCGCGACGGTCGTGATGCAGCTGGTCGACGAGGGCCTGGCCGACCTGGACGCCCCGGTCGTCGAGATCCTGCCGGACCTCACGCTGTCCGATCCCGAGGTGACCAAGCAGGTCACGCTGCGCCACCTGCTGACCCACACCAGCGGCATCGACGGCGACGTCTTCACCGACACCGGCCGCGGCGACGACTGCCTGGAGAAGTATGTCGCCCTGCTCGAGGGCGAGGCCCAGAACCACCCGCTCGGCGCCACGTGGTCGTACTGCAACTCCGGGTTCTCCGTGCTGGGACTGGTCATCGAGCGGCTCACCGGCACGACGTGGGACCAGGCGCTGCGCGACCGGATCTTCACGCCGCTGCAGATGAAGCACGCCCTCACGCTCCCCGAGGACGCGCTGCTGCACGCCGCCGCGGTCGGTCACCTGACGGTCGACGACCGCCCCCAGGTGGCGCCGATCTGGCAGCTGCCGCGCTCGATCGGCCCCGCCGGCCTGGTCGCGGCGAGCGCGCCGGACGTCCTGGCGTTCGCGCGGCTGCACATGGCGGGCGGCGTCGCTCCCGACGGGACCCGGCTGCTCAGCGAGGCCTCGGCCGCGGCGATGTCGGCCCACCAGGCCGACCTGCCGGACAAGTACTCCCTGGGTGACTCGTGGGGGCTGGGCTGGATCCGGTTCGGCTGGGACGGCCAGCGCCTGTACGGGCACGACGGCAACACGATCGGCCAGTCCGCCTTCCTCCGGGTCCTGCCCGAGGCGGGGCTGGCGGTCACGATGTTGACCAACAGCGACAGCAGCCGCGACCTGTACGAGGCGCTGTACCGCGAGATCGTCGCAGAGCTGGCCGGCGTCACGATGCCGCGCCCGATCGCGCCGCCGGAGCCGGCCGTGGACGTCGACATCGCGCCGTACGTCGGCCGCTACGAACGGTCGTCGGTCATCATGGAGGTCTTCGTGGCTGATGGCGAGCCCTGGCTCCGCACGACGCTGGTCGGGCCGCTGGCCGAGATGGTGCCCGATCCCGTCGACGAGTACCCGCTGGTGCCGTTCTCGGAGAACGTCTTCGTGACCAAGCCGCCGGAGGCCGAGACGTGGGCGCCGGTGACGTTCTTCGAGCTGCCGACCGGGGAGCGCTACCTGCACTTCGGCGTCCGCGCGACGCCGCGGGTGAGCTGAGATGGATCTCGACGCGCTCATCGCCGACACGCGGGAGATGGTGGAGTGCGAGTCGCCCTCCGCCGACCTGGAGGCGGTCGCCCGCTCGGCGGAGGTCGTCGCGCGGGTGGGCCGTCGCCGGCTCGGGGTCGAGCCGGTGCGGATCGTGCTCGACGGCCGGACCCACCTGCGCTGGCGCCTGGGCACGGGACCGTCGCGCGTGCTGCTCGTGGGTCACCACGACACGGTGTGGGCGACGGGCTCCCTCGCGACCCGGCCGTGCACCGTCGAGGGCGGGGTCCTGCGCGGTCCCGGCTGCTTCGACATGAAGGCGGGGCTGGCGATGGCCTTCCAGGCCGCCGCAGGGCTGGACGGCGTCACCGTGCTGGTCACCGGCGACGAGGAGCTGGGCTCTCCGTCGTCACGGGCGATGATCGAGGACGAGGCGCGCATCGCGTCGGCCGCCCTCGTGCTGGAAGGTGCCGGCCCCGGTGGGGCGCTGAAGTCCGCCCGCAAGGGCGTCTCGCTCTACGACGTCGTCGTGCGGGGACGTGCGGCGCACGCCGGCCTCGAGCCCGAGCGCGGCATCAACGCGACGCTCGAGCTGGCCCACCAGGCGCTGGCCGTCGCGGCGCTCGGCGACCCCCTGACCGGCACGACGGTGACGCCCACCGCGGCGCGGGCGGGCGCGACGACCAACACGATCCCCGCCGAGGGATCGTTCGCGGTCGACGTCCGGGTCCGCACGCTCGCCGAGCAGGACCGCGTCGACCTGGCGATCCGGTCGCTCGGCCCCGTGCTGCCCGGCGCCCGGACGCTCGTGACCGGCGGCCCCAACCGGCCGCCCATGGAAGCCGAGTCCTCCGCCCAGCTGCTGGACCGGGTCCGCGCGATCGCCGAACGGCTCGGGCTGCCACCCGTCCCGGCGATGGCGGTCGGCGGCGCATCCGACGGCAATTTCACCGCCGGGGTCGGCACGCCGACGCTGGACGGGCTCGGAGCCGTGGGCGGTGGCGCCCACGCCGACGACGAGCACGTCCTCGTGGACGAGCTGCCGGGACGCACCCGGCTCGTCCGCTCGCTGATCACCGAGCTGCTGGCGGTCCCGACCGCCGAGTGCGACACCGCAGGGGCCGGCCGGCGATGACGACACCCCAGAACCCCCACAGGACGGATGCCATGACCAAGCTTGCCCTCGCCCCCCAGCTCGACGCCGCGCGCGTCGCGGAGGCCGCGGCGTCGGCCGCCGGTGTCGACGTGCGCGAGCTCAGCGGGCTCCCGGAGCTCGAGCAGGTGCTCGACCTGTATGCGCGGGTGTGGGGCCGCAACGACAACCCGCCCCTGACGCTCGAGCTGCTGCGTGCCTTCACGAAGGCCGGCAACTACGTCGGCGGTGCGTTTACTGCCGACGGCCGCCTGGTCGGGGCGTGCGTGGGCTTCTTCCACGCGCCGGCCGATGACGCCCTCCACAGCCACATCGCCGGGGTCGACCGCACGATGGTCGGCCGGCACGTCGGCTTCGCGCTCAAGCTGCACCAGCGCGCGTGGGCGCTCGAGCGCGACATCTCCGAGATCGCCTGGACGTTCGACCCGCTGGTGAGCCGCAACGCCTACTTCAACCTGGTCAAGCTCGCCGCCCGGCCGGCCGAGTACCTGCCCAACTTCTACGGTCCGCTGACCGACACGATCAACGGCAGCGACGAGTCCGACCGGCTGCTGGTGCGCTGGCGCCTGCGCGATCCCGCGGTCGAGCGCGCCTGCTCCGGCGACCGGACGTCCGAGGCCGTCGACGACGAGCTGCGGGCCGGGGCGGTGACGGCCGTCGGCCTGGGAGCGGACGGTGGCCCGGTCGCCGGACGGCTCGACGGCGCGGTGTCGCTGGTCGCCGTCCCGCGCGACATCAGCCTGCTGCGGTCCACGGACCCCGAGCTGGCCCACCGCTGGCGAACCGCGGTCAGGGACGTGCTGTCGGAGCTGCTGGCCGACGGCGCGCGCATCACCGGCTTCGACCGATCCGGGTGGTACGTCGTGAGGAGGCAGCTGTGAAGCTCGAGGGCGTCGAGCTGATCCACGTCTCGATGCCGCTCGTCTCGCCGTTCCGCACCTCCTTCGGCACGCAGGTCACCCGCGACCTGCTCCTGCTGCGTCTCGTGACGGACGAGGGGGAGGGGTGGGGCGAGTGCGTCACGATGCCCGACCCGCTCTACTCCTCGGAGTACGTCGCGGGCGCCGCGGACGTCCTGCGCCGCTTCCTCGTGCCCGCCCTGGCCGCGTCCGGGCCCCTCGACGCGTCGCGGGTCGCGACGGTCCTGTCGCCGTTCAAGGGCCACCGGATGGCCAAGGCCGCGCTCGAGATGGCGGTGCTGGACGCCGAGCTGCGCGCCGAGGGCCGATCGTTCGGACGTGAGCTGGGCGCGGTCCACGACCGGGTGCCGTGCGGTGTCTCGGTGGGCATCATGGACAGCGTCCCGCAGCTGCTCGACGCCGTCGACGGCTACCTGGACCAGGGGTACGTCCGCATCAAGCTCAAGATCGAGCCCGGCTGGGACGTCGAGCCGGTGCGCGCCGTGCGGGAGCGGTTCGGTGACGACGTGCTGCTGCAGGTCGACGCGAACACCGCCTACACGCTCGCCGACGCCCGGCACCTGGCGCGCCTCGACCCGTTCGACCTGCTGCTGATCGAGCAGCCCCTGGAGGAGGAGGACATCCTGGGGCACGCCGACCTCGCGCGGCAGATCACGACGCCGGTGTGCCTGGACGAGTCGATCACCTCGGCGCAGTCGGCCGCGGCGGCGATCCGGCTGGGCGCCTGCCAGGTGGTCAACGTCAAGCCCGGACGAGTCGGCGGCTACCTGGAGTCACGCCGCATCCACGATGTGTGTGCCGCCAACGGGGTGCCGGTGTGGTGCGGTGGGATGCTCGAGACCGGCATCGGTCGCGCCGCGAACATCGCCCTGGCGGCGCTGCCCGGGTTCACGATGCCGGGCGACACCTCGGCGTCGGACCGCTACTACCGCACCGACATCACCGAGCCCTTCGTCCTCGACGACGGGATGCTGTCGGTGCCGACCGGACCGGGCATCGGCGTGCTGCCGGTCCCCGAGCGCCTGGCGGACGTCACGACGCACACCGAGTGGGTCAGCGGCTGAACGCGACGGGCACGCCGGAAGGGGCGTGGGGCGGACCGGCACGCCGTACGCTGGTGCCGCCCCGCTCCGTGTCGAAAGCAGTGCCATGCCGAGCTCCACCCCGCGTCCTCGTGCCAGCCTGGTGCGCGTCCTGGACGACCTCGGCGCGACCCTGCTCGACCTGGTGCACGGCGACACGAGCCGCGTCGACGACATCGGCGGGATCGTGATCCACGACCGGGTCGACGCGCCGGTGCTGCCCCGGCACGCGCTCGTCCTGGGCGTCGCGATCGACGACCCGACCGAGATCGCCGGGCTGCTGGGCGACCTGGGCCGCCAGGACGCGGCAGGGCTGGTCATCCGCGCTCCCGTCCCGTTCACCGACGAGGTGCGGGCAGCCGCCGAGGCATCCGGTGTGGCACTGCTGGGGCTGAGCCGTGGAGCGCCGTGGGCGCACATCGCGACCATGCTGCGGTCCGTGCTCGCCGAGGGCGATGTGGGCGGTCCGGCCTCCGAGACGCTGGGCGGTCTGCCGTCGGGTGATCTGTTCGCGGTCGCCAACGCGATCTCGTCGCTGCTCGACGCCCCGGTCACGATCGAGGACAACAGCTCGCGGGTGCTGGCCTTCTCCAGCCGGCAGGACGAGGCCGACTCGTCGCGGGTCGAGACGATCCTGGGTCGCCAGGTGCCGGAGCGCTATGCGCGCATCCTCAACGAGCGCGGCGTCTTCCGCGACCTGCACCGATCCGATCAGCCGATCTACGTCGACGAGATCGTCGCGGACGACGGCTCGGTGACGCTGCCCCGGGTCGCGGTGGCGGTCCGCGCCGGCGACGAGGTGCTGGGCTCGATCTGGGCGGCCGTCACGGGCCCGCTGAGCGAGGCGCGTGCCGGGGCGCTGCGGGACACGGCGCAGCTGGTCGCGCTGCATCTGCTGCGGGTCCGGGCGGGCGCCGACACCGGCCGCCGGGTGCGTGCCGACCTGCTCAGCTCGGTGCTCGAGGGCGGCCAGGGCGCCCGGGAGTCGTTGGAGCGGCTGGGCCTTGCCGATGCGCGCCTGCTGGTGCTGGCCTGCACGCTGGCCGGCCCCGGCGCATCCCACCAGGGCGATCCGTCGGCCGCGCACGAGCAGCAAAGGCTGGCCGATGCGTTCGCGATGCACCTCAGCGCGGTCAACCCCCGCTCGGCGTCAGCCCTGATCGACGGCGTCGCGTACGGCCTGGTGGCGGCGGGCGGATCGCCTGAGGAGGCCGAGGCGCGGGCGACCCGCATCGCGACGGACTTCCTCGGACGCATCGGCGACCGGTCCCGGCCGATCGTGGCGGTCGGGCCCGCTGCGACCCATCTGTCCGACATCGTGCGCGCCCGGGCCACGACCGATCGCATCCTGCGGGTGCTGCGCGAGGCCGGGGGATCCCGATCGGTGGCGCGGCTGGCCGACGTGCAGACCGAGTCCCTGCTGATGGAGCTGCGGGACCGGACGATCGCGCGCGGCGAGCAGCTGACCGGTCCGCTGGCCCGGCTCGTCGAGTACGACCGGCAGCACGACGGTCAGCTGGTGCCGACCCTCCAGGCCTGGCTCGACGCCTTCGGCGACGTCACCAAGGCGTCCGAGGCCCTGTTCGTGCACACCAACACCTTCCGGTACCGGTTGCGCCGCGTCGCGGAGGTCGGCGAGGTGGATCTGCTCGACTCCGGTCAGCGGTTCGCCCTGACGTTGCTGCTGCGGCTGTGGCCCGGGCTGGCCGGCGGTGCCGAGCAGGAGTCCTGGCCCGATCCGTGACCGGGCGGGCTCAGGTCGCGGCCCGGGCGTACCGCGCCGGCCGGAGCCCGGACGGGCGACTGAGCTCACCGCCCTCTCAGGCGTGCACCTCGACCGGGAGGGACAGGTCGGCGGCCCACTCCTCGTACGAGGCGTCGTAGACCGCGACGTCGGTCTCTCCAAGCAGGGTCAGGGCCAGCGCGTCGACGCAGGCCGCGACCCCGATGCCGCAGTACAGGATCTTGCGGTCCGGCCCGGTCAACACATCGGCGAACCGCTTGCGCAGGGCCTGGACGGGCAGGAAGGTGTTGTCGCCGGCCAGCAGGGTGAAGGAGGGCACGTTCAGGCTGCCCGGGATGCGGCCACCGCGCGCGAAGAAGGTGGGCTCGGACGCCGTGAACTCCGATGTGCTCAGGGTGTTGACCAGGCAGGCGCCGCCGTCCCTGACCACCGACAGCACCTCCTCGCAGTCCGCGAACAGCTCGCTCCGGTCGGTCACGGCCGGGGGCCGGCACGGGGTGACCGGCGTCGGCTCGGACGTGGTGGGCCTGCCCTCCGCCTGCCAGGCCGTGAGCCCGCCGTCCAGGACGGAGGCCTCGATCCCGAACGATCGCAGCACCCACCACAGGCGGGCGGCCCACACCGTGGCGGCGCGATCGTAGATCACGATGCGCGAGAAGCTGCCGATGCCGAGCTCGGCCAGCGCGGCCGTCACCTGATCGGCGTCGGGCCGCTGGAAGATCCCGGTCGGCGCCGAGAACTGGGAGAGCAGATCGGCGTGCAGCGCTCCGGGGATGTGCTCGGCCGCGTGCTCAGCGGCTCCCGACGCCACCGCCCAGCTGGTGCCCGGGTCGCCGGGATGGGTGAGGTCGACGGTCGCGTCCAGGATCCGCAGCGTGGGGTGCTCGAGATGTGTCGCCAGCCAGGCGGTGGACACAAGAGGTGGCTCGCTGTCGGTCACTGCCCGAATCTAGGGGAGAGCCTGTCGTGACGGGCCGTCATCTCGCGTTTCGAGACAGTTCACCCGCAGTCCACCCGCGCGGCTCACTGGTCGGCGACGTATCCCTGCCGGTAGGTCGGGAACTGTGGCACCCAGCCGCTGGCACGCAGGCGCGCATTGCTCAGCCGTTTGCCGTGGCCGCGGGCCGGATCCGCCCTCGGTGGGGCGGGCAGCTCCAGCTGCGCCGCGACGTGCGCGGCGACATCGCCCAGCAGCGCCGGCTCGTCGTCCGTGCCGATGTACAGGCGCTCAGGCTGGTCGTCCATGGTCAGCAGGTGGACGACGGCTGCCGCGGCGTCGTCGCGGTGGATGCGATTGGTCCAACGGTGCGGATCGCTGACCTCGCCGCGCTGCACCTGGGCGACCAGGCGCGGCTCGCCGTGCCCGTACAGGCCGGAGAACCGCACGACCGTCCCGGCCGGCACGCGGTCCAGGAACACCCGCTCCGCCTTGAGCAGCATCCGACCCGGCCCGTCGCCGGGCTCCGGCGGCGTCGTCTCGTCCAGCAGCCGGCCCGGGTCGGCATCGGCGTAGACCGCGGTCGACGACACGAGCACGGCTCGTGCCGGTCGCTGCCCGGCTGCGTCCACGGCGTCCAGCGCCCGTTGCATGCCCTCGACATAGGTCTGCCGGTACGCCTGCTCGCTGCGTGGCCGGGCGGTGAGGGCGACCACGAGACGGTCCAGGTCCAGCGCCGGCAGGACGGGGCGCTCCCGGGTGAGATCGGCCGACACACCGGTCAGCGGCGACGGCACGAGATCGCCGCGGCGGCGGATCGCGACCACATCGTGCCCCTGGGCGGCCAGGCGCAGACCGATGTCGGCTCCCAGGTCGCCGCAGCCGATCAGCAGCGCGTCGGCGGCCATCAGAACGGCGGCCACGGGATGGCCGGCATGTGCCCGCGGGGACGGGGAAAGCGAGGTTTACGCAGCATCGCGTCGCAGCGCGCCGCGAAGGCGCTGATCTCCCACTCCGTCAGCAGATCGCCCAGGGCGCTGCCGAGCTCACCGGCCAGCGCCGCGCGGACCCGCTCGACTCCCTCCAGCTCGTACGGGGTCAGCGCCTCGTCGACCCAGCCCCACAGCACGGTCCGCAGCTTGTGCTCGGCGTGGAACGTCAGGCCGTGGTCGATGCCGTACCGGTGCCCGCCGGGCATCTCAAGCACGTGACCGCCCTTGCGGTCGGCGTTGTTGGTGATGACGTCGAACACCGCCATCCGGCGAAGCTCGGGGGAGTCCTCGTGGATCAGCGAGACCGGACGGTCGTGGGCGTCGAAGCCGTCGAACACGTGCCGCCAGCCGTGCTCCGGCACCGCGTCGGACGGCACCAGGTCGACGGCGTCCTGGGTGGGGTCGACGTCCTGCCACAGCTGCACCATGCCCGGCCCCATGGGCCCGTCGCGCAGCCAGGTCCGTGGCACGACGTCCCACCCGAGCACCTCGGAGACCAGGTACGCCGCCACCTCGCGTCTGGCCAGGTTGCCGTCGGGGAAGTCCCACAGCGGCTGCTCGCCGGCGACCGGCTTGTAGACGATCTTGACCGCACCGATGCTCCCGACGAAGGTCGCGTTGGAGGCCGGCATGATCCGCCCCTCCAGCTCGATGTCGCCGCACTGGAGATCGGCGTCCGTGGTCAACGGAACCCGTCAGGGAGCTCGCAGACGTGGTCGTCGCCGTCCATCGGCTGGCGGCACAGGGGGCAGATCGGGCGTCCGGCCCCCACCACCTCGCGGGTGCGCTTGGCGAAGGCCCGCGCGAGGCCCACCGGGATGCGGACGCGCAGCACCTCGTCGGGCTCGATCTCGATCTCGTCGTCGGGCTCCAGGCCCTCCAGCTCGTCGGGGTCGATGACCGGGATCGGGAAGGCGTCGATCACCAGCTGGGCGGTCGTCGGGTCCCAGCCCAAGCTGAGGGCGCCGGCGCGGAACTGCTCCTCGACGGGCTGCGCGAGCGGAGCGTTGTCGACGAGCCCCTCGGGGGTGAGGGCCGGGACGCTGAACGGGTTGCCCTCCTCGCCCATCAGGGCGTCCAGGACCTCCTCGACGCGTTCGGACAGGGCCGCGGCCTGCTCCTTCTCGAGGGCGACGCTGACCAGGCGAGCGCCCGTCTGGGCCTGCAGGTAGAAGGTGCGTTCTCCCGGCAGGCCGACGGTGCCGACCACCAGACGGTCGGGCCAGTCGAATCCGTGCACGATCGGGGGCATGCCAACAATCCTAGGAGCGCGCCGCAGCGGGCGCCTCATGGCCTGCCCCGCCACCGACCTGCGCGTCCTCGTCGGCCGGCTTCGTGCGCAGCCAGGACAGATCGCCGGCATCGGTGTTGGTGGCCAGGACGTCGGGGCGGCTCGTGCCGTACCGGATGATCGACACCGAGGCCGGGTTGACGTTGATGCGCTGGAACAGGTCCAGGTGCATCCCCAGCGCATCGGCCAGGATCGACTTGATGATGTCGCCGTGGCTGACCGCGACCCACACCGCGCCGCGTCCGTGCTCGGCCTCGAAGGCCGCGTCGTGGCGACGGATCGCCGCGACCGAGCGGGCCTGCATCATGGCGAGCGACTCACCGCCGGGAAAGACGGCCGCGGACGGCTGTGACTGCACGACCGACCACAGCTCCTCCTTGGCCAGCTCGGCGAGCTTGCGTCCCTGCCAGTCGCCGTAGTCGCACTCGGTGATGCCGCGCTCGACGGAGGTGGGCACCGCCGCGTCCTGGTGGGCGAGGATCGCGCGCGTCGTCTGCCGGCATCGCTCCAGCGGGCTCGTGACGACACCGGCCAGCGGCACGACGGCCAGTCGCTCGGCGGTTCGGTCGGCCTGACGGCGCCCGACGTCGTCGAGCCGGACGCCGGCGGTGCGGCCGGCGAGGACGCCGCTGGCATTCGCAGTGGTGCGGCCGTGCCGCACCAGGATCACAGTGGCCATGGCCGAAAGCCTAGGGCGTGCCCGGGCACGCGGCCGGGCACGCCGCGCTCTACTCGGCTGCGGGCTCGGTGGCCGGTTCGCGATCGGGCTCGGCGCCCGGCTCGGCATCGGGCAGCGCCTCGGGGAAGGCCGGGTCCGGCAGATCGGGCGCCTCTGGCTTCTCGGGGGCGTCCTGCTCGGGCAGTCCGGGCTCGGGCGGGGCTTCGGTCACGGTTCCTCCAAGGTGTCGGTTCCGCAGCGGGTACCCGCCGGAGGGGCGGCCAATCATGCAGATGCCCCGACCCGCCGCGGGCGGATCGGGGCACGGTGCCGGCTGGTCAGCCCTGGCGGGCCTTCAGGCGGGGATTGGCCTTGTTGATGACGAACGTGCGGCCGCGGCGACGCACGACCTGCGAGCCGGCCTGGTTCTTCAGCGATGACAGCGAGTTGCGGACCTTCATGGCGATCGTCCTTCCGTGACCGGGAATCTTCCCGGACAGATGACAACGATTCCCACCCGCGGGCTATTCCCACGTCCCGCTGCGGCCCTGCTTGATCGCCCCGCGGCGCTTCTTGGTGTCCAGACGGCGCTGCTTCGCCCGCCGGCTCGGTTTCGTCGTGCGCCGCGCCTTCTCCGGGACGATGGCCTGGCCGACGAGCTCTTCGAGGCGGACGCGTGCGGCCTCGCGGTTGCGGTGCTGCGACCGGTACTGCGACGACACCACGGTGATGGTCCCGTCGACCAGACGTCCGGCCAGCCGGGTCGCGGCAAGCTCCTTCTGCGCGGGGGACAGGGCAGTGGTGTCGGCGAGCGACCAGATCAGCTCGACGCGGCTGTCGGTCGTGTTGACGTGCTGGCCGCCCGGCCCGGACGACCGGGAGAAGCGCCAGCTCATCTCGCCCTCGGGCAGGCTCAGGCGTCCGTCATGACTCATCGTCGGCCAGTATGCGGCACATCGCCGACGCGCGGGCGGTCAGCCGCCGGCGACGTAGCTGTTCAGCTGGTCGCGCTCGAACTCCAGCTGATCCATCCGGTGCTTGACGGCATCGCCGATGCTCAGCACGCCGAGCAGGTGTCCGTCGTCGATCACCGGCACGTGGCGCACACGGTGCTCGGTCATGACGGCCATCAGCGCCTTGAACGAGTCGTCGGGGGAGCACACCTGCACATCGGTGGTCATGAGGTCGGCGACCGTCACGGAGCTGGCGTCCTGCACACCGCGCAGCTTGCGGACGATGTCACGCTCGGACACGATGCCGAGCATCGAGGTGCCGTCATCACTGACGACGAGGGCACCGACGTTCAGCTCGGCGAGCACGTCCAGCAGCTCGCGAACCGTGGCGCCGGGGGAGATGGTGAAGACCTCGGTGCTTCCCTTGGAGGTCAGTACGTCCTGGACACGCATGGCGGGCTCCTTCATCGGATCCTCGCACTGTAGCGCCGGTCACACCCCCAAGGCGATGCTTCAGGGACGTTCGTCCGCCGGCTCCCGGGAGAACTCGAAGGCGTGGACGTTGCTGGGTTCCGCGGGCGGCGCGTCGTCCTCGGGCTCGTCGGTCCACGACTGGTCGGGCGGCCCCTGGTCGGGGAAGTGGCCGACATAGGCCATCGCCGCATCGTGCAGCCGGCCGTTGGACGCCAGCGCGTTGTCGCCCCACGGGCCCGGGGCCCCCGCGAGGCTCGTGAACGTGCCGCCCGCCTCACGCACGATGATGTCGAGGGCCGCCATGTCCCACAGGTTCAGCTCGGGCTCGGTCGCGATGTCGACGGCACCCTCGGCCAGCAGCATGTACGACCAGAAGTCGCCGTACGCGCGGGTGCGCCAGCAGCGGCGCATCAGGGCGGCGAAGGCCTGCCCCTTGCCGATGACGTCCCAGCCGCCGAGCGAGGCGTACGACAGCGAGGCGGCCTCCAGGTCGGATACCTGGGAGACCTTGATCTGGCGCGATGACATCAAGGACTTGCCGGTGAACGCGCCGGTGCCCTTGCTGGCCCACCAGCGGCGCCCGAGGGCGGGGGCGGAGACGCAGCCGGCGACGATCTCGCCGTCCTCCTCCAAGGCGATCAGCGTGGCCCAGACGGGGACGCCGCGCACGAAGTTGGCGGTGCCGTCGATCGGGTCGACGATCCATCGTCGGCCGCCGACCGACTCGACGGCGTCCTGACCCTGCTCCTCGCCGAGGACGACATCGCGTCCACGGGCGGACTTGAGGGTGCGCCGGATCGCGGCCTCCACGGCCTGGTCGGACTCGGTCACGTACGTCATGTCCGGCTTCGTGTCGACCTGCAGGTCGTTGGCCAGGAACCGTTCCATCGACAAGTTGTCGGCGTTGTCGGCGAGCACGTGGGCGAGGCGCAGGTCGTCGTTGTACGAGTGAGCCATGACCCTCAGGGTACGGCGTGCGGGACCACGCCGACGTCGCGGCACACCTGCGAGGACGGGTCGATCAGTAGTCGTCGCGCTGGTTCATGCTGGCCAGGATGCGCCGGAACGACTCCACCCGCTCGGGCGCCAGCGTCCCGTCGGCCACCGCGACGTCCAGCGCGCACTCCGGCTCGGTGGCCGAGTGCAGGCATCCGCGGGGGCAGTCGCGCGTGACGTCCTGCAGGTCCGGGAAGGCCTTGATGAGGTCGTCGACCTCGACATGGGCCAGGCCGAACGAGCGGATGCCGGGGGTGTCGATGATCCAGCCGCCGAACGGCAGCTCGAGGCTGATCGCCGAGGTCGAGGTGTGCCGGCCGCGGCCGGTCACGGCGTTGACGTAGCTCACCGACCGGTTGGCATCGGGCACCAGTGCGTTGACCAGCGTCGACTTGCCGACGCCGCTGTGGCCGACCAGGACGCTCGTGCGGTCCCGCAGGGCGTCACGGACGCTGTCCAGGTCACCGTCCTGGCGGGTCACGACGACCCGGACGCCGAGCGGCTCGAGCATCGCGACGAGCTCGTCGGGGGAGCCGAGATCGGACTTGGTGAGGCACACCAGTGGCTCCATGCCGGCGTCGAAGGCGGCGACGAGGCAGCGATCGATCAGGCCTGGGCGGGGCGGTGGATCGGCCAGTGCGGCGACGATGACCAGCTGGTCGGCATTGGCCACGATGATGCGCTCGATGGGGTCGTCGTCGTCCGCGGTGCGCCGCAGCACGGTGCGCCGCGGGGTCACCTCGACGATGCGCGCCAGCGACCCCTCGGCTCCGCTGACGTCGCCGACGACGCGGACGTGGTCGCCGACCACGACCCCCTTGCGTCCCAGGTTGCGCGACTTCATCGCCGTGATCGTCCGGCTGCCCCCATCGCCCCCTGAGCCGTCCCCGCCCCCTGAGCCTGTCGAAGGGCCTGAGCCTGTCGAAGGGTCCAGCGTCACGGTGTAGCGGCCCCGGTCGATCGTCACGACGCGGGCGGTGGCGGCATCGTCGTAGTTGGGCCGGACCTTCGTCCGCGGCTTGGTGTGCCGCCGCGGACGGTCGAAGCGCTCGTGCTCGTCGCGCTCCCTCATGGCGCCTGCGTCATGAGTCGTTCCCACACCGGCGCGAAGTCGGGATAGGTCTTGATCGTCGTGTCGACGTTCTCGACCAGCAGACCGGGCACCCGCAGCCCGAGGACGACGGCCGCGTGGGCCATCCGGTGGTCGTCGTAGGTCCGGAACGTCTCGGCGTGCAGCGGCCGGGGCCGGACCAGCAGGCCGTCCTCGAGCTCCTCGGCGTCCCCGCCGAGCCGGTTGATCTCGGTGACGAGGGCGGCCAGTCGGTCCGTCTCGTGCCCGCGCAGGTGCGCGACACCGCTCAGCCGGGACGGTCCGTCGGCGAGCGCCGCCATCGCGGCGATGACCGGGGTCAGCTCGCCGACGTCGTGCAGGTCCAGCTCGACGCCGGTCAGGCTCTCGCCGGCGGAGAACAGCAGATCGGCGCCGTCCTCGGCGACCGTGCCACCGAAGGCGGGCACGATGGTGCGCCACGCGTCGCCTGCCTGGTCGGTGTGACGCGGCCAGCTGCGGACGCGGACGCTGCCGCCGGTGACGAGGGCACCGGCGATGAACACGCCGGCATTGGACAGATCGGGCTCGATCTCGACGTCGAGGGCCCGGATGGTGCCGGGATGGACGATCCAGCGGCCCGGCTCGTCGGTGTCGATACGGACGCCGCGGCGGCGCAGCTCGGCGACCGTCATGTCGATGTGCGGCATCGACGGAAGGGACGATCCGGTGTGGCGCAGGTCGAGCCCCTTCTCGAACCGGGCGCCGACCAGCAGCAGCGCCGACACGAACTGGCTGGACGCGGAGGCGTCGATCCGGATCTCGCCGCCGGTCACGCCGCCGGTCGCGTGCACCGTGAACGGCAGGCTGCCGCGTCCTTCGTCGTCGACCTGCAGGCCCAGGCTGCGCAGCGTCGCGATGGTCGTCGCCATGGGGCGGACGCGGGCGTGCTCGTCGCCGTCGAACGTCACCGGGGCGCCGCCCAGCGCCGCCAGCAGCGGCACGAAGCGCATGACCGTGCCGGCCAGCCCGCAGTCGATCGTCACGGCGTCGGTGCGCACCGCCGCCGGCGGGGTGACCGTCCAGGTCGTGGCGTCGCGCTCGATCGTCGCGCCGAGCGCGGTGAGCGCCGCGGCCATCAGGTCGGTGTCGCGGGAGGCCAGCGGACGGGTGATGACCGACGGTCCGTCGCCCAGGGCAGCCAGGATCAGGACGCGGTTGGTCAGGGACTTGGAGCCGGGCACCATCACGTCGCCGACGAACGGCGTGTCGCGATGGGGCGCGGGCCAGGGCAGAGGGGCAGTCATCGCAGGTCAGCCTATCGCCGGGACGCCCGCACGATCAGCCGCGCAGGCTCTCCAGCTGATCGGCGACCGAGGCGGCCGCGCCCGTGACCTTGTCCTTGGCGCGCCGGCCGATGAACTTCTTGTGCGGCTCCGGGTCGAGCGTCGCCATCAGCAGGCCGCCGGTCAGTGCCATGTTCTTCATGAAGTGGATGCGCTGGTTGGTGCGGGCGGCCGGGTCGGTCTCGTCCCAGTAGCGGTGGCCGACGACCGTCGTGGGCGGCAGCGTCACGGCCAGGACGAACGCCGACAGCCGGGGCAGGTGCCCGGTGGCCAGCCCCAGGCCGGCGGTGAGCTGCACGGCGCCGTTGACGCGGGTCACGCTCGAGCCGCTGACCGGCACCTGCGGGGCGATCTTCTTGATCAGGTCGGCCACCGGCTGCGCCTTCGCGGCGCGCGCGCCGGGCTGCTTGAGCGCCATCGCGCCCCCGTAGACGAACATCGACGCGAGCATCGGGCGGGCCACTATGCGCAAGAGGGTCATGATCCATTCATACCGGACAGCCTGCCCGAACGCCGTGCCCGGGCCGGTCGGGCGCAGCGTCGTGTCGGTGCGCTGTGGCACGCTGGACGCATGTGCGGCCGCTATGCGACGACCCAGACGTCCTCGACCCTCAGCCGGGTGTTCGAGACCGATCTGGCCAACTCCTTCGTCGAGCTCGAGGCCGACTACAACATGGCGCCCACCAAGCTGGCGCCCGTCGTGATCGGGCGACGCGAGGACGCCTCGGCGCCCGCCGTGCACCGCGAGCTGCTGACCGCCCGGTGGGGGCTCATCCCCAGCTGGGCCAAGGACCCGTCGATCGGCAACCGCATGATCAATGCGCGCTCGGAGACCGTCGCGGAGAAGCCGGCGTTCAAGAAGGCCTTCGCCAAGCGCCGGGCGCTGGTGCCGGCCGACGGCTACTACGAGTGGTACGCGGGGGAGCCGCAGGACGGCAAGAAGAAGCCGGTCAAGCAGCCCTTCTACATCACGCCCAAGGATGGCTCGGTCCTGGCGATGGCCGGTCTCTACGAGTTCTGGAAGGACCGCGAGGCCGATGAGTGGGTCGTCAGCTACACGATCTTGACCACCACCGCCGAGGACGACCTGGGCCACATCCACGAGCGCATGCCGATGTTCCTGCCGGAGGATGCCTACGACACCTGGCTCGACCCCGCCCCGCGGGCCACCGACGAGCTGCTGGACCTGTTGATCCCCGCCGCCCCGGGGCGGCTGGCCGCGTACCCGGTGTCCACCGCGGTCAACAACGTCCGCAACAACGGGCCCGAGCTGATCGCGCCGCTCCCGACGGAATAGCGGCCCCCCTCCCGCCGTTGAACACGGCAGGAGGACACATGCTGACACAGACCCATCCGGCGCTGGATCGTACGATCACGCCGCTGCGCGGGACTCGGCCCCCGGGAGTAGGCTGGGATGCGATGACCGTCACCCCCGAAACCCCTGACGTTCCCGACGCACGGGACACCGAGACCCCGGAGCAGAAGCAAGCACGCTTCGAGGTCGACGCGCTGCCCTTCCTCGACCAGTTGTACTCGGCTGCGCTGCGCATGACGCGCAACCCGCACGATGCCGAGGATCTGGTCCAGGAAACGTACTCGAAGGCGTTCAGCGCGTTCCACCAGTTCAAGCCGGGCACGAACCTCAAGGCCTGGCTGTACCGCATCTTGACCAACACGTACATCAACACGTACCGCAAGAAGCAGCGCCAGCCGCAGCAGGTCACCGACGAGATCGAGGACTGGCAGATCGCGCGGGCCGAGTCCCACGGATCGTCCGGCCTCAAGTCGGCCGAGATGGAGGCGCTCGAGCACCTGCCTGACAGCGACGTCAAGGATGCTTTGCAGGCGCTCCCGGACGACTTCCGGTACGCGGTGTACCTGGCCGATGTCGAAGGTTTTCCGTACAAGGAGATCGCCGAGATCATGGGCACGCCGATCGGCACCGTGATGTCGCGTCTGCACCGTGGACGCCGACTGCTGCGCGAGATGCTGGCCGACTACGCCCGCGATCGTGGCATGGCAGTGACGGGAGCGGGTGACAAGGCATGACGACGTCGAGCAACTGCGAGGGCCCCGACTGCGAGAAGGCCCTGGAGAATCTCTACCTGTTCATCGACCACGAGATCGACACCGCGAGCTCGGCCGAGATCCAGTCGCACATCGACGAGTGCACGAGCTGCCTGACCGAGTACGACCTGGAGCGCGTCGTGAAGTCGCTGGTGTCCCGCTCGTGCTCGGAGGTCGCGCCCGATCCACTGCGCGAGAAGGTGCTGATGAGGATCCGGACCGTGCAGGTCCAGATCACCGAGCAGCGCGCCTAGCTCCTTCGCATCCCACGTACGACGAAGCCCCCGTCCATCATGGACGGGGGCTTCGGTGCAGGTGCACTCAGATCACGCGTTGGGGCGCTTTCCGTGGTTGGCGCCCTTCTTGCGACGTGCGCGACGCTTGCGGCCAGTCTTGCCCATGGTGTTCCTCCTCAAAAGTCGATGTCTCAGTCTCCCACAGGCCTGATGCGGGACAGAAATCGCTCCCGGTCCACCACGACCCGGCGCACCTCACCGGTGGCCAGCAGCGTGCCGCCGGAGTCCTGGGCCACGACCTGGAAGCGCACCAGCCGCCCGTCGGTATGGATGACGTGGGCGGCTGCGATGACCTCTGCGCCGACCGGGCTGGCAGCGAGGTGCTCGAGCTCGACGCGCGTCCCGACGCTGGTCCGCTCGGCCGGCAGGTCGAGCGCCGCGCAGGTCGCCTCCTCGAGCCAGGCGAGCAGTCGTGGCGTCGCCAGGACGTCCAGGTCGCCCGAGCCCAGGGCCCGGGCGGTGTCATCTGACGTGACGACGCGGGTGATGCTCGCAGACTGCATCCCCACACCGTAGACGACGCTGACGCGTGGCTTACGCACGCCGACGCGTGGGTTGCGCACCGTGACGCGTGGGTTGTGAACCGTGACGCGTGGCTTATGCACGCTGACGCGTGGGTTGTGAACCGTGACGCGTGGGTTGCGAACCGTGGGGTGTGGTTGTCGTCGATGACAACCCACGCGTCGGCGTCCGTAACCCACGCGTGGGCGTGCGTAAGCCACGCGTCAGCGTGCGTAAGCCACGCGTCGGCGTGCGTAAGCCACGCGTCAGCGTGGGGTCAGGTCGACCAGGCGGACCACAGGTCGGCGTACCGGCCGCCGGCGGCCACGAGCTCGTCGTGGGTGCCCTCCTCGACGATGCGTCCCTCGTGCATCACGATGACCCGGTCGGCCGTGCGCGCCTGGGTCAGCCGGTGCGCCACGACCAGCGACGTCCGGCCGCGGGCGACGGCAACGGCCGCCTCCTCCAGCTCGCGGGCACCGCTCGACCCGGCCTCGGCCGTCGCCTCGTCGAACACCGCGACCAGCGGGTCGTGCAGCAGGACGCGGGCCAGCGCGAGCTGCTGCGCCTGGGCCGGGGTCAACCGGTGTCCGTGATCGCCCACGACGGTGTCCAGTCCGTCGGGGAGGGCGTCGACCCACGACATCGCACGCACCGTCTCCAGCGCGCCACGGATCTCGGGGTCGCTCGCGCCGGGACGGGCGAGGTCCACGTTGTCGCGCACCGTCCCCGAGAACACGTGGACGTCCTGGGTCACGAGCGCGACGGCGGCGCGCAGGTGGGACGGGTGCAGCGAGGACTCCGCGAATCCGCCCACCGAGACGCGTCCGGCAGTCGGTCGCAGCAGCCCCGCGGCGATGAGGCCCAATGTGCTCTTGCCCGCACCCGTCGCGCCGACGAGGGCGACCCGCTCGCCGTCGGCGACGCGGATCGTGACATCGGACAGCACGCGGTGGCCCGGTACGTACTCGTGGCTGATGCCCACCAGCTCGAAGCGTCCGTCGCGTACCGGCGACGGGGCGTCCGAGGCGGGGGACGGTTCGAGCCGCGCGACTCCTGCGAGCCGTGCCAGCGAGGCCCCTGCGGACTGGATGTCGTCGAAGATCATCAGCAGGGCGCCGATGGGGTTGAACAGCCGGTGGAAGTACAGCGCGGCCGCCGTCACGGCTCCCACGGTCGCCAGGTCATGGCGCACCAGCACGAAGCCGGTGCCCAGCACGAGGCACAAGCCGATGAGCTCCGACCGGTTCTGCCGGGCGCCGAAGCGCGTGAACAGCCGGAAGACGTCGAGCGAGATCGTCATGGCGTGGCGCGAGTGGTGGGCGATGCTGTCGAGCTGGACGCGCTCGCGCGACAGCGCCCGCAGCGTCGACGCCCCCTGGACACCACTGACCAGCACCTGGGCGCGCTCGCCCTGGGCGATGCGCTCGCGGGCGTAGTACGGCCCCGATCGCGGCAGGTACCAGCGCAGGCCCATCGCGTAGAACGGCGCGCTGGCGAGCCCGGCCAGCCCGAGTCGCCAGTCGAGGGCGAACAGGCCTCCGGCGGTGAAGACGATCGCGACGAGCGACTGGATCAGCAGCGGGACGATCTGCGTCAGTGACTGGGCCACGGAGCGCACGTCGTCGCCCATGCGCGAGAGCAGGTCGCCCGCCCCGGCCTCCTCGAGGCGGTGGGCATCCAGGTGCAGGGCGCGGTCCAGTGCCTGCTCCCGCAGGTCGGCCAGCGCGGGCTCCCCGGCCCTGGCCAGGAACAGCACCGACACCGACGTGCCGACGCCGATCAGGATGCTCGCCGCCGCGATGAGGAGCGCGCCGTTCAGCACGACGGACGAGTCGCCGCCCGTCGTCACGGCGTCGACGATCCGTCCCAGCACCCAGGGGCCGACGAGCCCGGCGAGTCCCACCACGACGAAGGCAGCAGCTGCCACGGTCAGCGGACCCCGGTGGGCGCGCAGCAGGGACGCGGCCAGGCGGGTGGTCTCGCCCCGGGTGGCGATGGGCAGCAGGTGGCGGCTCATCGCAGCACCGCGTCCCGGTAGTCGTTGCGCTGGGCCAGGTCGTGATGGGTCCCGGCCGCGACGATGCGGCCGGCGTGGACCAGCAGGACGCGGTCGGCAGCGGCCAGGAGCGCCGGGCTGGACGTGATGACAACGGTCGTGAGGTCGCTGCCGTCCGGGTGCCGGAGGGCACGGATGCCGTCGGCGATGCGCTGCTCGGTCATGGCGTCGACGGCGCTCGTGGGCTCGGCCAGCACCAGCAGCGGTGCGCGCGTGGCCAGGGCCCGGGCGAGGGCGATGCGCTGCCGCTGGCCGCCCGAGAACGTCGCGGCGCCGTCGGTGATGGGTTGCAGCAGTCCGTCGGGGTGCAGGCCCACGACGTCTCCGGCGGCCGAGGCCTCCAGCACGGCGGCCAGGCTCGCCTCGTCGAGATGGTCGTCGGGGTCGATGGTCGAGCGCAGCGTCCCCTCGAACAGGTCGACGTGGTGCTGGCTGACGACGACACGCGAGCGCAGGGAGTCGATCGTGAGCTCGTCCACCGGGTGCCCGCCGAGCGTCAGCGCGCCCTGCCGGTCCTCGGGCAGCACCTCACCGCGCACGAGCCGCACGAGGGTGTCGCTGCTCGCGGTGTCGTCCACGACGACGCCCAGCAGCTCCCCGCGGGTCGGCGCGATGTCGACGTCGTGCAGCGGACCGCTGGTCAGGTCACCCACGACGAGCTCGGCGTCCGGGTCGTCCAGCACCGTGATGCCGGACGTCGCGAGCGGTGGTGTGCCGAGGAACTCCGCCAGCCGTCCGGCCGAGGCGAACGACCGCGCGGCCTGCGCGCTGGTCTGCCCGAGCCCGGCGATGGGCTCGGCCAGGAACTGGGTCAGGCCCACGATCGCGATGAGCTCACCGATGCTGATGTCCCCGTCCAGCGCCCGGGTTCCGGCGAGCCAGGCCACCAGGGCCAGGAACAGCCCGCTGAGCGCCCCGGTCAGCCCGTACATGTAGCCCACCGAGCGGGCGGTGCGGATGCTGGCGTCGCGGGCCAGGGCGCTCTGCACCCGGTAGCGCTGCGTCGCGACGTCCTCGGCGCCGACGCCCTTCAGCGGGCGCAGGCCGGTCACCAGATCGGTGGCGATGCCGGTCGCGCGGGCGATGCCGGCCTGCTGGTCGTTCGTGTCGCGGGCGATCAGCGGCGTCACGACCTGGATCAGCACCAGCACCAGGGGCACCCCGAGCAGCACCACCAGTCCGATGCCCAGGTCGATGCGCAGCAGGACGACGGCGCTCAGGGCGATGCCGACCAGCCCGGCCAAGGTGTACCCGACGTGCCACAGGAACTCGCCGATCGTCTCGGCGTCGGAGGTCGCCAACGACAGCGTCTCGCCGGGCAGGAGCCCCGTGCGCGCCCCGGCTGGGCCGAGCACGTGCTCGCCGACCTCGAGGCGCAGCTGGTGCATCTCCAGCTGGATCGCGGCCACACCCAGCCGAGAGCCGAACCGGTAGGCGTAGCTGAGCACGGCGAACAGCGCGATGAGGGCACCGCCCCAGATCGCGAGCTCGGCGAAGTCGCCGGTGGCCACGGCCCGGTCGATGATGACGCCGATGAGCACCGGGACGAGCGCCTCGCACAGCATCCAGCAGCAGATCAGCGCATAGCAGCCGAGCAGCTTGCGCCGGTGCCGCCAGATGCCGCGGCGCATGAGGGCCGCGGCGGATCGGGGAGCAGCAACGTCCACGGGCATCCGAGCAAGGTTATCTGCCGTCGCCCCGCCGACCCTCCCCGGCCATGTCGATCGAGAACGTGAGCAGATTCGTGCCCGGGGCGGGGGACCAGTCCAGCTCGGGCCGCCGGACGAAGCCCATCGAGGTGTACAGGCGGTGCGCCGGTGTCATCTCGTCCAGTGAGCACAGCAGCACCTCGGTGAGCCCCTCAGCCCGTGCCCGATCCAGGCACTCCTGGACGAGGGCCCGTGCCACGCCGCGTCCGCGCGCCACCGGGTCGACCGAGAGCGTGCGGAACTCGCCCTGGTCCGGGCGCTGGGCGATCTGCGCCGAGGCGGAGCCGTGCGGGCACCACGTGACCGTGCCGACCAGACGTTCGTCGACGGTCGCCACCAGCAGCGTGTCGTGCCGCCCGCGTGCCGCGGCGTCGGCCAGCCAGCCGGCGTACCCGTCGTCGTAGGAGCCGTTCGCGCGCGTCAGGTACCCGTCCGCCTGGTAGCCGGCCACCGTCAGCGCGCCGATCGCCTCGTACTCGTCCTCGCGGGCGATCCGGACGACGACCTCAGATGCCGGTCGTGGCACGGGGGTAGGCCGCGTCGACATCGGTCATGACGTTGACGAGGTACGGGATGCCCGAGGCGAAGGCCCGGTCCAGGGCCGGCCCGATCTCGCGGGGATCGGTCACCATCTCGCCACCGCCGCCCAGAGCGGTCACGACCTGGTCGTAGCGGGTCTGCGGCGCGAGGTCGGCGGCCACGTCGTAGCCGTAGATCCACTGCATCGGGCCCTTCTCCAGGCCCCATGCCGAGTTGTTGCCGACGACCATGACGACCGGCAGGTCATGGCGCACGAGCGTGTCGACGTCCATCAGCGACATGCCCGCGGCGCCGTCGCCGTACAGCAGCACGACCTGGCTGGACGGGCGCGTGATGCGGGCGGCCATCGCGGCGCCCATGCCGGCGCCGAGGCAGCCGTAGGGTCCGGGGTCGAGCCAGCCGCCGGGGCGCTTGGGCTCGACGAACTTGCCGGCGAACGAGACGAAGTCGCCGCCGTCGCCGATCACGACGGCGTCATCGGCCAGGCGCGGCAGCAGCTCGCCGTAGATGCGGGCCGGGTGGATCGGGTCCGCCTCGGCGGTCAGCAGCTCGTTGTCGCGCGCCGTCGCGGCGGCGACCTCGGTCTGCAGGGTCGACAGCCACGGAGTCCAGTCCGGGCGGCTGCCGGGGGCCGACTGCAGGGCGGCCAGCAGACCGGTGAACACCGCGGTCAGGTCACCGCTGGCCGAGCCGGCCAGCTCGGCGTGGCCCGACACCTGGCCGGGCGAGTCCGCGAGGTGCACGGTCCGGGCGGGCGTGGCGCCGTCCTTGCCGCCGAAGACGCCGTAGCCGAGCCGGAAGTCCAGGGGCGTGCCGACCACGATGACCAGGTCGGCGGTGTTGAACGAGGTCGACCGGGCCTTCGTCACGAGCTGCGGGTGCCCGCCGGGGACGATGCCGCGGCCCATGCCGTTGGCGATGACCGGGATGCCGGTCTCGGTCACGAAGTGCAGTGCCGCGTCCTCCGCCCCGTCGGCCCACACATCGGTGCCCAGCACCAGCACGGGACGCGCCGCGTCGGTGAGCAGCCCGGCGATGCGCCGCAGGTCGTCGGTGTCCGGCTCGATGACGTCGCGCGTCCGTCCGCGGGACTCGTGGCCGGGTGCGCTGCTGTTGAAGAACTCGTCCATCGGCACGTCGACGAACGTCGGGCCGCGGTGCGAGGAGCCGGCCAGGGTGAACGCCTCGTCGATCGTCGGTGCGATGTCGTCGACGGTGCGCGCGGTCGTCGCCGACTTCGAGATGGACGCGAAGATCGGCGGCTGGTCCAGCTCCTGCAGGCTGCCCGTTCCCCAGCGGTTGTTGGGTGCCCGGCCGCCCACGACGACCAGCGGCGATCCGGCGAAGCTGGCCTGCGCCACAGGGCTGACGCCATTGGTCACGCCGGGGCCGGCGGTCAGCACGGCCAGGCCGGGGGTGCGGGTCAGCTTGCCGATCGCCTCGGCTGCGAACACCGCGGTCGGCTCGTGGCGCACGTCGATGATCGGCATGGCCGGCTCGGTCTTGACCGCCGCGTCGTACATCGGGAAGACGTGCGCGCCCGACAGGGTGAACAGTGCTTCCACCCCGTGGGCGCGGGCCACGTCGAGGGCCAGGATCCCCCCGTGGAGCGCGGCAGCGGTGGTCGGGTCGGCCTGTCCGTCGGTTTCAGTCGTCATGTGACGCAGGTTACTTGACGGTACGCTCTCCGCCGAGTGGACGCGCCTTCGTCGTGGGGCGGTACAGCCACGGCTGCTCGGCCCGGATCTGGTCCAGCACGGCCAGCAGGAGGTCGGCGCGGTGGGCCGGAGGCTGGGCGAAGAGCTCGGCGTCGGTGCGCAGGTCGTCGCGGCCCTGCACGCCCAGGGCGAGCTGCAGGTGCAGCGCCCGAAGGAACGATGAGGTGTTGCGGACGCTGGGGGGTGGCCACTCGGCCGCCAGGTGGCCACGGGTGCGTGGTGGCCTGATGCCCTCGCCCAGCCGGGCGAGCCACGGCTCGACGATGCCGGGGTCGAGCTCGTTGCGGTGCAGCAGGGTCATGACGGCGTAGGCGAGGCGGTCGACGTCGCCGTGGCCCCAGATGTAGGCGGTCGGCGCCAGCACGCGATCGGCGATGACGTCCAGCAGCACGGTGAGCTCGAGGCGCCCGAAGTGTCGTGAGCGGGCCAGCGCAGCGAGCAGGTCGGCGCCGTGGGCGATCGTGTTGGCCCAGCCCAGCTCGGGGATCCAGCCGCGGTGGTCCTGCTCGCGGACGTACCAGGTGGTGGCCCGGTCGCCCCAGTCCAGCACCGAGGACGACGACACCAGGTGCTCGTTGTTGTCGCGGCCGATGATCTCGGCCAGCATCAGGGCGCTGTAGGAGCGGCGCACGACCGAGATGTCGCCGTCGCGGCCGAGCCCCTGACGCATGCCGGGGGTGATCCCGTCGCCGAGCCCGGTGAGCAGGTCGTCGTAGACGCCGCGCGTGAGCCAGGTGGTCAGCAGGGGATAGGCCAGGTCCTCGCGCATGCGGGGATTCGGATGGCCGAGCATCTCGACGAGCTCCACGGTGGACTCGTCCAGGCTGCGGTCCGCGGGCACATCCATCCCGCTCTGCATCACCGATTGCCAGTACGTCCCAGACACCCACACATCCTGCCACGCGGCTCGGGTGGGACCTCTGCCCTACCCTGAGTCGATGCCCTCGCTGGACGACATCGCCAAGTTCCAGACCTCCCTGTCCACCGACGACGTGGCGTGGTTGCACGACCTAGTCGCGGACTGGCAGATCATCGCCGACCTGTCCTTCTCCGATCTCGTCCTCTGGGTCCCCGACAGCGAGGCCAAGGGGATGTGGGCCGGGGCGCAGATCCGTCCCACGACCGGCCCCACGACGCTGCTCGAGGACGTCGCAGGCACCTTCTTGCCGACCGGGCGCGACGACTCGCTCGAGATCGCCCTGGCCACCGGACGTCCCGTGGCCGGCGCCGAGGACCAGCCCGATGGCAGCCGGGGGCCGGCCGAGGTGATCCCGGTGCGCCGGGCCGGCCACACCGTCGCGGTCATCTCCCGGCGCCGCAGCGGGACCGCCCTGCGCTCGTCCAGCGCCTTGGAGAACTCCTACCTGGAGGCGGCCGGCGAGCTGGCCGAGATGATCCGCCGTGGCGAGTTCCCGGTCCCGGGCACCCGAACCGATCTGTCCGACTCGCTGAGGGTCGGCGATGGCTTCATCCGCACCGACTCCCGCGGTGCGGTCCGGTACGCGAGCCCGAATGCGATGTCGGCCTACCGCCGGCTCGGACTCGCCGGTGATCTAGTGGGCACCCAGCTGGGCGACGTGACGACCCGGCTGGTCGGACGCCGTCCCACCGACCGCGGTGCGCGGGCGTTGCTGGGCAGCCGGGAGAGCGCCGAGGCCGAGGTCGAGAACGGCTCGGCCTCGCTGCTGCTGCGGGTCATCCCGCTGCGCTCGGCCGGACAGCCCAGTGGCGCGCTGATCCTGTTGCGTGATGTCACGGAGCTGCGTCTGCGCGAGCGCGAGCTGGTCTCGAAGGAGGCCACGATCCGCGAGATCCACCACCGGGTGAAGAACAACCTGCAGACCGTGGCCGCGCTGCTGCGCCTGCAGGGGCGACGCATGGAGAACCCGGAGGCACGCGCAGCGCTGGAGGAGGCCGTGCGCAGGGTCGGGTCGATCGCGCTGGTCCACGAGACGCTGAGCCAGTCGTTCAGCGACTTCGTCGAGTTCGACGACATCGCCGACCGTCTGCTGCGCAACGTCCTGGACGTCTCCAACGGCCCGGCCGGGGGGAGCCTGGTCAAGCCCGAGCGGTTCGGCAGCTTCGGGCTGCTGCCCGGCGAGATCGCCACGCCGTTGTCGATGGTGCTGACCGAGCTCATCCAGAACGCGTCGGCGCACGCCTACGAGGGATCGGGCGGGACGCTGACGCTCGCGGTCAATCGCATCCGCGACAAGATCCGCCTGCGGGTCAGCGACGACGGCGTCGGGCTGCCCGCGGACTTCGATCCGGCCAGCAGCCTGGGGCTGTCGATCGTGACGACGCTGGTCCAAAGTGAGCTGGGGGGGACCCTGTCGTTCGAGGAGCGCGTCGGTGGCGGCACGACGGTCGCGATCTCGCTGCAGGTCTGAGTGCCGGGCCGGTGAGGTCCCGGAGATACAAAGAACCCCGCGGCCGTCTGGCCACGGGGTTCACCGATACGTGCGTTTGCTCAAGCCGTACGAATACGTGCACGAGCATTGCGACGCTTCAGCGTTCGACGTTCGTCTTCGCTCAAGCCTCCCCACACACCGTGGTCCTGTCCGGACTCGAGTGCCCACTGAAGGCACTGTTCGCGAACATCACAGCGGCGGCATACGACCTTGGCCTCTTCGATCTGCAAGATGGCGGGACCCGTGTTGCCGATGGGGAAGAAGAGCTCAGGATCCTCATCGAGGCATGCCGACTTGTGGCGCCAATCCATGGGGACACTCCTTCCCGTTCGGTGTTGCGCCCGCAGGCAGGCCTGTTTGACCTGTTCAGCGGGCAGTGACTCCATGGTTTCAACATTCGGGGCGCTTTACAAGGGCAACTGGACCCGGCGAATTGTCGGATGAGTCACATGCCGTTCGGGCTTGCCTGGGCGTGTCTTCTAGGCTTGCCTCGTGACGTCTCCCGGACGGCCGTCTGGGACGGCCCGCACCTTGCTCGTGACTGCCGCGGTGATCGTGTCGCTGGAGGGGCTGGCTTTTGCCGTCCTGGCGGCGCTCGAGCTGTTCAGCGTGTCCTCGGACCGGGTGAGCCTGGGCATCGTGACCACCCTCTTCCTGGCGATCATCGCCGCGGGTCTGCTCTGGGCCGCCTGGCGCCTGGTGGCCGGCGATGCGTGGGCCCGCAGCCCCTTGGTCTTCGCCCAGCTCATCCAGCTCGGCCTGGCCTGGAACTTCCGCGGGGATGCGGCCTGGATCAGCGCGGCCATCGCGCTGCCGGCGGTGGCGGTGCTGGCCTGTCTGCTCGCTCCGCCCGTGACCCGGGCGTTCCGCGACGACCGATCCGTGTAAGACTGCTGGCCCGGGCACAACCCGTGACATCCCGCTTCGGCGGTACGAACAGATCTGCGGCCTGACGCCGCATCCGGCGACCTGATCGGTCCCGTTGAGACAGCTCACGTTTCCCGAGGAATACCTTCAATGGTTGCTACAGACATCGACCTGCCCCACGACCTGATCGACCCCGACGATGCGGTCTTCGCCCTGCACCGCGGCGGCAAGATGAGCATCGAGTCGTCCGTGCCCATCCGCGACACCGATGACCTCTCCCTGGCGTACACCCCCGGTGTCGCGCGGGTCTGCGAGGCCATCGCGTCCGACCCGGAGCTCGCCCACGACTACACCTGGGTCTCGAACACCGTCGCCGTGGTGACCGACGGGACCGCGGTCCTCGGCCTCGGGGACATCGGCCCCGCGGCCTCCATGCCGGTCATGGAGGGCAAGGCGATCCTGTTCAAGCAGTTCGGCGGCGTCGATGCGATCCCGATCGCCCTCGACACGACCGATGTCGACGAGATCGTCGAGACGGTCGTGCGGCTCGCGCCGTCATTCGGCGGCATCAACCTCGAGGACATCTCGAGTCCCCGCTGCTTCGAGATCGAGCGCCGACTCATCGAGCGGCTCGACATCCCGGTCTTCCACGACGACCAGCACGGCACCGCGGTCGTGACCCTCGCGGCGCTCATCAACGCTGCCCGGCTGACCGACCGCGACCTCGAGGACTTCAAGGTCGTCATCTCCGGCGCGGGCGCCGCCGGTGTCGCCATCACCAAGATCCTGCAGTCCGCAGGGGTCCGCAGGATCGCCGTGGTCGACCGGTCGGGTGTCATCCACCCCGGCCGTGAGGACCTCAACGACGTCAAGCGGTGGCTGGCCGAGCAGACGTCCGCCTGGGCCCGTCCCGGCACGATCGCGGACGCGCTGGACGGGGCTGACGTGTTCATCGGTGTCTCCGGCGGAACGGTGCCGGAGGAGGCCGTCGCCCGGATGGCGCCGGAGGCGATCGTGTTCGCGATGGCCAACCCCCACCCGGAGATCCATCCCGATGTCGCCCACAAGTACGCCCGCGTGGTCGCCACCGGCCGCTCGGACTTCCCCAACCAGATCAACAACGTGCTGGTCTTCCCGGGGATCTTCCGCGGTGCGCTCGACGTCCGCGCGACCCGCATCTCGGAGGGCATGAAGCTGGCCGCCGCCACCGCGATCGCCGATCTGGTGGGCGACGAGATCAGCGAGAGCTACGTGATCCCCTCGCCGTTCGACCCGCGTGTCGCGACCGCCGTGGCGCGGGCCGTGACGGACACTGCACGTCGTGAGGGCCTCGCCCGCCGTCCCTACTGAAGGAGCTCCCATGTTCGCGGTCTACGCCGGCCAGATCCGTCCCGACAGCCCGTTGGACGGCCTCGTCGTGGGGGAGCGCCCCGAGCCCGAGGTCCCCGACGGGTGGACGACCGTGACCGTCAAGGCGGCCTCGATCAACCATCACGACGTGTGGAGCCTGCGCGGCGTCGGCCTCGCCGAGAAGTCGCTGCCGATGATCCTGGGCTGCGACGCCGCCGGGTACGACGAGGACGGCAACGAGGTCCTGGTGCACGCGGTGATCAGCGATCCGTCGTGGCGTGGTGACGAGACCCTCGACCCCCGCCGGTCGCTGCTGTCGGAGCGCCACCAGGGGACGTTCGCCGAGCGGGTGGCGGTGCCGACCCGCAACATCGTGCCGAAGCCGGCGGGCCTGTCGTTCGCCGAGGCCGCCTGCCTGCCGACGGCGTGGCTCACGGCCTACCGGATGCTGTTCACGCAGTCCGGCCTCAAGCAGGGCGACACGGTGCTGGTGCAGGGCGCCGGCGGCGGTGTCGCGACGGCGGCGATCACGCTGGCCCGCGCGGCCGGCTTCCGGGTCTACGCGACCAGCCGCGACGAGGACAAGCGGGCCCGGGCCGTCGAGATCGGCGCCCACGAGGCGTTCGAGTCCGGCGCCCGGCTGCCCACGAAGGTCGATGCGGTGATGGAGACCGTCGGCGCCGCGACGTGGTCGCACTCGGTGAAGTCGATGCGTCCCGGCGGGACGATCGTCATCTCGGGCGCGACGTCCGGCGACGCGCCCTCGCACGCCGAGCTCACCCGGATCTTCTTCCAGCAGATGCGCGTCCACGGCTCGACGATGGGCACCCGCGACGAGCTGCACGCGCTCGCGCAGTTCATGGACGTGACCGGGACGCGTCCGCTGATCGACCGGGAGATCCCGATGGACCAGGCCGCCGATGGCCTGCAGAGCATCATCGACGGTTCGGTCTTCGGCAAGATCGTCCTGACCCTCTAGCCACGCCCCGACCAAGATTTGGCCCCTTAGCAACCATTTCGAACGCTCACGCGGCACGAAACGGTTGCTAAGGGGCCAAATCTTGGTGAGCCCTGGGCGCGGTCAGTCCTCTGCGAGGGTGTGCCGCAGGTAGCGCATCGGGGCGTCCAGGTACGCCCGCCAGTGCCGGACGAGCTCGAGGTCGTTCCAGGCGGTCTCGCGCAGTCCCCACGCGCCGACCTCGAGGATGTGCGCTCCGGGCATCGACGCCAGGACGGGGGAGTGTGTCGCGCACAGCACCTGCCCACCGTCCTGCACGACATCGTGCAGGACGCGGATCAGGCTCAGCGTCGAGCTGAACGACAGCGCGGCCTCCGGCTCGTCGAGGCAGTAGAAGCTCGGCGAGTCGAACTTGCGGGTCAGCACCTCCAGGAACGACTCCCCGTGGCTCATCGCGTGGTAGTCCGCGTCGTTGCCGCCACCGTGCTGGTCCATGTAGGTGTACCAGCCGTGCATCGTCTCGGCGCGCAGGAAGAATCCCCAGTGGCCGGTGCCGATGCCCCGCTGGACGAGCAGATCGCGGTGCAGGGGCGACTCGGTGGCCCGGGTCTGGTGGAGCCCGTGCGAGCTGCCGCCCGCGGGCGAGAGCCCGTACGCGCCCGCGATGGCCTCGACCAGCGTCGACTTGCCCGAGCCGTTCTCGCCCACGAGGAAGGTGACGCCGGGAGGCAGGTCCAGGCCATCGGCCATGAGTTGTGCCACCGCCGGGATCGTGTGCGGCCAGACGCGGCGGTCGTACGTCGCGTGCGGGTCGCGGCTGACCCGCACGACCGGGGGCTGGTCGAAGCGCACGTCGCCGGTGTGGGTCAGTCCGTGACGGTGTCGTCGGGGATCGACGTCGCCATCGACAGAATCGCCTCGCGCGGGTAGGAGCGCCCGCCGTGGGCGTCGCGCAGGTGCGCATCGACTGCGCCGACGAAGTCGTCGTCGGTTCGTCCCACGAGCTGCTGCCCGCACGGGCAGCTCATCATCTTGGCCATGACACGACAATAGCCACCCCACCGAGGTGCGGCGGGGTGGCTATTTGTCGTGTTGGCTCAGAGCCTGGCGCGGGCGCCCACGGTCTCACTCGTCGTCGTCGTCCAGGCGGGCGAGCCACGTGGCGAGGCGCTCCACCGGGATCTCGAAGTCCGGGTTCAGGTCCACGAACGTGCTGAGCTGCTCGGCGAGCCAGGCGAAGGTGACCTCTTCGTCACCTCGCCGGCTCTGGAGCTCCTCGATACCGCGATCCGTGAAGTACATCGTGACCAGACCTCAGGCGAAGGCCTGCTGCATGAGCGTGGCCTGCTCCTCGACGTGACGGTTGTGCGAACCGACCGACGGGGCCGACGACTCCGGACGCGAGACCCGCAGCAGCGGGAGACCACCGAACTCGCCGCTGAAGTGCAGCGCGATGTGCGGCCACGGACCCTGGTTGGCGGGCTCGTCCTGCACCCAACGCACCTCGCGGGCATTGGGGTACTTGGCGATCTCGGCGTTCAGCTCGTCGACGGGACGCGGGTAGATCTGCTCGAGACGGACGATCGCGGTGCGGGACTGACCCGACTCGCGCTTCTCCCGCTCGGCCATGAGGTCCCACGTCACGCGGCCGGAGCAGACCAGGACGCGCTCGACCGAAGCCGGGTCGACCTTGTCATCGCCGATGACCGGACGGAACGAGCCGGCCGTGAAGTCGTCGGGCTGCGATGCCGCTGCCTTGCTGCGCAGCATCGACTTCGGCGTGAACACCACCAGCGGACGGTGCTCGCTCTCCAGCGCCTGGCGACGCAGCAGGTGGAAGTACGACGCCGGGGTCGAGGGCTGCGCGATGGTCATCGCATCGTCCGCGCACAGCGTCAGGAAGCGCTCGATGCGCGCCGACGAGTGATCGGGTCCCTGGCCCTCGTAGCCGTGCGGCAGCAGCAGCACGACGCCCGACTTCTGACCCCACTTGGTCTCGCCCGAGGAGATGTACTCGTCGATGACGGACTGGGCGCCGTTGACGAAGTCGCCGAACTGGGCCTCCCAGATCGTCAGCGCCTCGGGACGGGCCACCGAGTAGCCGTACTCGAAGCCGAGTGCGGCGTACTCGCTCAGCAGCGAGTCGTAGACGTGGAACGTGGCCTGCTCGTCGCCGACGTTGGCCAGCGGCGTCCACTCGTCCGCGTTGGTGCGGTCGATGATGGTGGCGAAGCGTGACGAGAACGTGCCACGGCGGGTGTCCTGACCCGAGATGCGGATCGGACGACCATCCAGCAGCAGCGATCCCATGGCCAGGATCTCGCCGGTGCCCCAGTCGATCGGTCCCGCCGAGATGGACTGCGCGCGGCGCTGGAGCTGCGGCAGGACCTTCGGGTGGACCGTGAAGCCCTCGGGGACATTCGTGTAGGCGTCCGCGACGGCCTTCATCGTCTCGGGCGTGATCGCGGTGATCAGCTCACCGGTGTGCTCGGGCTTCTCGGGGTAGTCCGGTGTCCGCGTGTAGTCCAGGTCGGGGCTCGACGCCTCCTTGACCTCCGCGAAGTTGCGCTCGAGCTGCGCCTGGTAGTCGCTGAGGGCGGCCTCGGCCTCCTCCAGCGTGATGTCGCCACGTCCGACCAGGGCCTCGGTGTAGAGCTTGCGCACCGACTTCTTGGCGTTGATCGTGTCGTACATCAGCGGCTGGGTGAAGCTGGGGTCGTCGCCCTCGTTGTGGCCGCGACGGCGGTAGCAGACCAGGTCGATGACGACGTCCTTGTTGAACGTCTGGCGGTACTCGTAGGCCAGCTGGGCCACACGGATGCACGCCTCCGGGTCGTCGCCGTTGACGTGGAACACCGGTGCCTGGATCATCCGGGCGACATCGGTGCAGTACGTCGAGGAGCGCGACGAGGACGGCGACGTGGTGAAGCCGACCTGGTTGTTGACGATCAGGTGGATCGTGCCGCCGGTGCGGTAGCCGCGCAGCTGCGAGAGGTTGAGCGTCTCGGCGACGACACCCTGGCCGGCGAAGGCCGCGTCACCGTGGACGAGCACCGGGAGGACCGGGTACTCCTGTCCGCGGTTGAGGCGGTCCTGCTTGGCGCGGGCGATGCCCTCGAGCACGGGGTCGACGACCTCCAGGTGCGACGGGTTGGCCGCGATGGAGACCTTGACCTTGTCGCCGTTGCCCGAGGTGAACTCGCCCTCGACGCCCAGGTGGTACTTGACGTCGCCGGAGCCCTGCACGGTGCGCGGGTCGATGTTGCCCTCGAACTCGCGGAACACCTGGCTGGCACGCTTGCCGGCGATGTTGACCAGCGCGTTGAGGCGGCCTCGGTGGGCCATGCCGATGCAGACCTCTTCGAGCTTGTCGGCGGCAGCAGCCTCACAGATCTCGTCGAGGAACGGGATCGTGGTCTCGCCACCCTCGAGGCTGAATCGCTTCTGGCCGACGAACTTGGTCTGCAGGAAGGTCTCGAAGGCCTCGGCCTGGTTGAGCTTCTGCAGGATGCGCAGCTGCTCCTCGCGCGGCGGCTTGGTGTGCGGGCGCTCGATGCGCTCCTGGAACCACTCGCGCTCGGTCGGGGACTGGATGTGCATGTACTCCACGCCGATCGTGCGGGCGTAGGAGTCGCGCAGGATCCCGAGGATCTCGCGCAGCTTCATGAAGCGCTTGTCGCTCTTGAACGAGCCCGTCGCGAACTCGCGATCCAGGTCCCACAGCGTCAGGCCGTGCGAGGCGGTGTCGAGATCGGGGTGGCTGCGCGGGGAGCTGTCCAGCGGGTTCGTGTCGGCCATGAGGTGGCCGCGCACGCGGAAGGCGTGGATGAGCTCCAGGACGCGGGACTGCTTGTGGACTTGGTCATCGTGGCTGACCGCGATGTCCTGGGCCCAGCGGATCGGCTCGTAGGGGATCTTCAGCGAGCGGAAGATCTCGTCGTAGAAGCCGTTCTCGCCCAGCAGCAGGCCGTGGACGCGCTTGAGGAACTCACCGGACTGGGCGCCCTGGATGACGCGGTGGTCGTACGTCGACGTCAGGGTGACCATCTTGGAGATCGCCATCTGCGCCAGCGTGTGCTCGGACGCGCCCTGGAACTCCGGCGGGTACTCCATCGAGCCGACGCCGATGATGACGCCCTGGCCGGCCATGAGGCGGGGCACCGAGTGGTTGGTGCCGATGCCACCGGGGTTGGTCAGGCTCAACGTCGTGCCCTGGAAGTCCGAGACCTCCAGCTTGCCGTCGCGGGCCTTGCGCACCATCGTCTCGTAGGCCGCCCAGAACTCCGCGAAGCTCATGGTCTCGGTGGCCTTGATCGACGGCACCAGCAGCTGACGGGATCCATCGGGCTTCTGCAGGTCGATCGCGAGACCGAAGTTGATGTGCTCGGGCTTGAGCTGGTTCGGCTTGCCCTTGGCGTCGACCTCGTAGCCGGTGTTCATCTCGGGCATGGCCTTGACGGCCTGCACGATCGCGTAGCCGATCAGGTGGGTGAACGACACCTTGCCGCCGCGTGCGCGGGCGAGGTGGTTGTTGATCACCGTGCGGTTGTCGAACAACAGCTTGACCGGTACGGACCGGACGCTGGTCGCGGTCGGTACCGACAGGCTCGCGTCCATGTTCTGGACGGTGCGGGCGGCGGCGCCGCGCAGCACGACCTTCTCGACATCGCCGGGACCGGCGGCCGGCTTGGCCTCGGCGGGCTTGGCCGGCGACTTCTTGGCCGCCGCGGGAGGCGTGGCCGGTACCGGAGCGACCGGGGCGGGGGAGTCCGGGGCCTTCTCCTCGGGAGCCGACGCCGTCGCAGGCTGCGTCTTGGCAGCAGGCTTGCGATCGGACTCCGGCGAGGTCAGCGGCGCGCGGGGGGCCTCGGCCGCCGGCGCGGCCGCAGCGGCGGTGCCGTTGGACGACGTCGACGCGCTGCTGTTGAACGAAGCGCCGTCACCGGTGGTGAAGAACTTCACCCACGTCTCGTCCACGGACGAGGGGTCGGCCGTGAAGCGGTCGTGCATCTCTTCGACGAGCCACTGGTTGGTGCCGAAATCAGGGGTTGAATGGTCTTGTGAGGACTCGGCCACAGCCTCGATCGCCTCTTCCGATTGTGTGCTGGCAGACATGCGAAAAGTTCCTTGACAGAGTAACGCGGCGGTCCAGTCCGGCGCAGGCAGGTTCGACCCGGAACCGGCACGGTGTCGTGACGGCTTGGTCACAGCGAGCCTGCGCGACGTGCGCGGACCGCTCCCAAGCCCTAGGACGTGTATGTCACGACCGGATCGCGGCCCAGGAATCTGGCGAAGTCGGCGGCCTCCTGATCGATCGCGCGATGCAGCGTCGCGGCCGGCGAAGGGGTGTCGATGCGGACCTCGAGACGGCGGGCGGACACGCTGCGCGTCCAGGTGCCGGCGAGGCGGCCACGCACCACCAGCAGCCCGGTTCCCCGGGCCAGGTCGGCGGCGGGTCCGCGCAGATCGGCCAGGTCGTCGGGATCGCGGGCATAGGAGATGTACTCGTCGAAGGCAGGCAGCAGCAGGACCGCAGGCACCTCGACGTCCACGGGTGCCTCGTGTGTCCAGTGCGGCCCATGATCGGTCTCGATCGGTTGGAGCTGGGCCAGCTCGATCGCCCGCCGGCTGTCGGTGAGGGTCAGGCTCGTCCACCACGCCAGGTCCTTGTCCCGGAACGGACCGTGCCCGGCGGCGTACCGGCGGGCGACCGCGGCGAGCAGGTCGTCGCGCCCGGGGAGCGCCGGGGCAGGCGGCAGCGTCCGGTAGGTGTGCTGCTTGCCCCGCATCGGCCCGCTGGCGACGAGGCCGTCGAGCTCGGCCTGCATCACGATGTGCGCCAGCGCCTGGCCGGTCGGGTCGAGGCCGGCACCGGCCAGGCAGTCGGCGAGCTCGGCCCTGGTGAGCGGGGCGCTGGGGGAGACGGCCTCGGCGATCACGGCCACTCCGCGCTCCACCGTCTGGCGGGTGAGGCCCAGGGTGCGGTTGGTGACGGCGAGCTGGCGCTCGACCCGTGGACCGGTGAGCGCCAGCAACCAGTGGACGTCCTCGGGAGCCACGAAGTGCCATGTGGGTCGCAGGACGTGTGTGCGCACGAAGTCACCCCGGTCGAAGGCGGTCTGCAGATCGGCGAGGGTCAGATCGGTGGTGCGCCGGGCGACGCCCCACAGCGCCATGTCGTGCAGCTGTGACTGCACGCAGCCGAGATGGCGGACGACCTCGACGGCGGTGTCGAACCGCGGGGTGTCCAGCCCGTGCGCGTGCAGGCGTCCGATGACCGGCTTCATGCCAGGAGCATCCCGCGCGGCACCGACAGAGCCGTCGGGCGCCGGTCGGCTACGCGGTCTCGAGCGCCGCGTCCAGCGTGATCTCGGGGACCGAGGCGAGCGCCTTGCTGAGCGGGCAGCCGACCTTCGCGGCCTCGGCTGCCTCCAGGAAGCCGGCCTCGTCGATGCCCTCGACCTCGCCACGGACCCGCAGGGCGATCTTGCTGATCTTGAAGCCGCCGTCCGCGGAGTCCTCGCCGAGCGTGACCTTGGCGGTCGTCTCGATCGAGATCGGCGTGGCACCCTTTTGGCCCAGCACGGCTGTCAGCTGCATCGTGAAGCACGAGGAGTGGGCGGCCCCGAGCAGCTCCTCGGGGTTCGTCGCTCCGCCGCCGTCCTCGGAGGAGCGCTTCTTGAACGACATCTCGAACGTGCCGAGGCCGGAGTCGGTGAGCTCGACCTGGCCGGAGCCGTCCTCGAAGCCGCCATCCCAGGCGGTGCGTGCTGTGCGTGTGGGCATGATGTGTCCCTTCGTCGGCGTGCTCCCGACGCTACCGCGGTCCGACGACGTCGCAACCGCCTCGCAGGCTGCGGCTCGGACGGCCTGTGCCCTGCGGGAGGACCGTGTCCCGGCCGATTCCAGTGGTGGTGCCCCCGGCAGGATTCGAACCTGCGCTTCCGCCTCCGGAGGGCGGCGCTCTATCCCCTGAGCTACGGGGGCCAATGCGGCCAACTGCGGTGTGAGCCTACCGCACGCCCACTACGGTGATGTCCATGCCCAGTGTGCTCGTCGTCGACGACACCGCCTCGATTCGTTTCCTGATCCGGACCAACCTCCAGCTGGCCGGGTTCGACGTCGACGAGGCGGTGGACGGTGCTGACTGTCTCCAGATCCTTGCCCACCGCGATGTGATGCCCGATCTGATCACGGTCGACGTCATGATGCCGCGGCTCGACGGGATGGCCACGGTCACGGCCATCCGCGCCGACGAGCGCATGCGGGGCATCGGGATCGTGATGGTGACGACCCAGGGTCATCCGGCCGACATCCAGCGCGCCAAGCAGGCCGGTGTCGATGCGTACGTCACCAAGCCCTTCGACCCCGACTTCCTGGTCGAGACCGTCTCCGAGGTACTGGAGCGCACCAAGGACCGACGCGAAAACCCTTGAACGACCCGTCCGCTCGTCGTACCGTTTTTGGTACACGGAGAGGAGGTGGTCCGAAGAATGTATTCGTCTTGGACTTGTGAGGTGGCTGTCCGCTAGCCACAAGGACCTCAGTTCTTGTGAACTGGACGGTGGCGGCGAATTCCCGCAGTCACCCGACCCGCAGGGCGTCGAGTCTTGTCCGCTCGACCAGCGCTTGCACTCCCGGGATCTGCTTCCCGGACGCGAGCGCAGCCCTGCGGGTCGTCCACGTTCAAGGCCCTGTCCTGCCGGGAGATAGGCTTGTGCGGTGACCCCCGAGCAGCTTTCCACCACGATCATCGACGCCCTGACCTCCCTCAGCGAGGCGGGCGACATCAACCTGCCGGGCGGTGTCCCGGCCGAAGTCACGGTCGAGCGACCCAAGGTCAAGGAGCACGGCGACTACGCCACGAACATCGCGCTGCAGCTGGGCAAGAAGGCCGGCATGAACCCGCGTGAGTTCGCGCAGCTGCTCGCCGACCGCCTGGCCGCCGCCGACGGGATCGCCAGCGCCGAGATCGCCGGGCCCGGCTTCTTGAACATCCGGGTCGACGCGGGCGCCCAGGGCGCGATCGCCCCGCAGATCGTCGCGGCCGGCTCGTCGTACGGCACCAGCGACCTGTACGCGGGCCAGAAGGTCAACCTGGAGTTCGTCAGCGCCAACCCGACCGGGCCGATCCACATCGGCGGCGTCCGGTGGGCGGCAGTGGGCGACTCGCTGGGCCGCATCCTGTCGGCGATCGGTGCGGACGTGACGCGCGAGTACTACTTCAACGACCACGGCGTGCAGATCGACCGCTTCGCCCGCTCGCTGCTGGCCGACGCCCGCGGTGAGGATGCCCCCGAGGACGGCTACGGCGGCCAGTACATCACCGACATCGCGGCGACCGTCACGGCCAAGGTGCCCGGCGCGGCCGAGCTGCCCGACGACGAGGCGCTGGAGACGTTCCGCGCCGAGGGCGTCGACCTGATGTTCACCGAGATCAAGCAGAGCCTGCACGACTTCGGCGTCGACTTCGACGTCTACTTCCACGAGAACGACCTGCACGAGTCCGGTGCGGTCGACCGGGCCATCAGCCGGCTGCGCGAGCTCGGGATGATGTACGAGCACGAGGGCGCCACGTGGCTGCGCACCTCGAACTTCGGCGACGACAAGGACCGCGTCGTCATCAAGTCCGATGGCGAGCCGGCCTACATCTCCGGCGACCTGGCCTACTACCTGGACAAGCGCGAGCGCGGCTTCGACCGCTGCCTGATCATGCTGGGTGCCGACCACCACGGCTATGTGTCGCGGATGCTGGCCATGTGCGCCGCGTTCGGCGACACCCCCGAGGTCAACCTGGAGATCCTGATCGGCCAGATGGTCAACCTGGTCAAGGACGGCGCGCCGCTGCGCATGAGCAAGCGGGCCGGCACCGTCATCACCCTGGAGGACCTGGTCGACCTGATCGGTGTGGACGCCTCGCGGTACGCGCTGGCGCGCTACTCGATGGACTCCACGATCGACCTCGACCTGGACCTGTGGGCCAGCCAGACCAGCGACAACCCGGTCTTCTACGTGCAGTACGCCCACGCCCGGCTGTCGTCGATCCTGCGCAACGCGGTCGACCTGGGCGTCACGATCAACGAGGCGACCTTCGACCCGTCCCTGCTCGTCGTCCCGCAGGAGGGCGCGCTGCTGCGCTCGCTGGCGGACTACCCGAAGGTCGTCGCCCGCGCCGCAGAGCTGCGCGAACCGCACCGGGTCGCCCGCTACCTCGAGGACACCGCCGCGGCGTTCCACAAGTTCTACGACGCGGCCCACGTGCTGCCCAAGGGTGACGAGGAGCCGTCCGACCTGCACCGTGCCCGGCTGATGCTGGTGGCCGCGACCCGCCAGGTCATCGCCAACGGCCTGGGCCTGCTCGGCGTCACCGCGCCGGAGCGGATGTGAGGTCCCACGAAGCGGGCGCCCTGCACGGACAGGCGGGCGACCGTGGTCCGGCCTGGCTGAGGAATCCCGAGGACCCGAACCAGCTGGTCCAGCAGCTGTGGTCCGACGGGGTGTCGAAGGTCGATGGCGTGCTGACGGTCGCGGGGGAGTCGGTCCTCGACCTGGCGGCCGAGTTCGGCACGCCCACCTACGTCGTCGACGAGGACGACTTCCGGCGTCGCGCGCGCTCGTTCAAGCAGGCATTCCCCGGTGCCGACGTCTACTACGCCGGCAAGGCCTTCTTGTGCGTCGCCACGGCCCGCTGGATCGCCGAGGAGGGGCTCAACCTGGACGTCTGCTCCGGCGGTGAGCTGGCCGTCGCCCTCAAGGCGGACTTCCCGCCGGCCCGCATCGGCCTGCACGGCAACAACAAGTCGGTCGGCGAGCTGCGCCGCGCGCTCGAGGTGGGCGTGGGCCGCATCATCATCGACTCGGTCGAGGAGATCGACCGGCTGACCGCCCTCACCGCCGAGCTCGGAGTCACGGCCCCGGTCATGATCCGGGTCACGGCGGGCGTCGAGGCGCACACCCACGAGTACATCTCCACGTCGCACGAGGACCAGAAGTTCGGCTTCTCGATCTCCGGCGGCGATGCTCTCGACGCCGTCCGGCGGGTGCTGGCGGCACCGGGCCTCGAGCTGCGGGGCCTGCACTCGCACATCGGCTCGCAGATCTTCGTCACCGACGGCTTCGAGGTCGCGGCCCGGCGGGTGCTGCGCCTGCACGCCCAGATCCAGTCCGAGCTCGGGGTCGCGCTGCCCGAGTTCGATCTCGGCGGCGGCTTCGGCATCGCGTACACGACCCAGGACACTCCCTCCACGCCCGACGACCTGGCCCGCGGGATGCTCAAGATCGTCGGCGACGAGTGCGCCGCGATGGGCATCGCCGTCCCGCACCTGTCGATCGAGCCCGGACGGGCGATCGCCGGGCCGTCGACCTTCACGCTGTACGAGGTCGGCACCACCAAGACGGTCGCGCTGGACGGCGGCGCGTCACGCCGCTACGTGTCGGTCGACGGCGGCATGAGCGACAACATCCGGCCTGCTCTCTACGGCGCTGACTACTCGTGCACGCTGGCCTCCCGCGCCTCGGACGCCCCGGCGGTCCTCAGCCGCGTCGTCGGCAAGCACTGCGAGTCCGGCGACATCGTGGTCAAGGACGAGTTCCTGCCCGGTGACGTGCGCGCCGGCGACCTGCTCGCCGTTCCGGGCACCGGGGCGTACTGCCGCTCGCTCGCGAGCAACTACAACCACGTGCCGCGGGCGGCGGTCGTCGCGGTGCGTGACGGTGAGGCCCGGGTGATCCTGCGCCGCGAGACCGAGGACGATCTGCTGGCGCTCGACGTCGGCTGACCCCGCGGACGTCATCCCGTACGTGGCGGAGGCGCTCCGCCCGGGATGACGTCCCCGGTGGGTTCGCGCCGCTGGAGCCGGTGGGGCCCCGGTCCCGTGGTCCCGAGGACGTCCTCGGCGTTGTAGAGGGCGCAGCTCGTGAGCGACAGGCAGCCGCACCCGATGCAGCCGTCGAGGTCGTCCCTGAGGCGCTGCAGCTGGTCGATCCGGGCGTCGAGGTCGGCGCGCCACCGCCGGGACAGTCGCGACCAGTCAGCCTTGGTCGGGACGTGGTCGTCGGGGAGCGTGCCGAGGGCCTCGCGGATCCGCGCCAGCGAGATGCCCAGCCCCTGCGACACGCGGATGAAGGCGATGCGGCGCAGGACCTCGCGGGGATAGCGTCGCTGGTTGCCGGCGGTCCGATGGCTTGCGATGAGACCCTCGCGCTCGTAGAAGTGCAGGGCCGACACCGCGACGCCGGATCGCTCGGCCACCTGGCCGGGGGTGAGCTCCGGGTGCCGGGACGTCATGTCCCGACCGTAGACCCCGCGCCGACTTGACCTCAACTGCAGTTGAGGTTGTGAAGTGGTCGCACCGACGACGAAGGAGCAGCATGCGCGTGACCGGACAGCGCCGGCCCGGGACAAAGGACGTCCCGCCGGCACCGGCGGGGGAGCGGCTCTGGCTCGGCCCGCACGGGCGGGTGGTGGCCGGCATATTCTCCCTCGCGTTCCTCGTCGCGTTCGAGTCCCTCGCGGTCGCCACCGTGATGCCCGTGGTGGCCGAGGAGCTGGACGGGCTCGCGCTGTACGCCCTGTCCTTCGCCGCGCCGATGGCCGTGGGCGTCGTGTCGATGACGCTGGCCGGACCGCTCATGGACCGTCACGGACCCGCGCTGGGCGTGCGCAGCGGCGTCATGGTCTTCTCGTTGGGGCTGCTCGTCGCCGGGCTCGCCTCCTCGATGCCGGTCTTCCTGATCGGCCGGGCCGTGCAGGGCCTCGGGATCGGCTTCATCTCGGTGGGGCTCTACGTCGTGATCGGACGGACGTTCCACGAGGGCGTGCGCGCGCGGGTGTTCACCGTCATGACCAGTGCCTGGGTGCTGCCGGCCCTCGTGGGCCCGCTCATCGCCGGGACGATCGCGGACCTGGTCGGGTGGCGGTGGGTGTTCCTCGCCGTTCCCGCCGTGGCGCTCGCGTCGCTCGGACTCATCTGGCAGGCGCTCGACCGGATCGGCGGGGACCCTGCCGTCGTCCTGGAGGGTCGGCGGGTGTGGTGGGCCGCGCTCGTCGCCACAGGCGTCCTCTCGGTGAGCCTTGCCGGTCAGCGGGCGGTCACGTGGTGGCCGGTGCTGCTGGTCGCCGCCCTCGCGGTCACCCTGCGGTACGGACCCCGGCTCGTGCCGCCGGGCTCGTGGCGCGGCCGACCCGGGCTCCCGCGGGTGATCGCGACCCGCAGCCTGCTCGGTGCCGCCTTCGTCGGCGCCGAGACGTACGTGCCGCTCTCGTTGGTCCAGCACCGCGGACTGAGCGCTGCCCAGGCAGGACTGCTGCTGACCAGTGGCGCCGTCCTGTGGTTCGCCGGTTCGTGGCTCGCTGCCCACGTCCCCGTCCTGGCGTCCAAGCCGCTGCGGGTCAGGCTCGGCTCGGTCTGCGTGCTGGCCGGGACCGCGGCGGGTTTCCTCGCCCTCCGCGACGAGGTGCCGGTGGCGGTCGTGGCTGCGGTCTGGGGCGTCGGTGGACTCGGGATGGGCATGGCCCTGTCGACGCTGGGTGTGCTGCTGCTCGACCACTCCGGTGCGGCCGAGCAGGGCGCGAACAGCGCCGGCATGCAGATCAGCGATGCCGTGGCGCAGTCGCTCCTGCTCGCCCTCGGCAGCGTCCTGTTCGCCGTGATGCTGCACGTCGACGAGATGGTCGGGTACGTCCTGGTGCTCGGCTTCGCGAGTGCCGTCGCAGCGCTCGGTGTCGTCATGGCGATGCGGGTGGAGGCGCCGCCCCGGTGAACGTCTAGGTCACGGCCCGCAGCAGGGCGGTGACGGCGACCGCGGTCACGACGGCCAGCAGGAGCGGACCGCGTCGCCACAGGATGACGCCGGCCACGGCCACGCCGACGGTGCTCGCGCCGATCCGCCACTCGTCGCCGACCGCGAACGTGCTGGTGAGGACCAGTGCTGCGAGCAGCGCGGGCGCCATCAGGGCAATGACGCCGACCAGCCTGGGCGGCAGGTCCCGGCCGCCCAGCGCCACCGGGCCGATGGCCTTGATGACCGCGGTGACCAGGGCGCACCCGGCGATGGTCCACCAGATGGTCGCGGTCACGCGGTGCCCCTGTCCCGGCGCAGTCCCCACAGGGCGACGAGGCTGGCGGCCAGCACGGGCAGTCCCGGCGGCGCGACCTGGACCAGGCTGAGCGCCACGAGGCCGCCGGTCGCGGCGACGGCCAGCGTCGTCCGATCCTTGATCTCGGCGATCAGCAGGGCCAGGAAGAACGTCGGGTAGATCGCGTCGAGCCCGAAGCGGGAGGGATCGCGGAACAGGTCGCCGCCCAGCGCCCCGCATGCCGTCCCGGCGATCCAGGTGAGGTACTGCGGGGCGGTCGACGCGAACAGGAACCAGCGGTCGAACGTCCCGTCGCCGCGGTTGGACATCGCCCACGACGCGTCGATCACGGCCTGTCCCTGGGCCGCGCGCACGACGGGGCCGCCGGGCAGGGACGGCCCCAGGGCGATGCCCATCGGCAGGAATCGCGAGTTCATCAGCGCGGCGGCGGCGACCGCGGCCCCGGCGGTTCCGCCCGAGGCGATGATCGACACCGCGGCGAACTGCGCGGATCCGGCGAACACGATCGCCGACATGACGATCGCCGCGACGGCCGAGAACCCGGCCTCGCGGGCAACGATGCCAAAGGACATCGACAGCAGGAAGCCGACCGCGGAGTACGGCATCGCGGCGCGGAACCCGGCTCTGCACGACTGTCGCCGATCGCCCGGGTCAGGGGGCTCGGGTGGGGCAGGCACGCGTACACCCTCGCACCCGACGGTCGGTGCCGCGGCGGGGGCCCGCGGCACCGACCGGGCGCTACTTCTTCTTGACCTTGCCGGTCTTCGCGCTCACCTTCTTGGCACTGACGTAGTTGCTCTTGGTGCGGGTGATGCGCACCGTGATGCGCTTGCCGGCATCGGCCTTGCGCAACGTGTACGTGCTCTTCGTCTGCCCCGGGATCCGCTTGCCGTTGCGGTACCAGGTGTAGCTGGACCTGACCGGGGACGGACCCCACGAGCTCGTCTTGGCACGCAGCTTCTTGCCGACCTTGGCCGTGCCGGTGATCGAGACCTTCTTGGGGGTCAGCACGCCCTTGACGGCCGACGTCGCCGCGGACGTCGTGGTGACCGGTGCAGCCCCGGGGAGCGATCCGGTGGTGGTCACGGTGATCCGCTTGCCGGCCTGCGCATTGGTCAGCCGGAGCTGTGCGCCGGTGGCCCCCGGGATCGGGGCGCCGTTGGCGAGCCACTGATAGGCCACCGAGACGCCTGCCGGACCCCAGGCGCCGGGCGAGGCGACCAGCGTGCTGCCGCTGCGGGGCGTCCCGCTGATCACCGGGGCAGCTCCCGTGACGACGGGAGCGACCACGGGCGGTGTCGCCACTGGGGCCGTCGCTGCGGACGTCTTGACCGTGGTGGTGTGGTTGGCGAGGGTGCCGGTGACCCGCACGGTGATGGCCTTGGTGGCGTCGTCGATCGAGGGCGTGTACGTGGCCTGTGTGGCGCCCTGGATGGGTGTTCCGTTCGCGAACCACTGGTAGGCGAGCTTGACGCCTGCCGGTCCCCAGGTGCCGGGGTTCGCGGTGAGCTGCTGGCCGACCTCGGGTGTCCCGGTGATGGTGGGCGTCGAGCCGACGACCGCGGGTGTCGCCACTGGGGCCGTCGCTGCGGACGTCTTGACCGTGGTGGTGTGGTTGGCGAGGGTGCCGGTGACCCGCACGGTGAGGGCCTTGGTGGCGTCGCCGATCGAGGGCGTGTACGTGGCCTGTGTGGCGCCCTGGATGGGTGTTCCGCTCGCGAACCACTGGTAGGCGAGCTTGACGCCTTCCGGTCCCCAGGTGCCGGGGTTCGCGGTGAGCTGCTGGCCGACCTGGGGTGTCCCGGTGATGGTGGGCGTCGAGCCGTCGACCACGGGCGCGGGGCCGAGCTTGATCTCGATGTCGATGACTTCACCGTGCGAGGTGGCCTTGACCTCGCGTGCCGTGGCCTCGGAGTACGCGTTGTCGTACCACTCCGTGACTCCGCCGACGCCGGCCGGAGGCTCGATGAAGAACTTGTAGCGCTCTCCGATCCGGACCGTCTTGCGGTAGACGCCGTCGGGGCCCGTCACGTTCGGGCCCGCGGCGTACGGGGCCCACGCGCCCTCGTTGAAGAAGTAGATGCCGACATCGGCGTTCGGCACCGGGTTGCCGGCCGGATCCTTGACGGTCAGCCGGACGCGGGGCGCCTCAGCGAGCGTGAAGTTGATGTTGGTGGCGGTCTTGCCGGGCTGCACGGTCACGGCCGTGGCGCTGTCATAGCTGGTCGCGTTGTTCCAGTACTCGGCTTCGTACGACGGCGCGTCCGGGTCGGACGAGGAGCTGTACTTGGAGGCGACGACGCGGTAGTCGCCTCTGACCAGACCCTCACCGAATCCCTCGCCGGGATCCTGGACGGAGGTGTAGTAGCCGTTGGCATCGGTCTGCACGCCCTTGCTGCCGCCGGACCTGGTGCGCTCGAACATCACGCTGGCGCCGGCCAGTGGTTTGCCGGCCGCGTCGGTGACCCTTCCGGAGATCTGACCGGCCTGCTCCAGCACCATGTCGGGGAGCTGCACCCGGGTCGTCCCGACCTGGATGGGCGTCGCGTCGTGGAGGTACTCGGCGTCGTTGTAGTACTCGCGCTGGTACAACTTGGCATCGTTGGTGCCGACGCTGGCCACCTCGAACGTGTAGGTGCCGGCCGCCAGTCCGCCGAGCTCGAACGTGCTGCCGGTGAAGGGGTAGCCGTCGGTCCCCGGATCGGTGGGATCGCTGTCGACGCTGTCGTAGTAGCCGTCGGCGTTCAGGCGGTGCAGGAAGATGTACCCCCCGGTGACCGGTGTCTTTGCTCCGCCGACGGCCTGCGTGAACACCGCGCCGGTGATCGAGCCCGTGTCGGCTGCCGACGCCGACTGCGCCGTCAAGCCGGTCAGGGCCAGGCAGATCGCGACGACGGCGCCGACGAGCGCCGTCGATCGGCGCCTCGGGCGGTGGACTAGTGGAATGGTCATCGAGGTCCTCCCAGAACCAATCGTGCAAGCAGATCAGGCGGAAGCCGTTGACCCCGCCGGGCAGATCCTAGTCAGACACGATGTCTTGCTCGGGCCTGAGTCGCGGGCACCGGTGGCTCAGTGCATGGATGTCTCGCCCAGCGAGGGGAGTGGACCGGGATGACGTCGTCGCCGATACGCTTGCCCGGTGAGCACCTCCTCGTGGACCCCCGGACGTCCGCTCCGAGTCGCCCTGTTGGGCTGCGGAGTCGTCGGCACGGAGGTCGCGCGGCTGCTGACGCGGGACGCCGACGAGCTGGCCCAGCGGGTCGGCGCGCCGATGGAGCTGGCCGGCATCGCCGTGCGGAGGCTGGGCCGCGCCCGCGAGCTGGACCTGCCCGACGAGCTGTTCACGACCGATGCCATGGGACTGGTCTCGCGCGGCGACATCGACGTCGTGATCGAGGTCATCGGTGGCATCGAGCCGGCCCGTGAGCTGATCCTGACGGCGCTGGACCACGGTGCATCGGTCGTCACGGCCAACAAGGCACTGCTCGCCGAGGACGGCGCGACGCTGTTCGAGGCAGCCGACAAGGCCGAGCGTGACCTGTACTTCGAGGCCGCCGTCGCCGGCGCGATCCCGATCGTCCGGCCCCTGCGCGAGTCGCTGGCCGGCGACCGCGTCGAGCGGGTGCTGGGCATCGTCAACGGCACCACCAACTTCATCCTCGACGCCATGACCACGACGGGTCAGGGCTTCTCCGAGGCACTCGACGAGGCCCAGCGCCTCGGCTACGCCGAGGCTGATCCGACCGCCGACATCGAGGGATTCGACGCCGCCTCGAAGGCCGCGATCCTGGCCGGCCTGGCCTTCCACACCCGGGTCACGATCGGCGACGTGCACCGTGAGGGCATCACCGACGTCACCGCTGCCGATGTCCGGTCGGCCGAGGAGATGGGGTGCGTCGTCAAGCTGCTCGCGATCTGCGAGCGCCACGAGACCCCCGATGGCGAGGCCGTGTCGGCCCGTGTGCACCCGGCGATGATCCCGCAGACACACCCGCTGGCCAGCGTCCGCGGTGCCTACAACGCGGTGTTCGTCGAGAGCGAGTCGGCCGGCGAGCTGATGTTCTACGGCCCGGGTGCCGGCGGCGCGCCGACGGCCAGCGCGGTCCTGGGCGATGTGGTCTCGGTGGCCCGCAACCGACGCAGCAACGTGTTCGGGCCCGGTGAGTCGACGCACGCCCAGCTCGAGGTGCTCGACATGGGACGGGCCCGCACCCGCTACCACGTGTCGATCGACGTCGACGACCGTGCCGGTGTGCTGGCCTCGGTCGCCGGCGCCTTCGCCGAGTACGGCGTCTCGATCAAGACGGTGCGTCAGGAGGGCAGCGGGTCGGACGCCCAGCTGGTCATCGTGACGCACGAGGCGCAGGACGCCGCCCTGTCGGCGACCGTCGCCTCGCTGCGGGAGCTGGACATGGTTCGAGACGTGACATCGGTGATGCGCGTCGAGGGAGGATTCTGATGGCACATCTGTGGAGAGGCGTCATCGAGGAGTACCGCGAGTGGCTCCCGGTGACCCCCGAGACCCCCGTCGTCACGCTGGGGGAGGGCGGCACGCCGCTCGTGCACTCCAAGTGGCTGTCGGGCATCGTGCGCGGCGACGTGTGGATCAAGGTCGAGGGCAGCAACCCCACGGGCTCGTTCAAGGACCGCGGCATGACCGCGGCAGTCTCGGTCGCCGTCGGTGAGGGTGCCAAGGCCGTCGTGTGCGCCTCGACCGGCAACACCTCGGCCTCCATGACCGCCTACGCCGCGCAGGCCGGGCTGACCCCGATCGTTCTCGTGCCGCACGGCAAGATCGCCGCGGGCAAGATGGCGCAGGCCGTGATGCACGGCGCCGAGGTGATCCAGGTCCGCGGCGGATTCGACGAGTGCCTGCAGCTGTCGCGCGCGCTGGCCGACCACTATCCGGTCGCGCTGGTCAACTCGGTCAACCCCGTGCGCCTGCAGGGGCAGAAGACCGCCGCCTTCGAGATCGTCGACGCCCTCGGCGCGACCCCTGACCTGCACGTCCTGCCGGTCGGCAACGCCGGCAACATCTCGGCCTACTGGCTGGGCTACCGCGAGTACGCCGACGCCGGCATCGCGACCCGCACCCCCGCGATGTGGGGCTTCCAGGCCCAGGGCGCCGACCCGATCGTGCAGGGCGCGCCGATCGCGCTGCCCGAGACGATCGCGACGGCCATCCGCATCGGCAACCCGGCCTCGTGGCACCTCGCGACGGCCGCCCGCGACGAGTCCGGCGGACGCATCGCGTCGGTCAGCGACGAGCAGATCCTGCAGGCCCAGCGCGACCTCGCGTCCCATGAGGGCATCTTCGTCGAGCCCGCGTCGGCAGCCGGCGTCGCCGGGCTGCTCGCCGCCGCTGCGGCCGGTGAGGTCGAGGCAGGCCAGACGATCGCGGTGACCGTCACGGGTCACGGCCTCAAAGACATCGACACGGCGCTGTCGGGCGTCGGCGCACTGGTCGACGCCATCATCGACGCGGACGTCGACGCCGCCGCGGCAGCCGCCGGGCTCGCGTGAGCTTCGTCGACGGGCCGGTCACCGTCCGGGTCCCGGCCTCCAGCGCCAACCTGGGTCCTGGCTTCGACGCGCTGGGCCTTGCCGTGGCACTGCACGACGAGATCACCGCCGAGGTCATCGACGACGGCTTGGAGGTCCGGGTCTCCGGTGAGGGCAAGGACGGCGTCCCGCTCGACGAGACGCACCTGGTCGTCGAGGCGATGCACGCGGCCTTCGACCTGATGGGCGGACGCCCGCCCGGCCTGCGCCTGACGTGCGTCAACGTCATCCCGCACGGACGCGGGCTCGGCTCGTCGGCCGCCGCGATCGTCGGCGGCATCGTCCTGGCCCGCGCCATGGTCGACGGTGGCGACGAGCTGCTGGACGACGCCGCCGCCTACCAGCTGGCGGTCGACCTGGAGGGCCATCCCGACAACGTCGCCGCCGCGTTCTTCGGCGGTCTCACGATCGCCTGGATCGACGGGGCCGCGGCCGAGGTCGAGCGCCTCACGACCGATGTGGACGTCACGGTGTTCATCCCGCCGTCGGCGGTGTCGACTGCCAAGGCCCGAGGGCTGCTGCCCGAGACGGTGCCGCACCGGGACGCGGCGCTCAACGCAGGACGCTCGGCGCTGCTCGTCGCGGCCTTGACCGGCCGGCCGCACCGGCTGATCTCCGCGACCGAGGACCGGATCCACCAGTCCTACCGCGCCGAGGCGATGCCCGACTCGTACAAGCTGCTGCGGCAGCTGCGCGTCGACGGCGTGCCGACCATCATCTCCGGAGCCGGACCCACGGTCCTGGCCTTCGCGCGGGGGGTGGCCGAGGCCGCTCCGCAGGGGTGGACCGTGCACGAGCTGGCCGTCGACGCAGACGGCGCGACGGTCGTCCGGCCCTAGCTGCCAAGACGTCTTGAATGGAATACGCCGCGACGCCGTGATGTTATGGTGGACAAGTCGGAGTCGAGTTCAACTCCCCGACACGTGACAACGCAAGTGAGCAGCGCCACGCGAGCTGCCCGTCAGATACGGGCCCCGCTTTGATGCGATCCGGCTTCCCGGAGCACTGGCCGTGTGGCCTCATCCAAAGGAAACTACGTGACTGACACCACCACGACACCTGATGCCTCCACGCCCGTAGCGGCGTCCTCCGCCCCCAAGCGCACCAGCGGCGGACTCGGTGGCAAGGTGCTCGCCGAGCTGCAGGACATCGCCTCCGAGCTCGGCATCACCGGCGCCGAGAAGATGCGCAAGGGCGCTCTCATCGACGCCATCAAGATCGCCCGCGGCGATGCGGGCACCTCCACGAAGGCTGCTGTCAAGGCGGCGTCGGGCAAGGCCGTCGACACGACGCCGCCCGCCGCTGTGGTCCCCGACGCGAAGACCGCACCCGCCACCGACGAGGCACCGGCCAAGGCCGAGAAGCCCGCCCGTGCGCGCCGTGCCAAGGCAGCCGCGCCGGCCAAGGCCGATGACGCCGAGAAGGTCGACGCCCCCGAGAAGGACGACAAGCCGGCCCGCGCCGCGAAGACCGCCAAGGCCCCCAAGAACGACAAGTCCGCAAAGGACGACAGCGCTGACCAGTCCGACTCGGCATCGCACGGCCGGAGCGACAACTCGTCCGCCGACGACTCCGTCAAGGACGAGGACAACGAGGGCGGCAACAACCGCTCGCGCAACCGCAACCGCAACCAGGGTGAGCGCAACCAGGGCGATCGCGACAAGGGTGAGCGCAACCAGGGTGAGCGCAACCAGGGCGATCGCGACAAGGGTGAGCGCAACCAGGGCGATCGCGACAAGGGTGAGCGCAACCAGGGCGAGCGCGACAAGGGCGGTCACACCAACCGCCAGCAGAACGGCCAGAACAACCAGGCCGGCGCCGCGGCCCAGGGCCGTCAGCACAACGGTCCGGCCACCGATGAGGACGACGAGATGGGCGGACGTCGCCGCAACCGTCGCGGACGCAACCGCAACGCCGGCGCCGGACGCGGCACCCTCGACGTCGACACCTCCTACACCGAGGACGACGTCCTGGTGCCCGCCGCCGGCATCCTGGACATCCTGGACAACTACGCCTTCGTGCGCACGACGGGTTACCTGCCCAGCGACAACGACGTGTACGTCTCGCTCTCCATGGTCCGCAAGTGGGGCCTTCGCCGCGGGGACGCCGTCGTCGGCCAGGTGCGCCAGCCCCGTGAGGGCGAGCGCAAGGAGAAGTTCAACCCGATGGTCAAGATCGACTCGGTCAACGGGATGAGCCTCGAGGAGGCCAACAAGCGGGTCGAGTTCTCCAAGCTCACGCCGCTGCACCCCTCCGAGCGTCTGCACCTCGAGGGCGAGGCCGGTGGGGTCGCCGGCCGGATCATCGACCTGGTCGCCCCGATCGGCAAGGGACAGCGTGGCCTGATCGTCTCGCCGCCCAAGGCCGGCAAGACCATGGCCATGCAGCAGCTCGCCAACGCGATCACGGCCAACAACCCCGAGTGCCACCTGATGATCGTCCTGGTCGACGAGCGACCCGAGGAGGTCACCGACTTCCAGCGCAGCGTCAAGGGCGAGGTCATCGCCTCGACGTTCGACCGCCCGGCCTCGGATCACACGATGGTCGCCGAGCTCGCGATCGAGCGCGCCAAGCGTCTCGTCGAGCTGGGGCACGACGTCGTCGTGCTGCTGGACGGCATCACGCGGCTCGGACGCGCGTACAACCAGACGGCCCCGACGTCCGGACGCGTCGTGTCCGGTGGCGTCGACTCCTCGGCGCTCCACCCCGCCAAGCAGTTCTTCGGCGCGGCCCGCAACCTCGAGGACGGCGGCTCGCTCACCATCGTGGCCACCGCGCTGGTCGAGACCGGCTCGCGCACGGACGAGGCGATCTTCGAGGAGTTCAAGGGTGCCGCCAACTGGGAGCTGCGCCTGCGCCGCGACCTGGCCGACAAGCGCATCTTCCCGGCCATCGACCTGGTCGCGTCGAGCACCCGCCGCGAGGAGCTGCTGATGCCCAAGGCCGAGCTCGACGTGATCTGGAAGCTGCGCCGGTCGCTGGCCGAGCAGGACAGCCAGCAGGGCCTCGAGCTCGTGCTGGACCAGCTCAAGAAGTCGCCGGGCAACGCCGAGTTCCTGATGCAGGTCAACACGACGCTGAAGGACGGCGCCGCGCGCAAGAGCTGACCGCGTCCCACGACGAGGGGCGCATCCGGGAGACCGGGTGCGTCCCTCTCGCATGTCTGGGGGCAAGCACGTCCCGACAGCCGATATTCGGGTGGCCGTGAGCCACGGCGACCCTACGATGTCCCCATGACGACCGCACACGAGTTCACCGCCACCGCCATCGACGGCACCGATCGCTCGCTGGCCGACTACAAGGGCAAGGTCCTGCTGGTGGTCAACACCGCGACGCAGTGCGGACTGACGCCGCAGCTCAAGGGCCTCGAGGAGCTGTACGCGGAGTACGTCGACCGCGGTCTGGTCGTGCTGGGCTTCCCGTGCGACCAGTTCGGTCACCAGAACCCGGACGGCGACGAGGCGACCGCCGCGTTCTGCGAGAAGAACTACGGCGTGACGTTCCCGCTGTTCTCCGAGATCAAGGTCAACGGCAAGGACGCCCACCCCCTCTACAAGTGGCTCAAGGAGGAGAAGGGCGGCATCGGCCCGTCGGCGATCAAGTGGAACTTCACCAAGTTCCTGGTCGACACCGACGGCAACGTGGTCAAGCGCATCTCGTCGGCCACCACGCCCGACAAGATCAAGGCCGACATCGAGAAGCTGCTCCCGGCCTAGCCGCACGGAAAGGCTGCTGCGTCCATTGTCATCCGGGCGCAAGAGGTGAAGCATGGGCACGAAGTACGCGCGCCGCTTGGCGCCGCGACCAACCACAAGGCCTCGGCCCCGGTGAGTGCGCCCGAACTCATCGGAGGCAAGCATGAAGTCAGCTCGTCGCACCTCGCTGCTCGCAACCGTCGCGCTGGTCATGGCGACGACGGCCCCTGCCGTCGCCGGCGGATCCAGCCCTTCGCGCCACCTGGACCACCCCTCCCCGTCGTCAGCCTCGGCGCCCCGGCTCCTCGCCGGAGGGTTGGGGAGTGGGTCGGGAAGCACCGTCGGCCCAGATGGCGCCCTGTACGTGGCCGAGCCGGTGGCCGGCACGATCGTCCGGATCGACCCACGCACCGGGGCGACGTCGCCGTTCGCGTCCGGCCTGCCGAAAATGCTCCCCAGCGTCGGGCTCGGCGGAGTGACGGACGTCGCGTTCCGCGGGCACACGGCTTACGCGCTGGTCACCTTGGTCGGACCCGATGTCGGGGGAACCTCGACGGCCGGGCTGTACCGCGTGAACACCCGCGGCGGCGCGCACACCGTGGTCGCCGACATCGGTAGGTGGTCCATCACCCACCCGCCCGCGACTGCGTTCGACGTCCCGTCCGGGCTCCAGTTCGCCCTGCAACCGTGGCGGGGTGGATTCCTGGTGAGCGACGGACACCACAACCGCATCCTGACGGTCACGACGAGCGGCGCCGTCAGGGAGATCCTCACCCTTGGCAACGTCGTTCCCGCCGGCATGGACATCAGGCACGGCCGCCTCTACTTCGCGGAGGCGGGGGCGGTCCCGCACGACCCGGCTGACGGGAAGATCATGGCGGTCCGCCTGGGCTCGACGGAGCCGCGCGAGGTGGCGTCCGGGGCCAGCATCCTCACGGACGTCGAGCTCGCCGGCTCCGGCCGAGGGGGTCGGCACGGTGGCGCCCTGTACGCGATCTCGAATGGCACGTACAGCGGTGACCCCGCGGGTGCGCCTGGGCTGCCCGACACCGGCTCGCTGATCAAGGCCAACGGGTCCGGGGGCTTCGACGTCGTCGCCGCCGACCTCGACCGTCCCACGTCGCTGGAGATCATCCACCGGACGGCCTACGTGGTGACGGTCGACGGCGAGGTCTGGGCGGTGCCGCTTCGCCATTGACCGTCACGGGGGACGCCGGGCCTGCGGAGGCTCAGAGCCGGGTGGGGTCCTGGGCGGCCTGCCAGGCGGCGAACGCCTCCCGCGAGGTGTGCGTCGGCGTGTAGCCGAAGACGTCCTTGAGCCGGGTGTTGTCCAGCACGGGGCGGAACTGCAGGAACTTGGTCTGCTCGGGGCCGTACTGCGTCAGGCGCAACGGCTTGGCGACCGCCAGCGCCGCCCGCAGGACGGGCTCGGGGACCGGCAGGGTCGTCTTGCCGAGCGCCGCGGCGATCTCCTGGATGGGCATCGCCCCGTCGCCGGCGACGTTGAAGATCCCCGTCACGTCGCCGGTCACGGCCTGCAGCACGATCGCGACGAGGTCCTCGTCCCAGATGAAGACGAACGGGGAGTCCGAGCCCGCGATGCGCAGCAGGCGCTTGGCCCGGAACAGGTCGGTGATCTGGTTGTCGACCGTGCGACCCAGGATCGTGCCGATGCGCAGCACCACCTGCTCCAGGCGGGGGTGCGCCTCCCGCTCGACGGCCAGCATCTGCTCGACGAGCCGCTTGTGCCGGCTGTAGGCGAAGGCGTCGTTGCCGCGCACCGGCTGGTCCTCGGTGATCCACGGCGGGCTGTCCGCGTGGTAGCCGTACGCGGCGCCGCTGGAGGAGACCACGAGCCGGCGGACGTCGTGGGCGATGCACGCGTCCAGGACGTGCCGGGTGCCGTCGACGTCGACGCGGTGGGCCAGGTCCTGCGACATGCCGGGGCCCGGGTTCACGATCGACGCCAGGTGCACGACGGTGTCGATGCCGTGGCGGCCGATCGCGTCGTCGACCGCTGCGGCATGAGTGACGTCCGCGATCTCGTGGACGACTCGGGGAGTCGGCGCATCGGGGAGGCGCAGATCGGTGCCGACCACGAGCTCGACGTCCGGCGAGGCGGCGAGGCCCGCGACGACCGATCGTCCCAGGAAGCCGTTGGCGCCCGTGACGAGGACGCGGGGGCCGCTCATGCGTCCACCCGCTCGCGGGTGGGGGCGCGGCGGGCCCACCACGTCGCGACGGCCAGACCGGCGATGATGTCCCAGATGCCCCACCAGGCGGCGACCAGTGCCATGCCGCCGAGTCCGTCGAAGAACTCGAAGACCAGCAGCAGGCCGAGGCCCGCGTTGCGGATGCCGACCTCGAAGGTCATCGCCCGCCGGCTGTAGTCGGCCAGCCCCGAGCCCCGGGCGATGCCGTAGCCCAGCGCCAGCGCCAGCGCGTCGTGCAGGAACACCGCGAGCAGGACGATGCCGATGTAGTCGGTGAAGATGTCCCAGTTCTTCGCAACGCCGACCACGATGATGGCCGCGAGCCCCAGGAAGGCGATCCGGCTGACCCAGGCGTGGGCGCCTGACGCGACCCGCGGCCACAGGCGGGCGACCGTGAGGCCGAGCACGAAGGGCACGCCGATGACCAGCACCACCTCGCTGAGCATGTCCCACGGCGTGACGTCGATGTCGCGCAGGAACTTCTCACCGGTGGGGTGCCACCCGCCCCACAGTGCGAAGTTCAGCGGCATCAGGAAGATGGCGAGGACGTTCGACACCGCGGTCATCGACACCGACAGCGCGACATCACCCCGCGCGCGGTGCGTCAAGATGTTGGAGACGTTGCCCGGCGGGCAGCACGCGACCAGGATCATCCCGAGCGCGACCGATCCCCGGACGTCCAGGACCAGCGTCAGCAGGAACGTGATCGCCGGCAGCAGGAGGAACTGGCCGCCGATCGCGACCGCCATGGCCCGCGGCTTGCGCAGTGCGGCCCGGAAGTCCTCGATGCGGGTGTCCAGGGCGACTCCGAACAGGATCGTGCCGATCACGATCTTGAGCAGGGTCAGGGAGCTCTCGTTGAAGGCGATCGAGATCGTGTCGACATCGGCGCTCGTGATCATGCGGTCAGCTCCTCGATGGCCCGGCCCACGGCCCGGCGGTAGGCGTCCTTGTTGACGTAGTACGACATCCGCTCGAGCCCCAGGTAGTGGTAGCCACCGGTGAGGTCGGGGCGCGGGCCGTGCACCTGCTCGCGGAACCGGGCTGCGGCCGGGCTGCCGGCCGCCTTCGCCGCGATGTACGCCGCGACCAGCTCGGCCTGCTCGTACCGTCCCTGCCAGCCGATCCCGGAGGCCTCGATCATCCCCAGGACGAACAGGTCGTCGTGCTGGGCGGGGAAGATGTTCAGGTGCAGGTCGGGCGCGGCGCCGGTCCAGCCCAGGTGGGAGCGGTCGATGAACGGGTAGTGCAGCCGGTAGCCGGTCGCGAGCACCAGGACGTCGTACGTCCCGGACGACCCGTCGACGAAGTGGATGACGTCGCCGTCGAGGCGGGCCACGTCCTTGCGCACGTCGACGTCGCCGTGCCCGATGTGGTGCAGCACCAGCGTGTTCACCACCGGGTGGGACTCGTAGATCTTGTAGTCCGGCTTCGGGAAGCCGAAGCGGACGGGGTCGCCGGTGAACATGCGCAGGACGCGGGTGTCGATCGCCTGCTTGATGCGAGCCGGCAGCGGACGCCCCTGGTTGAGGGTGTCGGCGGGCTTGCCGAACAGGTACTTGGGCACGAAGTAGTAGCCCCGGCGCACGCTGAGGTCGACGGAGGCCGCGTGGTGGACCGCGTCGACGGCGATGTCGCAGCCGCTGTTGCCGGCGCCGACGATGAGCACCCGCTTGCCACGGAACACCTCCGCCGACTTGTACGCGCTGGTGTGCATGACCTCGCCGCTGAACTCGCCCTCGAACCGGGGGACGTTCGGCTCGGAGAGCGTGCCGTTGGCCACGATGACGCCCGCGAAGGTCTCGGTCGTCGTCACGCCGTCCGGCCCGCGGCTCGTGACGTCCCACCCTCCTGAGCGCGGATCGGCCGGCTCGACGCGGATCACCTCGGTGCCGAACCGGAACCGATCACGCAGGCCGAAGGTGTCGGCGAAATCACTGAAGTACGCCATGAGAGCGCGGTGACCGGGGTAGTCCGCGACGTCGTCGCGCATCGGGAACTCGGTGAACTCGGTGGTGGTGCGCGACGAGATCAGGTGCGCGGACTCGTAGACGGTGCTGCGTGGGGCGTCGATGTTCCACAGGCCGCCCACGTCGGGGCCGAGCTCGAACCCCGTCCACGCGATGGAGCGGCGGTCCAGGTTGCGGGCGGCGGCGAGCCCAGAGGGCCCGGCGCCGATGACGGCGTAAGTGGCGGGGGACACAGCCAGCAGTGTGCCAGCCGGGAGGGGGCGTGAGTCGTGACTGCCCACGTGGTGGTCACCGCCGTGAGCGGACCCGCACCCGGTGCGACCGCATCAGGAGCACCAGCAGCGAGTACGCCGCCGCCATCACCAGGAACGAAGATGCCGCCATCTCGATGTACTCCTGTTTCGCCGGGTCCCTGCTCCCGAAGAAGCGAAGGCCGACGGGCAGGCCGGCGAACCACCCGACGACCGCTGCGCCGGCCGCGGCGGCGAGGCACTGGATCCGCAGGTGGCTGTCCCTGCGGGCGAGGACACCCTCGATGACCGCGAAGGGAAAGGCGGCAACCACCCCGGCCACCAGGATCGCCACCGCCATGGGAAGGCTCAGGCCCCATGCGCCGTCGCGCTCGAGCCCGTGCTCCCTGACGTCCTTGGCGACGATCAGCGCGAGGCAGCCGACACCCACGCCGAGGCGCACGAGCCACGGCAGCGCGTGTCGGCCCGGCCCGGCCGAGGTGACGGTGGCCATGCTGCACCGTAGGCGAATCCGGCGCGGCAGGGGAATTAATCCGGGACCGATTTCCTTGTACCGCATGTCAACTGGCACAATTCATCCTTGGTTCTGGTTCACGGCTCCGCACCCCGCGGGACGACCCAGCGACCGCCGAGAGGACATCCATGAAGAACGGCATCCACCCCAACTACGTCGAGACCCAGGTCACCTGCACCTGTGGCAACACGTTCACGACCAAGAGCACCGCTCCCGAGGGCGTCCTGCGCGCCGACGTGTGCTCCGCCTGCCACCCGTTCTACACGGGCAAGCAGAAGATTCTCGACACGGGCGGACGCGTCGCCCGCTTCGAGAAGCGTTACGCCAAGAAGCAGTAGCGACCTCCCAGCGCCGACCCCTGCCCCTCGGGCACGGGTCGGCGCTGTTGTTTGTGTCGCCCCCGCGGATCCGTCCGCCCATCACCACACTTCAGGAGCTGTCCATGTTCGAGGCCGTCGAGACCCTCGTCTCCGAGCACGCCGAGCTGGAGCAGAAGATGGCCGATCCCTCGGTGCACTCCGACCCGGGTCTGGCCAAGAAGCTGGGCCAGCGCTATGCCGAGCTGAGCGCGATCGTCAAGACCTACCGCGACTTCCAGCAGGCCACCGATGACCTGGAGGCGGCGCGCGAGTTCGCCGCCGAGGACGAGTCGTTCGTCGCGGAGATCGAGTCCCTCGAGCCGCGCCTGCACGAGCTGTCCGAGCGGCTGCAGCGGCTGCTGGTTCCCCGCGACCCCGCGGACGCCAAGGACGTGATCATGGAGATCAAGGGCGGCGAGGGCGGCGAGGAGTCGGCGCTGTTCGCCGGCGACCTGCTGCGCATGTACACGCGCTACGCCGAGCACCGCGGGTGGAAGACCGAGATCCTGGACGCCACCGAGTCGGCGCTGGGCGGCTACAAGTCCGTCACGATGGCCGTCAAGTCCAAGGGCACCCCCGAGCCGGGGGAGGCCCCCCACGCCCTGCTGAAGTTCGAGGGCGGTGTGCACCGCGTGCAGCGTGTCCCGGTGACCGAGTCCCAGGGCCGCATCCACACCTCCGCGGCCGGTGTCCTGGTGCTGGCCGAGGCCGAGGACGTCGACGTCGAGATCCGCGACGCCGATCTGCGCATCGACGTGTACCGCTCGTCGGGCCCCGGTGGCCAGAGCGTCAACACGACCGACTCCGCGGTGCGCATCACCCACGTGCCCACCGGCATCGTGGCCAGCTGCCAGAACGAGAAGAGCCAGCTGCAGAACAAGGAGCAGGCGATGCGCATCCTGCGCGCCCGGCTCCTGGAGGCCGCCCAGGCGACCGCCGACGCCGAGGCGTCCGACGTCCGCAAGTCACAGATCCGGACGATGGACCGCTCCGAGCGCATCCGCACCTACAACTTCCCCGAGAACCGGGTGTCGGATCACCGCACGGGCTACAAGGCCTACAACCTCGACCAGGTCATGGACGGCGCCCTCGAGGACGTCATCAAGTCGCTGGTCGACGCCGAGCTGGCCGAGCGGCTCGCGTCGGTCGAGTCCGGTTCGTGAGCACCCTGCGGACGCAGGCCGAGCGCCTGCTGGAGCAGGCCACGGCCGAGCTCGCGGCCGGTGGCGTGTCGTCGCCCCGCCACGACGCCGAGGTGCTGCTGAGCCACGTCACCGGCGTCCCGCGGATGATGCTGATCGGCAGCGCCAAGCCCCACGGCATGCAGGTGCAGCAGTTCAACGACCTGGTCGCGGCGCGGGCCTCCCGCGTCCCGCTGCAGCACCTGACCGGGTCGACCGGCTTTCGCTACGTCGAGGTCGAGGTCGGCCCCGGTGTCTTCGTGCCGCGGCCCGAGACCGAGCTGCTGGCGGGCTGGGCGATCGACCACGCCAAGACCCTCGACTCGCCGGTCGTCGTCGAGCTGTGCGCGGGCGCGGGCGCGATCTCGCTGTCCGTCGTCCACGAGGTGCCGACCGCGCAGGTGCACGCCGTCGAGCTGGACGAGTCGGCCTTCGAGTGGGCGCAGCGCAACCTGGTCGGGACGGGTGTCGACCTGCGGCTGGGTGACATGGCCGATGCCTTCGGCGACCTCGACGGGCAGGTCGACATCGTCGTCGCGAACCCCCCGTACATCCCGCTGGACGCGTGGGAGAGCGTCGCCCCCGAGGCGCGCGACCACGACCCGGCGCTGGCACTGTGGTCCGGCGACGACGGGCTCGACGCGATGCGCGTCATCGACCAGGTCGCCTGGCGACTGCTCAAGGCCGGGGGAGTGGTGGGTGCCGAGCACGCCGACGCGCAGGGCGAGTCCGCCCCGGCGGTCTTCGCCGCCCGGTGGGCCGACGTGCGCGATCATGACGATCTCGCCGGCCGTCCCCGCTTCGTCACCGCGCGCAAGCCGCGGCGATAGGCTGTCACGTCATGGGCGGTGACGAGCTGGCACTGATCGGTGTCGCATTCGCCGTGGGCATCGGGGCGGCCCTCGTCCCCATCTTCGTCAACGCCGAGGTCTACGTCGTCGCAACGGGCGCCATGGTCAACAGCCGCCCGTTCCTGGTGCTGTTGATCCTGGTGCACGTGTTCGCGACGACGATCGGCAAGGCCGTCGTCTTCCAGCTCGCGCGGCAGGGAACCCGCAAGATCCGCATGGTCGAGCCCAGACCGCCGCGCAATGCGCTGAGCGCGTGGTCGCGGCGGGGGACCAGACGCCTCGGGCGGACCCGTTTCGTCCGGTGGATCAGGCGGGTCAACGACTGGCTGCTGACCCTGCTGGACCGCCCCTACAGCGGGGGACTGACGGCCTTCGTCTCCTCGCTGACGGGCATCCCGCCGCTGGCCATCGTGACGCTGCTGGCCGGTGCCTCCAAGCAGCCCCAGTGGTTGTTCCTGACGATGGTCTTCACCGGCCGGCTGATCCAGTTCCTGGCGATCGCCTTCCTGTTCCACCACATCAGCTGGTTCTAGTGCACCCCCCGCAACCACAGGCCGAGCGAGCGAAGCGAGCGAAGGCAGGCGCCCGGGCGAAGCCCGGCCGTGGTGAGGAACGAGCCACGGGGGGCAGCGACGTAGGAGATGCCGCGCCCTAGGATGACCGGGTGAAGTTCGACTGCAGCGTGGACGAGGAGTACAGCCGCGGGCTGCTGGCAGCACAGGCGGCTCTCGAGGAGGGCAAGCTGGTCGTGCTGCCCACCGACACGGTGTACGGGGTTGCCGCGGACGCGTTCTCGCCCCGCGCCGTGCAGAACCTGCTGGACGCCAAGGGGCGTGGACGCGACATGCCCCCGCCGGTCCTGATCGGGGCACCGACGACGTTGGACGCGCTCGCGATCAACATCCCGGCGTGGCTGCGATCCATGGTCGCCGAGCTGTGGCCCGGGCCGCTGACGGTCATCTGCCAGCAGCAGGCGTCGCTGACCTGGGATCTGGGCGAGACCCACAACACCGTCGCGGTGCGCATGCCCAACGACCCGCGCGCGCTCGCGCTGCTCAAGCAGACCGGCCCGCTGGCCGTCAGCAGCGCCAACTCCACCGGCCGACCCGCTGCGCAGACCGTGGAGGAGGCGCAGGAGATGCTCGGCCCCCGGGTGGCGGTGTACCTCGACGGCGGCCCCACCGCGTCCGGCACGCCCTCGACGATCCTGGACGCCGCCGGCTCCACGCCGCGCGTGCTGCGGCAGGGCGCAATTCCGCTCGAGGTCCTGCACCGCTTCAACAACACGATCGAGCCGGCCGCGTAGTGCGCGAGTACCTCGTCGTCTTCGGCGTCGCCCTGGGCGTGACGTACCTGCTGGCGTCCATCGCGCGCCAGGCCGCCCACCACTTCGGGGCGGTCGCGCGGGTCCGCGACCGCGATGTGCACGCGATCCCCACCCCCTACTTCGGCGGTCCGGCGATGCTCGGTGGGATCCTCGCCGCCTCGGTCGTCGCCATGAGCCTGCCCTTCCTGTCGCTCGCCGACGACGGCGTCTTCAAGGACGTCCGGGCGGTGCTGCTGGGCGGCACGGTCATCTGCATCGTCGGCATCGTGGACGATCTGTTCGAGCTCGACGCGCTCAGCAAGTTCGCCGGCCAGGTGCTGGCCGGCATCATCGTGGTCGCGCAGGGCGTGCAGTTCGTCTACCTGCCGCTGTACGGCAACTACATCGGGCTCGACCAGGCGCAGGCCCTGATCTTCACGGTCCTGCTGATCGTGGGCACCGCCAATGCGGTCAACTTCGTCGACGGGCTCGATGGCCTCGCCGCGGGCATGGTCGCGATCGGCGCGGTGGCCTTCTTCGCCTACGCCTTCGTCCTGGCGGTCGAGAACGGCGAGACCCGCGCGATCGCGGCCGCGCTCCTCACGGCGGCGCTGGCCGGCGCGTGCATCGGCATCCTGCCGCACAACTTCTTTCCCGCGCGGATGTTCATCGGCGACTCCGGCTCGATGCTGATCGGCTTCGTGCTGGCCTGCTCGTCGATCAGCCTGACCGGTCAGTTCCCGGCGACCGCGATCTCCGAGGGCATCGGGGGAGCCGAGCGGAGCTTCCTGCCAACCCTGCTGCCGCTGATCCTGCCGTTCACGATCCTGCTGGTCCCGTTCGTCGACCTGGCGCTGGCGGTCGTCCGGCGCACCCGTGCGGGGCGCTCACCGTTCAGCCCGGACAAGATGCACATCCACCACCGCCTGCTGGAGATCGGCCACTCGCACCGGCGCGCGGTCCTGCTGATGTACACCTTCGCGGGACTCGTGGCCTTCGGCAGCGTCGTCATCAGCCTGTTCAGCGGCTGGCAGTCGATCGCCGGATTCGGCGCGCTGGCGGTCCTGACCGTCGCAGCGGTGTTCCTGCTCCCCAAGCTCGAAGAGAAGGTCTGGTCATGAACGAGGACCACCGATGACCACGCTGCGCACCGTGGTGCTGCCGACCCTGGTCGTGACCGCCCTGTGTGCCGTCGTGGCCGGCCTGATCGAGGGCGGTGACGGAGTCGCCGGCGCCCTGGTCGGCGGAGCCATCGTCTGCCTGTTCTTCGTCTCGAGCCCAGCGGCACTCGGGCCGATCACCAAGGTCAGCCCGCACCTGTCCTTGCTGGTCGCCATGATGTTCTTCCTGACCAAGGTGATCGCACTGCTCGCCCTGTTCACGGTGCTGTTCGACCGGGACGGACTGGGGGCGCACCTGGACGACCGGTCCTTGGGAGGCACCGTCATCGTCGCCACGCTGGCGTGGACCTTCCTGCAGATACGGGCGTCCAAGCGGACCAGAATTCCCACTTACGACCTGGACGACACCGAACGCTGAGGGCCTGATAACCTAAGCGCGCAAGGACGGGAACAACCAAGACCTGGTCGAGGAGTCACGTCCCTTGTGGCATCAGACGGCACCGCGGGCACTGACGCCAGCGGAACCGCCGGTTCCGCAGAGCATGACGCAGGCCGTAGCCGCACCGACTAGTGACCGCGCCATCTGAAGGGTATGTACGTGACGACCGCAGCATCGCTGACTTTCGTAGCCGAAGGCTTCACCGCCCCGGGCCCGGGCAACTTCCAGCTCCCGCCCGCGTTCAGCATCGGTGGCCTCGACGTCACCAAGTCGATGCTCCTGATCGTCCTGTCCGGCATCTTGATCATCGCCGTCACCTATGTCATGGCCCGCCCGGCCGCGGTGGTCCCCGGCCGCCTGCAGTTCGCCGGCGAGGCCGTCTACGGCTTCGTCCGCAACGGCATCGCCCGTGACTCGATCGGCACGCAGGACTTCATGAAGTTCGTGCCGTACCTGTTCTCGTTGTTCCTGTTCGTCTTCGTGAACAACTACTACGGCGTGATCCCGTTCCTGCAGTTCCCGACGTTCTCGCGCATCAGCTACGTCTACGGCCTCGCGGCGCTGACCTGGCTGATCTACAACGGAGTCGGCATCGCACGGTTCGGATTCTTCGGCTACCTGCGCCGCCAGACCGTCCCCGGTGGCATGAAGGGCCCGATCCTGGTCCTGCTGATCCCGCTGGAGTTCTTGTCCAACATCATCGTGCGGCCCGCCACGCTGGCTCTTCGTCTGTTCGCCAACATGTTCGCCGGCCACCTGCTGCTGATCCTGTTCTCGACCGGTGCGGCCTACCTCATCTTCGAGTCCGACAAGCTCGCGTACGCCCCCGTCGGCGTCCTGTCGTTCGTCCTCGGCATCCTCGTGAGCTTCCTCGAGCTGCTGGTCATGTTCCTGCAGGCATACGTCTTCACGCTGCTCACCGCGATGTACATTGGCGGCGCGCTCGCCGACGAGCACTGACCGGCAGCCCCCATACCCACAACTTCATACGTCCCAACACCGACGCGTCTCTTGCGTCACAACGAAAGGAATTGCCGTGGACGGCAACCTCAACATGATCGGCTACGGCCTGGCTGCAGTTGGCCCCGGCATCGGCATCGGCCTGATCTTCGCCGCCTACATCAACGGCGTCGCGCGTCAGCCCGAGGCGCAGGCTCGCCTGCAGGCAATTGCCATTCTGGGCTTCGCCCTCGCGGAGGCACTGGCCATCATCGGCATCGCCCTCGCATTCGTTCTTTGATCCAGTAGCCGACAGGAATCGCCATGTTTACGACACTGCTCGCCTCTGCCGAGGGTGAAGAGCACAGCCCGCTCGCGGTTGAATGGAGCGAGCTGGTCCTCGGCCTGGTCGTCTTCGCGATCGTGGTGTTCGCGGTCTGGAAGTACGTCGTCCCGAACTTCGAGAAGGCGTACGCCGCACGCACCGCTGCCATCGAGGGTGGCATCGAGGAGGCTCAGGCTGCCCAGAAGGAAGCCAAGGCCGCCCTCGAGGAGTACACCGCCCAGCTCGCGGGAGCGCGTCAGGAAGCTGCCGCCATCCGCGAGGAGGCCAAGGAGCAGGGGACGCAGATCATCATCGAGCTGCGCGCCCAGGCCCAGGCCGAGGCCGAGCGCATCACCTCGACCGCGCACGCGCAGGTCGAGGCCGAGCGTGCTCAGGTCCTCGCGCAGCTCAAGGGTGAGGTCGGATCCATGGCCACCGCACTCGCGGGTCGCATCGTCGGCGAGGTTCTCGACGACTCCGCGGCCCAGAAGCGCACGGTCGAGCGGTTCATCGCCGAGCTCGAGGAGTCGGCGAACTGATGCGAGGCATTTCTGCGAAGTCTCTCGACGAGGTCCTGGCCGCCGTCGGTGCGGTCACGTCCGGATTGGGTGACCTCGGCGGCGAGCTGTTCGGCGTCGTCGCCGTGCTCGACCAGAACCCGGTCCTGCGGCGGGTCCTGACCGACCCGTCCACCGAGGAGCCGGCCCGGGCCGGACTGGCCCAGCAGGTCTTCGGCCCGCGGGTCAGCCCGGACACGGCCAAGATCGTCCAGATCGCGGCCGCCGCGCGCTGGGCATCGGGTCGCGACATGAGCGATGGCCTGGAGCTGGCCGGCGTGACCGCGCTGGTCGCTGCGGCTGACGCCGCCGGCGAGCTCAGCGCGGTCGAGACCGAGCTGTTCGAGGTGGGCCGCCTGGTGCGGTCCGACGGCGAGCTGCGCCAGACCGTCTCCGACCGGGCGCAGCCCGTGGCGGCCAAGGCGCAGCTGCTGGACGACCTGCTCGGCGACAAGGTCACGGGCACCACGCTGGCGCTCACCCGTCAGGCCGTCGCGGCACGGACCGGTTCGTTCGAGCGGGCGCTGACTGCGTTCGCCGAGACGGCAGCGGCTCGTGGCAACCGGCTGCTCGCCGAGGTGCGGGTCGCCACGGCGCTCGACGCCAGCGAGGAAGACCGTCTGGCGGCCGCGCTGGCCGCGAAGTACGGACGCGACGTCCACCTGAACATCGTCATCGACCCCGCGGTCATCGGAGGCATCACCGTCTCCGTCGCCGGAGAGGTCGTCGATGGCTCCATGTCCACTCGCCTTGAGATCGCCCGCCGGCGCCTTGCAGGCTAGTAACACTCTCCCCGACAGCACTTTCTCCAAATCCAAGAAGGCAGGCAGACACATGGCGGAACTCACGATCCGTCCGGACGAGATCCGCGACGCATTGCAGAAGTTCGTGGCCGACTACAAGCCCAGCGCTGCATCGACCGAAGAGGTCGGCATCGTGGCGAGTGCCGGTGACGGCATCGCCCGCGTCGAGGGGCTTCCCTCGGCCATGGCCAACGAGCTCCTCGAGTTCGAGGACGGCACGCTGGGCCTCGCGCTCAACCTGGACGTCCGCGAGATCGGTGTCGTCATCCTGGGTGAGTTCTCCGGCATCGAAGAGGGACAGACCGTCCGTCGCACGGGCGAGGTCCTCTCGGTCCCCGTGGGCGACGCCTACCTGGGTCGTGTCGTCGACCCGCTGGGCACGCCCATCGACGGTCTCGGCGAGATCAAGACCGACAAGCGTCGCGCCCTGGAGCTCCAGGCGCCCAACGTCATGCAGCGCAAGAGCGTGCACGAGCCGATGATGACGGGCCTGAAGGCGATCGACTCGCTGACCCCGATCGGCCGTGGCCAGCGTCAGCTGATCATCGGCGACCGCCAGACCGGCAAGACCGCGATCGCGATCGACACGATCATCAACCAGAAGGCCTTCTGGGAGTCGGGCGATCCGACCAAGCAGGTCCGCTGCATCTACGTCGCGATCGGTCAGAAGGGCTCGACCATCGCTGCCGTGCGTGGCGCCCTCGAAGAGGCCGGCGCGCTGGAGTACACGACGATCGTCGCGGCTCCCGCCTCGGACTCGGCCGGCTTCAAGTACCTCGCCCCCTACACCGGCTCGGCCATCGGCCAGGAGTGGATGTACGCGGGCAAGCACGTTCTGATCGTGTTCGACGACCTGTCCAAGCAGGCCGAGGCATACCGCGCCGTGTCGCTGCTGCTGCGTCGTCCGCCGGGCCGCGAGGCCTACCCGGGTGACGTCTTCTACCTGCACTCGCGGCTGCTCGAGCGTTGCGCGAAGCTCAGCGACGAGCTGGGTGCGGGCTCGATGACCGGCCTGCCGATCATCGAGACCAAGGCCAATGACGTCTCGGCGTACATCCCGACCAACGTCATCTCGATCACCGACGGCCAGATCTTCTTGCAGTCGGACCTGTTCAACGCCAACCAGCGTCCCGCCGTCGACGTCGGCATCTCGGTGTCGCGCGTCGGTGGCGCCGCGATGCAGAAGTCGATGAAGGCCGTCACCGGTTCGCTCAAGGTCGAGCTGGCCCAGTACCGGGCCATGGAGGCGTTCGCGATGTTCGCGTCCGACCTCGACGCCGCGTCCAAGCAGCAGCTCGCCCGTGGTCAGCGCATCATGGAGCTGTTCAAGCAGGGTCAGTACGCGCCGTTCCCGGTCGAGCACCAGGTCGTCTCGATCTGGGCCGCTTCGACGGGCAAGCTCGACGCCGTCCCCGTCGAGGACATCTCCCGCTTCGAGTCCGAGTTCCTGGACTACCTGAAGCGTTCGCACAGCGATGTGCTGGCTGCCATCCGTGAGACCGGCAAGTTCGAGGACGACAACAAGCAGGCTCTCGAGGCTGCGTACGACTCGTTCACCGATCAGTTCGAGACCTCCGAGGGTCACTCGATCAAGGCCGGGCACGAAGAGTTCGAGCCGCTGACTGACGACGAGGTCTCGCAGGAGCAGATCGTCAAGCAGAAGCGGGGCTGACGATGGCAGCATCGGTACGCGAGCTACGCGCGAAGATCAGGTCCACCCAGGCGACCAAGCAGATCACCCGCGCCATGGAGCTCATCGCTGCGTCGCGCATCATCAAGGCGCAGCAGCGGGCGGCGGCGGCAGCGCCGTACGCCCGTGAGCTCACGCGCGCCGTGGCTGCTGTCGCCACCTTCTCCAACGTCGAGCACGCGCTGACCACGGAGAAGAGCGACCGGAACAAGGCCGCGGTCCTGGTCATCGCGAGCGACCGCGGTCTGGCGGGTGCCTACTCGGCATCGGTCATGAAGGAGGCCGAGCGTCTCGTCGAGAAGCTGAGGAGCGAGGGCAAGGACGTTGATCTGTACCTCTCGGGCCGCAAGGCCGAGGCGTACTACAACTTCCGCGGCCGCGACTACGTGAAGTCGTGGACGGGCTTCTCCGACAAGCCGGAGTACTCCCACGCGCGAGAGATCGGCAACACGCTGGTCCGGACGTTCCACATCGACGGCGATGACGAGGCGGACGAGCTCGACCCGCTCGTTGCGGCGGACGAGCTGCACGTGGTGTTCACCCGGTTCAAGTCGATGCTGGTGCAGGTGCCGGACGTCATCCGTCTGCTCCCGCTGGAAGTCGTGGCGGGAACCGAGGCCCCGGCCGAGGAAGACCTCCTGCCGCTCTACGAGTTCGAGCCGTCGGCACACGAGGTCCTCAACGCGCTGCTTCCCAAGTACATCCACAGCCGCATCTACTACTGCTTGCTGCAGGCCTCGGCCTCGGAGCTCGCGGCCCGTCAGAAGGCCATGAAGTCGGCCACTGACAACGCGCAGGACCTCATCGAGAAGTACACCCGAACAGCCAACCAGGCCCGCCAGGCCGGTATTACCCAGGAGATCAGCGAGATCGTGGGCGGCGCCAACGCGCTTGCTGACGCCTCCGCTGGGAGTGAGTGAGAGAGATGCCTACCAACACCGCAGAGACCCAGACCACCGAGCTGGCCACCGGCCGGGTCGCGCGCGTCATCGGCCCGGTGCTCGACATCGAGTTCCCGAGCGACGCCATCCCCGACATGTACAACGCGCTGAAGGTCGACGCCACGATCGACGGCGTCACCGAGACGCTGACCCTCGAGGTCGCCCTGCACATCGGTGACGGACTGGTCCGCGCGATCAGCCTGCGTCCCACCGACGGCATCGTCCGCGGCTCGACGGTCATCAACACCGGCGGACCGATCATGGTGCCGGTGGGTGACGAGACGCTCGGCAAGGTGTTCAACACCACGGGCGACGTCATGAACCTCAAGGAGGGTGAGGTCTGGGAGGTCAAGGAGCGTCGTGGCATCCACGGCAAGGCGCCTGCCTTCGATCAGCTCGAGTCCAAGACCGAGATGTTCCAGACCGGCATCAAGGTCATCGACCTTCTGACGCCGTACGTGCTCGGCGGAAAGATCGGCCTGTTCGGTGGCGCCGGCGTCGGCAAGACCGTGCTGATCCAGGAGATGATCGCCCGCGTGGCCCGCGACCACGGTGGTGTGTCGGTGTTCGCCGGTGTCGGTGAGCGCACCCGTGAGGGCAACGACCTCATCGTCGAGATGGAGGAGGCCGGCGTCCTCGGACAGACCGCCCTCGTCTTCGGCCAGATGGACGAGCCGCCGGGAGCGCGTCTTCGCGTCGCCCTGTCGGCCCTGACGATGGCCGAGTACTTCCGCGACGTGCAGAAGCAGGACGTGCTGCTGTTCATCGACAACATCTTCCGCTTCACGCAGGCCGGTTCCGAGGTCTCCACGCTGCTCGGCCGCATGCCGTCCGCCGTGGGTTACCAGCCGACGCTGGCCGACGAGATGGGTGTGCTCCAGGAGCGCATCACCTCGACGCGCGGTCACTCGATCACCTCGCTGCAGGCGATCTACGTGCCGGCCGATGACTACACCGACCCGGCTCCGGCCACGACGTTCGCGCACCTGGACGCCACGACCGAACTTAACCGTGAGATCGCGTCGATGGGCATCTACCCGGCCGTGGACCCGCTGACGTCGACCTCGCGCATCCTCGACCCGCGCTACATCAGCGCTGATCACTACAACACCGCGAACCGCGTCAAGAGCATCCTGCAGCGCAACAAGGAGCTCCAGGACATCATCGCGATCCTCGGTGTCGACGAGCTCAGCGAAGAGGACAAGACGCTCGTGTCGCGCGCGCGTCGTATCCAGCGCTTCCTGTCGCAGAACACCTACGTGGCCAAGCAGTTCACCGGCATCGAGGGCTCGACCGTCTCCATCGACGAGACGATCGACGGCTTCACCAAGATCTGTGACGGCGAGTACGATCACGTGGCTGAGCAGGCCTTCTTCATGTGCGGCGGTCTCGAAGACGTCGACAAGAAGTGGGAAGAAATCCAGAAGAGCCTCTGATGGCGAACGATGCAAGCAAGGCCATCCAGGTCGAGCTCGTGGCCGCCGACCGCGTCGTGTGGTCGGGCCAGGCCGGCGAGGTGCTGGCGCGGACGGTGTCGGGCGACCTGGGCATCCTGCCCGGGCACGCTCCGCTGCTGTCCCTGCTGGTCGCCGGCGTCGTCGAGATCAGGCCGCTGGACGGCGAGACGGTTCGTGCAGCGGTCGATGAGGGGTTCTTGTCGGTCTCGGACAACCACGTGTCGATCCTGAGCGAGGACGCTTTCCTCGCCTCGGAGATCGACGCCGCGGCGGTCAAGGCCGACCTGGACGCTGCCCGCGCCGACGATGACGACGCCGCCGTGCGTCGCGCCGAGGCCAAGCTGCGTCTCGTCGACAAGACGTCCTAGGACTCGGGGTCTGGCTGAGGAGGGTTTGCCGTGCCGCTGTGGTGGTGGATGGTCGACTCCCTGCTGTTCGTCGTGGTCCTCTTGGTGCTGCTTCTCGTGGGGCTGCTGGTGCGCGGGCGAGTGATCGCCCGCGCCGGCGGCACCTTCGACATGAGCGTGACGCGCAGCAGCGAGGCCCAGGCCAAGGGCTGGATGCACGGCCTGGCGGTCTACGGCGACACCGAGCTGTGCTGGTTCCGCACGTTCTCGCTGTCGTGGCGTCCGCGGTACCGCTTCACCCGCGGTGAGGTGCAGATCGATGGCAGGCGTGACCCGGTCGGCGACGAGGTGCACGCGATCCACCCCGGTCACCTGATCGTGAGCACCGAGAACCCGGTGGGGGTCAAGCAGCTCGCGATGAGCCCCAACGCGCTCACCGGGCTGCTGTCCTGGCTCGAGTCGTCCCCGCCTGGACAACGTGTCAACAACGTTGTCTGAAATTGATTGACGCCGGCCCCGGGGGCGGGCACAATCATGGGACATTCTTCGGGTCTCGGCCCGTTCCCCCCGGACCAAAGGTGACCGCAGTGATGAAGCGTCTTGTCGTCGGAGTTTTCGTATCGTCCGTCGCGTTTTTCGGAGTGGTTCCCGCAGCTTCTGCCGCCCCGGCCAGTGACTCGGTCTCGGCCAAGGTTCAGAAGGTCAAGAAGGCCAAGATCATCGACTGGGACGCGCCCAAGCCGGCCAAGCCGAGCAAGGCCATCGACTGGGATGCCCCCAAGCCGATCGGCGGCGGCGTCTCGACGCTGCGCATCGACTGGGACTGATCCTCAGCGCTCGCCGCCCGGCACCCACAGCACATCGCCCGTCTCACGATTGGCGTGACGGCCCAGGATGAACAGCAGGTCGCTGAGCCGGTTGAGGTACTTGGCGGTGAGGATGTTCATGGTTTCGCCGTGCTGCTCGATCGCCGCCCAGGCTGATCGTTCGGCACGGCGTGTCACCGTGCACGCAATGTGGACGGCCGCGGCAGCGGGCGTCCCCCCGCGCAGGATGAACGAACGCAGCTTCGGCACCTGCTCGTTGTAGTGATCGCACCACGCCTCGAGGCGGTCGATGTAGTCGGTCTCGACCCGCAGAGGCGGATACTCCGGGTTCTTGACCACGGGGCACGACAGATCGGCCCCGACGTCGAACAGGTCGTTCTGGATGTGGGTCAGGATGGCCACGACGTCCGGGTCGAGCGTGCCGAGCGAGATCGCGAAGCCGATCTGCGCATTGGCCTCGTCGACGTCGGCGTAGGCGGCGATGCGCAGGTCCAGCTTGCTGGTCTTGCTCATGTCGCCCAGGTTCGTCGTGCCGTCGTCGCCGGTGCGGGTGTAGATACGCGTCAGGTTCACCATGGACTGGAGTGTAGAGGCGCCGCGTCCTGCTCGCGGCCGGGGCGGGTGCGAGCAGGACGTGCATGTGATCCGCGCCGCAGTCTCGCCGTGGCAGGTTACGGACAGGTAACCTGACCCGCATGCCTGACAAGCCCTGGGTGATGCGCACATATGCCGGTCACAGCTCCGCTGCCGAGTCGAATGCTCTGTACCGGCGCAATCTGGCGAAGGGTCAGACCGGTCTCTCGGTCGCCTTCGACCTGCCGACACAGACGGGTTACGACCCCGATCACGAGCTCAGCAGGGGAGAGGTCGGCAAGGTCGGCGTCCCGATCCCGCACCTGGGCGCGATGCGGCGTCTGTTCCAGGACATCCCCCTGGACACCATGAACACCTCGATGACCATCAACGCCACGGCGATGTGGCTGCTGGCGATGTACCAGGTCGCGGCCGAGGAGCAGGGTGTCGATCCGGCGCTGCTGTCGGGCACGACCCAGAACGACATCATCAAGGAGTACCTGTCCCGCGGCACGTACGTGTTCGGGCCGGCCCCGTCGCTGCGGCTGACGACCGACATGATCGCGTACACCGTCAGCACGATCCCCAAGTGGAACCCGCTGAACATCTGCAGCTATCACCTGCAGGAGGCCGGAGCGACCCCGACGCAGGAGCTCGCCTACGCCCTCAGCACGGCGATCGCCGTGCTCGACTCGGTGCGCGACTCCGGGCAGGTGCCGCAGGAGGAGTTCGAGAAGGTCGTCGGCCGCATCTCGTTCTTCGTCAACGCCGGCGTCCGCTTCGTCGAGGAGACCTGCAAGATGCGCGCCTTCGGGCGCCTGTGGGAGGAGATCACCCGCGAGCGCTACGGCGTGCAGGACCCGAAGATGCGCCGCTTCCGCTACGGCGTCCAGGTCAACTCCCTGGGCCTGACCGAGGCGCAGCCCGAGAACAACGTCCAGCGCATCGTGCTGGAGATGCTGGGAGTCACGCTCAGCAAGGACGCCCGCGCCCGCGCGGTGCAGCTCCCGGCCTGGAACGAGGCCCTCGGCCTGCCGCGTCCGTGGGACCAGCAGTGGTCGCTGCGCCTGCAGCAGGTGCTGGCCTTCGAGTCCGACCTGCTGGAGTACGACGACATCTTCGAGGGCTCGGTCGTCATCGAGGCCAAGGTCGCCGAGCTGTGCGAGGGCGCCAAGGCCGAGATGGACCGGGTGCAGGCCATGGGTGGCGCCGTCGCGGCCGTCGAGTCCGGCTACATGAAGCAGGCGCTCGTCGGCTCGCACTCCGAGCGCCGGGCCAAGATCGAGGCCGGTGACCTGTTGGTCGTGGGCGTCAACTCCTATGTCGAGACCGAGCCGTCCCCGCTGACCGCCGATCTGGACACCGCGATCATGACCGCCGATCCGCAGGCGGAGGCCAATGCCATCGCCGACGTGCAGCAGTGGCGCGAGCAGCGTGACCAGGGTGCCGTCGACGAGGCGCTGGCTCGCCTGCAGAGCGAGGCCAAGACCGATGCGAACCTGATGGAGGCGACGCTGGCCGCGGTCCGGGCGGGCGCCACGGTCGGGGAGTGGGCCGGCGCGCTGCGTGAGGTGTTCGGCGAGTACCGGGCCCCCACGGGCGTCAGCGGCGTGTCCGCCGCCGCCGAGGCCGGCGCCGAGCTGACCGCCGTGCGTGAGCGGGTCCAGCAGACGGGCGACGAGCTGGGCACGCGGCTGCGCTTCCTGGTCGGCAAGCCGGGGCTGGACGGTCACTCCAATGGTGCCGAGCAGATCGCGGTCCGTGCCCGTGACGCCGGCTTCGAGGTCGTCTACCAGGGCATCCGCCTGACGCCTGCGCAGATCGTCGCCGCGGCCGTGGCCGAGGACGTCCACTGCATCGGCCTGTCGATCCTGTCGGGGTCGCACATGGAGCTGGTGCCGGACGTGCAGGCCGCGATGGCCGAGGCTGGCATCGGCGACGTCCCGCTCATCGTCGGCGGGATCATCCCCGAGTCGGACGCCCGCCGGCTCGAGGCATCCGGGGTCGCCGCGGTGTTCACTCCCAAGGACTTCGGCATGACCGCGATCATGGACCGCATCGTCGACGAGATCCGCGCCGCCAACGACCTCGCCTGACGCTGGGCCTGACGTCTTGACCGACCCGCTCGGCGTGTCGTGGTCAAGACGTCAGGGCCAGCGGCGTCAGTTGAGGGGGCGGAAGTCGGCGGGGAGGGCGCCGCCGGCGACGATGTCCCGGGTGAGGTCCTGCAGGGCCATGAGGGCGACGGACTGGCTGGTGGGGCCGTACGACACGCGGGCGACGCCCAGCTCCTCCAGGCGCTCCAGCGGCAGCGAGCCGGGCACCCCGATGACGGTGAGCTTCTGCGGTCCCCAGGCGTCCACGAACGCCGTTACGTCGTCCTCGGTCAGCAGGCCGGGGACGAACACGAGCGGGGCGCCGGCGGCGAGGTACGCCGAGCCGCGCTCGATCGCATCGGCCAGGACATCGGCGTGCGGCCGGTCACCGGCCAGGACGAAGGCGTCCGTGCGGGCGTTGAGCACGAAGTCGATGCCCTCGGCGTGGCCGGCGGCCAGGACGGCCTCGACGGCGGCGACGGCCTCGGGCAGCGGCTTCATCTGATCCTCGAGATTGGCGCCCACCACGCCGACGGACATCGCCTTGCGGGCCGTCTCGCCGGGATTGCCGTAGCCCGCCTCCAGATCGGCGGTCACCGGCAGATCGGTCGCGGCGACCACGGTGCCGATCGCCTCGATCATCAGGTCGACGGGGATGTGCTCGCCGTCCTCGTAGCCGTGCGCGGCGGCGATCGAGTGGCTCGCGGTGGCCAGCGCCTCGATCCCGTCGACGCCCGAGACGACGCGGGCGGTGATGGCGTCCCAGACGTTCACGACCTTCAGCAGGGCGGGATCGGCGTGGAGGGCCAGCAGCTTCTGCGACTGTGCGGTGAGATCGGTCATCGCTCCACGGTAGGAGGTCGCCGCTCGTCTCGCAGGCTCAACGGGTCCTGAGGCTAGCCACGCCTTCGTGGCACCGAGGGCCTACGTTGCCCTACGCTCGGGTCACCGCTCAGGCGGCGATCTTCGTCGAGGTCTTCGAACCGGACTTCTTGGCCGATGACTTGACCTTGACGAGCTTGCGCTTCTTGACGGTGTAGCCCTCGGGAAGGGTTCCCTCGCGCATCATGCGCAAGGGGCAGCGCTTGCAGGCAGGCTTGTCGCTGCAGCACTTCTTCTTGGGCTTCGGTGACACATTCGAGACGATACCAGCGCAAGGTGAGGCTCACCTCACTTTGGTGCTAGACAAGGAACATGGGACACATGGCTGCACCAGCATTCGTCGAACGGCTCAACGAGCAGATCGGTCACGAGTTCAGCGCTCACCAGCAGTACATCGCGATCGCGACGTACTACGACGCGCTGACCATGCCCCAGATGGCCGCGCTGTTCTACCAGCAGGCCCGCGAGGAGCGCGATCACGCGATGATGATGGTCCAGTACCTGCTGGACGCCGATCACACGCCGCGCATCCCCGGCCTGCCCGCGCCCCGGCTGGACTTCGAGGACGTCGTCGAGCCCGTCGTCGCGGCGCTGGCGCAGGAGAAGCAGGTGACCGAGCAGATCAACGACCTGACCCGGATCGCGCGCGAGAACCACGACTACGCCTCGGACCAGTTCATGCAGTGGTTCATCAAGGAGCAGGTCGAGGAGCTGGCCAAGATGAGCGATCTGCTGGCCGTGGTGACTCGTTCCAAGCACGACTACGAGCGCATCGAGGACTGGGTCGCCCGTGAGGACAAGGGCGAGCAGTCCGACCCGACCGCACCGCCCATCGCCGGTGCGTAGCGCGACGATCGCCGCAGCCGCCGTGCTGGCGGTGCTGTCGGCATGCGGTTCGGACGGCTCGAGCGACGACTCCGCCCCCAAGGGGTCCGGCGACCCGTCGGCGTCCGCGACGTCCCTGAAGATCGTGGTCACGCCTGCGGAGGACGCCAAGACGTCCACCTACCGGCTGACCTGCGATCCGGCTGGGGGAGATCACCCGCAGGCGCAGCAGGCCTGCGACGCGCTCGCGGAGGCCGGGGCCTCGGTGTTCGATGCCGTGCCCAAGGACCGGGCCTGCACGACGATCTACGGCGGCCCCCAGACCGCGTCGGTCACCGGCACCTTCGACGGCGAGAAGATCGACGCGACGTTCAGCCGCGCCGACGGCTGCGAGATCGAGCGCTGGGAGAAGCTCGGCACCACGTTCTTCAACGTCCCGCTGCAGTAAGCGCAGCGGGGTCAGAACAGGCGCAGGGACGGGTCGTCGATGCCGCGCAGCTCGTCGTAGTTCACCACGACGCACTCGATGCCGCGGTCCGCCGCCAGTACCCGCGCCTGGGGCTTGATCTCCTGCGCCGCGAAGATGCCCCGGACGGGGCGCAGTGCGGGATCGCGGTTCATGAGCTCCAGGTAGCGGGTCAGCTGCTCGACGCCGTCGATGTCGCCCCGGCGCTTGATCTCGACCGCGACCGAGGCATTGCTCGCATCGCGGCAGAGCAGGTCGACCGGGCCGATCGCGGTCATGAACTCACGTCGGACCAGGCTCATGCCGGGGCCGAGCGCGGTCGTGTGCTCGGCCAGCAGCTCCTGCAGGTGCTTCTCGACGCCGTCCTTCTGCAGGCCGGGGTCGACGCCCAGCTCGTGGGCCGAGTCGTGCAGGACCTCCTCGATGCGGATGCGCAACGTGTCGTCCGTCTTGCCGGCCGTGACCGTCCACTCGATGACCCCGTCATCGGACTGGCCCTCGCGCAGGGTGCACGGCGGGCTCATCCAGTTCAGCGGCTTGTACGAGCCGCCGTCGGAGTGGATCAGCACGGAGCCGTCGTTCTTGACCATGATGAGCCGGGTGGCCAACGGAAGATGTGCCGCCAGTCGTCCTGCGTAGTCGACCTGGCAGCGGGCGATGACCAGTCTCACTCGACGCGGGTGGCGGTGCCGAGCGTGAACTTCAGCGTCTCGCCCTCGATCGTGCCCTTGTCGGTGTTGCCGTCGTCGCCGACCAGCGAGATGGTGTCGCCGTCGACCTGGTACTTGCCGGTGCGGAAGTCGACGACCCCCTGGAAGTCCTCGACGAACGTGCCGTCATCGGCCAGGTGCAGCACGTAGTCCTCGGCCGGGATCTGCCAGTCGCCGCTGAGGGTGGTCGCATCAGGACTGCTGGGATCGACCGACGGTGTCGCGCTGGCCGTCTCCGACGGGGTCGTCGGAGCGGGTGTGGATTCGCCGGCAGAGCCGTCAGAACCGCAGCCCGCGAGAACGGTCAGAATGGCGCCGCCGATGGCAGTGGCGAGCGTCACGCGTCGATGCATGCTTCCCCCTAGGGCAGTGGACAAGGTCACGCTAGTGTGGCACGACCGCTTTATTACTGAGGAGTAGCCATGCAGGAGATCGTCGATCGTCTCACCCACAGTGACCCGGCCGCTGATGTCGTCCGGAGACTGCTGCTGCCCTATCTGAACCACGCCGCCACGATGTACGAGAGCGGGTACGCGACCAGCGACGACATCGATGCGGCGATGCGTTTCGGCTGCGGCTACCCCGTCGGGCCCCTTGCGCTGGCGGACGCCATCGGCGCCCAGGCCCTCGTGACGGGTCTGGACAAGCTCTACGCCGAGACCGGCGACGAGGTGCACCAGCCGGCCTCGGTCCTGACGACGCAGGCCGCCGACGGCACGACCTTCGCCAGCGCCGCCGCCGGGGACGTCCCGGTGCCGCAGCTGCGCCACGAGATCAGCCGGGTCGGCGTCGTCGGCACCGGCACGATGGCCTCCGGCATCGTGGAGGTCTTCGCCAAGGCCGGCTACGACGTGACCGTCATCGGCCGCAGCGACGACAAGATCGCCGGTGTCGTCGCGGCGATCACCAAGAGCCTGGACAAGGCCGTCTCCCGCGGCAAGCTCGACGAGGACGGCAAGGCGACGGTCCTGGCCCGCCTGACGGGCGCCACGGAGCGCTCGGCCCTGGCCGACGCCGATCTGGTCGTCGAGGCCATCGCCGAGGACCTGGACGTCAAGCTCGAGCTGTTCGCCGACCTGGACGCCATCGCCAAGCCCGGCGCGATCCTGGCCACCACGACGTCATCGCTGTCGATCAACGCCTGCGCCGCGGCGACGAAGCGTCCCCAGGACGTCATCGGCATGCACTTCTTCAACCCGGCGGCCGTCATGAAGCTCGTCGAGGTCGTCACGGCGGACGAGACGTCCGAGGAGGTCGACGAGACCGTCCGCGCCCTGTGCCTGGCCATCGGCAAGCACCCGGTCTCGTGCGGCGACCGCGCGGGCTTCATCGTCAACGCCCTGCTGTTCCCCTACCTCAACGACGCGATCAAGCTGTCCGAGGCCGGGGTGGCGAGCGTCGAGGAGATCGACGAGGCGCTGCGGTCGACCCAGCTGCCGATGGGCCCGTTCCAGCTGCTGGACGTCGTCGGCAACGACGTGTCCCTGGCGATCCAGCGATCGCTGGTCAGCACCTTCGGCCACGCCGGCTGGCAGCCCGCCCGGACCCTGGAGCAGAAGGTCGCCGAGGGCAAGCTGGGGCGCAAGACCGGCGAGGGCTTCCACACCTACTGACGGCGCGTGCGGGCTGCGGGCAGCGTCCGGTCCGACCGTAGACTGGACGCATGCCCCGCAGACGTGTCGCCCGACCGACGGCGCCGCCGTTGAGGGCGAGCAGCGAGGTGCAGGAGCGCAAGGCCGACGGCGACTGGTTCGTGCGGCCGACCCAGGGCTCGTCCCTGAAGGACTACCGGTGCCCAGGCTGCTCCCAGCTCATCCGCCGCGGGATGCGGCACGTCGTGGCCTGGCCGGTCGAGAAGTCCCTGCTCAGCGACGCCGCCATCGACGAACGCCGGCACTGGCACACCGCCTGCTGGACGAGGAAGCACTAGATCATTGACTCAGCGAATCCGTGGAAACTCCGTCCTGCCTGCCCGGCGGGAGCCCATCACCCTCGAGACCGCCGACGGCCTGAAGCTGGTCGGTGAGCTGGCGCTCCCGCCCGAGCGGCCGCCGGTGGCCACGATGATCTGCCTGCACCCGCTGCCCACGCACGGCGGCATGATGGACAGCCACCTGTTCCGCAAGGCGTCCTACCGCCTGCCGGCGCTGGCCGACATCGCCGTGCTGCGTTTCAACACGCGGGGCACCTCCAGCGTGCAGGGCACGAGCGAGGGCGCCTTCGACAACGCGGTGGGGGAGCGGTTCGACGTCGCGGCTGCGGTCGAGCACGCCGAGTTCGCCGACCTGCCCAACATCTGGCTGGTCGGCTGGTCCTTCGGCACCGACCTGACCTTGATGTACGGCCTCGAGCCGTCGGTCGCCGGGATCGTCCTGCTGTCACCGCCGCTGCGCTACTCCAAGCCCGAGCACCTGGACGCCTGGGCGCAGTCGGGCAAGCCGGTCACCGCGATCGTGCCCGAGCACGACGACTACCTGCAGCCGCCGGAGGCGCGCGAGCGCTTCGCGGCGATCCCGCAGGCCGAGGTGATCGCGGTCGACGGCGCCAAGCACCTGTGGGTCGGCGACTCCGAGCGGGTGCTCGACGAGATCACCCGCAAGCTCGCCCCGGAGGTCCGCGTGCCGCTGCCGGACACCTGGGACGGCCCCATGGAGCGCGCGGACTCCTCGGCGTACGCCGACCGCACGGTCGCCGCGTTCAGCGACGTCCCCGTGCAGCCGGCGGACTAGCCTCAGCCAGCCTTCGGGGCGCGCTTCTCCGGCGTGCTGTCGTTGTCGGCCTCGGGCTCGACGTCCGTGACCCCGGCATCCGCCGCCTCGACGGTGTCCTCGTCGTCCTCGACCGATGCCGCGGTGTCGTCGGCCGCGACGGTCGGGTTCTCGACCCTGATCTCGGGGGCGAAGCTGGCCACGATGTCGCGCAGCTGACCCATCTGGGCCATGATGCCGTCGCGGCGGCGCTGCAGCTCCTCGACCTCGGCGCGCAGCGCGCGGGTCTGGCGGTCGACCTCGGCGGTCGCGGTGGCGCGGATCTTCTTGGCCTCGGCACCAGAGCTGGCGACCACCTGTGCTGCTTCGACCTTGGCGGCCTCCACCAGACGAGCGGCTTCGGCGACCGCGGCCTCACGCGCCTTGGCGGCCTGGGCCATGACGTCGCGGCCGCGCTCCTCGGCGGCACTGGCACGCGTCTCGGCGTCCTGCACGAGCTTGGCGGTCTTCTCCATGGCCGAGGCGTGGTTCTCGGTCGCCTCGCGGGCCAGGCGCTCCTTCTCCACGGCCAGCACACGGCGGGCCTCGGTGACCTCACGGTCGGCCGCGGCGCGGGCCTGCTCGACCTCGCGGGTCGCGGTCAGGTGCAGGTTCTGGGCCTCCTGCTCGGCGGCGAGCTTGAGCTGGGCGGCCTCACGCTCGGCCTGCGCGCGCAGGTCGGCGGTGTCGGCGGCGGCCTGGGCGCGCATGGCCTCGGCGTCCTCGAGCAGCTGCTTGCGCTTCTGCTCCAGCTCGACGACCGCACGTCCACGCAGCTCCTCGGCCTCGTGCTGTGCGGTGGCCCGCACGATGACGGCCTCCTCCTCGGCGTGCCTGACCAGCTCCTCGGCCTCGCGAGCCGCCCGGCTGCGGACGTCATCGGCCTCCTGCTCGGCCAGTCCCAGGAGCTGCGCGGCGTGGTGTCCGAGCCCCGCGTAGCTGGGGGTCTGGATGTTCTCGACCCGCTCGGTGAGCTCCTGGACGGTCTCGGCGAGCTTCTCGTTCTCGCTCTGGCTGATCCGCAGCGCCTCGCTCAGCCGGTGGAACTCCGCGGTCTGGGTGCGCACCCAGGCATCGACGGCATCGCTGTCGTAGCCGCCGCGGCGCGCCACCGGGAATGACGTCGGGCGGGCGCTCGAGGCTGAGTCGAAGATGGACAAACCGGGCTGGTCGGACATGCTGAATCCCATCGTGACAAGGAAGAGGCTGGTAGCAGGCAGCGTCGTCTGGTGAGATCAACCCTACCCGCAGAAAACAGGCACCCGTACGACCGCTGCCGGCCGTACGGGTGCCTGTCGGTGGTGTCGGTTTTCAGACGCCGCGGAAGCGGTTGATCGCGTCGACGTGCTTGGCGCGCTTCTCCTCGTTCCGCACGCCCATGCCCTCTTCGGGGGCCAGGCAGAGCACGCCGACCTTGCCCTGGTGCAGGTTGTGGTGCACGTCCAGGGCGGCCTGCCCGGTCTCCTCCAGGGAGTAGACGCGCGACACGGTCGGGTGGATCAGACCCTTGTCGATCAGGCGGTTGGCCTCGTAGGCCTCGCGGTAGTTCGCGAAGTGCGAGCTCTTGATGTTCTTCAGGTTCATCCACAGGTACCGGTTGTCGTACTGGTGCATGTAGCCCGAGGTCGACGCGCAGGTGATGATCGTGCCGCCCTTGCGCGCGACGTAGACGCTGGCACCGAAGGTCTCACGGCCCGGGTGCTCGAAGACGATGTCGGGATCCTCGCCGCCGGTGAGCTCACGGATCTTGGTGCCGAAGCGCTTCCACTCCTTCGGGTCCTGGTTGTGCTCGTCCTTCCAGAACTTGTAGCCCTCGGCGGAGCGGTCGATGACGTGCTCGGCACCCAGGGAGCGCACGATCTCGGCCTTGTCGGGGGAGGACACGATGCAGACCGGGATGGCTCCACCGTTGAGCGCCATCTGGGTCGCATAGGAGCCCAGGCCGCCCGAGGCGCCCCAGATCAGGACGACATCGCCCTGCTTCATGTGCGCGCCGTTCTTGGACACCAGCTGGCGGTACGCCGTGGAGTTCACCAGACCGGGGCTGGCGGCCTCCTCCCAGCTGAGGTGATCGGGCTTGGGCATCAGCTGGTTGGCCTTGACGATGGCCAGCTGGGCCAGGCCGCCGAAGTTGGTCTCGAAGCCCCAGATGCGCTGCTGCGGGTCCATCATCGTGTCGTCGTGGCCGTCGGGGCTCTCCAGCTCGACCGACAGGCAGTGGGCGACGACCTCGGCGCCCGGCTTCCAGGCGTTGACGCCCGGTCCCGTGCGCAGGACGACGCCGGCCAGGTCCGATCCGACCACGTGGTACGGCAGGTCGTGCCGCTTGGAGTACTCGTTCAGGCGGCCGTAGCGCTCGAGGAAGCCGAACGTCGAGACGGGCTCGAAGATCGAGGTCCACACGGTGTTGTAGTTGATCGCGCTGGCCATGACCGCGACCAGGGCCTCACCCGGTGCGAGCTCGGGGATCGGCACGTCGTCGAGGTGCAGGCTCTTGCGCGGATCCTTGTCGCGGCTGGCCATCCCCTCGAACATGTCGACCTCGTCCTTGTGGACGGTGATGCCCTTGTAGGAGTCGGGAAGGGGGATGGACGCGAAGTCCTCGGGGGCGGTGTCGCCGGCGAGGATGGCATCGAGAATCTGCTGCACGGGTGGGCCTCCAGGTAGAGATATTCCGGCGATGTTACCGAGCCGTAACCTGACTCGGCATCCGCAAGGTGTGTGATCCAGAACTCAGTGTGCGGACGGTGCGGCGGCCGGCTCGACCAGCTCCACGAGGACTCCGCCGGCATCCTTGGGATGCACGAAGTTGACTCGCGAGTCCGACGTCCCACGCTTGGGCGCGTCGTACAGCAGCCGGACGCCGCGCTCGCGCAGGATCGCGGAGACGGCCTCGATGTCGGCGACCCGGTAGGCCAGCTGCTGGATGCCCTGGCCGTTGCGGGCGATGAACTTGGCGATCGTCGACTCCTCGCTCAGGGGAGCGAGCAGCTGGATGCGGGTGTCGGAGTCGCCGACGGCCAGCATCGCCTCGCGGACGCCCTGCTCCTCGTTGACCTCCTCGTGGACCGAGTGCAGGCCGAAGGTGTTGGCGTAGAACTCGAGGGCGTCGTCGAGATCGGGCACGGCGATGCCGACGTGATCGATCGTGAGCAGGAGGTGGTCAGGAACCAACGGGGACGTCATGCTGATGAGGGTATGGCAACCGACCCGGCCCGGGCGGGTGATCCGAGGCACACTCAGGTCGCTGGCGCGTTACCGCTGGGTAAAGTGCACATACTGTCTTTCACCGAGACTGTCCTCGAAGGAGCTCCTCATGACCCAGTCCGTCATCGTTGCCGGCGCACGCACCCCGATCGGCCGCCTGCTGGGCGGTCTCAAGACCCTCTCCGGCTCCGACCTGGGTGGTCTGGCCATCAAGGGAGCACTGGAGAAGGCCGGGATCACCGGCGACCAGGTCGACTACGTCATCATGGGTCAGGTCCTGACCGCAGGCGCCGGTCAGATGCCCGCGCGCCAGGCCGCGTTCAAGGGCGGCATCCCGCTGGACGTCCCGTCGGTCTCCATCAACAAGGTGTGCCTGTCGGGCATCAACGCGATCGCGCTGGCCGACCAGCTGATCCGCGCCGGTGAGTACGACGTCGTCGTCGCCGGTGGCCAGGAGTCGATGACCCAGGCGCCGCACCTGCTGCTCGGCTCCCGTGAGGGCACCAAGTACGGCGACACCAAGCTCACCGACCACATGGCCTTCGACGGCCTGTGGGACGCCATGACCGATCAGGCCATGGGCGGCCTGACCGAGCAGATCAACAAGGACGTCCAGAGCTTCAGCCGCGAGGAGCAGGACGCCTTCAGCGCCCGCTCGCACCAGCTGGCCGCGACGGCCCAGAAGAACGGCGTCTTCGACGACGAGATCGTCCCGGTCGAGATCCCCACCCGCAAGGGCGACCCGATCGTGGTGTCCGCCGACGAGGGCGTTCGCGGCGACACGACCGTCGAGTCGCTGGGCAAGCTGCGTCCGGCGTTCGCCAAGGACGGCACCATCACGGCCGGCTCGGCCAGCCAGATCTCCGACGGCGCCGCAGCGGTCGTCGTCATGAGCAAGGCCAAGGCCGAGGAGCTCGGACTGTCCTGGATCGCGGAGATCGGTGCCGCCGGTGTCGTGGCCGGACCCGACTCGAGCCTGCAGAGCCAGCCGGCCAACGCGATCAAGCAGGCCGTCGCCAAGGAGGGCATCACGCCCGCCGACCTGGACCTGGTCGAGATCAACGAGGCCTTCGCCGCCGTCGGCCTGGCCAGCGCCCGCGAGCTGGGCATCTCCGAGGACATCGTCAACGTCAACGGCGGCGCGATCGCCCTGGGCCACCCCATCGGCGCCAGCGGCGCCCGCGTCGTCCTGCACCTCGCCCTCGAGCTGGCCCGTCGTGGTGGCGGCACCGGTGCGGCGGCCCTGTGCGGCGGCGGTGGTCAGGGCGATGCGCTGATCATCCGCGTCCCCAAGCAGTAGCACGCGGCACCGCGTTCACGTGACGAAGAACAGTCGCGCCATTCCCGTGGCCGAGCTCGTGCAGCAAGCACGTGCCGGGCAACCACGGGCGGTGGCGCGACTGATCTCGTTGGTGGAGGACCGGTCGCCGTCCCTGCGGGAGGTCAGCGCGGCGCTGGCGCCCCTGACCGGCAGGGCCCACATCGTGGGCATCACCGGTTCGCCGGGGGTCGGCAAGTCGACGTCGACCTCCGCCCTGGTGGCCGCGCTGCGTGCCCAGGGCCGCCGCGTCGGGGTGCTCGCGGTCGACCCGACCTCGCCGTTCTCCGGCGGGGCGCTGCTCGGTGACCGCGTGCGCATGCAGGACCACGCGCTCGACGACGGCGTCTTCATCCGGTCGATGGCCAGCCGTGGGCACCTCGGCGGGCTGTCGGCCACGGCTCCCCAGGCCCTGCGGGTGCTCGACGCGGCCGGTTGCGATGTCGTGCTGGTCGAGACGGTCGGCGTCGGGCAGTCCGAGGTGGAGATCGCCGGGCTCGCCGACACGACCCTGGTGCTGCTGGCGCCCGGCATGGGCGACGGCATCCAGGCGGCGAAGGCCGGGATCCTGGAGATCGGTGACGTCTTCGTGGTCAACAAGGCGGACCGGGACGGTGCCCAGTCGACCCGCCGCGAGCTGCGGTCGGTCATCGGCATGACGGACCGCCCGGACGGCGCCTGGAAACCGCCGATCCTGCTGACCACCGCGACGTCCGGTGCCGGGGTCGACGAGGTCGTCGAGGCGATCGAGGAACACCGCCGGCACCTGGACGAGTCGGGGGAGCTGACCCGTCGCCGGCTCGCCCGCGTCCGACGTGAGATCGAGGCGCTCGCGCTCACCGAGGTGCGGTCGCGGTTCGCCCACCTGTCCGGCGACGCCCGCCTCGACACGCTGGCGGCCGAGGTGCTGGACGGGCGGACCGACCCGTTCGCGGCCGCCGACACGCTCGTCGAGACGCTCTGAGACCGGCGCGGTATGTGCGTCGCGCCCGGCGCGCCTGCCGTCGCCGGCCGGGATGACGGGCCAGACTTGGCGCGTGCTGAAGAAGATCATCGGGCTGCTCCTCGTCGGGTTCATCATCTATTACCTGTTGAACACCCCGGCCAGTGCAGCGGACGCCGTGAGCGACGCCTTCGAGGGCATCATGGACGCCTTCGAGCAGATCGGCGTCTTCTTCAACGAGCTGAGCAGCTAGGAGAACGATGATCCGGGCGCTGCTGGATCGTCTGCCCGACCAGGACGTCGACCGACACCTGCTCTCCGACGAGGGAGAGATGGTGATCGATCTCGTGCGCCATCACTGGATCGTGTACTGGCGCGCCGTCGCGGAGGTGATCGCGGCGGTGCTGCTGCTCGTGCTGGCCGTGATCGGACCCATCTCGCTGGGCTGGCTCTTCATCGTGCTGTTCCTCGGACTGGTGCTGCACGCCGTGTACCTGACCGCCCGTGAGCAGCGCGACGTCTTCGTCATCACCAACATGCGGGTCTTCCGCATGAGCGGGGTCTTCTCGGTGCGCATCGCGACGATGCCCATCACCCGGATCCTGGACATCACCGTCGAGAAGCCGCTGCTGGGCCGGCTGATCGGGTTCGGGCACTTCATCTTCGAGTCCGCCGCCCAGGCGCAGGGACTGCGGCACATCCGTTTCATCGGCGACCCCGATGGGCGTGACCTCACGATCCAGCGCGTCATCCAGCGCTCGGGCCTGCGCGGCAAGACCATGGAACAACGGCTGATGGACGGCAACTGACCTCAGCGGCACCCTGTTCCTACAATGGCGTCATGAACTTCTCGCGCCCCGGAGCCATCGATCTGTCCGCGCTCAAGCAGTCCGCCGCGCGCCCGGCGCCCGCTGCGACAGGGGGAGCGGGCTCGTACGTCGTCGACATCGACGAGAGGTCGTTCCAGACCGCCGCGCTCGAGGCGTCGATGTCGTACGTCGTGGTGCTCGGCCTGTGGTCGGCCCGGGCGCCGCAGAGCGCTGACTTCAACGACACCCTCGGAGCCGTCGTCAACAGCTACGGCGGGCAGATCGTGCTGGCCCGGGTCGATGTGGACGCGAACCCGCAGATCGCCCAGGCGTTGGGCGTGCAGGGCGTCCCGTACGTCGCCGGACTGGTCAAGGGCCAGCCGGTGCCGCTGTTCCAGGGCACCGTCGAGGAGACCGAGATGCGCCGGTTCTTCGACGAGCTGGTCAAGATCGCCGCCGAGAACGGGGTGACCGGCCGGGCGCAACCGGTCGGCGGCGCGCCCGCAGAGGACCAGGAGGCCGAGGAGCCCGAGGACCCGCGCTTCGCCGCCGCCGAGGAGGCCTTCATGGCCAGCGACTTCGACACCGCGGTCGCGGAGTACGAGAAGCTGCGCGTGCAGTACCCGGCCGATGTCGAGGTCGCCGAGCGGTTGGCCCGGGTCAAGTGGCTCTCGCGCACCAAGGGCGCCGATCTGCAGGCGGCACGCGCGGCGGCCGCCGCCGACCCGGATGATCTGCAGGCGCAGATGCTGGTGGCCGACCTGGACATCAGCGGTGGCCACGTCGAGGATGCCTTCGCCCGGCTGCTGGATCTCGTGCGCCGGACATCGGGCGATGAGCGCGAGACCGTCCGCGAACGTCTGCTCGAGCTGTTCACCGTCGTGGGCATCGCCGACCCGGTGGTCATGACAGCCCGTCGCTCACTGGCGACCGCCCTGTTCTGAGTCGCGCGACGACCCGCCCCGCAACGGTCGTTTCCTCCCGGCGTCAGGAGCCTCGCGACGGTAGGGTCGGCACGGCGCCGTGGGGCGGTGTCGTGAGAGGAAGCGTGGGGGATGCGGTCGACCTGGGCGGGCTGGGCGCTGTGCCTGCTCGGTGCGCTCGTGGCCGTCGCGGGCATCGCCGTGATGGCGGTGCTCGGCCCGGACAACCGGATCACGACCGGACCGCACCCGATCGAGACCGATGACATCGCGGTGGTCACCGCGCCCAAGGCGATCCGGTGGGCAGACGTGCAGGTCGACGTCCTGGCCGAGGTCCCCGTGCGCAAGCCGATCTTCGTCGGCGTCGGCAACGCCGTCGACGTCCAGGACTTCGTCGGTGGCACGCAGCGGTTGGAGATCACCCGGTTCTCCCGTCCGTGGAAGATCGCGACCCGTGAGATGGACGGCGAGCCGAACCTGCCGGGCGCGCCCACCGCGCTCGACTGGTGGATCGACAGCGGGGCCGGCCTCGGTGGTGCCTCGATCAGCACCCGGCTGCCCGACGAGACCGTGTCGATCGCGATCCTGTCGGTCGGCTCATCGAACCTCTCCGGCCTGCAGGTCACGGTGGCGTACGGCGTCGCGGGCGGCTTCTGGAAGGCCGCAGCAGTGCTGCTGGTGGGGCTGGCCATGCTGTGGTCGGGCTTCTGGCTGCTGCGCGGACCGGCGTGGCCGGACGACGGGGAGGACCCGGACGGACCCGACCCGGACGACGAGGGCCCCGAGGCCGTCGAGGAGGAGATCGTCTACGTGTACGTCGACGAGGACGGGGTGGAGCGCGAGATCTCACCGGAGGAGGCAGCCGAGCTCGAGGTCACCGAGGAGGTCGAGGTCGAGGTCGTCGAGAACGTCGAGCGGACCCCCGCACCCGATCCGGAGCCGGCCGGGCCCGAGGACGTCGTCTACGTGTACGTCGACGACGACGGCGTCGAGCACGAGGTCAGCGCGGACGAGCTGGCCGACTTCGAGGTCGTCGACGAGCAGGAGCGGCCATGAGGCGGACGATCCTGCTGGGTCTGGCCTGCTGCCTGGCGCTGGCCGGGTGCGCCGTGCCGCACCAGCGCGACGACCTCACGCCGGAGAAGACCGCGGCGCGTCCCGCCGACGTCTCCGAGGTGTTCGAGCGCTATCGCGAGGTCCGCAACTCGGCCATCGAGCTGCTGGACCCCAAGCCGCTGTCGACCGTCGAGACCGATGCCGTGCTGGCCATCGACACCGGATCCTTCGAGGTCTCCCAGCGCCTGGCCAAGACGCAGAAGGGTGACACCGCGAAGGTCGAGGTCACCGACGTCCAGACGCCCCGCTTCGGCAAGTACCCGCTGTGGTTCTACGCCGTCGTGCGGGACGAGGCACTCGGCGTCAACCGGGTCCAGATCTTCGAGCGCTCCTCATCGGTCGACCCGTGGCTGCTGACCGCGAGCCCCGAGACCCTCGCCGGCACGACGATCCCGACGATCCGGCGCTCGTCGGGCGCGGCCGTGACCGTCGACCCGAAGAACGGCTCGGGCCTGCCGATGTCGGCGCAGGACGCCGCGACGGCGTATGCCGCGGTGCTCGCCGATCCGAAGGCGCCGGAGGCGTCCTCGATCGCCGACGACGCCTTCATCAAGCAGATGCGGGCGGCCGCGGCGACCAACGGCGGGCTGGAGGGCGTGAAGTTCTCGCAGACCTGGGAGGCCCAGGACGTCCGGTACGCGTTGCGGACGTCCGACGGCGGCGCGCTGGCATTCGTCACGCTCCTGCGCCAGGACACCTACACCGTCCAGGACGGCCTCACGATCACCTGGCCCGAGGGGTCCCCGCAGCAGGCGTTCCTGTCGCAGGGCATCTCCGGCTCGGGCAAGCTCAGCTACCTGCACCAGGTGCTCCTGCAGATACCCGGCGACGCCGGCAAGCCGCGCGCGCTGGGCCAGTACGGCGGCGTCGTCAGCGGCGAGGGCGGCGAGACGGCCGTCCGCTGAGCCCCAGGGGGGACTGACGATGAGGGTTTCGGGTCGTCAGGGCTACCGCAAACCCTCATCCTCGGTCCACGGCGCGGGCAAGGGTGAGGGATTGGGGTAGTCCCAGCTGCCCAAAACCCTCATCCTCGGTCCAACCCGGGGGCTACTCGGCGGCCTTGGGGGCCTCGCGATAGGTGGGCACGTGACCGGTCTCGATGGCCGCGAGCAGCTCGATCGCCGCGGCGGTCGCCCGGTCGCGGACCTCGTCCGGCTCGCACCAGTGCACGGCCTTGATCTCGCTGGGCTGCAACGACATGTCCTGGGTGATCGAGCTGTTGACGACGCCGAGGTCGAACAAGAAGATGCAGGCGTCGTCCCAGCCGCGCCACGCGGGCAGCCAGTTGACGGTGATCAGGTCGTGCACCTCGACCGTGATGCCGAGCTCCTCCTCCAGCTCGCGCACCAGGCCGACCGACGGCGCCTCGCCCACCTCGATGACGCCCCCGGGAAGATCCCACTCACGCTTGTAGGTCAGCTCGCACAGCAGCACCCGGCCCCGCTCGTCGCGCACCAGTCCCTGCCCGATGACCCGCTTGGTCGGCAGGCCGGCGTTGAGGATCGCGGTGAACCCGGCGCTGGTGTCGGACGGGGGATCGTCCACGAGTCGTGCCATCAGCAGCTGGTCGGGACGTTCGCCCGGCAGGCGGATGATGCCCTCACGGCGCAGGCCACCCATCGAGGCGGCGCGGATGTCGCGCGTCGAGCCGACCGGCAGGCGCACCTCGACCCGTCCGACGGCCATCGCCACGAAGGCGTGCTGGAGGGCCAGGCGCAGCGCGCGGGCCACGAGGAAGGGCTGCTCGATCCGCGAGTTCCAGCGGATCGAGCAGATGTCCGACGACTCGGTGCGCAGGGCGACCGTGCCGACGCGCTCGCCGTCCAGCACGATCGCGAAACCGGTGAACTCCGCGGAACCGGAGGTGGGCTCCAGGACGAGGTCGCCGTCGCGCAGTGTCACCGTCATGGGCTCAGGTTAGCCGGATGCAGGTGTGCCAGCAGCCCGCGTGTCGCACAGGCTGGAATACGCCCGGAATATATGCAAAGAGTTCGTTGCAAAGAATTCTTTGCGGTCGTAGGGTCGGGGCATGGCGATCACCCGCAAGACCGTCGAGGACCTGGAGACGCTCAAGGCCGTCTCTCACCCGCTGCGCATGGCGCTGCTGGGGCTCCTGCGCATCGAGGGCCCGGCGACGGCGTCGGAGCTCGCCCGGGCGCTGGGGGAGTCGAGCGGCTCGACGTCGTACCACCTGAGACAGCTGGAGCGTTTCGGCTTCGTCGGGGACGCTCCCGAACAGCCGTCCGGCCGGGAGCGTCGGTGGCAGGCCCTGCACGACGCGACCGTCCTTCCGTCCGCCCTCGCCGACCTCGACGGCGGCCGGGAGTATCTCGACGCCGTGCGCCGCCGGCAGGAGCAGCACCTGTGTGACGGTCTCGAGGCATGGACCGAGCCCATGCCCGGCATCGGGCACAGCGACTACGACCTGCGGCTCGACCCGGACGAGCTGCAGCAGATGCTCGACGACGTGCACGCGGTGATCGAGGGATATGCGCACCGCGGCGGAGCCGTGCACGTCGCCCTGCACGTCCTGACGCTGCCGCAGACGGCATGACGATCCGGACGCGCTTCTGGTTCCTCGCCGCCCTGCGATGGCTGCCGACCGGCCTCGTCGTGCCCGTCGTGGCGCTGCTCCCGCTGGAGCGCGGGCTGTCCGTGGCCGAGATGGGTGCGGCGTTCGCGCTGCAGGGGGTGGTCGTCCTGTGCCTCGAGCTGCCGACCGGTGCTCTGACGGATGTCCTCGGACGCCGGCCGGTCTTCGTGGCGTCCGCGGTGGCCGCAGTCGGGTCGTACACCGCCTTCGCCCTGGCGCACAGCGTCGGCGCGTACATGGCGGCGGCCGGCCTGGCGGGGCTCTACCGCGCGCTCGACAGTGGTCCGCTGAACGCCTGGTTCGTCGACTCCGTGCACGACGACGAGACGATCACCGACCGGACCGCGACGGTCGCCAAGGGGCTGTCGGGGCATGCCAGCGTGGTCGGGGCCTCGATCGCCACGGGAGCCGTGCTGTCCGGGCTCCTGGTCGCGTGGGCGCCGCTGGACGGCGTCGAGTCGTTGGCGTTGCCGTACTGGATCGCGGCTGGTCTCGCGGTGGTGCAGGTCGTGGCCGCGCTCCTGTTGATGGACGAGAGCCGGGCCGACCGTCCGGCGAGCCTGCGACACGCGATCGGGCAGTCGCCGCGCATGATCGGGGACGGGGTCCGTCTGCTCAGGTCATCGCGCGTGCTGCGGGCGCTCGTGGCCGTGGAGCTGTTCTGGGGATTCGGGATCATCGCGTTCGAGACGCTGACCCCCGTTCGTCTGGGAGAGCTGCTCGGCGACCGCGACGAGGCCGCCTCGATCATGGGTCCGGTCACCGCAGCGGCGTGGGCCTTCTCGGCGCTGGGCGTGGCGGCGGTCCCTCTGCTGCTGAGGCGGTGGAGCATGGTGCAGGTGTCAGTGGCCCTGCGCCTCCTGCAGGGGTCGACGGTCGTCTGCATGGGGCTCGCGATGGGGCCGGTCGGGCTCATCGGCGGGCTGATCGCGACGTATGCGCTGCACTCGGCGTCAGCCGCGGTATTCGAGACGCTGCTGCACGAGCAGGTCGACAACACGCACCGGGCCACCGTGCTGTCGCTCGCGTCGATGCTGCTGCACCCGGGTGCCTCGCTCGGCGGGGTGACGCTCGGTGCGATCGCGACGTCCGCCTCGACGGGCTCGGCCATGATCGTGGGAGGCGTCGTGCTGGCCGCAGCCGCGCCACTGTTTCTCGTCAAGGCTCGACACGGGTCCCGCGCCGCAGGACGTGACGCACCTCCTATGCTCGGTCGCGACGACGGCGCGCCAGCCGTCCGCGACGGTGTGGAGGCAATCGATGAGTGAATTCGTCCGGCTCGAGGTCAAGGACGGCGTGGGCACGATCTGGCTCGAGCGTCCCAAGATGAACGCCCTCAACGCGCAGATGCAGGGCGAGCTCGGTGAGATCGCCCGTGAGGCCGATGCGCGTGACGACATCGCGGCCGTGGTCGTCTACGGCGGCGAGCGGGTGTTCGCAGCCGGCGCGGACGTCAAGGAGATGGCGACGCTGACGTACGCCGAGATGGTGTCGCGTGCCCACGGCATCCAGGCGTTCACGCGTGAGCTCGCGGCGATCGGCAAGCCCACGATCTCGGCCATCACCGGCTTCGCGCTGGGCGGTGGCTGCGAGGTCGCCCTGGCCACGGATGTGCGCTTCGCTGCCGACAACGCCAAGCTCGGCCAGCCGGAGATCCTGCTCGGCATCATCCCCGGGGCCGGCGGGACGCAGCGCCTGTCGCGGCTCATCGGCCCGGCCAAGGCCAAGGACATCATCTTCACCGGACGTTTCGTGAACGCCGAGGAGGCGCTCGCGATCGGCCTGGTCGACCAGCTGCACCCCGCCGACGAGGTCTACGCCAAGGCCGTCGAGTGGGCCTCGCAGTTCGTGGGCGGACCGGCGCTCGCATTGCGGGCCGCCAAGGGTGCCGTCGACCGCGGCCTCGAGGTCGACCTGCAGACGGGCCTGGAGATCGAGCGGGCCGAGTTCACGGGCCTGTTCGCGACCGACGACCGGACCGCCGGCATGACCTCATTCGTGGAGAACGGCCCGGGCAAGGCGACCTTCACCGGCTCCTGAGCCCGCCCGGCTCGCGTCGCTTGGACCGGGCCACCATGCTGGACCCGTGACAATGTCTCCCGAACTGGTCGAGCTGGCCCACGCCCACGGAGTCGCCACCGAGTACGAAGGATCCGACCGCACGCCCGTCGTCGTCGACGAGGAGCTGGTGGTCGCGGTCCTCGGCATGCTCGAGGTCGATGCCACGACGCCCGAGAGCGTCCGCGCCGCCCTGGCGGACGTCCGGGAGCAGCAGCGCCGGACGGTGCTGCCGCCAACGGTGGTCGCGCTGCAGGGACGGTCGCGGCCCCTCGGGGTCGCGGCGCGGGTCGAGCTCGAGGACGGCTCGAGCCGTGAGGTCGGCGACGAGCTGCCGGACGACCTGCCGCTGGGCTGGCACCGCATCGTCACCGACGAGCAGGACGTCACCTTGATCGTGGCCCCCGAGCGGATGCCGGACATCCACCCCACCTGGGGCTGGATGCTGCAGCTGTACGCGCTGCGGTCCGAGCACTCGTGGGGCATGGGCGACTTCGGCGACCTGGCCGAGTTCGCCCGCCGCTCCGGCGCCGAGCAGGGGGCGGGCGTCATCCTGGTCAACCCGGTGCAGGCCGTGGCGCCGGCCCACCCGATCCAGCGCTCGCCGTACTCGCCGGCCAGCCGGCGCTTCGCGAACCCGCTCTACCTGCGGGTCACCGACACCGCCGCCTACGCCGCGGCCGACCCGGCGACGCAGGCAGCGGTCCTCGCGCTCGCCCCGCAGCGCAACACCGAGCTGATCGACTACGACGCCGTCTGGGACGCCAAGCACGCCGCCCTCGAGCTGCTGTGGCCGCACCGTCCCGCCGATGAGCAGGCCCATGAACCGGACGACCAGCTGCGCGACTTCGCGACGTTCTGTGCGCTGGCCGAGCAGCACGGCGACGACTGGCGCGACTGGCCCGCGTCGCTGCAGGACCCGACCAGCACTGCCGTCACGCAGGTGCGGGTCGAGCTGGCCGAGCGGATCGCCTTCCACGCCTGGCTCCAGCTGCTGTGCCGCGAACAGCTCGACGCGGCCCGCGCTGCCGCGCACGGCAGCGGCATGGGCGTCGGCATCGTGCACGACCTGCCGGTGGGCGTCAGCGCGGGTGGCCCGGACACCTGGTCGCAGCGCGAGGTCTTCGCGCCCGTGGTGCGCGTGGGCTGCCCGGCCGATGCGTTCAACGAGCTCGGCCAGGACTGGGGCCTGCCCCCGTTCAAGCCGGCCGAGCTCGCAGCCGCCGGCTATGCGCCCTTCCGCGATGTCGTGCGCAGCGTGCTGCAGCACGCCGACGGCATCCGGATCGACCACATCGCCGGTCTGTGGCGGCTGTGGTGGATCCCGCCGGGAGAGCCGGCCCACCGCGGCACGTACGTGCACTACGACGCCGACGCGATGCTGGCGGTGCTGGCCCTGGAGGCGCACCGCGCCGGGGCGATCATCGTGGGGGAGGACCTCGGCACGGTCGAGGACGTCGTCACCACCACGATGCACGAGCGCGGCATGCTGAGCTCGGCCGTCCTGTGGTTCGAGCGCGACTGGGACGCCCCCGGGCAGCCCTTCGAGCGGCCGGCCGACTGGGAGCCCGAGACGATGGCCAGCGTCACGACGCACGACCTGCCGACGGCCACCGGCTGGCTGGAGGCCGAGCACGTCCGGCTGCGCGCCTCGCTGGACCTGCTCGACGGCAGCGCCGAGGACGCGTACGCGGCGGCAGCCTCCGACCGGGCGGCGCTGATGGACCTCGTGGCCGCCGAGGGCATCACGGACGACGATCCGGTCGTCGCGCTGCACGCCGTCATCGCGCGCGCCGCCTCACGGCTGGTGCTGAGTGCCCCGACGGACGTCCTGGGGGAACGGCGCCAGCCCAATCTGCCCGGGACGATCGACCAGTACCCCAACTGGCGCATCCCCCTGCCGGTGTCGCTGGAGGAGTTCTTCGACGATGCCCACGTCCGCGCCGTCATCGCGCCGCTGCGCGCGGAGCGTCCGCCCTCGGCAGCATCACACCGCTGATCGGATTGCACCGCGCGGTCGGGGGTACTGCGCGAACGTCCCACACCCACCAGCACTGGAGACCCCTTGCGACCCTGGCCAGGAAGCGCCTATCCGCTCGGCGCGACGTATGACGGCGTCGGCACCAACTTCGCGCTGTACTCGGAGGTGGCCGAGCTCGTCGAGCTGTGCCTCTTCGACGAGGACGGCACCGAGACGCGGTACCGGCTGGAAGAGGTCGACGGATTCGTCCATCACGGCTACCTGCCGGCCATCGGGCCCGGCCAGCGCTACGGCTACCGCGTGCACGGCCCGTACGAGCCCGAGCAGGGCCTGCGCTGCAATCCCAACAAGCTGCTGATCGATCCCTACGCCAAGGCGTTCTCGCACGGCGTGGACTGGGACGATTCGCTGTTCGGCTACTCCTTCGACGCCCCCGACGAGCGCAACGACCTCGACTCGGCCGGCCACGTCCCGTACTCGCTGGTCACCAACCCCTTCTTCGACTGGGCCAACGACCGCCTGCCGCGCACCCCGTACAACGAGAGCGTCATCTACGAGGCGCACGTCAAGGGCCTCACGATGACCCACCCGGACGTCCCCGAGGAGCTGCGCGGGACGTACGCCGCCTTGGGCCACCCGTCGATCATCGATCACCTCAAGGGCCTGGGCGTCACGGCGATCGAGCTGCTGCCGGTGCACCAGTTCGTGACCGATCACTATCTGGTGGAGAAGAACCTCAAGAACTACTGGGGCTACAACACGATCGGCTTCTTCGCGCCGCACGACGCCTACACCTCGCGCCCCGGTGCGCAGGTCGAGGAGTTCAAGGGCATGGTGCGCGCTCTGCACGAGGCGGGCATCGAGGTCATCCTCGACGTGGTCTACAACCACACCGCCGAGGGCAACCACCTCGGGCCGACGCTGTCGATGAAGGGCATCGACAACCAGTCGTACTACCGCCTCGTCGAGGACGACCCGCAGTTCTACATGGACTACACGGGCACCGGCAACTCGCTGAACGTCGGCAACCCGCACGCGCTGCAGCTCATCATGGACTCCCTGCGCTACTGGGTCACCGAGATGCACGTCGACGGCTTCCGCTTCGACCTCGCGGCGACCCTGGCCCGTGAGTTCTACGACGTCGACAAGCTCGCGACCTTCTTCGAGCTCGTGCAGCAGGACCCGGTGGTCAGTCAGGTCAAGCTCATCGCCGAGCCGTGGGACGTCGGCCCGGGCGGCTACCAGGTGGGTGGCTTCCCTCCGCAGTGGACGGAGTGGAACGGCGAGTACCGCGACATCGTGCGCGACTTCTGGCGCGGCGAGCCGGCGACGCTGGGCGAGTTCGCCTCGCGCATCACCGGTTCGTCCGATCTGTACCAGGACAACGGCCGCCGCCCGTACGCGTCGATCAACTTCATCACGGCGCACGACGGCTTCACGCTGGCCGACCTGGTCTCGTACAACGAGAAGCACAACGAGGCCAACGGCGAGGACGGCCGGGACGGCGCGGACGACAACCGCTCGTGGAACTGCGGGGTGGAGGGACCGACTGAGGACCCCGAGATCATGCAGCTGCGTGACTGCCAGCGCCGCAACCTCATGGCGACGCTGCTGCTGTCGCAGGGTGTGCCGATGATCCTGCACGGCGACGAGCTGGGACGGACGCAGGGCGGCAACAACAATGCGTACTGCCAGGACAACGAGGTCGCCTGGGTCGACTGGAAGAGCGCCGAGGACGATGACGCCATGACCCACTTCGTGGGCGCGCTGGCGAAGTTCCGGGCCCAGCACCCGGTGTTCCGGCGTCGCCGGTTCTTCGAGGGCAAGCCGATCCGCAAGGGCGACGAGCTGCGCGACATCGCGTGGTTCACGCCCGCCGGCGAGGAGATGCAGGAGCAGAACTGGGATGACGGCTTCGGCAAGTCGATCGTGGTGTTCCTCAACGGCGCGGCCATCGCCGATCGCGACCCCCGCGGCGAGCGGGTCGTCGACGACTCCTTCCTGATGGCGTTCAACGCCCATCACGAGGACATCGAGATGACGCTGCCGTCCCAGGACTACGGCTCGGCCTGGGGGCTGGTCATCGACAGCTGCGCCGGCACGGTCGACACGACGCCGATGGACGACGTGGTGCCCGCCGGTGGCACGTTCACCCTCCCCGCGCGATCGGTCGTGGTGCTGCAGCGGGTGGACGCATGACCGGCGACGCCCCCGCCTCGACCTACCGGCTGCAGCTGCGGCCGGAGTTCGGCTTCGCCGACGCCCGTGACCAGGTCAAGTACCTGTCCGATCTGGGTGTCGGCGCGGCCTACGTCTCCCCGGTGCTGGACGCCACCCCCGGATCGACCCACGGGTATGACGTCACCGATCCGCGCCTGGCCCGTCCCGCCCTCGGCGGCGAGCCGGCGCGGCTCGGGCTGGCCGATGCCCTCCGGGCGGCCGGGATGGGCTTCGTGGTCGACATCGTGCCCAATCACATGTCGATCGAGGTGGAGACGGCCAATCCGTTCTGGTGGGACGTCCTGGACAAGGGCCGGGCCTCGCAGTTCGCGCACTGGTTCGACATCGACTGGAGCCGCGGCCGCATCCTGGTGCCCGTGCTGGGATCGGCCGACGATCTGGACGCCCTGACGGTCGAGGGCCGGGAGCTGGTCTACCACGATCACCGCTTCCCGATCGCCGGAGACGTCGACGGCACGCCGCGAGAGATCCACGACCGGCAGAACTACGAGCTGGTCGACTGGCGCCGCGGCAACACCGAGCTGAACTATCGCCGGTTCTTCGACATCACGACCCTGGCCGCCGTGAGCGTGGAGAAGCAGGACGTCTTCAAGGCCGTGCACGGCGAGGTGCTGCGGTGGGTCGAGGACGGGGACGTGACCGGTCTGCGGATCGACCACCCGGACGGACTGGCCGATCCCACGGTCTACATGAGGCGCCTGCGCGAGGCCGCCCCGTACGCGTGGATCGTCGTGGAGAAGATCCTGCATCCCGGCGAGTCCCTGCCGGCGAGCTGGCCGGTCGATGGGACGACCGGCTACGACGCGCTCGGGGAGATCTTCGGCGTGCTGGTCGACCCGGCCGGCGAGGCGCCGATGACGGCGCTGGCCGCCGAGGCCGGTCAGGACACCGACTACGCAGCCGTCGAGGAGAACGCCCGCCGCCTGGTGACCGACAAGATCCTGGTCGCCGAGGTGCGCCGGATCGCCGGGCTCGTCGAGGGAATCGACCCGGTCTTCGCGCAGCCAGCGGTGGCCGAGACGATGATCGCCTTCGACGTCTACCGCTCCTACCTGCCCGAGGTGGGCGAGTCGTGGACCCGCGCGATCGCCACGGCCAAGCAGCGGCGACCCGACCTGGCGGTGGCGCTGGACGCGCTGGACCGGCAGGTCACCGAGCACCCGACCGGCGAGCTCGCGACCCGCATCCAGCAGACGTCCGGCATGGTGGTGGCCAAGGGCACCGAGGACACGACGTTCTACCGGTACACCCGGTTCGTGGCGCTCAACGAGGTCGGTGGATCGCCCGACCGCTTCGGCATCGGCCTGGACGAGTTCCACCGCCTCGCTGCCGCCCGCGATGCCCACGCCCCGGCGACCATGACCACGCTGACGACGCACGACACCAAGCGCTCCGAGGACACGCGCGCGCGGATGGCGGTGCTGTCCGAGCTGGCCGACGACTTCGCCGGCGCGGTGCGCGGCTGGTCGCAGGAGGCCGGGCTCGGTGAGCCGTCGCTGGAGCTGCTGGCCTGGCAGACCCTCGTGGGTGCGGGACCGATCAGCGACGAGCGGCTCGTGGACTACCTGCTCAAGGCGGCGCGCGAGTCGAAGCTGCGCACGACGTGGACCGAGCCGGACGAGGCGTTCGAGCAGCAGATCCGCGACTGGCCGGCGCGGGTGCGAGAGACGGTCGGCGACCAGGTCGACGCCTTCGTCGCGCACATCACCGCCGCGGGCTGGCACAACTCGCTGAGCCAGAAGCTCATCCAGCTGACGTCGCCAGGGGTGCCCGATGTGTACCAGGGCACCGAGCTGTGGGACTTCTCGCTGGTCGACCCCGACAACCGGCGACCGGTCGACTACGCGCAGCGTCGGCACCTGCTGGCCCGGATCGCGGACGGCGAGGTGCCGCCCGTGGACGCCTCCGGGGCGGCCAAGCTGCTGCTGGTGCACCGGGCGCTCACCCTGCGCCGGGACCGGCCCGAGCTGTTCCGCGGCTACCGTCCGCTGCGCGCCGACGGCCCGGCCGCCGATCACGCGATCGCCTACGGCCGCAGCGAGGACCTCGTCGCGGTCGCGACCCGGCTCCCCGTCGGACTCGCGGAGGCCGGCGGCTGGGGCGACACCACCCTGGCGCTCGACGCGGGGCCCTGGACCGACGTCCTGACGGGCCGGACGCTGGACGGCACCCCGGTGCGGCTCGCGTCGCTGCTGGACCAGTACCCGGTCGCGCTGCTGGTGCGGGGCTGACCTCAGCCCCGCACCAGCAGGGCGACGACGTCGACCAGCGCGATGCCCACGGCGGCGCGGAACGGCCCGCGCCCCGGCGCGACACGGCCCGCCACCAGCAGTCCGGCGCAGGCCGCCAGGGCGATGACCGCGATCGTGTCGATGCCGCCGACGGGCGCCACCAGCGTCACGACGGTCCCGGCCAGCAGCAGGACGGTTGCGACGTCGATCGAGCGGCGGGCGCCGAGGCGGTGCGGCAGCCCGCGCACGCCGGTGCGCCGGTCGTCCGCCAGGTCCGGGACGGCGTTGACCAGGTGGGCACCCGTGCCCAGCAGCGCACCCGCCGCGACGGTCCACACCGGCGCCCAGCCGCGTCCGGCCGCGAGCGACACCACGGCGGGCAGGCCGCCGAAGCACACGGCGTACGGCAGCCACGACAGCAGCGTGCGCTTGAGGCCCAGGTTGTAGGCCCAGCCGGCGGCCACCAGGACGAGATGCGCGATGCCCGGCCGGGCGCCCAGCGACAGGGAGGTAGCCGTCGTGACGACCCCGGCTGTGGCGATCGCTGCCCGGACGTCGGCGGCGGCCAGCGCGCCGGTCGCCAACGGCTTGTCGCTGCGGGCCGACCGGCGGTCGCGGTCCCGGTCGATGAGGTCGTTGGACCACCCGACGGTGAGCTGACCGGTCAGCGCCGCGACGCCGATCAGAACGATCGTGGGCGGCGCCGCGTCCCACACGGAGGCGAGGAGGACGGCCAGTGCGGTCACCGCCGCCGTGGGCCCGGGGTGGCTCGCCCGGATCAGGGCCCCGGCCGTGGCGCCCACGGACCTCACTGGACCGCGGGACGGGAGCTCAGGGTCGCGAGCCGACACCGCTGCGGACCTCGTTGACGCGCAGGGGGCCGCTGGAGTCCGGGTCGAGGGCCGGCGTCCCGCCGCCGGCGCCGTGACGCACACCGTCCAGGAAGGCCTCGAGCGCCTCGCGCCCGGTGTGCTGCGGCTGCCAGTCCAGCTCCGCGCGCGCTCGGGCGGTCGACATCATCGGGATGCGCATGAGGGCGTCGAACAGGTTGGCCGGCGCGGGCACCAGGTGCGCCCGCCAGGCCAGGCCCAGCGCGGACCGCACCAGACCGGTCGGCACCTGCACGGTGCGGGCCGAGAAGATGTCGGCGAGCGCGGCGGCGTCGAGCACGTCGTCGGCCGCGATGTTGAACGCGCCGGACACCGGGCGCTCGACGGCAGCCGCGATGGCCCGGGCCAGATCGGCGGAGTGGACGGCCTGCATCTCAAAGCCCTTCGGCAGCGGCAGCGCGGCGATGAACCGGGGGTCCAGGAGGCGACCGGGCAGGAACGGGCCACCGAAGATCCGGCGCTGTGCGGTGGCGGCGGAGCGCTGGAACACGAAGGCGGGCCGGAACCGGACGACCCGGGTCTGCGGGTGCTCGAGCTCGAAGACGTCCAGCAGGCGCTCGACGTATGCCTTCTCCCGCGCGTAGGCCGCGCTCGACGGCCCGTCGGTGGGCCAGGACTCGTCGGCGAGCCCGCCGCCGCGGGGCGAGTACGCCGCGACCGACGACGTGGTGATCACGGCCGGGACGCCCGCCTGCGCGGCGGCGTCCAGCACCCGCCGGGTCCCGACGGCGTTCGCGGCCCAGGTCAGGTCCGGGTCGTGCGTCGGTTGGAACAGCCAGGCCAGGTGCACCACGACGTCCGCGCCCTCAAAGATCGGGACGAAGTCGCTCGTCGCGGTGTCCGCCGACACCCAGCGCACCGACGCCAGGCCCTCGGCGGCGGGCGGGACGTCCGGGACCCGGCGGGCGACGCCGACGACGTCGTGGGCGTGGGCGAGCTCGCGGGTCACCGCCGTCCCGATGTTGCCGGTGGCACCGACGATGACGATCAACATGGCGGCTCCTGCGCGATCAAACGGTGACGGATGTCGCCCGAGTACCCGATTGCGGCCCGCCGCAACGCCCCTAGGCTCGCTGCATGACGATTCGCGTGTGGTGCCCAGAGCTGGACCGCGTCCAGGTTCGCGTCGACGGCCAGGACCACCCGATGCAGGCCGCCGAGGGCGGCTGGTGGCGCGCGGACGTCGACGCGCCCGCTGGTACCGACTACGCCTTCCTGCTCGGTGACGACGACACCCCGCTGCCCGATCCGCGGTCGGGGTGGCAGCCGGGCGGTGTCCACGCGGCCTCGCGCACGTACGACCACTCCGCCTTCGCGTGGACCGACCAGGACTGGCCGGGACGGGCCCTCGAGCGCTCGGTGCTGTACGAGCTGCACATCGGCACCTTCACCCCGGAGGGCACCTTCGACTCCGCGATCCAGCGGCTGGACCACCTCGTCGACCTGGGCATCGACCTGGTCGAGGTGCTGCCGGTCAACTCCTTCGACGGCCCTCACGGCTGGGGCTACGACGGGGTGCTGTGGGGCGCGGTGCACGAGCCGTACGGCGGTCCCGACGGCTTCAAGCGCTTCGTCGACGCCTGCCACGCCCGCGGGCTGGGCGTCGTGCTGGACGTCGTCTACAACCACCTGGGCCCCTCGGGCGCCTACCTGGACCGGTTCGGGCCGTACTTCGCGGGCCAGAACGACTGGGGCCCGGCGCTGAACCTGGACGGTCCGCAGTCCGACGAGGTCCGGCGCTACGTGCTGGACAACGCGCTGACCTGGTTCGAGCACTTCCACGTCGACGGGCTGCGGCTCGATGCCGTCCACGCCCTGGTCGACGGGCGGGCGTTGCCGATCCTCGAAGAGCTCTCGGCCGAGACCGCGCGCCTGTCGCAGGCGCTGGGACGTCCGCTCACGCTCATCGCCGAGTCCGACCAGAACGACCCGCGCACGGTCACCCCGCGCGCGGAGCACGGCCTGGGCATGGACGCCCAGTGGTCGGACGACCTGCACCACGCGCTGCACGTGCGCCTGACCGGCGAGACCGACGGCTACTACGCCGATTTCGCGGCACCGGGCGCGCTCGCCAAGACGCTGCAAAGGGTGTTCTTCCACGACGGCACCTGGTCCTCGTTCCGCGAGCGGTCGCACGGCCGCCCGGTTGACACCGCGTCCCTGCCGGGCACGGCCTTCCTCGCCTACCTGCAGAACCACGACCAGATCGGCAACCGGGCCACCGGCGACCGCATCTCGGCGACGGTGGGCCCGGGACTGCTGGCCTGCGGCGCGGCGATCGTGCTGCTCGGCCCGTACACGCCGATGCTGTTCATGGGCGAGGAGTGGGCGGCGTCCACGCCGTGGCAGTTCTTCGCCTCGTTCCCCGACCCCGAGCTGGCCGATGCGGTCCGCACGGGCCGGCGCCGGGAGTTCGGCCGGCACGGCTGGGGCGAGTCCGAGGTGCCCGATCCGATGGACCCGGCCACGTTCGAGCGCTCGAAGCTGAACTGGTCCGAGCTCGAGGAGGACGACCACCGCGACATGCTGGAGCTGCACCGCTCGCTCATCGCCCTGCGCCGTGAGCACCCCGAGCTGTCCGATCCGTCACTGGCGAGCTTCGCGGTCGAGGTCGCCGACGACGACTCCTGGATCGTGATGCACCGTGGCCGGTTCCAGGTCCGCGTCGACTTCGCCGAGGGCAGCATCGACGTCACCTCCACCAGCTGAGACCGATCTTTCTGCCTTTCGGCAGCCCCTGACGCCGCAGACGCCGAAAGATCGGTCCCGTTCAGAGGGCGACGGTGCCGGTGACGCCGACGACGGTGTCGCCGCCGACCCAGATGTCATCGCCGATGCGGTCGACGTGGACGCGTCCGCGGCGGCCGAGGAGGGTGCCCTGGGCGGCGACGTACGAGTCCGGCGCCCGGCCGGAGCCGATCAGCCACTGGCCGATCGCCGCGTTGAGGCTGCCGGTGACGGGGTCCTCACCGGGCGGGAAGAACGCCCGCACCTCGAAGTCGGCGTCACCGCCGGCGGCATGGGGGCCGACGACGCCGACCTTGTCGATGTCGCCGAAGCCGCGCGGCTCCACGGCCAGGACGGCGTCGGCGTCGGCCAGCAACAGGGCGACCCAACCCGGGCCGTTGTCCGCCCACCGGGCGTCCACGACGTCCGCGCGCGAGATGCCGAGTGCGTCGGCGACCTGGTCGACGTCCGCCTCGTCGACCGGACCCCCGCGGCGCAGCGGGGGAGCGGCGAACGCCAGCCGCCGGCCGTCGTCGCGCACCCGGACCGGCCCGGCGGCGCACTCCTGCACCAGCTCGCCGGGGCCCCGCGGCCGTCCACCAGCGGTCAGCCACGCCCTGGCCGAGCCGAGCGTCGGGTGACCTGCGAACGGCAGCTCGCCGCGGGTCGTGAAGATCCGCAGCCGGTAGTCGGCGCCGGGATCGCTCGGCGAGAGCAGGAAGGTCGTCTCCGACAGATTCGTCCAGCGGGCGAAGGCAGCCATCTGGTCATCGGTGAGGCCGTCGGCGTCGTGGACGACCGCGACCGGGTTGCCGTACATGAGCTCGTCGGTGAAGACGTCGACCTGGCTGAAGCGCATCCCCCGAGGCTAGCGAGGGACCGAGGATGAGGAATAGCGGTAGTCAGGACGACCCAAATCCCTCATCCTCGGTCCCGCCGGCGGCGCGGCGGGCGAAGTCGGCCGGTGCGCCGTACGGTGGGGACGAGAGATTGAATCGTCACCCATCTGGAGGCTTCCGCATGTCGTTCCGCCTGTCCCACGCCCCGCTCCGCGCCACGGCCGGCGCGTTCATCCTCAACTCCGGGCTGACGAAGTGGTCCGCCGACGCCGAGGCGGCCGCCGGCCTCCATGGATTCGCGTCCGGCACCTATCCGGCGGTCAAGAACGTCCAGCCGCCGACGTTCGTCAAGGCGCTGGCTGCCGGTGAGATGGCGCTCGGCGCAGCGCTGCTCACGCCGTTCATCTCCTCGCGCAAGGTCGGCCTGGGGCTCACCGCCTTCTCGGCCGGTCTGCTCGGGCTGTACGCCAAGACCCCCGGGATGCGCGACGGCATCCGCCCGACCCAGGACGGCACCGGACTGGCCAAGGACGTGTGGCTGTTGGGCATCGGGACGAGTCTGGCCCTGGACGGCAACGGCGAGGGCCGCAAGGTGCGCAAGGCCCAGAAGCAGGTGACCAAGGCCGAGAAGAAGGCCACGAAGGCCGAGAAGAAGGCCACCAAGGCGCTGGCGGGGTAGTTCGGCCGTCGACCCGGTCGGCAGACGCCCACCTGCGAGACTGACGGCATGGCCACCCACCCCACGCCCGATGCCCAGGTGCTTGCCGGCCGCCCGTTTCCCCTCGGCGCCCATCCCGAGGCCGGGGGAGTGCGGTTCGCGGTGGCGAGCAGCGTCGCCGACCGGGTCGAGGTGTGCCTGGTGGACGACGACGGCGCCGAGCGGCGCATCGAGCTGCCCGAGCGGACGTTCGGGGTCTGGCACGGGCTGGTCCCCGGTGTCACGCCGGGGCAGAAGTACGGCTACCGCGTGCACGGGCCGTACGACCCGAAGTCGGGGCTGCGCTGCAATCCGCACAAGCTCCTGGTGGACCCATATGCCCGCCGCATCAGCGGCACGCTGACGAACCTGCAGGCCGCGCTCGGCTACGCCGACGACCCCGAGGGCGACGAGCCCAGTGCCGTCGACTCGCTGGGCAGCGTGCCGCTGAGCGTCGTGACGAGCCCCGGCGGCCCGGACACCGGGACCAAGCCGGAGATCCCGTTCGAGGAGACGGTCGTCTACGAGCTGCACGTCAAGGGCCTCACGGCGCAGCACCCGGACGTCCCCGAGGCGCTGCGCGGCACCTATCTGGGCGTGGCGCATCCTGCGGTGATCGATCACCTGGTCCGCCTCGGCGTCACTAGCGTCGAGCTGCTGCCGGTGCAGGCCTTCTGCGACGAGCCGTCCCTGATCAGGGCGGGCCGACAGAACTACTGGGGCTACTCGCCGCTGGGGTACTTCGCCCCGCATGCCGGCTACGCCAGCGAACCGGGTCGTGAGGTCGAGGAGTTCCGCACGATGGTCGCCGCGCTGCACGCGGCGGACATCGAGGTCATCGTCGACGTCGTCTACAACCACACGTGCGAGGGCGGGCCCGACGGGCCCACGCTGAGCTTTCGTGGATACGAGGCGACGGCGTACTACCTGCACGACGGGGACGGCCACATGGCCGACATCACCGGCTGCGGCAACACCCTCGAGGCGAGCTCGCCCACGGTCATCCGGCTCGTGACCGACTCGCTGCGCTACTGGACCACCGAGCTGGGCGTCGACGGCTTCCGGTTCGACCTGGCCAGCACGATGGGCCGACCGCACGGTGGGCACTTCGACCCCGCGTCGGCCCTGCTGACCGCCATCACCACCGATCCGGTGCTGTCCCGGTGCAAGCTGATCGCCGAGCCCTGGGACGCGACGGGGGAGGGGTACAAGGTCGGGTCGTTCGGGGCGCAGTGGGCCGAGTGGAACGGGGTGTACCGCGACACGGTGCGCGACTTCTGGCGCGGCGCGACGGGGGTCGCCGACCTGGCCTTCCGACTCTCCGGATCATCCGACCTGTACGACCACAGCCTGCGCCGGCCGTGGCAGTCGATCAACTTCGTCGACGCCCACGACGGGTTCACGTTGCGTGACCTCGTCTCGTACGACCACAAGCACAACGAGGCCAACGGCGAGGACAACCGGGACGGCACGAATGACAACCGGTCGTGGAACCACGGGGTCGAGGGCGACACCGACGACCCACAGATCGTCCAGCTGCGCCGCCGGCAGGCGCGCAACCTGTTCGCGACCCTGATGCTGTCCACCGGGACGCCCATGTTCGTGGCCGGCGACGAGCGGTGGCGCACCCAGCACGGCAACAACAATGCGTACTGCCTGGACGATCCCACCTCGTGGATCGACTGGACGCCCACCGAGGCGTCCGAGGAGATGCTGGCCTTCGCCCGCCGGGTCATCTTCCTGCGCGCGCAGAGCCCCGCGCTGCGCCAGCCGGAGTTCTTCGACGGACGCACGACGCCGACCGGCCGTCCCGACCTGATCTGGCTTCGCCCCGACGGCGAGGAGATGGACGAGGCGGCCTGGGCCGATGAGCGATGCCGCACCCTCGGGATGTGGATCGACGGCTCGAACAGCCAGTCCCGCACCCGCGAGGGCGAGGTGCTCACGGACCACTCCTGGCTGCTGTTGATGCATGCCGGCGCCGAGCCGATCGACGTCATCCTGCCGGGGGCCGAGTTCGGCACGAGCTTCGAGCCGACGCTCGACACCACGACCGCAGACGGGGCCCCGATCTCCGACGAGCCGCTGGCGGCGCGGGCCACGGTCACGATGCAGGGACGCTCGCTGCTGCTGCTCAAGGCCCCGCGGGCGCAGTGAACGGCCGGACCGCCCGGTGTGGTGGGCGGCACGGTTTGTGACGGCCTGATTCCGGGCACTGGGGAGCCGTGACCAACAGCCCCCGCCTCATCGCCGTCTCGGAGCCGCGACACGCGGAGGCGGTCGTGCTGGTGCTGCACGGCGGGGCCAGTCGTCGGGACAACCCGATGGTCAGCCCCACCCAGCTGTCGGTCCTGCGCATGATCCCGGTCGCGAAGCGGATCGCGCGAGCCGATCCCCGGCGGCTCGCGGTGTACCGGCTGCTCAACTCCACGCGGGGCTGGGATGCCAGCCACACACCCGTGGACGACGTCCACTGGGCGATCGACCAGCTGCATGAGGGCTTCGGCTCCGGCCTGCCGGTCGGACTGGTCGGGCACTCCCTGGGCGGGCGCGCCGCGATCCTGGCGGCCAGGCGGCCCGAGGTCAGCAGCCTCGTCGCCCTCAACCCGTGGGTCTATCCGGCCGACGGGGCAGTCGACCTGACCGGGCGCCGGGTGCTGATCGTCCACGGCACGGACGACCGCATCGCGTCGCCCGCGAACGCCGCCGCCGCCGCGCGAGGGCTGGGGCAGACCGCGGACGTCTCCTTCGTCCGGGTTGCGGGTGCCAAGCACGCGATGCTGCGGCGTGGCCGCGAGTTCGAACGGCTCGCAGCGGACTTCTGCGCTGCGACGCTGCTGGGCGACCGCACGCCGCGTGGCGTCGTGGCCAAGGCGCTGGCCGGTGAGTCGCCGATCGACATCTGATCGTCGTGCCGGACGCGTTGCGTCTGGCGCGAGGCATGGAAGGCTGGGTGCGGGCGACGGCCTGACTCAAAGACATTCGACACACCATTGGAGCGTGCATGACTGGCCGACTCGGCATCGATGACGTCACACCGCAGGTCGCGGGAGGACGAGATCCCGCCAAGGCCGTGGTCGGTGAGCACGTCCCGATCACCGCGACGGTGTGGCGCGAAGGTCATGACGCCGTGGCGGCGACGGTCGTGTGGTGGGGTCCGGACGGGCGCGAGCGCACGACCCGGATGACCGACCTGGCCGACGGCCTGGACCACTTCGCGGCCACGATCGTGCCCGATGACGTGGGCTTGTGGACGTTCCGCGTCGACGCGTGGGGCGATCCGTGGGCGACCTGGACGCACGCCGCGTCGGTCAAGCGCGCCGCCGGCCAAGGGGCCGACGAGCTCGCCAACGACCTGGAGATCGGTGCCCGGCTGCTGGACCTGAAGATCGGGCGACGCCGCAAGGGCCTGCTCAAGGACGCCGCGACGGCGCTGCGGGCGACCGAGCTGCCGATCGACGACCGCCTGGCCCTCGCCCTGGGTCCGGAGGTCCAGCAGGCGATGCACGACGACCCGGTCCGCGAGCTCATCACCGAGGGCGAGCCGCTGGTTCTGGACGTGGATCGCACGCGGGCGGCGTTCGGCTCCTGGTACGAGCTGTTCCCCCGCTCGACCGGCGGCGTCGACCCGGCCGGCAACCCGCGCCACGGCACGTTCAAGACCACCACGAAGGCGCTCGACCGGGTCGCCCAGATGGGCTTCGACGTCGTCTACTTCCCGCCGATCCACCCCATCGGCCGGATCAACCGCAAGGGCAAGGACAACACGCTGACCCCGACGCCTGACGACGTCGGCTCGCCCTGGGCGATCGGCGCCGTCGAGGGCGGCCACGACACGATCCATCCCGAGCTGGGCACCATGAAGGACTTCGACGCCCTGATCAAGCGCGCCAAGGCCCTCGACCTGGAGATCGCGCTCGACCTCGCGCTCCAGGCCGCTCCCGATCACCCGTGGGCCGCGGAGCACCCCGAGTTCTTCACGGTGCTGCCCGACGGCACGATCGCGTACGCGGAGAACCCGCCCAAGAAGTACCAGGACATCTATCCGCTGAACTTCGACAACGACCCGGATGCGGCGTACGCCGAGATGCTGCGCGTGACGATGGTGTGGGTCGAGCGTGGGGTGCGCATCTTCCGCGTCGACAACCCGCACACCAAGCCCACCAACTTCTGGGCGTGGCTCATCGCGACGGTCAAGAAGACCCACCCGGACGTCCTGTTCCTGGCCGAGGCGTTCACCCGTCCGGCCCGGCTGTACGGACTGGGCCGCGCCGGCTTCACGCAGAGCTACACCTACTTCACGTGGCGCACGACCAAGGCCGAGATCATCGACTTCGCCGAGGAGATCCGCGACCACTGGGACGAGTCGCGGCCCAATCTGTTCGTCAACACCCCCGACATCCTGCCCGAGCACCTGCAGGTCGGCGGACCGGCGATGTTCGCGATCCGCGCCGCGCTGGCCTCGACGCTGTCGCCGACGTGGGGCGTGTACTCCGGCTTCGAGATCTATGAGCACGAGCCGCAGAAGCCCGGCAGCGAGGAGTACCTGCACTCGGAGAAGTTCGAGCTGCGACCGCGCGACTGGGCCGCCGCGCTGGAGGAGGGACGCTCCCTGGAGCCGTGGATCACCCGGCTCAACGAGATCCGCCGCGACCACCCGGCGCTGCAGCAGATGCGGACGCTGCACGTCCACGACGTGGACCACGAGGCCCTCGTGGCGTACTCCAAGCAGGACCCGGCGACCGGTGACACGGTGCTCGTGGTCGTCACGCTCGACCCGCACGAGGCACGCGAGGGCACCGTCCACATCGACCTGCCCGCGCTGGGCCTGGCGTGGGACGACCGTCTCGTCGCCCACGACGAGGTGACGGGCGAGAGCTATGACTGGGGTGCGGCCAACTACGTGCGCCTCGACCCGACGCGGGCCGTCGCGCACATCCTGAGCCTGCAGCGCAGGCCCGAAGAACCCGAGCGCGAGCTCACCTGATGGGTGACCGTCTCGACATGACCGCAACAGTGAGGGAGACGATGGAAGACACCGCACCAGCACCCGACGGGGCACTCGAGGGTCTCGACGACACGCCGCACACCGGCGAGGGGATCGAGGAAGACGGCACGCTCGTCGAGCCGCAGGCCGATGACTTCGACCATGCCGAGCAGGCGCCCAGTGATCCCTCGTGGTTCAAGCACGCGGTGTTCTACGAGGTCCTCGTGCGGGCGTTCGCGGACTCCAACGGCGACGGCACGGGTGACCTGCGCGGGCTCGCCGGCAAGCTGGACTACCTGCAGTGGCTCGGCGTCGACTGCCTGTGGCTGCCGCCGTTCTACGCCTCGCCGCTGCGCGACGGGGGCTACGACATCAGTGACTTCCGCGCAGTCCTGCCCGAGTTCGGCACGGTCGAGGACTTCGTGTTCCTGCTGGAGGAGGCGCACAAGCGCAACATCCGGGTCATCACCGACCTGGTGCTCAACCACACCTCCGACGCGCACCCGTGGTTCCAGCAGTCCCGCAACGACCCCGAGGGGCCGTACGGCGACTTCTACGTGTGGGCCGACGACGACTCCGGCTACCCCGACGCGCGCGTCATCTTCGTCGACACCGAGTCGTCCAACTGGACCTACGACCCGGTCCGTGGACAGTTCTTCTGGCACCGGTTCTTCAGCCACCAGCCCGATCTCAACTTCGAGAACGAGGCCGTCCAGGAGGCGATGATCGACACGCTGCGCTTCTGGCTGGACCTGGGCATCGACGGCTTCCGGCTGGACGCCGTGCCGTACCTGTTCGAGGAGGAGGGCACCAACGGCGAGAACCTCCCGCGCACCCACGAGTACCTGCGCAAGGTGCGTGAGGTCGTCGACCGCGAGTACCCGGGCCGCATCCTGCTGGCCGAGGCCAACCAGTGGCCGGCCGATGTCGTGGAGTACTTCGGCGATCCGGCCGTGGGCGGCGACGAGTGCCACATGGCCTTCCACTTCCCGCTGATGCCGCGCATCTTCATGGCGGTACGCCGTGAGTCCCGCTTCCCGATCTCGGAGATCCTGCAGCAGACGCCCGAGATCCCCTCCGGCACGCAGTGGGGCATCTTCCTGCGCAACCACGACGAGCTGACCCTCGAGATGGTCACCGACGACGAGCGCGACTACATGTACCGCGAGTACGCCAAGGATCCGCGGATGAAGGCCAACATCGGCATCCGCCGGCGGCTGGCACCGCTGCTGGACAACGATCGCAACCAGCTGGAGCTGTTCACCGCGATGCTGCTGAGCCTGCCCGGCTCGCCGGTCCTGTACTACGGCGACGAGATCGGCATGGGCGACAACATCTGGCTCGGCGACCGCGACGCGGTCCGCACCCCGATGCAGTGGTCGCCGGACCGCAACGCCGGCTTCTCACGCGCCGATCCGGGCCGCGTCTACCTGCCGCCGATCATGGACCCGACGTACGGGTACGAGGCCATCAACGTCGAGGCGCAGCAGGACAACGCCGCATCGCTGCTGAACTGGACCCGCCGCATGATCGCGGTGCGCAAGCAGCACCACGCGTTCGCGGAGGGCGAGTTCGTCGATCTCGGCGGCTCCAACCCCAGCGTCCTGTCCTACCTGCGCCGATGGGAGCGTCCCGACGGCGAGCTGGACGTCGTGCTGTGCGTCAACAACCTGTCCAGGTTCCCGCAGCCCGTCGAGCTGGAGCTGGGCGCGTACGAGGGCTTCACCCCGGTGGAGCTGACCGGCACCGTGCGCTTCCCGCGCATCGGCGAGCTGCCGTACCTGCTGACCCTGCCGGGCCACGGCTTCTACTGGTTCCAGCTGTCCGAATCCGGCGACGACGGTGAGCGAAGGAGCATGGCATGACAGCGACCCACGAAGACCTGGTGCGAGAGCTGGCGGCCGAGCTGCCGCACTGGTTGCCGACCCAGCGCTGGTTCGCGGGCAAGGACCGCCCGGTCCAGGCGGTGCACCCGGTGAGCTGGACGACCGTCACCGACGGCGACCCGCTGCTGATCCACCTCGTGGTGGAGGTCGAGCAGGGGACGCGGCGCGAGCCGTACCAGCTGCTGGTCGGCAGCCGGCAGGCCGAGATCCCTGACGTCGCGAGCTCGGCGGCGATCGGCGTGGAGTCCGGCCTGACCTGCTACGAGGCATCCGGCGACGCCGACCTGACCGCTGTGCTGCTGGACCTGATCGCGCAGGAGGAGACGATCGGCGACCTCACGTTCGAGAAGGAGCCCGGTGCCGAGGTGACCGGGGGGCTGCGCGCGCACCCCATCACGACCGAGCAGAGCAACACCTCGTTGGTGTTCGGCAGCCAGTACATCCTGAAGCTGTTCCGCAAGCTCACCCCCGGTCTCAACAAGGACCTCATGCTGCACCGTGCGCTGCGCGAGGTCGGCTGCCAGCACATCGCCGATCCGCTCGGCTCGATCACCGGTGTCCTGGACGGCGAGCCGACCACGATCGGCATGCTGCAGCGCTTCCTGCCCGATGCGGCGGACGGCTGGGTCATGGCCACGACGAGCGTCCGCGACCTGATGGCAGATCCCGCCCTGGCACCCGGTGAGCACGGCGGAGACTTCTCCGGCGAGGCGTACCGCCTGGGCAAGGCCGTCGCGCAGGTGCACGCCGATCTGCGTGCCGCGCTGGGCACCGAGCCCGCCGACCGCGACAACCTGGACGCCACCGTCGATGCGATGACCGAACGGCTCGACCGGGTCGCCGCCCAGGTGCCCGAGCTGGTGCCGCACGTGCCGGGCCTGCGCTCGGCCTTCGAGGAGATCCGCTCGGTGCCCGTGCCCGTCGAGATGCAGTACGTGCACGGCGACCTGCACCTGGGGCAGGTGCTGCGCACCCTCAACGGCTGGCTGCTGCTGGACTTCGAGGGCGAGCCCGCGGCCTCGATCGCCGAGCGGGCCGCGCTGCGATCGGCGTTGCGTGACGTCGCCGGGATGCTGCGCTCCTTCGACTACGCCGCCCAGCAGCTGCTGGTGGGCCAGCCGGCCGACCCGCTCCTCACCGAGGCGGGGATGAGCTGGGCCCGCCACAACCGCGATGCGTTCTGTGACGGCTACGCCAAGATCGCCGGCTCCGACCCCCGCGACAGCACCGCGCTGCTGCGTGCGCTCGAGCTGGACAAGGCCGTGTACGAGGTGTCCTACGAGCACGCCAACCGGCCGGACTGGCTGGTCGTGCCGCTGGCCTCGATCGAACGCATCATGACCGAAGGCAGCTGATCATGACCGACATCTTCCAGTGGCCCGCCGCGATCGGTGAGCTCGACCTGCACCTGATCGCCGAGGGCCGGCACGAACGCCTGTGGGAGGTGCTGGGCGCCCATCCGCGGACGTACGACGGACCGGACGGCCCCACCGACGGCACCTCCTTCTCGGTCTGGGCGCCCAACGCCCAGGCCGTGCAGGTCATCGGCGACTTCAACTTCTGGGGCGGCGACCAGCACGCTATGCGTCCCATCGGCTCGGGGGTCTGGTCCCTGTTCGTCCCGGGCGTCGGGACCGGCACGGCCTACAAGTTCCGCATCCAGGGCCCCGACGGCGTGTGGCGTGAGAAGGCCGATCCGATGGCCTTCGGCACCGAGGTGCCACCGGCGACGGCATCGGTCGTGACCCGCTCGACCCACACCTGGACCGATGACGCGTGGATCGCCGAGCGGGCCAAGACGTCGCCGCTGCACGCGCCGATGAGCATCTACGAGATGCACCTGGGCTCGTGGCGGCCCGGCCTGGACTACCGTCAGCTGGCCCACGAGCTGGCCGACTACCTGGCCGAGACGGGCTTCACGCACGTCGAGCTGATGCCGGTCGCCGAGCATCCCTTCGGCGGCTCGTGGGGCTACCAGGTCACGTCCTACTACGCGCCGACGTCCCGCTTCGGGTCCCCGGACGACTTCCGCTGGTTCGTCGACGAGCTGCACCGCCGCGGCTTCGGCGTCATCGTGGACTGGGTGCCGGCGCACTTCCCGAAGGACGAGTGGGCGCTGGCCCGCTTCGACGGCACCCCGTTGTACGAGCACCCGGATCCGCGCCGCGGCGAGCAGCCCGACTGGGGCACCTACGTGTTCGACTTCGGGCGCCGCGAGGTGCGCAACTTCCTGGTCGCCAACGCCCTGTACTGGTTCGAGGAGTTCCACCTCGACGGCCTGCGCGTGGACGCCGTCGCGTCCATGCTGTACCTGGACTACTCCCGCAACGAGGGCGAGTGGGTGCCCAACGTGCACGGCGGCCGCGAGAACCTCGAGGCCGTGCAGATGCTGCAGGAGCTCAACGCCACGGTCTACAAGCACCACCCCGACGTCATGATGATCGCCGAGGAGTCGACCGCGTGGCCCGGTGTCAGCCGGCCGACCAGCGAGGGCGGGCTCGGCTTCGGCTTCAAGTGGAACATGGGCTGGATGCACGACACGCTGTCCTACCTCGGCAACGACCCCATCCACCGGTCGTACCACCACGGCGAGATGACGTTCTCGATCGACTACGCGTTCAGCGAGAACTTCGTGCTGCCGCTGTCGCACGACGAGGTCGTCCACGGCAAGGGATCGCTGTGGGGCCGCATGCCCGGCGACGCCTGGAACAAGGCAGCCGGCGTGCGCGGTCTGCTGGCCTTCATGTGGGCCCACCCCGGCAAGCAGATGGTGTTCATGGGCGGCGAGTTCGGCCAGGAGACCGAGTGGGCCGAGTCGGGCTCGCTGGCCTGGGACCAGCTCGACGACCCGCTGCACCGGGGCATCCAGCAGCTGGTCGGCGATCTCAACTCGTTCTACCGCTCGGCGCCCGCACTGTGGACGATCGACGACCAGCCGCAGGGATTCCGTTGGATCGACGCCAGCGACACCGCGGGCAACGTCATCGCCTTCCTGCGCATCGGCTCGGACGGCTCGCAGGTGGCGTGCATCGCCAACTTCGCGGGGGAGCCGCACCTGGACTACCGGATCGGCCTGCCGTCGGCCGGGACCTGGCGCGAGGTCCTCAACACGGACGCCGAGATCTACGGCGGCTCGGGGGTCGGCAACCTCGGCGCGGTCGAGGCCGAGGAGGTCCCGATGCACGGCTTCGAGGCGTCCGCCGTGCTGCAGCTGCCGCCCAGCGGCGTCCTCTGGCTGGCCCCGGAAGCCTGACCCCGGGGGAGCGGTGTCCCAGCCACCTGTCACAGCAGTGATGGGTGGCTGGGACACCGCCTCGGGCTAGTGCACGTGCGCGGAGAGCACGACCCGCTGCAGGACGCGCAGCGACCCGGTGACCGAGCGCTCCACGAACTCACCGCTGTCCAGGGCCTGCCGGTAGATCCGGTACGGGGCCTGGCCGCCGTCGGCGGGATCGGGGAACACGTCGTGGATGACCAGCGCGCCGCCGAGGCGCACGTGCGGCGCCCAGCCGTGGAAGTCCGCCTGCGCCGCCTCCTCGGTGTGCCCACCGTCGATGAACACCAGGTCGAGCGGCGACTGCCACCAGCGCGAGATCGCCGACGAGCGGCCGACCATCAGCACCACGAACTCCTCCAGGCCCGATGCGGCGATCGCCCGCCGCGCGAAGGGCAGGGTGTCCATGAGCCCCAGCTCGGGGTCGACGACCGACTCGTCGTGGTACTCCCAGCCGGGCTGCTGCTCCTCGGAGCCCCGGTGGTGGTCGATCGTCGCCGCGGTCGAACCGGTCACCGAGGCGGCGTGCGCCAGGTAGATCGTCGACTTGCCGCAGTACGTGCCGATCTCCATCGCGACACCGCCCTGCAGGTACTCCGTCGCGGCGGCGTGCAGCGCCAGGCCCTCGTCGGCCGGCATGAAGCCGCGGGTCGCGTCGACCAGTGCGGCCAGCTCGGCGGGAAAGCTCACAGGGGGCATGGGGTATCGACCTTCCAGTCGCACAGGGGGAGCCCGGCGCCACGGAACAGTCCGTTGGCCGGGGTCGTGCGGGACAGCGCATCGGCCGCCAGGACGACCGTCGCGCCGGTCCACGTCGTGCGCTCGACCGGCCAGCGGACGCCTTCGTCGTAGACGAGCCCGGTCCAGTACGAGCCGTCGGCCTCGCGCAGGTGCTGCATGGCGGCGAGCTGGGCGATGGCGTCCTCGGTCCGGCCCAGCACGTCCAGGGCCAGCACCAGCTCGCACGTCTCGGCGCCCGTCACCCACGGATTGGTGCTGACGCAGCGGGATCCGAGATCATCGGTCACGAACTCGTCCCAGCGGTGGTCGATGTGCGCCTCGGCGGTGGAGCGGGGGAGGGCGCCACCCAGCACGGGGTAGTACCAGTCCATCGCGTGGGTCGGCTTGGCCGCGAACACCTCGGGATGCTCATCGAGGACGTGGCGCAGCCGTGCGGCGGACAGCTCCCAGTCGGGCCGGCTCCCACCCACGGCAGCGGCCAGCGCGAGCCCGCACCGCAGGCTCAGGTGGATGCTGGCGTTGCCGGTGACCAGGGCATCCGGCTCGGCGACGCCGCGGGCCGAGGCCCACACGACGGCGCCATCGGGTCGTTGCATCGCCAGGGCCGCGTCGAGGCCACGCTCCACGACGGGCCACATCCGGTCCAGGAAGGACCGGTCGCCGGTGGCCTGCCAGTGGTGCCACACGCCGGTGGCCAGGTAGGCACAGAAGTTGGAGTCGGTGTTGGGGTCGGTGACGACGTCGCCGTCGTAGCGGATCGCCCACGAGCCGTCCGCGCGCTGCTCGGTCCGCGACCACTCGTACGCCTGGACGGCGGCATCGAGCCGGCCCGCCGCGGTCAGCGCCATCGCGCCCTGGACGTGGTCCCACGGATCGGTGTGGCCGCCCTCGAACCACGGGATGGCGCCGGACGGCAGCTGGGTCGCCTCGATCGAGGCGGCGGTCTGCTCGACCTGCGCCGCGGTCAGCACCCCCGGGACAAAAGGTGTCGTCATCGTCAGAACGGTTTGCTGAAGTAGAGCGCCACGCTCTTGCCGATCAACGGGTTGAGGGCCCGCTCGGTCAGACGGGTGGCCGCCGGGGCCTTCATCATGTCCCACACCAGCAGGCGGTGGTACGCGCGGACGAGCGGGTGCTGGTCGCGGTTGACGCCCACGGCGCACTTGATCCACCAGTAGGGCGCGTGCAGTGCGTGGGCGTGCTCGCGGTGCGTCATCGTCAGTCCGTGCGCCTCGATCGAGGACTGCAGCTCATCGGCCTTGAAGATGCGGATGTGCCCGCCCTCGTTGGCGTGGTACTCGTCCGACAGGGCCCAGCAGATGCGCTCGGGCAGCCAGCGGGGGACCGTGACGGCCAGGATGCCGCCCGGCGCGGTGATGCGCACGAGCTCGGCGATGGCCTGGTCGATCTCGGGGACGTGCTCCAGGATCTCCGAGGCCAGCACGACGTCGAACGAGCCGTCCTCGTAGGGCATGTCGAGGATGTCGCCGACCTCGACCTGCGCGGAACCGCCCGGCGGGACCTCGCCGACCTCGGCCATCGCGCCGAACATGCCGTCGACGCCCTTGAGCTCGACCTCGTCCATGTCATAGGCGATGACGTCGGCGCCACGGCGCAGCGCCTCGTAGGAGTGACGGCCGGCGCCGGCGCCGACGTCGATGAAGCGGGTGCGGCGGCCGACCCTCAGTCGGTCGAAGTCAACGGTCAGCATGGCGGTTCCTTGCGGTCATGGCATCGATGGCCTCGGTGTAGGCGGCGACGGTCGCCTCGGCGACCGCCGTCCAGCTGTAGCGCTCGACGGCGCGCCGGCGTCCGGCGGCGCCGAGACGAGCGCGTGTCTCGGGGGAGTCGACCAGACCGCGGATCGCGGCGGCCAGGGCATCGGCGTCTCCCGGCTCGACCAGGACGGCGCACTCGCTGTCACCGTTCTCATCGGTGCCGACGACCTCGGGCAGCGCGCCGGCGCGGGTCGCGACGATCGGGGTGCCGCACGACATCGCCTCGACGGTCGGCAGCGAGAAGCCCTCGTACAACGACGGCACGCACATGATCTCCCCGGATGCCAGCAGGGCGCCGAGCTCCTCGTCGGAGATCCCGTTGACGACGTGCACGGCATCGGTGAGGCCCAGCTCGGCGATACGGCGCTCGGTGGGGCCGCCGGGCTCGAGGTTCGAGACGAGCTCGAGGTGCACGTCGTGCTCGGTGCGCACCTTCGCGAGCGCCTCGAGCAGGTGCACGACTCCCTTCAGCGGCCGGTCGGCGCTGGCGATCGCGACGATGCGTCCGGGGACACGGTCCTCGGACGGGGCGAACAGCTCGGTGTCGACGCCGAGGGGGACGACGCGCATCTGCTCCTGGTCGAGGTCGAAGTCGTTGACCGAGTCGGCCGCCGAGGTGCCGGCCACCGCGAGGACGATCGGGATCCGCCGCGCGACGCGGGCCTGCATCGGGACGAATCCGTACCACCGGGCCACCGACAGCTTGCGCTTCCAGGTCTTCGCGGCGGCCAGGTCGACCCGTCGGTCGCGGCTGATCGGGTGGTGCACCGTGGCGGCCAGCGGCATCCGTCGCATGATCGCCAGCAGTCCGTAGCCGAGGCTTTGGTTGTCGTGCACGATGTCGAAGTCGGCGACGCGCTTCTTGAGCAGGCGCGAGGCACGCAGGGTGAACGTCAGCGGCTCGGCGAAGCAGCCGGTCAGCGTGAGCGCGTACTCCAGGACGTCGGTCGCGCTGCGGAACTCGCTGGGACGGGGCGTGCGGAAAGGATCGGGCTCGCGGAAGAAGTCCATGCTCGGGACCTTCGTCAGCGCGACCCGTGGATCCAGGTCCTCGGGATACGGCTGTCCGGAGAACACCTCGACCTCGTGGCCGAGCTCGGCCAGCCCCTGGCTCAGGTGCCTGACGTAGACGCCCTGGCCGCCGCAGTGCTCCTTGGTCCGGTACGACAGCAGTGCGATCCGCACCCGGCCTCCTTTATTACCCAGTAGTAGACCCCCATCATGCAGGGTGCCGCCCGACCTCGCTCGCGCGGAGGGGCGCGGGGATCGTCCGCAGATCCCGCGGGACCAAATCACGGCTGGCTCGTTGGTTCGTCTGAGCCGGTCCCACCCGTTCCCGGCCGATCGGTTCTCGCCGCTGCAGGCGCGTGGCAGACCGGACGGATGGCGGGCATACTGACCGGACGTGTCACAGCGGTAGATGAAAGGCAGTCATGACCGACTCACAGCCCCCACAGCCGGACGCCGCGCTGCAGCTGGACGATGACAACAGCCCGCGGGCGCGCCGCGCGGCGACACGCGCTGCGCGTCAGGCCGCTGCCGAGAAGCGTCGCGCCGAGCGCGCGGCTGCCAAGTCCTTCGCCGCCTCACGCCGGCAGGCCGCTCGTCCTGAGCCGGTCGCCGACCCCGAACCGGCCGCCGAGATGGAGATGGAGCCGGCGATCGTGCCCCAGGCCGAGTCGATACCCGAGCCGGAGCCCCAGCCCGAGCCGGAGGCCGAACCGGTCCCGGACCCGGAGCCGGCCGAGCCCGAGCCGGAGCAGGTCCCGGGCCCTGTCGTCGTGGAGGAGCCGGTCATCGAGACGCTGGAGGCCACGTCGGCGCAGACGACCTTTGCCGAGAGGCTCGCGGCTGCCAGTGCCGCCGCCCAGCAGCGGGTCGCCGCGGCCCGCGCCGAGGCCGCCCGTGTGATGGAGCAGTCCGCCCGTGAGCGCGCCGCGGCATCGGCCCGCGTCACCGCGGACGAGGAGGCGCAGCGTGAGCTCGTCGCCGCCCAGCTCAAGGCTGCCGAGCAGGCTGCCGACGAGCGGGTCGCCGCGGCCGAGCAGGAGGCCCAGCACCGCATCGAGCAGGCGGAGGACGAGGCACGGCGCCTGGCCGAGCAGGCCCAGAACGAGGCGGGGGCGACCGCCCAGCGCCGGCTCGAGCTGGCCGAGCAGGAGGCGCAGCGCCTTCTCGACGCCGCTCGCGCCCAGGCCGACGAGGTGGCGGCGCAGGCCGCGGCCAAGCTGGCCGAGGCCGAGACGGAGGCCGCGGCCCGGATCGCCGCTGCCCACGAAGAGGCCCGACGGGTCGCCGAGCGGGCGCAGCAGGATGCGCGCGAGCAGGTCGCCGCAGCCCAGGTGGCCGTGCAGGAGAAGCTGCAGGAGGCCGAGCGCACGGCGTTGGAGTGGCTCGAGGCCGCCGCGGCGGAGGCCGAGCGGGTCGCCCAGACCGCCGCCGGGATGCCGCTGGACGACGCACCCGCGGACGAGTCCGATCCCCAACCGCCCGCGGAGGTGAATGACGAGCCCGCGGCCCTCGCCCCCACGACCAAAAAAAGAGTCGTCCGACGCACCTGAGCGATCCGCGACCCGTCCGGCCCGTCAGGAGGACGGTCGCGAACGGGCGGCCAAGCGCGACCGCATCGTGGAGCCGCCCCGCGAGCCCAGGACGCCGCTGGGGCAGCGGCTGCGTGCAGGAGCGACGAGCGCCGGCGGTCGACGGCTGATCCGGTCCGTGCTCGCTGGCCTGATCGGCACCATCGGACTGATCTGCTCGGTGGTCCTGGCCGTCGGCGCGTTGCTGGTCGGGCTGGACGCCGACTCCGGGCAGCCGTACGACCTGGTCTCCGGGACGTGTGACGTCCTGGTGGGCCCGCTGCGGGACGTCTTCTCGTTCAGCGGTGCGAAGGCCGACACCAAGGAGGCGCTCGTGGCGTGGGGTGCCGGGTCGATCGGCTATCTGATGGTGGGCCTGGTCGCCCAGTCGGTGCTGCGTCCCCGGCCGCGGGACTAGGGCCCGAAACATCCCCGATGTGACCTACGGCATGCCTGTGACAGGTCGCCCGGGTTCTTACGCTTGGGTAACATTCAGATGAAGTAGGGCCACCTAACAAGGATGCGTTCCGGCGTGACAAGGTGGCTCCACCACAGTCCACTGACTGACGCGACGGCCGTCTGGTCGTCGTGCCCCAGATTCACAGGAGGGTCCTCGTGACCAAAATCGTTGTCGCTGTGAAGTACGTCCCCGACGCCACGGCCGACCGGACCTTCAGCGCCGATAACACCGTCGACCGGGTTGGTGTCGACGGTCTGCTCTCCGAGCTCGACGAGTACGCGGTCGAGCAGGCGCTGCAGATCGTGGAGGCCGGCGACGGCGACGTCACGGTGCTGACGGTCGGGCCCGAGCAGGCGGCCGACGCGGTGCGCAAGGCCCTGCAGATGGGCGCCGACGCCGGCGTCCACGTGCAGGACGACGCGATCCACGGATCCGACGCGTTCGCGACCTCGCTGGTCCTGGCCAAGGCGATCGAGAAGCTCGACTACGACCTCGTCGTGTTCGGCATGGCGTCCACCGACGCCGGCCTGGGCGTCGTCCCGACCCTCGTCGCCGAGCGCCTCGGCCTGCCGGCCGTCACCTTCGCCTCGGAGATCACGGTCGACGGCGACACGGTCAAGATCCGCCGCGACGGCGATGTCGCCACGCAGGAGATCGAGGCCACCGGCAAGCTCGTGCTGTCGGTCACCGACCAGACCGGCGAGGCCCGCTACCCGTCCTTCAAGGGCATCATGGCCGCCAAGAAGAAGGACGTCCAGGAGTGGACGCTGGAGGACCTGGGCATCGACGCCGGTTCCGTCGGCCTGGACAACGCCTGGACGAAGGTCGAGTCCTTCGAGCCCCGCCCGCCGCGCACCGCCGGCGAGATCGTGACCGACGAGGGAGACGGCGGCGCCAAGCTCGTCGAGTTCCTCGCCTCCAAGAAGTTCGTCTGAGAAGACTCGACGGAAAAAGGGATTTGACATGACTGAAGTACTCGTACTGATCGACGCCGTCGACGGCAAGGTCACCAAGCCGTCGCTCGAGCTGCTCACGATCGCCCGCCGCATCGGCGAGCCGTCCGCGGTCGTCTTCGGAGCGGCTGACAACGGCGTCCTTGCCGAGTACGGCGCCGAGAAGATCTACACCTTCGACGACGCCGCATTCGGTGAGTACCTCGTGGGCCCCAAGGCCGAGGCGCTCGCGCAGCTCGTGTCCGAGAAGAGCCCCGCCGCCGTCCTCGCCGGTGCCAGCACCGAGGGCAAGGAGATCAGCGCCCGCGTGGCGCTGAAGACCCAGTCCGGCTGGATCGGCGACGCGGTCGACGTCCAGGTCGCCGGTGACACCATCACCACGACCCAGTCGGTCTTCGCCGGCAACTTCACGGTCCAGGCGCAGGTCAGCCAGGGCACGCCGATCATCACGGTGAAGCCCAACTCGACCGCTCCCGAGGCCGTCACGGGCGCCGGAACCGTCGAGGCCGTCACGGCCGAGATCTCCGATGCGGCCAAGACCGCCAAGATCACCTCGTCCAAGGAGAAGGCCGCCTCGGGTCGTCCCGAGCTGACCGAGGCCGCGATCGTTGTGTCCGGCGGCCGTGGCACCGGTGGCGACTTCACCGCCGTCGAGGCCTTCGCGGACTCGCTCGGCGCAGCTGTCGGCGCCTCGCGCGCCGCGGTCGACTCCGGCTGGTACCCGCACACCTTCCAGGTGGGCCAGACCGGCAAGACGGTCTCGCCGCAGCTGTACGTCGCGAACGGCATCTCGGGTGCGATCCAGCACCGCGCCGGCATGCAGACGTCCAAGACGATCGTCGCGGTCAACAAGGACGACGAGGCGCCGATCTTCGAGCTCGTCGACTTCGGTGTCGTGGGAGATCTGAAGGAAGTACTCCCGCAGGCGACCGACGAGATCAAGAAGCGCAAGGGCTGACTCCAGCTCCCCACGACGGCCGGTCTCCGCTCTGCGGGGGCCGGCCGTCGTCATGCCCTGCGGACGGCGGGGTGACCTGTACGGACCACGGCAGGCCACCCGCGGGGGCTATTGACATTTTTGGTGACACTTTGGTTAAGCCGGACCCCCGCCCTGTTCGGGGACCTTTCCCGGTGATAGTCATAAGGGGCGCGCGCCAGCGTGCAGAACATAATTCACAGGAGGATTCCATGCGACTCACCCGGCGTACACGCCTTGCGGGTGTGGCCCTGGTTGCCGTTGCGAGCCTGACACTTGCCGCCTGCGGTGGCGACAGTGACAGCAAGAGCTCGAGCGACGGCAACGTGATCACGGTCTACGGCACCAACCCGCAGAACCCGTTGATCCCGACCGCGACGAACGAGGTCGGCGGTGGCGATCCTCTGCAGAACCTGTTCTCGGGTCTGACGGCCTACAACTCCGACGGCTCCGTGGTCAATGAGGTCGCCGAGTCGATCGAGCCCAACGAGGACAGCACCGTCTGGACCGTCAAGCTCAAGCCCTGGAAGTTCACCGACGGCTCCGACGTGACCTCCAAGTCCTTCGTCAACGCGTGGAACTATGGCGCGACGGCTGCCAACAAGCAGCTCAACAACTACTTCTTCTACCCGATCGAGGGCACCGACGAAGAGGGTTACACCGTCGACGGCGCCGACACGATCTCCGGCCTGAAGATCATCGACGACACCTCGTTCACGATCACGCTGAAGGAGCCGGAGTCGGACTTCCCGCTGCGCCTCGGCTACTCGGCGTACTTCCCGGTCCCCGACGCGGCCTACGACGCCTCGGGCAAGATCACCAAGGAGTTCGGCGAGCGTCCCATCGGCAACGGCCCGTACAAGCTGAGCAAGAGCGGCTGGGAGCGCAACAAGCAGATCTCGCTCGTGCCCAACCCGGACTACACCGGTGCGCACAAGCCCAAGAACGACGGCCTGATCTTCAAGTTCTACGCCGGTGGCGGAACGGACGCGGCTTACACCGACGTCCAGTCCAACAACCTCGACGTCCTGGACCAGGTCCCGCCGAGCGCCCTGAAGACCTTCGAGAGCGACAAGAAGGTCACGGCGTACAACGAGCCCGGCTCGAACTTCTCCTCCTTCACGATCCCCGAGCGCCTCAAGCACTTCTCGGGTGAAGAGGGCGAGCTGCGTCGTGCGGCGATCTCGATGGCGCTGAACCGCGGTCAGATCACGGACAAGATCTTCAACAACACGCGTACCCCGGCGACCGACTTCACCTCCCCGGTGCTCGACGGTTGGGTCGAGGACGTGCCCGGCAACGAGGTCCTGCAGTACAACGCCGATGAGGCCAAGAAGCTGTGGGCGCAGGCGGACGCCATCCAGAAGTGGACCGGTTCGTTCCAGCTCGCGTACAACAACGACGGCGCCGGAAACAAGGAGTTCGTCGACGCGGTCACCAACCAGATCAAGACGACGCTGGGCATCGACTCGTCCGGCAAGGTCTACCCGACGTTCGATGAGCTCCGCAAGGACATCACCGATCGCACGATCAAGACCGCGTTCCGTACCGGTTGGCAGGCGGACTACCCGTCGATGCTGAACTACCTCGGACCGATCTACGCCACGGGCGCTGGTTCGAACGACGGTGACTACAGCAACAAGGAGTTCGACAAGCTGGTCCAGCAGGCCTCCTCGGCGACCGGCGACGATCGCTACAAGCTGATCAGCCAGGCGCAGACCATCCTGCTCAAGGACCTGCCGGCCGTTCCGCTGTGGTACCAGAACGCCACGGCTGCGACGTCGACGAAGCTCAAGGGCTTCGAGTTCAACTGGCAGCAGAAGCCGGACTACTACAAGCTCACGAAGTAGTCGTCCGTTGTCCTAGGTGACGAAGCGGAGGCGACCCCGGCTGGGGTCGCCTCCGTTTCTTCCGCCCGCTCTCGATCGGTGCGCATCCGGTCGCCGCGTCTGACGCGTGCTCGCAGGAGTACCGTTGGCGCGGGCCCACCCCTTCCACGACCCCAGGAGGTCAATCGTGTGGTGGTACGTCGGCAAGCGATTGCTGCAGACCATTCCGGTGTTCCTCGGCGCGACGCTGATCCTGTTCATCCTGCTGAAGCTTCGCCCGGGTGACCCGATCCTCAACCTCGCCGGCAACAAGCCCGTCTCTGACGAGGTCCGCGATGCGCTCGCTGCTCAGTACCATCTGGACGACCCCTTGTTCATCCAGTGGCTCCAGTTCGTCAAGAGCGCGATCACGCTGGACTTCGGCGAGACCTTCGCCGGCCAGCCGGTCATCGAGCTGATCGGGCAGACCTTCCCGGTCACCGTGACGCTGGCCGTCATGGCCCTGCTGATCGACGCGATCCTCGGCATCGGCCTCGGCACCCTGGCCGGGCTGCGCCGCAACGGCTGGTTCGACTCCTCGATGCTGGTCATCTCGCTGGCCCTGCTGTCGATCCCCATCTTCGTGCTCGGCTTCGTGCTGCAGCTGATCTTCGGCGTCAAGCTCGGCTGGGTCGAGCCCACCGTCGGGCCGGACTGGAACATCGGCAAGCTGCTGTTGCCGGCCATCGTGCTGGCGATCGCGAACTTCGCCTACACGATCCGCCTGACCCGCACCTCGGTCGCCGAGAACCTCACCGCCGACCACGTCCGCACCGCCCGCGCCAAGGGGCTGTCGAACCGCCTCGTGGTGCGCAACCACGTGCTGCGCAACTCCCTGGTGCCGGTCGTCACCTACATCGGCATCAACCTCGGCTCGCTGATGGCCGGGGCGATCATCACCGAGACCATCTTCAACATCCCCGGCATCGGCAATGCGGCCTACACGGCCATTGCCAAGGGTGAGACCTCCACGGTCGTGGCCATCGTGACCTTCATGGTCATGGTCTATGTGCTCATGAGCCTGCTGGTCGATCTCATCTACGCCGTACTCGACCCGAGGATCCGCTATGTCTGAGACACGTCCGGGCCAGGAGCGTTACGTCGCCCCTCTCGAGGAGACCCCGCTGCGGGCGATCGACGCCGTCGACGTCGACGCCGTGCCGGAGAACCAGTGGAAGGAGGCGTGGAAGCGACTGCGCACCTCGCCTCTGTTCTGGGTCGCCACGGCGATCCTGCTGGTCATCGCCGCGATGATCTTCTTCCCGTCGCTGTTCACCAGCGTCGATCCGCAGAAGGCCTCGCTGGAGAACAGCTTCGAGCCGGCCTCCAACGGCCACCCGTTCGGCTTCACCCAGCAGGGTGCCGATGTGTGGGCCCGTACGGTCCACGGTGCGCGCGCCTCGGTCACGATCGGCCTGCTCACCACGATCCTCACCGCGATCCTGGGCATGATCACCGGCGCGATCGCCGGTTTCTACGGCGGCATCGTCGACACCCTGATCTCGCGCTTCAGCGACATCTTCTTCTCGATCCCGCTGCTGCTGGCCTGCATCGTGGTCATCTCGGTGCTCAACAACACCTTCCCGAACCGTGGGTTCTGGGGCTCGGTGTTCGTCGTGGTGGCGGCCCTGTCGCTGTTCGCCTGGCCGCAGATCACCCGTCAGATGCGTGGTGCGGTGCTGGAGATCAAGAACCTCGAGTTCGTCGACGCCGCCACGGCGATCGGTGCCTCGAAGATGAAGAACCTGCGCAAGCACATCGTGCCGAACGCGCTGGCCCCGGTCATCGTGGCCTCCACGATCTCGCTGGGCGTGTTCATCGTCGCCGAGTCGTCCCTGTCGTTCCTGGGCCTCGGCCTGCCCAGCAACGTCGTCTCGTGGGGCAATGACATCTCCGCCGCACAGAACCAGGTCCGTTCCGGCCAGAACCTCAGCGTCATGTTCGTGCCGGCCACGGCGCTGGCCTTCACCGTGCTGGGCTTCATCCTGCTGGGTGAGGCCGTCCGTGAGGCGCTCGACCCGAAGGCGAGGAAGAAGTGAGCTCCAACCCCGTGAGCACCCAGCCGCTGCTGCAGATCGACGATCTCAAGGTCGGCTTCCGTGCCGGCAAGCAGATCCTGACCGCGGTCGACGGCGCGAGCCTGACGATCTACCCCGGCCAGACCATCGCGATCGTCGGTGAGTCCGGATCGGGCAAGTCGACCCTCGCGCACGCCGTGATCGGCCTGCTGCCCGGCAACGGCGAGATCACCGGCGGATCCATCCTGTTCGAGGGCAATGACATCGCCAAGGGTGGTCGCAAGCAGATCATGGCCCTGCGCGGGTCGTCGATCGGTCTCGTCCCGCAGGACCCGATGTCCAACCTCAACCCGCTGTGGCGGGTCGGCACCCAGATCAAGGAGGCGCTGGTCGCCAACGGGGTCGCCACGGGTGCGGCCGCCGACAAGCGCGTCGTCGAGCTGCTGGAGGAGGCTGGTCTGCCCGATGCCGAGCGTCGCGCCCGCCAGTACCCGCACGAGTTCTCCGGCGGCATGCGGCAGCGCGCGCTGATCGCGATGGGCCTGGCGGCACGTCCCAAGCTGCTGATCGCCGACGAGCCGACCTCGGCCCTCGACGTCACGGTCCAGAAGCAGATCCTGGACCATCTCGACAGCCTCACCGACACCCTGGGCGTCGCGGTCATGCTGATCACCCACGACCTGGGCCTGGCCGCCGAGCGTGCCGACCACCTCGTCGTGATGTACCGCGGCAAGGTCGTCGAGTCCGGCCCGGCCCGGGAGATCCTGCAGAACCCGGAGCACCCGTACACGAAGCGACTCGTGGCCAAGGCGCCGTCGCTGGCGTCGCAGCGGCTGTCATCGGTCACCGCGGCTCGTGCCGAGGTGCGCGAGCAGGCGGTGCAGACTGCCGCCGAGATCGCCGCGGAGCTGGAGGCCAGCGAGGCCCTGGGGGAGGGCCGCGACGACATCATCGTCGTGGACAACCTGACCAAGGTCTTCACGCTGCGCGGCGCCAAGCCGTGGCAGAAGGTGGACTTCAAGGCCGTGGACGATGTGTCGTTCCGGCTGCGTCGTGGCACCACGACCGCGATCGTGGGCGAGTCCGGATCGGGCAAGTCCACGGTGGCCCGCATGGTGCTGGACCTGCTCCCGCCGACCTCGGGAAGCGTCGAGTTCGACGGCCACAACCTGCGTGATCTCAAGACCAAGGCCGAGCGGCTCCGGCTGCGTCGTCAGATGCAGCCGGTGTTCCAGAACCCGTACGCCTCGCTGGATCCGCTGTTCTCGATCTATCAGTCGATCGAGGAGCCGCTGAGCACGCACAACGTCGGCACCAAGAAGGAGCGCGAGGCCAAGGTGCGCAACCTGCTCGACCGGGTCTCGCTGCCGACGACGGTGATGTCGCGCTATCCCGGCGAGCTGTCCGGTGGTCAGCGGCAGCGCGTGGCGATCGCCCGTGCCCTGGCGCTGGACCCGGAGGTCGTGATCTGCGACGAGGCGGTCTCGGCGCTGGACGTCCTGGTGCAGGCACAGATCCTGGAGCTGCTCAACGAGCTGCAGGCCGAGCTCGGGCTCAGCTATCTGTTCATCACGCACGACCTGGCGGTCGTGCGGCAGATCGCCGACGACGTCCTGGTCATGCAGAACGGCAAGGTCGTGGAGTCCGCATCGGTCAGCCAGGTGTTCGATCACCCGAGCGAGGAGTACACGCGCCGCCTGCTCGACGCGATCCCGGGAGCCTCCATCCAGCTCGGCGCCTGACCCACCCACCCACCCACGAAATCCGCGAGTGGCGCAGATCGGACTTTTTGAGACGGCGTGTCGTCCCAATCTGCGCCACTCGGGGATGGGTTTGCGCCACTCGCGAGATTGACTCGATCGAACATATGTTCGATCATGGATGAGTGAACGTTGCCGCCCCCACCCTGAGCGAGCTGCGGGCGCGGGTCGACCAGATGCAGGGTCGTCCTGCCGCCCAGCCCGTGGCCACGCACCCCGCCTTCGCCGGGTTGCTGCAGCTGCAGGCGGGGTCGGCCTACTCGGTCGACTCGATGAGCCTGGTCACGGCGCTCATGGCCGGCCCGTCGGCCGATGGCGCCTGGTGCGGGGTCGTAGGCTCGGCCGAGCTGGGCCTCGAGTCGGCGGCGGCGGCTGGTGTCGAGCTGCGCCGGACGATCCTGGTGCCCGATCCGGGGGAGGCCTGGCTCGAGGTCACCGCGGCCCTGATCGACGTGCTCGCCGTCGTGGTGCTGCGGGCGCCCTCGACGGTCGGCGCCAAGGACGCGGCCCGCATCGCTGCCCGGCTGCGCCAGCGGGGCGGCATCCTGATCTCGTACGGTGACTGGCCGCGCAGCGAGGCGCGGGTCATGCTGCGCGATGTCGAGTGGGCGGGCCTGGGACGTGGTCACGGCCATCTGCAGGCTCGCCAGGCCACGGTCGAGGTGCAGCGGGGCACGGCTCCGGCCCGCCGCCGCCGGCTGTGGCTGCCCGATGCCTCGCAGGTCATCCGCCGGGTCGAGAGCCCCGCGTCGGTCGAGGCGCCGACCCGTCTGCGGAGCGTGTCCTGATGGCCCGCACGATGGTGCTGTGGGCGCCGGACTGGCCGATCGTGGCGGTCGACGTGCCCGCGTCCGTGCCGGCCGCCGTGATCGACAAGGGGCAGGTGCTGGCCTGCTCGCAGGCCGCCCGGTCCGAGGGCGTCCGCCGAGGCATGCGGCGCCGTGACGCCCAGTCGCGGTGCCCCGGGCTCGTCCTGCACGATCACCACCCCGACGCCGATGCGCGCGCCTTCGAGGCGGTGCTGACCGCGATCGAGGAGCTCAGCCCCGGGGTCGCCCCGCTGCGGCCCGGGCTGTGCGCGATCGCGGTGCCGTCCCGGTTCTACGGCGGCGAGGCCGAGGCGGCTGCCGTCATCGCCGAGCGCCTGGTCGGTCTCGGTGTGTGGGACGTGCGCGCCGGGGTCGCCGACGGACTGTTCGCCGCGGAGCAGGCGGCCCGCCGGGCGCTCGCCCAGGACAGCCTCGTCGTCCCGGCCGGGGGCTCGGGGGAGTTCCTGCACGACCTGCCGATCGACGCCCTCGACGACGCCGATCTGGTGGGCCTGCTGCGCCGCATGGGGCTGCGGACGCTGGGCGACTTCGCATCGCTGCCCCCGTCCGACGTCCACACCCGGTTCGGCACGCACGGGGCGCTGCTGCACCGGCTGGCGCGGGGTCAGGACCCGCACCCCATCAGCCGCCGTCAGGTGCCGCCGGAGTTCGACGCGACGCTGGTGCTGGAGCCGCCGCTGGACCTGGTCGACCCCATCGCCTTCAGCCTGCGCACCACCGCCGAGGCCTTCGTCACCGATCTGGCCGGCCACGGCCTGGTGTGCACGACGGTGCTGATCGAGGTCGACGCCGACGGCTCGCTGGCGTCGTCGCGGCGCTGGATGCATCCGCGCTGGTTCGGGCCGACCGACCTGGTTGATCGCCTCCGCTGGCAGCTGTCGGTCCAGGGCGCGATCCGTGCCCCCGTCGACGCCGTGCGACTGATCCCCGAGGTCACCGAGCCGTTGGGCGATCATGCCGACAGTCTCTTCGGCGGCGGCCCCGACGAGCGGGTCGAGCGGGGCGTGGCCCGGGTGCAGAGCATCGTGGGGCACGAGTCGGTCGTCTCCGTCACGGTGCAGGGCGGCCGCGGCCCGGGGGAGCGGCACCTGCTGACGCCGTGGGGCGAGCGTCCCGTGGCGAGCCGGCCGGCTGCCCTGCCGTGGCCCGGCAGCCTGCCCGCCCCGGCGCCGGCGACGGTCTATCCCTCGCCGCAGCAGGCCATGGTCGTCGGAGCCGAGGGGCAGCCGATCGGGGTCTCCGGCCGTGGTGTCGTCACGGGGGAGCCGGCGCGCTTCCGGGTGGCGGCCGATCAGGGCTGGCAGCCCGTCGCGGCGTGGGCCGGGCCGTGGCCGGTCGACGACCAGTGGTGGGACGAGGCGGCGGCCCGCCGGATCGCTCGCTTCCAGGTCGTCGGCGTCGACGGCAGCGCCTTCCTGATGATCGTGGAGGCCGGCCAGTGGTGGACCGAGGCCCGCTATGACTGACGTCCCCGCTGAGTGCGACGTTTCCGCGCGCCAGCACGCGTCCGAAGGCGCGCAAACGTCACACTCAGCGGGTTGGGGGGCCTGATGGGGTTCAACAATCCGGACGTGTCGTGGCGCGATCTGGAGCGGCGGCTGTCGGGACGGCCCGAGCCCGACGGTGGGGACGCACCCGGCTGGTCGCGCAAGCGGCGCAAGACCGGTCCCAAGCAGATAGAGCCACCCGCCACCCCCGCGGTGCCCTATGCCGAGCTGCACTGCCACAGCCACTTCAGCTTCCTGGACGGCGCCAGCGGTCCCGATGTGCTCGTCGAGGAGGCGATCGCGCTGGGGCTGCACGGGCTGGCCATCACCGATCACGACGGCTTCTACGGGGCGCCGCGATTCGCCGAGGAGGCAGCCAAGTACCCGGCGGCCGGCCTGCGGACGATCTACGGTGCCGAGCTGTCGCTGGGGCTGCGTACCCCGCAGAACGGGGTCGCCGATCCGGAGGGCACCCACCTGCTGGCACTGGCGCGGGGTGTCGAGGGCTATCACCGGCTCGCCGCCGCGATCACCGACGCCCAGCTGCGCGGCGACGAGAAGGGCCGCCCCGTCTACGACCTGGACGCGCTGGCCGAGCGGGGCCGCGACCACTGGGTCGTCCTGACCGGATGCCGCAAGGGGCACGTCCGCCAGGCGTTGGCCGCGGGCGGACGTGAGGCCGCGGCGTCCGCGCTCGACCTGCTCACCGAGCGCTTCGGCCGAGACGGCGTGGTCGTCGAGCTCATCGACCACGGCTTCCCGACCGACAGCGCCGCCAACGACGTCCTGGCCGAGCTGGCCCGCGATCACGGCCTGGCGACCATCGCGACGGGCAACGTCCACTTCGCCCAGCCCACCGGTGGCCGGATGGCCGCGGCGATGGCCGCGGTCCGCGCGCGGCGCAGCCTGGCCGAGATGGACGGCTGGCTGCCGGCGACGGGGGCCGCGCACCTGCGGTCGGGGGTGGAGATGCAGCTGCTGTTCCGCCGCTACCCGGGGGCGGTGGCCCGCACCGTCCCGCTGGCCGACGAGCTGGCCTTCGACCTGCGCGCCGCGACACCGCGGCTGCCGCGCCAGGGCATCCCGGAGGGGCACACCGCGATGAGCTGGCTGCGGGTCCTGGCCGAGCGCGGCATCCGCAAGCGCTACGCCGGCAACGAGCAGGCCGCCCGGGAGCGCATCGAGCGCGAGCTCGCGGTCATCGAGGAGAAGGACTTCCCGGGCTACTTCCTGATCGTCCACGACATCGTCCAGTTCGCGCGCAGCCGCAAGATCTTGTGCCAGGGCCGAGGATCCTCGGCCAACTCGGCGCTCTGCTACGCCCTGGAGATCACCGCGATCGACTCGATCTTCTTCAACCTGCCGTTCGAGCGCTTCCTCGCCACGACCCGCGAGGAGGAGCCGGACATCGACGTCGACTTCGACTCCGACCGCCGCGAGGAGGTCATCCAGTGGGTCTACGACACGTACGGACGCCACAACGCGGCGCAGGTCGCCAATGTCATCAGCTACCGCCCCCGCTCCGCGATCCGCGATGCGGCCAAGGCGCTGGGCTACTCGGTGGGCCAGCAGGATGCCTGGTCCAAGCAGATCGACGGCTGGGGGGCGATGGGCAGCGAGGACGTCGAGGGTGTCCCCGCGCCGGTGACCGGGCTGGCCCGCCAGCTGATGACCGCGCCGCGGCACCTGGGCATCCACTCCGGCGGCATGATCCTGACCGAGCGCCCCGTCGGCGAGGTGTGTCCCATCGAGCGGGGCCGCATGGACAAGCGCACCGTCCTGCAGTGGGACAAGGACGCCTGCGAGTTCATGGGGCTGGTCAAGTTCGACCTGCTGGGCCTGGGGATGCTCGGCGCACTCGACCACACGATGCGCATCGTTGCGGAGCACCTGGGGGAGGAGTGGGATCTGGACTCGATGCCCAAGGAGGAGGCCGGGGTCTACGACATGCTGTGCCGGGCCGACTCGATCGGGGTGTTCCAGGTCGAGAGCCGGGCGCAGATCGGCACCCTGCCCCGGCTGCAGCCCCGCCGGGCGTACGACCTGGCGATCGAGATCGCGCTGATCCGCCCCGGACCCATCCAGGGCGGTGCGGTGCACCCGTACATCCGCCGCGCGATGGGCAAGGAACCGGTGACGTACCCGCACCCGATCCTCGAGCCGGTGCTGGAGCGGACGCTGGGCGTGCCCCTGTTCCAGGAGCAGCTGATGCAGATGGCGATCGCGATCGGTGACTGCACGGGCGACGAGGCCGATCTGCTGCGGCGCGCGATGGGGTCCAAGCGCGGCATCGAGCGGATCGAGTCGCTGGAGGACAAGCTCTTCGCGGGCATGGCGCGCCACGGCCTGACGCCCGAGGAGTCCGAGGCGATCTACCAGCGGATCAAGTCGTTCGCGAACTTCGGCTTCGCCGAGAGCCACGCGCTGAGCTTCTCGCTGCTGGTCTATGCCAGCTCGTGGCTCAAGCTGCACTATCCCGGCGCGTTCCTGGCGGCGCTGCTGCGCAACCAGCCGATGGGCTTCTACTCCCCGCAGTCCCTGACGACCGATGCGCGGCGGCACGGCGTCACGGTCCTGCGTCCCGACATCCTGCGCTCGGGTGCGCTGGCCGATCTGGAGCCGATCGGCGACGGGGGAGCGACCGGACGCGATGCCTGCCTGTCGCGCCGGCAGCCGCCGGTGCCGAAGTTCGTCCCGGGCACCCCCGATCCGACACCCGAGCACCGCCGCGACGGCGCGTACGCCGTCCGCCTCGGCCTCGACGAGGTACAGGGCATCGGCAAGGAGGTCGCGGAGCGCATCGTGGCCGAGCGCGAGCGCGAGTCCTTTGCCGACATGGCCGACGTCGCCCGGCGCACCGGGCTGACGGTGGCGCAGATGGAGTCGCTGGCCACCGCCGGGGCGTTCGACGTCTTCGGCATCTCGCGCCGCCAGGCGCTGTGGAACGCCGGCTACGTCCAGAGCCCCACCCAGCTCGAGGGCACCGAGGTCACCGCACCGCCACCGATGCTGCCGGGCATGAGCGACGTCGAGGTCACGATGGCCGATCTGTGGGCGACGGGCATCTCGACCCAGACCCACCCGATCGAGCACCTGCGGCCGCTGCTGCAGGCCGAGGGCATCCTGTCGGTCGCCGACACCGCGACCCATGAGGCCGCTCGCCGGGTCAAGGTCGCCGGGCTCATCACTCACCGGCAGCGCCCGTCCACCGCCGCGGGGGTCACGTTCCTCAACCTCGAGGACGAGACCGGGATGCTCAACGTCGTGTGCTCGCAGGCGCTGTGGGCGCGCTACCGGGTCGTGGGCCGCAATGCGGCCGGCATGGTCATCCGGGGCATCCTCGAGCGCAGCCACGAGGGCGTCACCAACCTGGTCGCCGACAAGCTCATGCGCATCGAGGAGGTCTATCCCGAGGCCGGCCGCGCGATCCCGGCCCGTCACCGCGGCCGCGACTTCCAGTGATCGTTGTTAGCGTGACGCCCAGATGTGAGGGGGCACGACGATGCTGATCGCTGAGGACGCCATGGCACTGGTCGTCGCCGCGGAGGCACCGGATGACACCGGACGCTTCGCGCACCGCCGGGCTGCCGCGCGACTGGACGACGAGTTCTGCAGCCTGTGGCGGTTCGGACTGGCGGGTGTGAGCCTGCTGCTGATCATCGTCGGTGGGCTGCTCCTCGGGGTGGCCGTGATCGCGGTGGGGGAGGAGGACGGCGCCGGCGTGACTGCGCTCGCCGCCGTCATCGGTCTGGCCGTCGGGGTGCCCGGTGCCGTGCTGGGCATGGCGGTCGTCCGGGCCGGCGAGCAGGTACGTCTGGCCTACGCGGTGTGGGTGGCCGACGACGCCTTCGGGTCGTTACGTCCTGCGATCGGCCCTCGCGGCGTTCGCGTTCCTGGCCGCTGTCTTCGCGTGGTCGATCTTCGGTCTGGCCCTCGCCCCGTCGGACCCGATCGACATGGACGGTTCGCAGGCCGGCTTCGCGATGATGGGCCTGATCTGGGCGGTCACCTTCACCGCATCCACCTGGTACCTCTTCGTCGGCGAGCTGCGCATGGGGTGGGCGCACTCACGAAGCGTCGCCCGCGGGCTCTGACGGACCCAGGTACCCGCGGACGGTGTCGAGCGTGTCGGCCTCGGCGGGTGTCTTGTCGTCGCGGTAGCGGACGACGCGCGCGAACCTGAGTGCGACGCCGCCGGGGTACCGGGTCGATCGCTGGACGCCGTCGAAGGCGACCTCGACCACCTGCTCGGGGCGGACGGTCACGACGTAGCCGTCGTCGGCGACCTGCAGCTCTCGGAAGCGCTCGGTCTGCCGGGCGAGCATCTCGTCGGTCATGCCCTTGAACGTCTTGCCGAGCATCACGAAGCCGTCACCGTCGCGCGCGCCGAGGTGGATGTTCGACAGCCAACCGCTGCGCCGTCCCGAGCCGCGTTCCACCGCCAGCACGACCAGGTCGAGGGTGTGCACGGGCTTGACCTTGACCCACGTCGCGCCGCGTCGTCCGGCGGCGTACGGCGCGGCCAGGCTCTTGACCACGACGCCCTCGTGCCCCAGGCCGAGCACGCTCTCGGCGAAGGCCTCCGCCGCGGCGACGTCCGACGTCAGCAGCCGCCGCACCCGGAACCGCTCGGGCACGACGGATTCGAGCGCCGCGAGCCGCTCGGACGTCGGAGCGTCGACCAGATCGCGTCCGTCCAGGTGCAGCAGGTCGAAGAAGGCCGGCGTCAGCTCGACCCCGGTCGCCGAGGCGGCCCGCGACGCCGTCTCCTGGAAGGGACGCGGACGCCCGTCCGGGCCGAGTGCGAGGACCTCACCGTCGAGCACCACGGTGTCGCAGGCCAGCGCCCGCGCGGCCGCGACGACCTCGGGGTGGCGGGACGTCACGTCGTCGAGCGATCGGGTCACCACCCGCACGTCGTCACCGTTGCGGTGCACCTGGATGCGGACGCCGTCGAGCTTGGTGTCGACCGCGACCACGCCACCGCCCGCCTTGGTCATCGCCGCCTCGATCGTCGGCGCGGTGGACGCCAGCATCGGCAGCACGGGTCGTCCCACGGCCAGGGTGAACGCGGCCAGCGCCTCCTCCCCACCGGTGAGTGCCGCCGGCGCGATGTCGACCGTGGAGCCGGCCATCATGGCTGCGCGCCGGACGGATGCTGCCGGGACGCCGCCGGCGATCGCCAGCGCGTCCTGGACCAGCGAGTCGAGCGCACCCTGGCGCACCTCGCCGGTGACGATGCCGCGCAGCCAGCGCTGCTCGTCGGCGGTGGCCTGTGCCATGAGCCGGGTCGTCGCCGCGCGCCGCGCCTGCTGCGATCCGGTGCCGGCCAGCGCAGCGAGCTGCTCGAACGACTCGTGCACCTGGGACACGGTCAGGCTGGGCGCGGCGGCCGGCGGCGGGACGTCCTGCAGCGAGCGCCAGCCGAGCCCCGTACGTCGCTGTCGCAGCGCACCGGCCAGGTACGACGTGACGGTCGCGATGTCCTCGGGGCTCTCCGCCGCGGTCCGGCCCAGCAGGGCGGCCAGCATCGACGCCTTGGCCGACCGGGACCGCGTGGCGGACACCGCGACGGAGGTGGCGACGACGTCGGCGAGCAGCATCCACCCATCATCACCGACCCCCACCCCGCGCACATCCGCTGACGAGTCACGCAGGTCCGCTGACGAGTCACCCATACCCGGCGACGAGTCACCCAGGGCGCGTCTGCCTGCGCCATGAGTGACTCCTCGATGGGCCTACGCGACTCGCGAGCGGAACTACGCGACTCCTCGGCGGGGGTGCGTGACTCGCGAGCGGACCTACGTGACTCGTCGGCGGATGGGGGAACTTAGGGTTGACGTGACCTTAAGGGGCGGCTAGGGTGACCTTAAAGTCAGTCCAACCTTAAGTCAGGATCGCTGCCATGACGGTTTCGTCCTCGGTCGACCAGCGGGTCTCGCTCGCGGTCTCGACGGTGATCTTCGCGCTGCGGCCCCATCCCGAGACCGGTCTGATGACGCTGTGGCTGCCGCTGGTGCGCCGCATCCGCGAGCCCTACGAGGGGCAGTGGGCGCTGCCCGGTGGGCCGCTGGAGGCTGACGAGGATCTCGCCGCCAGTGCCCGGCACACCCTCGAGCGCACCACGGGGCTGGCGCCCAACTACCTCGAGCAGCTCTACGCCTTCGGCAACGTCGACCGCTCGCCGGACGAGCGGGTCGTCTCGATCGTCTACTGGGCGCTGGTGCGCCAGGACGAGGTCGCACGCGCCGTCGACGGCGAGAACGTCGAGTGGTTCGTGGCCGACGAGCTGCCGCCGCTGGCCTTCGACCACACCGCGATCGTCGAGTACGCGCTGGCGCGGCTGCGCGCGAAGATCACGTACACGCCGATCGCCCACGCCTTCCTGCCCCCGGAGTTCACCCTGGCCGACCTGCGGGCCGTCCACGAGGCGGTCCTGCGCACGACGCTCGACCCGGCCAACTTCCGACGCCAGGTCATGGCCACCAAGACGCTCGTCCCCACCGGCACCTGCCTGAAGGGCACCAGCCACCGTCCACCTGCGCTGTACCGCTTCGAGGCGGGCGCGCCCTCACCCTCACCCGAGGAGCAGCGATGACCTCCATCAACACCCTGATCGTCGAGCAGCCCGCCCAGAGCTGCGACGTCGACCTGGCGAAGGGCCCGTGGGAGTTCGACACGTTCCCCGGCTACGGTCCCGGCGCGTCCGAGAACGACGTGATCCCCGAGCCCGTCGTGCGTCCCGGCCAGCTGCCGGCGGCCTATCAGCGGATGAGCGACGAGGAGCTGCACGCCCGCATCGCCGCCGCGAAGAAGACATTGGGCGACCGCCTCGTGATCCTGGGCCACTTCTACCAGCGCGACGAGGTCATCCAGTACGCCGACTTCGTGGGCGACTCCTTCCAGCTGGCCAATGCCGCGCTGACCAAGCCGGACGCCGAGACGATCGTGTTCTGCGGTGTCCACTTCATGGCCGAGACCGCCGACATCCTGGCCCGTCCCGAGCAGAAGGTCGTCCTGCCGAATCTGGCCGCCGGCTGCTCGATGGCCGACATGGCCGACGAGGACTCGGTCGAGGCGTGCTGGGAGGACCTGCTGGACATCTACGGCACCGAGCCGGACGCCGACGGCCGCCAGCCGGTCATCCCGGTCACCTACATGAACTCCTCCGCGGCGCTCAAGGCGTTCTGCGGACGCAACGGCGGCATCGTGTGCACGTCCTCGAATGCCGCGACGGTGCTGGAGTGGGCCTTCGAGCGCGGCCAGCGGGTGCTGTTCTTCCCCGATCAGCACCTGGGCCGCAACACCGCCAAGGCGATGGGCGTCCCGCTGGAGCAGATGCCGATGTGGAACCCCCGCAAGCCGCTGGGCGGCAACACCGAGGACGAGATCCGTGACGCCAAGGTCATCCTCTGGCACGGCTTCTGCTCGGTCCACAAGCGTTTCACGGTCGCCCAGATCGAGAAGGCGCGGGCCGAGCACCCGGGCGTCAAGGTCATCGTGCACCCCGAGAGCCCGATGCCGGTCGTCGACGCTGCCGACGCGGCCGGCTCGACCGACGCGATCCGCAAGTTCGTCATCGCGTCCGAGCCCGGCGACACCATCGCGATCGGCACCGAGATCAACATGGTCAACCGCCTGGCGGCGGAGTTCCCGGACCGGACGATCTTCTGCCTCGACCCGGTCGTGTGCCCCTGCTCGACGATGTACCGCATCCACCCCGGGTACCTCGCCTGGACGCTCGACGGCCTGGTGGCCGGCGAGGTCCACAACCAGATCGTCGTCGCCGACGACGTCGCGGCCGACGCCAAGGTCGCCCTCGAGCGCATGCTCGCCGCGCTCCCGAAGTGAGGACGAACAGATGACCAGCATCATCGTGGTCGGCAGCGGTGTGGCCGGCATGACCGTGGCGCTCGACGCCGTGGCACTCGACCGCTCACACCCGTGCGACGTCACGCTGCTGACCAAGGCCGATCTGGCGCAGAGCAACACCCGGTACGCGCAGGGCGGCGTCGCGGTGGTCATCGACGAGATGGCCGATCCGGGCGCACCCCGCCTCGGCGACACCGTCGAGTCGCACATCGCCGACACGCTGGTCGCCGGCGCCGGGATCAGCGACGCCGACACGGTGCGGGTGCTGTGCACCGACGGTCCGGGCGCGATGGACACGCTGATCGCACGGGGTGTCCCGTTCGACCGCCACGACGGCGAGCTGTCCCACGGCCTGGAGGCCGCCCACGCCCACGCGCGCATCCTGCACGCGGGCGGGGACGCCACCGGGGCGGCCATCGCGTACGCGCTGATCGACAGGCTCCGCGAGAGCGAAGTCGTCGTCCGTGAGCGGACGACGGTCGTCGACCTGCTGCTGGAGGCCCCTTCGACAGGCTCAGGACGCGCGGCCGTGGTCGGCGTCCGCCTGCTCGGCGGGGAGGTGCTGCGCGCCGACGCCGTCGTGCTGGCGACCGGGGGAGCCGGGCAGCTGTTCCCGTTCACGACCAATCCGGAGGTCGCGACGGCCGACGGGCTCGGCATGGCGCTGCGCGCCGGTGCGGTGGCCGCCGACCTGGAGTTCTTCCAGTTCCACCCGACGTCCCTGGACGCCCCGGGCAACTTCCTGATCTCCGAGGCGGTCCGCGGCGAGGGCGCGGTGCTGATCGACGCCGACGGACAGCGGTTCATGCCCGCCGTCCACCCGGATGCCGAGCTGGCCCCTCGTGATGTCGTCGCTCGGGGCATCGCCCAGCAAATGGCCCGCCAGCCGGGCGTCCCGGTCCGGCTGGACGCCACTGCGCTGGGCGCGGAGTTCCTGGCCAAGCGGTTCCCCAACATCGACGCGGCCTGCCGCGCGCAGGGCCACGACTGGAGCCGCGAGCCGATCCCGGTGGCCCCCGCTGCGCACTACTACATGGGCGGCATCCGCACCGACGAGTGGGGACGCACGTCGCTGCCCGGCCTGTACGCGGTAGGCGAGGTCGCGTGCAACGGCCTGCACGGCGCCAACCGGCTGGCGTCCAACTCGCTGCTGGAGGGGGCGGTCTACGGCGCACGTGTCGTCGAGAGCATCCTGTCGCCGGCACCCCTGACGGCGTTCGACGGCGAGTGGCAGGAGCCGCTCGGCCTCGACCTGACCGACGATCCCGATGCCCACGACGTCAGCCGCACCGACCTGCAGCAGCTGATGTGGGACGCCGCCGGTCTGGCGCGCAACGGCGCGGACCTGGAGCAGGCGGCCGCCGAGCTGCGGCGATGGAAGTCGCCCGCGGTCACCGACGCCAAGGCCGCCGAGGACGCCAATCTGCTGGTCGTGGCCCGCGCCGTCGTCGCCAGCGCCCTGGCGCGCCGCGAGTCCCGTGGCGGGCACTTCCGCACCGACTTCCCGCAGTCCGCCCCCGACCAGGCGCGCCACTCGGCAATCGCCGCCACCCCGAGGACTCCCCATGCTTGAGCGCCGCCAGATCCAGCGCGTCGTCGACCTGGCCCTCGACGAGGACGCGCCCTTCGGCGACCTGACCTCGCAGACGCTGGTGCCCGCCGACGCGATCGCCAATGCCCGGCTGGTCGCCCGCGAGCCGGGGGTCCTGGCCGGGGCGGAGGTCTTCGAGATCGCGATGACGACGCTCGACCCGTCGGTCGAGGTCACGATGCACCTCGCGGACGGCGACTCCTTCGAGGCGGGCACGGTGCTGGCCGAGGTCGTCGGGGCGGCGCGGGCCGTCCTGCAGGCCGAGCGGGTCGCGCTCAACCTGGTGCAGCGCATGAGCGGCATCGCGACGCTGACCCGCACGTACGTCGAAGCCGTCGCCGGCACCGGTGTCCGCATCGCCGACACCCGCAAGACCACCCCGGGGCTGCGCGCCCTGGAGCGGCACGCGGTGCGCTGCGGCGGCGGGCACAACCACCGGTTCTCCCTGTCGGACGCCGTGATGGCCAAGGACAACCACCTGGCGGTCATCCCTGACGTCACCGCGGCACTGCGCCAGGCCGCCGACCAGCTGCCGCACACGACGCACATCGAGGTCGAGGTCGACCGGCTCGACCAGATCGACGCGGTGCTGGAGTCGGGCGTCGTCGGCACGATCATGCTGGACAACTTCAGCCTCGACGACACCCGCGCCGGCGTCGTCAAGATCGACGGCCGGGCCCTGGTCGATGCCAGCGGCGGGATCACCCTGGACACGGTCGCCGACATCGCGCGCACCGGCGTCGACGTCATCTCGGTCGGTGCCCTCACCCACAGCGTCCGGGCCCTCGACCTCGGGCTCGACATCGACGTCTCCTGAGGGGCCACTCGTGATCTACCTGGACGAAGCCGCCACGACACCGGTCAAGCGCGAGGTGCTGGAGGCCATGTGGCCGTTCCTGAGCGCTGACTTCGGCAACCCGTCGAGCCATCATGAGGTGGGGGAGTCCGCCAGCCGCGCCCTCGAGCAGGCCCGAGCGGACGTCGCGTCCGCGCTGGGCGCACGAGCCTCCGAGATCACCTTCACCTCCGGCGGTACCGAGTCCGACAACGCTGCGATCAAGGGCATCGCGCTGGCCGCGCCGCGCGGACGGCACGTGATCGTGTCGGCGGTCGAGCACCCCGCCGTGCTGGAGTCCGCGGCCTTCCTCGGCCGGCTGGGGTACGACATCACGATCCTGCCGGTCGACCGCGACGCGATGGTGCAGCCGCCGACGCTGGAGGCCGCCCTGCGCGACGACACGACGCTGGTCAGCGTCCAGCACGCCAACAACGAGGTCGGCACGATCCAGCAGATCGAGACCCTGGCACGGATCGCAGCGGACCGCGGGGTGCCGTTCCACACCGATGCGGTGCAGACCGCTGGCTGGCTGGACCTGGACGTCGGACGTCTGGGGGTGCAGGCCATGAGCATCTCCGGTCACAAGCTCGGCGCCCCGAAGGGGATCGGGGTCCTGTACGTGAACCGGCGGGTACCGCTGGAGCCGCTGATCCACGGCGGCGGGCAGGAGGGCGGGCGGCGCTCCGGCACCGAGAACGTCGCGGCCGCGGTCGGCATGGCGACGGCGCTGCGACTCGCCGGCGGGTCGAACGACCAGGTCGTGGCGATGCGCGACGCCTTCATCGACCGCGTGCTCACCGACGTGCCGGCCGCAGTCCTCACCGGGCACCGCGGGCACCGGCTGCCCGGCAGCGCTTCATTCGTCTTCCCGGGCACCAGCGGTGAGTCGATCCTGCTCGATCTCGAGCGCCGCGGCATCGTCAGCTCCAGCGGATCTGCCTGCGCCGCCGGCAGCGACGAGCCCAGCCACGTGCTGACCGCGATGGGCTACCCGGCCGAGGTCGCCCAGACCGCGGTGCGCTTCACCTTCGGCCGGGCCACGACCGCCGAGCAGCTCGACGCGGTCGCCGACGAGCTGGCAAGTCTGCACGCCTGAGATCGTCCGAACGGACCAGGTGTCCGTAGTTCGATATGGTGAGCGCAGTCCACGCCAGCCCAGACCCCATCGAGGAGCCCGAGTGCTGACCACGAACCTTTCCGTTCGCGCCGGCTGCGCCGCGTTTGCGCTCGTCCTCGTCGCCGGCTGCGGGGGCAGCGACGACGCGGAGCCGAAGGCCACCAAGGCCCCGTCCACGACCGCTGCTCCGACGACGGCCGCCCCGGCCCCGGCTGAGCGACCGAAGGACGACAAGAGCGACGCCAGTGCGCTCGCATTCGCCGAGTTCGTCGGTCAGCGGGTCATCGCCGTCACGACGGGCGCCGACCTCGACGAGTTCCTGGCCATGGCCACCCCCGACTGCAAGGGCTGCATCAACCTGGCCAAGCAGGTGCAGAAGGACGGCACGGTCAAGCAGGAGTTCGACTCCGCGCCGGTCATCAGCGACGCCAAGATCATCGACCAGGACGAGGCCACCGGCCAGATCCTCGTCGAGCAGGTCGTCGGGCTCTCGACCGGGCGCAAGGTCGACACGGCCACAGACAAGACGATCGAGACCTTCGACGAGCCGACGCGCCTGACGATGCGGGTGCTGATGACGTGGAAGGAAGACCGCTGGCGGTTGACCAACTACTCGGCCAAGGACGAGTCATGACCCGGACGACGACCGGCAGGTCGTGGCGGCGGATCTCGGTGCTGTTGGCCGTGACGGCCGCGGTGGTGCTCGGAACCGCAACCGCTGCAGCCGCTGATCCGAAGGCCGGAGGCGACGGCGACACCGTCATCATCCGTGATGATGACACCACGACCGACCCGACCGGCCCCGGCAACGATGGGCCAGCGGTGATCCGCATCCCCAAGCCGTACAAGGAGTACCGCTACATTCCGGCGTGCTCGGCCAACGACGTCGAGGGCGGCGCCGACGTCCTGTGCGGACAGGCGGTCTCCAGCTGCCCCAGGGAAGGCGACATCCGCTACCGCGTCTACACGCGGCAGCACGACGCCGACGGCTCGGTGGCCGAGGGCGCGGACTGGGAGCTTCTGCCGGGCACCCAGTGCCGCGGCCCGAACGATCCCGACGAGGGGGGTCCGGTCGTCATCACGACGGCCGACATCGCCGACGAGGCGCGCAAGGCTGCTCCCGCGACGACCGTGAACGTCGAGCCGACGACCCGGTCCTATGTGAACGTCCCCAACAACTTCTTCGCCGACAGTGCGAGCGTGGAGGCGTCGGTCGAGGTGCTGGGGCAGACGATCGGCCTGACCTTCGCCCCGAGCGGGTTCACCTGGGCCTTCGGCGACGGCACCACCGGAACGGGAGCCGGGGTGCAGGGGGCGCCCGTGGGCGCGCCCGGCGCCGTCGAGCACGCCTACCGGCGCTCCGGCACGGTCTCGGTGACGCTCACCCGCACATTCGAGGTCACCTACACCGCGCCGGGCGGTGTGACGGGCACGATCCCCGGCGGCGTCCGCAACACCAGCGCCCCCTACGCGCTGCAGGTCGGCGAGATCCAGTCGTTGGTCACCAAGGTCCGTTAGACCGGGATCACCGCACGTGGGCGTCGGCCAGAGTGAGGGCCTCGTCGAGGATCGCGAGACCGCGGCGCGCCTGGTCGTCGGGGATGTTGCACGGCGGCACCACGTGGATGCGGTTGAAGTTCGCGAACGGCAGCATCCCGGCCTTCGTGCACGCGGCCACGATCTCGCCCATCGCCGTTGAGCTCCCGCCGTACGGTGCCAGCGGCTCGCGCGTCTGCGGGTCGGCGACCAGCTCGAGGGCCCAGAACACGCCGAGCCCGCGCACCTCGCCCACGGACGGGTGCCGCTCGGCGATCTCGGCAAGCCCCGGGCCGAACACCTCGGCGCCGAGCCGGGCCGCGTTCTCCACGACGCGCTCGTCCTGCATCACGGTGATCGCCGCGACCGCAGCAGCCGCGGCGAGCGGGTGGCCCGAGTAGGTCAGCCCGCCGGGGTAGGGGCGGTGGTCGAACGTCGCGGCGATCGCCTCGCTGATGATCACGCCGCCCATCGGGACGTAGCCGGAGTTGACGCCCTTCGCGAAGGTGATCAGGTCCGGCACCAGGTCGAAGTGGTCGATCGCGAACCACGCGCCGGTGCGACCGAACCCGCACATCACCTCGTCGGCGATCAGCACGATGCCGTGCTCGTCGCACAGCGCCCGGACGCCGGCGAGGTAGCCCGGCGGCGGCACCATGATCCCGGCTGTGCCGGGCACGGTCTCCAGGATGATCGCGGCGATCGTCGCGGGTCCCTCGTTCTCGATGACCCGGCGCAGGTGCGCGAGGGCCCGCTCGCACTCCTGCTCCTCGGTCGTGGCGTGGAACTCCGAGCGGTACAGGAACGGGCCGAAGAAGTGCACCGTCCCGGTCGACGCCGAGTCGTTCGCCCAGCGCCTGGGGTCGCCCGTCACGTTGACCGCCAGCTGCGTGCCGCCGTGGTAGGAGCGGTACGTCGACAAGACCTTGGTCCGTCCGGTGTGCAGGCGCGCCATCCGGATCGCGTGCTCGTTGGCGTCCGCGCCGCCATTGGTGAAGAACACCTTGTCCATGCCGTCGGGCGCGTGCGACGCGATCAGGCGGGCGGCCTCGGACCGGGCGGCATTCGCGACCGCCGGTGCGATGGTGCACAGCGTGGCCGCCTGCTCCTGGATGGCGGCGACGACCCGCGGGTGCTGGTGGCCGATGTTGGTGAACACCAGCTGGCTGGAGAAGTCGAGGTAGCGGGTGCCGTCCTCGTCCCACACCTCGCTGCCGAGGGCCCCGGCCACCACCATGGGGCTGATCTCGGCCTGGGCGGACCAGGAGTGGAAGACGTGCGCGCGGTCGAGGTCGTACGTGCGGGACATGCGGCGCTCCTAGGCGTGGGTCGGGAAGGCGAGCTCGAGGCCACCGGAGGGTGACACCGCAGGATCGGCCCAGCGGGTCGTGACGACCTTGCCGCGGGTGAAGAAGTGGACGCCCTCGACCCCGTGCGCGTGGGTGTCGCCGAACAGCGAGTTCTTCCAGCCGCCGAACGAGTAGTAGGCCATCGGCACCGGGATCGGGACGTTGACGCCGACCATGCCGACCTCGACCTCGATCTCGAACTTGCGGGCAGCCCCGCCGTTCTTGGTGAAGATCGCGACACCGTTGCCGTACGGGTTCGCGTTGATCAGCTCGACCCCCTCGTCGTACGTCTCGACCCGCACGACGCTGAGCACCGGACCGAAGATCTCCTCGGTGTAGATGCTCATGTCGGGTGTCACGTGATCGAACAGCGTGGGCCCGAGCCAGAAGCCGTCGTCGGCGCCGTCGGCCGGCGATCCGCGTCCGTCGATCACCAGGGAGGCGCCGGCCTCGGCTCCCTCGCCGATGAAGGACGCCACCTTGTCGCGGTGCGCCAGCGTCACGAGCGGGCCCATGTCGGTGCCGCGAGTCCCGTCGCCGATGCGCAGGGTGCGGGTGCGCTCGGCGATCTTGGCGACCATGTCGTCGGCGCTGGAGCCGACGGCGACGACGACGCTGATCGCCATGCAGCGCTCACCGGCCGAGCCGTAGCCGGCGTTCACCGCCGCGTCGGCAGCCAGGTCCAGGTCCGCGTCCGGCAGCACCAGCATGTGGTTCTTCGCGCCGCCGAGGGCCTGCACGCGCTTGCCGGCCTGGGTCGCGCGCTCATAGACGTACCGGGCGATGGGCGTCGATCCGACGAAGCTGATCGACTTGACGTCGGGGGAGTCCAGCAGGGCGTCGACGGCCACCTTGTCGCCCTGCAGCACGTTGAAGACGCCGTCGGGCAGCCCGGCCTCCTTCCACAGTGCAGCGGTCCACAGCAGCGCCGACGGGTCCTTCTCGCTCGGCTTGACCACGACGGTGTTGCCGGCGGCGATCGCGATCGGGAAGAACCACATCGGCACCATGGCCGGGAAGTTGAACGGGCTGATGATGCCGACGACGCCGAGCGGCTGGCGGGTGGAGTGGATGTCCACGCCGGTCGAGATCTGCTCGGACGTCGCCCCCTTGAGCAGGTGCGGCATGCCGCACGCGAACTCGACGACCTCCAGGCCGCGGGTCACCTCACCCAGGGCGTCGTCGAGCACCTTGCCGTGCTCGGCGGTGATGATCGCGGCCAGCTCGGTCTTGCGCTCGTTGAGCAGCTCGCGGAACCGGAACATGATCCGCGTGCGCTGCGACAACGAGGTGGCGGCCCAGCCCGGCGCCGCCCGGCGGGCCGCGGCGATGACCCGCGCCGCGTCCGCCTCGTCGGCCAGGACGACCTGGCCGGTCACCTCGCCAGTCGCGGGGTTCGTCACGTCGCCGAAGCGTCCGGAGCTCCCGTCGAAGATCGCGTTGTCGAGCCAGTGTCCGATCGTGGTGTCCGTCATGGGCCCAGCCTGCGCCTCGCTCGTCCGACTGACAACGGACGATCTGTCGCCGGATCCGCTCGTGGGGCGACACATTGTTGCCTAGGATGGAGCGATGGTGCCCACTGTCCGCTCGATCCTGGCCACCGCGGAGATGCGCGCGGGTCGCCCCGAGGTGCTCACCGGCGGATCACAGCTGGACCGGGCGGTGCGATGGGTGCATGTCAGCGAGGTCGAGGAGGTCGCCGGCCTGCTGGAGGGCGAGGAGCTGATCTTGTCCACCGGCCTGGCGATGAGCGGTTCGGCCGATGCGGCCGTCGCCTACGTCTCGGCGCTGATCGATGCGGGCGCGGCCGGTCTGGTCATCGAGCTGGGCGAGCGGTTCAGGTCCGTGCCGCAGCCGGTGCTGGACGTGGCCCGGGACGCCGAATTCCCCGTCGTCGTGCTGCACCGGCAGACCCGGTTCGTCCTGGTGACCGAGCAGGTCCACCGCGAGATCGTGGCCGACCGCTTCGACTTCGTGCGCTTCGCCCAGCAGGTCCACGAGACGTTCACGGCGCTGAGCCTGGACGGGGGAGGACCCGATGACATCGTGCGGGCCGGTGCCGCGATCGCCGGCGCCTCGATGGTGCTGGAGGACCTCAACCGCCGGGTCGTCGCCTTCCACGCGATCGGCCGGCCCGCGGCAGGGCTGCTGGCGGACTGGGAGCGGCGCTCCCGGCTGTGCCCGCTGGTCGAGCACACCGCCCTGACGGGGGTGGAGGGATGGCTCACGACGCCGGTCGGCAACCGCGGCAATGCGTGGGGACGCCTGGTGATCCCGAATCCTGTCGCCGACCAGCAACGGTCCGGGATGCTGATCGAGCGCACCGCCCAGGCCCTGCAGCTGTCCCGGATGGTCGAGCGCGATCAGCTGTCGCTGCAGCTGCAGGCGCAGGGCGGCTTCCTCACCGAGCTGCTCGAGGAGCGGATCGTCGACGAGACCACCGCGTCCACCCGGGCGCGCGCCCTGGGTCTGACGGCGGGATCGCGCTACGTCGCGGTCGTCGTCCAGTCCGATGCGCCCGCCGACGCGACGTCTGCCCTGCGGGCGCGGCGCCGGCTGACCGAGCGCGTCGCGCGGACGCTCGGCGCCGCGCGGCTCTCTGCGGTGTCGGGCCTGCTCGGGGACGACCAGGTGGGTCTGCTGATGTCGATCCCGGCCGGGACGACCGACGACGCGGTCCTGACGGCGCTGGCACAGGCGCTGCACGCCGAGGACGGCGGTCGGCTGACCGTCGGGGTGGGGACGACCGATGCCGGTCTGCTGCGCACGGCGCGCTCGTTGCGGATCGGGCAGCACGTGGCGCGGGTCGCCCACGAGATGGGCCCGAGCGACCGACCCTTCCACCGGCAGGCCGACATCCGCCTGCACGGACTGGTCGCCCAGCTGCGCGACGACCCACGGGTGCAGGCCTTCGTCGAGGCCGAGCTCGACCCGCTCCTGGAGCACGAGGCGCGGCACGGCGACGGACTGCTCGACCTGCTGCGCATGTACCTGGCGGTCGGCGGCAACAAGGCCGAGCTCGCCCGGACGGCGCACCGCAACCGTCCGTCCCTGTACGCCAAGCTCGCGCGGATCGAGCAGGTGCTGGGCGTCCCGATCGACGATCCCGCCTCACGGCTGTCGCTCGGCGTCGCGCTGATGGCCCACGACCAGGCCCGCTGAGCGTTCGCGGTCAGGGACGCCGGTCAGCGGTCACGGCGCAGCAGCCACCGCTGGACGGGATCGCGCTCGGTGTAGGCGCGGGCCGCACGGAACTGCCCCCACAGCAGCACCGCGCCGGTTCCGAGGCCCACCGTCAGGAAGGCCAGACAGAACAGCCACAACGACGTCGTCTCGCCCTCGTACCAGGAGGCGCGGGGTCCCCGGTCGAGCGTGTCGAGGAAGGCCAGCGGAGCCAGCATCGACACGGCGGCCAGGGCGATGCGCACGACGCGGGCGCCCTCGAAGACGAACAACCGTGCCTGGACCGCGTCCACGACCGGGTTGGCCCGCCACCCGTCGACGCCGGCGCCACCCTGCGGCATCCGCTCGGGCAGCAGCGTCCACCAGCAATAGGCGTCGATGACCCGGCGTCCGGCCAGCCAGGCTCGGCGTCCGAGACGCCACGAGCCGATCACCAGGGCGGCGCCCGCGACCAGGCACACGATGCGCAACCACACCGGCGCGTCGTGCGAGACGACCGCGGACAGGGCCGCCGCCCCGACGACCGCCCCGACCCACGCCACGAGTCCCGCGCCCAGACGCGTCCACGAGTCGCACTCGCGGCGCAGGATCTTCAAGGCCTCGGCGCGTTCCCACAGGGGCAGCTCCTCGGGCGGGATCGCCGCGTGGTCGCGATCGAGCAAGGACGTCGCTGCCCGCCCGATCAGCCGATCACCCACCACGACGCGCCTCCTGGGTCGCGGACTGGTCAGCCATGCACCGCAAGGTAGCAAGCAATGCGGACGTGCTGTCCGCCCATGAGGCGGCCTGTGCCGGACACTCTGTCGTACCGCGTGCCGTTTGCGCCTCTGTCCCCCTAAGATGACCTCGTCTTGTGTCAACTTGCGGGGGCAGTGCACGCCGAGTTCCTCGGTCGGACGCTGAGCACCCCGCCATCCAGGGGAAGTTGCAGCAATGGTGAAGGAGTCCACCCGGGAGTCCGGGGTCTCGGTGCACGACCGGCAGCGCGATCGCGCTGCGCGAGGAGTTCGCTCCCGGTCCGCGGTCGCAGCGCTCAGCTCGGATCGGCCGTCCCCGCCGCGTCGCCGGCGCCCGGCCCTGGCAGCGCTCGCCGTGCTGCTGATCGTCGGAGGCGCCGCGCTGGCCGGCCTGCTGGCCCTGCGGCTGGACTCGCGCGAGCCGGTGCTGGTGCTGACCCAGGACGTCCCGGCCGGCACCCGGATCACGACCGACATGCTCGGCACCACGCGCGTCGCCAGCGAGGGCCTGCGGCTGATTCCCGAGAAGGACGCCAGCATGGTCCTCAAGGCCTACACGATGACCTCGTTGTCGGAGGGGCAGCTGCTCGACACCTCCCTGCTGACGACCGCCGAGCCGTTCACGTCCGATCAGGTGCAGGTCGGCGTGACCTTGAAGTCCGGTCAGTTCCCACCGACCCTGCGCTCGGGTGACGAGGTGCGCCTCGTGCGTCTGGGTGACGGATCGTCCTCGGTCCGGCCGTTGGCCGTGGGCCTGATCCTCAGTGAGCAGACCGGCGGGGACGCAGGGCTCTCGGGCGGTGGGAGCCGCAACAGCACCGCGACGGTCGTCGTTCCCGCCGACGCCGCTGACGAGGTGATCGACGCCGCCGGCAACGAGCTGCTCGGCATGGCACTGATCCGCCGCGGCGTGACGGTCGACAGCGCCCAGCTGACGGTGCTGGGGGGCAGCAGCTCATGACGCTCATCGCCTTCGCCTCGGCCAAGGGATCACCGGGCGTCACCCAGACCGTCACCGGTCTGGCGTCGGTGTGGCACCGGGACGTCGTGGTGGCCGACCTGGACCCGGTCGGCGGCGACATCGGCCTGCGGCTCGGCCGCAGCGACGGTCTGCCGCTGGACCACGACAACGGTCTGTTGTCGTACGGTGCCGCCGTGCGCAGCGGCAAGGCCGCCGACCTCGCCGATCACCTGCAACGTGCCGAGGACGGCACCCAGGTGCTGGTGGGTGTCGCCGGTCCCGGCCAGGTGCAGGGCCTCGGCCCGGCCTGGCCCCACATCGGTGCGGGCCTGCGCAACGCCTCCGCCGACGTGCTGGCCGACTGCGGACGGCTCAGCCCCGGCTCGCCGGCGATGCCGGTGCTGGAGCAGGCCTCGGCGATCGTGCTGGTCGCACGTTCGGAGATCGCGGCCCTGGCGCACCTGCGCGAGCGGCTGCGGTGGATGTCCGACGCAGTGCGGGCGGGCCAGGGCGATCGGGTCCGGACCGCCGTCCTGCTGGTCGGTGACCCCGGCGACCGGCGCAGCGCCGACGACCTGGGCCGGCTGCTGGCCAGCAGCGGCATCGACGTGCCGGTGCTGGGCACCGTGGCCCACGACCCCAAGACGGTCCGCGCGCTCCCGGCCATCTCCGACCGGGCTCTGCGCCGTTCCCTGTTCCACCGCTCCCTGCTCGACGTCGCCACGCGCGTGCAGGCGCTCGTCGCCCCCCGTGAGGCCGCGTGGGAGCCCGAGCACGAGGCGGCGGTGTGACGATGGACCAGCTGCTGCTGCGCCGCCTGCGCGAAGAGGTCGCCGACCGCCTGTCCCGCCAGCGTCGCGACGACGCCGCTGCCGGACTGCCCGGGATGACCAGCGAGGACGAGCGCCAGTTCGCCCGCGCCGTGATCGCCCGCGTGCTGGAGGGCCATGCCCGCGCCGAGATCGCCGCGGGACGCACGCCCCCGGACCTGGCCGAGGAGGCCGAGCTCGCCGACGGCATCCACGCCGCCCTGTACGGCGTCGGACGGCTCCAGCCGCTGCTGGACGATCCGGACGTCGAGAACATCGACATCAACGGCTACGACAACGTGTTCGTCGGCTACGCCGACGGCGAGGAGCGCCGGATGCCGCCGGTGGCCGAGAGCGATGACGAGCTCGTCGAGCTGGTGCAGGTGCTCGGCGCCTACTCCGGTCTGACGAGCCGTCCGTTCGACACCGCCAACCCGGAGCTCGACCTGCGGCTGCCCGATGGCAGCCGTCTGTCAGCCGTCATGGGCGTCACCCAGCGTCCGTCCCTGTCGATCCGCCGCGCCCGGCTGAGCCGGGTGTCGCTGGAGACGCTGGTCGAGAACGGCACGATGACCCCCGACCTGGCCTCGTTCCTGTCGGCCGCCGTCGGTGCTCGCAAGAACATCATGATCGCCGGCGCCACGAACGCCGGAAAGACGACGCTGCTGCGCGCACTGGCCAACGAGATCGAGCCGCACGAACGTCTCATCACGGTCGAGCGCGCCCTGGAGCTCGGTCTGGGGGAGTTCCCCGACCTGCACCCCAATGTCGTCTCGTTCGAGGAGCGCCTGCCCAACTCCGAGGGCCGCGGCCAGATCGGGATGGCCGATCTCGTGCGGCGGTCGCTGCGCATGAACCCCAGCCGGGTCATCGTGGGCGAGGTGCTCGGCGACGAGATCGTGACGATGCTCAACGCCATGAGCCAGGGCAACGACGGCTCGTTGTCGACGATCCACGCCAACTCGTCCCTCGAGGTCTTCAACCGTATCTGCACGTACGCGATCCAGTCCGCCGAGCGCCTGCCTGCCGATGCCACCATGATGCTGATCGCCGGAGCCATCGACTTCGTCGTGTTCGTCGAGCGTCGCAACGAGTACGCGTCCGGCGGCAACCTGCGCCGTGTCATCACCTCGGTGCGCGAGGTCAACGGCGTCGACGGACGGGTGCTGTCCAGCGAGGTGTTCGCGGAGGGCCCGGACGGCTCGGTCGTTCCCGCGGCCTCCGTCAGCTGCATGGACGACCTGATCGCTGCCGGCTACCAGCCTGCCCTGTTCCATCCGCAGGACGCCTGATGCTGGAGTCCAGCCTGCTGGTGATCGTGCTGCTGGGCGCGGCCGTCGGCGCCGCGGCCCTGCTGCTGGTGTGGGCGCTGACGCCCGAGGCGCCCTCGCGCGTCGTGATCCCCTCGACCCTGCTGCCCAAGCTGAAGGCGTACGGCACCCGCCTGCCCGTGGCCATCGGTGTCGGCCTGCTGCTGCTGGTCCTGACGAGGTGGCCCGTCCTGGCCGGCGCCGGGGGACTGCTGGTGTTCTTCGGCCCCGCCCTGTTCGGCGGTGCGTCCAGCGAGAAGCGGGCCATCGCGCAGCTCGAGGGCCTCGCGGCCTGGACCGAGTCCCTGCGCGACACGATCGCCGGCGCCGTCGGCCTGGAACAGGCGATCCCCGCCACCGCCTACGCCGCCGCGCCAGCCATCTCGCCCCAGCTGATCGCGATGTCGGACCGACTGCGTGTGCGCACCCCGCTGCCGGTGGCGCTGCAGCGATTCGCCGACGACCTGGACGATGCGAGCGCCGATCTCATCGTCGCGGCGCTGATGCTCAACGCGCGGCTGCGCGGGCCCGGCCTGCGCGAGGTCCTCACCTCCCTGGCCGGATCGGCGCGTGAAGAGCTGGAGATGCGCCGCCGCGTGGTGTCCTCCCGAGCCAGCACCCGCCGCAGCGTGCAGATCGTGGTGGCGATCTCGGTGACCTTCGTGCTCGGGCTGACCTTGTTCAACCGCGACTACGTCGAGCCCTACTCCTCGTTCGTGGGGCAGCTGGTCCTGCTGATCGTGCTCGGCCTGTTCGCTGCCGGATTCATGTGGATGCGGCGCCTGTCGGTCTTCGAGCTGCCCGCCCGGTTCCTGTTCCAGGCCGAGGCCCCGGTCTCAGGAGGTGCGGTCCGATGATGCTCGTCCTGCTGGCCGGCGCCCTGGCCGGCCTCGGCGGCCTGACGCTGGCCCTGCAGTTCGACCGTGGCACCGGCACGGCCGCCGCCGAGCTGGCCCGACTGGACTCCGCGCGCATGCGCAACCGCGTCCAGGACTCGTTGACCGCCGACCGGCGGCACAGCAAGGAGTCCGTCCGGATGCGCCGGATCGGCTCGTCGGTCTGGACGATGCTGGAGATGCGCGGCTGGCGCATCCCGGCCGGCGTCCGCGCCGATCTGTCCGTCATGGGACGTTCGGTCGAGGCGCACCTGGGGATGTCGGTCCTGGCTGGTGTCGCCGGCCTGTTCGCACCCACGCTCATGCTGGCGCCTGCCGTTGCGATGTTCGGTCTCAGCCCTGTGGTCCCGCTGTGGCTGGCCGGCGTCGGCGCCCTCGGCGGTGTCGTGCTGACCACCGCCCAGCTGTCGACCCAGGCGGTGGAGCGGCGCCGCGACTTCCGGCACGTCGTGGGAGCCTTCCTCGACCTGGTCGCCATGAACCTGGCCGGCGGCCGGGGTGTGCCGGAGGCGCTGTCCTCGGCCGCCCAGCTCAGCGACGGGTGGGCCATGGTCCGGCTGCGCGACACGATCGAGTCCGCGCGGCTGCAGGGGGTCACGCCGTGGGCCGCGCTCGGCGACCTGGGCGAGGAGATGGCCGTCGAGGAGCTGCGCGATCTCGCCGCGGCCCTCGCGCTCGTCGCCGAGGACGGTGCGCAGGTGCGCGACTCCCTGTCGGCCCGCGCGGCGTCCATGCGCCAACGCGAGCTCGCCGACTCCGAGAGCCGCGCGGCCCAGCGTTCCCAGTCCATGCTGATCGCGCAGCTCCTGCTGTGCGTCGGCTTCCTCGTATTCCTCATCTACCCGGCGATCTCCGAGATCACCGGCGTCTGATGTCCGCCTCGTCCCACCACCCCCACCCAGGAGGAACATCCATGTTGAACCCGGCATCCCCCATCGGTTTCCTGATCGCCATGCTCGACGTCCGTCGGCACCGAGCACGCACCGACGACGAGCGTGGCGCCTCGGCGGTCGAGTGGGTCATCATCGCCGCGATCGTGGTCGGCATCTGCGTCGTGATCGCCGGCATCCTCCAGGGCGCGCTGACCAGCGAGGCCAACGAGATCAGCAACGAGATCAAGAACCAGTAATGACCCGATCGCGACCGCGCAGAAACCGGGAGGAGGGCACCAGCGCCATCGAGCTGGTGCTCTACCTGCCGCTGCTCATGGTCGCGATCATCCTGACGATCCAGTTCGCCCTGGTGTACCTGGGCAACCAGGCCGTGTCGGCGGCCGCCCGCGAGGCGGCCCGGACGACCCGGGTCACCGGCGACCGTGCCGCCGGCATCGAGCGCGGCCGGCAGTACGCCGACGACCTCGGCCGGGGACTGTTGTCCCGGATCGACGTACAGGTCGAGCTGGTCAACGGCGACCGCGACGTCCGTGCCGTCGTCGAGGCCGACGGCGAGCAGCTGTTGCCGTTCATCGGACGTCCGCGCCTGAGCGAAGAGGTGCAGGGCCCTGTCGAGCAGTTCCGGGAGGACGAGTGACCGGCGACGTGCAGCGGCCCGTCCGGCGTGAGGAGGGATCCATGGCGGTCGAGGTCGTCCTGATGATCCCCATCCTGGTGCTGTTCATGCTGCTGGTCGTCGCCGGCGGCCGCTGGGTGTCGGTGCGCGCCGACATGGAGGCGGCAGCACGCGACGCGGCACGAGCCGCGTCGCTGGAGCGCTCATCCGGGGCCGCCCGCTCGGCAGCCGAGCAGTCGGCGTCGGCCGCTCTCGACGGCTTCGCCTCGTGCCGCATGGCGCGTTTCGACGACAACAACTTCCGCGCCGGTGGCTCCGTCGAGGTCACGATCGACTGCGAGGTGCCCCACGACGGCCTGGGCCTGCTGGGGCTGCCCGGATCGTTGTCGATGAGCGCGAGCGGCGGCGCCCCGCTCGACACCTACCGGAGGACCGAATGAGCACCCGCAGCGAGAAGGGATCGGCGTCGATCTTCGTCATCGGCATGTCGTTGGTCCTGCTGGTGTGCGCAGGTCTCGTCGTGGACGGCGGACTGGCCATCAACGCCAGGATGCGGGTGGCCGACGACGCCGAGCAGGCCGCACGTGTCGGGGCGGACTCGATCGACGTCACGGAGCTGCGCAGCGGCGGTGCCCTGAAGATCGACGGGGACCTGGCCCGGCAGCGTGCTGCCGGGTACCTGCAGGACCGGGGCTACGTGGCCGGCCAGTACACCGTCGACGCGGACGGCAACGCCGTCATCGTCGAGGTCCAGGACACCACTGAGACCGCGCTGCTCAAGCTGGTCAACATCAAGAACTTCGTGGTCAACGGCCGCGCCACCGCCGAGCCCGCCACCGAGCCGGACTGACGCTTGCGCGCCGACGCCCGACCACCCACCATGAAACGCAGGGGGATCCAATGACTGACGACACGACCGTGACAGAACCGATCGACCGATCGACCGATCCGAGCCGGTTCGCCACCGCGTCGCCGGGTCGGCCAGGCGATGATCGTCATCTGGGGGAGATCTTCGGCTCCGCCGTCGCACTCCTGCTGCTGCTGGTGGGCCTCCCGGTCCTGCTGGTCGCACTGGCCGGGCCGCCACCGATCCCGACCTCGCTGCCGTCGGCGCGCGACTTCGCCCAGCAGCTCAGCTTCGAGGACCTGCTGACCGTCCTGGTCGCTGTCCTGTGGCTGACCTGGCTGTGGTTCCTGGTCTGCGTCGTGGCCGAGGTGCTGGCCGCCCGGCGCGGCGGGCTGGCGAAGTCCGTGCCGCTGGCCGGACCGCTGCAGCGGCTCGCCCGCGCCCTGGTGGGTGCGCTGCTGCTGACCGGCATCATGGCGGGCCAGGCCCAGGCCGTGACGGAGGCTCCTGCTCCGACGACGACCTCGGTCTCCTCGATCGTCATGGCCGACCTGCCGCCCGTCGCGGTCGCCGACGATGCGGGGGACACCGCCGTCGCGGACGAGCAGACCGACAACGTCGGCAAGAAGGTCTACACCGTCAAGGCGCCCAAGAACGGCTACCACGACAACCTGTGGGACATCTCCGAGCGCCACCTGGGCGAGGGCCGTCGCTATCACGAGATCTACGAGCTCAACAAGGACCGCATCCAGGCCGATGGCGGCAAGCTCCAGCTCGCCCGGCTGATCCAGCCCGGCTGGGAGCTGCAGATGCCCGATGACGCCGTCGGTCTGGAGCGGGTCGCACCCCCGGCACCGGTCGAGGCCCCGCCGGCGCCGCCGGCCGGGGTGCCGAGCACGGACGCCTCCGGCGACGTGGCCGCCGCCGACGGCGCCACGGCAGTGAGCCAGAGCGACCAGTCCGGCTGGATGGGCGGCATCGGCCTGCTGGCCGCCGGGGTCATCGGAGCGCTGGCCCTGCAGCGCCGCCGCGCCGCCGGACGTCGTGCGCGCGACGAGGCACGCGACGTCGAGGCCGATCTGCGGATCGCGGCGTCCACCGAGCGCGTCGACCGTCTCGACCACGTCCTGCGTGACCTGACCGGACGGTGCCGCCAGGCCGGCGTCAACCCGCCGCCCGCGTACGCGGCCCTGGTCGACGACGTCAGCGTCGAGCTGCTGCTGGCGCCCGCACGCCCCGAGGCCGTCGAGGGCTGGGAGGCACTGGACGACGGAGATCGCTGGCGTTCTGTCGCACCGGTCGAGGGACCGCGCTCCGGCGACGCCGTCCCGTATCCGGCCCTGGTCGCCCTGGGCATCGACCCGGATGGTCGCGACGTGCTGGTCGACCTGGAGTCGGCCGGCGGCATCGTGGCCGTGACGGGCGATCCGGGCGTCGCCGAGCAGGTCGCTGCCGCCGTCGCGGTGCAGGCCGCGACCGCGCCGTGGTCCGATGTCGTGCGGGTCACCGCATCCGATCTGCCCGAGGGCATCGCCGAGGTCGGCGACGAGCGTCTGCGGGTCGCAGATCTCGCCGACGAGCTGGATGGCTTCGAGCGACAGATCGACTCGTGGCGCGATGGCGTCCTGACCGGACGCATGGGCCGTCGTGGCTCCCTGACCTCGCAGGTCGTGGTCAGTGGTCGGGTCCCGTCCCCGGACGTGGCATCGCGACTCGGTGCCCTGATGGGGTCGGGACGCCAGGCCTTCTCGGTGCTGGTGGCCGGCGAGCACCCCGGCGCACGCTGGAAGCTGCAGGTCGACGAGCACGGCACGCTGAGCGTCCCGCTGCTGGGCCTGACGCTCGAGGCCAACCGGGTCACCGCCGCGCAGGTGGCGGCGGTCGCCGAGCTGTTCAGCGCGTCCCGCGAGGTCGACCGTCCCGATGACGGCGATCGCGTGTCCGTGCCGGCACCGGTCCGCACCCACGACGACTCCGCATGGGCCGCGGCCTCGCACCGGGTCGCGGTGCTGGGCAAGGTGGCGGTGCAGGGCGGGGGAGCGCTCGCCGACGAGCGGGTCGAGCTGGCCACCGAGCTGGTCACGTATCTGGCCCTGCACCCCGAGGGCGTCCACCCGACGGTGCTCTCCGGGGCGATCTGGCCGCGCGGTGTCACGGCCGATGTCCGCGATGCCGGCATCCAGCGGGCCCGCGAGTGGCTGGGCTCGGACGCCGACGGATCCCACCTCCTGCGCCAGGACGCCGAGGGGCGGCTGGCGCTGGCCGACAGCGTGGTCTGCGACTGGGACTGCGCCCGCACGCTGCTGGTGCGGTCCCGCCGGGCTGCGACGCCCCGTGAGGAGATCGATCTGCTGCGTCGTGGCCTGAAGATGGCCCGCGGCGAGGCGTTCTCCGGGGTGCCGCAGGGACGCTACGGCTGGATCGCCCGTGAGGACCTGCCCCGGACGATCGCCCGGGTGCTGGTCGACGCCGCGTCCCGGCTGGCCGAGCTCCTCTCGGACCAGGACGACCCGGCCGGATCGTCGGCCGCGGCCGAGGCGGGGTTGCGCGTGAACCCCGCGCACCAGGGCCTGTGGCGGGCGCTGCTGCGCTCGCGCCACGCCGAGAGCGGTCCCGCCGGGGTGCGACGCACGCTCGACGAGATGGGCGCCGCCCTGGAGTCGGTGCCCCTCGAGGCCGAGACGGAGGCCCTGGTCAACGAGCTGATGCCGGACACCGGGTCACTGGCGACCAGCGGCTGACCCAAGTCCCCGCTGAGCCTGACGTTTTGACCAACACGCCGACGGCGTGTCCGTCAAGACGTCAGGCTCAGCGCGGTGGGAGGTCGGCTCGGTCATGCCGGCACGTCCGTGGTGGTGGCTGCATGCTGCAGGACCTCCAGCAGTGCGCTGGGTTCCTGGGCGCCGGAGACACCGAACCGGCCGTCGATGACGAAGAACGGGACGCCGGTGATGCCGTATGCGATCGCCTGCTGCTTGTCCGCGTCCACCGCGGCCCGGTAGGTCGAGGCGGTCAGCGCATCGACGACCTCGTCCCGGTCCAGACCGATCTCCGCAGCCAGGTCGGCGAGGTCCTCGGTGCGACCGACGTGGCGGCCCTGCTCGAAGTACGCCACGAACAACCGCTCGATCATGTCGGCCTGGCGGCCCTTGGCCGCGGCCAGGTGCAGCAGCTCGTGCGCCTTGATCGTGTTGGTGTGCTGCAGCGCGTCGAAGTCGTACGACAACCCCTCGGTCGAGGCGAGCTGGGTCATCTGGCCGAGCATCTGGGAGACCTGCTCGGCCGGCATGCCCTTGTGCGACACCAGGAAGTCGACCTCGCTGCCGGCGAAGTCGACCGGTGTGTCCGGGGCCAGCTCGAAGGAGTGGTACTCCACCTCGAGCTCCCCGCCGCTCGCGGCGAACTCGGCGGCCGCCGTCTCGAACCGGCGCTTGCCGATGAAACACCACGGGCAGGCGATGTCGGACCAGATGTCGACCTTCACTGAGCTGTTCACGTGCACGACAACACCACACGGCAGCCTCCATATTCCGGCCCAGCGCCGCAATCGGCCCCCGGTGCGGCGCTGCAACCGCACCGGGGCGACCGGCTCGACGGGGTCGTGATCGCTAGGGTGAGCAGCGTGAGACCGGCACGAGATCCGAGCTCTCCTACCAGCACCACCCGAAAGGCGACACCTGTGACCCACGTCCTCGACGACCTCGAAGCGCGCGGCCTGATCGCGCACTCGACAGACCGTGACGCCCTGCGCGCCGAGCTGTCTGCGGGGCCGATCACCTACTACGTGGGATTCGATCCGACCGCGCCGAGCCTGCACATCGGCAACCTGCTGCAGCTCCTGACCGCCCGCAGGCTGCAGATGGCCGGGCACCGGCCGCTGCTGCTGGTCGGCGGGTCCACCGGACTGATCGGCGACCCCAAGGAGGCGGGGGAGCGGGTGATGAACACCAAGGAGACCGTCGCGGAGTGGGTCGACCGGATCGCCTCGCAGGTGTCCCGTTTCGTCGACGTCGACGGGCCCAACGGCGCCACGATCGTCAACAACCTGGACTGGACCGCCGGGCTGAGCACGATCGACTTCCTGCGCGACATCGGCAAGCACTTCCCGGTCAACCGGATGCTGGCCCGCGACGTGGTCAGCAGCCGACTCGAGTCCGGCATCAGCTACACCGAGTTCAGCTACGTGCTGCTGCAGTCGATGGACTTCCTGGAGCTGCACCGCCGGCACGGCTGTGTCCTGCAGACCGGGGGCAGCGACCAGTGGGGCAACATCACCGCGGGCGTGGAGCTGATCCGACGCGCCGACGGGGCCAAGGCCCACGCCCTGGCGACCCCGCTGATCACCAAGGCCGACGGCACCAAGTTCGGCAAGACCGAGAGCGGCACGGTGTGGCTCGACCCCGCCCTGATGAGCCCGTACGCCTTCTACCAGTCGTGGATCCAGGCCGAGGACTCCAAGGTCATCGAGTACCTGCGCCAGTTCACCTTCCTCGAGCTCGACGAGATCGCGCACATCGCGGCCGAGCACGTCGAGAAGCCGGGTCTGCGCGCTGCGCAGCGGCGTCTTGCCGCGGAGATGACCACGATCGTCCACGGGGAGGCGGAGACAGCCGCTGCCGAGCTCGCGTCGCAGGCCCTGTTCGGACGCGCCGAGCTGCAGGACCTGCCCGAGCCGACGCTGGCCGCCGCGCTCCGCGAGGCCGGCGCGGTCGATCTCGCGGCCGCGGACGATCCGACGATCGTGGACGCCCTCGTGGCGACCGGTCTGGCGGACAGCCGTTCGGCGGCCCGTCGCGCCGTGGGGGAGGGGGGCGCGTACCTCAACAACGAGCGCGTCACCGACCCCGATCTGCCGCTGACCGCCGATCGGCTCCTCTACAACACCTGGGCCGTGATTCGCAAAGGCAAACGGTCCGTCTCAGGCGTCTCGATCGGCTGACCCCTGCAATTCCGGCCTTCGGCGCCCCTGTGGGTTGGACCACAGCGAACCGATTTGACGGATGCGGAAACGAGCCCGTAATGTTCTTCTTGTTGGAACGAGCAGCGAACGGCAGGCCGAAAAGCCCGCCACCGCAGCAGTTCTGACCAGTTGGACCGAAACGATTCCAGTACGGCGCAAGTCGCCGGCGAGGGTCGCTGACAACACAGACTGAGCATGGTGACCGACCCGGTTTGACCGGTGAAAACGAGCCGTGTAAGTTGGACGAGTTGCCCTGAGGTGAGACACACCAGTCTTGCTGAGGTGAGCGTCTGATCCTTGAGAACTCAACAGTGTGCCAAAAATCGACGAGATTAATTAGTAGTACCCCGTCGAGACCGGATCTACAGACTTTCGGGTTTGTGGTGATGATCGATGGATTAATTCCGACAATTTATTTGTCAGCAAATAGTTTGTCAGGTTGAACTGAAGTTTGAGTCGCACTTATGTGGCTTTCAACGGAGAGTTTGATCCTGGCTCAGGACGAACGCTGGCGGCGTGCTTAACACATGCAAGTCGAGCGGTAAGGCCCCTTCGGGGGTACACGAGCGGCGAACGGGTGAGTAACACGTGAGCAATCTGCCCTTCTCTTTGGAATAACCATTGGAAACGATGGCTAATGCCGAATATGACCCCCCTTCGCATGTTGGGGGGTGGAAAGCTCCGGCGGAGAAGGATGAGCTCGCGGCCTATCAGCTTGTTGGTGAGGTAATGGCTCACCAAGGCATTGACGGGTAGCCGGCCTGAGAGGGTGACCGGCCACACTGGGACTGAGACACGGCCCAGACTCCTACGGGAGGCAGCAGTGGGGAATATTGGACAATGGGCGAAAGCCTGATCCAGCAACGCCGCGTGAGGGATGACGGCCTTCGGGTTGTAAACCTCTTTCAGCAGGGACGAAGCGAAAGTGACGGTACCTGCAGAAGAAGGACCGGCCAACTACGTGCCAGCAGCCGCGGTAATACGTAGGGTCCGAGCGTTGTCCGGAATTATTGGGCGTAAAGGGCTCGTAGGCGGTTTGTCACGTCGGGAGTGAAAACTCAGGGCTCAACCCTGAGCGTGCTTCCGATACGGGCAGACTAGAGGTATGCAGGGGAGAACGGAATTCCTGGTGTAGCGGTGGAATGCGCAGATATCAGGAGGAACACCGGTGGCGAAGGCGGTTCTCTGGGCATTACCTGACGCTGAGGAGCGAAAGCATGGGGAGCGAACAGGATTAGATACCCTGGTAGTCCATGCCGTAAACGTTGGGCGCTAGGTGTGGGGACCTTCCACGGTCTCCGTGCCGCAGCTAACGCATTAAGCGCCCCGCCTGGGGAGTACGGCCGCAAGGCTAAAACTCAAAGGAATTGACGGGGGCCCGCACAAGCGGCGGAGCATGCTGATTAATTCGATGCAACGCGAAGAACCTTACCTGGGTTTGACATATACCGGAAAGCTGCAGAGATGTAGCCCCCTTTTGGTCGGTATACAGGTGGTGCATGGCTGTCGTCAGCTCGTGTCGTGAGATGTTGGGTTAAGTCCCGCAACGAGCGCAACCCTCGTTCTATGTTGCCAGCACGTAATGGTGGGGACTCATAGGAGACTGCCGGGGTCAACTCGGAGGAAGGGGGGGATGACGTCAAGTCTTCATGCCCCTTATGTCCAGGGCTTCAAGCATGCTACAATGGCCGGTACAATGGGCTGCGATACCGCAAGGTGGAGCGAATCCCAAAAAGCCGGTCTCAGTTCGGATTGGGGTCTGCAACTCGACCCCATGAAGTCGGAGTCGCTAGTAATCGCAGATCAGCAACGCTGCGGTGAATACGTTCCCGGGCCTTGTACACACCGCCCGTCACGTCATGAAAGTCGGCAACACCCGAAGCCAGTGGCCCAACCGTTTACGGAGGGAGCTGTCGAAGGTGGGGCTGGCGATTGGGACGAAGTCGTAACAAGGTAGCCGTACCGGAAGGTGCGGCTGGATCACCTCCTTTCTAAGGAGCATTCGGCAACCGTCCATCGTGGTGGTTGTCCATTGGTTCTGTTTGGACACCGAATGTGTGTCCGCAGGCCAGCTCACTAGTGGATTGTCGGTTATTTGGCTCAGGTGGTGGTTGGCAGCGTCAGTACTTCTTCTTCGGGAGAGTGGAACATCGTTGTTGGTTGTCATCTGAATCAGGCACACTGTTGGGTCCTGAGGGATCAGCCCCGCAAGGGTTGGTTTCTCGGACCGTATACCCCCTCGAACCACCAGGTTCGGTTTCTTCGCTTCGGCGGGGATGCTCATCTGGTAGGCGTGGGACTTGTATGCGGGACCGATCGTATTTTGAGAACTTCACAGTGGACGCGAGCATCTTTGTAGTAACAACAAGCTACTAAGTGCACATGGTGGATGCCTTGGCATCGAGAGCCGATGAAGGACGTTGGAGTCTGCGAAAAGCCCCGGGAAGGTGACAACCGACCTGTGATCCGGGGATGTCCGAATGGGGAAACCCACTCAGAGTAAAGTCTGAGTACCTGCGCCTGAACACATAGGGCGTTTGGAGGGAACGTGGGGAAGTGAAACATCTCAGTACCCACAGGAAGAGAAAACAAAAGTGATTCCGGTAGTAGTGGCGAGCGAAACCGGATCAGGCTAAACCTCAAGCATGTGATAGCCGGCAGGCGTTGTGTTTGGGGTGTTGTGGGGCCGCATGGTCTGTTCTGCCGATCAGACGAAGAGTCATAAACCATGAGTGAAGTGAAAGCCGACTGGAAAGTCGCGGCATAGAGGGTGATACCCCCGTACACGTAAGCTCATGGCTCTTTTGCGTCACCCCGAGTAACACCGAACCCCTGAAATTCGGTGTGAATCTGGCGGGACCACCCGTTAAGCCTAAATACTCCTCGATGACCGATAGCGGACTAGTACCGTGAGGGAAAGGTGAAAAGTACCCCGGGAGGGGAGTGAAATAGTACCTGAAACCATGTGCATACAATCCGTTGGAGCTCGTCCTTGTGACGGGTGACAGCGTGCCTTTTGAAGAATGAGCCTGCGAGTTAGTGTTCTGTAGCGAGGTTAAGGCGTTGAGCCGTAGCCGTAGCGAAAGCGAGTCCGAATAGGGCGACCATAGTTGCAGGATCTAGACCCGAAGCGGAGTGATCTATCCATGGCCAGGTTGAAGCGCGGGTAAGACCGCGTGGAGGACCGAACCCACCTAGGTTAAAAACTGGGGGGATGAGCTGTGGATAGGGGTGAAAGGCCAATCAAACTCCGTGATAGCTGGTTCTCCCCGAAATGCATTTAGGTGCAGCGTTGCGTGTTTCTTGTCGGAGGTAGAGCACTGGATGGGCTAGGGGGCCTACAAGCTTACTGAACCCAGCCAAACTCCGAATGCCGATAAGTGAGAGCGCAGCAGTGAGACAGTGGGGGATAAGCTCCATTGTCGAGAGGGAAACAGCCCAGACCATCAGCTAAGGTCCCAAAGCGATAACTAAGTGGAAAAGGATGTGGAGTCGCAGAGACAACCAGGAGGTTGGCTTAGAAGCAGCCACCCTTGAAAGAGTGCGTAATAGCTCACTGGTCAAGTAATTCCGCGCCGACAATTTAGCGGGGCTCAAGTTATCCACCGAAGCTATGGGATTTACACAATAACCAGGCCTTCGTGGTCCAGGTGTGTGGATCGGTAGGGGAGCGTCGTGTGGCCAGCGAAGCGGCGGAGTGATCCAGCCGTGGAGGCTACACGAGTGAGAATGCAGGCATGAGTAGCGAATGAGGAGTGAGAAACTCCTCCACCGAATGACCAAGGGTTCCAGGGTCAAGCTAATCTTCCCTGGGTAAGTCGGGACCTAAGGCGAGGCCGACAGGCGTAGTCGATGGACAACGGGCTGATATTCCCGTACCGGCATTAGATCGCCCATGCTGAACCCAGAAATGCTAAGTGCCCAAAACTGGCGGGACTCTTCGGAGCGATGCCGGCGCTGCGCACGACCCGATCTGGTAGTAGGCAAGCAATGGTGTGACGCAGGAAGGTAGCTCATCCCGGGCGATGGTTGTCCCGGGCTAAGGATGTAGGGCGAATGATAGGCAAATCCGTCATTCACGTGCCTGAGATCTGATGGGGAGACAATTTTGTCGAAGTGAGTGATCCTATGCTGCCGAGAAAAGCATCTAGCGAGATCTAGAGCCGCCCGTACCCCAAACCGACTCAGGTGGTCAGGTAGAGAATACTAAGGTGATCGAGTGAACCATGGTTAAGGAACTCGGCAAAATGCCCCCGTAACTTCGGGAGAAGGGGGGCCCGATTCGTTATCGCACTTGCTGCGAGAAGCGTTGACGGCCGCAGAGACCAGGCCCAAGCGACTGTTTACTAAAAACACAGGTCCGTGCTAAGTCGAAAGACGCCGTATACGGACTGACTCCTGCCCGGTGCTGGAAGGTTAAGGGGACGTGTCAGCGCAAGCGAAGCACAGAACTTAAGCCCCAGTAAACGGCGGTGGTAACTATAACCATCCTAAGGTAGCGAAATTCCTTGTCGGGTAAGTTCCGACCTGCACGAATGGAGTAACGACTTGGGCGCTGTCTCAACCATGGACTCGGCGAAATTGCACTACGAGTAAAGATGCTCGTTACGCGCGGCAGGACGGAAAGACCCCGGGACCTTTACTATAGTTTGGTATTGGTGTTTGGTTCAGTTTGTGTAGGATAGGTGGGAGACTGTGAAGCATGCACGCCAGTGTGTGTGGAGTCATCGTTGAAATACCACTCTGGCTGTACTAGATATCTAACCTAGGTCCATTATCTGGATCAGGGACAGTGCCTGATGGGTAGTTTAACTGGGGCGGTTGCCTCCTAAAATGTAACGGAGGCGCTCAAAGGTTCCCTCAGCCTGGTTGGCAATCAGGTTTCGAGTGTAAGTGCACAAGGGAGCTTGACTGTGAGAGTGACAGCTCGAGCAGGGACGAAAGTCGGAACTAGTGATCCGGCGCTGGCAAGTGGAAGCGGCGTCGCTCAACGGATAAAAGGTACCCCGGGGATAACAGGCTGATCTTCCCCAAGAGTCCATATCGACGGGATGGTTTGGCACCTCGATGTCGGCTCGTCGCATCCTGGGGCCGTAGCAGGTCCCAAGGGTTGGGCTGTTCGCCCATTAAAGCGGCACGCGAGCTGGGTTTAGAACGTCGTGAGACAGTTCGGTCCCTATCCGCCGCGCGCGTAGGAAACTTGAGAAAATCTGTCCCTAGTACGAGAGGACCGGGATGGACGAACCTCTGGTGTGCCAGTTGTTCTGCCAAGAGCACCGCTGGTTAGCTACGTTCGGAAGCGATAACCGCTGAAAGCATCTAAGCGGGAAGCGTGTTTCAAGATGAGGTTTCCCACTGGTTTACCAGGTAAGGCCCCCAGCAGACCACTGGGTTGATAGGCCGGAGGTGGAAGCACAGCAATGTGTGGAGCCGACCGGTACTAATAGGCCGAGGGCTTGTTTCTTACAAAGATGTACACCGCGTCCACTGTGAGGTTCCCGAGATATGATCGGGAACCACCAACACCCCCCACCACACCCTTTGGGTTTGGTTCGGGGGAGAGTTGTTGAATGGTTTTGATATCTCAATAGAGTTACGGCGACCATAGCGAGAGGGAAATACCCGGCTACATTCCGAACCCGGAAGTCAAGCCTCTCAGCGCCGATGGTACTGCACTGGAGACGGTGTGGGAGAGTAGGACGTCGCCGGACAATCATTAGCGCGAGGCCGCCCAGGTTCATGTGAATGGATCTCGGCGGCCTCGCTGCATTTACCCAGCAGTTTGATGGATTTACCCAGTAGTTCGATGGAAGGAACGACTCATGGCAGAGTCGAGAAATCCCCGCCGTGACGGTGGGAAGCCCGCAGGCCGTGACGGCGCGGGACGAGGCGCAGGAGCCGGCCGCGGCGGCAAGCCCGCCGGTGGGGGACGCGACCAGCGGGGCAGCGGAGCGCCGCGCCGCGATGGCAAGCCGTCCGATCGTCGTGACGGCAAGCCGTCCGACCGCCGCGATGGCAAGCCCGCTGCTCGTCGCGATGGCAAGCCCACGACCCCGCGCCGTGACGGCAAGCCCTATGAGGCTCGTCGCGACCGTCGCCAGGAAGAGGGCGACCGCACCGCAGCTCAGAAGATCTACGACGGACCGCCGATCCCCGATGACGTCAGCGCCAACGACCTCGACAAGCACGCTCGGCAGGCCCTGCAGAGCCTGCCGGAGAAGCTCGCCGACAAGGTGGCGCGCCACCTCGTCATGGCAGGTCTGCTGATCGCCGAGGATCCCGAGACCGCGCACAAGCACGCCCTGGCTGCTCGCGCCCGCGCCACCCGGACCGGTCTGGTCCGTGAGGCGTGCGGTGAGACCGCCTATGCCTGTGGCAAGTGGGCCGAGGCGCTCTCGGAGTTCCGTGCTGCTCGGCGCATGACCGGTGGTTACATCTACGCGCCGATGATGGCCGACTGCGAGCGGGCCCTCAAGCGCCCTGACAAGGCGATCGCCTACGACACCACCGAGATCCGGTCGCAGCTCGACGACGCCGGTCAGATCGAGCTGTCGATCGTCGTGGCCGGTGCACGGCGCGATCTCGGTCAGTACGACGCTGCGATTCGTCTGCTCGAGACCGAGCCGTTGCACACCAAGGGCCGCGGCGAGTGGGTGCCGCGACTGCGGTACGCCTACGCCGACTCCCTGCTCGCGGCCGGCCGCAAGGCCGAGGCCATCGAGTGGTTCCACCGCACGGTGGCGGTCGACGGCAACAAGACGACCGATGCCGAGGAGCGCCTGGCCGAGCTGGAGCCGCGTCCACAGGCCTGAGCCATCCGGTGGTCGTCCACAGCCGGCGAAGCAGACGATGCCCCTCACCCTTGGTGAGGGGCATCGTCATGTCATGACCGATGACAGGACCATCCCGGACGACAACACGGTGCACCTGACCGGGCGCATCTCCGCGGCTCCCGAGCGGCGCACCCTGCCCAGCGGTGACGAGATCGTCTCGTTCCGGCTCGTGGTGAGACGTGGCCGCGCGGCCCGCCGTCGCTCGAAGCAGGTCGTCGACACGATCGAGTGCACCGTGTGGCGGGCCGCGCTGCGACGCTCGGTCCTGCGGCTGGCACCGGGCACGCGCGTCTCGGTGACCGGGCAGCTGCGACGGCGGTTCTCCCGGGGGAGCGCGGCCGTGGCCAGCTGGGTCAGCGTCGAGGTCGACTCCTGCCGGCCTGACGTGGCGGCGGCGGTAGCCTCTGACCCATGATCTTGGGCTCCACGACGAAGTCGCTCAGCACCACCTACGACCTGGCGATGCTCGACCTCGACGGCGTCGTCTATCGGGGTGCGGACGCGATCCCGGGAGTGGCGGACGCCCTGGGCGTCGCCCGCGGCAAGGGGCTGAGGCTCGCGTACATCACCAACAATGCGTCGCGCACCGCCGACGCGGTGGTCCACAAGCTGCAGTCGATGGGCATGCCCGACGTCCGGGAGGACGATGTCGTCACCTCCGCCCAGGCCGTCGCCCACCTGATGGCCGACGCTCTGCCCAGCGGCGCTGCCGTCCTCGTCGTCGGCGGCGAGGGGCTGCGGGTCGCGCTCGAGGCCCGCGGACTGCGGCCCGTCGCCTCGCTGGACGACTCCCCGGTCGCAGTGGTCCAGGGCTTCCACGGTGACATCGGTTGGCACGACCTGGCGGAGGCGTCCTATGCGATCCAGGGCGGGTTGCCGTGGTACGCCAGCAACACCGACCTGACGGTCCCGACGGCCCGCGGCATCGCGCCGGGCAATGGTTCATTGGTCCAGGCCGTGCGCTTCGCGACCGGCGCCGAGCCGATCGTCGCCGGCAAGCCCGAGCGGGCCCTGCTGGACGAGACGATCGCCAGGGTCGGCGGAACCCACCCCCTGATGGTGGGCGACCGTCTCGACACCGACATCGACGGTGCGATCAATGCGGGCATCGACAGCCTGGTGGTGCTGACCGGGGTGAGCTCCCTGCGCGAGGTCGTCGCTGCGGCACCGGGACACCGGCCGACCTACGTGTCGGCCGATCTGCGCGGGCTGGACGAGGAGCACCCCGAGGTCGTGGTCGACGGCGACCGGGCGCGCTGCGGCTCGGCCTCGGCCGTCGTGTCCGATGGTGTGGTCACGATCGACCAGGGCGACCGGTCGTCGACCACCGCGTTGCGGGCCCTGGTGGAGCTGGCGTGGACCGTGGCGGATCGCTCCGACACCGAGGTCACCCTGGATGGGACACTGGACGCATGAGCGCTGGACACGAGAGTGACGTGCAGAGGACCGGTCACCCCGCGATCGACGAGGCGCTCGAACGTCTTGACCGCGTCGACGAGCTCGATCTGTCCCTTCACCCCGAGGAGTTCGACGCCATCCACGGGGTGCTGCGCCAGTCACTGGCCAATGCCGGCCGCGACGAGGTCCAGGGCGCCCCGTGAGGCGCCTGCGGCTCGATGCCGAGCTGGTCCGTCGTGGGCTGGCCCGCTCACGTGAGCACGCCAGCACCCTGATCGCGGACGGTCAGGTGCTGGTCGCCGGATCCGTGGCGACCAAGGCCGCGACCGGGGTCACGACCGACCAGGCGATCGTCGTCCGCGAGAGCAACGAGCCGAGCTACGCCTCCCGTGGCGCGCACAAGCTGCTCGGGGCCCTGGCCGTGTTCGAGCCGATGGGTCTGACGGTCGAGGGCCGCCGCTGCCTCGATGCGGGAGCGTCCACGGGCGGATTCACCGACGTCCTGCTGCGCAAGGGCGCGCGCGAGGTGTGCGCCGTCGACGTCGGGTACGGCCAGCTGGTGTGGGCCCTGCAGTCCGATGAACGCGTCCACGTCTTCGACCGCACCAACATCCGCCACCTCGAGGCGGCCGACATCGGCGGTCCCGTGCAGCTGGTCGTCTCGGATCTGTCGTTCATCTCCCTTACGGTGGTGATGCCGGCACTCACGCGGGTCTGCGAGCCAAGCCCGGAAGGCGACATCGTGTTGATGATCAAGCCGCAGTTCGAGGTGGGCAAGAGCAACCTGGGCAAGAACGGCGTGGTGCGCGATCCCGAGCTGCACGCCGATGCGGTGCACCGGGTCTGCCTGTCCGCCCACGAGCTGGGCTGGGGCACGCGCGCGCTCGCGCCCAGTCCGCTGCCCGGCCCGGCCGGCAATGTCGAGTACTTCTGCTGGCTGCGCTCGGACGCCGGGCCGCCGAGCAAGCAGGCCGCCCACGACGTCGTGCTGGCCGGTCCGCTCGACACCTCAGGAGTCCAGGGGTGAGGCGCATCCTGCTGGTGGTCCACGAGGGACGTGACGAGGCGACCAAGATCGCGGCGGCATTCGCCGGCGAGCTGCGCTCGCTGGGTATCGCGGTGTGCGTGCTGGACCCCGAGGCCGGGGCACTGCGCGCGGCCGGCGTCGAGGACGCCGAGATCGTTGCGGCGCGTCCCGGGGCGGCTGCCGGCTGCGAGCTCACCGTCGTCTTCGGCGGAGATGGCACGATCCTGCGCGCGGCCGAGCTCTGCCGCGGCACCGAGACCCCCGTCCTGGGCGTCAACCTGGGCCACGTCGGCTTTCTCGCCGAGGCCGATGTCGAGGACATGTCGGAGGTCGTGCGGGTCGTGGCCGATCGCAGCTACACGGTCGAGGAGCGGCTGACCGTCGACGTCTCGGTGACCGTCGCCGGCGAGGTCGTCGCCACCAACTGGGCGCTCAACGAGGCAACGGTCGAGAAGGACGCCCGCGAGCGGATGCTCGAGGTCGTCGTGGAGATCGACGACCGTCCGGTGTCCCGCTGGGGCTGCGACGGCGTCGTGTGCGCGACCCCCACCGGCTCGACCGCGTACAACTTCAGCGCCGGCGGCCCCATCGTGTGGCCGGAGGTGTCCGCGCTGCTGATGGTGCCGATCAGTGCGCACGCGCTGTTCGCCCGCCCGCTGGTCGTCTCGCCGAGCTCGACCCTGGCGATCGAGGTCGTGGGGGAGCAGGCCAAGGGCGTGCTGTGGTGCGACGGTCGTCGTGCGGCAGAGCTGCCGGTCGGCTCACGGGTCGAGGTCAGGAAGGGCCGCGAGCCGGTCCGTCTCGCCCGCCTGCACCACGCCTCCTTCGCCGACCGGCTGGTGCGCAAGTTCCACCTGCCCGTGGCGGGCTGGCGCGGCGTCGCGGAGCGGCGTTGGGAGGACCAGGACTGATGTGGCAGCACCTGCGCCTGTCCTCGCTCGGCGTCATCGAGTCCGCCGAGCTCGAGCTGTCCGAGGGCTTCACGGTCATCACCGGTGAGACCGGTGCCGGCAAGACCATGGTGGTCACGGCTCTGGGCCTGCTGCGTGGCGAACGCGCCGATCCCGGCCTCGTGCGCCGAGGGGCCGACCAGGCGCGGGTCGAGGCGAGCATCGGTGTGCGTCCGGGCGCGGCTGCCGTGTCCGCGGTCGAGGAGGCCGGCGGACGCATCGACGACGACGTCGTGATCCTGGGCCGGATCCTGTCGGCACAGGGACGCTCTCGCGCCGTGGCCGGCGGCGCCACGGTCCCGGCCGCACTGCTGTCCGAGGTCACCGACGAGCTCGTGGCGGTGCACGGCCAGTCCGACCAGCACCGCCTGCTGCGGGCCGCCGAGCAGCGGGCCGCCCTCGACCGCTTCGCCGGTGAGGAGTTCGCGGCCGCGGCCGCCGCGTATGCGCCGGCGTACTCGCGGTGGCGTGCCGTCGAGCGGACCCTCGACGAGCTGCGCACCCACGCCCAGGAGCGGGCCCGCGAGCTCGACGTCCTGCGGTTCGGGCTCGACGAGGTCGCCGCCGTCGACCCGCAGCCCGGCGAGGACGAGGAGCTGAAGGCCGAGGAGGGCGTCCTGGCGCACGCCGAGTCGCTGGCGCACGCCGCCGACGATGCGCACACCGTGCTGGTGGGCGACGACATGCCCGGCGCCGCCCGCACCCTGGTGGCGCAGGCCTCGGCCGTGCTGCAGGACGTGGCCGGCCACGACCCGGCCCTCGACGCGCTGACCGAGCGGGTGCAGGAGGTCGCGATCCTCATCGACGAGGTGGGTGCCGAGCTCGCGGCCTACTCCAGCGCGGTCGAGCTGGACCCCGAGCGCCTGGCGACCCTGCAGGAGCGCCGCGCGGCCCTGGCCGCCCTCCAGCGCAAGTACGGCCCCACGCTCGACGACGTCCTGGCGTGGGCGCAGAAGAGCGCCGCCCGCCTCGGTGACCTGGGCAACGACGACGAGACCATCGTCGCCCTCGAGGCCGAGCAGGCCGAGCTCGTCCCGGAGGTGCGCCGGCTGGCCGCGCAGATGTCGCGGCTGCGATCGGAGGCGGCCGGACGGCTCGCGGAGCTGGTCGACGCCGAGCTGACGCAGCTGTCGATGCCCTCCGCACACCTGGACGTCTCGGTCACCACCTCCGATGACGCGGTTCCCGGTCCGCACGGCGTCGATGACGTCGAGCTGCTGTTCGCGGCCAACAGCGGCACCGGTCTGCGCCCGCTGCACAAGGGGGCCAGCGGCGGTGAGCTGTCGCGCCTGATGCTCGCGCTGGAGGTCGTGCTCGCCGATCGCACCACCGTGCCGACCCTCGTGTTCGACGAGGTCGACGCCGGGATCGGTGGCAAGGCCGCCGTGGAGGTCGGTCGCCGGCTGTCCCGCCTGGCCGAGCACGCCCAGGTCATCGCGGTGACGCACCTGCCGCAGGTCGCGGCCTTCGCCGATCACCACTTCGTGGTCTCCAAGGACGATGACGGCAATGTGACCAGCAGCTCGGTGTCCCGGGTCGAGGAGGGCGGACGGGTCGACGAGCTCGCCCGCATGCTGGCCGGCCAGGAGGAGTCCGCCGCCGCCCAGGCGCACGCCCGCGAGCTGCTGGAGCTGGCGCGCGGCGTGTGATCTGTTCCTGAGAATCGGGCTTCTGCGCGACACGCCGCAGCCCTTCCCCGATGCGCCCCACCCGGCGGGGAACCATGGACCGCGATGGTCACCTGGAAACGCAAGACACCCCTGCCAACTGCCGCCGAGGGTGTGGTCGGAACTCTTCGGCTCGCTCGCAGCGATGACGATCTCGCCACTTTGGACAAGGGCGAGATCGCGCTCGTCGGACTGCCCGATCTGGACGCCCGACAGGCGCAGACGCTGATCGACCGCCACGTCGCGGTCGTGCTGAACGCTGCCCGGTCCAGCTCGGGCCGCGCGCCGAACACCGGCCCGCAGATGCTGACGACGGCCGGCATCGTGCTGGTCGACCTGACCAGCGAGGACATCTGGACCCGGCTCAAGGACGGCGACACCGTCCGCGTCGAGGGCGGGCAGGTGTTCCGCGACGAGCTGCTCGTGGCCAGCGGCATCGAGCTGGACGAGGAGCGCACCGCCGCCGACCTGCAGGCCGCTCGTGAGGGACTCGCGACCCGGCTGGACTCACTGGCCGCCAACGCGACCGACCACATCCACCGCGAGCACGCGATGCTGATGTCGGGTGCCCAGGTGCCCAAGCTGCGCACCCCGCTGCGCGGACGCCCTGTGGTCGTGGTGTCCCGTGCCTACGACGACGTCGCCGATCTCAAGGGCCTGCGCCGCTGGATCCGCGAGCAGGACCCGGTGCTGATCGGTGCCGGACCCGGTGCCGACGTCCTGATCGAGGCCGGGCTGACCCCCGGCATCGTGGTCGGCGCCCTCGACAACATCTCCGACGCCGCGATCAAGCAGGCGGGCGAGGTCGTGGTGACCACGCCGTCCGGCATGGTCGAGGGCCCCGAGCGCCTCGAGCGCCACGGCATGGAGATCGTGACGTTCGTGGCCAGCGGTTCCGACGACGACCTCGCGATCCTGCTGGCCGACACCAACGACGCCGGCGTCATCGTGCACGTCGGTGCGCCCAGCTCGCTGCCCAAGCTGTTGGAGCGGCCGCCCACCGAGGCGGCGCGCATGTTCGTGGCACGCCTGCGCGCCGGCGCCAAGATCGTCGACGCCAAGGCCGTGCACCACTTCTCGTCCCGGCGGCACTCCCTGTGGCCGGTCTTCCTGCTGCTGGTCGCCGGCCTCGCCGCCGTCGCCGTCGCCATCGCCATCACCCCGGTCGGTCAGGACTGGTACGACTCCATCGGTGAACAGCTCACCGACCTCGGTTCCTGGATCAAAGGACTTTTCACGTGATCACCTTCCGCTACCACCTCGTCTCCATCGCCGCGGTCCTCATCGCGCTGGCGGCCGGCATCGCCCTGGGCTCCGGCCCGCTCGACGAGGCCACGGACGTCCTCGGGGGCGGCAACGGCTCCAAGGCCGATCCGGCCAGGGTGTCGTTCGAGGACGGCTTCGCAGGCCGCACCGCGGAGGGCCTGCTGGAGGACCAGCTCAAGGGCCAGTCGGTGCTCGTGCTGACCGTCCCCGGCGCCAGCCAGGGTGAGGTCACCGGCATCGTGGACAACCTGAAGCTCGCGGGCGCCGAGGTGACCGGACAGGTGGAGCTGACCAGCAAGCTGCTGGACTCGGCCGGCCGTCAGTTCGCCGAGGGCGTCGCCACGCAGTCGGCGGCGGACGTCCCGGGCGTCAGCGCCGCGACCGACAGCTACGGGCGCATCGGTGCCGCGCTGGCCCGTGCCCTGATGGCCGAGGAGACCACCCCGGCGGATCAGACCGCGATGACGGTGCGCTCGGCCTTCTCCGAGGGAGATCTGATCGCCGCGGCCACGCCGCCGGCCAACCTGGCGACGATGGCGGTGCTGGTGACCGGACCCGAGCGCGCCGGCACGGCCGACCGCAGCACCGTGATCGCCGCCCTGGCCGGGGCGCTCAACGACACCGGCAAGGGTGTCCTCGTGGCGGGACCGGCGTCCTCCAGCACCGACGGGGGAGCCGTCAAGGCCGTCCGCGACGGTGCATTCGCGACGGCCGTGTCGACCGTGGACGTGACCGACACCGCCTCGGGACGCATCGTGACGGTGCTCGCGGCGGCCGCGCAGGCCAGCGGCCAGCCCGGAGCGTGGGGGACCTCGCGCAGCACCGGCGGCGCGATGCCCCAGTGACCTGGGCTGTGGGGGAGCCGACACGGGCGGCATTGGCCCCGGGGCCTGATTCATTGGTAGGCTGGAATCCCGTGGAGCCCTGATGCACTCGCATCACGAGCGCTCGACATCGACATTCGACACGGGAGTCACCTTGGCAGGTAGCGCGGTTACCAAGCACGTATTCGTCACCGGCGGGGTCGCATCCTCGCTGGGCAAGGGCTTGACCGCCTCGTCCCTCGGGCGTCTGCTGAAGTCACGCGGGCTGCGGGTCACGATGCAGAAGCTCGACCCGTACCTCAACGTCGACCCGGGCACGATGAACCCGTTCCAGCACGGTGAGGTCTTCGTGACCGAGGACGGCGCCGAGACGGACCTGGACATCGGCCACTACGAGCGCTTCCTGGACGTCGACCTGTCCGGCAAGGCCAATGTCACCACCGGCCAGGTCTACTCCGAGGTCATCGCCAAGGAGCGCCGCGGCGACTACCTGGGCGACACCGTGCAGGTCATCCCGCACATCACCAACGAGATCAAGTCGCGCATCCGTGCCATGGCCGGTCCGGACGTCGACGTCGTGATCACCGAGATCGGCGGCACCGTCGGCGACATCGAGTCGCTGCCCTTCCTCGAGGCCGCGCGCCAGGTGCGCCACGACGTCGGTCGCGGCAACGTGTTCTTCCTGCACGTCTCGCTGGTGCCGTACCTGGCACCGTCCGGTGAGCTCAAGACCAAGCCGACGCAGCACTCGGTCGCGGCGCTGCGCTCGATCGGCATCCAGCCCGATGCCATCGTGTGCCGGTCCGATCGCGAGATCCCCGAGAGCATGAAGAACAAGATCTCGCTGATGTGCGATGTCGACGCAGAGGCCGTCATCGGCTGCGCCGACGCCCCGTCGATCTACGACATCCCCAAGGTCCTGCACGGGCAGGGGCTGGACGCCTATGTCGTCCGCCGCCTCGACCTGCCGTTCCGTGACGTCGACTGGACGCAGTGGGACCGGCTGCTGCGCCGGGTGCACCAGCCCGCCGAGGAGCTGACGATCGCGCTGGTCGGCAAGTACATCGACCTGCCCGATGCGTACCTGTCGGTCGGTGAGGCGCTGCGCGCCGGCGGATTCGCCCACGACGCCCGCATCAAGCTGCGCTGGGTGGCCTCCGACGACTGCGAGACCGAAGCGGGCGCGGCCCAGCACCTGGGCGATGTCGACGGCATCTGCGTGCCCGGCGGCTTCGGCATCCGTGGCATCGAGGGCAAGCTCGGCGCGCTGCGCTTTGCGCGTGAGCGGCGCATCCCGGTCCTCGGGCTGTGCCTGGGCCTGCAGTGCATGGTCATCGAGTACGCCCGCAACAAGGCCGGCATCGCGGGAGCGAGCTCGACCGAGTTCGACCCGCAGACGCCGAACCCGGTCATCGCCACGATGGCCGAGCAGCTGACGATCGTCGACGGCGAGGGTGATCTCGGTGGCACGATGCGCCTGGGCTCGTACCCCGCCGTGCTGCAGGAGGGCAGCGTCGTCGCTGCCGCCTACGGCTCGCAGCGGGTCGACGAGCGCCACCGCCACCGCTACGAGGTCAACAACTCCTACCGCGACCAGCTGTCCAAGGCAGGCCTCGTGTTCAGCGGCACCTCGCCGGACGGCAAGCTCGTGGAGTTCGTCGAGCTGCCCCGGGAGGTCCACCCGTACTACGTCGCGACCCAGGCCCACCCCGAGCTCAAGTCGCGTCCCACCAACGCACACCCGCTGTTCGCCGGCCTGATCGGCGCGGCGCTGGACCGCCAGCGCGAGACGCGCCTGCCGGTCGAGGAGCAGGCAGAGGTCGAGGCGCCGGAGAAGATCGAGGCATGACCCAGCACCCCTCGCTGCCGGGTCGCCTGGCCGGGGTCGGCGTCGCCGACTCCGAGCACTCCTGGCCGGTGACCCGCAGCGAGACGGTCTACGACACCCCGTACATCGCACTGCGGACGGACGTCATCGTCGACCCGTCGGGTGCTGAGCACACGCGGGCCGTCGTGTCGCCGCACGGCGCGGTCGCGGTCGTCGCCCTCGACGAGGACGACCGGGTGCTGCTGGTCGAGCAGTACCGGCACGCCGTCCAGCGGCGGTTGATCGAGCTGCCGGCGGGGACGCTGGACGTCGAGGGGGAGTCGCCGATCAATGCGGCCAAGCGCGAGCTGGCCGAGGAGGCCGACATCGTCGCCGAGGCGTGGACCCCGTTGCTGCAGCTGACCATGACGCCCGGGCACTCGACCGAGCGGATCGAGGTGTTCCTCGCCACCGGCCTGTCCGCGGTCGCCGACGCCGATCGCACGACCCGGGAGGCCGAGGAGGCCGACATGGCCCAGTGGTGGATGCCGCTGGGCGAGGCCGTCGACGCCGTCCTGTCGGGGCGCATCACCGATTCCAAGACCGTGGCAGCGCTGCTGGCCGTCCAGGTGTCGCGCTCGCGATGAGCGAGGACGTCGGACGCGGCGTCCAGGACTACCTGAGCCACCTCACGGTGGAGCGTGGCCTGGCCGACAACACGCTGCGTTCGTACCGGCGCGACCTGCGCCGCTACCTGGACTTCCTGGCGACGCGGGAGATCACCGATCCCGCGGCGATCACCGAGAACGACATCACCGCCTTCCTCGGCTCGCTGCGCACCGGCGACGCCGATCACGTCGCGCTGGGCACCGCGAGCGCTGCCCGCACGATCGTCGCCGTGCGCGGGCTGCACCGCTTCTGGCTGCGTGAGCAGACCGTCCCGACCGATGTGACCGCGGCGGTCAAGCCGCCCCGCCCCGCATCGAGGCTGCCCAAGGCGCTGCCGTTGTCCGACGTCGAGGCGATCCTGGACGCCGCGGGATCGCCGGGCACGATCCTGGCGTCGCGGGACCGGGCCCTGCTGGAGCTGCTCTACGGCACCGGGGCGCGCATCTCCGAGGCCGTGGGGCTGGACATCGACGACCTGGACCTGGAGGAGTCCACGGTCCTGCTGCGGGGCAAGGGTGGCAAGCAGCGGATCGTCCCGCTGGGCTCGTACGCGAAGGCGTCGCTGGCCGACTACCTGACCGCGTCGCGTCCGGCGCTGGTGTCGGCGACGACCCGGACGCCGGGGGTGTTCCTCAACGCGCGGGGCGGCCGGCTGTCGCGCCAGAGCGCGTGGACCGTGCTGACGAAGGCGGCCGATCGCGCCGGCATCGGCACCGACGTGTCGCCGCACACGTTGCGCCACTCCTTCGCGACCCACCTGCTCGACGGTGGCGCGGACGTCCGCGTGGTGCAGGAGCTGCTGGGGCACGCCTCGGTGACGACAACCCAGATCTACACCCTCGTCACGGTCGAGAAACTCCGTGAGATCTACGCCACCGCGCATCCGCGGGCCGCACGGGACTGACGCGGGCGAGTCGTCCAACAGATGGTCTTGATGTCGACATGTGGCGGTAGAGTGACGCTCGTCCGTCGGTCGAGTGCAGGGGTAGTACATGAGTGAGCGCCAGCGCCCATTGTTCGACAAGGGGAGTGCCGGCATGGGCGGTGAGCTGGGGCCGACAGGCCGTCCGCTGCCCGACTTCCCCGAGCCGAAGCCCCGTGACCCGGGTCAGCCCGCGACGATCATCGCCCTGTGCAACCAGAAGGGTGGCGTCGGCAAGACCACGACGACGATCAACCTCGGTGCCGCGCTGGTCGAGACCGGGCGCAAGGTGCTGCTGGTCGACTTCGACCCGCAGGGCTCGCTGACGGTCGGGCTCGGCGTCAACGCGCACGACCTCGACCAGAGCATCTACCACGTCCTGATGGACCGGGAGATCTCGATCAAGGACCTGATCATGCCCACCACAGTCGAGGGTCTCGACCTGGTGCCGTCCAACATCGACCTGTCCGCCGCCGAGATGCAGCTGGTCACCGAGGTCGGCCGCGAGCAGGTGCTCGCCCGGGTGCTCAAGCCCATCCGCCGCGACTACGACGTCATCCTGATCGACTGCCAGCCGTCGCTGGGCCTGCTGACGGTCAACGCGCTGACCGCCGCCAACGGCGTGCTGATCCCGCTGGAGTGCGAGTACTTCGCGCTGCGCGGCGTCGCACTGCTGAAGGACACCATCGAGAAGGTCCGCGACCGCACCAATGACGAGCTGCAGATCATCGGCCTGCTGGGCACGATGTACGACAGCCGCACCCTGCACGGCAAGGAGGTGCTGCAGACCCTCGTCGAGGGCTGGGGCGACCTGGTCTTCCACACCGTCATCCGCCGCACCGTGAAGTTCTCGGACTCGACCGTCGCCGGCGAGCCCATCACCGAGTACGCGACCTCGTCCCCGGGCGCCGAGTCGTACCGCCAGCTCGCCCGGGAGGTTCTCGTTCGATGCCCCGACGCGTGACCGCCTCCTCCGGCGGGTCCGGCCGCCGCCCTGCCATGCCCGGAGCCGACGAGCTGTTCCGGGCGACCGTCCGCCCCGCCCCCGAGCCGGAGGCGGAGACCCAGCCCGAGCCCGAGCCGCCCAAGGTCGCCAGCGGACGGGTCAAGCACGACGAGAAGATGACCGTCTACGTCACGGCCGCCGAGCTGATGGCCGTCGAGCACGCCCGACTCACGCTGCGCGCCGAGCTGGGACGCAGTGTCGACCGGGGACGGTTCGTCCGGGCCGCCCTGGCCGTCGCCCTGGCCGATCTGGACGCCCGTGGCGTCCACAGCGACGTAGCCCGTCGATTGAGCGAGTCGTGAGCGTCGCGGACGTCGACGAGTCCGCGCCGACCGGGTTCCAGGTCAACCTCACGAACTTCGAGGGCCCCTTCGACCTGCTGCTCCAGCTGATCTCCAAGCACGAGCTCGACATCACCGAGGTGGCTCTCTCGGCGGTGACGGGCGAGTTCATCGCCTACATCAAGGAGCTCGGCGACGACCTGGAGCAGACCACCAACTTCCTGCTCGTCGCGGCGACCCTGCTCGACCTGAAGACCGCCCGCCTGCTGCCGCAGGCCGAGGTCGAGGACGAGGAGGACCTCGCGCTGCTGGAGGCCCGCGACCTGCTGTTCGCCCGCCTGATGCAGTACCGCGCCTTCAAGCAGGTCGCCGGCATCATGGCCGAGCGGCTGGTCCAGGAGTCGCGCCGGTTCCCGCGGACCGTGACCCTCGAGCCGCGGTTCGCCGACCTGCTGCCGGAGGTGCTGATCTCCGTCGGCCCGACCGAGCTGGCCCAGCTGGCGGCCAAGGCCTTCGCGGACAAGCCCGTCCCGATCCTGTCGCTCGCGCACCTGCACGCGCCGCAGGTCAGCGTCCGCGAGCAGGCCCATCTGGTGGTCGACGAGCTGCGCCGCAAGGGCGAGATGACCTTCCGTGCCCTGACCGCCGATGCACCAGACCTGATGACCAAGGTCGCCCGGTTCCTGGCCGTGCTCGAGCTGTTCCGCGAGGGCGTGATCTCCTTCGAGCAGGCCACCCCGCTGGGCGACCTGCACATCCGCTGGACCGGCACCGACGACGGCGACATCGACGTGGGCGACGAGTTCGACGCCCCGCAGGCCGCCGCTGACGACGAGCCCGTGCTGATCGACGCGAGCCTGCTCGACGCACCCGACACCTCAGACGAACCCGAGAGCACCCATGACTGACCAGCAGGTACCCACCGGACCCCACGAGCTCGAGCTGGAGATGCTCGAGCTGCGTCCTGCCCTGGAGGCGGTGCTGATGGTGGCCGACCAGCCGCTGGACCACCTGACGCTCGCGCAGGCCGTCGGGCACCCGCCGGTCGACGTGGAGCAGGCGCTGCACGGACTGGCCGCGGAGTACACCGAGCAGGGGCGCGGCTTCGAGCTGCGCAACGTCGCCGGCGGGTGGCGGTTCTTCACCCGTGAGGAGTACGCCGGGGCGGTCGAGCGGTTCATCCTGGACGGGCAGCAGTCACGCCTGACGCAGGCCGCACTGGAGACGATGGCCGTGGTGGCCTACCGCCAGCCGATCAGCCGCTCGCGCATCTCGGCGATCCGCGGCGTCAACGTCGACGGCGTGGTGCGCACCCTGGTGACCCGCGGGCTCATCGAGGAGGGCGGGGTCGACGCCGAGAGCGGCGCGATCCTGTACCGCACGACCAGCTACTTCCTGGAGCGCATGGGTCTTGGCAGCCTCAGCGAGCTGCCGGACATCGCCCAGCACCTGCCCGACATGGAGGACATGGAGGACGAGCTCCTCAGTACCGCTGACGAGTCACCCAGTACCGCTGACGAGTCACCTGGTACCGCTGACGAGTCACTCGAGACGACGACGAAGGACGATGACCGTGGCTGAGATCCGCCTGCAGAAGGTCCTGGCCCAGGCCGGGCTGGGCAGCCGTCGCCGGTGCGACGACATGATCGCGCACGGACGCGTCGAGGTGAACGGCGAGATCATCGACGTCATGGGTGCACGGGTCGATCCGGCCACCGATGTCATCCGGGTCGACGGCAAGCGCATCCCGGCCCCCAACGACCACGCCTACGTGCTGCTGAACAAGCCCCGCGGCATCGTCACGTCGATGGCCGACGAGCGGGGACGACCGGACCTGTCGTCGATCGTGGCCGGTCGCGAGGATCGCCTGTTCCACGTCGGACGCCTCGACACCGACACGTCCGGGCTGCTGATCCTGACCAACGACGGGGACCTGGCGCACAAGCTGGCGCACCCGTCCTTCGAGATCACCAAGACCTATGTCGCGCTGGTCGACGGCGACGTGCCGGACTCGCTCGCCGCCAAGCTGCGGGCGGGCATCGAGCTCGACGACGGCCCGGCCAAGGTCGATCGCTTCCTGGTCAAGGACCGCTCCCGTGGACGCTCCATGGTCGAGCTGGACATCCACATGGGCCGCAACCGCATCGTCCGCAGGCTGCTCGACGCCGCGGGTCACCCGGTGCGCGAGCTGACTCGCACGGCCTTCGGCCCCCTGCACATCGGCGGGCTGGCGTCCGGCAAGATGCGCGACCTGACGCGCGACGAGCTGGGCGCGCTCTTCGACGCCGTGGACGCCGCAGCTCCCGACGACGCCGCGGGCGACGCATGACGGCAGTGGCACCCGGAGCCCTCGACGGGGCCGTCCTGGTGATCGGCTGCGGGCTGATCGGCACATCGGTGGGCCTCGCGCTGCGCGATCACCAGGTCGACGTCGCCCTGGTCGACGCGCTGCCGGGCAATGTCGAGATGGCCGTGTCCCGCGGGGCGGGTCGTCCGGCCTCCGACGACGAGCAGCCGCAGCTCGTCGTCGTCGCGGTGCCGCCGGCCGCGGTCGCCGATGTCGTCGCCGATGCGCTGGCCCGGTGGTCCGAGGCGGTCGTCACCGACGTCACGAGCGTCAAGTCCAGCCTGCAGCGCCGGGTCGACCAGAGCCCTGGCGCCGATCGCTTCGCGGGCGGCCACCCCATGGCCGGCAGCGAGCGCTCCGGGCCGATGGCCGCGTCCGCCCAGCTGTTCGAGGGACGTCCGTGGGCCGTGACGCCCGGCCCCTCGACCCGTCCGGACGCCCTGGACGCCGTGGTCGACTTGGCGCTGCACGTCGGGGCGGTGCCGATCATCATGGACGCCGCCGACCACGACCGCGCCGTGGCACTGGTCTCGCACGTTCCGCAGGTGATGTCCTCGCTGACCGCGGCACGGCTCAACGACGCCGAGGGCAATCACCTGGCCCTGTCCGGCGCGGGGCTGCGCGACACGACCCGGATCGCCGCGAGCGACAGCGCCCTGTGGATGGACATCCTGGGCACGAACGCCAGCGACGTCAAAGCCGTCCTGGAGCGCGTCCGCGACGACCTCGACCGGGTCATCGGCGCGCTGGACGGTGACGCCGACGAGCTGCAACGGGTGCTGGAGTCCGGCCGCCGCGGCAGCGCCCTGATCCCGGGCAAGCACGGCTCCCAGGCCGCCAGCGTCGACGTGGTCCACGTCCAGGTGGCCGATCGTCCCGGCGAGCTGTCGCGGCTCATGGCCGATACGGGAGAATCTGGTGTGAACATCGAGGACCTCCGCCTCGACCACGACCTCGGGCGGCCTGTCGGCCTGGCCGAGATCTCGGTCGCCGTCGGCGTCGGCGACTCGTTGGTGGAAGCCCTGACCTCACGCGGCTGGACCGCGTACCGCTAGAAGGAGTCGAAATACCTGTGACCTCCCCCCTCGTCGTGGCGATCGACGGACCGTCCGGTTCGGGCAAGTCGAGCACGTCGCGCGGCGTCGCCGACCGCTTGAAGCTGGCCTATCTCGACACCGGCGCGATGTACCGCGCGATGACCTGGGCGCTGCTGCGCGCCGGTGTCGACCTCAGCGATCCCGCCGCGGTGGCCGCGGCGGCCGAACGGGTGACCCTGTCGTCGGGGACCGATCCGCTGGCTCCCACGATCCACGTCGACGGCACGGACGTCGCCGCACCGATCCGCAGCGACGAGGTCACCGGCTCGGTGAGCCTGGTCGCGGCGGTGCCGCACGTCCGCGAGCTGCTGGTCGATCTGCAGCGCGCGGCGATCGCCGACAGTGACGGCATCGTGGTCGAGGGACGTGACATCGGCTCGGTGGTCGCGCCGGACGCCCAGGTCAAGATCTACCTGGTGGCGGACCCGGCGGCCCGCGCGGCCAGGCGGGCCGCGGAGAACGGCTCCACCGACGCCGCGGCGACGGAAGCGGCGCTGGCGGCCCGCGACCAGATCGACTCCACCCGCACCGCCTCGCCGTTGAAGAAGGCCGACGGGGCGATCGTCGTGGACGGCACGCACCTGACGCTGGACGAGGTCATCGAGACGATCGTCGGGCTCGTGGGGGAGCGGTCATGAGCGTCACGGCCGAACAGTCGGCGCCGGTCGAGCGCGGCCTGCCCGAGGGTGCGCTGCGCTTCGTGCGCAACCGGGCCCGGGGGTACTTCCACCGCCGGTGGGAGATCCACGAGCGCGGCCAGAGCAAGGTGCCCGCGTCCGGGCCGGTCATCCTGGCCAGCAACCACATCGGCTGGCTGGACGGGCCGCTGCTGGTGGCGACAGGGCCGCGTCCTGTGCACGCGATGGTCAAGGAGGAGGAGTTCGCCGGTCGCACCGGTTGGCTCCTGCGCCTGGTCGCCCAGATCAAGGTCTCCCGGGGTCGCAACGACACCGGTGCCGTGCGTGAGGCCGTCCGGTCGCTGCGCGCCGGGCAGTGCGTCCTGATCTATCCCGAGAGCCGGCGCGGCGACGGCGAGTTCAAGCAGTTCAAGAACGGCGTGACCTACCTGGCGCTGGTGACGGGGGCCCCGGTCGTGCCCGTGGCGATCTTCGGGACACGGCAGCGCGGGGAGGGTCCGCAGGCCAAGCCGGCCCGTGGAACCCGCCTGGACATCGTCTACGGAGACCCGATCCAGTTCCCGATGCGGGCTTGGCCACGAGATCGTGGGATGCTGGAGGACGCAGGCGATCAGATCCATGATCATCTGCGTGCCCATGTGTCCCAGGCCAAGGACGCGCTGAAGCGCGATCTGCCCGGCCCCCTTCCGACAGGATCCCCTGATGTCTGACGTTGTCCCCGTTCTCGCTGTGATCGGGCGTCCCAACGTCGGCAAGTCGACCTTGGTCAATCGCATCATCGGTCGGCGCGAAGCCGTCGTCGAGGACGTCCCCGGCGTGACCCGTGACCGGGTCTCGTATGACGCGGTCTGGAACGGCCGCGCGTTCACCGTCGTCGACACCGGCGGCTGGGACCCGGACGCCCGCGGGCTCGCCGAGCGCATCGCCGCGCAGGCCGAGATCGCGATCCAGGTCGCCGACGCCGTGCTGTTCGTCGTCGACGCCACGGTCGGCATCACCGACGTCGACGAGAAGGTCGTCCGGCTGCTGCGCGCGGCCAAGAAGCCCGTCGTGCTGGCCGCCAACAAGGTCGACGACCAGCGCACCGAGGTCGAGGCCGCGGGCCTGTGGAACCTCGGGCTCGGCGAGCCGTTCCCCGTCTCGGCGCTGCACGGCCGGGGGAGCGGTGACATGCTCGACGCGGTCATCGACGCGCTGCCCGACCCGCCGCCGGAGGACTTCGACGCCCCGCAGGGCCCGCGCCGCGTCGCGATCGTCGGCAAGCCGAACGTCGGCAAGTCCAGCCTGCTCAACCGCCTCGCCGGCGAGGAGCGGGTCGTCGTCGACGACGCCTCCGGCACGACGGTCGACCCGGTCGACGAGATCGTCCAGCTCGGCGGGCGCACCTGGAACTTCATCGACACCGCCGGCATCCGCCGCCGCGTGCGCGATGCGTCCGGTCACGAGTACTACGCCAGCCTGCGCACCAGCTCGGCGATCGACCGTGCCGAGGTCGCCGTGGTCATCATCGACGCGAGCATGCCGTTGACCGAGCAGGACGTCCGCATCGTCACCTCGGTCGCCGAGGCAGGCCGTGCGTTGATCATCGCGTTCAACAAGTGGGACAAGGTCGACGAGGAGCGCCGCTACTACCTGGAGCGCGAGATCGAGCGCGAGCTCGTCCAGGTGCCGTGGGCGCCGCGCATCAACCTGACCGCGCTGACCGGCTGGCACGTCGATCGCCTCGTGCGGGCCCTGGACTCCGCCCTGGAGGGCTGGGAGACCCGCGTGCCCACCGGCATGCTGAACGCCTTCCTGGGTCGTCTGGTGGCCGAGCACCCGCACCCGGTGCGTGGCGGCAAGCAGTCCAAGATCATGTTCGGCACCCAGGCGTCCACCGCGCCGCCGACCTTCGTCCTGTTCACGTCGGGCAAGCTCGAGGCGTCGTACATGCGCTTCATCGAGCGTCGTCTGCGCGAGGAGTTCGGCTTCGTCGGCTCGCCGATCCACCTGCAGCAGCGTCCGCGCAAGAAGCGCGAGCGTCGCTGACCCTGCTGTCGGTCGGGCCGCCGCGGGCTCGGGAGGGCTTTCGTCCCTGTCGGGCCCCCGGCTCCGTGCATAGGTTCAGCGGGAAGGACTGACTGGGGGAGCACGCGTCCCTCGCCCGCGAATCAGGAGACGCACATGCACGTGCCCGACGGATTTTTGGACGCACCCACCTCGGTGGCGACCGGCGCGGTGGCCGTGACCGCCGTCGGGCTGGCGCTGCGCGGATCTCGGCGCGAGCTGGACGATCGCACCGCTCCGCTCGCGGGGCTGGTCGCGGCCTTCGTCTTCGCCACCCAGATGGTGAACTTCCCGGTGGGGGCGGGCACGAGCGGGCACCTGCTGGGCGGTGCGCTGGCCGCGGCGCTGGTCGGGCCGTGGACGGCCGTGCTGGTGGTGTCCGTGGTGCTGCTCGTGCAGGCGCTGCTGTTCGCCGACGGCGGGTTGACCGCCCTCGGCACCAACATCACGCTCATGGCAGTCGTGGGGGTCGGGGTCGGTTGGCTGGTCCTGGTCCTGGTTCGTGCGGTGCTGCCCAAGCGCATCTCGTCGATCCCGATCGCCGCCGCAGCGGGCGCGCTGGTGTCCGTGCCGGTGGCGGCCGCGGCGTTCACCGGGCTGTTCGCGATCGGAGGCGTCGCCGACATCCCCATCGGGTCGGTGCTCACCGCCATGGTGACCTGGCACACCGCCATCGGGGTGGGGGAGGCGGTCATCACCGGCCTCGTGGTCAGCGCGGTGACCGTGAGCCGCCCGGACCTGGTCTACGCCGCTCGGCCGGTCGTCGCGCGGGCAGCGCTGCGGCCACGGCCGGAGGGAGGTGCGGCATGACCGGCGTCCCGCAGCGCAGGACCACGCGCCGGGTGCTGCTGGTGCTCGGCGCAGTGTCCTTCCTGATCGCCGGTGTGGTGAGCTTCTACGCATCGTCGAACCCCGATGGGTTGGAGCACGTGGCAGCGACGACCGGCTTCGGCGACACCGCCCGTCCGCATGCGACGTCCGACGGGCCGCTGGCCGGCTACTCGGTCAAGGGCGTGCACAACGACCGATTGTCCGGCGGCCTGGCCGGGGTGATCGGTGTGACGGCCACACTGGTGATCGCCGGGGGTGTCACGCTGCTGGTGCGCCGCCGCTCGGGCGCCGATGCCTCAGCGGCCGACGCAGAGCGCAGCTGAGCTCGTGGGGGCCGGCCACTCGCACAAGCTGACGCACCACGGGCACTCGGTGGTGCACCGCCTGGGCGCCCACGTCAAGGTCCTCGCCCTGCTCGGCTTCATGCTCGTCGTGGTCGCCACGCCGGGCGACTGGTACGCCGCCTTCGGGGTCTACTTTCTGGCCCTGGTGGTGGTCGTGGTGATCTCGCAGGTGCCCGCCTCGCACCTGTTGCCGCGGATGCTGATCGAGACGCCGTTCGTGGTCTTCGCCGTGCTGATGCCGTTCGTGGCGACAGGGCCGCGGATCGAGGTGCTGGGCCTCATGGTGAGCCAGTCCGGCCTGATCGCCGGGTGGACGCTGCTCGTCAAGGCCACCCTGGGCGTGATCGCCGGCCTCACCCTCGCTGCCACCACCGAGCCGCAGGACCTGGTCCGTGGGCTGTCGCGGCTGCACCTGCCCGATCTGATGGTGCAGATCATGGGCTTCATGATCCGCTACCTCGACGTCGTGGGGGACGATCTGCGGCGCCAGCACGTGGCGCTCACATCGCGTGGATTCGTCGCTCGCGATCCTCGGCACTGGCCGGTGCTGGGCAAGTCGGCCGGTGCCCTGTTCATCCGCTCGTTCGAGCGCGGCGAGCGCGTCCACTTGGCGATGCTGTCGCGCGGGTACACCGGGCGTCTGCCGTGAGCACGCCGGTCCTGGACGTCCGCGACCTGCACTACGTGTATCCCGGCGGGTACCGGGCGCTGAGCGGTGTCGACCTGCACGTGCACGTGGGGGAGCGGGTGGCGCTGCTGGGACCCAACGGGGCGGGCAAGACCACGCTCGTGCTGCACCTCAACGGGATCCTCCAGCCCTCGTCAGGCAGCGTCTCGGTCTCGGGCCTGCCGGTCGAGAAGGCGAACCTGGCTGAGGTGCGCCGCCGCGTCGGGATCGTGTTCCAGGACCCCGACGACCAGCTGTTCATGCCGTGCGTGCGTGACGACGTCGCCTTCGGGCCGGCCAACCTCGGTCTGCGGGGCGCCGAGCTCGAGGCGCGGGTACATCGCGCTCTCACCCAGGTCGGCATGAACGACCTGGCCGACCGGCCGCCGCACCACCTCAGCTACGGTCAGCGGCGGCGGGTGGCGGTGGCGACCGTGCTGGCCATGGAGCCGGAGATCCTGGTGCTCGACGAGCCGTCGTCCAATCTGGACCCCGCCTCACGCCGGGAGCTGGCCGACATCGTGCGCTCGCTGGACGTCACCGTGCTGATGGTGACGCACGACCTGCCGTACGCCCTGGAGCTGTGCGAGCGGTCGGTGATCCTGTCGGGCGGGCGCATCGCCGCCGACGGAACCACGGTCGACGTGCTCACCGACACCGCGACGATGGCCGCCCACCGCCTGGAGTTCCCGTTCGGCTTCGACCCGAACACGATCCGTCCGTGACGTCCGGCATGGGCGATGTCAGGGGCGGTGGAGGGTTGCGGTAAAGTTCCTCTTCGGTACGACGGGCTGTAGCGCAGCTTGGTAGCGCACCTGACTGGGGGTCAGGGGGTCGCAGGTTCAAATCCTGTCAGCCCGACAGAAAACAGGCTCTGATCAGCGGAAACGTTGATCAGAGCCTGTTCTGCTTTTGGGCTCGAAGCCGCTTCACGGCCTTCGGCGGCGGCGTCGAGGACGAGGTTCTGGCCCTGCATCGGCACGGCTGGTCCGTCCGGGACGTCGAAGTTTGCATAGATCTTCACGCCAGGCTGGAAGAGGGAGCCGGCAGGCCAGAGTTTGTCGATGTCTAGCGAAGCCCTGAAGGAGGCAGCGTCCGAGCTCATGGTGCGGGCCAGTGCCGCCCTACGAGGTGGGTTGGCGGGCTTTGCTTCGGCGCTTGCTGAGCGCGCTGAGGAGCGGCGCCCACGCGACCACTCCGGCGACAGTGGTCAAGAGGAGGGCGAGCTCGGTGAGCGGGTCAATGAGGACGCTCCAGATTCCGATCGCCACTGCGACGAGGCCTCCGACGAGGCGGGAGGCAGCATGGCCGAGACGGAGCTCGACTCGGTAAAGGGCCTGGCTGAAGAAGAAGATCGCCACCCCGATGCCCGCTAGTGTTCCTGCATCGACGCTGTGACCGTGGTCTGCTTCGCCGACCGAGAGGCCGCTGCCGGCGGCGAAGAGCACGAGGCCGATCATCATGCCGAGGTGGTCGCCGTAGAACGCGGTGATGGCGAGCGTTCCCCGGCGGGTGGCATCCCGCTCCTGCACTCGCTGTTCAGTCCTAGCGAGGTCACCGGTGAAGAAATACGTCCACCAGAGCCCACCGACCACGCCGACGATGAGGCTGGCGGCCGTGAGCGACGACAGGTCCAGAGACTGCGTAGTAAGGGTGGCGCCGACGGTTACGATCGACTCGCCGAACGCAATGATCATCAGCAGTCCATGCCGCTCGATGAGGTGCGACGCGCGGAGGTCGAACCCACCGCGACGGTTCGAGAGGACGCTTGCCAGGATGACGGCAAGAGCGAGCGGAAACAACCAGGCGGCCCCGGATTCCCCAATCAGTCCTGAGACGACCAAGATGATCGCAGCCACCAGGTTGAACGGTCCGGTTCGCAGGATGCCGCCGGCATTGGCCGGGGAGCCGACGACAACGAACAGCACGTGGTGGATCAGGATGACGGCGAGGAGGGTGATACTGAAGGTCCACTGCCCATCCTCGAACGCGGTCGGGATCGCCACCGCGACGATCAGGAATCCTGCCATCGCCACCAAGAGGACGACGCGGGTCACGGCGCCCGCGGGCGGCGCCTGGTTCATCAGCCAGATGTAGCCGTCGTAGATGCAGTAGACGAGAGCGAGCAGCACGACCGCCCGGTAGATGCCGACCGCGTCAGGCTCATGCGTGACCACGTGCGTCACCTGCGTGATCGTGAACACGAAGACCAGGTCGAAGAGCAACTCGAACGGGGTCGCACGCGCCGCGATGCCGGCCGTAGGATCGCGAGATTCCCGCCGCTCAGGCTCCATCTCGGCCTCCTCGACCCCCACACGCCATGAGAATGTCGCTCACAGGGTCCGTCGCGTGAGCGTTCAGGAGCGCTCTGCTGTGATCGCCTTCGCAGCACCCCACAGCGAACCGATGTTCGTCCGTCCGGGCTGCTTTGCGAGCATGCGCTCGTAGAAGCCCAACGGGTCGTCGGGCGTGATCTCGGTCTCCTCGACATCTCTCAAGTACTGGATGGTCGCCTCGATGTCCGACGGCGAGTCCGGGCGATCCGGCTGCTTGTGACCGCTGACCACCCATGCCGGGTCCAGCTCGCGGAGCCGCTCCAGCGCGGCCACCCAATTCAGCCGCGACTCTGCCGTGGTCTCCGCGAGGTACGGGTAGGTCGCGTTGTAAACGACATCGCCAGCCACCACCAGCCCAGCGTCCGGCACCCACAGGGACGTGGTTCCCTCGGTGTCCGTGTCCCCTGCCTCCACGATGGACAGATCGTGCCCCTCCAGGGTGAACCCGCCCTCGATCACCTCCGGGAACTCCACCTCGGGTATTTGACCCGGGAACAGCCGCCCCCAGAAATCGTCCCGCCACTCCGGACGAGCTTGCTCTTCGAGCTTCACCAGCGTGCCGGCCGTGCCCAGCACCCGCACACCGGGGAAAGCGGCACGGAGCTGCCCGATCCCATAGGCGTGGTCGCCGTGACCGTGCGTGAGGTAGACAGTCGAGAGGGTGGTGTCGTGGGCACGGATCCACTCGATCAGGCGTTCGTTCTGCGCGACCGTCGCGAAAGTGTCGACCAGCACTGCCTCTTGCTCCCCGACGATGAGGGTCGCGCTGTTGGCGACCCACCGCCATTCGTCGTTGCCGGGCGGGAGGTCGCGCGTCAGGCCTTCACGTCGCTCGGTATGAACCTTGAACCGTAAGTTGGCGGTCATCGGTGTCCTTTCGTCGTGTCGGATCGGCTAACGACGGCGCACAGCGGCCAGGGCGAGGGCGGGCGGAGTGGCGTTGTAGCTGTCATCGTGCACCTCGGTACCCGGCGCCACCACCGCGTCGATGCGGTCAAGGACGTCATCACCCAGCACGACGTCGGCGGCGGTGAGGAGGCCGTCCAGCTGGTCCTGCGTCCGGGGCCCAATGATGGCCGCCGTGACGGCCGGATGCGAGGTGACGAAGGCGATCGCCAACTGCGGCATCGTCAGGTCCGCGTCGGCGGCGATTCTCTCGAGCTCCTCGACTGCACGCACCCGTCTCCGACCGGCTTCGCTCTCCGGGTCGTGGAGCTCGACCCGGCCCTGCGCGCGATGGCTGGGCTCGGTGCGCGACCGTCCGGACAGCCAGCCGCTGTGCAGCGGACTGTACGTCATGACCCCCATCCCATACTGCCGAGCGACCGGGAACACCGACCGCTCCGGCGTCCGCCCGAGGATCGAGTACTGGGGCTGTTCGCTGAGGAAACGGTGCGTACCCGTGCGCTGCGCGATCCACTGCGCCTCGACGATCTTCTCTGCAGGAAAGGTGGACGCCCCGACAGCCAGAACCTTGCCCGCGCGGATCAGGTCATCGAGTGCCGCCAGGGTCTCGCCCAGGTCAGTGGTCCAGTCGAAGCGGTGCAGCTGATACAGGTCGATCCGATCGGTGCGGAGCCGCCGAAGGCTGTTCTCGACCGCTTGCACGATCCAGCGCCGCGACGCGCCGGCACTGTTGGGGTCCTCACTCAACGGCAGCCCGAACTTGGTTGCCAGCACCACCTCGTCACGGCGCGATGCGATCGCCGCGCCGACGATCTCCTCCGACTCGCCCTGCGAATACACGTCCGCCGTATCTACCAGGTTGATGCCCGCGTCCAGTGCGCGATTGATGATCCGAGCGCTGTCATCGCGGTCCGTGTTACCCATCGCGCCGAACATCATCGTGCCGAGCGCCAGCTCGCTCACCGACCACCCCGTCGCACCATACACACGCCGTCTCATCGAGTCCTCCTCCAAAAACTGATGTCTCCATGCCATCAGCACGGAGCAGGCGGCGACAACCAAGATCGTGGCGGAAAGCTGCACGATCCTGCCGGATTCGACAGATTCCGGAACCACGTGAGCAGCAGACCGGACGCTTCCGCATCGTTGACACCGCGCGCCTGCACTCGTTCCATATGCCTATGGAACGAGTGCAGGAGCTGCGGGAGCTGATCCTGCGCAGCGCCGGGGGCGCGATCCGACGGGAACTAGCGGAAGGTGTCCGCGTCGGCGTCGTCGAGCGGGGCTCCCGACCGACTGCGACGATGACCAACCCGTCGATGACGCTGGTGGCGGGCGGACGGAAGCGAACCAGTGTGGGCGACCTCGACTTCATCTTCGGACCGGGCCAGTTCTTTGTCGCTTCGCTGGACCTTCCCGCTACGGGACACGTGGCCAACGCCAGTCCTGACGACCCGTTCGTCGTGTTCACTCTCGCCCTGCGTCCCGCAGTCATCGCCGGACTCCTGCTCGACACGGTGGACGTGGCGGAACCGCCTCAATTCGCGGGCATGGCGGTCGCGGAGGCGTCAGATGAGTTGATCGACGCCGTCTCACGGCTGGTACGGCTCGCGGACAATCCGGCCGACATGGCTGCCCTGAGCTCCCCCACCGAGCGAGAGATCGTCTGGCGTCTGCTCACCGGGCCCCTAGGCGGCGTGGTGGCCCCCATCGGCTCGGCCAATAGCAGCATCGCGCACATCTCCCGCGCCACGACCTGGATGCGGGAGCACCTCGCTGACCCAGCGCCGGTCGAAGTGCTGGCACGACTTGCCGGCATGAGTGTGTCCACGTTCCACCGTCACTTCCGTGCCGCGACCTCGATGACACCGATTCAGTGGCAGAAGGCGTTACGACTGCGGCAGGCCCGCATCCTGCTCGCAAGCGGCGACGCGACCGTCGCCGTCGTCGCATCTGCAGTCGGTTATGGGAGCATCTCGCAGTTCAGCCGAGAGTACCGGCGCACCTTCGGGCGAGCGCCGGGCCAGGACAGCGCCCGCCTGCGCGGGAACCGCTCCTCCGCGACCGGACCGTTGACGATGGATGCCCTCACCCTCTACCTGCTGGACCAGGTGGACGACGCCTAGGAAGAGGCGGACCGAGTCTTGACCGGACGGGCCAGCGGGTGGACCGTGGGAAGGCAGCTCGAGGAGGAGCCATGGCACACGGAGACATCACCCACATCGACATTCCGGTCAGCGACCTCGACCGCGGGGCCGCGTTCTACTCGGCACTGTTCGGCTGGCAGATCGCCGAGGTTCCCGGCTACGAGGGCTATCCGATGTGGCGGGCGCCCAACCAGATCTCCGGCGGAGGGCTGATGCTTCGCGACGGGAACGTGACGTCGCCGCGCTCGTACGTCGAGGTCGACTCCATCGACGACGTCCTCGCCACCGTCGAGGACCAGGGCGGCACCGTCGTAATGCCCAAGTCGTCGATCAGCGAGACAAGCTGGATGGCGACCTTCCAGGACCCCGACGGCAACGTGATCGGCGTCTACGAGGGAGCCACCGAGACGTGACCGCCCCGGTCACCTCCGGGTGGCCGAGAGGATCCAGGAGCCGGCGCCGAGCCGGATGCGGTCACCCGTGCGGTGCGGGGCCAAGGCCTGTGCGGTGGCCTGGACGGCGGCGGCCCTGACGGACGGCTCGACGACGGCCAGGCGCGTGCCGGTGGCCGGATTCTGCTCAAGCACGCGCTCGGCGAGCGCGTCGAGGTCGTCGGCGCCGTGCAGGATGGCCTCGTCGGGGCCCGGCACGATGACCACGTCGTCAAAACCCGCCTCGCGCAGCAGAGTCACGGTGCGGTCAGGATCGGCCAGCGAGAACGGGCCCGGGCCGTCCGGTGAAGGAGGTGACAGGTCCAGGTGAGCGGCCGCTGCCATCACCGGCAGCAGGATGAACGGATTGGCCCCAGGCGCGGCGAAGCACACGAACGACAGGCGGCCCCCCGGCACCAGCGCAGCGGCCAGGTGGGCGAACGCCGCTGGCGGATCGGTGAAGAACATGACGCCGAAGCGCGAGAAGACTGCGTCGAACGTGCTGTCGCCGAGATCGGCCATCTGCGCATCGGCCTCGAACAGGTGGACGTTGCGCAGACCCCGGGCGTCGGCGCGGCGACGCGCCTCGGTCAGCATCGGGGCAGAGATGTCAACGCCGACGACCTCACCGCCGCCCACCATGGCCGAGAGCTGGAGCGTCGTCGTCCCGACCCCGCAGCCGATGTCGAGGATGCGCTCCCCATCGGCCGGGGCCAGCACCTCGACGGCGGCCTGGCCGAAGGGGGCGAGCGTCGCGTCGAACTGGTCGACGTGGCGGACCCACGCGTCACCGACGGCGTGGTTCCACATCTCGACCTGATCGTCGACCATCTCGACACAGTACTGCGATGAGGCCGAGAAGTCCCGTCCTCGTCAGGTCAGGTGACATGCCGGATACGTCCTGTCTTCGCAGTAAAAAAGTGTCAGTGGGGTCCTCTAGGTTTGAGGTATGGCCACCACGACAGCACCGACGGCGCAGTCGCTGTCACATGCGATCCGGTGGCAGGCGATGGCCGAGGCAAGCACCGTTCAGGCGATGATCGACTACCGCGACGCCGAGATGGCGCGCACCGCGCTGATCGAGTCGTCGTTGCGGCGCAAGATCGAACGATCCGCGATCGCGTTGACCATCGGTGAGGCGACCGGGATGTCCGAGGCGCAGGTCCAGCTGCGGCTCTCGATCGCCGACCGAGTCCGCGCCAAGACCCCGCAGGTGTGGGACGCATTCATCGACGGACTGATCGACTTCTCAAGGGTTCGGGACATCAGCATGGCCATCGAGAAGCTGCGCCGTGACGAGTCCATCGCGCGGCTCGAGGACCGGGTCCTGGCATACGCGGCCGATCACACCGGAGCCGAGCTGCGGCAGTGGTTGCGCCGGTTCGTGCAGCGGGTCGAGGCCGACCTGGCCATCGAGCGCGCTGAGGCCGAACGCCGCGAGCGACACGTGTCAGTGACCCACGGGGACGACGCGATGGCGTGGTTGAACGCCTACCTGCCCTCGCACCTGGCCGCGGCCATCGAGGCGCGCCTCCGCCAAGAGGCCCGCAAGCCCGCTGATCCCGAGGATGACCGCACCGTGGCCCAGCGTGAAGCCGACCTGCTGGTCGCCTGGTGCACCAGCTCCGAGGCCGCCACCTCGGCAGTCGATGCGAACATCGCCGTCACCGTCGCCGCCGACGTCCTCGCGGGTGCCGCATTTGGGTTCGCCGAGTCCACCGACGGCCGCTGGGCTGTTCCCGCCTCGTGGATCGCCGACGTGGCCGCCACCGGCAGCACCTTCTGGCACCGCATCGTGGTCGACCCCGTCAAGGACGACGTCCTCTCCCACGAATACTTGGGCCGGTTCGCTTCCGACACCCTCGCGGTGGCGTTGCAGTTCCTGCACGGGGTCTGCCAAGCACCCGGCTGCATGGTCCCCGCTGAACGGTGCGACCTCGACCACCGGATACCCCACCCGCACGGTCCGACCAGCGGCGACAACATGGGTCCGCTCTGCCGAAGACACCACAACCTCAAGGGCCACGGCGTATTGCACTGGTCCACCAGCCCACCCAGACCCCCGTCCAAACCCCTCATCATGGAGATCTACCAACCAGCGCCGGACATCGTCATGGAGTACGTGCCTGCCTGACCGAGCCCGCGCTGAGGGCGGCCCGCGCGATCTGCTGGAGCAGAGCCGCCGTGGCAGGGACGGTCTCACCGCCGGGGCGATGGGCGACGCCGACATGGCGCCGCCCGAGGGAACGCATCGGGATGACGCGGACGTCCGGGTGCCGGTAGGGCGACAACGCCGAGTCCGGCAGGACCGTGACGCCGAGCCCTCGAGCCACCAGGTTCTGGACGACCACGTAGTCGTCGGTGGTGTGCCGAATGGCCGGGGTGAACCCGGCCTGCGTGCAGATGTCGATCAGATGGGTGCGACAGCGCACGCAGCCGGCGATCCAGTCGGCGTCCTCGAATGCAGCGAGGCCGCGGCGACCAGGAGCCCGGCTGCCCGGTGGCAGGACCAGGTGCACGGGCTCGTCGAGCAGTCGGCGCCACACGAGAGGCCCCAGATCGGCAGGCGGGCCGTCGTACCCGAACACCAGGGCGAGGTCGGCGTCGCCCGCCGCGACCGCGGCGAGCGCCTCGGGCGGCTCGGCCTCATGGAGCTCCACCTCGATCTCGGGGTGCTCATCGGCCAGCGCTCCGAGTGCCTCGGGTACCAGTGTCGCGGCCGCCGTGGGAAAGGACACCAGCCGCACCCTTCCTGCCTCCAGCTGGGTCAGCGCCGCCAGCTCCTCCGCAGCCGCGTGCAGCTCGGCCGCGACGACGTGGGCGCGGCGAAGGAGCGCAGCGCCCGCCTCGGTGAGGGTGACCCCACCGGGACCGCGCAGCAGCAACGGGCCTCCTGCCTCGCGCTCGAGGCGGGCCAGGTGCTGGCTCACGGCCGGTTGGGTCCAGCCCAGTGCGCGGGCTGCACCGCTGATCGAACCAGCCTTGGCGATCTCACGAAAGATGAGCGTCCGCCGGGCGTCGATGGCCATAGGCACAGGTTATGCCTCGTCCTACGGATCCGGGGATTCCTTGGTGCTTCGCTCCGGCGCAGACTGGGCCTCATGAAGACAATCGGACTCGTCGGCGGCATGTCCTGGCACTCCACCGCCACCTACTACCGAATCCTCAACGAGCAGGTGGCTGCCCGCCGCGGCGGCCACGCCTCGGCCCGCATATCGCTCCAGTCGCTCGACTTCGCCGAGATTCGGGACTGCCAGATACGCGGTGACTGGATCCGCTCGGGCGAGCTGATCGCCGACGCGGCCCGCCGCTGCGAGGCCGGTGGAGCTGACCTGGTGGCGCTCTGCACCAACCTGATGCACACGAACTTCGGCGCCTTCGAGGACGCGGTCACCGTGCCTGCCGTCCACATCGCCGACGCCGTGGCAGCCGTCGCGCAGGCCAACGGCTGGCGCACGGTCAGCCTCATCGGCACGCGCGGAGTGATGGAGGGCCCGTTCTACACCGAGCGGCTCGCCGGCCACGGCATCGACGTCATCGTGCCCGACGAGACCGGTCGCGAGCTCCTCGACCGCGTCATCTTCGACGAGCTCACCCAAGGCGTCATCCGCGAGGAGTCGAGGGCGGCGTATCTCAATGTCATCTGCGACCAGCGGGCCCGCGGCGCCGAGGCTGTCGTGCTGGCCTGCACCGAGATCGGCCTTCTCGTCAGGCCCGGAGACGCACCCCTACCCATGATCGACACGGTGGAAGCGCACGCCCAGCTGCTCGTCGAGCTCGCCCTCGAAGAGGCCTCCGTCAGCTGATGGGATGAGCTCAGACGAACTGGCGTTCGACATCCTCTGTGCGGCGAGGCGCCACGAGCGACACGGACTGGGTGACCTTGGCGCACAACCGTCCTGAGGCGTCGGAGATCTCGACCTCGACGATCACCCGAGATCGCGTGACCTGAAGCGGCCGCGAGACGGCTGTGGCGTCGCCATGGACTGGACGCATGAATCGCGCCGTGGAATCGGCCGTGGCCGGCAGGGTGCCTGGCGGCGCGTTCAGCACGGCGCACACGGCGGCACTCACGTCTGCAAGACCCAGCAGGGCGCCGCCGTGCAACGAACCGCCAGTCGTCGACAGGGCGGGTACGAACGCGAGCCCGGTCCGCAGCTCGGACGCGTCCAAACTGTCGAAGGTGACGCCCAGCGTCCGGGCATACGGCGCCAAGGCATAGACGTCTTCAGCGGTGATGGTCATGGTGCTCCTCTGGGTCGGTGGGGGAGGCCAGCCACCGCGGTTGGTAGACTGACTAGTCACTCCACCAACTTAGTGCACGATCTGTGAGAACTCGAGTCCGTGGTCAGTCCAGCGCTACCCGCACCGCCACGGGGCCGGATGCGGCGATGACCTCGTCCGGCGTCAGGCCGGGCGCGACCTCGCGCAGGACGAACTCGCCGGCCTCGACGTCGACGACGCCCAGGTTGGTGATGACGCGGTGGACGACGCCGCGGCCGGTGAGCGGCAGCGAGCAGGTCTCGACGAGCTTGGACGCACCGGAGCGGTCGTTGTGCTCCATCAGGACGATGACCTTGCGCGCGCCGTGAACCAGGTCCATCGCGCCACCCATGCCCTTGACCATCTTGCCCGGGACCATCCAGTTGGCCAGGTCGCCGTTCGCCGACACCTGCATCCCGCCCAGCACGGCGGCGTCGATGTGCCCGCCGCGGATCATGCCGAACGACAGCGCGGAGTCGAAGAAGGCGGCGCCCGGGCGGACCGTGACCGTCTCCTTGCCGGCGTTGATCAGGTCGGGGTCGACGTGCTCGTCATCGGGGTACGGGCCGGTGCCCAGGATGCCGTTCTCGGAGTGCAGGGTGACGCGCACGCCCTGGGGCAGGTAGCCGGGGATCAGCGTCGGCAGGCCGATGCCCAGGTTGACGTACTCGCCGTCGGAGAGCTCCAGGGCGGCGCGAGCGGCCATCTGGTGGCGGCTCCATCCGGGCGCGGTGGTGGGCGTGCTGGTCATGACTGGGCCTCCCGAACGGTCCGCTTCTCGATGCGCTTGTCCTGCGGGCCGGTGTGCACGATGCGCTGCACGAAGATGCCCGGCAGGTGCACCGAGGCCGGGTCGAGGTCGCCGGGCTCGACGAGCTCCTCGACCTGGACGATGGTCACCGCGCCGCACATCGCGACGAGGCTGTTGAAGTTGAGCGCGGCCTTGTTGAAGACCAGATTGCCCTCGGTGTCGCCGACCGCGGCGTGGACCAGGGCGAAGTCGGCCTTGATCGACTGCTCCAGGACGTACTCGGTGCCGTCGAACTCGCGGGTCTCCTTGGGCGGCGAGGCGATCGCAATCGAACCGTCGGCGGCATAGCGCCACGGCATGCCGCCTTCGCTGACCGGCGTGCCGACGCCCGCCGGTGTGTAGAAGGCCGGGATGCCGACGCCGCCGGCGCGCAGCCGCTCGGCCAGCGTGCCCTGCGGGGTCAGTTCGACCTCGAGCTCACCGGCGAGGTACTGGCGGGCGAACTCCTTGTTCTCACCGACGTACGACGCCGTGACGCGGCGGATGCGGCCGGCGCCCAGCAGGATGCCCAGGCCGAAGTCGTCGACGCCGCAGTTGTTGGAGAACACCTCCAGATCGGTGACGCCGCGCGCGTCCAGACCCGCGATCAGCTGATCGGGGATCCCGCACAGCCCGAAGCCGCCCACCGCGAGGGTTGCCCCGTCCGGGATGTCGGCAACGGCGCTGCCGACGTCGTCATGGACCTTGTGGTGGCTCATGGGTCTCCTTCTGCGTCTGTGGGACGTCGTGACGCGGACGCCTGGCGACAGTCAACGAGCAGCTGGGCCACGGGTCAAGGACTCCGGAGCGCCGGGGCACGAGTTGGTCGCAGATCGGACGATGATGCCCATCGCGTTCACTGGATGGACGCTAGGATGACCGCGTGGCGAGCGATGACGAGCGGTCCGGTGTGGTGCAGCGGGTCGGTGCCGTGCTGCGGGGCCTCGGCTCCTTCGAGCCCGGGGGAGCCTCCACCACCGGCCTGGCCCGCGACGTCGGCCTGGCCCGCGCGACCACCCACCGGCTGCTGACCTCCCTGCAGGTCGAGGGTCTCGTCGATCGCGACCGGACGTCCGGCCGCTGGCACCTGGGCGCCGAGATGTACCTGCTCGGCAATGCCGCGGCGGCCCGCTACGACATCAGCGACGCTGCCCGCCGGGTCGTCCACCAGCTGGCCGAGACGACGGGGGAGAGCGCCTTCCTGTCCGCGGTCCGCGGAGACGACACGGTGTGCCTGTTGCGCGAGGACGGCAGCTTCCCGCTGCGATCGCACGTCCTGCACGAGGGCATCCGGTTCCCGCTGGGCGTTGCCTCGGCAGGGCTGGCGATCCTGTCGATGATGACCGACCGCGAGGTGGGCGACTACCTGACCCGCGTCGACCTGACCGGCGAGTGGGGGCCGGCGCACGGTGCCGCCGCACTGCGCGAACGCATCGCGCAGACGCGGCTGGACGGGTTCGCGACCAATCCCGGCCTGGTCGTCGAGGGCAGCTGGGGCCTGGGCGCCGCGGTGTTCGACGGGCACGGCCGGCCGGCTTGGGCGTTGAGCCTCACGGGGGTCGAGACCAGGTTCTCGCCCGAGCGCCGCCCGCAGCTGGGCCGCCTGCTGCTGGAGGCGGCCCATCGACTGTCGACCGCTGTGTCCAGCCAGTGATCACTGCCCGTGCGCGGCGGCGGGTGGGTCGCTGATGTGGTGCAGCAGCTGGTGCGCGGCCTCCTGGACGAGCGTCCAGCGGCGGTAGCGGCCCTCGCGGCGGACCGAGACCACGCCGGCGTGGTGCAGGGTGCGCAGTGCCTGCGTCACGGTGTTGGTGGGCAGGGCGGTCGCCTCCGCCAGCTCGAACACGGCGGAGTCGGGGCGGTCGTGGATCGCGAGCAGGATCTTCATCCTGGTCGGGTCGGAGAGCAGGCCGAACGTGCCGACCCAGTCGAGGGGCTCGCCGGGGGCGGGCGTCACGGGCGGGGACGGCGGGTCCTGCTGATCTGCGTTCGACATGCTGAGCTCCCTTCGTGGTCTCGGCGGACTCTACCGGCGATTCCGATGGACATGTGTCCATCTGATCAGATATAAACCTATATGATCTATCCGGCGGACGGCAGTCTAGTTCCCTGACCTCGAGGTGTGTGCACATGACGTCCACCCGTTCGGCCCTGGCCTTGTGTGGCGTCGTCAGCATCCTTGCCCTGGCTGCGTGCGGGGGTGGTTCCGGCAGCGGGTCGGACGCGGAGGAGAAGATCACGCTGCTCACCGCAGCGATGCCCGAGACGCTGAACCCGATCGCCGGGTACGGGAACACCGGCAAGGGCAAGATCAACGAGGGTCTGCTGACCCTGAGCGGCGGCGCCGACGAGCTGCCGGAGCTGGTGCCCAATCTCGCGGCAGCGCCGCCGGAGGTCTCGGCGGACGCCACCTCCTGGACCGTCGCGATCCAGCCGGACGTGACCTTCTCGGACGGCTCGGCGCTGGACGCCGGCGATGTCGTCTCGACCTACGAGGCGATCATGGACGAGGCGACGGCATCGCCCATCGCGGGCGACCTGGTCAACCTGCGGTCCGTCGAGGCCGTCGACGAGACCACCGTCCGCTTCACGCTCAAGCAGCCGCAGGTCTCGTTCAAGACGCTGCTGTTGATCGGTATCGCTCCCTCGGAGACCATCACCGCGGCCCAGAAGGTCGAGGAGTCGGTCCTCAACCAGGAGCCGATCGGGACCGGCCCGTACGTCGTGGACTCGTTCACGCCCGAGCGACTGGTCCTGACGCCGAACCAGCGGTACCGCAAGAAGGCTCCGCAGGTCGAGAAGGTCGTGTATCTCCTGGCCGCCGACGACAACACGCGGGTGCAGCGCATGACGGCCGGTGAGTTCGACGGCACGGTCCTGCCGCCGCGCCTGGCCGAGACGTTCGCCGATCGCGACGGATTCGACGTCGTGGGGTCCAAGACCGCCGACTGGCGCGGGCTGTCGCTGCCGCCGGACAACCCGTTCACGTCCGATCCGGCCGCGCGCATGGCCCTCAACATCGGCATCGACCGGGACGAGATCATCACAGGCGTGCTGGCCGGCCGCGGGCGCGCGGCGTCGGGGTTCATTCCGCCCGAGTACGGCGAGTACTACGACCCCACTGCAGTCTTCGACTTCGACCGGGATCGGGCCAACCAGATGCTCGAGGACGCCGGCTGGGTGCGCGGCAAGGACGGCATCCGCACCCGCGGTGGCGAGCGCGCCGCGTTCACGCTGATGTACCGCCCCTCGGACCTGCTGCGCCGCGATCTCTCGGCGGCCTTCGCCTCCCAGGTGCTCGAGCTCGGCGTGGACGTCACGCTCCAGGGCGTCGACTTCGCGCAGGCCGAGCCGCGCATCGCCACCGACGCGATCCTGCTCGGCGGCGGAGACACCCCGTACGACGTCGACTCGCAGGTGTTCAAGATGCTGCACTCGTCCTACCCGGAGGCCGGCAGCTTCTACGACAACCCGAGCATGTTCGCCGATCCGGAGATGGACCGGCAGCTGGAGGCCGGGCGGACGTCCCTGGACGAGCACAGCCGTGTTGCTGCCTACCGCAAGGTCCAGGACCTGTACGTCCGGTCGCCCTCGATGGTCGTCCTGGCGTTCGTCGACCACATGTACGTCCAGAAGACGTCGGTGGCGAAGGCCTGGGACGGCACGTCCACCCTGCTGGAGCCGCACGAGCACGGAACGGCATGGGGGCCGTGGGTCGACATCGATCTGTGGACGGCCAGGGACCGATGACCACGACCACGAGCCTCGCGGCGCCGGTGCGCCCGCGCCGGCGGCGCCGCGCCCTGTCGGCGCGGCTGGTCCGCGCGCGGCTGCTGGCCGCCGCCCCGATCACGGTCGTGGTCTCGATGGTGACCTTCTGGCTGGCCTCGCTCTCGCCCTTCGACCCGCTGGCCGCCTACCTGGGCTCGCGGTTCGAGAAGACCAGCGGCGCGCAGCGCAAGATCCTGGCCGAGCAGCTGGGGGTGGACGACTCCTGGATCGCGGTGTGGGGACGGTGGGCGGGGGACGTGCTGCTGCACTGGGACTGGGGGCAGTCCCGGTCCATGTCCCGTCCCGTGTCCGAGGTCCTCGCCGAGCGGCTTCCGTACACCCTGCTGCTGGCCGGGACCGGCCTGCTGATCGCGGTGGTGCTGTCGCTGCTGCTGGGCGTCCGCGCGGCGTGGCGCCCCGGTTCGTGGACCGACCGGTTCGCGACCGGCCTGGCGTACTCGATGCAGGGGATCCCGCCGTTCGTGGTGGGACTGCTGGCCATCAGCGTGTTCTCGATCGGAATGGGGCTGCCGGCCGGGGGAGTGGCGAACGGCGGGGCCGATCCCACGGCGACCTCGATCGCGACGCACCTGATCCTCCCGGCGTCGGTGCTGGGTCTGTCGCAGGTGCCGTGGCTGCTGCTCAACGTCCGCTCGTCGGTGATCGCCGCGCTGGCCGAGGACCACGTCACGGCGGCACGCAGCCGGGGACTGCCCGATCGCACCGTGGTGTGGAAGCACGCCCTGCCGGCGGCGCTGCTGCCGTTCGTCACGGTGATCGGGGTGCGGCTGCCGGAGCTGGTGTCGGGCGCCCTGCTGGTCGAGACCGTCTTCAGCTGGCCCGGCCTGGCCTCGGCCACGGTCGGCGCGGCGGTCGACGGTGACTTCCCGCTGCTGGCCGCCGTCACGACCGTGACCTGCCTGGTCGTGCTGATCGGCTCGGCGCTGGCCGATGCGGTGTACCTGTTGGTGGACCCGAGGATCGACGATGTCTGAGAAGCCGGCGATGGTGCCGCCCCCCGCACCGCAGCAGTGGCGCTCCGCGCAGGCGTGGCCCCCCCGCCGCAGCACGGGCCGCGTCCGCTCGGGCCGGGCCACGATGATCGTCTGCAGCGCGGTGCTGGTGGCAGTGGGCCTGTACGCGCTCGTCGTGCCGCTGATGTCGACGGTCGATCCGCGCGTCGTCGACCTGGACGCCTACCTGCAGCCGCCCACGGCCGACCACCTGATGGGCACCGATCTGCTCGGGCGCGACCTGCTGGTCCGCTGCGCCCAGGGCATCCGGGTCTCCCTGATGATCGCGGCGCTGGCCGCCATCGTGTCGACGGTCATCGGCGCCGTCATCGGCTCGGTCTCGGCGGCACTGGGCGGGTGGACCGACCGGGTGGTGATGCGCCTCGTGGATGCGACCAATGCGCTGCCCCACCTGCTGCTGGGCGTCGTGATCGTCTCGCTGTGGCGGGGGCAGTGGTGGGCGATCATCGCCTCGATCGGCCTGACCCACTGGACGCAGGTCGCGCGCATCGTGCGGTCGGAGCTGCTGTCGGTGCGCACCCGCGAGCACGTCGTGGCCTCGGTGGCCGCGGGGGCCTCGCGGGTGCAGGTGTGGTGCACGCACCTGCTGCCCGTCGTCGTCCCGCAGGCGCTGATCGCGGTCGTCCTGCTGCTCCCGCACGCCATTTGGCACGAGAGCGCACTGTCCTTCCTGGGCGTCGGGCTCCAGCCCAACGACCCGTCGCTGGGCACCCTGCTGCAGGACGCCCGCTCGGGGATCATGGCCGGCGGCTGGTGGCTGCTGGCGTTCCCGGCCGCCCTGCTGACCGGCACCTGCCTGGCGATCGCCGGCATCGGTGGCCGTCTCGCTCGCGCTGCGCTGCCCAAGAGCTCGATCGAGGAACGGATGACCCGATGACGACCACCACGGCCATGCCCACGACCATGCTCGGCTCGGTCCGTCTCGACGAGGTGTCGATCCGGATCGGCCTGCCCGGCTCGCCCCGACGGTGGGTCCACGCGGCCGAGCGGGTGAGCCTGGACCTGGTCCCGGGGCGGGTCACGGCGGTCGTCGGCGAGTCGGGGTGCGGGAAGTCCGTCCTGGCGCTGGCCCTGATGGGCCTGCTGCCCGCCGGAACCATCACGGCCGGATCGATCCACTACGGGGACGTCGACCTGCTGACCGCCTCGGAGCGCGTCCTGCAGGGGATCCGCGGCGGGGGACTGGGGCTGATCCCTCAGTCGGCCGCGACCCACCTCAACCCCGTGCGGACCGTCGGGTCGACGATGGCCGAGGCGCTCGCCGCCCACGGCCGGCCCACCGGAGCGGACGGCGTCCGGGCGCTGCTCGACGAGCTCGCCCTGCCGGCCGGGACGATCGACCGCTATCCGCACGAGCTCTCGGGCGGGATGGCCCAGCGTGTCCTCGTGGCGATGACGCTTGCGCTGCGCCCGGCGGTGGTCGTCGCCGACGAGCCGACGTCCGCGCTGGATCCGGGGACCGCCCGGCTCGTGCTGGCCGCCCTGCGCAACCACGCCGATGCCGGCCACGCGGTCATGCTGATCACCCACGACCTGGTCGCGGCGCGCGAGGTCGCCGACACCGTCGCGGTGATGTACGCCGGCCGCCTGATGGAGATCGGTCCGGTCGACCCGGTGCTCGTCCGGCCCCGGCACGGATACTCGCGGGCGCTGCTGGACGCCCTGCCCGAGAACGGGATGACCCCTGCGCCCGGTCTGCCGTCGTCCCTGGTCGATCCCGACCCGAGCGTCTGCGCGTGGCACACGCGGGTGGGCGTCCCGTGCGTCCCGGCCGGCCGCGTCGACGACGACCACTGGCTCGCCTGCGTGCCCGCGGGGTGGTCGTGATGCTGCGACTGGACGCCGTGAGCCATCGGTATCCCGGCAGTGACGTCGATGCGCTGGAGGAGCTGTCCCTCCAGGTGCCCGGGGGCACCGCGATGGGGCTGTTCGCCCCGTCGGGCTCGGGCAAGACGACGCTGATGCGCATCGCCTCCTTGTCGCTGAGGCCGACCGGCGGGGCAGTCACGGTGGCCGGGCACCCCGTGTCGGGTGTCCGGTATGCGGTGCCGCGGTCGATCCGCCGGACCATGGGTACCGTCGGCCAGTCCCCGCGCGCCGCAACCAGTCCACGGCTGAGCCTGCGGCGCATCATCGCCGAACCCCTGTCGTTCGCCGACGGTCGGCGCACCCCGCATGCCTCGGCGTACACCGAGCGGATCGCCGAGCTCGCCGATCTCGTCCAGCTCTCGCCGGACCTGCTCGACCGGCTGCCGCACCAGGTCTCCGACGGCCAGCTCCAGCGGGCGTGCCTGGCCCGGGCGCTCGCCCTGGACCCGAAGGTGCTGCTGTGTGACGAACCCACCGCCATGCTCGACGCGTCGACCACCGCGGTGATCATGCGCGTCATCGCCGGCCGCGCCGAGCGGGGAGCGGCGGTGCTCGTGGCATCGCACGATCACGCAGTGCTCGGCGCCAGCTGCCACGTGCTGCGTCCCCTGGGCGGAACCGAATAACCGCCTTTCGACCGGGACGGCCATATATGATGTACACATGGCCTTCAGCACGATCACCTCACTCGACGTCCCATCCGCCCAGAAGCACAGCCAGGAGCTCCTGGCCCGCCTGCTCGAGAGCTCCAGTGACACCTACGTCACGGGCCCGACCGGCACCGGATCGGGGGAGCGGGTGCTGGTCCTCGGTGGAACGGGCTACATCGGCCGCGCGCTGGTGCCCGAGCTCGCCCGCCGCGGCTACCAACCGGTGGTCCTGGCCCGCAGCGCCTCGGTCGCGACCGAGGCGGAGTTCGCCGACGCCGAGGTCGTGGTCGGCGACCCGACCCGTCCCGGTGACGTCGTCAAGGCCATCTCGGCCGGCCCGACGCCGGTGGTCATCTCGCTGCTCAGCGGCCGTCGCCCCAATGACGCCGAGGAGTGCCGGCTGGTCGACCACGAGGCCGTCGTCAACGGCATCCGCGCCGCCGTCGACCACCGCGTGCAGCAGTTCATCCACATCAGCGACTTCGGCGCCTACCGGCCCGAGCTGATCCCGCAGGTCTACAAGCTCCAGGTCGAGGGCGAGCTCATCGGTCAGCACCACGGCCCGCTGCCGTGGACGATCATCCGTCCGACGGCGTACTACCCGTACCTGTCGATGACCTTCGGCGACGTCAAGAACGGCGAGCCCTACCGCATCTTCGACCACGGCGAGTACAGCGTCGTCAACCCGATCGCGCGCGAGGACCTCGCCGAGTTCATCACCAACCAGGTGCTCTCGCCGGACGCGCTGGGTCGGGTGCTGCCCGTCGGCGGGCCGTGGGTGGCCGACAACGCCGTCACGCTCAAGGGCGCCGGACAGATGATGTTCGACATCACCGGTCGCGAGCCCAACTGGGACGTCGTCCCGATGGCCACGTGGGACAAGAAGATCGCCCGCCTGACCCGTCTGGGCAAGGTCAGCAAGAACCTCAAGCCCGTCGCGTACTACCTCGAGGCCGCGAAGTACTGGTCGGTCGTGGACCACGTCGCCCCCGCGTACGGCACGCGGACGCTGCGCGGCTTCATGGACAAGCTCAAGGACCGCGACTTCCCGACCGGCAGCTTCCGCGAGCGGATGAAGAGCGGCACCAACGTGATGCCCACCGACATCTGAGCCCTGCGCAAACAGATCGGCCACCGTCCCCGAGTGGGGCGGTGGCCGATCTGTTGTGGTTTGCGGTCAGAACGCCGTCGAGCCCGGCTTGATGACGCCGAGGATCGCAGCGATCAGGACCATGGCCCAGATGCCGTAGACCCACGGCTCGCTGCGCCGGATCGAGCCGGTGATGCCGTCCTCGACCTCCGGGGTCGAGCCGGTGGTCATCAGGGCGCCGAAGGCCGGACCGAATGGACGCAGTGCACGCCGGATCATGACGCCGCAGAAGATGCACAGCCCGTAGGCCAGCAGCTTGCCGCCCAGCCACTTGGGGTTGGTGTCCACCCCGAACGGCTCGGACGCGATCAGCGTGTACAGCGCGAAGCCGACGAGAACCGCCGAGATCACGTAGCGCACCCACAGATCGGCGGTGTGCCACACGTGCGTCGCCCGCTGGCCGCCGGTGCCGCGGGCCTCGAACAGCGACACGAGCGCCCACGCGAGTGTTCCCACCCACGCCAGGGCCAGCATCCAGCCGGTCATGAAGAACTCGTCGCCCAGGGGCCCGTAGTACATGAGCGTCAGGCCGCTGGCCCCGAACAGGATCAGCGAGAACCGGGGCGCCATGTCGCAGCCCACCATGATCTTGGCCGCGATGGCCCGGGTCTCGGGCTGCAGCTCGGGCTTGATGATGAACCGGCTGGAGTAGTAGACGCCGAGATCACCACCGAGCCAGTACACGAACAGGACGATGTGCAAGATGATGGCCAGCGTCTGGCCGTTGAAGCCGTGCGCCGCCTCCACGGCGACGGCCGAGGAAGCCCCGGCCGCCGTCGCGGAGTCGATCAAGGGGGAGATGGCGGACAAGCCCACCATCACATCCCGTCGCCGTCCCAGCGGCCCACGGACCGGCTGCGGACGGGCAGGCTCGACAGGATCGGCGCGGGGATCGGGTCCCCGTCCTTCCAGTTGAGCCGGCGACCCCAGATGTGGGCGTCGGGAGCCGTGCGATCCTCCGGGTCCTCGGTGGCCCGACCGGCCCAGCCCCAGTCCAGGTTGATGGTCTCGCGCTCGGTGGACTCCTCGCCGTGCGAGTGATCGTGCGAGTGCTCCCCGTCGTGATCGTGATCGTGGTCGTGGTCGTGGTCGTGGTCGTGCTCGTGACCGTGGCCGCCCTGCAGCTGTGCGGCGTCCATGGCCTTCATCATCGCGATGATTGAGGAGTCCGCACCGGTGCCGTGGTGCTTGATGGCCGGGCCGTCGTGGCCCTGGTCGAGCTGGAACTGCAGCGAGCCGTTCAGCTGGCGGATGTCCTCGTCGGTGCGCCACGGCTCACCCATGTCGTGCGACGACATGGACCAGGGGCGAGCCGGGTGGGGGTGCTCCTCCAGGCCCTCGGGGCCATAGTTGAACGCCTCCCCGCCCCAGCGCACCCACTCGTTCTGGGTGTACCAGTTCCGCAGCTCGCCGTCCGAGCGCAGCAGCCAGGTGGCGCCGCCCTCCATCGTGGTGAAGTGGCCGTGCTTGACGCGGGCCGGACGGAAGAAGTACGTGCCCAGGTCGAGCGTGCCGAAGTTGTACTCCATGTGGCCCTGGACGGTGTACGCCTCCTCGTAGCACGGGTGGTGCGCGAGGCGGTGGTCCGACCAGCCCTCCTGGGCGTGGACGAGGCGGGTGTAGAAGCCCGTGACCGGATCGACGTGCAGGTACTTGATGAACATGCCGGGCATCGGGCCCGGGTTGGGGACGGCGTCCCACTTCATGGCCTCGGAGTCGATCACGACGACCTCCTCGCGGGCGTCGGCCCAGCGCGGAGCGTTGATGGAGTCGACCGCGTCGAAGCCGGCATCGCCGTACTCGCGGTACTTCAGCAGCCGGGTGCCCTGGGCGATCTTGATGTAGTCGACCGGCACACCCTTGGGGGCGTACACGTAGCCGCCCTTGCCGATCTTCTGTCCGCCGTAGTCGATCTCACCCTCGAGCACGTAGTACTCGGTGTTGGCGTGGTGGATGCCGGGGCCCCGGCCCCAGTCGGTGTGGAAGTCGACCCGCAGGGAGGACGAGCCGTCCTCCTCGTCGACCGAGAGGCGGCGTTCACTGGCGCGGCCTTCGGCGCCGGGCAGCTCGGCAGCATGCCAGACGTAGTCGTCTTCCTTGATCAGTTCCACGTGGGGTCGCACGGGTGCCTCCATCGGTTGGGGTAGAAATATATGATATCGAACAAACGGTCAGCGTCGTCAAGAGTAGGGCGCGACCGGGTCGCACGCCTGTTGACCGTCAGCCCTGCGGGAACCAACCGGCCCGACCGAGCATGGCCGGGGCCTGCGGGAGATCGAGCTGCTCGGAGATCCAGGTGCCGGTCGCGGCGACGGCCATCGCGTCGATCGGGCCGCCGTCACTCCGGAACGAGCGCACGGGCTGCCCCGAGCGGTCGAGCAGGTACAGCAGGTCCTCGGTGGCGATGTTGCCGGTGGCGCCGGGCGCGAAGGGGCAGCCGCCGATGCCGCCGGTCGAGGCGTCCAGGACGCTCACCCCGGCCGCGATGGCGCTGATCGCGTTGGCGTACCCGGTGTTGCGGGTGTTGTGGAAGTGCGCGCGCAACGGGATGGAGGCGTTCAGGGTGCGCAGGCCGGTGACGATCTCGGTGACCTGGCGCGGCACGCCCACGCCGATAGTGTCGGCGATGGCCAGCTCGTCGGGACGGCCGTCCAGGACCCCCCGGGCCACCTCGAGCACCCGCTGCGTCGACACCTCGCCGTCGAAGGGGCAGCCGAAGGCCGCCGCGATGATGACGCTGGCCTTGACCCCGGCCTGTCGCGCGTCCTCGGCGATCGCGTGCCAGCCCTGGATCTGCGCTGCGGTGTCGGCACCCTGGTTGCGCAGGGCGAGGCCGTCGGATGCCACGACCACAGCGGTGATCTCGTCGCACCCCGCCTCGACGGCACGCTCGAGGCCCTTCCGGTTCAGCACGAGCCCGATCGAGGACAGTCCCTCGGTCCCGCGCACCTCGGCGAGCACCTCGGCCGCGTCGGCCATCTGGGGCACGCGGTCGGGTCGGGCGAAGGCGGTCACCTCGATGCGCCGGATGCCGGCGCGGACGCTGCGGCGCACGAGCTCCACCTTGGTGGCGGTGGGCAGGATCTTCTTCTCGTTCTGCAGGCCGTCGCGCGGCGAGACCTCGACGATCTCCACGGGTGAGGGGGTGGTCACGGTGCACTCCTTGCCAAGTGGTTTACGGGTGCATCATATCGAATATATGATCCACGCATGACGACTGAGATCTCCGCAAGCGGTTCCCTGTCCGGCATTCGCGTGATCGAGGCGGGCCAGCTGCTGGCCGGCCCCTTCGCTGCGACCCTGATGGGTGACCAGGGCGCCGACGTCATCAAGGTCGAGGCGCCCGGCGCCGGCGACCCGATGCGGGCCTGGGGCCGGACCGACGGCGACTCGCTGTGGTGGCCCGTCGTGGGCCGCAACAAGCGGTCGGTGACCCTCAACCTGCGCGAGGAGGAGGGCCAGGAGATCTTCCTGCGCCTCGTCGCCGAGGCCGACATCGTGGTCGAGAACTTCCGGCCGGGGACCTTCGAGAAGTGGGGCCTGTCCTACGAGCGCCTCAAGGAGGTCAACCCCGGGATCATCCTGGTGCGCGTCTCCGGCTACGGCCAGACCGGACCGTACTCCCACCGCGCCGGCTACGGCTCGATCGGCGAGGCGATGGGCGGCCTGCGCTACATCCTGGGCGACCCGGACCGTCAGCCCGCCCGTGCCGGCATCTCGATCGGCGACTCCCTGGCCGCGATGCACGCGTGCGTCGGGGCGCTGTCGGCGCTGCAGCACCGCAACGTCACGGGCGAGGGCCAGGTCGTCGACGCCTCGATCTACGAGTCGGTGCTCGCGATGATGGAGAGCCTGGTCACCGAGTGGGACGTCGCGCAGTACCAGCGTGAGCGCACCGGGGCGATCCTGCCCAATGTCGCCCCGTCGAACGTCTACCCGACGAAGGACGGCCAGCTGATCCTCATCGCGGCCAACCAGGACACGGTGTTCTCCCGTCTCGCCGACGCGATGGGCCACCCCGAGTGGAGCGCCCCGGGTCACGAGTACTCGACGCACGTCGGACGAGGCAAGGCACAGACCGAACTGGACGACCTCATCTCGGCGTGGACGTCGACCCTGGTCGCCGACGAGCTGCTGGAGCTGATGAGCTCCGGCGGCGTCCCGGCCGGCCGCATCTACCGAGCGGCCGACATGCTGGAGGACCCGCACTTCCAGGCGCGCGACTCCATCGTCGAGGTGCCCGACCAGACCTTCGGTCAGCTGAAGATGCAGAACGTCGTGCCCAAGATGTCGCTGACGCCCGGAACGATCCGCTGGACCGGACCGGACCTGGGCCAGCACAACGACGACGTGTACGACGACCTGCTGGGCATCGACTCCGAGGCGCGCGCCGATCTGGCCCAGCGCGGAATCATCTGAGGACGGCGATGACAACCCAGACCTCGGACCGCGCCTCCGACTACGCCTCGGTCGGCTTCGCCGGCACGATCGGCTGCGGCGCCAGCCCGGCCGTCGTGGTGGTCGACGTGTGCCTCGCCTACCTCGACGACGGGCCGTTCAGCGATGCCCACGGTCGGTTCGAGGAGGCCAGGAGCAGCGCCGATCGCATCGTGGACGCTGCGCGGGCCGCCGGACGGCCGGTCGTGTTCACCCGGATCGAGCTCGCCCCCGGTGGCGTGGACGCCGGCTGGTTCGCGGTCAAGGTGCCCGGCCTGGTGGCCTTCGAGCAGGGCTCGCCGTACGCCGACTTCCCGAAGTCCCCGGCCCCCCTTCCGGGGGAGGTCGTCGTGACCAAGCAGTACGCCTCGGCGTTCTTCGGCACGACCCTGGCCTCCACCTTGCGCGCCCTGGGCGTGGACACCACGATCGTGCTCGGTTTCTCCACCAGTGGATGCGTCCGGGCCACGGCCCTGGATGCCACCCAGCACGGATTCCGCTCGCTCGTGGCCCGCGAGGCCTGCGGTGACCGGGACGCGGGCGTCAACGACGCCAACTTGTTCGACCTCGACGCCAAGTACGCCGACGTCCTGTCCGAAGCACAGATCATCGAACACCTCACCGCTCCAGGAGCACCATGACCGACCAGCTCACCATCGTGGACCTCGACGCCGACAACCTCGCGTGGGGCGAGCACCAGATCGCCGGCGCCGAACGCCCGGCTCGCATCGTGATGCTGCGCGCCGACAGCGAGCGGGGCACCCGCACCGTGATGGTGCGCTTCCCGGACGGCTGGACGCGCGATGCCGTGGGTCATCAGCCCGCAGCCGAGGAGATGGTCGTCCTGGGCGGCGCGCTGTCGATCAGCGGGCTGACCTGCGCTCCCGGCCAGGTGCTCGTGGTCGAGCCGAAGGCGACGCGTGCGGCCACCTCCACCGCCGACGGGACGCGTGCCGTCGTGTGGTTCTCCGGCGCGGGTGGCGGCTGGGCGGACGGCGAGGCGGCCGATGCGGGTTCCGCCGAGCTGCTCACCGCCGACCGGACCCTGACGCGCGGTGCGCGTGACGGCCTGGTCGGCACCCTGACCGCGCGTGAGGACGCCGCGGGCGCCGTCTTCGACACCGATGTCGAGGTGCTCTGGCCCGAGGCTCGCCGGTGGGCGTTCGTCCCGGCCGGCGGTGCGGCTCCGGACATCGCCGGGCTGGCGATCATCCACACCTTCTGACCCGCCACGCCCCACCAACGCAGAAGATCCGTCCCCGAAGGGACGGATCTTCCTGCGTCTTGGTGACTACGTCGTGGCGAGGGCCGTCCTGGCGTCCGTGTCGTAGGTGCTGCGTACGCGCGCCAGGATCACGATGGAGAAGAACAGCGGCGGCAGCAGGCACAGCATCGCGAGGCTGATGGAGTCGAGCGTGTCCGACATGAACCCGACCAGCAGGGGCCCGAAAGCGCCGCCGAGCGTCGTGAGGAACTGCAGGAGGGCGAAGCCCATCCCGCGGTTGGCCGACGGCACGACGTCGGCCGCGGCTGCCGTGAGGTTCGGGATGGCTCCGGCGAAGCCGATGCAGGCGACCGCGACCATCGCGGCGCGGATCGGGACACCCGGTATGAGCACCGTCAGGCTCAGGCCGATCGCACCGATCAGCAGGAAGCCGCAGGCGACCCTGATGCGCCACCCGCCGGGACGCGCCTTGTCGCCCATCCGGCTGCCCAGGATGATGCCGATCACGATGCCGGTTCCACCCACGCCGCCGGCCAGGCCGGAAGCTGCGCTCTCGCCGATGTCCTCGACCCGCTCGAAGAACGTCGGCAACCAGTAGAAGAGACCCGCGACGCCCAGCGAGAGCATCGCCTGCGCGCCGATGACGCCCCGCAGGGTGCGTACCTTCAGCAGCGTCTTGGCCTCGCTGATGATCGACGCATTGATGGTTGCGGCGGTGTGGGGGGCAGCGGTCGACGACGTCTCGGCCCCGCCCGCCTTGAGCCGGTCGATCCTGTCGCCGAGCCCGCGGAGGGGCTCCTTGACGGTCGCCATCGCGATCGCGATCACCACGCCGGGTACTGCGGCGATGAAGAAGACGGCGCGCCAGTCGAACGCCTCGGCCACCGCGCCGCCGATGATCACTCCGGCGGGCAGGCCCATGTAGTAGCCCGCGCGCTCGATGCCGAACGCCTTGCCGCGACTTCGGCTCGGATAGTAGTCCGCGATCAGGCTGGACGCGGGCGGGTTGTAGAGCTGGCCGGCGGCACCGATCGCGATGCGGACCAGGAAGAACATGGCGAACGTCGTGGCCAGTCCGCTGAGCACGGAGAACAGCGACCACACCAGCACCACGACCACGACGGTCGCGACGCGGGGCGCGCGATCGGCCAGGCGTCCGGCCGGCAGCAGCAGCAGGGCCGCAGCGATGCTGGCCGCCGTGGGGATCGCGCCGGCGACGGTGTCGCTGAACCCGAAGTGGTCCTGGATCGCGGGCAGTGCGCCGGCTATCAGGTTGACCTCGACCCGGTCGATGAAGGCGACCAGGCCGATCGCGATGGCCGGCCACCAGCCGAAGGGCGCGTCGCGGGTCAGGTCGACCTCGCGCTCACCTCCCTTGGCCAGGACTGGCATCGTGACCGAACGGTCGGACGAATCGGTCGGGGATGCTGCGTCCGACATGGGGAGACTCCTGTGCTCGATGACCACGGTGTGACTAAGATTGCAGAATCCTACAAGATATATGAATTGGAGTTCGCCTCATGACTCGAGTCGCAGCCGTGCAGTACGCCGTGGGCGAGGACGTCGGGGAGAACCTGGCGACGGCGTTGCGGATGATCGAGCGGGCCGTGGCAGAGGGTGCCGAGGTGATCGTGCTGCCGGAGTTCGCCAATCACGTCTCGTGGTACGCCGATCGCGACCACGCCCGCCGGTTCGCCCAGACGCTGGACGGGCCGTTCGTCACGGCGCTCGCGGCCAAGGCGGCCGAGCACGGGATCCACCTCATGGTCAACTGCACGCTGCTGCGCGAGGACGGACGCGTCCGGGGCAGCAACATCTTGTTCGGCCCCGACGGAACCGTGCTCGCCGTCAGCGACAAGCAGGTGCTGATGGGCTCGGAGCGCGACCACATCGACGGCGCGGTCGACCGGATCGGTGTCGTCGACACCGCCGTGGGCCGGCTCGGGCTCTACTCGTGCATGGACGGGGTCATCTTCGAGACCCCACGGATGCTGGCGGTCGAGGGTGCCCAGGTGCTGCTGAACAGCCTGAACTCGTTCGCGCTGGACGAGGCCTCGTTGCACGTCCCGGTCCGGGCCGCGGAGAACAAGGTGTGGGTCGTGGCGGCGAACAAGGTGGGTCCCCTCGTCCCCGAGCACAGCATCGAGAAGGTCGCCTCGATGGTCGGTGTCCCGGTCGACCGGCTGCACGGTGCCGGCGAGAGCCAGATCGTCGCCCCCGACGGCACCGTCGTCGCCTGCGCGCCCCGGACGGGGGAGGCCGTGGTGGTCGCCGACATCGACATCGCGCTGGCCGACGACAAGTCGCGTCCCGACGGCACCGACGTGATCGCGGCCCGCCGTCCCGAGCTGTACGCCGCGCTCGCCGACGAGCCGGTGGGTCGCCGCGCCCCGGCGGGAGCCGACGAGATCCGCGCTGCGGTGCTCTCGCCGCAGGACGGTGACGACATCGCAGCGCTGGTGGCCGAGGCCGTCGGCCAGGGCGTCGACCTGGTGGTCCTGCCCGAGCTCGCCGCCCATGTCGACGGGCTCGCGACGGGCCCCGCCTCGCCGGCACTCGGGCCCGAGGCCCTCGCATCGATGCTCGAGGGCACCGAGACCCTGCTGGTCACCAGCGTCCTGGACGCGTCGGGCGCCCATGTGGGCATCGCCGTCTCGGCGCACGGCGTGCAGCTGACCCAGCCGCAGCTGCACCGCAGCGTCCGGCACGGCGACCTGCCCGCGGCAGACGTCGCCCCGGACTCGCCGATCGTGGTGCACGAAGCCGCCTGGGGCCGCTTGGCCGTTGTCGTCGGTGACGACGCGCTGTACCCCGAGACGTTCCGGCTCGCGGCGCTGGCCGACGCCGACGTCGTGGCGGTTCCCTTCACGGTGGCCGAGCCGCACGACAGCGACCTCATGCTGCTCGAGCGCGCGGCCGAGAACCGGCTCAACCTGGCGGTGGCCTCGCGCCGGCACGCCGAGCACGGCGGCGGCGTCCTGATCGGGCTGTCGGGCGACTTCACCCTGTGGGGCGCGTGGGAGAACCCGTTCGCCGGCGTCATCAGCCGACCGGATCCGCAGCACGCGCAGGCTGCTGTCGAGGTGGCGGTGCTGCGTCCGGCGTGCGCCATCAACCGCATGGTGAGCCGCGGTACCGATGTGGTCGACGGGCGCCCCTGGCACCTGGCCGGACCGCTGGTCAGCGACGTCTCACGGGTTCACTGAACCCGGACCGCGTCCTGACCGGTGGGGTCAGGACGCGGCTTGCGGAGTCGCGGTCTCCCGGACGGCCAGGGCCTTCATGAGCGCCGTCTCGGTGCTCTCGAGGTGGGCGATCCAGGCGTCCTTGAACTCCTCGACCTTGCCGTCGCGGGCCAGGTCGAGCAGGAGGCGGTGCTCGTCGATCCGACTCTCCTGGGTCTCGGGCTTGTGGTCCAGATCGGCCATCAGCAGGTGCAGGTAACGATCGGATGCCTTCCAGAGCAGGCCGAGCACCATGGAGTCGGCCGGGCCGATGACGTCGAGCAGCATCGCCTCGTGGAATGCGTGGTGCTTGGCGGCCAGCGCCGACGGCTCACGCTCGATACCGATGTACTCGGCCAGGGCGCGCTCGGCGTCGGCGAGCCGCTCCTTGCTCATGTGGGGCGCGGCGCGCAGGCACAGATCGCCCTCGACCAGCTTGCGCAGGTGGTAGATGTTGCGCAGCTCCTCGGAGGTCACGGTGGCGACCAGGGCGGATCGGCCCGGACGCAGGCTGACGACGCCTTCGCTCTCGAGCCGGCGCAGGGCCTCGCGCACGGGGATGTGGCTGATGCTGAAGCGCTCGCACAGGTCGACGATCGAGACGGTGGATCCGGGGGGCAGGTCCCCGTTGAGGATCGCGCGATGGATCTCGTCGGTGACCCGGTCCACGAGTGACTGGTGGGCGATGGGTCGGACGCCGGTGGCGCCGTTGGAGCGTCGACTCATGTCGTTGCCCTTCAAGTGATGGGGGTGAGTTTGTTGCCGAGGTTTGACTGCGAGCAGACAACCTTCTGCCTGAATCCTATATTCCCGTCCCTGACAAAGACAGAACCGACAACCCGAACCGCCTTACGCGAAGAACAGATATCGTATATTCTTCTTGCACAAGGAGGTGCACCATGGTTGATCCAACGACGTTCCGTGACGTGATGGCACAGTGGCCGAGCGGGGTGACGATCGTGACGACGCTGTCCGGGGACGGGGCCTGGCACGGCATGACGGCCAGCTCGTTCTCCAGCGTGAGTCTCGAGCCGCCCCTGGTCTCGATCTGCCTGAGCAAGAACCTGTACAGCCACCAGCTCATCGCGGAGAGCGGAATCTTCGGCGTCAACGTCCTGGCCAAGGACCAGACCGACGTCGGTCGCCGGTTCGCCGGGATGGACCCGGGCGTCGAGGACCGGTTCGCCGGGGAGACCTGGACGACCGCCGCCACCGGTGTGCCCCTGCTCGACTCCGGCCTGGGCTGGTTCGACTGCCGCGTCGTCCACGCGTACCCCGGGGGAGACCACACGATCTTCGTCGGCGAGGTCCTGGCCGGCCACGCAGCCCGCCGCTCGGCGCCTCTGCTGTTCCACTCCCGTGGCTGGGGGCAGTTCGCCGACGTCCTTCCCGATGTCGCGACCCTCGCCGATGGCGGTGTAGTGGCCGGGCTGGCCGCTGCCGGCCTCGCGAACGAGGCGGCGCACCTGGCCACCAGCGTCGCCCACGCCGGGGCACGGGTCCGAGTCGCCGATCTGAGCGCCGCCGCGTCGCTGGAGCAGGCGTCTGCCCTCGTGCCCAGGACCATGCCGCTGGAGGTCGCCAGCGTCGTCGTCGCCGATCGTGCCCAGGCCGATCTCGTCCTCGGCCTCGGGGTCGGGACCGCCGAGCTCGTGCTGGACCCCACCGATCCGGTCGATGTCGAGCGTGTGCTCGCCGCGGTCGACGGCATCGCCGAACGCTGTGCCGTGCACCTGACCGATCCCTTCGCGGCCGACCGGGTCGACGCGGTGCTCAGCGCCGTCCAGCGCCTCGGCCGGGCCAAGGTCCTCGAGATCGGCCTGCCCGACACGGCCGGCAGCGCCACACCGCTGCAGGTCCGGGCACTGCTGCAGGAGGCCGTGGCCCTCGCCCGCCCGACGCCCCTGCGCCTCGGGCTGCACGATCGAGACCGGCTCGGGCTGGTCAAGGCCATCACCGCGCTCAAGAGCGGTGTGCGTCACTTCGACAGCACCCTCGGGGGCCTCGGCGGTGCCGTCGCCACCGAGGACCTGATCCGTCTGCTGGAGGAGGTGGATGTCGACACCCCGGTGGACACGTCTGCACTCCTCGGCCTGGCGCGCGACCTGCGCAGCCGTCACGACGAGACGACACCCACCACCTTCACCCAGACACCCACCGCGCCTGCCCTGGCCGGGGAACCCGAGATCGTAGGAGCCACAGGATGACCCAGAAGCTGACCGCAGAGGTCCTGATTCCTGATCTGACCCCGGCCGAGCGCGCCCGCATGGAGCGCGTCGAGTCGGTCCTGCCGGCCATCAGGGCCGCGGCCCAGGAGGCGGACGCCCTCGGCGCCTTCCCGAAGGGGCACGTCAAGCTGCTCGCGGACGCCGGCCTGCTCGGCCTGGTCGTCCCGGAGGAGTTCGGCGGACTCGGCGGAGGCCTGCGGGACCTCGCCGCCACGACCTACGCGCTGGGAACCGTGTGCGGCTCGACCGCACTGGCCTACTTCTTCCACTGCTCGGCGTCCTCGCGCGGCATGCTGCCGCTGGCGGCCATCGACGCCGGCCTGTACACCGATGACGAGGTTCCCGTCGTCCGCCAGTTCGCCGAGAAGGTGCTGCGCCGGATGGGTGCCGAGAGCCTGATGCTGGCCAACTTCGCCAGCGAGGCGGTCAAGGCCAGCAACGCCAACGTGCTGATCTCCACCACGGCCACCGCGACCGAGGGTGGCTGGCTGCTCAACGGCGAGAAGTCCTTCGGCTGCCTGTCCGGCACGGCCGACTACTACCTGGTGACGGCCCGTCGCGAGGACGTCCCGGGCATCGACGGTCTCGGCCTGTTCCTGGTCGCCCGCGAGTCCGTCGGGGTCCGTCCGCGCGCCCCGTGGCAGGGTCTTGGCATGCGTGCCTCCGACAACCACGGCCTGGTCCTCGAGGACTGCTTCGTCCCCGCCGACGAGGCGCTGGCGATTCCCGGCGGATTCACCCGCGCGACGCAGATGTCGCGTGGCTCCTGGGTCGGCAACCAGGTCGCGATCGCAGCGATCTACGCCGGTATCGCCCGCGGCGTGTGGGAGTACGCCCTCGGCCGCACGATGGCGGCCAAGTTCGCCGACACGGGCAAGCCGATCGCCTCCAGCCCCATGCACCAGGTGCTGATCGGCAACGGTGAGGCATCGCTGGGCGAGGCGCACCTGTGGTTGCGCCGCCAGATCGACCTGGAGGCCAGCGAGCCGCCGATCCTGCCCAAGGACGAGGTCGTGGCCAGCTGGAAGCTCGCCAAGGGAGCCATCTGCGAGCACGCCTTCTCCGTCGCGACCGACGCCCTCAAGATGTGCGGCACCTCCGGCGCCCTGATGGACAACGTGCTCGGCCGCTCGCTGCGCGACACCGCGATGGGCCTGGTCCAGGCATTCCCCGCGGAGCGGGGCAAGCTCGACCTGGCCAAGGTCATCGTCGATCGCGAGGGCTGGGCCGGTCTGACCACGCGCGACGCGATGGCTGACGCGAAGCCCGAGAAGGTCGAAGCAGCCGCCCGATGAGCACTGTTCCGCCGGCCCGCGCCGGGCTCGATCTTCCTGCCGTCCAGCAGCTCGTCGACGGCGTCTGGTCGGCGCCGGCCGACACGCTTGACCTGACCCTGACCGATCCGTTCACCGGCGAGCCCGTCGGCGTCGCGCCGGCCAGCGATGCGGACTCCGTCGAGGCGGCCCTGGCCGCCGCCGACCGGGTCCACACCACGGGCGGCTGGAGCGACGTCCCGGTCGAGCGCCGGGCCGAGATCCTCGACGCCATCGGGGCGGCGCTGCAGGCCCACGTGCCGCGACTGGCCGCGCTCGAGTCGTTCGCGACCGGTGTGCCGGTCTCGCAGACCGGCATCGTCGGGATGATCGTCCCCGGTGCATTCCACCTCGCGGCGCAGATGCTGCGTGACGGCGTCCTGCTGGAGACGAGCACCGGCGAGCACGGCAACCCCGTGGAGGTGCATCGCCTGCCCCTCGGCCCGGCGCTGAGCCTCGTGCCGTGGAACGCTCCGGCTCCCATGGCGGCGCACAAGATCGCCAGCTCGCTGGCGGCCGGCGCGCCGTCGCTGCTCAAGCCCAGCGAGTACGCGCCGTGGGGCACCACGGCACTGGCGCAGGTCGTCGACGCGGTGCTCACCGAGCAGGGTGCGCCGGCGGGGACCTTCCAGCTCCTGCAGGGCGGTTCGGTCGTCGGCGGACGTCTGGTCCAGGACCCGCGCATCCGCGCCGTCTCCTTCACCGGAGGCCTGCGGGCGGGTCGTGAGATCGCCGGTGCCTGCGCGGCCAACTTCACCGCGCTGCAGCTCGAGCTCGGTGGCAACAACCCGCTGGTCGTCATGCCGGACGCCGATGTCGCCGATGCGGCCCGCCGGGCCGCCGACCTGCTCACCACGCTCAACGGTCAGTGGTGCCGGGCGCTCGGGCGTCTGGTCGTCCCGGCCGCGCTGGCCGACGACATCGTGGCCGAGATCGGCGCCCGCCTGGCCGATCTGGCCGCCGGCGACCCGCTGGACGAGTCGACCGACCTGGGTCCGATCGTGCACCCGGGCCACCTCGCCCACCTGCAGGCCGTCATCGACGAGCGTGTCGCGGCCGGCGGAACGGCCCACGCCACCACGAAGCTCCCGGACGGGCCGGGCAACTTCCTGGCCCCGACCCTGGTCACCGGCGTGCCGTCATCGGCCGCGCGCGACGAGGTCTTCGGCCCCGTCGCGACCGTGCACGCCTACGAGTCGCTCGACGAGGCCGTGGCGCTGGCCAACGACACGCCGTTCGGCCTCGAGGGCTATGTCGTCGGCACGGACACCGAGGCGGCCCTCGCGGTCGCCCGTCAGGTCCGCGCCGGAGAGGTCAAGGTCAACGGCTCGACGATCATGAGCCTGCACCTGATGACACCGCGCCCGGCGTGGGGTCTGTCGGGCATGGGCGAGGAGGGAACCGTGGAGACCATCAGGATCTTCACCGGTGCCCGCGTCGTCGGCGTCGAGGGCGGCTACGCCCTCCACGGCCGATGACGTCCTCGGAGCATTCCGCCGATCGCTTGCGAGCCCTGCTGGCCGGACCCACCGTGGTCCGGCTGCCGGGTGTCTTCGACGCCGTGTCCGCCGGGCTCGCCGCTGCCGCGGGGGCCCAGGCGGTGTGTCTCTCGGGCGCGACGGTCTCGGCTGTCGACCTGGGTCTGCCGGACTTCGGCTTCGTGCACGGCACCGACATCGCCGGACGTGCCGCGGCACTGCTGCCGTCGCTGGGCGGCGTGCCCCTGCTGGCCGACGCCGACACGGGCTACGGCAATGCGCTGCAGGCCCGGCGGACCACCCACACCTATGCGGCGGCCGGCGTCGCCGGGCTCCACCTCGAGGACCAGGTCGCGCCGAAGCGGTGCGGCCACCTCGGCGGCAAGGAGGTCGTCGGCGTCGACGAGGCCGCGTCCCGGGTCCGGGCCGCGGTCGACGCGGACACCGGACTGGTCATCGTGGCCCGCACGGATGCCTTGTCCGTGCTGGGTCGCGACGCCGTCGTCGAGCGCTGCCGGGCCTTCGCCGCCGCGGGTGCCGACGCGGTCTTCGTCGAGGGCGCCTCGATCGAGGACCTCGAGGCGGTCGCCGCGGCACTCGCGGCGGACGGTCGTCCGCTGCCCCAGATGTACAACCGGTCCGAGGCCGGCGGCCCGATCGACGCCGGACCGTCCGACGAACGACTGGCCGAGGCCGGCGTCCGCTTCGTGATCCATCCGGTGTCGGCGATGCTCGCCGCGGCCGAGGCGGTGCGCCGGACGATGGCGGCGATCGTGGGAACCGGCCATGCCGGCGCGGTCGACCGGATGGAATGGACAGACCTGACCGACCTGGTCGGGCTGCCCGAGCTCCTGCAGGACGAGTTGAGGTACGCCGCGGGCTCGGAGCCCGCGGCGCTGTCGGAAGGACACAGATGAGCACAGTTCGCACCGATTCGGTGATCGTCGCAGGCGCCGGCGCAGTCGGCCTGACCGCGGCGCTGGTCGTCGCCCGTGCAGGGGTCCAGGTCACCGTCCTGGAGGCGGGGGAGCACCTGGCGACCGAGTCGCGGGCGTCCACCTTCCACCCGCCGAGCCTGGAGATGCTGGACGACCTCGGCGTGCTCGATGCGCTGATGAAGCGCGGCATCGTCTCGACCAGCTTCCAGTACCGCGACCGCCAGACCGGCCCGATCGCCGATCTCGACCTGGGCATCCTGGCCGGCGACACCAGGTTCCCGTTCCGCGTGCAGTGCGAGCAGAGCAAGCTCACGCCGATCCTGCTGGCGGAGCTGCAGGCGCTGGACAACGTCACGGTCCACTTCGGCCAGCGGGTCGCGAAGGCCGAGACGACCGAGGACCGTGCGACCCTGACCACCGAGCGCGGCGATGTCTTCACCGCCGACTGGGTGCTGGGCGCCGACGGCTCGAACTCGCAGGTCCGACAGACCGCCGGCTTCACGTTCGAGGGCATGACCTATCCGGAGCGCTTCCTCGTCGCCTCGACGACCGAGGACCTGGAGGGCGTGCTGCCCGGCATCGCCGCGGTCAACTACGTCTTCGACCCGACCGAGTGGCTGGTGGTGCTGCGCACCCCCGAGCACTGGCGCATCCTGTTCCCCACCGACCAGGACACCCCTGACGAGGTCGAGATCGACCCGGCGCGGATCCAGGCCCGCCTGACCGGCGTGGCCGACCTGGGCCGCCCGTGGGACGTCCTGCACACGACGCTGTACCGCGTCCACCAGCGCGTCGCCGACACGTTCCGCAAGGACCGGCTGATCCTGATGGGCGACGCCGCCCACATCAACAACCCGCTGGGCGGCATGGGCATGAACAGCGGCCTGCACGACGCCGTCGTCGAGGCCCGGGCGCTGCTGGCCGTGCTGGACGGGACGGGCTCGCTCGACGAGCTCGACGTGGCCTGCGAAGGACGTCGCCAGGTCGCCCTGTCGTACGTCAAGGCGATCACGCACGACAACTGGGAGCGGCTGCGCCAGACCGATCCGGAGGCCCAGAAGGCCTATCACGACGAGCTGCGTGCCCTGGCCGCCGATCCCGACCGGATGCGCAACCACCTGCTGAACACCTCGATGATCAACTCGCTGCGGCTGGGCAAGCCGGTCGCGGTGCTGGGAGGGGCCGGCGCGTGACCGCCCGGGAGAACCCGGCACGGATCGACGACGTCGTCGGGACGGTCGAGTTCCACGACACCGCCGCCGTCGACCGCGAGGTGCGACTGGCCGCGGCCGCGCAGTGCCGGTGGGCCGCCACCCCGGTCGCCGAGCGCGTGCGGGCCGTGCGGGCCGCAGCCGATGCCCTGGACCCGGAGCTGGACGCGATCGCCGAGCTCACCGCCCGCGAGACCGGCAAGGTGCTGGCCGATGCGCGCGGCGAGGCAGGCTTCGCGGCGGTGGTCCTGCGCTGGTACGCCGAACGGGGCGAGGAGCTGCTCCAGGATCGGGTCACCGACGACGAGCGCGGTCGGCTCGTGACCCGGCACCGGCCGTTCGGCGTGGTGGGTGCGATCACCCCGTGGAACGCCCCGCTGATCCTGTCGATGCTGAAGGTGGCCCCGGCGCTCGTGGCGGGCAATGCGATCGTGGTCAAGCCCTCGCCGCTGGCGCCGTTCGGGGTCACGCAGATGCTGCAGACGCTGGCCGATGCCCTCCCGGCGGGGCTGGTGCGGGTCGTGCACGGAGAGGTCGAGACGGCCACGGCGCTGGTCGGCCACGAGCTGATCTCGCGGATCGCGTTCACCGGTGGCGACGTCGCGGGGCGCGCGATCGCCTCGCTGGCCGGCCGCTCGCTGACCCCGAGCGTCCTCGAGCTGGGTGGCAACGACCCGGCCATCGTGCTGCCGGACGCAGACCTCGACGATGCCGCGATGGACCGCATGGTCATGGCGGCCTTCGCCACCAGCGGTCAGGTCTGCATGGCGCTGAAGCGGCTCTACGTCCCGGCCGAGCGGCACGACGAGATCGTTGCCGCGCTGGTCGCGGCTGCGGAGCGCGTGCTGCACGTCGGTGACCCGTTGACGCCCGGCGTCACCATGGGGCCCGTGGTGAGTGCCGCCTCGGCGGCCCGGGTCAAGCACCTGGTCGAGGCCGCCCGATCGGCCGGGGCGACCGTGGTCGAGATCGGCACCGTGGTCGGTGACCTGTCCCGTGGGCACTTCGTGCGGCCGACCCTCGTCCTGGGCGCGGCCGACGACGATCCGGTGGTCGCGACCGAGCAGTTCGGCCCGACCCTCCCGGTGCTCACCTACGACTCGCTCGACGATGTCGTGGCCCGCGCCAACGCGGGGGAGCTGGGCCTGGGCGCATCGGTGTGGTCCAGCGACGAGGAGCGCGCCTTCGAGGTGGCCGCCCGGCTCGATGCGGGGTTCGCCTTCGTCAACACCCACAACCGCACCGGGATGACGCTGCGGGCACCCTTCGGCGGCGTGAAGCGCTCCGGATGGGGGCGCGAGTACGGCGACGAGGGCCTGCTGGAGTACGTCCAGCCGTGTGTGATCCACGCCCCCGGAGCCTTTCGGGCCGGAGCCGCAGGGCTTGCCGCCACCGCGTATCCGGGCGGGTGAAAATTCTTCGCCGAGAACCCCCCTCCGGGAACGAAGATAGAATATATTGTTTGAAAAGCAGTGCGCGATAGTGGAGGGATAGGGCATGAGTCAGAACCTCAAGTCGGTTCAGGAGTACTTCGACGAGGCGGGTCCCACCGATGTGACCTCGTTGTTCGCCGACTGGAAGGCACTGATCGACCGGATGGCCACCAAGGTGGCGGACCGCTTCGACCTGGTGCGTGACCCCTCGACGGACGCGCTGGAGAGCTTCACCTCCGAGAACGGCCCGTCGGGCAGCGTTCGCGGATACACCGGCCCCGAGGTCGACTGGATGATCCACTCCCACATGGAGAACGCGGCCCTGGGCTTCGTCAACGTCCACCTCACGATCTGGCTCGGCCCGCACGTCCGCGTGCCGCACTTCGGCATGGCGCTCGGCGCCTTCCCGCAGGGCTGGCTGTTCCTGGACTCCGTGCCGCGGTCGAACCTGATGACCGACACCGACTCGTTCGACAAGTACTACGGTCCGCTCAACGACGAGTGGGAGCAGTTCCAGGCCGACAACGACTTCATCGAGCCCTTCGTGAGCCGCAGTGCCTTCGTCCGGGCCAGCCTGTCGCCGACGGCGTTCTGCTTCATGGCACCCGGCGACCAGCGCACCACCGACGTGGTCACCGAGCTGGCCGAGCGTCACCTCGATCGCTGGCTGGCCTGGGTCGACGAGGCCGAGCGCGTCCCGGTCGAGGAGCAGGCCGCGCTGGCAGCCGAGGACGAGCTGACCCGTCGCAACATCGCCGAGCGCGATCCGGCCAACGAGATGGGCGACCGGTTCTTCGGCCCCGAGATGACCCAGCAGCTGGTCCGCGCCCTGTGGGGTGGCGACCGGGTCCTGCCGCGCCCTCACCTGCGCTGAGAGCACGGACCATGAACAACGCTGGCGCAACGACGCTGGTGCGAGCTCACCGGACGGCTGTCCGGGTGGACGGTGCCGTGGCCCCCTACGACACCGTCCACGTGACCCTGCGGCATCCTGCGCTGCCGGCGGCCACGGACATCGAGCGGATGAGCGGCGTCCTGCCGGCTGATCCGTCCGGCGCACCGTATCCGGTGGTCATCGTGCTGCCGGGTATCAACGTGGCGTCCAGCGGTTATCTAGAGCTGGCCGTCTCCTTGGCGCAGGCCGGCATGGTCGCGGTGACCTTCGACTGGCTCGCCGAGCTGTTCCCGGGCCAGTTCGGACTGACACCGGGCGTCGACCTGACGGCCGTCGGACCTGACACCTACGGGTCCAAGCCGACCACGCCGGCGCTGGCCGCGGTGCTCGCAGCCGTCGCGCAGGCGCAGGAAGCCGGCCCGCTGGCCGGGCTGCTGGACCTGGACAGGATCGGCGTGTTCGGTCACTCCGCCGGTGGCACCGTGGCACTGCAGTCCGCACGCGCCGCGTGGTTCCCGCAGGTGCGTGCGGTCGCGACCTACGGCGCCCACACGATGGCCTCGCAGCAGCTCGGGCACGCACCGGGCACGCTGCTTCCTGCCCCGGTCGACGTGCCGGTGCTCCTGCTGGGAGGTACGGCCGACGGCGTCGTCGCCGCCAGCGCGATCCGGTACGGCCAGGAAGCCGGTGCGGCGGGGCACGACCCGATCGAGCGCACCTTCACCGAGGCGTTGCCACCGGACACGGAGGCATGGCTGGTGCGGATCGCCGATGCCGGACACATGCTGCCGGCAGCCCCGGAGGACCCGACCTCAGCTCGAGGATTCCTCGAGGAACCACCCGCCGGTGACCAGGACCGGCTGCGGTCGGTCCTGATCGACCTGGTCACCACATTCTTCTCGGCCCGTCTCGGTGCCGAGCCCTCGTCCTTGGCCGAGCTCGACACATGGCAGGACCACATCCACCCCGATATCGCCGACATCCGTCGACGCTAGGAGACCAACATGTTCAAGAACTTCTGGTACGCCGTCGAGTTCAGCACCGACCTGGAGGTCGGGAAGCCGAAGAAGGTCAAGATCCTCGGGCAGCAGCTGGTGCTGTACCGCAAGAACAGCGATCACTCGGTCGTCGCGATGTCGGATCTGTGCGTGCACCGCGGTGCCGCGCTTTCGGGCGGAACCATCAAGGACGACTGCATCGTCTGCCCGTACCACGGCTGGGAGTACGACCCCGATGGCGTCGTGCAGAAGATCCCCGCGCAGCCCGACAAGGGCATCCCGCGCAAGGCGCGGATCGACTCGTACCCGACCCAAGAGAAGTACATGTTCATCTGGGTCTACATGGGTGACCTCCCCGAGGAGGAGCGGCCGCCGATCCCCGACTGGTCCGACATCGACGACACGGAGACCTACCGCGCCGTCACCGGCTCGTTCCTGTGGAAGTCCAACTACGAGCGCATCCTCGAGAACGGCATCGACGTCGCCCACACGCCGTTCGTGCACGGTGGTGTGTTCGGCAACCCCGAGAAGCCCGAGGTCCCCGACTTCGTCATGGAGGACTCGGACTGGCACTGCAAGATCTCGATCGAGCTCAACCCGCCGCGGTCCAAGGGCATCTGGGGCATGATCAACCCCAACCGTCAGAAGCTGACCGAGCGGCCCCCGGTGCCGGTCTCCACCACCTGGTTCATGCCCAACATGATCCTGCTGGACGTGGGCACGCCCATGGGCGCGATGAAGATCTTCGACGTCAACATCCCGATCGACGAAGAGACGACGCTGGTCAAGTTCGTCGCGCTGCGCTCGTTCTTCAAGGGCAAGTGGGCCGATCGTGACGCCCGTCGCCGTGTCTTCAAGGTGCTGTACGAGGACCAGGCGATCGTCGACCACGTGCGCCCCGAGCTGCTGCCGTTCGACCTGTCGGCCGAGCTGCACATCAAGAGCGACCAGAACGCAGTCAAGTACCGCCGCCGTCGCCAGGAGCTCATCGAGGCCGGTTGGGGCGTCGAGGGCAACACGATCGTCGGCGAGGGCGGCGCACGGGTCGAGGCGCGGGTCATCCCGTCCCCGACGCGCAAGGCCGTCCCCGAGCTGGCGAGCGCCTGGAACTTCAAGGAGGTTCGCAGCCGCGAGATCCTCGACGCCCGGGGTGAGGCATCGCCGCCCCGCGTCGAGCACCGCCTGGTCCTGCACGACGACCTGCACGACGACTCGGCCCCCGAGGCCGATGCCATCGGCGACATCGCCGGTGACGAGATCACCACCACCTACGTCACCACGAGCAACAAGGAAGACAACGCATGAGCCTGCCCAGTGACCTGTGCATCGGAACCCTCGACACCCTGATCGATCGCGCGGGACTCAAGGAGTTCTCCGGTGCCGACGGTGGCCCGTTCATGACCCTCAGCTCGACGATGGGGCCCGATCCGGTCGGTTCGGTCCGGGTCTTCACCGGCGACAAGGTGGCCAAGGCCGTCTACGTCGGCATCGTCGTGCCGCAGATCGGCCTCGACAGCCACATGGTGTTCGCCTTCATGCCGGACGAGTCGCCGGTGCCGCACTTCACGCTGGACTCGGTCGGTGCCGGCGAGTACTTCGCCTTCCACCTCGACCTGATCCAGCGCGTCGACGCCGGCACGCACATGGTCTACAACGACTGGGCGCACACTCCGCTGACCGAGACCTACGAGCAGGTCAACGCGATGGAAGGCCTGTCCAAGGCCGTCCTCGAGCCGCGCCAGCTCACGGTCATGTCGTCGTGGATGCTGGCCAGCCGGGCGACCGAGGAGGCCTTCGGCCAGCTCGACGCGCCGGTCGCGGCCTACCTCGACCACTGGTTCTCGCTCGTCGAGGGCGACGTGCCGGCCGATGTCGTCGCCGATGTCGCCGACACCGATCTGCCGACCCGCGACGCCCGCAACCGCGGCCTGCTGTTCAGCCCCGAGGTCGACAAGGTGTGGGCACAGATCTCGCGCCTCATCACCGAGCCGGTCGCCGAGGACATCCGCAAGCTCTTGGTCAACAACGAGCTGCCTGGATGAGCGTTCAGGCGCAGGTCGAGACCAGCGAGTGGCAAAAGCGCATCGAGGGGGAGTGGCACGGCATCCCCGGGCTGTTCGACGCGCAGGGCAACCACGTCGGCTTCGAGTACATCGCGCGGGCCAGTGAGGTGACCGCCGAGGGCGCCCGCTACTGGATGGACTCCAAGCTCTCGGGCGCCGGTCCGCTGCGCAACCGCTTCGAGCTCGGCGCCCAGTTCGACTTCGGCGTCGTCGACTCCGACGAGAACCGCGTCTACACCGGTCCGGACTTCTACGGCACCGGCCAGCCCTACGGCCTGTTCGTCGAGGCCAACTACTACTCGCCGGGCTGGCAGGCCGATCTGCGCACCTGGAACCAGGTTCTTCCTGACGGGGAGACCCAGGTCTACTCCTCGGTGCTGCACGACGGATGGGCCGTCTGCGCGGTCTTCAACGGTGTCTACAAGCGCACCACTGACCGGGAGACCAATCCTGCAACCCAGGAGTACGTCGACCAGTGGCGCGAGCTGGAGAAGGAGCGCGGGCCCCGTCCGCACGTCCTGCCCACCAAGCAGGCCGGCGCCTGGACCGGGACGCTGTTCGTCAACGGCGCCGACCAGACCACCGAGGGCCAGGTGCAGGTGCGCATCGAGCACGAGCCCACCTCGCTGCGTTCGGCGCGGCACACGATCACGTGGAGCGGCGATCTCGAGCGGGAGTACACCTTCGACCGCTATCGCGATGGCGCCCGCACGATGTTCGAGGGCCCCGAGGTGTTCGGCAACGCCACCTCCTACGGCCGCGCACTGTTCACGGTGCAGCACCTGGTCGGGGTCGACAAGACCGGCATCGAGAAGATCCGTGGACGCGAGTTCCTGATGGATCCGGACACCCGCGAGCTGGCGATCGTCTGGCAGCTGATGAGCGGCGAGACCACGACCCACTTCGTGCACGGATCGTTGGCGTGGGAACCGCGCTGACCGGCCGCCGGGTGGCTGTCGTCACCGGCGGTACCCGGGGCATCGGTCTGGGCCTGGCGCGTGAGCTGCTCGAGCGTGGTCACCAGGTCGCGATCTGCGGCCGCAGTGCCGGATCGGTCGACGCCGGTGTGCAGCAGCTGCGCGCCGGCCTGGACGATCCTGGCCGGGTGCTCGGCGTCGTCACGGACGTGTCCGACCGCGACGCGGTGCAGGCGCTGTGGCAGCAGGCCGTGGGCACGTTCGGCCGGGTGGACATCTGGATCAACAACGCAGGTATGTCGGCACCGCGAGGTCCGCTGGCCGACCAGCCGTCCGAGCTGGTCGACGCGGTCGTCCAGACCAATCTGGTCGGCGCGTTCAACGGCTCGGCCATCGCCCAGGCCGGGATGGCGACCCAGGCCGGGGGTGGCTGGATCTGGAACATGGAGGGCTTCGGCTCCCGCGGTGAGCACCAGCCCGGCATGGCGACCTACGGTGCCTCCAAGCGCGCCGTCCAGTACCTCACCGAGGCGCTGGTCCGCGACACCAAGGGCACGCCGGTCAAGGTCGGCTTCCTCTCCCCGGGCATCGTGGCCACCGATCTGCTGATCGGCGACTACGCGGACAAGCCCGAGGAGTTCGACAAGGTCAAGAAGATCTTCAACATCCTCGGTGACCGGGTCGAGACCGTCACGCCGTGGCTGGTCGACCAGGTCCTGGCCGCCAACAAGCACGGCGTCCGCGTGGCCTGGCTGACCAAGCCCAAGGCGATGGGACGCTTCATGGGCGCCGGCTTCCGCAAGCGCGACATCTTCACCCCGCAGGAGGCCTGATGCACCCCGGATCGGCGACCTTGGTCGCCCGCAGCATCGATGTCTGCGAGGAGTACACCGTCGCCCTGGCGCTGGAGGACTTCGTCCCCGTCATGCTCGCCGGGGTGGCCCTGATGATCACCGCCCAAGCGACCGGTCGGCGGGTTCCGCGGGTCTTCCCGATCGCGCTGATCGGCGCGATCGTGGTGACCACGGGCGGTCTGGCCAAGGCCACCTGGAAGATCCTGGTCGCATCGGGGTGCCACGAGTACCCGATCCTCGAGCAGCTGCTCTTCCCGTGCCTGGCCTTCGGCTTCAGCGCCCTCGTGTGGGCACTGCTCAGCGCGAAGCGCGGGTCCGAGCTGACCGGCTGGCCGTTCGCCGTGTTCCCGGTGGCGGCCGCGATCGGCGCGCTCTGGATGGGCCACATGTGGCCCCTGCTCATCGCAGCGGCGGTCAGTGCCACCGCACTGGGTGTCACCGCGGCGGTCATCGCGTTCAAGGCCGGCCGGCGCGTCATCGGGGCGTTGTTCGTCGTCTACGTCCTGGGCACCAACATCCTGCCCTCGCTCGCGGCACGGCCCGAGCAGTCGGTCCAGATCCAGTGGGCTGAGCAGCTGACCAACACCGCGGTCCAGCTGTGCTTCCTGCTCGGAGCGTTGTGGCTGCGCAAGTATTTTCCCACCACGGCGGACCGCGAGTCCGTCTACGAGACCACTGGAGAGACCGCGTGAGCGTGGACCGTCTGGGATGGCGCCGCAAGTTCGGCGTCATCGCCCCGAGCACCAACACGATCGTCCAGCCCGAGTTCGACGCGATGCGCGTCCCCGGCGTCACCTCGCACTACGGCCGCATCTACATCCCGGACGGTCGTATCGCGACCGACGAGGGGATGGAGAACCTGCTGGAGCAGATCCGGGCCAACATGGACGACTGCGTTCGCAGCCTGATGACGATGCAGCCCGACTACATGGTCATGGGCATGAGCGCCGAGACGTTCTGGGACGGGGTCGAGGGCAACCGCCAGTTCGTCAAGCAGATCCAGGGTCTCACCGGTGGGCTCGGTGTCGCCACGGGCGCCGAGGGGTGCGAGCGCGCGCTCAAGCTGTTCGGCGCCAAGAAGATCGCCGTCGTCACGCCGTACACCCCGATCGGTGACACCAACGTGCGCAAGTTCTTCACCGAGCTCGGCTTCGAGGTCGGCCAGATCAAGGGGCTGTGCGTCAACAGTGCGGTCGAGATCGCCCAGGTCTCGGAGAAGACGCTGCGCGAGTCGCTGATCGAGATCAACGACTCCGACGTCGACGCGATCGTGCAGTGCGGCACCAACCTGTGCATGACCGAGCTGGCCGACGAGGCCGAGCGCTGGCTCGACAAGCCGGTCATCGCGATCAACGCCGCGACCTGGTGGATGGCGCTGCGCGACAACGGCATCGAGGACCAGCTGCACGGCTACGGGACGCTGCTGCGCGAGTACTGATCGGTGGGGCCGCTCAGCCGACGACGACCTCGTCGATGGGCAGGTGGGGCTCGACGGCCGGAAAGACCACGGCCATCAGCAGCCAGAACACCAGCGCGAGCAGCACCAGTGCCTCGCCGACTTTGACCGGGGTCGGACCGGGGAGCAGTCGCCAGATGAGGGCATACATGTCAGCTGTCCATTCCTTCGGGTGGGCCCGCGGCCAGTGAGCGTTCCTCGACCAGCTGTGCCCCGACCACCAGGCGCTCGGTCGATCCCCAGCGCGGGTGACAGGTGATGAGGGTCAACGTCCTGGCCGTGGGCGCCTGGCCCGGCTTCCCGGCGACCGGGGCCAGGATCTCGGTGTGGTTCGGGGCGATGATGCGTGACCAGGTCACCTGATAGGTGAACCAGCCGTTGGCCGCCTCGACGTACACCTTGTCGCCGGCGACCATGCGATCGAGATCGGCGAACGGCTCACCGTGCGTGGCGCGGTGCCCGGCGACGGCGTAGTTGCCGACCTGCCCCGGCAGCGCGGTGTCGGGGAAGTGGCCCGGGGCGGTGTTGAGGCTCTTCATGTCGACGCCCTCGACGACCACGCGCTTCCAGTCCTTGCCCAGTCGCGGGATGTGCAGGACGTTGAGCCCGTCGCCGGTGCCCGGCCTGGTCTGGCGGCCGGCCTGGCCGGTCTGGTCGGTCTGCTGCTGGGAACGGAATTCCTGGAGCAGATCCTTCTGCGCTGCCGCGGTCTGCAGATTGGTCCAGACCAGCAGGTAGAACGCGAGCGCGGCGAGCAGCGCGCCGACCGTGAGGAGCAGCTCGGCGAACCCGCGGAGGACTCCTGCGATCGACGCCTGTGGAATCCTCGACATCTCCGAAATATATCATGTAGGGTTTCGATTGCCCTCGCCTGCGAGGTGATTGTCCGGCATGCCGACGCTCTGGAGTGTGTCATGGCCAAAGGGCCTGTGAGGTCGTTTTTAGCCACTTTGGTGGTCGTGGGATCCGCTCTGCCCGGCTTCGCCGGCGCGAGCGCATCGGCCGCACCGGTCGGCCCGATCGATCCCGGCGGCGGGTGCTGGCGCTACCTGCCGAACCCGGCTGCGGATCCCGACGCCGCCATCGACGACGTGGACGGCATCCTCGCCCTCAGCACGCAGCTCGAGCCGTGGGGTGTCAACCCTCGCATGACACTGCAGACCGCGGGGGACACGGCGGTCGGCGGCGACCGCACCTACAGCCTCACGAACACGACCGGCCCGGAGGTGCTGCCCCTGCTGTCGGACCGCGAGGGCAAGGCCTACTACTACTTCGACGTCCTCGACGCCGGTTCCAAGCGCACCCCGCTCAAGCCGGTCGTGGTGGACTTCGAGATCGAGGCCGGCAAGGACGCCATCCCGCCGACCCGGGTCGACGGCACGTTCCCGATCACGACGGCCGGCACCTCGGCGCTGATCCTGCGCACCGTCTTCTTCGACCTGCCCGGTCAGCGGCTGGTGTGCAACGGCCAGCCGAGGTGGATCTCGCGGACGGGACCAATCCGGCCACGACGCCCCAGGACACCGCGATGCTGGCCAGCATGACGACGGTGGCCGCGCAGCAACTCACCGTCACGCGGGTCGTCGGCCAGGACGTCCTCAACGCCGCGCGCCCCGGTGACGAGGTCCAGACCTCTCTGTCCGGATTCGCCTCGGAGACCAAGGTCCCGCTGGCCCTGTGTGGGACCACCTGCGGCCGGCCCGTCGACGCCACCACCATCGCGGACGGCAGCGGCACCGGGACGCTTCTCGTCCCGGCCGACGCCGCGACCGGAACCGGTACTGTCCGGGCGACGGCGAAGCTCGGCAAGGACACTGTCGTCCTCGACCAGCCGATGCGGGTGCTGGCCGCCCCGACCGTGCGGCTGGGCGACACCTCCGACAAGAACCGCCTCCGCGTGGTCGGCGCCGAGTGGGACCCGCTGCGTCAGGTCAGCGTCACTGCCGTCGACGGCTCGGGCACCCCGGTGGGCACTGCGGTGAGTGTCGCGGCTGCCGCGACCGGGGCGATCGACGCAGAGCTGACGGTCGCCGCCGATGCCGAGGTCGCGGGCGTCGTTGCGACGCAGGACCACCGCGGCACGACGCTGAAGGCCACGGTCGACGTCACGGCCGGCGGTGCAGGCGGCGGCTCGGACGCGGGCGACGGCGCGGGCAACGACACCGGCAATGGCGCCGGTGACAACGCCGGCAACGGTGCCGGCAACGAGGCGGGCAACAACGCGGGCAGCGGTGCCGGCACCGGAAGCGGTTCAAGCCCCAGCGCGGTCTCGCCGCCCGGCGCCGCCCCGATCGACATTCCTGCGCCGGTCGACCTGCCGGTCACGACGGTCGCCGATCCGCAGGCAGCGGCCGGGGCTGCCGAGCTGGCCGTGACCAAGGTGTCGCTGACGGGGTCGACCCGGTTCGGCGATCTCATGGGCGGGGGACCGGACCGGGTCCTGAAGCTGCGGGTCGAGAACGTCGGCACCGCCGAGGTCGTCGCTCCCGGGCTGAGCATCGCGGTGGGCAAGGGCGAGAAGGTCGACCCGGTCTACTCCTCCGACGGCTTCGCCAGGCTCGCGCCCGGCAAGAGCCTCACGCTGCAGATCCCCATCGGCCTGCCGGCGGGTGCCTTCGGCGTGTACACGATCAGCGGGCAGGTCGGAGAGGGCTCGTCAGGAGCCTTCTCGACCACCTTCGAGACCTATCCGTGGGGACTGTTCGCCCTCAATGCGCTGGGTGTCCTGCTGATCGCCTTCGCGATCCGTCGCCGGATCTTTGCCCCCGCACCGAGCCGGGTCGCCTCCCTGGCAGGCCCACCGCCGGCGGCCGGCGCCTCGTCGGGCGACGGTGCCGCGGTCATCGACCTGGCGGTGCTGGAGCGCTGGTGGGCGCTGCAGGCGGACGGCGAGGGCGTGCCGGTCAAGGCCGGAGCCGACATGACGGCCGATGCCGTCGTCGACGTCGACGCGGTCGAGCGCTGGCTGGAGCGGTGCTCCGCGCGGCAGGCCCAGGGCGACCAGATTTCTGCCAAGAGCACGTCATAGCCGAGTAGATATCCTATATAGTTCTTTCATGCTGACGAGATGGCGAGCCATGGTTGAGGCAGACAGCGGTCCGAAGCGGCCCCGGGATCGCGCCCTGCGCGCACGCTCGGTCGTGGTCGCAGCGGCTGCGGCGCTGGCCCTGGCCAGCTGCGGCGCAGTGATGCCCGGCGGCGGTGGCAGCAGCAGCGGTGACGGTTCCCAGCCGACCAGCGCCAGCCCGGCGGCCGCGGGCAAGACCGTCAAGGTGGTCTTCATCGGCGTCGACCTGGACGAGGTCAAGAAGCAGACCAAGCTGGTCACGGCCTCGGTCGGCGACCCGAAGAAGCAGGTCGAGGCCCTCGAGAAGTGGGTCAACGACAACGGCGGGCTCGGTGGCCGCAAGCTCGACGCGGTCTTCCGCATGTACGACGCCCAGACCGACTCCCCGGCCTCGGAGGAGAAGCTCTGCAACCAGGTCGCCCAGGACGACAAGGCATTCGCCGTGGTGCTGACCGGTCAGTACCAGTCCAATGCCCGTCCTTGCTATGCGCAGCGCAAGACGCTGATGCTGGACGCCAGCCTGGTCTCGAACGACCAGGCGCTGTTCGATGAGCTGGCGCCGTATCTGTGGTCCCCGAGCTTCCCGGAGTACAACGCGTTCACCGCCTCCTACATCAAGGCGCTGTCGCAGGAGAAGTTCTTCGAGGGCCGCAAGAAGGTCGCGATCGTCGCCGCCGACACTCCGGTCAACCGGCGCACGGTTGGCAAGAAGGCCGTCCCGCAGCTCAAGAAGCTGGGCATCGACGCCGAGGTGGGCTGGGTCGACACCACCGACATCGGCACGATCTACCAGGGCTCGGAGCAGGCGGCCATCACCTTCGCCAGCGCAGGCATCGACCGCGTGATGTTCCTGGGTGGTTCACGGCTGGCGTCGATCTTCGCCACGATCGCGGGCTCCAAGCAGTTCAAGGCCACCTACGCGATCTCCAGTTTCGACAACCCGTCGTTCTTCCTGAACAACCCCGATACGGTTCCCGCCGACACGATGAACGGCATGGTGGGCATCGGCTTCCACCCGCCGCAGGACGTCGCGGACAGCGAGATGCCATTCCCCGGTGAGGGCGTCGAGAAGGAGTGCCTCGACATCTACGAGGCTGCCGGCATCACCTTCGAGACGCGTGAGGCGGCCCGTGTCGCGCTGCCGTACTGCGACTCGGTGCGGATGCTGAAGATGGGCGCCGACGGTGTCGACGGGCCGCTCACGGCCGAGGCCTGGAGCAAGGCCGTCGACGCCGACGGTGCAGGCTTCCAGACCGCCTCCGGCTTCGGCAACGCGCTGGGCGACGGCGGTCACGCCGCCGCCGGCAGCTACCGCGTGATGCGCTTCGCCGATGACTGCAACTGCTTCGTCTACGAGGGTGACGATGTCCCGTTCAGTGAGTGACCCCGCGGCTCCGGCCCTGCGCGTCGACGGCATCAGTGCGTCCTACGGACCGGTCCAGGTCCTGTTCGGTGCCAGCCTGACCGTCGAGCGCGGCGAGATGGTCGCGCTCCTGGGCCCCAACGGTGTCGGCAAGAGCACGACGCTGCGGGTCATCGGCGGACTGCTCAAGCCGGACGCCGGAACGGTCCACCTCGGTGGCGTCGACGCCACCAACTGGTCGCCGCGCAAGCGGGTCGAGGCGGGCCTCAGCCAGGTCATCGGCCAGTCGGCGTTCGGGTCGCTGAGCGTCGTGGACAACTTGAGGATGCACGGCTACGCGACCAAGGACAAGAAGTGGGTCGACGAGGCCGTCGAGGCCGCGCTGGCGATCTTCCCGCGGCTCAACTCCCGGCGCAACCAGCCCGCTTCCACCCTGTCGGGAGGAGAGCGGCAGATGCTGGCCCTCGCCAAGGCGATCGTCAACGACCCGGAGCTGCTGGTCATCGACGAGTTCTCGCTCGGCCTCGCGCCGGTGGTCGTCGGCGGACTGTGCGAGCTGGTGCGTCGGCTCAACGAGCGCGGCACCTCGGTGCTGGTGGTCGAGCAGTCGGTCAACGTCGCACTGTCGCTGGTGCATCGCGCCTATGTCATGGAGAAGGGTGAGATCATCGCTGAAGAATCTGCCGCCGTGCTCGCTGCCGACCCGGACCGCATCCGGACCCTCATGCTGGGTGGACACGCGGCGGTGACGGGATGAACGCGCTCCTGACCACGGCCACCTTCGCCGAGGCCCGCATCACGTGGGGCGGATTCGACTTCGGCGTGGACCGGCTGGTCCTCGGCCTGTTCGCCGGGTTGACCTACGGCCTGCTGGCCATCGGTCTGGTGCTGGTCTACCGGTCCAGCCGATTCGTCAACTTCGCGCACGGCTCGATCGGCGTGTTCGGCGCCTCGATGCTCGGTCTGCTGGCCGGCGACTGGGGCCTGCCGTACTGGGGTTCGTTCCTGGTGGCGATGGCCGTCGCCGCCGCGCTCGGTGGTGCGATCGAGTGGATCGTCATCCGCCGCCTCGCCGGCCGGCCGACGATGATCGGCATGATCGCGACGCTCGGTCTGTCGCAGTTCATCTTGATCTTCGCCCTCATCATCAACACCGACGGCGTCACCGGCTTCACGTTCCCACGCCCGCCGGGCCTGCCCGAGTTCTCCATCGGCTCGACCCAGATCTCCACGCCCCATGTCGCGATGGTGGTCCTCGGCCCGCTGCTGCTGCTCGGACTGGCCTGGTTCCTGCGTCACCACCGGGTCGGTGTCGCGATCCGTGCTGCCGCCGACGACAACGACGCTGCCTTGCTGGACGGCATCCCCGCCAAGCGGATGGCCACGCTCGCGTGGGCGATCGCCGGCGGTGTTGCCGCCTTCTCCGCGATCCTGGTGACGCCGACGACCGCTGGTCAGTCGATGGACACCCTCGGCCCGGACATGCTGCTCAAGGGACTGGCCGGCGCCGTCATCGCCCGGATGTCGTCCATCCCGATCGCGGTGGTCGCCTCGCTGGGCGTGGGTGTCCTGGAGCAGCTCCTGCTGTCCAACCCCGACACCCGCAACGTCGTGCCGCTCGCGCTCGGCATCATCATCGTGGTGGCGCTCCTGACCCAGCCGGCGCTGGGCCGCGCGGCCCGCGAGCGCGTCGGCTGGCAGCGCATCGCCATGCCGCCGCTGCCCCAGGAGTACCAGAGCCTCTGGGCGGTGCGCTGGTTCCCGCGGGTCATGGGCAGCGTGCTGCTGGCCGGATCGGTGGGCCTGGCCTACGCGATCAGCAATTCCACGGCCTCGGCGCTGGTCAACGTCATCGGCTTCGCGCTGGTCGGCCTCAGCGTCGGCCTGCTCACGGGTGTCTCCGGCCAGCTGTCCCTGGGTCAGTTCGCCTACGCCGGCATCGGGGCGGCCGTCTCGGTCCACACGGTCTCGTCGACCGGAAACTTCGTCCTCGGCGTCGGCGCCGGCATCCTCGCCGCAGCCCTCAGCTCGGCCCTGGTCGGCATCCCCGCGATGCGACTGCAGGGTCTCGCGCTGGCGGTGTCCACGCTGGCACTGGCGCTGGCCACCTCGGGCTGGTTGCTGAGGCTGGACAGCTTCCTGGGCTTCGGCGTGCAGCCCGCCAAGCCGACCATCTTCGGCTACGAGGTCGATCTCGCGGTCGACTACTACCTGTTCGCCCTGCTGATGCTCGCGCTGGCCATGTGGTTCGTCAACAACCTGCGCCGCAGTGGCTTCGGCCGCGCCCTGCAGGCCATCCGTGACAACGAGGACGCCGCCCGCGCCTTCACGGTGCGCAGCCGGATGCGCAAGCTGCAGATCTTCGCCCTGTCCGGCGCGGTCGCCGGCCTCGGTGGCGCCGTCATCGGCCACAGCCAGACGCAGCTGACGGTCAACTCGTTCCCGGCCAACGCCAGCATCGACGTCGTCGCCATCGCGGTCGTCGGCGGTCTGGCCCTCACCGGCGGGCCCGTCCTCGGCGCCCTGCTGATCGTCGGCATCCCGAGCCTGTGGTCGCTGGACCTCTACGGCCAGGCGACCTTGGCGATCGGTTGGCTGCTGGTCGTCGTCCTGATGAAGGACGGCCTCGGCGGCATGATCAACAAGTGCCGCGACTGGTGGGCCGACGGTGTGGCCCGTCGGGCCGGCATCGACGTGGAGCTGGCTCGCCTGGGGGCTGTCAACGAGGCGGTCTCACCGCTGGCCTGCGAGCTGCGGCTGGAGGGCCTGAGCACCCGTGCACCCTCCGAGCTGGAGGTCGACGGTGGCCCGGTGCTGGCCGTCAACGGCGTCACCCGTCGCTTCGGCGGTCTGGTGGCGGTCGACAACGTGAGCCTGGATGCCAAGCAGGGCGAGATCGTCGGCATCATCGGCCCCAACGGCGCCGGCAAGACGACACTGTTCGAGCTCGTCGCCGGTTTCACGGCCCCGAACGAAGGGCAGATCGTCTACGGCGGGCAGGACGTCACGCAGTCCACGCCGGAGCAGCGCGCCAAGGTCGGCCTCGTCCGGTCCTTCCAGGATGCGGCACTGTTCCCGACCCTCTCGGTGCACGAGACGCTGATGCTGGCGCAGGAGCGGGTCGATCCCTCCGGGCTCTGGGCAGCCTCGCTCGGCGGCCGGGTCGCCGAGCGGCGCAAGGCCGAGATGGCCGACGAGCTGTTGGAGCGCATGGCGCTGACGCCGTTCGCCCGTATGAGCATCGGCGAGCTCTCGACAGGCACCCGCCGCGTCGTCGAGCTGGCGTGCCTGCTGGCCCTCGAGCCCCGGGTGCTGCTGCTCGACGAGCCGTCGGCCGGTATCGCGCAGAGCGAGAGCGAGCCGCTGGGTGAGCTCCTGCTCGGGATCCGCCGCGAGCTCGGCACCACGATGGTGATCATCGAGCACGATCTCCCGCTGCTGTCGCACCTGTGCGACCGGATGATCGCCATGAACCTGGGCCGGGTCATCGCCGCCGGAACGCCCGACGAGGTGCGCGAGCACCCCGAGGTCGTCCGCTCCTACCTCGGAACCGACGAGAACGCCATCACCCGATCGGCCGTGCGCACCACCGCGGCCGCCGGCCTCACGACCGTCATCGACCCGTTCGACATCCCGCCACCGAAGTTTCCCTGAGCACGTCGCTCGACCAAGGAGAAATATGAGAATCACCACGAGACTCGCCAAGGTACTGGCGGGCGCGTCCGCGCTGTTCGTCGTCGCCATCATGGGGGCAGCACCGAGCTACGCGGCAGCGTCCATGGACGTCAGCGCGACGCAAGGCCTCAAGGACGGCCAGAAGATCACCATCAGCGGATCGGGGTTCACCCCCGGGCTGAAGCAGATCGCGGCGGGACAGTGCGTCGAGGGCTACACCGGCCCCGGTGACTGCAACCTGCAGGGCGGCGCGACCTTCCGCAATGCGGACGCGAAGGGCTCCATCGGCACCTTCACGATCGTGGTGAAGCAGAAGTTCGGCCCGCACGACTGCACGAAGGTCAAGTGCGTCATCGCGGCCGGCCCGCTCCCGACGGTCGCGGACGCCAAGACCGTCAAGGCCAACGAGGTCATCATGCCGATGACGTTCGGTGCCGCCGCCGAGGCGCCGGCCGCGGCCCCCGCAGCCGAGACCCCCGCAGCCGCGGCCCCCGCAACCGCGGCAGCCGATGCGCCTGCGGCAGCCTCCGAGCTGCCCAAGACCGGTGCCGGTGACGTCCTGGCGTACGCCGTGGTGGGCGCCGGGCTGTTCCTGCTCGTCGGTGCCGGCCTGCGGTTCGGCGTGCGCACCAAGGGCGGCATCGCATGAGCGCCCGGACCATCAGCTGGCGCCGACCGGCCGGTACGGCCCTCGCCGCCGCGGCGGTGGCGCTTGCCTCGGTGCCCCTCCTGACGACCCCGGCCCAGGCTGCTCCGGTCAAGTCGGCCAAGACCCTGAACTGCCAGACCGACGCCTTCCCGGCCTACGACTGGGCGATCGAGCTGGATGTGACGGCGGTGACCGACGGCACCGACACGGTGCTCACGATGCAGGCCAACAACCTGCCCGGAGTCGTACCCCTGGACGTGGCGAGCGCGAAGATGGCCGGAAGCATCGTGGCCGACGTCAACGGGACGAAGGTGACTCTCACGGGCACCAGCACGACTCCCATCAAGAAGTCCCAGCCGGTGCCGGTGCCGGCTGTCTCCGCCAAGCTGGCGGGCTCCGCCACGCCGCTCAAGGTCGAGGTGAAGCGACTTCAGTACGACACGACGGCTATCGGCGCGACGTTCCCGACGTTGTGCCCCACCGGCGGTGGCGAGACCTCCTGGCCCATTCCCAGCGTCACGGTCGACACGGTTCCGACGTTGCCCGGCGTGACACCGACACCCACTCCGACCCCCACACCCACTCCGACGGCCACCCCGGCGCCGACGCCCACGCCCACGCCGACCGAGTCGGGCGACAAGAAGGGCGTCGCGGCCAAGGGCACGGCGAAGTTCGCGTGCAAGCTGCAGACCCTGGGCAGCCCGTTCACCTACGACCCGACGGTGAGCATCAGCGGAATGCGCGCCACGGCCGATGACGACAAGGTCACGCTGAAGGCGTCCTTCTCGGAGATCCCCGGTCTCGCGCCGGTGCCGATCGACAACGGCGAGATGAAGATCAACGCCGAGGCCATGATCGGTGGCAAGAAGGTCTCCTTCGCCAGCACGTCGAAGGTCACCGTTCCGAAATACGGCAAGGTGCCGGTCCCGACGCTGACGTCGACCATCACCAGCTCCGAGTCCAAGATGGACGTCGAGATCACCGCATTCAAGTTCGACTTCGGCGAGATGTCGGGCCTCACGGTCTACTCCGACTGCACCGGCGGCGGCAAGCTCAGCGCCATGACGGTGGGCATCGGCAGCGTCGATGACGACTCCGACAGCGGCAGTGGCAGTGGCAGTGGCGGCAGCTCGAGTGGCTCCGGCGACTCCGGCGCGGCGCTGCCCAAGACAGGTGCTGCTGCACTCACGGTGATCGGTCTGTGGTCCAGCGCCTTCGTGCTGCTGGCCGTGGCCCTGTTCATGTTCCTGCCGGGCCGCACCCGTCGGACCGAGGCCTGACCCAGCGGCAGAACAGAACCTGCACGACGACCAGACCCTCCCTCGGCCGCGCGGCCGAGGGAGGGTCTTCGTCATGCTGCGCCCCGTACGCGAAAGACCCTCCCCGGCCGTGAGGCCAGGGAGGGTCCTGTTTCAGCCGAGAGAGCTCAGCGCAGTGCGGTCAGCGCCGGGTCGAAGGACTTCGAGGCACGGAAGCCGGTCGCTGCCAGTCGCTCCACCGAGATGGGGGAGGACGGGGAGGCGATCTCGTTGCGGTACTCCAGCGGCGGCAGACCCTGCTCGGCCGACAGGGTGTCGAACAGCCGGGCGTTGGTGGGGGGCACCTCGGCGTGGGTCAGGTTGAAGACCCCGCTCAGGTCGTTCTCGACGGCGTGAACGACCGCCGCGGCGGCGTCCTCGACGTGGAGGCGGTACAGCAGCGCCTCGCCCGAGAACGGCACGGAGCCACCCAGGTACTGGTGGGCCATCTTGACCTTCTCGGCGATCGGCGGATCGCCCTGCCCGAAGATGTCGCCACAGCGCAGGATCACGGCCCGGTCGCCGGCCTGGGAGTAGGTGCGCTCCATGGCCAGGAAGTTGCTGGGGCTGGGGTCTGCCGAGTCGGTCACGGGGGAGGACTCGTCGATCTGGTCGAGGTGGTTGGCGGCGTCGCCGTACACCGACAGCGACGACAACGACACCAGTCGGGTGTTCGGTCCGGCCGCTGCCACGACGTTCTCTGCGGTCGTCACCAGGACGTCGCGATAGGTCTTCGCCCTACCCTCCGGGGTCATCGATCCCTGGGCCGACGGACCCGCGGTGATGACGACGGCGTCCTTGTCCGCCACGGCGGCAGCGACGCTGTCGGCGTCCGAGCCGCGCAGCACGACGGCGCGTCCGAAGCGCTCCTTGAGGGTGATCACCTTCTCCTCGCTGGTGGCGGTCACCGTCACCTCGTGGCCGAGTGCGGCCAGCTCGGTGGCGGCCGCCGAGCCGACGAAGCCGGCTCCGATCACGAGTACCTTCATGTAGCGCTCCCATCGATAGATGCGATCTGGGCGAGACCCGCCCGGACCGCGACGAGCTCCTCGACGCGCTCGGCGCCCAGGAACCGCTTGGACAACTCATTCATCGGATCAAGTGTGTAGCCGTACGTGCGGACCGCGTGGTCACGGGCGCGCAGGGCGGCCCGCTCGGACTCGGGCACGGGCTGCGCCTCGGCGACCCACTGCAGCCAGGTGTCGACGCGCTCGTGCACGGCCGCCCGCAGCGTCTCCACGACGTCATCGGTGCGATCGGCGACGTACGAGTGGCCGGCCGGCGACAGGTAGGCACGCATGTACGTGCCGTGGCTGACCGACCAGGTGAACCGATCGTCGCCGCGCAGGGCCAGCCACGACTCGTTCTGCGACTCGTAGTACCGGTTGAGGTGGTCGATGTCGACCATCAGGTCACGCCGGGGCACCAGATCGGTGAAGAAGAAGACATTGGGGACCGTCCCGAACACGATGATCAGGTGCGGCACGTCGATGTGCGGGCCGAGCCACACCTGCAGGTTCATGTCCAGGATCGAGGCGCTGCGGTTGCCGATCCACGAGTGGACCAGCCACTCGGCGCCGTTGTCCGGATCCCCCACGAAGGTGTTGAGCGAGCCTTCGTAGCTGTTGTCGTCGGTGTTCCAGGCGCCGAGGCCCTCGCTGGAGGGGTGCGGCGAGACGGGCAGGACCGCCGTGATCTTGTCCTTGGCCTCGCTCAGGATCTCCCAGAACTGCTGCCACAGCGCGTGGCTGTCGACATCGGGAGCCTCGGCCAGGAACTCGGGGATTGTCTTGGTCTGACTGCTACTCGTCATGGCCAGAGCATAGCCATATATGATCTATTCTGACAGGAGGTCGCCATGATTGTCGTGGTCAGCCAGGCCCGTACGAAACCGGGGGAGCAGCACGCCCAGGCGTACATCGCCCTCAACGAGGAGTTCGGACGCTTCTTCCGCGACCATCCGGGCTTCCGTGGCCGGCGCCTGGTGCGCAGCCTGGACGATCCGCAGCACTTCACCCACCTCCGGTTCTTCGACGCGGTCGCCAGCTATGAGCAGTGCACCTCGGCCGAGGGCTATGTCGCGCACACCGAGGCGATGTACGAGCACCTCGAGCCCTACGACTCCTATCCGCGCGAGTACCTGGAGATCGTGATCGACGAGCCCGACCCGAGCGGTTCATGACGAGCTTCGTCCTGGTGCACGGCGCGTTCCGTGGGGGCTGGGCCTGGTCGCGGGTTCGCCCGCTGCTGGCCGCGGCGGGGCACGACGTCCATGCACCCAGCCTGATCGGCGCCGGCGAGCACGTCGGCAGGATCGCCGAGGTCACCGGACTGGACGTGTGGGTCGATCAGGTCACCGCGCTGATCGAGCTGGAGGATCTGAGCGATGTCGTCCTGGTCGGTCACAGCCAAGGTGGTCTGGTCACGACCGCAGTGGCGGCACGCGTCCCGGACCGGATCGCCGCGCTCGTGCACCTGGACGCAGCGGTCCCGGCACCCGGCGAGCGAGCCGTCGACATGTTGCCCGGCGCCGGGACCCCGCCACCTCGGGACGCCACCGTCCCCTCGCGCCCGGCGTCCACCGAGTCCGGCGAGTACGACGCGGCGACCGTCGCGTGGCTCAACGCCCGGCTCACGGTGAGCCCCGTGGCCCCCGCGCTCGACCCGGTGCCGGCGGTGCCATCGACCGTCCGGGAGACCTTCGTCTTCTGCGCCCGCACACCGGACGGATATCCCTCCGGCGCCACCCGCGCCAGGGTCGAGGCGCTGGGAGTGGAACCCATCCTGATCGCCGCCGGGCACGACGCCCCGCTCAGCGCGCCGGCCGAGGTGGCCCGGATCCTGCTCGCGCACTCCCCGACATCCCCCACGAAGGACAGCTCCCCATGACCGCTGAACCCCTACGACTGGCCCGATCTGCGCTCTACGTCCCCGGCGATGCGCCCGACAAGCTGCGCAGCGCCCTGGACCGGGGTGCCGACGAGCTGATCGTCGACCTGGAGGACGCGGTCCGTCCCGAGCGCAAGGACCTGGCCCGCGACATCGTTGCGATGTGGTTGGACGACCTGCCGACGTCGGATGTGGGCGTCTGGGTCCGGGTGAACCCGGGGGAGGCAGGGCTGGAGGACATCCGGGCCATCGGTGAGGCCGAAGGGTTCACCGGTGTGGTGCTGGCCAAGGCGGAGTCCGCGGCCGATGTCGAGGCCGCGTCCGCCGTGCTGGACGCGCTCGGCTCCGCGGCCCGGATCGTCCCGCTCCTCGAGAGCGGCGGCGCAATCCTCCGCGCGGCCGAGATCGCGGCAGCGCCCCGGGTCCACCGCCTGCAGGTGGGGGAGGCGGACCTGCGCGCAGATCTCGGTGTGACGCTCGGCCCCGACGAGCGTGAGCTCTTGTGGGTGCGCTCCCAGATCGTGGTCGTGTCGGCCGCCTCCGGCATCGCCCCGCCCATCGCCCCGGTCTCGACGGACTTCCGCGACCTGGCCGCGCTGCGTGCCTCCACCGAGGCGCTCGCCCGGATCGGCTTCGTCGGACGCGCCTGCATCCACCCGGCCCAGGTCGCGGTGGTCAACGAGGTGTTCACGCCCACGGCGGAAGCGGTCGCCGAGGCCGAGGAGATCCTGACTGCACTCGCTGCGGCCGGGTCCGGGGTCGCGGTCGACTCCCGCGGGCGCATGCTCGACGAGGCCGTCGCCCGGCAGGCACGCCTCGTGCTGGCCCGCGCCCACCGGTGACCTTCGTCCTGATTGTGCTGATTTAACAGCTCTGTTACGCAAAAGCCCCACAGGGTATTGGATATCGTATATTCTTCGGTGAGACCTAGGCCACAGTCCGGTGGCCGCCAAGGAGGAAATATGCGTTTTCGCAAACTTGCCGGGACCACAGCAGGGGCGTTGGTGCTCGGCGCGCTGAGCGTGCCGATGACCATGTCCGCGGCCCAGGCGGCCGACCCTCAGTCGGTGTCTTTCAACTGCACCTTCGGTCAGAACGGGTTCGTCTACACGTCGACCGTCGACCTCACGGCAAAGGCCGTGGCGGGTGGCACGGTGGCAGTCACTGCTGCGATGCAGGACATGCCCAATGCGGCACCTTCGTTCGTGAATCTCCCCAACCAGGACATCACGGCGACCCTCGGCACCGATCTGGGCGATCTGAAGGGCTCGCGCACCGGGGACTTCAAGGGCGGTACGCCGATCGTCATCCCCGCGCTGAGCGGATCTGTCACCGCTTCGGGAAGCACGCTGTCTCTCAAGGTCGAGGACTTCGCGTTGGCGGTGGGTGCTTCGACGAACATCCCGTGCACCCCCACCGCCCCGGTGACACTGACCGTGCCGATCACGCCGTTGCCCTCGAAGGCGCTGTCGTTCACGTGCTCGACCTTCGGCACGAGCTACGCATACAACACCGACCTCGCGCTGACCGCCCAGGCCAAGGCCGACGGCAAGATCGCCGTTGCGGCGAGCATGGACGACATGCCCAACACGGCGCCTGCGGCCATCGCCCTGCCGAACCAGAAGTTCGACGCGACCCTGGTGACCGATCTCGGCACCCTGGCCGGCACTCGCACTGGCGACTTCAAGGGTGGGGTTGCGCTTCCGATCCCGGCGCTCGCCGCGTCGATGGCCGGAACGGGCAGCACCATGACCGTCGCGGTCAAGAGCTTCAAGCTCAACGTGCCGGACGCCAACGTGGCCATTGACTGCACCCTGCCGGCTGACAAGTCGTTCACGGTCAACATCACGCCGATGTCGAAGGCTTGCGCGGACGCCGTCGCGGCCCTGCCCGGAGCCCAGTCCAGTCACTCGACGGCCGTGAACGCCGCGGCTGCTGAGGCCGGCAAGATTGCCCCGGCCAACGCAGCGGTCGCTGCGGCAACCAAGGCGCTCAAGAAGGCCGACTCGTCGGTGAAGAAGGCCAACAAGGCCGTCAAGAAGGCCAACAAGGCCGTCAAGAAAGCCAAGGGCAAGGCCAAGAAGGCCAAGGCCAAGAAGAACGTGACCAAGAAGAAGAAGGCGGTCACCAAGGCCAAGAAGGCCCAGAAGAAGGCCAAGGCGAAGGTCGCTGCGGCGAAGGCGCAGCTCGCGGCGGCTCAGAACAGCTCGGCGGCTGCCAACAACAACGCGGCCTCGGCCGCTGCGGCTGTCACCGCACTGCAGAACACGATCAAGAACTGCTGATCGACTGAACAAGACAGTGCCCCGGTCCTCCTCGGAGGGCCGGGGCACTGGTCTGTGCGGTGGGGTGTCATAGGCCGTAGCGGCCCAGGACGTCATGCTTCTTGGCGTAGCCCGGGGTCATGAACCGCTTGGTGATCTTGCCCGTCGTGAGCCACGCGATCGCGTCGCCGTTCTTGGTGCTCGACAGCATCCGATCGACCAGCACGGGGGCTACGTCCTCGGCGTGGTCGGCCAGGATGTTGAGCATCTTGCGCTGGCTGGCGACCTGGTCGGGCGCCGTGGCGGCCTCGCGGCGCCAGCCGTCGGTGATCAGGATGCCGGGGCGGACCTGGCCGACCCGAACCCCGGTGCCCTTGACCTCCTTGACCAAGGCGGCCGTGAACATGTCGAGGCCGCGCTTGGTGGCGCCGTAGACCCCCATGTTGGGGCGGATCTTGCCGTCGCTGCCACCGCCGAGCACGTTGAAGACCTGGCCGGAGCCCTGGGCGATCATGCCGCGGACGGCGACCTGGGAGCCGAAGATCGTCCCGTACATGTTCGTCGTCACCATCGCGCGGACGTCCTGGGGGGAGGTCTCGATGATCGGCGCGGTGGTGTGCGCGACGCCGGCGTTGTTGATCCACAGGTCGATCGTGCCCAGCTTGGCCGCAGCGTGGTCCCACAGGGCGGCGACCGCGTCGGGGTCGGTCACGTCCAGTGCGTGCCCGATCACGCGTCCGGTGCCGGGCCCGGACGTCAGCGTGGTGACCGCGGAGTCCACCGCCTCGGCGGTCCGGCCGGTGATCACCACCGAGTGGCCCAGGCGGCGGAACTCGCGGGCCAGGGCGAACCCGACCCCCTTGGTGCTTCCGGTGATGACGACGTTCTTCATGACAGCTCCCTTGGATTCATGACGGCGTGTGCGTCACGGTGACGACGACCTTGCCGCGGTTGCGGCCGGACATCAGGTGGGCGAAGGCGGTGCCGGCCTGCTCGAGACCGTCGTAGCGGTCCTCGGGGGCGGTCACGGTGCCCTCGACGAGAAGTCGCCCGACTCGCTCGACGTGCTCGGCAGCGAGATCCGCGTGGTCGTACACGACCATCCCGTAGGTGGTCGCCCGGGCAGCCATCAAGGCGCCGGCGCGGATGCGGGTCGGTGCGGCGCCGTTGGACTGGTCGATCAGACCGGTCAGGGACACCCGGGCGCCGATGGCCAGCTGCTCGACGACGCCGTCGAGGGTCTCCTGGTCGCCCATGTGCAGGTAGGCGTCGATCCGGTCGGGGCAGGCGGCGCGCAGCGCGTCCAACCAGCCGTCGCGGCCTCGGACGACGGCGACCTCGTAACCCAGTTCCAGCGCGAGCTCGGCCTTGTCGTCGGATCCGACGATCGCGACGGTGCGCGCCCCGGCCAGCTTGCTCAGCTGCCCGGCGAGTGCCCCGACGCCGCCGGTGGCCGACGAGATGACGACGGTCTCGCCCGGACGGGGGCGCAGGTGTCGCTCGACGGCGGCGTACGCGGTCAGGCCCGGCATGCCGAGGACGCCGAGGGCGGCCGAGGGGGAGACCCCGTCGGGCACCGAGACCGGACGTGCCTGGTCGGCCGCCACGACGGCGTGTGCTCGCCAGCCGGTCTCGGCGAGCACCCTGGCCCCGACGGGGAGGCCGGGGGAACCCGACTCGATCACGACGCCGACCGAGCGTCCCGGCATCACGTCGCCGGGTCCGACCGGCGGATCGTCCAGGTGGCCGGCGGTCAGCAGCGAGCGCAGGTAGGGGTCCAGCGACAGCACCTCGATGCGGACCAGCACCTCGCCGTCGCCGGGCCGGGCAACAGGCGCCTCGACGAGGCGGAAGTCCTCGGCGGCCGGAATTCCGGCGGGAATCGCGGCGACGGCCACCGCGGCGGTGCTCTCGATCAACGACACAGTCATGGCGATATAATATATGAATGTCGTCCTCGATCTATGGTCCTTTGATCTCGGTCTCTGATGCAGAACCCCACCGGGCGCTGCTCGCCGAGGTCTTCGGCATGACCGCAGACGGCACGGGCTCGCTGCCCCCCGAAGACGTCTCGGGACTGTTCGGGGTGGCAGCGGGCGCAGAGCTCACCGTGATGGGCACGCCGGGCGTGGACGCGGGCGCGGTGCTGTGCCGTTTCGACGCCGAGGGTCCCGTCGCCGCCCCGATCCGCGACGAGCGGACCCGGATCCACCGGGACGCCTTCCGGGTCATCGACTTCTACGCCCCGGACTTCGTGGCCGCGGTGCAGCACGCCCGGGATGCCGGCTTCCCCATGGCGACCTCGGAGGCCTCGTACGAGCTGGCCGAGGGCAGCTTCCGCGAGGCCCACCACGGCGGCGCCGACGGCGTGGTCACCGCACTGCTCAGTGGTCCCGCGGACTTCTTCACCGACTTCGCGCAGGTGCGCGACCGCATCGTGAGCGAGCCGGTCAGCATCTCGCTGCCGCTCAGCGACGCGGCGCCGACCATCGACTGGTACGCGGACGTGTTCGGCTGGGGAGTCGTCTACACCTACGACTTCGTGGATGCGTCCTTCTCCGAGCTGATGCAGGTCGATCACGAGCTGCGGGTGCGCTCGAGCACCGTCGGTCCCAGCCGGCAGCAGACCTACGTCAACATCGTCGACTACGGGCTCACGGCCGACCAGGCCGGATCGCTGCACGGACAGGCCGTGGCGCCGCGCCGCGGCGTGCTGGGTCTGGTCGTGCTGACCGATGATCTCGACGACGTCATCAGCCGGGCCGGCACGAGTGCCGGCCCGGCCGTGACGATCGACCTGGCCCCGTTCGGGCGCTGCCGGACCAGCGTGCTGGTGCCGCCCTGCGCGACACCGCACCTGGTCATCGAACGGTGTTGATCAGCTCGACGCGGGACGCGACAAGAAGATGCCGGCCGGCTCGTCGTCGGTGACGACGCCGTCGGTCATGATCTGGCGGCCGCGCAGGAACGTGTCGGTCACCTGGGCGGTGAGCTTCGCGCCCTCGAACGGCGTGTACTCCTGGGTCGAGAGGGAGTCCTCGGCCCGCACGGTCCACGGCCGGTCGACGTCGACCAGTGCGAGGTCGGCGTCGAGGCCGACGCTGATGGCTCCCTTGCGGGCACCCAGGCCGTAGCGACGGGCCGGGTTGGTCGCGGTGAGCTCGGCGATCCGGCCGAACGGCAGACCGCGCTTGCCGCCCTCGCTGATCATGCCCGCCAGCAGGTACTCGGCCCCACCGAAGCCCGACTTGGCCAGGAACACGTCGTCCTTGGGATCGCCGAACTTCAGCTCCTCCTTGCAGCATGCGTGGTCCGAGACGACCCAGTCGATCTTGCCGTCGAGCAGGTAGCCCCACAGCGCCTCGACGTCCTCACGGGGACGCAGCGGCGGGTTGACCTTGCCGCCGATCCCGTGGGCGGTGTCGCAGTCGGCCAGCAGGTGGCCCACGGTGACCTCGCGGCGGAAGTCGATGTGCGGGAACGCCGCGGCCATCGTCAGCGCGGCCTCGACGGCCTTGCGACTGGTCAGGTGCAGCAGGTTGATCGTCGGCAGCTGCGTCTCGTGTGCCAGGTAGGACGCGATGGTGACCGCAAGGCCCTCCGAGTGCGGCGGACGCGACGCCGAGTACGCCGGCAGGCCGCTGAGCGAGCCGTCCTCCTCGACGATCTTGGTGTAGGCCGCCATGATCTCGGCGGTCTCGCAGTGCAGCGACAGCGAGATCTGGTCGGCGATCTCGGGGTTCTCCTCGCGAGCCTTCTGGATGCCGCGCATCACGAACTCGAAGTGCGCGTAGTCGTAGCGCTCGCCCTCGGGCGTCATCAGGAAGGACGACTGGTCGGTGCTGCGACCGTGCAGCCCGTGGCTGCCGTAGAACATGAACACCTTGAACGAGGTGACGCCGTGGTCGGCCACCAGCGACGGGATCTCCTCGATGTGCTCCTTGCTCATCGGGGCCAGGTGGTAGCAGTAGTCGATCATCGCGTTGCCGGCCGTCTGCTCCAGCACCTCGGGGAAGAAGTCGGCGTACGGGCCGCCCTTGTTCAGGTAGTACTGGCCGGTGCGCATGTACGACAGCGAGGTCGTCACGCCGCCCTGCGCCGAGGCGCGGGACTCGGTGCGAGCGTCGATCGGCAGCGGGTTGTAGATGCCCCAGTGCTGGTGCGCGTCGACGACGCCGGGAAAGGCGGTCTTGCCGCCGGCGTCGACGACCCGGTCGGCCGACTCGGCCGGGATGCCGGCCTCGATCCGCGCGAACCGACCGTCCTTGACGGCGATGTCGACGGTCTGGGGCTCGTCGTGCCCGGGCAGGACGGCCCGGACGTTGGTGATCAGGACGTCGAAGTCGCTCACTGGGACTCTCCTTGGTGGGTGATGGTCGACAGCGGCCGAAGGACCGATGCCAGGTCAGGTGCCAGGTGCAGGGCGAGCACGTCGTCGCTGACCTGGGCGGCGACGTCGTCGCCGACACGACCCGCGACGTTGTCGCGGAACTTGGTGGCGAGCTCGTCGTCGGTGAGGGGGCGGGCCGGCCCGCCGCGGTTGGCCAGCACCTCCTCGACGAGGACCTCGCCCGACGTCGTGGTCACCGTGACCACCGCCGGGAACTGGAAGGGGTAGATCTCGTCGCAGACCTCGTGGGCGACGACGCTGACCTTGGCCATCAGGGCCCGGCGCGCCGGGTCCTGGGCGAGCTCGTCGCTGTAGTCGTCCAGACCGGTGCCCAGCCCGCCGCCACCGAACAGGCCGGCGGCGAAGGCGTAGGGACCCGAGAACTGGGCCTGGTACCCGGTCTCGGGTGCGCGCTTGACCTCGATCGGCTCGCCGATGGTGCGCACCGTCGACCCGGCGACACCGACGACGACCTCGGCCACCTGCTCGGGCGTGAGCCCACGCTCGCGCAGGGCGCGGCCCGCGTCCACGGTGGTGTGGGTGAAGTGGTTGGCCGGGTAGGGCTTGAAGAAGATGCCCGGCACCGACCACTCGGTGCCCAGGCCGTCGGTGACGGCCTCGGGAAAGAACTGTCCGTGCAGCCACGCCTGGAAGAAGCCGAACCGCCCCTCCAGCACGGTCGGCGGTCCGGTGAAGCCGCGCCGGACCAGCTGTGCGGCGGTGACGCCGGCCTGCGCGGCCAGGCCGCAGTGCAGACGCTTGACCGTCCCGCCGGTCCGGTTGGCCTCGATGACCCCCGACGCCATCGACGCGGTCAGTCCGAGCACATCGGTGATGCCCTGCTCGTCCAGCCCGTAGACCACCGCGGCGGCCACCGCCGAGCCCATCGCGCCGGTGATCGAGGTGGCGTGCTGCCCGTGCTCGAAGAACACCGAGTTGCCGAGCTCTGAGTCGTAGCCGGCCATGCCGAGCCGGACCGCGACCTCGAGCCCGACGGCGATCGCGCGGACGGTCAGCTCGCCGGAGGCACCCGCATGCTCCGCCGCGGCCAGTGCGGCCGGCACCACCGATGCGCTGGGGTGCAGCACCGAGGGCAGGTGGGTGTCGTCGTAGTCCAGGGAGTGGGCGAGCACGCCGTTGGCGAAGGCGGCCTGGGCCGCCGTGACGCGGGTGGGCTCGCCGATGATCGTTGCCTGCTCGTGGCCGCCCTGGTCCAGCACGTGGCCGATCGCGGCGGCGCTGGTCGGCAGCCGGTGGGCCGCGACGCACAGGCCAAGCACGTCGAGGGTCCGCTGGCCGACCGAGGTGACGACCTCGGCGGGGACGCCGTGGGTCGCCGCATCGACTGCGAAGGCAGCCAGCTGCTGGGACAGGGTGCGCTCGCTCTCGGTCACGCCCCGACCACCGCCAGCGGGCGGACCGGCGAACCGGTCGCGCCGAACAGCGGCAAGGGGGACAGGACGAACAAGAACTCGTGGACGCCTGCGGCGGCGATGCCCTCCAGGTCCAGGGCCTCGATGATGTAGATGCCGCTCTCGACCAGGAGCACGCGGTGGGCCGGCAGCAGGCCGTGACCGGCGCCGGGAGCCAGCCGCTCGAAGGCGATGGTGTCGGCGCCGGCGGCGTGGACGTCCTGACCGGCCAGCCAGGTGGCCCCGGCCTCGCCGACGCCCGGCACGCCGGTGCTCAGGCCGCGGTAGGTGTCGCCGTCGCCGGCGTCGAAGTGCTGGCCCCAGCCGGAGCGGATCAGCACGACGTCGCCGGCCTGGATCCGGGTGCCCTGGGCGGACAGCGTGGCCTCGAGGTGGTCGACGGTGATCTCCTGGCCGGCCTCCAGTCGTTCCACGCCCAGTGCCGCCGGCACGTCGAGCAGGACGCCGCGACGCAGCATCGGCTCGATCGTGTGGACGCCGAGCCGCGCGTAACGGCCGCCCTCGAGCGCGTCCGCGGCGTCGAGGTCGCCGTACAGCTTGCCGTCCTGCGACACGTGGGCGAGCGCATCGATGTGGGTGCCGACGTGGGTGCCCATCGAGATCATGTCGTTGGCCGCGGAGCCGCCGTCGGCGCGGACCATGTCACCGTGCCGGCGGGGCAGCGAGTGCCAGTAGGCCGGGTGGTTGGGCGACTGCGGCATGCCGACGGTCAGCAGCCGGCCGAGGTCGTGCACCTGGAGGCCGGCGGAGACGGCGTCGAGCAGCTGGGAGGTGGTCTGGTTGAGCGTGTCGGGCATGGATCTGCAGTCCTCGGAGTCGTGGGTCAGCGGATGATGTCGCGGGCGCGAAGGGTGGCCACGTCGTCCTCGTGGAGACCGAGCGCGGCCAGGATGTCGTCGGTGTCCTGGCCGAGGTCGCGGCCGGTGAACCGGATGCCGCCGGGGGTATCGGACATCCGCCACATCACGTTGTGCTGCAGCAGCGGGCCGAAATCGGCGTCGTCGACCTCGACGAGCATCTCGGTCTCCCGGACGTGCGGGTCGTTGACCAGGTCGCGCGCGTCGTAGACCGGGGCGACCGCTGCGCCGGCCTCGGTGAACTGCTCGACGACCTCGTCGCGGGTGCGGGTGGCGATCCAGGAGCCGACCATCTCGTCCAGCAGGTCGGCGTGGGCGGCCCGGGTGCTGCCGGCCGAGAACCACGGCTCGTCGATCACCTCGGGATGGCCGACCAGGTGCATGACGCGTTCGGCGATGGCCTGCGCGCTGGTCGACACGGCGACCCAGTGGTCGTCACTGGTCCGGTAGGCGTTGCGGGGTGCGTTGTTGGTCGATCGGTTGCCGTGCCGCATGCCCACCTCGCCGGTCTGCTGGTAGACGGTGGGGCCGGGGCCGACGGCGGTCATGATCGGGTCGAGCAGGTTCAGGTCGATCACCTGTCCCCGGCCGCCGTTGCGCTCGCGGGCGAACAGAGCCATCGAGACGGCCGAGGACGCCGCGATGCCGGCGATCGAGTCGGCCAGGCCGAAAGCCGGCAGGGTGGGCGGGCCGTCGGCCTGGCCGGTCAGGTGGGCGAATCCGCTCATCGCCTCGGCGAGGGTGCCGAAGCCGGCGCGGGAGGCATAGGGGCCGGTCTGCCCGAAGCCGGTGATCCGCACCAGGATGAGTCCGGGGTTGAGCTCCTGCAGCACCTCGGGACCCACGCCCCAGCGCTCGAGCGTGCCGGGGCGGAAGTTCTCGACCACGACATCGCTCTGGGCGACGAGCGCGCGGAAGATGTCGGCGCCGTCGGGCGTGCTCAGGCTCAGGCCGATCGTCCGCTTGTTGCGGGCGATCTCCTTCCACCAGATCGGCACGCCGTCCTTGGCGGGACCGTGACCGCGCATGCCGTCACCGGCGATCGGATGCTCGATCTTGATCACGTCGGCACCGAAGTCGCCGAGCACCTGGCTGGCCAGCGGCCCGGCCAGGATCGTCGAGGCATCGAGCACGCGCACGCCATTCAGGGGACCCATAGTCGGGAATCATATATTATCTACGACCATGGTGAACATGGATGTTGATGTCGTCGTCGTCGGTGCCGGGGCCGCAGGGTTGTCGTGCGCCATCCGCGCCGCGAGCGCCGGTGCCTCCGTGCTCCTGGTGGAGAAGGATCGCCGCCTCGGCGGCACGTTGCACCTCAGCGGCGGGCACCTCGCCGCGGGCGGGACCCGACGCCAGCGTGAGCAGGGGATCGCCGACTCGCCGGAAGAACACCTGACCGACATCCGGCGCATCAGCCAGGGGACGGCCCGGGCGGAGCTGGTCGAGATCGTGGCGACCCACGCGCCGGCCACCGTCGACTGGCTCGACGACCGCGGCTTCGACTTCGCCCCCGAGACGCCGCGCATCGTCTACGGGCACGAGCCCTACGAGACGGCCCGCACGGTCTACGGCGTGAACGAGGGCGTGTCGATCCTGGCCGTGCTCGAGCAGGAGCTCGACCGCGTCCGGGCCACCGCCGACCTGGACGTGTGGCTCGACGCCGCGGTGACCGAGCTGCTGACCGGCGAGGACGGCCGGGTCACGGGCGTCGGCGTCCTGCGGTCGGGCAAGGAGGTCGAGGTCGGTGCCGGCGCCGTCGTCCTGGCCACCGGCGGGTACGGCGCGGACCCGGAGCTGTTCCGCGAGCTGGAGGGCGTCCCGCTGGTGTCGGCCGCCGCGCGGACCTCGACCGGTGACGGCATCCACCTGGGCCTCTCGGTCGGTGCGGCGCTGCAGGGCGCCGGCACCTACCTGCCGACCTTCGGCGGCCTGCCCGACCCGGTCTCACCGGGACGGGCCAACTGGCACGACCGGCAACGCCTCACCAGCGAGCGGCCGCCGTGGGAGATCTACGTCGACCGGGACGGCCGGCGCTGGGTCGCCGAGGACGAGGAGTCGATCGACGAGAAGGAGCGTGCCCTCGTCGGCGTGCCGGACCAGACGTTCTGGACGATCTTCGACGACACGGCACTGAGCGCCGCCAGCGGCGGGCTGCAGCAGATCGTCGTGGGGCGTGAGCCCGACGAGGTGCGCGCCATGGCGAACACCCGCCCGGGCGTGCACTCCGCGGCGTCGCTGGCCGAGCTCGCCGAGCTGGCCGGGATCGACGCTGCCGGGCTGGCCGCCACCGTGGCCTCGTACAACCGGGCGGTCGAGGCCGGGGTCGACGAGCAGTTCGGGCGCACCCACCTGCCGGCCCCGATCGCGAACGGGCCGTTCTACGCCCTGCGCAACCACGCGATCACCCTGGTCACCTTCCAGGGCGTGGACATCGACGCCGACTGCGCCGTCCGGTCCGAGGACGGGACGGTCATCGGCGGTCTCTACGCCGTGGGGGAGATCATCGGGGCCGGGGCCACTTGCGGCAACAGCTTCTGCTCAGGCATGCTGCTGACCCCCGCTCTGACCCTCGGGCGGTTGCTCGGGGACCGGTTGGGTCAGCTCGCGTCCTGATGGAAGACCCACAGGGTCTGCGCCGCGGGGGCCGGGACGGTCGTCACCAGCGTGTAGCCCTGCGCCTGGAGATTCTCCAGGGCACTGGCCAGTGATCCCTTGTGGCCGGAGGCGCGGTTGGTCGAGGCGTAGTTGATGTCGTCGTCATCGAGCACGCGGTAGGTCATGGCGTGACGATATCGGCGTGCGGGGTCACAGTAGGGTGCAGATCACTGTCGACGACTTCGAGGAGATCCATGAAGATCGGTATGCCCATCAACTACGTCGGTGAGTTCTCGCAGACCGTCGAGGAGCTCCGTGAGTACGAAGCGGTCGGCCTCGACCTGGTCCTGCTGGCCGAGGCATACACGTACGACTCGGTCAGCCAGCTGGGCTACATCGCCGCGCAGACCTCGACGCTGCAGATCGCCTCGAGCATCCTGAACATCTACTCCCGCACGCCCACCATGCTGGCGATGACCGCCGCAGGCCTGGACTTCGTGTCCGACGGGCGCTTCATCCTGGGCATCGGCGCCTCCGGCCCGCAGGTCGTCGAGGGCTTCCACGGCGTGAAGTACGAGGCGCCGTCGGGCCGCATGCGCGAGGTCGTCGACATCTGCCGCCAGGTGTGGCGCCGAGACAAGGTCGAGCACCGCGGCAAGTACTACCAGGTGCCGCTCACCAAGGAGGACGGCGGCAGTGGCCTGGGCAAGCCGCTGCGCCTGATCAACCACCCCGTCCGCGACCGGATCCCGATGGTGCTGGCCGCGCTCGGCCCCAAGAACGTCGAGCTGTCCGCGGAGATCTTCGAGGGCTGGGAGCCGATCTTCTACCTGCCCGAGCGCGCCGAGGAGGCCTTCGGCGAGGCGCTCGCGGCCGGCAAGGCCAAGCGTTCGCCCGATCTGCCGCCGCTGGAGATCATCGTCGACACCAGGATGCTGATCACCGAGGACGCCGACGAGCTCGCGGTCGCCGTCCAGGAGGTCCGCGACAACCTCGCGCTGTACATCGGTGGCATGGGCGCGCGCGACAAGAACTTCTACAACCAGCTCGCGATCCGCTACGGATTCGTCGACGCGGCCAAGGAGATCCAGGATCTCTACCTGTCGGGCAAGAAGGCCGAGGCGGCAGCCGCCGTCCCGGACGAGCTGGTCCACGGCGTCGCGATGCTGGGCCCGGCGGGGCACGTCGCGGAGCGTGTGGAAGCCTTCCGTGAGGCGGGGGTCACCTCGCTGAACGCCACCCCGTTGGCCAAGACCCATGAGCACCGCGTCAAGGACGTGGCTCGACTGAAGGAGTACGCATCGTGACACTCGACGACAAGCTGGCCGGCAAGACGGTCGCCGTGCTCGGCGGCACCGGACCGCAGGGCCGCGGGCTGGCCCGGCGCTTCGCCGCTGCCGGCGTGCCCGTCGTGATCGGCAGCCGCAAGGCCGACCGCGCCGAGGCCACTGCCGCCGACCTGGTCGAGGCGGTCGGGGGAACGGTCACGGGCGCCGACAACGAGGGTGCTGCCGCAGCCGGCGACATCGTGATCGTCGCGGTCCCGTGGGACGGCCACGCCGAGCTGCTCGCCGGGCTCGCCTCGACCCTCGCCGGCAAGCTGGTCGTCGACTGCGTGAACCCGATGGGCTTCGACAAGCAGGGTGCGTACCCGCTGCCGGTCGAGGAGGGATCGGCCGCGATGCAGGCCCGTCAGCTGCTGCCCGACTCGGTCGTCACCGCGGCCTTCCACCACGTGTCGGCCGTGCTGCTGGAGGATCCCGAGGTCACCTCGATGGACACCGACGTGCTGGTGCTGGGCGACGACCGCGAGGCCACCGACACGGTCCAGGCACTGGTCGACGTCATCCCCGGCATGCGCGGGATCTTCGGCGGACGCCTGCGCAACGCACACCAGGTCGAGGCGCTGACCTGCAACCTGATCAGCGTCAACCGTCGCTACAAGGCGCACGCGGGCGTGCGCATCACGGACGTCTGAGCCGATGACGCCCCGGGCCGTCGCGGTGTTCTGCGGATCCAGCTTCGGACGGGATCCGGCATACGCCGAGGCGGCCCGGCTCACCGGGCGCACGCTCGCTGAGCGCGGGATCGACGTGGTCTACGGCGGCGGCCACGTCGGCCTGATGGGACTGGTCGCCGATGCGGCCCTGGAGGCCGGGGGACGCGTCATCGGTGTCATCCCGCGGCAGCTGGACGACCGTGAGCTGTCACACCGGGGTGTCACCGAGCTGCTCGTCGTGGAGTCGATGCACGAGCGCAAGCAGCTCATGGCGGACCTGTCCGATGCGTTCATCGCCCTGCCCGGTGGAGCAGGCACGCTGGAGGAGATCGCCGAGCAGTGGACCTGGGCCCAGCTGACGATCCACGCCAAGCCGAGCGGCTTCCTGGACGTCGGCGGGTACTGGGCGCCCATGCGGCAGATGCTCACGACCATGGTGGACGAGGGCTTCGTGCGGGCCGAGCAGGCCGGCATCGTGTCCTTCGACGACGACCTCGACGCGTTGCTGGACGCCTTGTCGGCACCGCCGTCGTGGGTCGACAAGTGGGGCGCGCCCCGCGAGACACCCACCCCCTGACACCGCCGACCGAAATTTGGCCCATGAGCAACCGTTTCGAGGCTCCACCTCGACCACAACGGTTGCTCATGGGCCAAATTTCGGTGGCTACTGGCGTCCCCGCAGCTTGTCCAGGGCGCGGCGGTCGCGCTTGGTCGGCCTCCCTGCGCCACGATCGCGGCGGGGCATGATCGCGATCTCCTCCTTCGGCGGCGGTGGCGGTGTCTTGTCCTCGTAGCACTGCACCGCGACGGAGGCGCCGACGCGCTTCACGATGATCCTGGTGATCACGACGGTGCGCAGGCCGCCCTCGGTCAGCGCCTCGACGCGGTCGCCGATGTTGACCGGCTGCGAGGGCTTGGCCTTGGCGCCGTTGATGCGCACGTGGCCGGCCTTGCACTCCCGCGAGGCGATGCTGCGGTTCTTGTACAGCCGCACGGACGATACCCAGACGTCGGCGCGTGCGGTCGTCTCCATGTGTCCGACTCTAGACTCGGGCCATGAGCAGCGACGACATCGAGACCATCGAGATCAGCGGCGACATGATCCGGCTGGGGCAGTTCCTGAAGTTCGCGAACTTCGCGGAGTCGGGCGCGCACGCCGGTGCGATGATCGGCGACGGCGACGTGCTGGTCGACGGGGAGGTCGAGACGCGCCGCGGTCGTCAGCTCGCCAAGGGCATGGTCGTCGAGGTGCGGACGGCGTCCGCTGTCCACACGGCGAAGGTCGGCTGACCGGCCTCAGGCGAGGCGGTCGCGCCAGGCCCCGACGTCCGGAACGGCGAGCGCAACGGCATCGGTCATGCCCTGGACGTCCCACGTGACGACCAGCATGTCCGCGCCCGTCGTCTTGCCCAGGAAGTGCCGGGTCGCCCGGGCGGACGTGATCGCGTCCCGGGGGATGAGGATCTCCCGCTCGGGGGCCAGCTGGACGAAGAGCAGGTGCGACGGGCCCACGGCCAGGGTGCCCACGCCGCGTGCCTGGGTCCTGCCCTCCGACGCGACGCCCACGAGGCTGGCCGGTTCGCTGTGCTCGGGCTCCACGGCAGCGATGCGCCGGCGGTGCCGGGCCCGCACGGAGCGGAACCGCACGAGACCCGCGATCACGAGGGCACCCACACCCAGCAGCAGGCCGATGAGGACGATCAGCACGATGTCGAGCACGGCCCCAGTGTGCCGTAGTGGCTGCGGGAGTCGCACCTAGGATTGGCCCATGTCCTCCGACGGTGCCTCCGCCCCCATCCGCCTCGAGCTCGGGCTCGACACCTTCGGTGACGTCACCGAAGGTCCGGACGGTGAGCCGCTCCCGTATCCGCAGGTCATCCGCAACGTGATCGACCAGGCTGTGCTCGCCGACGAGCTCGGCCTGGCGTTCTTCGGGGTGGGGGAGCACCACCGCGAGGACTTCGCGGTCACCGCGCCCGAGGTGGTCCTGGCCGCGATCGCGTCGCGCACCACGAACATCCACCTGGGCACGGCGGTCACGGTCCTGAGCTCGGACGACCCGATCCGCGTCTACGAGCGCTTCGCGACGCTCGACGCGGTGTCGAACGGGCGCGCCGAGGTCATCCTGGGCCGCGGCTCGTTCACGGAGTCCTTCCCGCTGTTCGGCTTCGATCTGGCCCAGTACGAGGAGCTGTTCTCCGAGAAGCTCGACCTGTTCGCAGCGCTGCGCTCCGAGGGTCCGATCACGTGGCAGGGCAACCTGCGCCCGCCACTGGTCGACCAGGAGGTGTTCCCGAAGACCGCTGCCGGCTCGGTCAAGACCTGGATCGGCGTCGGGGGCAGCCCCGAGTCGGTCATCCGCGCCGCTCGCTACGGCATCCCGCTGATGCTGGCGATCATCGGCGGCCCGCCGGCCCAGTTCGCGCCGTTCGCCGATCTGTACCGTCAGGCGCTCCAGCAGCTGGGTCAGCCGGCGCTGCCGGTCGGCGTCCACTCGCCCGGCCACGTCGCCGACACCGACGAGCAGGCCCGCGAGGAGCTGTGGCCGCACTGGGCGGTGCAGCGCGAGCGCATCGGCCGCGAGCGTGGCTGGCCGCCGCCGACCCGCCAGGAGTTCGAGGTCGCCGCCGGACCCGAGGGCGCCGTGTACGTCGGCTCCCCGCAGACCGTCGCGGACAAGATCGTCCGCAACACCCGCATCCTGGGCCTGGACCGCTTCGACCTCAAGTTCAGCAACGGCACCCTCCCGCACGACAAGCTGATGCGCAGCATCGAGCTGTACGGCACGAAGGTCGCCCCCTTGGTGCACGCCGCCCTGGAGGCTTGAGGCTCGGCTGCCTACGGCAGGGGGGCCTGGATCGTGCGCAGGATGCCGTCGCCGAGGTTGGCCAGGACGCGACCGGCCTGGTTCTGCGCGCCGATCGAGCTGCGCGGCATGCGGACGCCGATGAGCTCGCCATCGCTGATGCCCTGAGGTGAGATGACGACACCCTGGCGCCCCTTCATCTCGACCTGCCAGCCGCTGAACCCGCTGCCGATCTCCCCGGAGTCGCCGCCCAGCACGATGGCGCGCCGGCGGTCGCCGCACGTGCGGGTCAGCGCCTTCAGGTAGTCCTTGGCCTCGACGTCCTTGAGCAGCTCGCCGTCGTCGATCAGCAGGACGACCGGGCCGTCCCCCTCCTCGATCAACGGTTGCAGCTCGGCGGCCGTCAGGTCGCTGGAGGTCAGCACGGCCCGCACCCCGGGACGACCGGCCAGGTCACGCAAGGGGGACGGCCGGGGCGCCGCGACGACCAGATCGGCGCCGCCGCGCAGCAGCGACTCGGCGACGGACAGCAGCACCGTGGAGCGTCCGGACCGCGGCGGGCCGCCGATCGTCGCCAGCGGCGTGCGCTCGAGATCCAGGCCGACCGCGGTGAGCTCGTCGCCGCCGACGCCGACGAGCGCCCACAGCGGCTGCGTGGTCGTCTGCTCGCGCATGTCCCAGGCGTCGTCGAACGACAGGCGGGTGGGCAGGACGTCGACCCGGAACGGTCTGGCCGACCGTGGGACGTCGGCATACGTGGCCTTGGCGTCGGCGGCCATGCGCCGCAGCTCGGCGGCCTGCGCCTGGCCCGTCGTGTCGGGGCCCAGCAGGGCGAACTGCAGCTCGAGCCCGGACTCGGAGCGGAAGCCGCGGCCCTCGGGCACCTCGTCCGGCATCTTGCGCGGTTGCAGGCCCAGCATCGAGTAGTCGGACTTGTCGGGCAGCTTCAGGCCGATCTTGTGCTCGACGAGCGAGCCCATCCGGGAGTTGACGAGCTGCCGGTCGCCGGTGATGACCAGGTGGATGCCGGCCGATGCTCCCTCGCGCAGGAAGTTCTGCACCTGGTCGAACAGCGCCCCGTTCTCGATCTCGGCCAGCCCGCCCAGGAATCCCTCCCAGCGGTCGAGCATGAGCACGATGTGGGGGAGGCGCTCCTCGGCAGGCATCGAGGCCCGCAGCTCGCCCAGATCGGCGAACCCGCCACCGGCGAGAAGCTCCTGGCGGCGGGCGAGCTCGCCGGTCAGGCGGCCGAACAGCCGGGTGACCCGGTCGGTCTGGGTGCGTTGCACGACCGCGCCGCAGTGCGGGAGATCGGTGAGTGCCAGCAACGCGCCGTTGCCGCAGTCGAGCCCGTAGACGTGGACGTCCGCGGGGCTGGCGAGCCGTCCGATCGAGGCGGCCATGGTGCGCAGCGCCTGCGAACGGCCGCTGCGCGGCCCACCGACGATGGACAGGTGCGAGAACGTCTCGAAGTCGATCGCGGCGTGCCGCCGGGCCTGCTCGGCGGGAAGGTCCTCGATGCCGAACGGGATGACCGGCAGGGCGGGTGCCTCCGGGACGGTGACATCGGCGAGCAGGTCGTCGAGCTGCACCTCGGTCGTGAGCGCCGGGAGCCACGGGCTGTGCTGGGGCGGCAGGCCCAGGTCGTCGTTGGCCTTGCGGACCGCCTCGACCAGCACCGTGAGGTCGGTGACCTCCGCATCGTCGACGACCGCCGCCCGCGGCCGCACCGCGATGGGCTGGGCCAGCTGGGGCAGACCGATCGTGCTGACCCACGGGGCCGCCGCGCTCGTGTTGACGGTGCCCGGCCGCCGGCCGCCGACGCGTCCGGACTGGAACGGCACCAGCGAGTTCGCACCGAGCCGGACGTAGGCGCGGCCCGGCGTGGCCTTGGAGATGTTGCCGGCATCGGGGGCGTCGATGACGTCCGTGCTCTCCGAGCCGTCGGTGACGCGCAGCGCGATGCGCAAGTTGGTGTTGGCGCGGATCTCGGGGGAGACGACACCGCTGGGCCGCTGCGTCGCCAGGATGAGGTGGATGCCCAGCGAGCGTCCCCGCTGAGCGATGTTGACCAGGCCGGTCACGAAGTCGGGCAGCTCGCGGGCCAATGACGCGAACTCGTCGATGACGATCAGCAGACGCGGCATCGCCGCCAGCTCGGGTCGCTTGGCCTGCAGGTCGACGTAGTCCTCGATGTCCTTGGCTCCGGCGGCGGCGAGCATGTGCTCGCGCCGGTTGAGCTCGGCGCCCAGCGACACCAGGGCCCGCTCGACCAGGTGCGTGTCGAGGTCGGTGACCATGCCGACGGTGTGGGGCAGGTCGACGCAGTCCTTGAACGCCGCACCGCCCTTGTAGTCGACCAGCACGAAGGTCATCCCGTCGGGCCGGTTGGAGACCGCCAGGGACGCGACGATGGTCTGCAGCAGCTCGGACTTGCCGGCGCCGGTCGTGCCGGCGACCAGGCCGTGCGGCCCGTCCTTGCGCATGTCGATCGAGAACGGCCCGTCCAGCGAGATGCCGACGACGGCCTCGGTCGAGCGAGGGCTGATCGACCACCGGGCCCGGATGAGCTCGGACGTCGGTGGCTCGAGCGCCATGACCTCGGTGAGCCGACACGCCGACGGCAGCACCGAGTCGTCGTCCCCACCGGAGATGTCGCGCAGCGGAGCGAGCGAGCGGGCCAGCCGGGACAGCCAGGCGGGGTCGACCAGGTCGGGGATGATGTCGTCGACCACCGTGACGCGCTGCTGGCGCAGCGTCAGTCCACGCGGGGTCTCCAGGACGACGGCGCTGGCCTCCTCGGGCAGCAGCCGCTCGTCAGTGTCGAGGCAGATCGAGTAGATGCCGAGCGCGGGGCCCTGCTTCAGCAGCGCGACGACGCCCGGCAGCGATCGCAGTCGCCGGGCGCCGTCGAAGACGATGACGATGTCAGCGTCGACGCGGGCCGGCTTGGAGGAGGACTTGGAGGCCGCCTGGGCACGAGCGGCGAGGGACGCGGAGAGCTCGGCGATGCGGCGGGCGCAGGTCTCGGTGTCGATGCCGATCGTCACGACGGTGTCCTGGCCGAACTGCGGGCGGGCGTGAGGCAGCCACCGCAGCCACTCCCAGGCGTCCGCACCCTCGGCGTCGGTCAGCACGTAGACCTGCGTGTCGCGAGGGCTCTGGAGGGTCGCCAGCTGCGCGATCGCCCAGGTGCAGACGCGCCGGGGCAGGTCGCCCTGTCCAGCGATGCCGACGACGCCGCGCTCCTCCAGCGGCAGCGTGACGGGCACGTCATAGGCGGGGCGGACGGTCTTGCGCTTGTGCTCCATCTGCTGGGGGTCGTCGACCGTGACGTCGGACTCCAGGTCGCCGACACCCAGTCGGATCGACAGGTAGTCCGGGTCGGTCGTCCGGCGTTCCCACAGCCGGGCCCGCGGTCCGCTCGCGATGAGCAGGGCCAGCGCCGGGTCGGGGGCCTCCATGCGGCGGGCGATCCGTTCGTCGACGACCGCTTGCGCGATGTCAGCCTCGACGGCGGCCGTCTTCTCCTTGTGCTCGGCCATCTGCTGGCGGTACGTCTGCTTGCCGGTCTTCTTGCTCTGCAGGTACGAGCCGAGCATCATCATCGGCGACATCGCGGCCATCATGAGCATGTACATGCGTCCGGTGATGAGTGCCAGGGACACGCCCATCACGACCGGGATCATCATCGTCAGCCACGGCAGCCCGTTCTTGCTCTGCTGCGACGGGAGCTGGGGCAGCTTGAACTGGGTCGGACGCTCGGGCGGCAGCAGGCGGGGCGGACGGTTGTAGTCGCTCCAGCCGGGGTCCGCGCTGTCGTCGACGGCTGCGTCCGGTTCCTGGATCGTCTCCAGCTCGAGCAGGATGTCGCCGACGCTCAGCTGCGAGCCGATCTCCCACGTCGTGGTGTCGGTCAGCTCCTCGCGGTCCAGCGCCAGCGGGGGATCGGCGTGCGGCACCGTCTCGGCGAGCACGTCGGCGGCACCCTCCATCACGCTGACGGTGACCTCGCCGCGCAGCGACACCTCGATCGAGACGGCGACCGGCGGCACCCGGTCGTCCGCGAGCCGAATGGTGCATCCGGGATCCGTGCCGATGCCGGCCTCGCCGGCCATCAGCCGGTGGACCGCGCCCGCGCCGGTGCCGGACACGATCCGGATCTCGACCAGGCCCTCCGGCTCGTCGACGATCGAGGCGGCCGGGTCGCCGATCGACAGGATCGACCCGGTCTTGAGGCCGGCCTCTGCGACCGGGCTGCCCGGGTCGAGCGGCTCGCCACGCAGGTAGACCGTCGGAGCCGCGTCGGCCACGCTGTCCGGGGACCGGCCGCTGCGGCGCGCGGCCAAGGAGATGACGTGGGGCGACTCGATGACGGACGTGCCGCTCAGCCCGGCGATCTCGGCGATGACATCGCCCAGGGGAGTGGACTCGTCGGCGTCCAGCACGATGTCGCGGCGCAGGCCGACCTCAGGCTGGATCACAGTCACTTCGACACGCATGCGGGTCAGCATAGGTGGGCGGCGTCCCACCGACGCCCGGCTCGGCGAAATCGGTTCGGTGTTGGAGATGAAGATTCACCCTGTCTCCGTTATGGTGTTGGCCACATGCCGGGTTGAGTACCGGGGCCAGCAGAGGCCATCGGGGGGCCGGCGCAGGATATTCGACGAGAAAGGCTCGACCTATGGCGAACATGAATGTCACCTATGAAGAGATGCGCGGAGCGGCGACCCAGCTCAGGGGCGGTCAGAACGAGATCGAGGTGACCCTCGGGAAGCTCATGGACCTGGTGCGAACCCTCGTCGAAGGTGGCTACGTCACCGACAAGTCCTCGAAGGCGTTCAACGTGTCCTACGAGGACTTCGACAAGGGCGCCAAGCAGGCCATCTCGGGCCTGGAGGGCATGGGCGAGTACCTGACGAAGGCCGCTGAGGCTCTCGAGCAGACCGACGAGCAGCTCGCCTCGGCCCTCAAGGGCTGAATCCAGCGCACGCAGGCATACGAAGGCGCGCACTCCGTCCACGGACGGGTGCGCGCCTTCGTGCGTCCGCTCGTGCTGATCACCCTGTCGGGGGTTGCTCGTCCGAATTTCTCGGGCGGGCCTGAACCCATCGCGACGGCTCCTGGCTGCTGACCGGGACGGTCGGGGCGGCCACCCTGCGGAAGCCTCCTGGGCAAGGGGGCCGCGGTACCGTGGAACCACGTCGTCCGCGAGGGGAAACCATGGCCGAGGCAGCGATCCGGGTGCTCGTGCTCGAGGACGACCGCGACGCGGCCAACTTCATGCGTGCCAGCCTCCAGCGACACGGCGGGATGGAGGTCGACCTGGCGGGCACGGCCGACGAGGCCGTCGCGGCGATGCGGCGGCACGGCTACGACGTGCTCGTGGCCGACATCCGGCTCCCGGGCCGCTCGGGGTTGCAGGTGCTGCCGGAGTTCCGCGCGCTCAACCCGAGCATCGCGATCCTGATCCTCACCGCCTACCCGACCTTCGACCACGCTGTCGAGGCGCTCCGCGAGGACGCCGATGACTTCATCGCCAAGCCGATCGGGGCCGAGGAGCTGGTCAGGCGGGTCCGCGAGCTGGCGCAGCTGGCCCGCAGCCGCCAGGCCCCGTCGAGGCTGCGGGTGCTGGCGATCGGTGCGCACCCCGACGACGTCGAGCTCGGGGTGGGTGCGACGCTCGCGGCCCACGCGGCGGCCGGCGACGAGCTCACCACGCTCATCCTGTCCGGCGGCGCGGTCGGTGGGAGCGCCGACGTCCGCCACCAGGAGGCGATGCACGCGGCCGCCGTGGTCGGCGCTCGGCTGATCCACCTGGACTTCGCCGACACCCGGATGTCACCCGCGGACGGCCTCATCGGGGCCGTCGAGCAGACCGTCGCGGAGGTCGACCCCGACCGCATCTACACCCATGGCATGCACGACCGCCACCAGGACCACCGCGCCGTGCACGACGCCGTGGAGGTCGGCGCGCGGTCGGTGGCGGACCTGTGGTGCTTCCAGAGCCCGTCGTCCACCGTCGACTTCCGGCCCAACCGCTTCGTCACCGTCGACGGTTTCGTCGACACCAAGCTCGAGATGCTCGCCGCCTTCGTCTCGCAGAGGCATCGCGACTACATCCAGCCCGACGTGGTCCGCGCGACCGCGCGCTACTGGGCCCGCTTCAGCAGAGCCCTGGAGGCGGAGCCGCTCGAGACCGTCCGGGTGACCCAGACGGTGCGCGCCACGACCACGGTGCGGGCGACGCAGGCCGTGGACGACTCCGCGGCGGACACCGCCCACGGCGGCGTCGGCTGATGCCCACGGTGGGCGGCACGCGGGTGCGCGAGCTGACCCGCCGGGTCGCCGACGCGTGGCCGACGCCGGACGCATCGGGGTGGCGCCACCTGCCGTTCACCCTGCTGGTCGTCCTGGTGGCCCTGATCGTCTCCAAGATCCCCTTGCCCACTCGCGCCCCGCTCGTCGTCGCCGCGGTCGCGGTGAGCCTCACGGTCCAGGCGCTGGCGAGCCTGGCGCGGCCGGCGCGCTGGTCGCGCGAGTGGATGCTGCTGCTCCCCCTCGGCCAGATCCTCGCGGTGTCCCTGCTCGACCTCGGCAGCGGGGACCGAACCGGCTCGGTCGCCGTGCTGCTCTTCGTCCCCGGCATCGCTCTCGCGCTGGTCCCCGGCCTCCTCCCGCTCCTGGCGGGACTCCTCACCGTCACCCTCGCCTGCTTCGCCCCGGTGTTCCTCGCCGAAGACCGGTTCTACCCCGTGCTGCACGGCGTGGTCACCGCGCTGATGATCTGCGCCCTGATGGTCCACAGCCACGCGATGATCTCCACCGTCCGCCGGCACGAGCGCAGCCTGGCGGCGGCCGAGGACCTGATGCGCAGCATCATGTCCGCCGCGTCCGAGCAGGCGATCATAGCGACCGACGCGACCGGCCGCCTGGTGGCGGCGAGCAGCGGTGCCGAGCGGCTCTTCGAGGCTCCCGCCGACCGCCTGGTGGGCACCGAGCTGACCCGGCTGATGGGCGAGGACGGCGCATCGCTGGCCGGGCTCGTCGGGGCGGCGGCCGACGGCGGCTCGCACGTCTCGCAGTGGCGACGGTCGATCGGCGGTTCGGCGCGTGTCGTGGAGTACGTCGTGACGCCCCGACCGGGCAACGCCTCGGAGCCTGCGTCGGAGCCGGGCTCGGGGCCGGGCCCGGCCCCGCCGGAGGGCTACCTCGTCGTCGCGACCGACGTGACCGCGCGCGAGGAGGAGGAGGAGCGGCAGGAGCAGTTCATCGGACTGGTCACCCACGAGCTGCGCACGCCGCTGGTCTCGATCCTCGGCTACGTCGACCTGCTGCGGCTCGAGCCCGCTGCGCTCACGACGGAGCAGCGCGAGTACGTCGAGGTGCTGGCCCGCAACGCCCGCCGCCTCCGTGGCCTCGTCGACGACCTGCTCCTCAGCGCCCGCCTGGCGGCCGGCGAGCGGATGGCCCACGAGGAGGTCGACGCCGTCGAGGTCGTGCGGGCGGCGCTCGCCAGCGTCCGGCCGATCGCGGACGCCGCCGACGTGGCGCTGGAGCTGTCCGGCGACGACCGCGTGCCGCTCGTCTCGGACCCGCAGCGGCTCGGCCAGGTCGTCGACAACCTCCTCACGAACGCCGTCAAGTTCAGCCACGCCGGCGGGCAGGTCCGGGTCGAGGTGGTGGCCGAGCCCGCGCCCGACGGCGGACGCGGCGCACGGATCCGGGTCGCCGACGACGGCGCCGGGATCGAACCGGACGAGCTGCGCCGCATCACCGAGCCCTTCTACCGCTCGCGCGAGAGCCGCCGTCGCCGGATCGCGGGCGTCGGGCTCGGCCTCACGCTCGTCCAGGCGCTCGTGTCGGAGCACCGCGGCACGCTCACGATCGACAGCGAGCCCGGACGCGGCACGGAGGTCGTCGTCCGGCTGCCCGACGCCGCGGCCCGCGCCGACCACGAGGGCTAGGTGCCGTCGGGGTTCCACACCGAGGCGAGCGCCTTCCAGTAGGGATCGGACATCAGCGACAACGGCGTCACGTTGACCGAGGTGATCCCGTGGGTCTCCGCGGCCCGCAGCGCGGCGACGAACCGCGACGTGCTGATCGGTCGGACCCGCGGACCGGGCGGTCGATCCCAGACCCCGACCGACACGGTCAGCCGCGACATGTCGAGCCCGGTCTGCTCCAGCCGGTCGAGCACTTGCTCGAGGTCCTTCGAGCGGTGGGTGCGGTAGAGGTAGGCCCACAGGATCAGGCGCTCGAACTGGCCGAGCAGGACGGCGTAGTCGTGGCCGCTGATCAGGTCGCCGCGGGCCGGGTGCTTCCAGTTGATCCGTACGTCCATCGCGAGGCCGACCCGCGACCCCGCACCGTCCCGGGTGGCGTCCATCCGCTTCCGCATCCGCCCGAGCAGGTCGGCGATCACCGCCGCGCGCCACGCCTTGATGCTGGACGCCTCCTCGTTGATCGACCCGTCGCTGGTGCGCGGCCAGTCGCTGCGGCCGGTCATCTGCTTGAAGAGTCGCCGGTCGTCGCTGCCGAAGGTGTAGCCGTTGAGGAACAGCTCGGTGATCGAGATCTGGGCGGGGTCGTAGCGCTCGCAGAGCGCGCCGACGAAGTCGACCAGGCGTCGGCCGACCTCGCCGTGGACGAGCTGGCTGGCCGAGGCCTGGTAGACCGCCCGGCGTCCGTCGATGGAGACCCCGGCGGCGCGCGGGTGGTCCGCCAGCCAGTTCGGTGCCATGGCGTCGACGATCAGGCCGACCTGGCGGTTCGACCCGTCCGCCGCCCGGTGGAGGTCCCGGGCCGCCCGGGCCAGGTGGTCGGTGCCGGGCTCGGCGGCCGCCGCGGGATGGGCCTTCCAGTCGAAGGCGGTGAACTCGATCCGCCCGGCGTTGAGCTCGACCGCGTTGGCGCCCGCCTCGTCGAGCCGGCCGGCGACCTGCGACCAGTTGGTGTCCGGGTCGACGACGGTCGCGAAGTCGACGCTCACCGACCGGGTCTTGTCGGGGACCAGGGAGGGGCGCATCGGGGGCACCGACGTGGTGTCCTTGCCCGACGCGGTGGGGCTGGTCGTCTCCCACGGCTGCGAGATCGCCAGGGCGGCGACCACGGAGGTGGTCACGATGCCCACGACGATCAGGAGCCACGGCCATCGTTGTCGCTCAGTCCCCGCACCGAGACCGTTCCGGTCCGTTCCAGTTTGTTCCATCGGTTCTCCGCGTTCCCGAGCTCGAGCCGTACGGCGTCCAGCACGACGAAGGTCATCAGGGTCGAGTAGAGCGGCCACAGCGGGACCGTCCAGAGGTGGCGCAGGTCGTCGACTGCCCGGTCGAGCGCCAGCGCGAGCGCCAGCAGCGCCAGCGACGTCGGCACCCCCAGCAGCAGCACCCACGCCCACCAGGCCTGTGGCAGCCAGTCGGTGCCGTCCACGGCGAGGAGCCAGCCCACGCCCACCGCGGCCGACAGCTGCAGGAAGGGCGCGATCACCTGGGTGACGATGTTGAAGAGCAGGTAGACGCCGAAGGTGCCGTACCGGGGGTTGCCCACCATCGGCCAGTGCATCTCGATGGTCTGCAGCAGTCCCCGCGCCCACCGCACCCGCTGCCGCCACAGCCCTCGCAGGGTGGAGGGCGACTCGGCGTACACCACGGCCTGCGGCGCGAACGCCACCTGGAAGCCCGCCCGGTGGACCCGCCAGGTCAGCTCCAGGTCCTCGCCCAGCGTGTCCGTGCGCAGCGGCCCCACCCGGTCGAGCACGTCGCGACGATAGGCGCCGATGTTGCCGGACACGACCGGCAGGCAACCGAGCACGTCGAGACCGCGACGCATCAGCCCGGTGCCGACGTGACTGATGACGGAGAGGAGGCGGGTGAGCGTCCGGTCGAGGTTCACCGGCCTGTCGTTGCCGCACACCGCGCCGATGCGCGGGTTGCGGAAGCCCTGCAGCAGCATCGTCAGGGTGTCGGGGCGGAAGACACCGTCGGCGTCGACGAGCACGAGGACCTCACCGGCGGCCGCAGCGATCCCGGTGTTGAGGGCTGCGCCCTTGCCTGCGTTGGCCTGCCGCAGCGCCCGCACGACGCCCGGGTGGTCGGCGGCCAGCTGCTGCATTCGCGCGAAGGTGTCGTCGGTGGAGCCGTCGTCGACGCACACGATCTCCAGGTGGGGATAGTCGCTGCGGGCGATGGAGCGTACGCACTGGTCGATGACGCGCGCCTCCTCGAAGGCCGGCACCACCACGGTCAGTCGCGGCGCCTCGGTGAACATCGGGCCGTAGCCGCCCGGCCCGAGGCCGCTGCGCCGGGCGCGGACCTCGAAGACGAGGGCGAACGGCACCATCCCGAGACGCACGATCCCGGCGGCGGCGAGCGGCACGAGCAGCACGAGGACCAGCGCCGCCACGAAGGCGATCACGGATCAGCCCGACCACTCGACGAGCACGTCCTCGAGGACCTCTGGGGCGTGGGCGGACAGCGCGCCGAACCTGCTGTTGACCTCGAGCACCACGGGGGTCCCGTCGCCCGCCCTCCGCACGTCCATGTCGACCGGACCCACCAGGTCCAGCGCCTCCACCGTGCGGACGGCCAGCGCGGCCACGTCGGGCTCGGCGTCGTCGGGCAGGCGCTCGACCGCCGCCGCGTTGCCCACCCGGCCCTGCTTGAGCTCGGTCTTGCGCAGCACCACGACCCGGCACCTGCCGGTGTGCGGCGAGCGGTAGACCTGGGGGCTGTACTCGACGCCCGGCGCGTAGCCCTGGACCAGCCACGTCGCGTCGAGCGAGTCCCACACCGGGTCGCCCCCGTCCTCGACGACGTGCACGCCGCGACCACCGCGGCTCACCCGCGGCTTCACCACGACGAGGCCGCCGCCCCAGGACACGGCGTCGGCCGCCGAGCCCACCTCCGCCACGGTGGCGTGCGGCGGCACCGCGACGCCGCGCTCGGCCAGCGCCCACATGGTGAGCAGCTTGTCGGCGGCGACGGCGACCGGGCCCGGCGCCGAGAGCACCAGCCCCGCGCCCATCCCCGTCGCCAGGCCGAGGACGGCGAGCCGGGGCAGCTCCTCGGCGACGGTGGGGACGACGAGGTCGGGACGCAGCCGCGCCACCAGGTCGCGCATGTCCTGGTCGTACGCCGGGTCGAGCGCGCCCACCGCCGGCAGGACCGCGTCGTACCCGGGGACGTCGGTCGGCGCGAGGTCGACGCCCACCAGGCGCGGACCCCCACCCCTGTCGGCCTGCGCCAGCGCCTGGACGCCGAGTGCGCGCCCCGCCGGTCCGGCCGCGCCGGTGACGAGCATGGTCGTGCGCTCCGAGGGTGCGCTCATCCACCGAGTTTAGCCACGGGGGCCGTGCCGCGCTCAGACGACGATGAGCCCGCAGGCGCGCTGTCCTGTATTAGGGTGATCGCGACAGTTGGTCGTCATCTCAGGGGGAAATGTGCGCCGTCGAGTCCTGTCCACACTGGTCATCGTCCCGGTCCTGGCTCTGTCGGCCTGCGGGGGAAGCGACGAGTCCGAGGCGATCAAGCCCGTGAAGTCCGCCAGTCCGTCCGCCTCGGCGACTCCTTCGCCGACTCCTTCGGCGACCACCGACGCCCCCCTGCCCACCACCACTCCGGAGGCGGCCAAGGTCGCCGTGGCAGTGCTCGGCAGCAGCGTGGCCAAGACAGCAGACGAGAAGGCTGCCGTCGACGCGTGGATGACGTACTGGCAGGCGGTCTCCGCGACGTACGACAAGCTCGAGCCTGCGCCGGGCCTCGACCAGGCCCGGGGCAAGCCCCTGACCGATGTGCTCGACTACCTCAACCAGCTCAAGACCAAGAACCATCGCAGCGTCGGTTGGACGCGTGACCACGTGCTGGCAGTCGGGGTCAAGGGCGACGCGGCCGTGATCCGGGACTGCTCGGAGAACTTCACGTTCGAGGTCGATGCCGCGGGCAAGCCCGTCGAGGAGGTCACGCCGTTCTACTCGATCATCGCCCAACTGACCCGCAAGGACGGACGGTGGCTCGTGACCGGTCTGACGACGGAGCGTCGCCAACAGGACTGCCGCAGCTGAGGAGTCTTCACGCCACCACGGATCGACAGGGCGGTCAGGGGCTGGCATCATCGGAGCAGCTGCGATTTCAGGGGAGATCGCACATGCTCCGGGGGAAGAACATGAAGACTCGTCTGCTCATCCGCATGGCCACGGCCGTGTCCGTCGGGGCGCTCGGCGCCGCGGCCCTGTCGTCGCCCGTCTCGGCCGACAAGGCTGGTCCCGGAGGCACGGCCGGGCCGGGCAACCTCGAGGCCAGGGCGGAGATCCGCGTCAGCGGCCACGTCAAGGGCGGTCGCAGCGGCACGACCACCGTGAGTGCACCCGCCATCTGCTGGTGGGAGAAGAGCGACGTCAGCGGCGACAGCATCGAGAGCATCGCTCTGATCTTCCAGGTCATGTTCGGCATCAACCTCGATCAGAAGGCCCTCGACCAGCTGAAGAAGGACGAGGAGGCCGGCAAGACCTTCGAGTGGTACCAGCGCAAGACCAGCCCGACGGCGAGTCCCGCACAGCTCGAGGCCGCGGGGTGCAACGACTTCTCCGGTCCCTACCGCGGACTGTTCATCGGTCTCCTCCTGCGCCCGTTCGAGCCCGGAAACCCGCCTGAGCCCATTCCGGATCCCGAGGAGATGGCCGACGTCGCGATGGAGAACATCGACCTCGAAGGGCCGGAGCTCAACTGGAATCCCAAGGCTGACTCGCTCGGTGGCGGCACCCTGGTCAATCTCCCGACGTGGTTCTGGGTCACCAACCCGGAGCCGGCCGTGGGCGATGCGGGCGGCGAGCGAAGGGTGACCGCTACTGCCGATGCCGGCGGGCAGCAGATGACGGTGACGGTGACGGCCAAGGCCAGCAAGCTGCAGATCGCCTCACCGGCGGGTGCCGCGTCGTGCTCGATCGCCCAGGCCCGGACCGTCTATGCGAGCGGGACGCCACAGAGCTCGGCCTGCACGCTGACCTTCCAGCGTGCCTCGACGGCGTACGAGGGCGGATTTCCGGTGCGGGCGACCGTCGCATGGACAGCGTCCTGGCGTGGCACCGGTCCGGGAGTGCCGGCCGGTGAGCAGCAGCTGGACGGCGTGGTGATGGACTCGACCACCAATGTCCCGGTGCGCGAGTCTCAGGCCCTCGTCAAGGGCGCCTCCTGAACCGCCGACGGGTGATCGGGCCCGCGGTGCGGGAGCTCCGGTCGGACCGCGCGGTCCTGCGACAGGTCCTGGCGTGTGCGCTGGGCATCGGCACCGCCGCGGCGGGCGGCGCCGCATCATGCTCGACAGCGGCTCGTGGAGTCCTGCTGTCCTCGACGAGCTGGTCTCGATCATCGGTGTCGACACCGCGACGGGGTTCATGGACGCCCGTGCGTGGCAGCGCCGCGCCCCCGGACTCCTGCCGTGGACGTACCGGCATCCCTGGCTGACCGTCTTCGGCGGAGTGCTGGTCACCTTCGTCCTGCTGTTCGTGCTGATCTCCCTGCTGCCCGTCGCGGCTTCGTCCTGACGTTCGCTGCCCGACGGGCGCGCACGCGTGTACGGACGCGGGATACGCTGGGGGGCGATGAACGACTCGGACGGAACGGTCTACCTCGACCATGCGGCGACCACGCCGATGGTCCCCGAGGCGATCGCGGCGATGGCCGAGCAGATGGCCATCACCGGCAACGCATCGTCGCTGCACGCCTCCGGCCGGGCTGCCCGCCGGACGGTCGAGGAGGCCCGTGAGCTGATCGCGGAGCGCTTCGGCGCCCGTCCCAGCGAGGTCGTGTTCTGCTCCGGCGGCACCGAGGCCAACAACCTGGCCATCAAGGGCCTGTACTGGTCGCGGCTGGCGCAGGACTCGGCACGCCACCGCATCGTCTTCAGCTCGATCGAGCACCACGCACTGCTCGACCCCGTCACCTGGCTGGCCAAGCACGAGGGCGCCGAGGTCGAGATGACCCCCGTCGACAAGCAGGGACGCATCCTGGTCGACGCGCTGCGTGCCGCCGTCGAGCGCGAGCCGTCCAGCGTCTCGGCGGTCACCACGATGTGGGCCAACAACGAGATGGGCACGATCCAGCCGATCGCGGACGTCGTGGAGATCGCCCGGGCGCACGGCATCCCGGTGCACAGCGACGCGGTGCAGGCCGCTGGCTACGTGCCTCTGGACTTCGCCGCGAGCGGCCTGGACGCCATGACGGTGACCGCCCACAAGCTGGGCGGACCGGTCGGCGTGGGCGCCTTGATCATCCGCCGCGAGATCGACGCGACACCCTTGCTGCACGGCGGCGGGCAGGAGCGCGACCTGCGCTCCGGCACCGTCAGCGTCCCGCTGATCGCCGCGTTCGCCAAGGCGGTCGACGTCACGATCGCCCGTCAGGCCGAGACCGTGGAACGCATCGAGACATTGCGCCGCCGCCTGGTCGAGGGCGTCGTGCGGGTCGTGCCCGATGCGATCGTCAACGGCGATCCCGAGCCGGGACCCGATCACCGCCTGCCCAACATCGCGCACGTGACGTTCCCCGGGTGCGAGGGCGACGCGATGCTGATGCTGCTGGACGCGCAGGGCATCGAGTGCTCGACCGGATCGGCGTGCGCCGCCGGCGTGCCGCAGCCCAGCCACGTGCTGCTCGCGATGGGCTACGACGACACCGCCGCCCGTGGGTCGCTGCGCTTCAGCCTCGGGCACACCTCGACCGAGGCCGATGTCGACCGCCTGCTGGAGGCGCTGCCGGCGGTGCGCCAGCGCGCCCTGCGGGCATCGCTGGTGCGGAGCGGCTCGTGAGGGCCCCGTGCCGGAGGCACCGATGAGAATCGTCGCGGCGATGTCCGGCGGCGTCGACTCGGCCGTGGCCGCTGCCCGTGCGGTCGACGCCGGCCACGACGTGACCGGCGTGCACCTGGCGCTGAGCCGCAACCCCCGCTCGTACCGCTCCGGCGCCCGCGGCTGCTGCTCGATCGAGGATGCCGGCGACGCGCGCCGCGCGGCCGATGCGCTGGGCATCCCGTTCTACGTGTGGGACATGAGCGAGGAGTTCGCCGATCACGTCGTCGACGACTTCATCGCCGAGTACACCGCCGGACGCACCCCGAACCCGTGCCTGCGCTGCAACGAGAAGATCAAGTTCGCCGCCGTGCTCGACCGCGCTATGGCGCTGGGCTTTGACGCCGTGGCGACCGGGCACTATGCGCAGCTCGAGACCGCCCCCGACGGGACGATCGAGATGCATCGCGCGATCGACATGGGCAAGGACCAGTCGTACGTGCTGGGCGTCCTGACCCAGGAGCAGCTGGCGCACTCGCTGTTCCCGCTGGGCGACACCACCAAGGACGTCGTGCGGGCCGAGGCCGCCGCCCGCGGCATCCAGGTCGCGCAGAAGCCCGACAGCCACGACATCTGCTTCATCCCCGACGGCGACAACGCCGGCTGGCTCGCCGAGAAGCTCGGCCCCAAGCCCGGGTCGATCGTCGACGAGGACGGCACGGTGCTGCGCGAGCACGACGGCGCGTACGCGTTCACGATCGGCCAGCGCCGCGGCCTGCGCCTGGGCGTGCCGGCCGACGACGGCAAGCCGCGGTTCGTCCTGGACATCGAGCCGGTCAGCGGCACGGTCACGGTCGGCTCCCGCGAGGCACTGTCGGTGGACGCGCTGGAGTGCGTCAAGCCCTTGTGGTGCGGCACCGCCCCGACCGAGCCGCTGGACTGCACCGTCCAGCTGCGCGCCCACGGCGATGAGCACCGCGCCCGGGTCACCGTCGCGCCGGTTGAGCCTGTCGAAACCACGCCGGTTGAGCCTGTCGAAACCACCGTCCACGTCGACCTGATCGACCCGGCCAGCGGCATCGCCCCCGGCCAGGCGTGTGTCATCTACGCCGGCACCCGCGTCGTCGGCTCCGCCACGATCTCCGCCACCACCCGTGTGGCGGTGCACTAGCCACCTATCTCGCTCCGGAGCGGTGCTTGACACACCTATCGGGAGCTGGATACGTGGCTCAGACACCGCCCAAGACAGAAAATAGGACTACATGGCACTGGCGACCGGCATCGGATCGATGCCCGGCACGGACTTCGCGGAGTCGCTGCGCATCGTGCTCGACACGGTCGGCGACCTGCCGTACGTCCCCGAGCTCCCGGCCCGCGGCGTCCACGCCGGCATGATCGGCCGGACCCTCGCGGTGCTGGAGGGGCTGGAGGCCGACCTGCAGCCCGATGGCTGGCGCGTCGGCGTGGGGGAGGGAGGCGACATCCGCCGGGCCCGCTCGCTCCTGGCCCAGGATCTGGACCTCGCCGAGGAGATGACCCAGGAGCACACCGGACCGATCAAGATCCAGATCACCGGACCGCTCACGCTGGCCGCCACCGTCGAGCGCCCGCGCGGCGACAAGATGCTGGCCGACCATGGAGCACGCCGCGAGCTGAGCCAGTCGCTGGCCGAAGGGCTGCGCTCCCACCTCGCGGACGTCCGCCGACGATTCGCCGGGTCCGAGGTCATCGTGCAGGTCGACGAGCCGGCGATCACCGCCGTCCTGGCCGGCCGCGTCCCGACCGCCAGTGGTTGGGGGAGCCACCGCACCGTCCACCCGCCGGAGGCCGACGCGCTGCTGCGGGGTGTCGTCGAGGTGATCATCGACGCCGGCGCACGCCCGGTCGTCCACTCGTGCGCCACCGACGTCCCGGTCGAGCTGCTCGCCGGCGCGGGGTTCACCGCGATCTCGTTCGACCTCGGGCTGATCCGTCCCGACGACGTGTGGGCCGAGACCTTCGAGAAGGGCGTCGACCTGTGGTTCGGCGTCGTCCCCTCGACTGACACGGCCATCTCGCACAAGGCCCTGGTCGAGCGGATCCAGACCTTCTTCGGCCACTTCGGCTTCGGCGAGGAGACGTACGACGGCCGCCTCGTCGTGACGCCGACCTGCGGTCTGGCCGGGGCGTCGCCCCAGTGGGCGGGGGACGCGCTCGCCGCCGCGCAGAGTGTCGCCGACCGGCGATAAAGTCGGGTCCATGGGCAATGACGACGAGCTGAGGCAGCGGCACAAGGAGCTCGCGGAGACGCTCATGGAGCATCGCGAGCGGTACTACGTCGAGGACTCGCCGACGATCTCCGATGCCGAGTACGACCAGCTCATGCGCGAGCTGGAGGGCTTGGAGGAGCAGCTGCCCGAGCTGCGCACGCCCGACTCTCCGACCCAGACCGTCGGCGGCTACGCCTCGTCCTCGTTCGCGGCGTACGAGCACCGTGAGCGACTGCTCAGCCTCGACAACGCCTTCTCGATCGAGGAGCTCGAGGCGTGGCACGGCCGGTTGATCCGCGAGGGCGTCGACGACGCCGAGTTCCTCTGCGAGCTCAAGGTCGACGGATTGGCGATCTCCCTGACGTACGAGAACGGCAGGCTCACCCGCGGTGTCACCCGCGGCGACGGCCGGGTGGGCGAGGACGTCACGAACAACGTCCGCACGATCAAGGTCATCCCGCACGAGCTCACGCCGTCGGACGAGTACCCGATCCCGGCCTATGTAGAGGTCCGCGGCGAGGTGTTCTTCCCGACCAAGGAATTCGAGGAGTTCAACACCGCGTGGGCCGAGTCGGGCAAGACTCCGTTCTCCAACCCCCGCAACGCCGCCGCCGGCACGCTGCGCATGAAGGACTCCTCGGTCACCGCGAGCCGTCCGCTGTCGATGGTCTGCCACGGCCTCGGCTACCGCGAGGGATTCAACCCCGAGCGGCAGAGCGAGGCCTATGACGCGCTCAAGGCATGGGGCCTGCCCACCAGCGACCGAGCGAAGGTGGTCAAGGATCTCGCCGCGGTCGAGGAGTTCATCGCCTACTACGGCGAGCACCGCCACGACGTGGTCCACGAGATCGACGGCGTCGTGGTCAAGGTCGACCAGGTCGACCGCCAGCGACGCCTCGGCGCGACGTCCCGCGCTCCGCGCTGGGCCATCGCCTGGAAGTACCCTCCCGAGGAGGTCAACACCCGGCTGCTGGACATCCGGGTCAACGTGGGCCGCACCGGCCGGGTCACCCCCTACGGCGTCATGGAGCCGATCCGGGTCGCCGGCTCGACCGTCGAGATGGCCACGCTGCACAACCAGCACGAGGTGAAGCGCAAGGGCGTGCGGATCGGCGACATGGTCGTGCTGCGCAAGGCGGGCGACGTGATCCCCGAGATCGTCGGGCCGGTCGTGGCGCTGCGCGACGGCAGCGAGCGCGAGTTCGTCTTCCCGACCGAGTGCCCCTCGTGCGGCACACCGCTGGCCCCGTCGCGTGAGGGCGACAAGGACATCCGCTGCCCCAACACCCGCTCGTGCCCGTCCCAGCTGCGCGAGCGGCTCACGCACGTCGGCGGCCGGGGCGCGTTCGACATCGAGGTCTTCGGGTGGGAGGGCGCCACGGCGCTGCTGGACGCCGGGGTGCTCACCGACGAGGGCGGCCTGTTCGCGCTGACCGCCGAGCAGCTGATGGGCGTGCCGCTGTACACCCGTGCCGCCAAGAAGAAGGAGATCGAGGCCGGCTCCGGCGACCGCGTGCTGAGCGCCAACGGCATCGCGCTGCTGAAGAATCTGCAGACCGCCAAGACCCAGCCGCTGTGGCGGGTGCTGGTGGCCCTGTCGATCCGGCACGTCGGCCCGACTGCCGCCCGCGCGCTCGCGGCCCACTTCGGCACGATGGAGGCCATCGAGGAGGTCCTCACGGTCGACGACCCGGTCCAGACGCTGTCGGCCGTCGACGGCGTGGGGCCCACGATCGCCGAGGCGGTCGTCGACTGGTTCAGCGTCGACTGGCACGCCGACATCGTCCGGCAGTGGCGTGACGCAGGAGTCGTCATGGCCGACGAACGGGACGAGTCGATCCCGCGCACGCTGGAGGGCCTGACGATCGTCGTGACCGGCTCGCTCGAGCGGTTCACCCGCGACTCCGTCAAGGAGACGATCATCGCCCACGGCGGCAAGGCGTCCGGCTCGGTGTCGAAGAAGACCGACTACGTCGTGGTGGGCGACAACGCCGGGACGAAGGCCGACAAGGC